>NZ_QVPD01000003.1 GCF_003416885.1 Cognatiluteimonas weifangensis
TAGTTTCGTGGTGTTGCGTCGCCTCGCCACTTGGTCAGCGCATAACAATTCATTCAAGCCGAAGCCGCTGCGCGGCTCGGCTTAATTCAGGCGTTAGGCACCCATATGACCAAATCGCGACTCGTACTTCTAACGGCAGCTCTCCTGAGTGGTTGTGCCACGCAGCCGCAATCCAGTGACATAGCTGTCGGTGTAGCGCCTGCACAACCGCCATTCAACTATGCGGAGAAATGGGCGCAAGACTCAGCGTTCATGGAAAGACAAAGGTCTCTGGAGGTTCAGTATGGTTCAGCGCTAGCGACAAGAGCTGAAGAGCTGCTTTGGAACATGAAATTGCCTAGTGGTTCCATGTGCTACTTCTCCGTCACTTTGCTGCCGGGCGGAGAAGTACTCCGCGCTGATCTTGGTGAATGCCAGTTCGCGCCTGATTTTGGCGAGCGCATGCGCACCGCGCTGGTTGGTCAAACCATGCCGTACGTGGGTTTTGAGTCAGTCTTTCAGCGCACCTATCGCTTCGAGATTTGCGCGCCCAAGCATCTCTGTGTTCAGTAGCTGGGTGCCTAACAGTTCATTCAAGCCGAAGCCGCTGCGCGGCTCGGCTTAATTCAAGCGTTAGGGGGCAAATGAAGAATCTCGCGATCCGTCTTAAATTCGGCTCGTTCGTGAAGCTGATGACTCTTGGCTGCTTTTGCGGCAGCTTGGTCATGGTGCCAATCAACGCCTTGATCAGCTCAATGGAGGGCTCAATCGGGAGCTCTGGCTACCTCCTAATACTTGGACCAGTAGGCGGCGTTCTTATCGGTCTCATATTGGGTGTGGCCGGGTACCCGATCTATTCCTACCTTACTAGAAAGTTTCAATGGCTTCAGGACGTCATCGTCCACGACGAGGTACCGACTGATGGCTCGCAAATTGCCCCCTAACAATTCATTCAAGCCGAAGCCGCTACGCGGCTCGGCTTAATTCAGGCGTTAGGCCTCTACGGAGGCATCAAGGGGGCCCCATGAAAATCTTTATCGCTGTTATCGTCCTCGCCACGATCGTCGGGGGCTTCGTGGGCGGTGAGCTTATGGAGCGCACCTTCTCCATCACTGGTGCCGCCATTGGCGGAGTCGGACTTGCCGCCGTGCTTCTAGGTTTGGGTGCACTGTTCACCGCCCAAGAAGAAAAGAAGCGCAATAAGACACTCCTGCCAGAGATGCGGGAAGTATTTGGCCGCATGCTCGGCGATCGGCCAATTACCCCAGCAGCCAAACCAGTTTCAAAGCCTGTCACCCCGCGCGCCGCCAGCACCAAGCGACAAGGTGAGGCGTTCTTTCTTTCCACCGCAGGCAAGTTGCTCTCAATTCAGCTGCTACCCAAGTATTCGAGCGCAAAAGAAGCGTTCGGCTCCGTTATGACAAACAAGCGTGCAGCTGGCTATGTGTTTGGCTTTCACGATTCACTGCTGCAACGACTGGGCCTGTACAACCCGGCCAATAAGGACCATGCCACGGATCTTATGGAGCGGAGCTACAAACAGCTATTTGGGGAGCAAGCTGGTTTTGTCCTTCACTCGATGTCGCTCAACTCCCAAGAAGACCCGGAGTTTGTGGAGGGTCGGATGGTCGGGGGCAACGACCTCGCAACCTACATCGACAACAAAGTGCCAGCCCTCGGGCTCAACCGAATTCTTATCCTCGGCTTAGAGGCCTAACAATGCGTTCAAGCCGAAATTGCATCGCTACGCCAACAACATGGCAGAAAGAGCTTGCCCTGTTGTCGGCTACGCGCTGCAATTCGGCTTAACTTGAGCGTTAGGCATCAGGGGAGAGTGCAATGCGAGTGATGTTCTCGAGCATTAGTGCCTTGGTGATCGGTCTATTGCAGTTTTCTCTAATCGTCTTCTGCATTTCCTTCTTTGCTTTGCATTTTCCCATTTCTGCATGGCTCGCACATAACGGTTTTGGCGGCACCAAGCTATTGCTCGGCGTTACAGTCGTCGAATTCCCCATTCACGTCGTTCTTTGGCTGCCGGCCGGATACCTTCTTTTACGTCTTCGGCCCTTGCCGCTCTGGGTCTATCTCGCATTAGCTCTAGTGCCCACATGGGTTTGGATCAATCGCCTTGTGCTTTTCCAGGGTGAGTTTTCCCCAATTGGCTCTATGCTTCTCTCGTGGATACCGGAGCTTGTGGCTCCTGTTGTAGCCACCTTGGCGGTAGCCAAACTGATCCGGCCACAGATGCCTAACAATTCATTCAAGCCGAAGCCGCTGCGCGGCTCGGCTTAATTCAGGCGTTAGGCAGCAGTGAAAGACCGTCACGATTACGAGAAAGCAGTTGAGATCATCGGTGGCGTAATCCGCGCCTGGGATCCTTACAGCCTTATTGCTGGGGGTGCGCCAGCGGACGAGCTTGACGACCAAATAGCCAGGATCACGGCTAGGGTTCCAAGCTTTCGCAGCCCTTCGGATGCGGCGCGAGCAATCTCAGTTGTATTCTCTGATTCCTTTGGGCCGGAGGCCTTCTCTGCGGCCGACTGCTCGCGCCCAGCCGCGCAAATATTCACGGAGTTAGGTCATGCAAAGCTCTTGCCTGCTGCCTAACAATTCATTCAAGCCGAAGCCGCTACGCGGCTCGGCTTAATTCAGGCGTTAGGGCCCAATGGAAGTGATCCGGCAACTGTTGAAGATTGCACTGGTCGCGCTGGTGGCCTTGCTCGCCGTTGCCGGCGCCCTGGCTCTGATATTTGGCTTGGGCGCCGGTGGTTTGACGATTGCTCTCTCACCAGCCGGGACCGCGGCGGGGGTGTTCGCCGTGGCTTTTCTTGCAGGCGCAATTCCAGCCCTGCTGATCGCCCCATTCGTCTACTTCTACTTCTGGCGGTCGAATCGCGCAACATGGGGCTCGGCTGTCATCGCCGGTGCCATCGGCGGAGCACTCATCGGTCTGCTGGATCGCGGAGTGATGGGGTATGCCATCCCCAGTGGCATCGCCGTTGCCATTCTCACGCACCTTGGGGCAAGACGCTGGTTGGGTCCTAACAATTCATTCAAGCCGAAGCCGCTTCGCGGCTCGGCTTAATTCAGGCGTTAGACGCCACACAGGGGGAAGTCGTGACTCAAGAAACAGCACCAGCAATTGTCGATCAGCCTGACATTCACAAGGCTGCCCGGAGCATCCGAAACGCATGGGTCGCGGCCATTTTGGTCAACCTCCTCACGCTCAGCGGCCTGATGGGCTGGGTGTATGGAGTCAAATTGTTGGACATCTTTGACGTCGTGCTGGTCTTTGGTTTGGCCTTTGGCATCTACAAGAAGAGCCGCGCTTGTGCGGCAGTCATGCTGGCGTACTTCATTCTTCATAAAGCCCTTTTCATGCTCTTCGCCGGCCTACCCATTGGCATTCTGGTCTCAGTGGTATTTGTTTACATTTTTGTCCAAGGGCTAGTCGGAGCAATGGACTACCGCACCGGCACTCAGCCCAAGCAGGCCGTAGAGACAACGGGTGGCGTCTAACAATTCATTCAAGCCGAAGCCGCTACGCGGCTCGGCTTAATTCAGGCGTTAGACCGCAACATGCCTAGTACCCTTCCCACTGTTCGCCGCAGGAGCCGCAGTCAAACGCGACGTTCATTTCGGTCATTGACGGGGCCGCGCCACATACGATCACGTTCTCGCTCAGACACGCCGGGCATAGTTCTCCACGACACACGGCGTCACGTTGCGCCTCGTTGAATACCCAGGTTGGCTTGTCCATGCGCTTCCTCGTTTTGCGGTCTAACAGTTCATTCAAGCCGAAGCCGCTGCGCGGCTCGGCTTAATTCAGGCGTTAGCGCCCATGACAAACAATCGGAAGGTTGTGGAAAGCGCCCTCACATTTGCGTTGGTTAGTCCGCTTCTCGTTTGGGCCGTGGGCGGTGCCTACTTGCTTATGAGCACCTCTGCGGCCAGCACCTCCTCTCTTGACGCTTGGCTTTCGCCGTATGTAGCCATGCTCGCGTTCCTTAGCCTTGTCTCGGCTTACGTGGTGGCGGCCGGCCCTGCCTTAGCGGTCGGCGCTGCATTCGGCTGGGTACACAGCCACCATCGCTTATCACTGCCCGCCGCCGCTGCACTGGGCTTGTGCTTGGGCTTCGTTGCCGCGTTTGCCGCAGCGTTTGTCCTCGCGCGAGTGGATGGCACGATATCCGCACCGCCGGCAGCCGCTGGTGTAGTCGGAGGGTTATCGGCACTCGTGTCCGCTCTTCTCACTCGGCGCAGGCTGGGCGCTAACAATTCATTCAAGCCGAACCCGCTTCGCGGGTCGGCTTAATTCAGGTGTTAGGCCGCTAATGAAGATTCGTATCCCGCCGGAAAAATGGAAGCTGTTCGAACGCTTGCCGCGCAAGGATCGTCCTCCATTCTCCGAGGTAGCGGCGATCCAGTTCTTCAAACTCGCGGGCTGGGCCACCGTCACGGCAGGCATCTATCTCCTTCAGCAACGCAGCGGCCTAGTTGCACTCAAAGCCATCCCTTATCTGCTTTGGCTACCCATCGTGTGGGATATGTGTGCAAAGCTTGGCTTCGAACCAGAGGTTGAGCGCACCGACAGCGAGTTGCATGTTCTACTTCCGCGCACCTATTGGTTCAAACTCGCATTCATTGGACTCTTTGCAGGCTTCATGGCGTGGGCCGTTCTATTCTGGCTTGCGCCTTTAATAAGCAAGCATGGGCTCGCAAACCTCTAGGGCGCGGCCTAACAGTTCATTCAAGCCGAAGCCGCTTCGCGGCTCGGCTTAACTCAGGCGTTAGGGGGCAGAGATACTTCCATGGATCTCGATACAATTTCCGGACTAGAGGAGTTTGCCCTGGGGCTGGCGCTTCTTCTGCTGCCTGTGCCGTTCCTACTATTCGGTGCACACCAAGGCCACAAACTCCTCGCCGGCTCTCCTGGCTTGTTTGCTGCAGTCGTGTACGTCACTGCGTTTCTGGCGTCGTTCTGGACAAGGCCGCCTGCTTCGGATGCTATCCAGTGGCTGCATACCCTAGCTTCGGCCGTACCTCTGCTATTGCTAGTGCCTTCTGTTCTGGCCCTACGGAGCAAATGGCTCTCTGTGGTGCATTTGCTCACTTTGGCCGGGGTTATATGGTCGTGGTTCATCGGCGCCATGTTCATCGCGCATGATGGGCTGTAGGCTGCCCTCTAACAATTCATTCAAGCCGAAGCCGCTGCGCGGCTCGGCTTAATTCAGGCGTTAGCTGCCATGAGAGCCTTCATCATCACCCTGCTTTCCATTGCGTTCTGCGCGGCAGCGACGGCCGGCGAGTCTTCGCACTTCCCTAGCTTGGTGGCGCGAGCAAGAACCGCAGATATGGCAGCACTACGAGAGATCTTGGCCAAGGCCGATAGCACGCTGCCCGGCGAGCAGCTGGAAGAACTAGCCGAGCTTTCGTCCCGCTATGTAACCCGTGCCCCGGCTGTATTTCTTCGGGCTCAAGCTGATCGTCCCGCTTGCTTTGGGGTGGAGTTCCTCGGCGCAGATTTCACGGACAATCCCGCTGCCCGCACTCGGGAGCGTTCGGCACGTCGCAAGGCTTTAGAGTCGGTGATAGATCCAGATCTGGCTTCCGCAAAAGCTCGCTGCCTTAGCAAGCTGGCTGGCAGCTAACAGTTCATTCAAGCCGAAGCCGCTACGCGGCTCGGCTTAATTCAGGCGTTATGCGCGCAGGTTGTCTTGTGTTGTAGCGGCATCGCGTCGGCTGCTACATCGGGGATTGGACTGGCGTCGCCACAGCAAGTCGCTTCGGCTGGTCCTTGTTGCGCCGCATCGCCTTCGGCTGGTTCGCGCCCGGTGATGGGCGGCGCCTGGACTTCGGCTGGCAAGAGCGACGGCGCCTGATCTCCTCGGTAAATCCTACTGAGGGCCAGCTCCCGATTGGCCTGCAAACAAATCCCTGTTGCGCCCTGGCTTCGCCGGTTCTAGGCTGCTGCATAACCATTCATTCAAGCCGAAGCCGCTACGCGGCTCGGCTTAATTCAGGCGTTAGGCTGCTCGATCGGCACTAAGGTAATTCAAAGATGGAAACCGCTAACCGCAGCCCTTGGATTGCCCTTCTGCTCGTTCAACGAGCCGTCTCGCTTGTGTTCCTGGTTGGGTCAATTGCCTTTCCGTTCTACATCCTTTATCGCCATGGTCTCAGCGTTCTTCCCGTCTATGATCGCGGCGGCAACGTAATCGGTCATGCCAACTACTTTGTTCTATCGCTAGGCTTCTCAGCCTTTGCCCTGCTCATTAGCTGGCTCTGTTACAAGGCCGCACAGCGCAGCCTACAGCAACTCAGGAGTGGCAAATGATGCACCTCGGCGCGCAGCCTAACAATTCATTCAAGCCGAAGCCGCTTCGCGGCTCGGCTTAATTCAGGCGTTAGGGCTCATGAAAACCATCATCGCAATTGCAGCCTTTGCTTTAGCTAGTTCGGCGGCTGCGTCAGAGCCCAAGATTACCGGAACTTATTCCGGCTTCGAGTACATTGCTGAGGCTGGTGATGTTGTCGGCGTTGAGATCACCATTGTTTATAGCGACAGCGGTTATTTCGCTCTAGTGCAGTGCGCAGAGGGTTCGCCCGGAGCGCCGTCCCTTGTACCCGCTACTGTAGATGTCTCAACCGTTTCATTCTCACTACCACCGCAAGCTGACAGTGATTGCCCTGCCACACAGTTTCAAGGCACCATCAGCAAGCGCGGGCTCACCGGCACTTTCAAGGACACGAATTGGCCAGGTTTACTCAAACGCCGCCACAGCTATTGGCAATGAGCCCTAACAATTCATTCAAGCCGAAGCCGCTTCGCGGCTCGGCTTAATTCAGGCGTTAGGCAGCAGTGAAAGATCGTCGCGAATACGAAAAAGCAGTTGAGATCATCGGCTGTGTCATACGCGCCTGGGATCCTTACAGCCTTATCGCTGAGGGCGCGCCTGCCGACGAGTTTAACGGTCAAATTGCCAAGATCACGGCTAAAGTTCCCACTTTCCGCAGCCCCTCGGATGCCGCGCAAGTAATCTCGGCTGTATTTTCGGCGTCGTTTGGGCCAAGAGTTTTTCTGCGGCTGACTGCTCAAAGCCAGCCCAGCAAATCTTTACGGAGTTAGGTCGTGCAAAGCTCCTGTCTGCTGCCTAACAATTCATTCAAGCCGAAGCCGCTGCGCGGCTCGGCTTAATTCAGGCGTTATGGCCCACACCATGTCTTCTCGAGCTTCTGCCTTTGACACGGCTCTTCGGGACGTAGCAATACCAGCACTCGCAGCCCACGGATTCCGTTTTGATGGGAGCCGCACGTTTCGGCGCCTCTTAAGCGACGGCCGCTCCAGCCAAATCGTCAGCTTCCAACTTGGACGGCGCTCCTTGGAAGGCACATTCACTGTCAACCTTGGGATCTTCACCGAGGGCGATAGGCTTGGAGTGCGTCCTGATCATGCGAAAGAGTACGACTGCCAGTTTGAGCGGCGGACTCGTATTGGCGCACTCATTCCCCCTCGCTTCCCCAGACTCGCTAGCCTTCCTTTCGTCGGGATGCTCTTTGGCATCCCTGACAAGTGGTGGCCTATTTCGGATGACCTCTCCAGGACCTCTGCGTCCGTCTCCACAGCCGTTGATATGATCACAGGCCATGGGCTCGGTTGGCTCAGTGCTAGGGGGCCCTAACAGTTCATTCAAGCCGAAGCCGTTACGCGTGGGTCGGCTTAATTCAGGCGTTAGGGCCCCATGAGAAAGATCGTCGCCATACTCGCCATTTTTTCTTGCTCTGCGAGCGCTGCCGACTTTTCCGCTCGGGTTGCTCAAGGGAATGAGGCAATCGCCACTCCCGAGGGCAAGATCTATGACGCATCCTTGGCCCCCGCCATCCAAGCGGCCATGGTTGCGTGTGTGCCGCCTGGCTCAGCGTCCATTGGCAAGCTCGGGAAGTTCATATTGGTCGGCTATGCCAACGCATCGGGGCACATTTTTTCTGTTGCGGTAAACCCTGCTACAACCGTCTCTCGTTGCTTCGCGGACAAATTCGGGTCTACCGTGCTCCCACCACCGCCTTCAACCAGCCGCTGGGGCGGTGCGTACCCGGTGACTGTAGAAATGACGGTCACAGAGTGAGGCTGGGCCCTAACAGTTCATTCAAACCGTCGCCGCTTCGCGGCGCGGCTTAATTCAGGCGTTAGGTCTGCATATGAAGGCACTCGAGACCTTGATCCTATGGCTTGGCCCACTTCTGACCATCATTGGGATTGTCTTAGCCCTGTTGGCATGGCTCAAGCCAGATGCACTACGCAACGGACTCTTCAAGCCGTACTTTCCAGTTCCAGATCACGCATTACGCAAGATCTATCTTGCCCAGGCATGGCAAACGACTTCGATTGGCATTTGGCTAGTTCTTTGGACGCTTAATTTGCATGCGCCCATGTACGTAGCAATCACCTCTGTTCTCCTAAGTTCATTCTGGCTCATAAAGTTGAACCGCAGGGCTCGCTTAGGGGCGCAGACCTAACAATTCATTCAAGCCGACGCCGCTTCACGGCGCCTGGCGTTGACGATTCCTAGCAGCCTGCGCATGCATGCGACGAGCGCCACCTTGCCCAGCTTCCCGCGGGCGCGCAGTTGCCGGTCGCGCATCGTCGGATCCCAACGTACGGCCGACAGCGTGGCCATGTGGAGCGCCACGCGCACCGGCGCACGACCACCACGGATGCTGCGCTTGCCCTGGCCTTGTCCGCTGTCGCGATTCCTGGGGGCAACGCCGACCGGCTTGCCGATCTGCCTTCGATCCAGGTATCCCAGCTCCGGCAACAGCGCCAGCGCCGTCGCCTGGAACACCGGACTCAGCCCCTTGCTCGAACGCAGCGACGGCGTGGCGTGCAGTTGGATCTGTGCGCGCAGCGTCCGATCGATGGCGTCCAGCTCGCGCGCCCGAACCGCACGACACCCGGCTGGCCGTCCGCCACCAGATCCAGGCCTGCCTTGCCCACATCGATCCCCACTGCCGCCATCCCCGTTCTCCGCTACAGTTGACCGGTCGAGAGCATCGCGCCCGGGGCCCACGCTTGTCGGTTCGGGGGAAATCTCGATCAACTGACCGGGCGCAGGGCACGAGATCCGGTGTGCGGCCCCGCTGAGTTACGGTGGTGCTGACACCGAGGCGTTATCGGGCGCGCACGCCGGGCTCTTGGCACCCACAGTAGGGATTACTCGAGACACAAGGCGTTAGCGCCCACAGGTGAGGCCAATGCGACTCGCAATCGGACTACTCGCAATCTGCTGCTTCCTTCCCGCGCCCGGCCAGGCGCAGAATCTCATCGGAGCCGACCTCCTGGCGGGCTGCGAGTCGGTTGTCGCCTCCGACCAGGCGGGGACCGACGATCTGTATCCAGTTCAAGCCATAAAAACTGGCTATTGCCTCGGTACCCTGCAAGGCATCACCACATCAGTGCTGGTTGCCCAAGGCGACGGTTTCGCGCCGCACATTTGCTATCCGGCCGCGGGTGTAAGGATCCGGGATTTGGCCACGGTCACGGTCGACTTCCTCCGGCGCAACCCTCAGCTTGCCAGCCAAGACGCCGCCTTGCTAGCAACGCCTGCCTTGATGAATGCATATCCCTGTGCTGCAAGGCCGTAAACCCCGCGCATGGGCGCTAGCCGTGCATTCGAGCCGGCGCCGCTTCGCGGCGCGGTACCAGGCCGCGCGGGAAGGAACTCGCCCATGGAAATTTCGGCCCGCATCCGCAATCGCTCCAGGCAGCACGGAATGAATCCATGAAGCGTGTAACAGGCATCGGCGGAATTTTTTTCAAATCGGCAGACCCGCAAGCTCTCGGCGCCTGGTATCGCGATCATCTCGGCCTGGACGTAACAGACTGGGGTGGCGCCATATTCAAGTGGGGTGGCGCCGACAGCGAGCCCGGCATGACTATCTGGAGCCCGTTCGCTCAAGACACGAGCTACATGGAGCCAAGCTCCGCATCCTTCATGATCAACTTCCGGGTCGCCGACCTTGAAGCCCTGCTGTCGGTGCTGCGTGCGGAAGGCTGCAAAGTCGTAGACAAGACGGACACCTCGGAGCAAGGCAAGTTTGGCTGGGTCCTTGACCCTGACGGCAACAAGATCGAGCTCTGGGAACCGCCCGCGGGCCAGTAGGTGCTTGCCCGGTCCGACCTTCATTCCAGCCGAAACCGCTACGCGGCGCCTGGGGCAGCGAAACGGGGCTTCAAAGATTCGTTCGAGAGCCGGAGCCGCTTCGCGGCTCGGATTGATTCGATCGCAGACGAGACGAGGGCTTTTCAGTGAGCGGAGCAACAACCGGCGGGGTAAGGCTCGTGCTGCGTCTGGAGGCAGCCATCGTCCTGGGCATCAGCCTCCTGGCGTATGACAGGTTCGGCGCCGGGTGGAGCATGTTCGTGTTGTTCTTTCTCGCTCCGGATCTGTCCTTCTTCGGTTACCTGGCCGGGCCGCGGCTTGGCGCCCTCGCCTACAACCTGGCGCACTCCTATCTGGGCCCGCTGATGGTTCTGGCCAGCGGCGTCTTTTTGGACTCCCCGACCGCTTTGGCCAGCGGTCTCATCTGGTCCGCGCATGTCGGGTTCGACCGCATGCTCGGCTACGGCCTCAAGTATCCCGAGGGGTTCGGATTTACTCACCTGGGGCCGATCGGCCGGGTGCGGCTGGCGCCTGACAATGCGCGCAAGCCGGCGCCGCAGCGCGACGCCGCCTAGCTCGGGCGACAGCCCGCGCAGAAAAAAGGGGCGGCGGCTGCCATGCCGGCCAGGTCGGGCGTCGCGGGCGGCGGCGAAGTCGCGGCCACTCGGGCACGAAGGCGCAGCGCGCGCCGAGCTGGCGGGGAACACCGGCACGGACGGGCGCGGGCAGCGTGAGTAGAATCGTGCGCACGCACACGCCAGGCCCCGCCGCATCCGTCCGCCGGCTGCGCGGGCGCGCCTGCTCCGTGCCGCACTCCTTCCTTCCAACCCGAGGCTTCGACCATGACCGACACCTGGCTCCCATCGCTGCTGACCGCCACGCCGCAAGAGGGTTTCGAACTCGCGATCACGCTCAGCCGCCGCGGCGTGAAGTACACCCAGCCCGACGTGGCGACGCTGAAGAAGCTGCGGCCCGAGTACGCGGACTCCGCGGACGGGCTGACCGCAGCCTCGCAGGTGATCGCGCTCAACTTCCAGACGGTGGCGGCCGCCAACAACTACTGGCGCGGCTGAGCCGCGACCGCCGCCCGCACTGGCCTGACCGCCGTCGCGCATCGCGGCGGCGACCGCGGCCCGGCGTGGCGGCGCCGCGCGCCGCCGTGATCGCGCGCCGGCCCGCGCTGCAGGCACGGCCACGCGTCCGCAATGCATGGCCGGATCCGGTCGCCTCGCAGCGGCACAAGGGAGACAACATGTCGTCGAGAATCCGTTATCGGGAAGCCTCGCCGGGCGCGTTCCAGGCGATGCTCGGGCTGGAGGCGCACACCCACGCCTGCGGGCTGGAAGCCTCGCTGCTGGAGCTGGTCAAGATGCGCGCCTCGCAGCTCAACGGCTGCGCGTATTGCCTGGACATGCATTCCAAGGACGCGCGTGCGGCCGGCGAGAGCGAGCAGCGCCTGTACCTGCTGGACGCCTGGCGCGAGGCGCCGTGCTACAGCGCGCGCGAGCGCGCGGCGCTGGCCTGGACCGAGGCCCTGACCCTGGTGGCCGCGCACAAGGACGTCGCCGACGCCGTCTACGACCAGGCGCGCGCGCAGTTCAGCGATTCGGAACTGGTGGACCTGAGCCTGGCGGTGATTGCGATCAACGGCTGGAACCGGCTGGCGATCGCCTTCCGCCCCGAAGTGGGCAGCTATCAAGCCGCCGCACCCGCGACCGCACCCGCGCCTGCGACCTGATCGCCGGCGCGAGGCGAGGCAGGCCGCACCCGCGACGCGGTTTGGGTTTACGGGCCGACCACCGCGCCGCGCAGCCGCGGGGTGCCGTCGACGATGTCGGTCCAGACGATGTGCGCGCTGCCGTTGCGCAGCGCGATCTGCGGGTAGCCGGTGGCGCGGCCGCGGCCCTGCAGCGTCGCCACTTCGAGCCGCTGCAGCTCGCGCATGAGGTCCGGCGTGCGCCGCGACAGCCACAGCGACTGCCCGCGCGCGTCCTCGCGGATCCACAGCAGCCAGGCCTGCTGCGGGTCGAGCGCGACCGCGACCCGGCCCTGCACGGCTTCGCCCTGTTCCAGCACCACCGGCGCGGCGAACGAGCCGCCGGCATCGGCGCTGCGCGCGGCCTGCACCCGCGGCCGGTCGCCGGCTTCGGTGTACCAGGCGACGACGACGCGGTCGCCGTCGGCGGCGATCGCCGGACCGTTGACCGGGCAGCCCGTCATCGTCCAGCCGTCGGCGTGCACCGGCACCGGCTGGCCCCAGGCCTGGCCGTCGTGGCGCAGCACGAGGATGTCGCGCACTTCCGCGTCGCTGCGGCCGCGGTAGGCCAGCAGCGGGCCGCGTGCGCTGACCGCGATCTCGCTCTGGCAGCAGTCGCAGGTCCTGGGGTCCAGCACCGCCTCGCCGCTGCGCTGCAGGTCCGGGCCGAACACCGCGGCGCGCAGTGCGGTGCGGCCGGCACCGTGGGCCATGGCGCCGTGGTGCACGTCGCCGGCGACAGCGTCGCGGCCGTCGAGCCAGGCCACGCCGATGCGGTCGCGCGCCGCCGGCCACAGCGCGGCGAATCCGTGTTCGGCTTCCACGCCGTCGTCGTTCACCAGCACCGGCGCACTCCAGTTGAAACCGCCGTTGGTGGAGCGGCTGAGCGCGACATCGCCGGCGTGACCCGCGCCGCGCTGCTGCATGAACTGCACCCACAGCGCGCCGTCGGCGGTGGCGGCGATGTGCGGGACGTTGGCCCAGTTGGCCATCAGCGAATTGCCGACCACGATGGTGCGCGCCGCGCTCTGCCAGTGGCCGTCCTCGGCCATGGCCACGAACTGCAGCGCGTTGCGGCGCCCGGGCAGGCTGCTGATCCAGCTGAGCAGCACGCGGCCGTCGGCGGTCGACGCCAGGTCGGGCTGGGCCGAGCCGGCGGCGGAAGGCAACGGCCAGTTGTGGACCGCATAGGGCCGGGCCGGATCCACCGGCGCGGGCGTCGTCGCGGACGCCGGCTCGCGGCTACAGGCCGCCAGCGCCAGCGCCAGCGCCAGCAGCGCCAGGGGCACGGACTTTGCGATCGTCATGGCGGGCTCCGGGGTGCGGTGCGTCCATTGTAGGAGCGGCGCCGGCCGCGAGGGTCGGCGCATGCGACAACCTCGCCGGTCGCGTCGTCGCCGGCGGGCCACTCCGTGGCGGCGCGGGATTGCGTGCGCGGTCGCGCTCAGGCCACGCGGCTGCGCTGCTCGCGCGCCAGGTGCACCAGCAGCAGCGAGATCGCGGCCGGGGTCATGCCGGGAATGCGCTGCGCCTGGCCGACGGTTTCGGGGCGCACGCGCTGCAGTTTCTGCCGCGCCTCGGCCGACAGGCCGTGCACCTGCGCGTAATCGAATCCATCCGGGATGACGCTGGCCTCGTGCCGCTGCTGGCGCGCGATCTCCGTGCGCTGGCGCTCCAGGTAGCCGGAATACTTGGCTTCGATCTCGACCTGCTCGGCGACTTCCGGGGCGGCGACTGCCGGCGCCAGCGACGGCAGCGACAGCAGCGTCGCGTAGTCCAGCTGCGGGCGCTTGAGCAGGTCCAGCGCGCTGGTCTCGCGCGACAGCGGCAAGCCGAGCACGCGCGCGACTTCGGCGCCGAGGCCGTTGGCCGGCGAGGCCCACAGCGCCCCCAGGCGCGCGGTCTCTCGGGCGATCGCCTCGCGCTTGCGCGCGAACGCGGCGAAGCGCGCGTCGTCGACCAGGCCAAGCTCGCGGCCGATGCCGGTCAGGCGCAGGTCGGCGTTGTCCTCGCGCAGCTGCAGCCGGTATTCGGCGCGCGAGGTGAACATGCGGTAGGGCTCGCTGGTGCCCTGGGTGATCAGGTCGTCGATCAGCACGCCGATGTAGGCCTGGTCGCGGCGCGGCGACCACGGCTCGCGCTCGCGCACGCAGCGCGCGGCGTTGAGCCCGGCGATCAGCCCCTGCGCGGCGGCTTCCTCGTAGCCGGTGGTGCCGTTGATCTGGCCGGCGAAGAACAGGCCGGCGACGCTCTTGGTTTCCAGCGAGGCCTTGAGCCCGCGCGGGTCGAAGAAATCGTACTCGATGGCATAGCCGGGGCGGGTGATGTGCGCGCGCTCGAAACCGCGGATCGACCGCACCAGCGCCAGCTGCACGTCGAACGGCAGCGAGGTGGAGATGCCGTTGGGATAGATCTCGGTCACGTCCAGGCCTTCGGGCTCGACGAACACCTGGTGCGAGGCCTTGTCGGCGAAACGCACCACCTTGTCCTCGATCGAGGGGCAATAGCGCGGGCCGATGCCTTCGATCTGGCCGGAGTACAGCGGCGAGCGGTGCAACGCGCCGCGGATGATGGCGTGGGTGCGCTCGCTGGTATGGGCGATCCAGCACGGCACCTGGCGCGGGTGGTCGGCGCGCGAGCCCAGGAACGAGAACACCGGGCGCGGGTCGTCGCCGGGCTGCAGCTCCAGCACCGAATAGTCGAGAGTGCGGCCGTCGATCCGCGGCGGGGTGCCGGTCTTGAGCCGGTCGACCACGAACGGGCGCTCGCGCAGTTTCGCGGCGAGCGTGGTCGCCGGCGGGTCGCCCATGCGCCCGGCGGCGTACTGGGTCTGGCCGACGTGGATCTTGCCGGCGAGGAAGGTGCCGGCGGTCAGCACCACCGCCGGGGCGACGAAGCGCAGGCCGGTGTGGGTGATCGCGCCGCGGACGCGGTCGCCTTCGATGATCAGGTCGTCGACCGCGGCCTGGAACACGGTGAGGTTGGGCTGCGCTTCCACCGCGCGGCGGATGAAGCTGCGGTACAGCGCGCGATCGGCCTGGCAGCGGGTGGCGCGCACCGCCGGACCCTTGGAGGCGTTGAGCCGGCGCCACTGGATCCCGGCGGCATCGGCCGCGCGCGCCATGATCCCGCCGAGGGCGTCGATCTCGCGCACCAGGTGGCCCTTGCCGATGCCGCCGATCGCCGGATTGCAGCTCATCGCACCGACGGTCTCGACGTTGTGCGTGAGCAGCAGCGTGCGCGCGCCGCTGCGCGCGGCCGCCAGTGCGGCCTCGGTACCGGCGTGGCCGCCGCCGACCACGATCACCTCGTAACGGTAGAAGGATTCGCTCATGCGCGCTGCGGGTGGACTGGGGGCTCGGGGACGGGCCGGCCGCATCGCTGCGGCGGGCGGAACGGCGGAGGGGCCGGCGAATGCGGCGCCGGGAAGCGCCGGTCCGCATTATCGCGCGGCGCGCCGGCCGGCGATTGGCATGCTTCCTGCATTGTCCTTCCTGCACCCGGCGTGGCAGGCGTCAGAGGCGCTGGCCGGATTGGAACGGGGCTGGCCACGCGTGCGTCGGGGAAGCCGAGGGGTCGGATGTCGGGGGACATCCGACCCCTTTTTTATGAATCCGCCCCGAAGCCTGTCGGCGCATTCCTCGTCTCCCGAGTGCCAAGTGATTCCGCAGCGGAAGCCGGCGGCCCGGCCTGTGTAGGGCCCGCCGTGAAGCCATCCCCCGAGCGCGGAAGTTTTGCGGGGAAGCCGGCGGCCCGACCTGTGCAGGACGCGCGGTGAATACAACCCTCAAGCGCGGGTACCTCGGCGGAGGGAAGCCGGTGGCCCACCCTTGCAGGACGCGCAGCGAATACATGCTTCAGGTGCGGAGGCATCTGCGGGGGGAAGCCGGCGGCCCGGCCTGTGCGGGACACGCCGTGAATACATCCCTGTAGGCTCCTCGGCGGCTTGCTCGCCTGCGCACTCCTGCGCAGGCGGCAAGACCGGGGTGGGCCATCCCTGGCCCACCCGTCCGGCGCAGTGCGCCGGACCCATGCCGCCGACGGTCCCGCACAGGCCGGGCCACCGGCTTCCGGCAAGTGAGTCGGCGTCTGTAAAAAGAGCCGCCGAAGCGACGATCTTCAATCTCGCCAAGTCGCCGGCCGGCGGGCTGGGGGTGCGGAGAGTGGGCCATGGATGGCCCACGACCCGACTTAAAGACAGGAGGTCGTCAGGAGGGCGCAGCACCCCCAGCCCGCCGGGCGGCGACTCCCTCCGAAGCCGATCTCCCGACTGCAGACGTGACGGCCCGTTAGGGCATGCGTGGCCCGCGCCCGACTTGAAGACAGGGACGTCGCCGGGAGGGCGCAACACCCAGCTCGCCGGGCGGCGCCTCTTTCCGAAGCCGATCTCACCAGGGCAGGGATGCCCTACAACCAGACTGGAGGTCGTCCGCAGGCGCAGTACCCCCTCAATCCTCCCGGGCACCGACTGCGTCCGAAGCCGGAATGAGAGAAGAACATTCGTGTCCGCCTGTCGGGGCAGACGAAAGTGCAGTGCGCGCGCCATGGCGCCGACACCCGGCGGGGAGCGGAACAGGGGGGATCCGGAATTCCCCGCCGGGCATCGACATGGAACGGACGCCGTTTGGGTCGCAATGCGACGCAACCGGTCAATGGCGGGCGCTAGCTTGCAGGCCGGCGCCGGGCAGCGCAAGGCCGTTCAGGGGGTCGTAATGCGACGCCGGTCGCGCTCCTGACTGCTGCGCCGGATTCTTTGCTCCAGGGTCGAGCCACGCCGCGGCGCGGTCGTGGGGGCCGGAGCGGAACTGGGGGCAGGCGTCGTGATCCGACGCGGCGACGCGGGTTCCGCATCCCGGGTCTGCGGCCGGCGCTCGCGGAGCCTGTCGAGATCGCGCCACGGCGGCCGCGGCCGATCGCCGTCGCCCGAATGATCGTGGTCGCCATCCGGACGCGGGCGCACCGGCGGCCGGTACGGATAACCGTAGTAGTAGGGGTAGTAACCGCCGTAATAGCCGTACGGGTAATAGCCGTAGCCGAAGCTGCCGCTCCAGCCGGGATAGCCGTAGTAGCCGTAAGGGGCACCGTAGTAGCGGTACTGCGTGCTCGGCTGACCGTAGTAGTAGTCGCCGGCGCCGCCCCGGTACTGGTAACCGGTCACGCAGCCGGCCAGCAGCGCGGCGGCGAACGCGGGAAGCAGCAGCTTGCGGATCATGGTCGCGCCCCTGTCTCGATGCGGCCAGCATCGGCCGCCGGCATTGAATCCGTGCTTAACCCGGCCGGCGGAGCGACCGCGGGCCGATACTGCCACGCGCAGCGGCCGTGCGCCCTGCGCGCGACGGCACCGCCCTCGCGGCAGGGCCGCCGCCGGTGCCGTGGCTGCGGTCGCGCCGGCAGCGGCCGTCGACGCGCTAGGATCGCAGGATGGACGGAACCTCGCTGGCGCTGCCGACCTTCACCGACGTGCTCGCCGCCGCCGCGCGCATCGCCCCGCATGCGCACGTGACCCCGGTGCTGCGCTCGCGCACGCTCGACGCGCTGGCCGGCTGCGAGCTGCACTTCAAGTGCGAACCGCTGCAGCGCAGCGGCGCGTTCAAGTTCCGCGGCGCCTGCAATGCGGTGTGGTCGCTGCCGCAGGACGTCGCCGCGCGCGGCGTGGTCACCCATTCCTCCGGCAACCACGGCGGCGCGCTGGCGCTGGCGGCGCGCACCCGCGACATCGCCTGCCACGTGGTGGTGCCCGAAGGCGCGGTCGCGGCCAAGCTGGCGGCGATCGCCGGCTACGGCGCCCGCGTGCACCGCTGCGCGCCGACCATCGCCGCGCGCGAGGCCGCCGCGGCGCAGGTGCAGCGCGACACCGGCGCGACCCTGGTGCATCCCTATACCGATCCGCGGGTGATCGCCGGCCAGGGCACCGCGGCGCTGGAACTACTGGCGGCCGCACCCGCGCTTGACGCGCTGGTGGTGCCGGTCGGCGGCGGCGGCCTGGCGTCGGGCTGCGCGCTGGTGCTGGCGGCGCTGGCGCCGGCCTGCGAACTGCTGCTGGCCGAGCCGCGCGGCGCGGCCGACACCGCAGCGTCGCTGGCCGCCGGCCGCCGCGTCACCGAATTCGTCCCCGACACCCTCTGCGACGGCCTGCGCGGCACCCTCGGCGCGCCGGATTTCGAGCTGCTGCACGCGCACGGCGCGCAGGTCGCGGTGGTCGAGGACGCCGACACCGTCGCCGCGCTGCGCTTGCTGTGGACGCGGCTGAAGCTGCTGGTGGAACCGTCCTCGGCGATCGCGCTGGCGGCGGTGCTGCAGCAGCGCGAGCGCTTCGCCGGGCGCCGGGTCGGGGTGCTGCTGTCGGGCGGCAACGTCGATCCGGCCGCGGCAGCGCAATGGTTCGCGTCCGCAGCGACGTGAGCCGGCGGCGCCCGGGTCCCGAGGTCGCAGTTGACCTGGCTCAAGACACACCGCCGCGCGCAGGCGTTACTGTCGTCGCGGCGACGCTGCCCGCCCCCCTTTCCGCTTGCCGACGAGGTGCCCCATGAGCGTGTCCGTTCTGCCGCGATACCGCCCCGGCCTGCGCCGGCTGCACTGGCTGACTGCGGTGCTGGTGGCCGTGGCCTATGTGCTGATCGAGCAGCGCAACCTGTTCCCGCGCGGCAGCGGCGAACGCGCGGCGATGATGCAGGGGCACTACTGGACCGGACTGGCGATCTGGCTGCTGCTGTGGTGGCGGCTGGCGCTGCGCGCCGGCGGCGCGACCCCGCCGATCACGCCGCCGCTGCCGGGCTGGCAAGCCGGGCTGTCGCGGCTGCTGCACCTGGCGCTGTACGCGTTCCTGCTGGCGATGCCGCTGCTGGGGCTGGCGACCGCGTGGACCGACGACAAGCCGCTGTATCTGCCGTTCACCGACTTCGCGCTGCCGGCGCTGCTGGCGCCGGACAAGGATCTGGCGCATCGGCTCGAGGACCTGCACGGCAGCATCGGCGAGGCGTTCTACTGGGTGATCGGCCTGCACATCGTGGCCGCGCTGTACCACCACTGGTGGCGGCGCGACGACACCCTGCGGCGGATGCTGTAGGCCGCAGCGGCGCCGTCGCGACCGCAGCGTCCGGCGGCAACGGTGCCGCGCACGGGCTCGGCTAGAATCCGCGGTCCCCGCGAACCGAGCCCGCGCATGCCCCGACTGCTGCGTTCCCCCGATGTCTGGCTCGCCGCCCTGGCGCTGGTGCTGGCGCTGGCGCTGCTCGGCCAGCGCGGCATCTGGGACCCGGACGAGGGCCGCTACACCAACGTCGCGCTGCACATGCTCGACAGCGGCAACTGGCTGGAGCCGCACCGCAGCGAGGAAGTCGGACACTGGACCAAGCCGCCGCTGACCTACTGGGCGATCGCGGCCTCGGTGGCGACGTTCGGCCGCAACCCGTGGGCGGCGCGACTGCCGGCGGCGCTGTCGTACCTGCTGTGCACGTGGCTGGTGTGGCGCCTGGCGCGGCGGCTGGCGCCGGGCAGCGAGCGCCAGGCGGCGGCGATCTTCGCGACCATGCTGCTGCCGTTCGGCGCCGCGCAGCTGATCACCACCGACTACCTGCTCGCGGCCTGCGAGGCGCTGGCGCTGTACGGGTTCGTCGAGGCGCGCTTCGGCGCGCCGCAGCAGGCGCGGCGCTGGCTGGCGCTGCTGTGGGCCGGCTTCGCGCTGGCGTTTTTGACCAAGGGTCCGCCGGGGCTGCTGCCGCTGCTGGCGGTGGCCGCTTTCGAGCTGCTGACCCCGGCCACCGACGCGTCCGGGCAGCGGCGCGCGCGGGTGCTGCAATGGTGGGGTCCGCTGCTGTTTGCGGCGATCGCGCTGCCGTGGTACCTGGCGGTGGTGCTGCGCAACCCGGGGCTGCTGGATTACTTCCTCGGCGCCGAGGTGGTGGATCGCATCGCCAGCAACCATTTCAACCGCCACGGCCAGTGGTACGGCTGGCTGGCGATCTACGCGCCGACCCTGCTGCTGGGCACGCTGCCGTGGACCCCGGCGCTGTGGCGCTGGGCGCGGGCCCTGCCGGCGCGCCTGCGCACCTGGCGCACCCGCGCCGGCCGCGCCGACGATCGCGCCGGGCTGCTGCTGGCGCTGTGGCTGCTGCTGCCGCTGCTGGTGTTCTGCGTGTCGCGCTCGCGGTTGCCGCTGTACCTGCTGCCGCTGTTCGTGCCGCTGGCGCTGCTGGCCGCGCGCCAGCGCCAGGGCGAAGGCCGCGGCCTGCCGCGCTGGCGCTGGCTGCTGGCGTGGGCGGCACTGCTGCTGGCGCTGGAACTGGCGACCGCGCTGTGGCCGACGCACAAGGACGGCGCCGCCTGGCAGGCCGCGATCGCCGCGCGTGCGCCCGGCCGCGTCAGCCAGATCAACATCGTCGACGACATGGCGCGCTACGGCCTGTACCTGCAGCTGGGCGTGGACGTGGAGAAGCTGTCGCTGCGGCCGCTGGCCCAGCCGCGCTTCAATCCCGAATACGACGAGGACCTGGCCGACGAGCTCGCCGACGACTACGACCCGCACGCGCTGTGGTTCACCAAGCAGGGCAACTACCCGGCGGTGCGGGCGCGGCTGCAGGCGCTGGGTTACGACGCCCTGCCGCAGGGCACGCCGTACCAGGGCCGCGTGCTGTTCCGGGTGCGCCGGCTCGAACACCGGGACGTGCCCTAGAGCCGGACCGCGGCCGCGTCAGCGTTTGCGGATCGGGATGCGGCCGGCGGGGAAGCTGGCGATCTCGGCGCCGCCGCGTTCGCGGATCGGCGCGCCGGCCTCCGGCGCCCAGGCGATCGCGGTGATGGTTTCCCAGGTCGCGGGCAGGCCGTCGGCGCCGCCGTACGCGCGTGCGTAGGCCTCCGCCGCGCGCGCGAAGCGGGCCTTGCCGGTGAGCGTGCGTCGCCGCTCGCGCAGCGCATTGGTGGCGCCGAGCGCGCGCAGCTCGCGCATCAGCGCCGGCAGGTCGCGGTAGCGGCTGACGCTGACCTCGCGGTCGAGCACCGGATCGCGGAAGCCGCCCAGCAGCAGCGCGTCGCCGACCTGGGTCATCGCCGCGAACGGACTGACGTGCGGGGCCTGGGCGTCGGCCTCGGCGAACGCCTCGCGCAGTTCGATCAGGGTGTCCGGGCCGAAGGTCGACAGCAGCAGCACGCCGCCGGGACGCAGCGCGCGGCGGAAGCCGGTCAGCACCGCCGGCAGGTCCGCCACCCACTGCACGCACAGATTGGTGAACAGCACGTCGAGGCTGTTGTCGGCCAGCGGCAGCGCGCGCGCGTCGGCGCACACCCGCACGATCCCGCGCCGCAGCGGATGCCAGCCGGCCTGCCGCCGCGCCTGCTGCAGCATCGGCAGCGCCAGGTCGAACGCCAGCACCTCCGCCTTGGGCCAGCGCTCGCGCAGCGCCGCGGCGGCGCGGCCGGGGCCGCTGCCCAGGTCGAGCACGCGCTGCGGCGGCGGCGCATCCGCGCCGGTGCGTTTGACGTGGTGTTCCAGCGAATCCAGCAGGTGCGCCTCGACCCGGCGCTGCAGCGCGGCCGCGGCATCGTAGCCGGGCGCGGCGCGCGAGAACGCGCGGCGGACCTGGCGGGTGTCGAACAACTCGTTCATGCGGGGGTATCCAGGAAAGCCGCCAGGCGCGCAGCGAGCGCGTCGGCGTGGGTCAGGAACGGGGCGTGGCCGGCGTGCTCGAACACGTGCCACGCGGCGCCGGGCGTCAGCGCCGCGGCGGCGGCCATGGCGCGCGCATCCACCAGGCGGTCGCGGCGCCCGGCCAGCCACAGGCTCGGCACCCGCAGCTGCGGCAGCGCGGGGCGCAAGTCGGCGGTCTGCAGCAGCGCCAGGCCGTCGGCGAGTACCGCCGCGCTCGGCGCGCCCTGCGCGAACAACTCCTCGCGCAGCGCGCGGATCGCCTCGCGCGCGTGCTCGGCGCCGAAGGCTTCCAGCGCGACGAAACGCTCCAGGGTGGCGCGGTAGTCCGCGCGCAGGCCGGCGGCGAAGTCGCCGAAGATCTCCGCCGACACGCCGTAGCGCCAGTCCGCGCCGCGCACGAAACGCGGACTGGCGCACAGCAGCGCCAGCGCCGGCACCCGCTGCGGCAGGGTGCTGGCGGCGTGCAGCGCGAACAGGCCGCCCAGCGACCAGCCGCACCACGGCGCGACCGGGACCGTGGCGGCGATCGCCGCCACGCAAGGCTGCAACTGCAGCGGCACCGCGCAATCGCGGCTGCGGCCATGGCCGGGCAGGTCGACCACGTGCACGGTGTGGCGCGCGCGCAAGCGCGCGAGCAGCGGCGCGAACACGCCGCCGTGCATCGCCCAGCCGTGCAGCAGCACCAGCGGCGGGCCGCGGCCGACGACTTCCACGTACAGGCGGCCGCTCATGCGCCGCGATCCGTGCGCAGCGCGCGCGGGTCCGGCGCCCGGCCCGCCGGCGGCCGCGCCACCATCCAGGCGAAAGCGGCGATCCCGGCCACCACCAGCGCCGCGCCCCACAGCGCGATCCCGTGCGGCCACGCCTCGCCCAGCCACCACACCCCGAGCGCGGTCGCGAACAGCAGTTCCGCCGCCTGCATCGCCTCGGCCGCGCCGAGCGCGGCCGGATTGTCGCGGACCATGCCGGTGGCCTGGAAGAACAGGATCGTGGCGATCACCCCGGCACTGAGCGCGACCGCGCCGGCGAGCAGCACCTGCGGCCAGGCCGGCGCCCCGGCCTGGGTCCAGCCGTAGCCGGCGATCAGCCACCACAGCGGCTGGCTGGCCAGCGTCATGCCGAACACGCGCTGGGTGGCGTTGAGGTCCTCGCCGCTGCGTTCCAGGTGCCGCAGCAGCAGGCGGTTGCCGAGCGGATACAGCAGCGCTGCCCCCAGTACGCAGCCCAGCGCGATCCAGGCCGCGCCGTCCATCCGCCCTTGCGCATGTCCCAGCTGCAGCAGCAGCACGCCGGCGAAGATCAGCGCGCCGATCGCGAACGCCGCGCGCGGGATGCGCCGGCGCGGGTCGCCGGGCGGCGCGTGGCGGTGCACGAACGGCGCGCACAGCATCCCCGCGATCACGGTGAACTGGAAACTGCCGGCCACCAGCCACGCCGGCCCGCTGTCGGCGGCGTAGGCCAGCAACACGTAGAAGCCGACGAAACCGATCGCGCTGCAGCGCAGCCAGGCTCCGGGGTGCGCACGCAGCGCCCGCCACACCGGGGCGATGCCGCCCTGCCAGGGCATCAGCGGCAGCAGCAGCGGCAGGGTGATCAGGTAGCGCAGCGACGCGGTCCAGGCCCAGTGGCCGCCGTCGCTGGCGATCGCGCGGTTGAGCACGTAGGTCTGGGTGAAGAACAGCGCCGACAGCAGCGCAAGCGCGATCGCCGCCAGCGCGCGGCGGGCGTCGTGCGGTGCCGCGCTCATGCCCGTGCCGCGGCCGGCGTAACGACGGTGGTGCCGTCGCGGTGACCGGCGACCTGGTCGCGGGCGCGCTCCAGCGCCTCCAGCAGGGCGTCGACCTGCAGCCGCTCGTGTCCGGCGCCCAGGGTGATGCGCAAGCGCGCACCGCCTTCGGGCACGCTCGGCGGGCGGATCGCGGCGACCCAGAAACCGCGGTCCTCCAGCGCCGCCGCCATCGCGCTGGCGACGCGGTCGTCGCCCACTTGCAGCGGCTGGATCGCGCTGTCGGACGGCAGCAGCGACAACCCGCGCTGCACGGCGCCGGCGCGGAAGTGCGCGATCGTGGCCTGCAGCTTGTCGCGCCGCCACTGGTCCTTGCGCGCCAGCTTCACCGCCGCCAGCGCCGCGGCGGCCAGCGCCGGCGGCAACGCGGTGGTGTAGAGGTAGGGACGCGCGGTCTCGGCCAGGTGCTGGATCAGGTCGGCGTCGCCGGCGACCACCGCGCCGTAGCTGCCCAGCGCCTTGCCCAGGGTCGCCAGCTGCAGCGGCACCTGGGCGACGCCGAGTTTCGCCGCCGCGACGCTGCCGCGGCCCTCGGGCCCGAGCACGCCGACGCCGTGGGCGTCGTCCACGTACAGCAGTGCGCGTTGCGCGCGCGCCACCAGCGCCAGCTGCCGCAGCGGCGCGACGTCGCCGTCCATGCTGAAGACGCCGTCGGTGGCCAAGATCGCCGCGCCCTCGGGCAGGCTGCGCAGCTGCCGGATCGCGCCTTCGGCATCGGCATGTGGATAGCGGCGCAGGCGGCAGCCGGCCAGGCGCGCGGCGTCGATCAGGCTGGCGTGGTTGAGCCGGTCCTGGACGCAGGCGTCGCCGTCGCCGAGCAGCGCCTGCAGCACCGCCAGGTTGGCCATGAAGCCGCTGCCGAACAGCAGCGCGCGCGGGGTGCCGAGCCAGTCGGCGACTTCCTTCTCCAGCGCGTCGTGCGCGGCGTGGTGGCCGCAGACCAGGTGCGAGGCGACGCCGCCGGCGCCGTCGCGCGCGGCGGTGTCCTGCAGCGCGTCGACCACGGCGAAATGCTGCGCCAGGCCGAGGTAGTCGTTGCCGCAGAAATCCAGCAGCCAGCGGCCGTCGACCTCGCAGCCGGTGCCGTCGCGGCGGCTGACGCTGCGCCGCGTGCGCGTGCGCCCGCGCGCCTCGCGCTGCGCGCGCGCGGCGGCGACACGCTGGTGCAGGTCCGGGCGCGCCATGGCTCAGGCCGCGGCGTGGGTCGCGGCGCCGGTGATCGCGGCGTGGGCGGTGGCGACGCACTGGCAATCCTCGCCGCAGCCGGGATCGGTCGCCGGCGCCCCGACCTGGACGTGCATCGGCTGCAGCCCGAGGCGCTCGAACAGCCGGCGATCGTGCTCGGTGTCGGGGTTGCCGGTGGTCAGCAGCTTGTCGCCGTAGAAGATCGAGTTGGCGCCGGCGGTGAAGCACAGCGCCTGCAGCTCGTCGCTCATGCTCTCGCGCCCGGCCGACAGCCGCACCATCGAACGCGGCATCAGGATCCGCGCGACCGCGATCGTGCGCACGAACTCGAACGGATCCAGCTCCGGCGTATCGGCCAGCAGCGTACCGGCCACCGGCACCAGGCGGTTGATCGGCACCGAATCCGGATGCGCCGGCAAGGTCGCCAGCGCCTGCAGGAAGCCGGCGCGCTGCTCGCGGGTCTCGCCCATGCCGACGATGCCGCCGCAGCAGGTCTTCAGGCCGGCGTCGCGCACGTGTTCCAGGGTGTCCAGCCGATCCTGGAAGGTGCGGGTGTGGATGATCTCGCCGTAATACTCGGGCGCGGTGTCGATGTTGTGGTTGTAGTAGTCCAGGCCGGCCGCCTTCAGCGCCTGCGCCTGGGTGTCGGTGAGCATGCCGAGGGTGGCGCAGGTTTCCAGGCCCAGCGCCTTCACCTCGCGGATCATCGCCGCGACCTTGGGGATGTCGCGGTCCTTGGGCGAGCGCCAGGCCGCACCCATGCAGAAGCGCGAGGCGCCGGCGTCGCGCGCCTGGCGGGCGCGGGCGACGACGTCCTCGGTACTCATCAGCTTGGTCGCGTCCACCTCGGTGTGGTAGCGCGAGGACTGCGGGCAGTAGGCGCAATCCTCGGGGCAGCCGCCGGTCTTGACCGACAGCAGGGTGCTGATCTGGACTTCGGTCGGATCGAAATGCTCGCGGTGCACCGCGGCCGCGCGGAACACCAGCTCGGTGAACGGCAGGTCCAGCAGCGCCAGCACCTCCTCGCGGGTCCAGTCGTGGCGCGCCGGCGACGGCGCGACGGGGGGGCGGAGGGCAGCGGATCCTACAGCGGACATGGGCATTTCCTGACGGCGACGGCGGCGCGGAACCGGCAGTCTGGAAAGCATGTCCGGGCCTGTCAACCAATTCGGGCTGCCGCCGGTTGACGGGCGCTGGCGGCGGCTCGGGGCCGTGCTGTGGCCGATGCACTGCCTGGCCTGCGGCGAGCGCGCCGGCGGCGGCGCCCTGTGCCCGGCCTGCCGCGCCGCCCTGCCCTGGAACCGCCAGGCCTGCGCGCGCTGCGCGTTGCCGCTGCCGGGCAGCGACGGCAGCGCGGTCTGCGGCCGTTGCCTGCGGCGCCCGCCGCCGCTGGCGCTGGTGCGCTCGGCCTGCCTGTACGCGCCGCCGCTGGACCGCTGGCTGCCGCGTTTCAAGTTCCACCAGGACCTGGCCGCCGGCCGGGTGCTGGCGCAGCTGCTGGCCGCGGCCTGCGCCACCGCGCCGCGGCCGCAGGCGCTGGTGCCGGTGCCGCTGCACCGCACGCGCCTGCGCCGGCGCGGCTACGACCAGGCGCTGGAACTGGCGCGGCCGCTGGCGCGCGCCTTCGCCCTGCCGCTGCGCGCCGAGCTGCTGCGGCGCACCCGCGCCACCGCGCCGCAATCCGAACTCCATGCGGCCGCGCGCCGACGCAACCTGCGCGACGCGTTCGCCGTGCCCGCCGCGGTTACGCGGCCCGCGCACGTGGCGCTGGTGGACGACGTGATGACCACCGGCGCCACCCTGCACGCGGCCGCCGCGGCGCTGCGCCGCGCCGGGGTGGCGCGGGTCGACGCCTGGGTCTGCGCACGGGTGCCCTAGGCCTGCGCGGCGTGCCGCCTGCCCGCGGGCGAGGGCGGGAGCGCGGCGCCGTGTGGCCGCGGCAATCCCCGACGCGGTGCCCGCGCGGAATCGACGCGCTCACGCCACGGCGTTGTCGTCTTGCCGGCGCGGGCGCCCGGCGGTTGACAAGCTGGGCGGGCGCGGGGTATTCCGATCCCGCACTCCCCTGCCTCGCCCGTCTGTCCACCCGTAGGTCCTGCGGAGGTTCCGATGAGCAGTCGTGTCGCCCTGCATCTTGGTCGCAGTTGGTGGGTGTTCCTGGGTTTCGGTCTCATCGCCATCGCTTTCGGGCTGGTCGCGATCCTGCGTCCGGGTCCCACCATCTGGGCGCTGGCCTGGGCCATGGGGGTGATGGCCCTGGCCGAGGGCGCGGTCGCGCTGAGCGCGCTGTTCGCCCGCGACATGCCGGTGTCGAAGGCCTGGCTGGCGGCGTACGCGCTCGCGTCGCTGCTGTTCGGCCTGGCCGCGGTGTTCTTCCCTGCGGTCGTCGCCGATGCCCTGCTCATTGTCCTGTCCGCGTGGCTGCTGGTGGCCGGCGTGTTCCGCATCTACCACGCCATCCGCCTGCGCGAGGTGCTGCAGGACGAATGGCTGCTGGTGATCAGCGGCGTGCTCGCGCTCGCGCTCGGGGTGCTGTTCATGCTGTTCCCGAGCCAGGGCCTGATGGCGCTGGCGCTCTGGCTCGGCGCCGGCGCCCTGGTCTACGGGATGCTGCAGGTGTGGCTGGGGCTGCACCTGCGCAAACTGCAGCGCCCCTAGGCCGCTGGTCCCGCATCATGCCGCCGGCAGCAGCGGCGGCACGTAGTCCAGGGTCAGCCCCAGCAGCCACAGCAGGCCCAGCACCAGCGGGATGTGCACCAGCAGCTGCACGAAGGTGAAGCCGACGATGTCGCGCGCGCGCAGGCCGAGCACGCCCAGCAGCGGCAGCATCCAGAACGGGTTGATCAGGTTGGGCAGCGCCTCGGCGGCGTTGTAGACCTGCACCGCCCAGCCCAGGTGGAACTGCAGCTCGTTGGCCGCCTGCATCACGTACGGCGCCTCCACGATCCACTTGCCGCCACCGGAGGGCACGAAGAATCCCAGCACCGCCGAATAGCTGCCCATCACCACGGCGAAGGTGTCGTGCGAGGCCAGCTGCGCGAACAGCAGCGACAGCCGGTGCGCCAGGGTTTCCCCGTCGGCACCGGGCACGCCGGTGAGGATCAGGGCGATGCCGCCGTACAGCGGGAACTGGATCAGCACCCCGGCGGTGGACGGCACCGCGCGCGCGACCGCGTCCAGGAAACTGCGCGGCCGCCAGTGCAGCAGCAGGCCCAGCGACAGGAACAGGAAGTTGTAGGTGTTGAGGTTGGCGATCGCCGACACCGCCGGCTTGCCGGCGAACTCGACGTACAGCCAGCCGAAGGCCAGCAGCGACAGCGCGACGGTCAGCAGCGGGCTGTATTCCAGCCATTCGCCCGGCCGCGTGCGCGGCGGCAGCGACGGCGGCCGTGCCGCCGCGGCTTCCGCGAATGCGTCCGCGGTCCGCACCGCGTCGCCTTGCGGCGCGGTGACATACGCCACCGCCAGCGACACCGCGATCAGCACCGCGGTCAGCACGATCGACTGCCACAGGAAGATCGTCTGCGTGAACGGCAGCACGCCGGTGATCGGCAGCAGGCCCGGCGGCATGCTCGCCGGATTGGCCTGCAGCTGCGCGGCCGAGGAACTCAGGCCCAGCGCCCACACCGCGCCCAGCCCCAGGTACGCGGCCGCGCCGGCGGCGCGGTAGTCCATGCGCAGGTCCGCGCGCTGCGCCAGCGCGCGCACCAGCAGCCCGGCGAACACCAGCGAGAAGCCCCAGCTCAGCAGCGAACTGAGCATGCTCGCCAGGGCGACGAAGGCGATCGCGCCGCGGCCGCTGCGCGGCCACTGCGCCAACCGCGCGATCCCGCGCGCCACCACCGGCGCGGTGGCGACCACGTAGCCGCCGATCACCACGAATGCCATCTGCATGGTGAACGGGATCAGGCTCCAGTAGCCGCCGCCGAAGGCCTCCGCAGTGGCGCGCGGGGTGGCGCCGCAGGCCAGCGCCGCGGCCGCGACCACCACCACGCCCAGCACCGCGAACACGTAGGCGTCCGGGAACCAGCGCTCGGCGAACGCGGCGCTGCGCAGCGCCAGCCGCGCCGGCAGGCGGTCGGTGGCGGGGTCGCCGGCGGCCGCGCTCACGCCGTCGGCCGCCACAGCGCCAGTGCGAACCCGGCGAAGATCGCCGCGCCGACCCAGTGGTTGTGCAGGAACGCGCGGAAACAGGCCTCGCGCTGGCGATGCCGCGCGATCGCGAACTGGTACGCCACCAGCAGCGCGGCCACGCCGAGCCCGGCCCAGTAGTACGCGCCCAGCTGCGCCTGCCGGCCCACCAGCGCCAGGGTCGCGAACACCAGCGCGTACAGCACGCCCTGCGCCACCAGGTCCAGCTCGCCGAACAGGATCGCGGTGGACTTGGCGCCCATGCGGATGTCGTCGTCGCGGTCGACCATCGCGTACCAGGTGTCGTAGGCGGTGGCCCAGAAGATGTTGGCCACGTACAGCAGCCAGGCGATCGCCGGCACCTTGCCCTGGATCGCGGCGAACGCCATCGGGATGCCCCAGCCGAAGGCCATGCCCAGGTACACCTGCGGCAGGTAGGTGTAGCGCTTGAGGTAGGGATAGCTGATCGCCAGCAGCGCCCCGACCACGCTCAGGGCGACGGTCAGGCGGTTGAGCGTCAGCACCAGCGCGAACGCCGCCAGCATCAGCACCGCGAACAGCGCCAGCGCCTCGCGCGCGGACACCGCGCCGGTGGCCAGCGGCCGCTCGCGGGTGCGCGCGACCTGCGGATCCAGCCAGCGGTCGGCGTAGTCGTTGATCGCGCAGCCGGCCGAGCGCGTCAGCCACACCCCGGCGCTGAACACCAGCAACGGCCACAGCGGCGGCACCCCGCCGGCGGCCAGCCACAGCGCCCACCAGGTCGGCCACAGCAGCAGCAGCCAGCCGATCGGGCGGTCGCCGCGCAGCAGCCGCCAGTACAGCCCCAGGCGCACGCGCCAGACCGGCAGCGGCGGCGGGATCGGGACGTAGTCGCGCTCGTAACTCATCCTTGTCAGCCTACCAAGTGCGGCCGGCGCTGGCGGCGTTCGCGCGGCTTCGGGCAATCGTGCGAGAATACCGGCCCCGCGACCGGCTCGACCGTCGCGGAACGGCCCCGCGCCCGTAGCTCAGCCGGATAGAGTAGTGGCTTCCGAAGCCATTGGTCGGGGGTTCGAATCCCTCCGGGCGCGCCACTGTTCCGCCGTCGGCTTTGCTCGCCGGATCTCGTTTTGACTTGCAGCGGCCCGGCCGCAACTGATGGGGGGATCGTGCGCAACTACGATTTGGACTTCCTGAAGAAATTCTCGCTGGTGCTCGGCTTCCTGGTGCTGGTCGCGCTGGGACTGATCCTGCTCTCGCGCTACCTGCACACCCTGGTGCCGCCGGAAGTCGCGCCGCAGGCGGCGCAGCGCACCGAGGCGCGGATCGCACCGGTGGGCGCGGTCTATGCCGGCGCCACCGGTGCCGCGGCGCAGGCGGCGGCGGCCGCCGCGGCGACGGCGTCGGCGTCGTCGCAGGCCGCCTACGGCGGCACCCTGGACGGCAGCGTGATCTTCAACAACCTGTGCACCGGTTGCCACACGTCCGGCGCCGGCGGCGCGCCGACCCTGGACCAGGCGCACTGGGCCACGCGCCTGCCGCAAGGCAAGGACGTGCTGCACAAGCACGCGATCGACGGCTTCACCGGCAGCACCGGGGTGATGCCGGCCCGCGGCGGCAATCCGGGCCTGACCGACGCCCAGGTGATCGCCGCCGTCGACTGGATGCTGGACAACCTCAAGTAAGGCGTTGCCGCCGGGCGCGCGCACCGCGTGTCCGGCCCGCCGCAACCGGGCCGCGGCGCAGCGCCGCCGCCCGCGGTGGAGGCTCCGGCGCGGCCCGCCCCGCAGACCCGCGCCGCAGGTCAGAACGATCCCGGCGGCCCCGCCGGACCGACGCCGCCCGCGCGCCCCGTCCGCCGCTGTCCGCGCGCGGCGGGCCCCGCGCCCGCACCCCGGTATCATGGCGCCGTGGCCAGCCCCGCGTTCCCGCAGACATCCACGACCCTGCTGCTCGACGGCCCCGCCGGCGCGCTCGAGGTCGCGGTCGACCCCGGCGAGGCGCCGCGGCTGCCGGCACTGGCGGTGCTCTGCCACCCGCTGCCGACCGAAGGCGGCAGCATGCACAACAAGGTCGTGACCATGGCCGCGCGCGCGCTGCGCGAACTCGGCCTGGACACGGTGCGCTTCAACTTCCGCGGCGTCGGCGCCTCCGCCGGCAGCTTCGACCACGGCGACGGCGAGAGCGACGACCTGCGCGCGGTGGTCGCCTGGGCGCGCGGGCGACGCCCGGACGCAGCGCTGTGGCTGGCCGGCTTCAGCTTCGGCGCCTACGTGTCGCTGCGGCTGGCGGCGGAACTGCAGCCGGCGGGGCTGGTCTCGATCGCGCCGCCGGTCGGGCGCAGCTGGGATTTCGCCGCGATCGTGCCGCCGGCCTGCCCGTGGCTGGTGGTGCAGGGCGAGGCCGACGAGATCGTCGACCCGCAGGCGGTGTTCGCCTGGGTCGAGCGGCTGCCGGCGCCGCCGGACCTGGTGCGCATGCCCGACACCGGTCATTTCTTCCACCGCAAGCTGATGGACCTGCGCGGCGCGATCAAGCACGGCGTGCGCCCGTACCTGCCCGACCCCGCGCCCGCGGCCTCTACGCCCCCGCCCGCGCATGAGTGAAGCCGCAGCGGTATTGCCGGCCCCGGGCGCGCCCGCGGGGCCCTGGCAGCGGTATGCCGCCGGCGTCGCCCGCGGCGATTGGCAGGACGATCCGGCGCAGCACGCCGCCCTGCGCGAGCTCGACCGCATCCACGCCGCGCTGCTGGCCCCGGCGCGCGGCGGCGTGCTCGCGCGCTGGTTGCGCGGCAACGCCGGCACCCCGGCGCCGCGCGGCCTGTACCTGTGGGGCGGGGTCGGCCGCGGCAAGACCTTCCTGATCGACCTGTTCCACGACAGCCTGCCGTTCCCGGAGGTCAAGGCCGAAGGCCTGGCTGCGGCGCCCGCGCGCCGCGGCGCCGGCCACGGCAAGCGCCGCACCCACTTCCACCGCTTCATGCGCACCGTGCACGAGCGCCTGCGCGCGCACGCCGGGGAGCGCGATCCGCTGCGGGCGATCGCGCGGGAATGGCGCGCGCAGCTGCGGGTGCTGGTACTGGACGAGTTCTTCGTCAGCGACATCGGCGACGCGATGCTGCTCGGGCGGCTGCTGGAGCGGCTGTTCGCCGAGGGCGTGGTGCTGGTGACCAGCTCCAACACGCCACCCGCGCAGCTCTACCACGACGGCCTGCAGCGGGCGCGCTTCCTGCCGGCGATCGCGCTGCTGCAGCGCCACTGCGCGGTGCTGCATCTGGACAGCCCGCAGGACTACCGGCTGCGCGCGCTGACCCGCTCGCCGGTGTACCGGCAGCCGCTGGACGCGCAATCGGACGCCTGGCTGCAGGCGCGCTGGCGCGAGCTCGGCGGCGACAGCCTGGCGCCCGACGGCCGCCCGCGCAGCATCGAGCTCGACGGCCGCAAGCTCCCGGTGCGTGCGCGCGGCGACGGCATGGTCTGGTTCGACTTCGCGGCGCTGTGCGAAGGCCCGCGCGCGGCCGCCGACTACATCGAGATCGCGCGCGAGTTCCACACCGTGCTGCTGGGCGGGATCCCGGTGCTGGACGCGCGCAGCGACGATGCCGCGCGCCGTTTCGTCACCCTAATCGACGAGCTCTATGACCGCCACGTCAACCTGGTGTGCAGCGCCGCCGCGCCGCCGCCGCAGCTGTATGCCGGCGAGCGCCTGGCCGGCGCCTTCGAACGCACCGCCTCGCGCCTGATCGAGATGCGCTCGGCGCAGTATCTGGCGCAGGAACACCGCGGTTGAACACCGCCGCGCACGCTACCATCGCGCCATGACCATGCCCGAGCTGCCGCTGGGCCGCGCCGTCGCCTATCCGCGCGCCTACGACCCCGCCTTGCTGTACCCGATCCCGCGCGCGCAGGGCCGCGCGCAGCTCGGCCTGGCGGACGGCGCCGCGTTGCCGTTCATCGGCGTCGACCGCTGGCACGCCTACGAGCTGTCGTGGCTGGACCCGCGCGGCAAGCCGCAGGTCGCCACGCTGACGCTCACCGTGCCGGCGGACACGCCGCGGCTGATCGAATCCAAGTCGCTCAAGCTCTACCTCAACGCGTTCAACGCGACGCGTTTCGACGATGCCGCGGCGGTGCGCGCGCGGATCGCCGCCGACCTGTCGCAGGCGGCCGGCGGCCCGGTCGCCGTGCGCGCCGGGCTGCCGCCGCTCGACGCCGAGGCCGATGCGGGCGTCCTGCTCGACACGCTGGACCTCGACATCGACGACTACGGCCCGCCGAACCGCGACTACCTGGTGGCCGCGGCGGACGCCGTGGTCGAGGAAACCCTGCGCTCGGACCTGCTCAAGTCCAATTGCCCGGTGACCGGCCAGCCGGACTGGGCCAGCGTGCGCATCGCCTACCGCGGTCCGCGGATCGGGCGCGACGGCCTGCTGCGCTACCTGGTGTCCTTCCGCGACCACGCCGAATTCCACGAGCAATGCGTGGAACGCATCTTCGTCGACCTGCTGGCGCGCTGCCGGCCGCAATCGCTGTCGGTGGAGGCGCGCTACACCCGCCGCGGCGGCCTGGACATCAATCCCTGGCGCGCCACGCCCGGGCAGACACTGCCCGCGCCCGCGCGCGACCCGCGGCAATGACGACCGCGTGAGCGGGCTTCACGCCGGCGCGATCCCTCGTTAACACGGGCCGTGGGAGCCTGCGCGCGCCAAGAACGGCGCAGGAGGCCCCCATGTCCCCGCAGAACCCGAAAGATCCCGACGCCCTGTCGTTGCGGCCGAGCAAGCACGCCGGCGGCGACAAGCCGGATTTCTCCAACGTCCGCAGCCACGCCGACACCGTCCCCGGCGGCCGCGGTGGCGGCGGCGGCCCCGGCACGCCCGACTTCTCCAACGTCCGCAGCGACGCCGACACCGTCCCCGCCGGCGGCCCCGCGGCCGGCATGCAGACCTATACCGTGCGCAAGGGCGACACCCTGTCGGCGATCGCCCAGCACCACTACGGCAAGGCCAGCCGCTGGCACGCGATCTTCGACGCCAATCGCGACCAGCTCGACGACCCCGACCTGATCCACCCCGGGCAGGTGCTCAAGCTCCCGGCGATCGACTGATTCCCTTCCCCCGGATTCCCTTCCCCCAGCGGAGAACCCCCATGACCCGTCCTTTCCCGACTTCCGCGATCGCGGCCGCGCTGTGCGCCAGCCTGGCGCTGGCCGGCTGCAAGAAACCGGCCGACGACACCGCGATGGCCCCGCCCCCGGCCAACGAACCCGCACCCGCCGCGCCGGCGCCGATGGAACCGGCTCCGATGCCCGCGCCGGCGGCGCTCAGCGTCACCACCGTCGACCTGGGCAACGCCGTCGGCCCCGACAACCGCGTCGCCGCGCCGATGACCAGCTTCGCCAAAACCGACACCATCCACGCCTCGGTCGCCACCGACGGCGGCAGCGCCGGCGAGCTCACCGCAAGCCTGAGCTTCGGCCCCGACAAGCAGCCGGTGGACAGCCAGAACCTGTCGGTCGCGGCCGGGCCGCAGGTCACCGACTTCAGCTTCAGCAAGCCCGACGGCTGGCCGGCCGGCAACTACATGCTGGAGATCTCCTCCGGCGGCATGGTGCTGCAGAGCCGCGAGTTCGAGGTCAAGTAGGCGGCGCCCCTGCGCCCGGGACCGGAACGTTCCCGAAAAGGCGCGGCCACGGCCGCGCCTTTTGTTCGACCATCCGCAACGATCCCTCACCCCGCGTGCCGGAAACAGTGCGCTACCGGCCAGCGGCACCGACTTTTGCGCTCCCCACCCCGCGTGTCGGGAAACCGTGCCGCATGGCAGCCCAGGGCCATGTCCACGGTCGATGCTCTTGCCAAGGCAGCAAGCGCGATTTCCGCTTTCGATCCCCGTCGCGTCGCGCCATGACTCGGCTGCCCTCGTCCGCGTCGGCGTGAAAGCCGGCGGCTCCCGGCTTGCGGGACACGCGGTAAAGACTTTCCTTCAAGCGCGGAAGCTTCCGTGGTGGAAGCCGGCGGCCCGGCCTGTGCGGGACACGCCGTGAATACGTCCCTGTAGGCTCCTCGGCGGCATCCATGCCGCCGACGGTCCCGCACAGGCCGGGCCACCGGCTTCTGGCAAGTGAGTCGGCGTGCGTGGGAACAACCAGCCGAAGCGACGAACCTCCAAGCTCGTGCAGTCGCCGTCCGGCGGGCTGGGGGTGCGGAGAGTGGACCAGGATGGTCCACGACCCGACTTAAAGACAGGAGGTCGTCAGGAGGGCGCAGCACCCCCAGCCCGCCGGGCGGCGACTCCTGCCGAAGCCGATCTCCCCAGGTCAGGCCATCAATGGCGCTTGCGCCCCGACTTAAAGACAGCACGTCGTCAGGAGGGCGCAGCACCCCAGCCCGCCGGGCGGCGACTCCTGCCGAAGCCGATCTCCCCAGGTCAGGCCATCAATGGGGCTTGCGCCCCGGCTTAAAGGCAGCACGTCGTCAGGAGGGCGCAACACCCCAGCCCGCCGGGTGGCGACTCCTGCCGAAGCCGATCCAGAGCTCTTGTCCCACAGGTGCCGGAATAGCCTGCAGCACAACCGCGGCGCAGGTGCGAAACCGCACCCAGGTCGCGCTCCGCTGCCGCCGGACTTTTGCCGGAACCGCCGCGAACCGCGACAATGGACGCACGCCCGCGCCGCAGGCGGCACGCCCGTGCGGCGGCCCTGCGCGCCCGCGCGATCCGCTGCTCCCCCATCCCCGCCCAGCCACGAGCCGACGATGTCCGACGCCCCGAAGATCCTCTACACCCTGACCGACGAAGCCCCGCTGCTGGCCACGCAGTCGCTGTTGCCGATCGTGCAGGCCTTCGCCGGTGCCGCCGGGATCGCGGTGGAGCCGCGCGACATCTCGCTGGCGGCGCGGATCCTGGCGCAGTTCCCCGACGCGCTGAGCGACGCGCAGCGGGTCGGCGACGACCTCGCCGAGCTCGGCCGGCTGGCGACCACGCCGGCGGCCAACATCATCAAGCTGCCCAACATCAGCGCCTCGCTGCCGCAGCTCAAGGCCGCGATCGCGGAACTGCAGCGCCAGGGCTACCCGCTGCCCGACTATCCGGAGGAGCCGCGCAGCGAGCAGGACAGCGCGGTCAAGGCGCGCTACGACAAGGTCAAGGGCAGCGCGGTCAACCCGGTGCTGCGCGAGGGCAACTCCGACCGCCGCGCGCCGCTGTCGGTGAAGAATTACGCACGCAAGCACCCGCACCGGATGGGCGCCTGGCGCGCCGACTCCAGGACCCATGTCGCGCACATGGACGCCGGCGACTTCTACGGCAGCGAGCAGTCGGTGCTGGTGGCGCAGGCCGGCAGCGTGGCGATCGAACTGCTCGGCCAGGACGGCCGCCGGCACATGCTGCGCACCGGCCTCGCGGTGCAGGCCGGCGAGTTGCTCGACGCCTCGGTGATGAGCGTGCGCGCACTGGCGGCGTTCCTCGACGCGCAGATCGCCGACGCCCGGCGCCAGGAGGTGCTGTTCTCGCTGCACCTGAAGGCGACGATGATGAAGGTCTCCGACCCGATCATCTTCGGCACTGCGGTGCGCGCGTTCTACGCGCCGGTGCTGGACAAGCACGCCGCGGCGCTGGAGGCGGCCGGCTTCGATCCGGACAACGGCATCGGCGACCTGTACGCGCGGCTGCCGGCGCTGCCGGCCGACACCGCCGCGCAGATCCGGGCCGACATCGCCGCGCTGTACGCGCAGCGCCCGGCGCTGGCGATGGTCGACTCCGACAAGGGCATCACCAACCTGCACGTGCCCAGCGACGTGATCGTCGACGCCTCGATGCCGGCGATGATCCGCGACTCGGGCCGGATGTGGAACGCGGCCGGCCAGCAGCAGGACACCAAGGCGGTGATCCCGGACCGCTGCTACGCCGGCATCTACCAGGTGGTGATCGAGGATTGCAAGGCGCACGGCGCGTTCGACCCGGCGATCATGGGCAGCGTGCCCAATGTCGGCCTGATGGCGCAGCAGGCCGAGGAATACGGCAGCCACGACAAGACCTTCCGGATCCCGGCCGCCGGCCGCGTGCGCGTGCTCGACCAGGCCGGCAACGCGCTGATGGAGCACGCGGTGGAAGCCGGCGACATCTGGCGCATGTGCCAGACCAAGGACGCGCCGATCCGCGACTGGGTCAAGCTGGCAGTGACCCGCGCGCGGCTGTCGCGCACGCCAGCGGTGTTCTGGCTGGACCCGGCGCGCGCGCACGACGCGCAGGTGATCGCCAAGGTCGAGCGCTACCTGGGCGAGCACGACACCAAGGGCCTGGACATCCGCATCCTGCCGCCGCAGGAGGCCATGCGCATGACCCTGGCGCGCGCGCGGCGCGCGCTCGACACGATCTCGGTCACCGGCAACGTGCTGCGCGACTACCTCACCGACCTGTTCCCGATCATGGAGCTGGGCACCAGCGCCAAGATGCTGTCGATCGTGCCGCTGATGGCCGGCGGTGGCCTGTTCGAGACCGGCGCCGGCGGCTCGGCGCCCAAGCACGTGCAGCAGTTCCTGGCCGAGAACTACCTGCGCTGGGATTCGCTGGGCGAGTTCCTGGCGCTGGCGGCCTCGCTGGAGCACCTGGCCGACAGCACCGGCCACGCGCGCGCGAAGGTGCTGGCCGACACCCTGGACGCGGCCAACGCCAAGTTCCTCGACACCGACAAGTCGCCGAGCCGCAAGCTCGGCGGGATCGACAACCGCGGCAGTCACTTCTACCTGGCGCTGTACTGGGCGCAGGCACTGGCGGCGCAGACCGCGGACGCGGCGCTGCAGGCGCGCTTCGCGCCCCTGGCCCAGGCGCTCGCCGACAACGAACAGGCGATCGTCGGCGAGCTGATCGCGGTGCAGGGTCAGGCAGTGGACATCGGCGGCTACTACCGCCCCGACCGCGAGCGGATGGCCGCGGCGATGCGCCCCAGCGCGACCTTCAACGCCGCGCTGGGCGCGCTGTAGCCCTGCCGACGGCGGCGGCCCGGCGGGTCCGGCCCGCCGGCCGTTGCCGGCGTGGGGCGGGCTGCGCGCCGGTCTTGGCCAGCACGCCCTCGATGGACTCGAACGGCAGCGGGTAGCCGTGCAGCAGCACGGACGCGAGGAATTGCTTCATGGCGGCCTCCTTGGGGGCAGGTCGGAATGGACCTGCCCCATGAATGGGGGTGCGGCGCAGGTACCGGCAGGTGCGGGCCGGCAACACAGTGTTGCCGGCCCGGATCCGTTCAGCCGCAGGCGCCCAGGGCGCAGCCGGGGGCGACGGGGTCCGCGGGGCGCGCGCTCCCGGCCCCGGTGCTTCCGAACAGGCGGGCAGCCGCGGCGCGGTTGCCGTAGCGGGGGCCGAAGGCGGCCGCGTCGGCGGCCTTGCGCTCGGCCACGGTTTCGCTGGATTCGAACGGCAGCGGGTAGCCGTGCAGCGACAGCAATTCCTTGAAGATGCGGTTCATGGCGGTTTTCCTCCTCGTGGGCGTGGGGTGCCCTGTTGAAGTGAGGACAAGCCTGGGCGCATGATTCCCGCTGGAAAAGCGACATTCCTGCAATGCTGGCTTGAATCGGATTCAAGATGAACCGTCTGCCCCTGCATGCCCTGAGCGGTTTTGCCGCGGCTGCCCGCAGCAGCAACCTCACGCGTGCGGCGGCGGCGCAGCACCTCACGGTCAGCGCCCTGAGCCATCAGATCCGTGGCCTCGAGGAGCGTCTGGGGCGGCGCCTGTTCGACCGTGGTCCGCGCGGGGTCCGGCTCACCGCGGACGGCGAGCGGCTGCTGGCGCGCATCGGCCCGCATCTCGACGCGCTGGCCGAGGCGGTGCGTCCGGCGACCGCGCGGCGCGACGACGTGCTGACCATCAGCGTGCTGCCGTCGCTGGCCTCGGGGTGGCTGGTGCCGCGGCTCGGCGGCTTCCTCGCCGCGCATCCGCAATTGCAGCTCAGCCTGCTGTCGTCGGAACGGCTGGTGGATTTCGATCGCGATCCGGGCGTGGATGCGGCGCTGCGCATGGGGCCGGGCCGCTGGCCCGGCGTCACCGCCGAGCACCTGCTCGACGAGTCCCTGGCGCCGGTCGCGAGTCCGGCATTGCTCGCGCGCCACGGCATGCCGACCGCGGCCACGCTGCACCAGTGGCCGCTGCTGGGCGAAAGCGACGCCACGCACTGGGAGGTCTGGTTCGCGCGCCACGGCGGCCACGCGCCGGCGCGCTACGTCGCCAGCTTCGACGACCTGGAATCGCTGCACCGCGCCGCGGTCGCCGGCATGGGCGTCGCGCTCGCGCGCATGGTGCGTTCGCGCTCGCTGGTCGAAGCCGGGCAGCTGGTGGTGCTCAGCGAGCAGCGCCTGCCCAGCGACTTCGCGCATTACCTGGTGTATCCGCCGCGCTCGGCCGACCATCGCGGGCTACTGGCCTTCCGCGACTGGTTGCACGCGCAGGCACGCGACGACGCGGCGACCGGCTGATGCTGATCGCCTTCAACAAACCCTACGGCGTGCTGTGCCAGTTCACCGACCGCAGCGCGACGCCGCGGCGCACGCTGGCCGCGTTCGGCCTGCCGCCGGGGGTGTATCCGGCCGGCCGTCTGGACTACGACTCCGAAGGCCTGCTGCTGCTGACCGACGACGGTGCGCTCGCGCACCGGCTCACCGATCCGCGCCACAAGCGGCCCAAGACCTACTGGGTGCAGGTGGAAGGCGTGCCGGACGCGGCGCAGCTGGCGGCACTGCGCGACGGGGTGGCGCTGAAGGACGGGCCGACCCGGCCGGCGCGGGCCCGCCGCATCGCCGCGCCCGCGCTGTGGCCGCGCGACCCGCCGGTGCGCTACCGCAAGACCGTACCCGACGCCTGGCTGGAACTGACGCTCCGCGAAGGCCGCAACCGCCAGGTGCGGCGGATGACCGCCGCGGTCGGGCTGCCGACGCTGCGGCTGGTGCGGGTGGCGATCGGCGCGCACCGGCTCGGCGCGCTCGCGCCCGGCGCCTGGCAAGCGCTGTAGGCCGCCGCCGATCCGCCGCGCCGATTCTGCTACCTTCAGCGCATCGCTGCGCCCGCCACGGACGGTGCGCCGCGCTTCGGAGACGACGACAGCGCATGTCCATACCGGCGACGACATCCGGCAGGATCCTGGTCGTGGACGACCAGCCGGCCAACCTGCGCGCGGTCAGCACGCTGCTCTCGCGCCACGGCTACGACGTCACCACCGCGGGCAACGGCGAGGAAGCGCTGGCGCTGGCGACGGCGCAGGTTCCGGACCTGCTGCTGCTGGACATGATGATGCCGGGCATGGACGGCTTCGATCTGCTGGCGCAGCTGCGCCGGACGCCGGGGCTGGACGCGCCGCCGACGATTTTCCTCACCGCCGCGCAGGACCGGGGCATGCTGCTGCGCGCCTTCGACGCCGGCGCGGTCGACTACGTCACCAAGCCGTTCATCCCCGAAGAACTGCTGGCGCGGGTCGCCGCGCACGTCGGCCTCAAGCTCGCCCGCGACCGCCTGGAGCGCGTCGCCCGCCAGCGCCAGGAACTGGTCAACCTGGTCGCGCACGACCTCAAGAACCCGCTCGGCAGCGTGCTGTTCGCCAGCGACGTGCTGCGCAGCGGCGGCTGCCGGCCCGAACGCGTGTCGCGTTACCTGGAGATCATCCACGACAGCGCCGCCGACGCCCTGGGCTACATCCGCCGCTACCTGGAGACCCAGGCCCGCAGCGCCGCGCCGCGCCGCAGCCGCAACGCCTGCACCCGCCTGCAGGAGGTGCTGGACTGGCTGCTGCAGCGCTACGAACCGCAACTGGAAAGCCGCGGCCAGCGCATGCGGATACAGGCGCCCGCAACCCCGAGCCGGGTTGCGATCGACGGCCTGGTGCTGCGCCAGGTGGTCGAGAACCTGGTCAGCAATGCCATGAAGTACGCGCCCGGCAGCGAGATCGAATTGTCGGTACGCAGCGGCGCGCCGGGGTTCTGGCAGCTGCTGGTAGAGGATCGCGGCCCCGGCATCCCGGCGCTGCGCCAGCAGCAGTTGTTCAAGCCGTTCGTGCGCCTGAGCGAGGAGGACCCGGCGGACGGCCTGTCCAGCGGCCTGGGGCTGTCGCTGGCCAAGCACATCCTCGCCGACTACGGGGCCAATCTCTGGTACGAGGACCGCGAAGGCGGCGGGGCGCGCTTCGTGGTCGAACTGCCGGTGGCCGCGGACTCCGCCGTCGCGGACTGAACCAACCCCGGCGTCAGCTGCCGGCCGCCGTCTTGCCGCGCCGCGGGGCAGTCCGCTTGCGGGCGCTGCGGGTGCCGTCGGCACGCCGGGCCTCGACCCGCGTCGCCTCGCCCTCGAGGGGGGCGCCGCCGGCTTCCTCGGCCTGCCGGGCCCGGCGCTGCGCCGCGTACCAGAGCAGGCCGGCGCCGGCAGCCGCGGCCGCGGCCACCACCGTCAGCGGATGCCGGCGCACGAACCGGGTCGCGCGGCGGCTGCCGCTGCGCAGCACGCCGAGCGCGGCGCCGGTCTGGACCCACTTGAGCGCGTTGTCGGGAACCGCATCGCGGATCCCGCTCCCGACCTGGGTGGCCAGCAGCCGCGCGCGTCCGGGCAGAGTGGCAAGGGTGTGGTTCATCGTCGGAATCCTGGCTGCGCGAAGAGCGCCAGTGTCGGCAGGCCGGCGTCGATGACACGTGAGCGCTGCGGCTGCGGGCACTGCAGTGCGCCCGCCGGCCGCGTCAGTGGCCGCGCGGCTTGGCGCGGTGGGTGGCGGGGGCGTTCCAGGGGTCTTCCGGCCACGGATGCCGGGGATAGCGGCCCTTCATTTCCTTGCGCACCTCCGGCCAGGTGCGCTCCCAGAATCCGCGCAGGTCCTGGGTTACCTGCAGCGGCCGGCCGGCCGGCGACAGCAGATGCAGGGTCAGCGGCACCCGGCCGTCGGCGATGCGCGGGGTCTCGGCCAGGCCGAACAGCTCCTGCAGCTTGACCGCCAGCACCGGCGAGCGCGGCGTGCCGTCGGGCTCGAGCGCATAGTCGATGCGCCGCTGCAGGCCCGAGGGCACGAGGATCCGCGCCGGCGCCGCCTGCTCGAGGCGCTGGCGCCCGGTCCAGTCCAGCAAGCCGTGCAGGGCGTCGGCGAACTCGTCCTGGGTCAGCGCGTCCAGCCGCGTCTTGCCGGCGAAGGCGGGCCGCAGCCAGCTGTCGAGGCCGGCCAGCAGCGCCGCATCGGTCAGGTCCGGCAGTGCGCTCGCCTGCTCCGGCAGCCAGTGCCGCAGCGATGCCACCCGCGCGCGCCATTGCTGCAGGCTTTCGCTCCAGGGCAGCGCCTCCAGCCCCAGCGTGCGCACCGCCTCGACCAGCGCCTGCGCCGCCTGCGCCGGGTCGACCCGCCCGGCCGGCCGCGCGTCCAGCACGATGCGCTCGTAGCGGCGCTCGCGCTGCGCCACCAGTGCGCGCCGCTGCGGGTCCCAGCGCACGTGGTCGGCCTCGCTGAAGCGCTGCGGGAACGCGCGCCGCAGCTGCGTCTCGTCCAGTGGCGCGGCGCGCAGCACCAGTGCGTCGCGGGCTTCGAAGCGCAGTTCGCTGGCCACCAGCCATGGCTCGCCGCGCAAGGCGCTGTCGTCGAACAGCCGCGCCATGCGGCCGTTGGCGAGCTGGTAGCGGGTGGGGTCGTCGGCGTGGCGATAGCCGATCCGGTCGGGGAAGGCATGCAGCAGCAAGTCGCCGAGCTGGTGCGGCGCGGCCGCGCGCGGCGGCGGCGCGTCCAGGCGCAGGCGCCGCCGCCACTGTCCGGCCGCGGTGTCGAGTGCGGCCAGCGCCGCGCGCGAGGCATCGGCATCGACGCGGCCGGCGCGGAACGCGGCCAACGCCTGCCAGCGCGTGGCCAACGCATCGCCGTGGCTGCCGCCGCGCAACGGATCGCGCGCCTCCAGCAGCGCGGCCAGGTCGCAGGCCAGCGCGCGCGCCGCATCCGTGCGCGGCGCCAGCAGCAGCGCGGCGATCCGCGGATGGGTGCCGAGCGCGAGCATGCGCCGGCCCAGCGGCGTGGGCGCCTCGCCGTCGAGCGCGCCCAGTTGCCGCAGCAGGTCGCGCCCGGCGGCCAGCGCGCCCGGCGGCGGCGGCTCGACGAAGCGCAGCTCGGCCGTGCCCCAGGCGGCCAGTTCCAGCGCCAGTCCGGACAGGTCGACCTGCGTGATCTCCGCGCGCCGCTGCGGCTCCAGCCGCTGCGACGGCGGCCACAACCGGTAGGCCCAGCCCGCGGCGAGACGGCCGGCGCGGCCCGCGCGCTGCTCGGCCGAGGCCTGCGCGATGGCGACCACCTCCAGCCGCGAGAACCCGGAGTTGGGGTCGAAACGCGGCTCGCGCGCCAGCCCGCTGTCCACCACCACGCGCACGCCGGGCAGGGTGACGCTGGACTCGGCGACGTTGGTCGCCAGGATCACGCGGCGACGGCCATCGGCCGCCGGCTGCAGCACGTAGGCCTGCCGCTCCACCGGCAGTTCGCCGTGCAGGGCGAGGACTTCGATCCGGCCGGCATCGGGCGGCAGCGGCGCGGACGGAGGCGCCTGTGCCGACGCGGGCGCGCGCCCGCCCTGGCGCGCTTGCGATTGCGCTGCCCCCGCCGCAGCCGCCTGACTTTCCAGCAACGCCTGCGTGCGCGCGATTTCGCGTTGCCCGGGCAGGAACACCAGCACGTCGCCCGGATGCGCGGCGAGCGCGTGCGCGACCGCGCGCCGGACCTGGTGCTGCAGCGCCTCGTCGCGGCGCGCGGGGAAGTGCGCCACCGCGACCGGAAAGCTGCGCCCGGCGCTGGACAGCCGCGGCGCGTCGAGGAACTGCGCCAGGCGCGCGCCGTCCAGGGTCGCCGACATCAGCACGATCCGCAGGTCCGCGCGCAGCGACGCCTGCACGTCCAGCGCCAGCGCCAGGCCGAGGTCGGCGGCGAGGTGGCGCTCGTGGAACTCGTCGAACAGCAGCGCGCCGATGCCCTCCAGCATCGGATCGTCCTGCAGCATCCGCGTCAGGATGCCCTCGGTGACGACTTCGATCCGGGTGTGTGCGGAGACCTTGCGCTCGAAGCGGATGCGGTAGCCGACCGTGTCCCCCACCGCTTCGCCGCGCTGCTGCGCCATGAAACCGGCCGCGGCGCGCGCGGCGACCCGGCGCGGCTCCAGCATCACGATCCTGCGACCGCCGAGCCAGGGCGCATCCAGCAGCGCCGGCGGCACCTGCGTGGTCTTGCCGGCGCCCGGCGGCGCTTCCAGCACCAGCCGCGGGTGCGCGGCGAGGCTGGCGCGGATGGACGGCAGCAGGTCGGCGATGGGCAATGTCGGGGAGCGCACCCGCCAAGGATATGGGGTCCCGGTCGCGGGCACCGTGGCGGGAGTGCGGAGCGCGGCGCGGATGGCCTGCGACTCGGCTCGAAGGCAATGGCGTGCCAGGAGAACCATGCGATTCCCCGACCGGCGCCGCCTCGTTCACGCCACGATTGCCGGACAGCGCGCTGTTGTCTTGGCGCATTCCCGCAGGGGCCCATTCCACGCCCCGTACAATCGCCCCATGCAACTGATCGACATCGGCGCCAACCTGACCCACGACAGCTTCGACCCCGATCGCGACGCGGTGCTGCAGCGTGCGCGCGAGGCCGGGGTCGCGCAGCTGATCGTCACCGGCGCCAGCCGCGAGCATTCGCCCAGGGCGCTGGCACTGGCGCAGGCGCACCCGGGCGTGCTCTATGCCACTGCCGGCGTGCATCCGCACCATGCGACCGAGTACACCGCCGAATGCGACGCCGACCTGCGCGCGCTGCACGCGCATCCGCAGGTGGTCGCGGTCGGCGAATGCGGGCTGGACTACTTCCGCGACTTCGCGCCGCGGCCGGCGCAGCGCCGCGCGTTCGAGCGCCAGCTGCAGATCGCCGCCGACCTGGCCGCGGCCGGCAATCCCAAGCCGCTGTTCCTGCACCAGCGCGACGCGCATGCCGACTTCATCGCGATCCTGCACGAATTCGACGGCCGCCTCGGCGCGGCCGTGGTGCACTGCTTCACCGGCAGCCGCGAGGAACTGTTCGCCTACCTCGACCGCGACTGGCACATCGGCATCACCGGCTGGCTGTGCGACGAACGCCGCGGGCTGCACCTGCGCGCACTGGTGCGCAGCATCCCGGCCGGCCGCCTGATGATCGAGACCGATGCGCCGTACCTGCTGCCGCGCACGGTGCGACCGCAACCCGCGCACCGGCGCAACGAGCCGATGTACCTGGCGCACATCGTCGAGGAACTCGCCCGCGACCGCGGCGAGGACGTCGCCACCGCCGCCGCGCACACCACCGCCACCGCGCGCGCGTTTTTCCGGCTGCCGACGCCGGGCTGAGGCGCCGCCGGCGCCACGGCCGAATCCGCAGGTCGGCGTATTCCCTGCATCCGACGCCGTTCCCGCTACTGCGCCAGCTCGCCGCAGCCGTGCAGGGACGGCAGGCCGTCGACCTCGACCCGCACCCGCCAGGGCCATGTGTGCGCCGCCGCATCGCGGCACTCGCCGCGCTGCAGCTCGATGCGCATGGCGCGATCGCCGCTCGCGGTGTAGAGCGTGCCCTCGAGCCGGTGCTCCCCGGGCGCCGCCGTGCCCGCGGCCGGGCGATAGCGCGCGCTGCCGGGGTCGCCGGTGGCGCCGCGCTGCAGGCGCACGCCATGGCGCAGGCCGCCGTCGGCACGGATCTCGATCCGCCAGTCCGCGCCGCCGCCCTCGAACGCGGCCACCGGGCTGAGGACGCCGACCTGGTCGGTGCCGAGCTTGCCGTGCTCCGCCGCCGGCACGGACGCAAGCGGCGCCGGCGGCGCCGGATCGCCGCCGCGCGAGCCGCAGCCCGCGGCGGCGAGGATGGCGAGGACAAGCGCGAAGCGGCAACCGCGCATCGGTACGCTCCCGGGCAAGGTGGCGACGAGCGCGTTATACGCCACCGGCGCGCCGCTCAGCTGCGCAGGCCGACCCCGCGGCGGAGCAGCCAGAGGCTGAGCGCGGTGAGCACGGCGACGAAGCCCAGCATCAGCGCGTAGGCCACCCCCAGCGGCACGTCGCTGACGTCCAGCAGGCCGTAGCGGAACGCGTTGACCATGTAGAAGATCGGGTTGGCGTGGGTCGCCGCCTCGGCCCAGCCGGGCAGCAGCTTGATCGAATAGAACACGCCGCCCAGGTAGGTCAGCGGGGTCAGGATGAACACCGGCACGATCGCGACGTCGTCGAACTTCTTGGCGAACACCGCGTTGATGAAGCCGGCCAGCGAGAAGATCGTCGCGCCGAGCAGGACGGTGGTGACGGTCACCAGCGGATGCGGGATGCGCACGGTGGTGAACAGCATCGCGATCGCCAGCACGATCACGCCCACCATCAGCCCGCGCAGCACCGCGCCGGCGACGTAGCCGCCCAGGATCACCCAGTCGGGCATCGGGCTGACCAGCAGTTCCTCGACGTGGCGGCCGAACTTGGCGCCGAAGAAGCTGGAGGAGATGTTGCCGTAGCTGTTCTGGATCACGCTCATCATCACCAGCCCGGGGACGATGAAATCCATGTAGCCGATCCCGTCCATGCGGCCGATGCGCGAACCGATCAGGCCGCCGAAGATCAGGAAGTACAGGGTCATGGTGATCGCCGGCGGCACCAGCGTCTGGCTCCAGATGCGCAGGATCCGCATCACCTCGCGGCGGGCGATGGTGCCCAGCGCGATCCAGTTGCGGCGGGCGTTGCCGGACGTCGCGGCGGCGGAGGTTGCGGCGTTCATGCCGCGCGCTCCCCGGACGCGGCCGCCGCGGTGGCGCCGTCGCCGGTCAGGCGCACGAACAGCTCCTCCAGGCGATTGGACTTGGTGCGCATCGAATGCACCCGGATCGCGGCCGCGTCCAGCGCCGCGAACACGCGGTTGAGGTCCATCGCCCGCGGCATCTCCAGCTCCAGGGTGTGGGGATCGCGCGCGACCAGCGCCGCGCCCTCGATCCGCGGCAGCGTCGCCGGCAACGGCGCGTCGACGTCGAACAGGAAGCCCTCGACGTCGAGCTTGGCCAGCAGCTCGCGCATCGGCCCGTGCTCGACGATCGTGCCGTGGTCGATGATCGCCAGGTTGCGGCACAGGTTCTCGGCTTCCTCCAGGTAGTGCGTGGTGAGGATGATGGTGGTGCCGGCGGCGTTGATCGCGCGCAGCGTGCGCCACATGCCGCGGCGGATCTCGATGTCCACGCCGGCGGTGGGCTCGTCCAGGATCAGCAGCCGCGGCCGGGTCATCATCGCCCGGGCGATCATCAGCCGCCGCTTCATGCCGCCGGAGAGCGTGCGCGACATGCTGTCGGCCTTGTCCGACAGGTGCGCGCGCGCGAGTTCCTCGTCCGCGCGCGCCAGCGCCTCGCGCCGCGGGATGCCGTAGAAGCCGGCGTAGTTGACCAGGATGTCGCGCGGCTTCTCGAACATGTTGAAGTTCAGCTCCTGCGGCACCAGCCCCAGTAGGCGCATCGCCGCGCCGCGCTCGCGGGCGATGTCGACGCCGAACACGCGCACCTCGCCGGAGCTCTTGTTGACCAGCGAGCTGACGATGCCGATCAGGGTCGACTTGCCGGCGCCGTTGGGGCCGAGCAGGGCGTAGAAGTCGCCGGGCGCGACCTCCAGCGACACGCCCTTGAGCGCCTGCACGCCGGTGTCGTAGGTCTTGCGCAGGTCGCGGATCGACAGCGCCGGCGGCGCGGCGCTGGCCGCGCCGGAGGTCGCGGGGGCAGCGGAATCGGAAGCCATGCGGATACTCGTGGCCGCGGCGGACGCGGCGAAGCCGGTAGTATAGGCGGCCCGCGGCCGCGCTTCGGCCGCCGCCCTGCCGCGACGCCTTGGCCATCACCCATTTCCCGCTGAAGCTCGTCTCGCGCCGCATGCTGGCGCCGAGCGTGGCCCACCTGACCTTCGCCCGCGACGACGGCCAGCCGCTGGCGTTCATCCCCGGCCAGTTCCTGCAGGTGCACTTCCACTACGCCGACGGCACCGCCACCCGGCGTTCGTATTCGCTGGCGACGATCCACGACCCGGCGCGCGGCGCGGACGCGATGGTCGAGCTCGCGGTCAGCTACGTCGCCGGCGGCGCGGCGACCGCGTTGTTCGAAGGCCTGGAGATCGGCGGCCGGATCGACGCCAGCGGGCCTTACGGCCGCTTCTGCCTGGTGCCCGCCGACCGCAATGCGCGCTACCTGCTGATCGGCACCGGCACCGGCGTCACCCCGTACCGGGCGATGCTGCCGCAGCTGCAGGCGCTGATCGCGCAGCGCGGGGTCGAGGTGGTGCTGCTGTTCGGCGCGCGCAATCCGGCCGAACTGCTGTACGGCGCCGAATTCCGCGCCTTCGCCGAGCGCCATCCGCGCCACTTCCGCTTCGTACCGTGTTTTTCGCGCGAGCTGCCGGAAGCGCCGCACGCCGACGCGCGCCGCGGCTACGTGCAGCAGGTGCTGCCCGAGTTCGCGCCCAATCCGGCGACCGACATCGCCTACCTGTGCGGCAACCCGAACATGGTCGACGCCTGCTTCGAGGCACTGAAGGCGGACGGGCTGGGGGTGGCGCAGATCCGCCGCGAGAAGTACGTCAGCAGCAAGTAGAGCCGATCCACTGGACGGCTCTGGATGTCTGTAAAGGACGCTTGACAGTCTGGCCGGAGCGCCCCTAGACTTCTGTCAAGTTTCCTTGACAGCGTTTCCGCCATGACCCTCAAAGCCCCTGCCCTGCTCGGCGCCTCCCTGGTGGTCGTCCTGGGCACGCTCGCCGCGGCCCACCTGTGGACCGTGCCGCCGTTCCTGGCGGGGATCCTGTATGGCACCGGCTTCGGCCTGCTGTTCGCCGCCTTTCTGCGCTGGCGGCTCCCCGACGGCTGCGAGGCCTCGACCCCCAGCCTGCGCCGCCGCTACCTGCGCGAGTTCACCCCGGCCATGGCCGCCTACGTGCTCGGCCTGTTCGCCTCGCTGTGGCTGCTCAAGCGGGTCGAGGAGCCGATGCTGCGGGCGATCGTCGCCCTGCTGCCCGTGCCGCCGGTCGCCCTGGTCGTGCGCGCGGTGATGCGCTTCATCCGCGACGCCGACGAGCTGCAGCGGCAGATCGAGCTCGAGTCGGTGAGCCTGGCGACCGCGCTCGTGTCCATGCTGTATCTCGCCGGCGGCTTCCTGCAGATGGCGAAGGTCATCGACATTCCCGCGGGGCCGGCGATGTTCTGGGTGTTCCCGTTCGTCTGCCTGGCCTACGGGCTGGTCAAGACCGTGGTCGCGCGCCGGTACCGCTGAGCGATGGACAGCCGCATCCGCGAGCTGCGCGAACGCTTCGGCTGGTCGCAGGGCGAACTGGCCGAGCGCCTGGACGTGTCGCGCCAGACCGTCAACGCGATCGAGACCGGCAAGTACGACCCGAGCCTGCCGCTGGCGTTCCGCCTGGCGCGGCTGTTCGGCGAACCGATCGAAGCGATCTTCATTCCCGACGCGTGAGGCCGACGATGCCTGTTCCGACCGCCCCGAAAATGCGTTCCGGCCCGTGCAAGCCCGCCGGCAAGGAGCCGCGCGCCGCGGGCCTCGGCTACCTCGGCAGCGGCGTCGCCTTCCTCGCCGTGGCCTGGCTCGGGCACCAGCCTGCGTTCACCGGCGTCGGCTTCGCCTTCATCGGCCTCGGCGTCGCGTGGCTGCTGCGCGGCCGCGGCGGCCGCTGAGCGCGGCAACGCAAGGCGCTCCCCGCTTCCCTTCCACCGACGTTCCCGCTCCCGCAAGGACTCTTGCCGATGTCCCGCAAAGTCAGGTTCATCCTCGCGATCGCGATCGCGGCCGGCCTGTTGGGCTACCGCTACTGGCGCGAGCACCCGAGTCCCCCGGCGCAGACGCAGGCCGAAGCGGCCGATGCCGCGAAGCCGGCGCCGGCGACACGCGCCGCCGTCGCGCCGCCGCGCCTGTACGGCCGCATCGCGTTCACGCCGTGCACGCTTTCGCCGCAGTTCGGGCCGGCGAACGTGGAAGCGCAGTGCGGCAGCTATGAGGTCGCCGAGGATCCAGCGCGTCCCGACGGCCGCCGCATCAAGCTCAATATCGCCTGGATCGCGCCGGGCGAGGGCGCCGAAGTCGCCCCGGATCCGGTGTTCCTGCTCGCCGGCGGTCCCGGCCAGGCGGCGACCGAGGTCTATCCGCAGGTGGCGCCGGCGTTCCGCGAGGTACTCAGGCACCGCAACGTCGTGCTCGTCGACCAGCGCGGCACCGGGCAGTCGAACCCGCTGCAGTGCGAGGCGGGCAAGGATCTGCCGTTCGACGCCAGCCCCGAAGCGGTCCGCGACGCGACCGCGCGCTGCCGCGACGAACTGTCGAAGTCGGCGGATCTGCGCTTCTACACCACCACCGATGCCGTGCGCGACCTCGACGAACTGCGCAAGGCGCTGGGCGTGCCGCAGCTGAACCTGCTCGGCGTCTCCTACGGCACCCGCGTGGCGCAGCAGTACGCCATGCGCCACCCCGCCGCCACCCGCACGCTGGTGCTGGATTCGGTCGTACCGAACACGCTGATCCTGGGCAACGACTTCGCCACCAACCTCGAACATGCGCTCGACCTGCAATTCGGCCGCTGCGAGCAGTCGCCGCAGTGCGTCGCCGCCGTCGGTCATCCGCGCGACCAGCTCGATGCGCTGATGACGACGCTGCGCCGCGACCCGCCGCGGGTGCGCTACCGCGATTCGGCCACCGGCGAATCGAAGGAGGAGCCGCTGACCGCCGACGCCGTCGCCGGTCTGATGCGGCTGTACGCCTACATGCCGCTGGTGTCGTCGCTGCTGCCGCTGCAGCTGCACGAGGCCGCCGCCGGCCGCTACGACGGCCTCATGGCGCTGACGCGCATGCTCGGCGACAGCGTCGCCGGGCAGCTGGCGATGGGCATGCAGCTGTCGGTGGTGTGCAGCGAGGACGCCGCGGGCCTGGCGGTCGACCCGGCGCTGGACGGCACCCTGCTCGGCAACCAGTTCTCCGAGTTCATCGGCGCGCAGTGCGCGCTGTGGCCGCAAGGCGCGATGCCCGCCGACTTCCACCAGCCGCTGCGCAGCGACGTGCCGGCGCTGCTGCTGGCCGGCGAATTCGACCCGGTGACGCCCCCGCGCTACGGCGAGGAGGTGCTGAAGACCCTGCCCCGCGGCCGCCTGTTCGTGCTGCGCGGCCAGGGCCACAACGTGATCGGCGCCGGCTGCATGCCCAAGCTGTTCGCGCAGTTCCTGCAGACCGCCGACGCGAAGGCGCTCGACGGCAAGTGCCTGGACACGCTCGGCTACGTGCCGCCCTTCACCTCGTTCAACGGTTGGGAGCCGTGAGCACCGTGCGCACCCACGCAAGAGGACCACGCACATGATCGTTGCAGAACACCTGCACAAGACCTTCCCCGGCCGCGGCAAGGACAAGACCCGCGTGGTCGCCGTCGACGACGTCGGCTTCGAGGCCCGCGACGGCGAGATCACCGGCTTGCTCGGCCCCAACGGCGCCGGCAAGACCACCACCTTGCGGATGCTGTACACGCTGATGCAGCCCGAGAGCGGGCGCGTGCTGGTCGACGGCAAGGACGTGGCGGCCAATGCGGAAGCCGCGCGCCGCGCGCTCGGCGTGCTCCCCGACGCCCGCGGCGTGTACAAGCGCCTGACCGCGCGCGAGAACATCCGCTACTTCGGCGAGCTGCACGGCATGGCGCCGGCGTTGATCGCCGAGCGGACCGCGACGCTTGCCGCCGCGCTGCAGATGGACGACTTCCTCGACCGCCAGACCGAGGGCTTCAGCCAGGGCCAGCGCACCAAGACCGCAATCGCGCGCGCGCTGGTGCACGACCCGCGCAACGTGATCCTCGACGAGCCGACCAACGGCCTGGACGTGATGACCACCCGCGGGCTGCGCGATTTCCTGCGGCGCCTGCGCGGCGAGGGCCGCTGCGTGATCTTCTCCAGCCACATCATGCAGGAGGTCGCCGCGCTGTGCGACCGCATCGTGGTGATCGCGCACGGGCGCGTGGTCGCGCAGGGCAGCGCCGACGCGCTGCGCGCACAGACCGGGCAGGACAACCTGGAGGACGCCTTCGTCCGCCTGATCGGATCGGAAGAGGGGCTGCACGCATGAAGGCGCTGTGGATCGTCTGGAAAAAGGAACTGCGCGAGCTGCTGCGCGACCGCCGCACGTTGGCGCTGACCCTGCTGCTGGGGCCGCTGCTGGGGCCGCTGCTGTTCCTGGGCATGGCCACGATCGGCGAGAGCAAGGCCAAGGAGCAGATGGAAAAGCCGCTGGCGATCGCGATCGTCGGCGCCGAGCACGCGCCCAATCTGGTGGCCTGGCTGGCCGGCCAGGGCATCACACACAAGCAGGTGGCCGACCCGGACGCGGCGATCCGCGCGCAGGACGAGGACGTCTACCTGCGGATCGGCGACGACTACGCCAGCCATTGGCGCGAAGGCACGCCGGCGCTGGTGGAGATCGTGCACGACTCCACCCGCCAGGACGCCGAGATCCCGGCCAAGCGGCTGGAAACGGTGCTCGGCCTGTACAGCCAGCAGGTGGGGGCGCTGCGCCTGCTCGCGCGCGGCGTCAATCCCGGCGTCGCCGCGCCGTTGACGGTTTCGCGCAAGGACCTGTCGACGCCCGAGGCCCGTGGCGCGACGCTCGCGGCGATGCTGCTACCGTACCTGCTGATCCTCGGCGCGTTCATCGGCAGCCTGCAGCTGGTGCTCGACACCACCGCCGGCGAACGCGAGCGGCAGTCGCTGGAACCGCTGCTGGCGACGCCGGCACGGCGCGGCGCGATCGTCAGCGGCAAGATCGCCGCGGCGTGCAGCGTCGGCGTGGTCGCGCTGGTGCTGACGCTGCTGGCATTCCGCGTCGGCGCGGCGTTCGCGCCGGGGATCGCCAAGCAGCTGGCGATGGGTGGCCGGGAAATGGCGGTGATGCTGCTGGTGCTGCTGCCGATGGTGTTCCTCGGCGGCAGCCTGCTGACCTTCATCGCCGCCGGCGCCAAGTCGGTGAAGGAAGCGCAGAGCTACACCGGCATCCTGATCCTGCTGCCGATCGTCCCGACCGTGGTGCTGATGGTCAGTCCGGTGAAGAACCAGCTGTGGATGTTCGCGGTGCCGTTCCTGGCGCAGAACCAGATGCTGCTCAAGGTGATCCGCGAGGAGGCGATCGCGCCGCAACAGTGGCTGGTCTACCTGGCCGCGGGCCTCGGCTTGGCCGCGGCGCTGTGGTATGCCGCGATCCGCCGCTACCACCAGGAAAAGCTGGCAGTCTCGGCCTGAGGCCGGGCGGCGACCGGTCCGCGACAGCAAGAAGGTTCTTCTCCCATCCCGGGAGACGGGCTTCTTGGCACTCCCGGCCGAATCGGCTTCACCGCCCGGCAGGTAGGGGTACTGCGCCTCACGACGTCCTGTCCCCAAGCCAGGGCGCAGGCCATCCATGACATGGCCTCGTGAGATCGGCTTCGGACAAAGTCGCCGCCCAGCGGCTGGAGGGTGCTGCGCCTTCCTGACGATGTCCTGTCTTCCAGTCGGGGCGCAGGCTGTGGCCTGGCCTGACTTCGAGTCGTGGCCTGCTCTTGTGAGATCGGCTTCGGACGGAGTCGCCGCCCGGCGGGCTGGAGTGTTGCGCCCTCCTGACGATGTTCTGTCTTCCAACCGGGGCGCAGGCTGTGGCTTGGCCTGACTTCGAGTCGTGGCCTGCTCTTGTGAGATCGGCTTCGGAGGGAGTCGCCGCCCGGCGGGCTGGGGGTGCTGCGCCCTCCTGACAACCTCCTGTCTTTAAGTCGGGTCGTGGGCCATCCATGGCCCACTCTCCGCACCCCCAACCCGCCGGCCGGCGACTTGGCGAGATTGGAGGTCACCGCTTCGGCCGGTTTTTTCTGCAGGCGCCAACTTACTTGCCTGGAAGCCGGTGGCCCGGCCTGTGCGGGACCGTCGGCGGCATGGATGCCGCCGAGGAGCCTACAGGGACGTATTCACGGCGGCTTCCCCTACAGATGTTTCCGCACTTGCGGGATGGATTCACGGTGTGTCCACGCAGGCCGGGCCGCCGGCTTCCCCGCGGCAGCTTCCGCGCTTGAAGCATGTATTCGCGGCGCGTCCTGCAACAACCCGGCCGCCGGGTTCCCTCGCAGAGATCCCCGCACTAGGGAAAAGAACCAGCAAAAAGCCCGGCTGCGTGCCGGGCTTTTTGCGATCCGGCCGTTGCGGCCGTCGTGCGCGGCGCCTATTCCGCCGGCTTGAACTGGATCGTGCGGCGCGTGGTCACCGCCGACCCGACCGGCTGGAAGCGCCAGCGGTTCACCGCCGACAGCGCCTCGCGATCGAAGATCCGCGGCGGCGAGGCCCGCACCACCCGCGCCGAGGTCACGGTGCCGTCGGTACCGACGGTGAACTCCACCTCGACCTCGCCGGAACGGCCGCGGCGCTGCGCTTCGCGCGGATAACTCGGCGCCGGGGTGCTGATCGGCCGCAGCGTGTTGGACACCCGCGGCGCGGCCGGCGCCGGGGCCGCGGCAGCCGGCGGCGGTGCGGCTTGCTGCGCCGCGCGCTGGGCCTGGGCGGCGCGTTCGGCGGCCTCGCGCTCGGCTGCGGCGCGCTGGTCGGCAGCCTGCTGCGCGGCCAGCCGCTGCGCCGCTTCCTGCTGCGCCTTCTGCTGGTCGGCGGCGCGCTGCTTCTCCAGCTCGGCCCGGCGCTTGGCTTCCTCCTCGCTCTGCAGTTGTTCCTGCTGCGCGCGCTGGGCCAGCGACGCCTGGCCGTCGGCGATCGCCTGCTTCAGGCGCGGCAGTGCCGGCGCCTTGGCGTCGGTCTTCTCCATCAGCGCGTACAGCCGCTGCGCCTCGCTGAAATCGTCGCGGCCGATGCTCTGCTCGGTGGCGATCAGCGCGTACGGCATCAGGTCGGTGAGCGCGCTGGACACGGCCGGATCGTTGGGCTGCTTGTCGCGCAGCGCGAGGTAGTACTCCATCGCGCTGTTGCCCGCCGGCGCATACAGGCGCTGCTCGCGCAGCGCAGTGCCGGCCGCCTCGCGCAGCTGGTCCACGCTCATCGCGCTGACCTTGTCGGAGACCGCAGGCGCCACCACCCCCTCGGTGGCCGTGGTGGCGGGGCCGGTTTCCGGCGTGGCGGTCTGGTCTTTCTTGCACCCTGCGAAGGCGCAGAGCACCGCGAGGACGGCGACGAACCGGAACCGCGCCGGTCGTGCCTGCAAGGCTGTCGCAACGAACATCGGAAACGCTCCCCTGGCTGTGCGTGGCCGCACGTGCGCCTAGGACGCGACAGCGCGGGCCATTTGTCAACTCCCCCGGCCCGCCTGAACGGCGGCGCCCGGCTACTTGCCGATGCAGAAGGTGGAGAAAATGTGACCCAGGAGCGCCTCCGGCACAACCCGGCCGGTGATCTCGCCGAGCGCATCGTGACCGCAGCGCAGCGCCTCGGCGGCAAGGTCCAGGGCCTGGTCGGCGAGCGCGCCGCGGGCCGCCTGCAGGTCCGCGCCGGCGCGGCGCAGCGCCTCGACCTGTCGCGCGCGCGCGCTGAAGGCGCCCTCGCCGGCCTCGGCGCCGGGACCCAGCACCAGCGCCCGCAGGCGCGCGCGGAGCGCGTCCAGCCCGGCGCCGGTGCGCGCCGACAGCCACAGCGCGGCGTCGGTGTCCGCCGGTACCGGCGCGGGCAACAGGTCGGCCTTGTTGTGCAGCCACAGGCACCGCGGCACCCCCGCGACCGCCGCGGCGACCGCGGCGCGACCGGCTTCCGGATCGCGTGCGTCCAGCACCGCCAACGCCAGGTCCGCGCGCTGCAGCTCGGCGCGCGCGCGGCGCATGCCCTCGCGCTCGATCGCGTCGCCGCCGTCGCGCAGGCCGGCGGTGTCGACCAGGGTCAGTTCGATCCCGTCGCTGCGGATGGTCTCGGTCAGCAGGTCGCGGGTGGTGCCGGCGATGGCGGTGACGATGGCGCGCTCGCTGCCGGCCAGCATGTTGAGCAGCGAGCTCTTGCCGGCGTTGGGCGGGCCGACGATCACCGCGTGCAGGCCGTCGCGCAGCTTGCGGCCGCGTTCGGCGGCGGCCAGCAGCGCATCCAGGTCGCGGTCCAGCGCCTCGAGCGTGGCGGCGACGGCATCCAGCCCGAGCGTCTCCAGCGGCTCGTCGGCGAAGTCGATCGCCGCCTCCACCTGCACCCGCAGCGCCAGCAGGCGCGCGGCCAGCGCCTCGACCCGGCGCGAGAACTCGCCGTCCAGCGCGCGCCGCGCCGCGCGCGCGGCACGGGTGTCGCCGGCGGCGATCAGGTCGGCGATCGCCTCGGCCTGGGCCAGGTCGAGCTTGCCGTTGCGGAACGCGCGCTCGCTGAACTCCCCCGGCCGCGCCAGCCGCGCGCCCAGCGCGCAGCAGCGCGCCAGCAGCTGCTGCAGGAGCACCGGACTGCCGTGCGCCTGCAGCTCGACCACGTCCTCGCCGGTGAAGCTCGCCGGCGCGGCGAAGTACAGCGCGATGCCGTCGTCGATCGCCGCGCCGGCGGCGTCGCGCAGGCGCACGTGGCTGGCGTGCCGCGGCCGCAGGTCGCGCCCGCACAGCGCGCGGGCGATGGCCGCGCTGCGCGGCCCGGACAGGCGCACGATGCCCACGCCCGCCGCGCCCGCGGCGGTCGCGATCGCGGCGATGGTGTCGGCGGCGTCGATGCGCGACTCCCGCGGGGTCAGCCCGCCTTGGCAGGCTTGGCCGGCGCTTCGCCGTACTTGCGCAGCATCCACCACTGCTGCAGCAGGCCGAGGCTGCCGTTGGTGACCCAGTACAGCACCAGGCCCGCGGGGAAGAACGCGAACATCACGCCCATCGCCACCGGCATGTACTGCATCATCTTGCGCTGCATCGGGTCGGCAATCGGGGTCGGGGTCAGCTTCTGCGTGGCCCACATCACCGCGATGTTGATCGCCGGCAGGATGAAATAGGGATCGGGCGCGGTCAGGTTGTGGATCCAGCCGATCCACGGCGCCTGGCGCAGCTCCACCGACTCCAGCAGCGTCCAGTACAGGGCCAGGAACACCGGCATCTGCACCAGCACCGGCAGGCAGCCGCCGACCGGGTTGATCTTCTCCTTCTTGTACAGCTCCATCATCGCCAGCTGGAACTTCTGCTTGTCGTCGCCGTAGCGCTCCTTGAGCTGTTCGATGCGCGGCTGGAACCGGCGCATCTTCGCCGCCGACTTGTACTGCGCCGCCGACAACGGATACATCAGCAGCTTGATCACCAGCACCAGGCCGACGATCGCCCAGCCCCAGTTGCCGAAGATGCCGTGCAGGAACGCCAGCACCGCGAACAGCAGGCCGGCCAGCCAGGCCATCACCGAGTAGCTGCTGAAGTCGACCGCGCGCTCCAGCCCCGGGACCTGCTGGGCCTCGATCCGCTTGACCAGCTTGGGGCCGACCCACAACCGCGCGCTGGTGACGGCGCGCGCGCCCGGCGCCACCGCGACCCCGGGGCCGAGCTCGCGGATCAGCGCCAGCTGGCGCTCGCCGGCGCCGCGCGGGGCGGCCAGCGAGAACACGCTGGCGTCCTCGGCGCCGGGGATCCAGGCGGCGAAGAAATGGTGCTGCAGCATCGCGATCCAGCCGCCGGTGACCTGCTTGTCCAGCGGGCCGTCCTCGAGGTAGTCGGCGAACTTGCGCTTCTCGAACTTGTCCTGCGGGGTGAACCAGGCGGCGCCGTGGAAGCTGTAGGACTCGGGCCGGGTGAATCCGGTCTTGACCACCGGCGGCACCCGCAGCAGCTGCCGGTAAATGTGCCCCTGCCACGGCCGGCTGCCGGCGTTGACGACCTCGTCGCGTACCTGCACCGCGTAGTCGCCGCGGGTGAAGACATAGCTGCGGCGAATGCTGACGCCGTCCGGTCCCTGCCACAGGAACGGCACCTCGAGGGTGTCGGCTCCGGCGGCCAGGCGCAGCGTGCGCGCCGCCAGCACCGGGATGAAGCCGGCCTCGTGGCTGGGCGCCGGTCCGCTGCTGCTGACCCAGCCGCTCTGCGCCTGGAAGAAATGCGCCGGATCCTCGGCGAACAGCCGCATCGGCGCGCTGCCGGGCGCGGTGGTCTGCGGATAGCCCGGCAGGTCGGCCTGGCGGATCGCGCCGCCGTCGAGCCGGACCTGCAGCACGTCGGTGACGACGGTGATCGCCGGCGCCTGCTGGGCGCTCTCGGTCGCCGCCGCGGCAGGCGCGGCCGTCATGCGGGCGGTCGGCGTTTGCGGCAGCGGGGCGCTGGCGATCGCGGGCACGGTGCTGTCGCCGCTGTCGACTACCGCGACCGGGGCGGTGGTGCCGGGCGTCGCGGGCGGCGGCGCGGCGCGTTCCTGGGTCCAGGCGAGGAACAACAGGGTCGCCACCGCCAGCCAGGCGAAAATCAGGAAAGTGCGGGTCTGGTTCATGCAGGCAGGGTCATGGCGCGGTACCGGGCAGGCGGGCTCAGCCGGTGCCTGGGCGCGGCAGCGAAGGGGAAGAAGGCCGGTCCCGGGAATCGGGAGCGGGCATTGTGCCGGGCGTCTCCGGTGGCGGCAACGCGCCGGCGCGCTGCAGCAAGGCGTCGAAGACCGCCCGCAGTTCGCGGTTCGACGTCTGCGTCGCCGGCGCGCGCGCGACCACGACATAGGCGCCGGGCGCCAGCGCGGCACGCGACTGCCGGAACTGTTCGCGCAGGCTGCGCTTGATGCGGTTGCGGCCGACCGCGGTGGGGTCGACCTTGCGCGAGACCGCGAGTCCGAGCCGCGGCAGCTGGCCGTCACGCAGCCAGTGCAGTGCCAGTTGCGGAGAGGCGATGCGGCGGCCCTGGGCGAACACGCGGTCGAACTCGGTGCGCGCGCGCACCCGTGCCGTGCGCGGAAAACCCGTGCGGGGGCTGCGCGGCAGTGGGGACGAGGGAGAAAGCGGCGTGGTCACGGACAACGGCGGCCGCGCCGGCCGGCCGCAGCCATCGGCGCGGCGATCAGGCGCAGAGGCGCTTGCGACCCTTGGCACGGCGACGGGCGAGGACCTTGCGGCCGTCGGCGGTCTTCATGCGGGCCCGGAAGCCGTGGTCGCGCTTGCGCTTGAGGTTGCTGGGCTGGTAGGTGCGCTTGGTGGCCATGACGGACTCGTGCGGTGAAGCGACGGAAAAGACTTGAAATCATAGCCGGCCGCGGCTTGTCGGGTCAACCGCGGCACCCGCCTGCGGTCGCGAACGCCTGGTTGCACGGACGTGGCCGGCGCCGCGGGTGCGTGTCCCGGGGTGCGGTGGTAGTCTGCTGCATCCCGTTGTTTTTTCCGCATGGCGACGCCGCCCGCGTCGCGCGGCCAGCCTTTTGGTAGCAGTCGATCCCATGGATGCCTGGCCCCGTTGCCTCGAACGTCTCGAAGCCGAATTCCCGGCCGAGGACGTGCACACCTGGCTCAAGCCCCTGCAGGCCGGGATGCGCGACGACGCCTACGTGCTGTACGCCCCCAACGCCTTCGTCATGGCCGAGGTGCGCGACCGCTACCTGGTGCGGATCCGCGAACTGCTGGCGCACTTCGCCGGCAGCCCCGAGGTCAGCCTGGAAATCGGCTCGCTGCGCCGCGCCGCGCCCGTCCCCGCGCCCGTCCCCGCGCCGGCCGCCGTCGCCGCCGCGCGCCCGCTGCCGGCCGCGCCCTTCCAGGGCCACCTCGACAGCCATTACACCTTCGACAACTTCGTCGAGGGCCGCAGCAACCAGCTCGGCCGCGCCGCCGCCTGGCAGGCCGCGCAGCAGCCCGGCGACCGTGCCCACAATCCCCTGCTGCTGTACGGCGGCACCGGCCTGGGCAAGACCCACCTGATGTTCGCGGCCGGCAACGCCATGCGCGCCAACCGCCCGGGCATGAAGGTGATGTACCTGCGCTCGGAGCAGTTCATGAGCGCCTTCACCAAGGCGCTGTACGACAAGACCAGCGGCGGCATGGAGGCGTTCAAGCGCCAGTTCCAGGGCATCGACGCGCTGCTGATCGACGACATTCAATTTTTCGCCGGCAAGGACCGCACCCAGGAGGAGTTCTTCCACACCTTCAATGCGCTGTTCGACGGCAAGCAGCAGATCATCCTCACCTGCGACCGTTATCCGCGCGAGGTCGAAGGCCTGGAGCCGCGGCTGAAGTCGCGCCTGGGCTGGGGCCTGTCGGTGGCGATCGATCCGCCGGACTTCGAGACCCGCGCGCAGATCGTGCTGTCCAAGGCGCGCGAGCGCGGCACGGTGATCCCGGAGGACGTGGCGTTCCTGCTCGCCAAGAAGATGCGCTCCAACGTCCGCGACCTGGAGGGCGCGCTCAACACGCTGGCGGCGCGGGCCAACTTCACCGGCCGCGCGATCACCGCCGAGTTCGCCCAGGAAACCCTGCGCGACCTGCTGCGCGCGCAGCAGCAGGCGATCGGCATCGCCAACATCCAGAAGGTCGTGGCAGACTACTACGGACTGCAGATCAAGGACTTGTTGTCGAAGCGGCGGACGCGTTCGCTGGCCCGGCCGCGCCAGGTGGCGATGGCGCTGGCCAAGGAGCTGACCGAGCATTCGCTGCCGGAGATCGGCGACGCGTTCGCCGGCCGCGACCACACGACCGTGCTGCACGCCTGCCGCCAGATCAAGCACCTGCAGGAGACCGACGGCAAGCTGCGCGAGGACTGGGACAAGCTGATCCGCAAGCTCAGCGAATGACCGCGACCGGACCCGGCAAGCCGCGGGTCCGGTGGACGACAAAGGGGTGGACCAGCCGGGGACAAGCTGTGCACAACCTGCGCGTCGACGAGCACGGCCCGCGTTATCCACAATTTGTCCGCCCCGGTCGGCAGCGCTTGCCCACAGCCAGGAGCGGCAGTAAAACTGAATGAATTCAACGCGTTAAGTTTGTTATCACCGGAATTTCACGACACCAGCACCACCACGCTTTTGATTTATCCATCCATTCGAAGCCTGGGCACCGGGCAACGAAACAGCAGGGACAAGGGGTCCGCATGCGCTTCAGCCTGCAACGCGAAGTCTTCCTGAAACCGTTGGCGCAGGTCGTCAACGTCGTCGAGCGCCGGCAGACGCTGCCGGTGCTGGCCAACCTGCTGGTGCAGGTCCGCGACGGCCAGCTGTCGCTGACCGGGACCGACCTGGAAGTGGAGATGGTCGCCCGCCAGGCGGTCGACGGCAGCCAGGACGGTGAAACCACGATCCCCGCGCGCAAGTTGTTCGAGATCGTGCGGGCCTTGCCGGACGGCAGCAACGTCACCGTGACCCAGTCCGGCGACAAGGTGACGGTGCAGGCCGGGCGCAGCCGCTTTACCCTGACCAGCCTGCCGGCCAACGATTTCCCGTCGGTGGACGAGGTCGAGGCCACTGAACGGGTCAAGGTGCCCGAGGCCGCGCTGAAGGAACTGATCGAGCGCACCGCCTTCGCCATGGCACAGCAGGACGTGCGCTATTACCTCAACGGCCTGTTGTTCGACCTGCGCGACCAGGCCCTGCGCTGCGTGGCCACCGACGGCCACCGGCTGGCCCTGTGCGAGGCCGCACTGGAGCCCGGGGCCAGCGCCAAGCGCCAGATCATCGTGCCGCGCAAGGGCGTGACCGAGCTGCAGCGGCTGCTCGAGGGCGGCGACCGCGAGCTGGAGCTGGAAGTCGGCCGCAGCCACATCCGGGTCAAGCGCGACGATGTCACCTTCACCAGCAAGCTGATCGACGGCCGCTTCCCCGACTACGAGGCGGTGATCCCGATCGGTGCCGACCGCGAGGTGCGGATCGATCGCGAGGTCCTGCGCGCGGCCCTGCAGCGCGCCGCGATCCTGTCCAACGAGAAGTACCGCGGCGTCCGGGTCGAAGTCTCGCCCGGGCAACTGAAGATCAGCGCCCACAATCCGGAACAGGAAGAGGCGCAGGAAGAGGTCGAAGCCGAGACCAAGGTCGATGCGCTGGCGATCGGCTTCAACGTCAACTACCTGCTCGACGCCCTCTCGGCGCTGCGCGAAGAGCACGTGGTTCTGCAGCTGCGCGATGCCAATTCCTCGGCGCTGGTGCGCGAGGCCGGCAGCGAAAAATGCCGGCACGTGGTGATGCCGCTGCGGCTCTGAGCCCGATGCGCCGTCGCCGGTTGCCGGATCCAGGCTGCCAGCACCAGCCGGAGGCTCTGGCTCTCTCCCGGCGGTTCCACGTGAAACGCGAACGCCCGGTCCCCTCCGGGCGTTTCGTTTGTTGCCGATCGCCCGGTCGATGGGAGGCGGCATGCGGGTAACCCGGCTCGAATTCAGCGGTTTGCGCTGTTTCGACAGCGCGAGCCTGGCTCCGGCTCCGGGCCTCAACCTGCTCCTGGGCGCCAACGGCAGCGGCAAGACCAGCGTGTTGGAAGCCCTGCACCTGATGGCCTACGGCCGCAGCTTCCGCGGACGGGTGCGCGATGGCTTGGTCCGTGCCGGGGCCGAGTCGGTGGCGGTTTTCGTCGAGTGGCGGGAGAGCGTCTCCGGTCGCAGCCGTCGCGCCGGCTTGCGGCACACCGGCCAATCCTGGGAAGGACGTCTGGACGGCACCCCACTGGCCCAGCTCGGGGATCTGTGCGCCGCACTGGCGGTGGTCACCTTCGAGCCCGGCAGCCATGCCTTGGTGATGGGATCGGCCGAGCCGCGCCGGCGGTTCCTGAATTGGGGGTTGTTCCACGTGGAACCGGCTTTCCTGCCGCTGTGGCGTCGCTATGTCCGCGCCCTGAAGCAGCGCAACAGCCTGCTCAAGACACGCCGCGGCGACGGCCAGCTCGAGGCCTGGGAGCGCGAGCTCGACCAGGCCGGGACCGTCCTGACCCGCTACCGCGAGCGCTACCTGGAGCAATTGCAGCCCTATCTGGCCGCGACCACCCAGGCCCTGCTGCCTGGAGCGGGCGGTTCGCAGCTGCGTTTCCTGCCCGGCTGGCGGCGGGAGGAGTTGCCGCTGGCCGACGCCCTGCTGCTGGCGCGCGAACGCGACCTCGCCGCCGGGTTCACCTCCGTGGGACCGCACCGCGCCGACTGGCGCATCGACCACGCGACGATCCCCGGCCGCGAAGCCCTGTCGCGCGGGCAGGCCAAGCTGACGGCACTGGCCGTCTTGCTGGCCCAGGCCGAGCACCAGGCCGCGGTGCGCGGCGAGTGGCCGGTGGTGGCACTGGACGACCTGGCCTCGGAACTGGACCGGGCCCATCAGGCGCTGGTGCTGCAGCGCCTGCACGGTTACGGCGCGCAGGTCTTGATCACCGGAACCGAGCCTCCGGCGGGACTGGCGCGGGACCTCGTCCCGCAGGTGTTCCACGTGGAACAAGGCCGGATCCTGGCGGAAGGGCCGGCCGCGGCCGCACCCTGAAACCGCAGCGGCCCAGGCCCGGATTGCTATACTTCACGCATCCATAGCTAATGTGTCTTCGATGCGCCGCCGGCTTTTGCCGACCGCGTCACGGGAGCCTGTCACCGCATGTCGCAACCACACGAAACGGCCACCACCGCGACCCCGTCGCCAGCGGACTCGCAAACCTACGATTCCAGCAAGATCACCGTCCTGCGCGGGCTGGAGGCCGTGCGCAAGCGTCCGGGCATGTACATCGGCGACGTGCACGACGGCACCGGCCTGCACCACATGGTGTTCGAGGTCGTCGACAACTCGATCGACGAAGCCCTTGCCGGCCACGCCGACGAGGTCGCGGTGACGCTGCACGAGGATGGTTCGGTCTCGGTGTCCGACAACGGCCGCGGCATCCCGGTGGACATCCACAAGGAAGAGGGCGTGTCCGCGGCCGAGGTCATCATGACCGTGCTGCACGCCGGCGGAAAATTCGACGACAACAGCTACAAGGTGTCCGGCGGCCTGCACGGCGTCGGCGTGTCGGTGGTCAACGCGCTGAGCGAGCACCTGTGGCTCGACATCTGGCGCGACGGCTTCCACTACCGCCAGGAATACGCGCTGGGCGAACCGCTGTACCCGCTGCAGCAACTCGAGGCGTCCACAAAGCGCGGCACCCTGCTGCGTTTCCGACCGGCGGCCGACATCTTCAGCGACGTCGAATTCCGCTACGAGATCCTGGCCCGCCGCCTGCGCGAGCTGTCGTTCCTCAATTCCGGCGTCGGCATCGCCCTGAACGACGAACGCGGCGAGGGCAAGCGCGACGTGTTCCACTACCAGGGCGGCATCCGCTCCTTCGTCGAGCACCTGGCGCAACTGAAGACGCCGCTGCACCCGAACGTGATCTCGGTGACCGGCGAGCAGAACGGCATCGTCGTGGACGTCGCCCTGCAGTGGACCGACTCCTATCAGGAGACGATGTTCTGCTTCACCAACAACATCCCGCAGAAGGACGGCGGCACCCACCTGCAGGGATTCCGCGCGGCGCTGACGCGCACGCTGAGCAACTACATCGAGCAGAACGGAATCGCCAGGCAGGCCAAGGTCAACCTGTCCGGCGACGACATGCGCGAAGGCCTGATCGCGGTGCTGTCGGTCAAGGTGCCGGATCCGAGCTTCTCCAGCCAGACCAAGGAAAAGCTGGTCAGCTCCGACGTCAGGCCGGTGGTCGAAAGCACCTTCGGCGCGCGCCTGGAGGAATTCCTGCAGGAGCACCCGGTCGAGGCCAAGGCCATCGCCGGCAAGATCGTCGACGCCGCGCGCGCGCGCGAAGCCGCGCGCAAGGCCCGCGACCTGACCCGGCGCAAGGGCGCGCTGGACATCGCCGGCCTGCCCGGCAAGCTCGCCGACTGCCAGGAGAAGGATCCGGCGCTGAGCGAGCTGTTCATCGTCGAGGGCGACTCGGCCGGCGGCTCGGCCAAGCAGGGCCGCAATCGCAAGAACCAGGCGGTGCTGCCGTTGCGCGGCAAGATCCTCAATGTCGAGCGCGCGCGCTTCGACCGCATGCTGTCGTCCGAACAGGTCGGCACGCTGATCACCGCGCTGGGCACCGGCATCGGCCGCGACGAGTACAACCCGGACAAGCTGCGTTACCACCGCATCATCATCATGACCGACGCCGACGTCGACGGCGCCCACATCCGCACCCTGCTGCTGACGTTCTTCTACCGGCAGATGCCGGAACTGATCGAGCGCGGCCACATCTACATCGGCCTGCCGCCGCTGTACAAGGTCAAGCAGGGCAAGACCGAGCTGTACCTGAAGGACGACGCGGCGCTGGACGCCTACCTCGCCAGCAACGCGGTGGAGGGCGCGGCGCTGGTCCCCGCCGCCGGCGAGCCGCCGATCACCGGCGCGGCGCTGGAGAAGCTGTTGTTGGCTTACGCCGCCGCGCGCGAGGCGATCGCACGCAACGCCCACCGCTACGACCCCAACGTACTCGCGGCGCTGATCGACTTCACCCCGCTGGACGCCGCGCACCTGGTGCAGAACATCGACGAGCGCCACGAGCTGGATGCGCTGGAAGCGCGCCTGAATCGCGTCGGCGCGGGCAAGCCGCGCTATGCGCTGGCCCTGCAGCCGGCCACCGCGACGCACCAGGCCGCCTTGCTGGTCAAGCGCCGGCACATGGGCGAGGAGCTGCTGCAGGTGCTGCCGCTGGCGGTGTTCGAGAGCGGCGAACTGCGTGCGCTGCGCGAGGCCGCGCTGCTGCTGCACGGGCTGGTGCGCGAGGGTGCGCAGATCGTGCGCGGCAACCGCACTCAGGCGGTGGCCGATTTCGCCCAGGCGCAGGCGTGGCTGCTGGAGGAAGCCAAGAAGGGCCGCCAGATCCAGCGTTTCAAGGGCCTGGGCGAGATGAATCCGGAGCAGCTGTGGGAGACCACGGTCAATCCGGACACCCGGCGCCTGCTGCGGGTGCGGATCGAGGACGCGGTCGCCGCCGACCAGATCTTCGGCACCCTGATGGGCGACGTGGTCGAGCCGCGGCGCGAGTTCATCGAGGACAACGCGCTCAAGGTCGCCAACCTCGACGTGTAGCGGGCGCGGACGGCGCCCCTTGTGCGCGGGTTGACGCGACCTTCAGGATTGCGCCGTTACAACGGCAGCCTTCGCTGAATGGAGCCGCCCATGAAGTCCTTGCTGCTGTCCCTCGCGATCGCCGCGCTGGCGGCGGCCTGCGCCACGACCGTCTCGCCGACCGGGCGCACGCAATACGTCGGCGCGGTGTCGCAGCAGGAGCTCAACCTGCTCGGGACCCGCGCCTTCGCCGAGCAGAAGCAGCAGAAACCGCTGAGCCAGGACCCGCGACAGCTGGCTTACGTGCGCTGCGTGGTCGACGACCTGGTGGCGGTCCTGCCGCAGCCGTGGCGGCAGGGCGGCTGGGAGGTCGCGGTGTTCGCCGACGATGATCCCAACGCATTCGCATTGCCGGGCGGCAAGGTCGGCATCTACACCGGGATCTTCAAGGTCGCCCGCAACCAGGACCAGCTGGCGGCGGTGATCGCGCACGAGATCGGCCACGTCGTCTCGCGCCACCACGACGAGCGCATCACCCGCCAGGCCGGCGCCTCCGGTGCGTTGCAGATCGTCGGCGCGTTGCTGGGCTCGCGCTACGGCAGCGGCGCCGCCAACGCCGCGGTGCAGGGCGGCAGCCTCCTGGCGCAGACCGGATTCCTGCTGCCCGGCTCGCGCGCGCAGGAATCCGAAGCCGATGTCGTCGGCCAGCAACTGATGGCGCAGGCGGGCTTCGACCCGCAGGCAGCGGTCGCACTGTGGCAGAACATGCTCGCCGCCGGCGGCAGCCGGCCGCCGCAATGGCTGTCCACGCACCCGGATCCGCAGAGTCGGATCGGGGAATTGCGCGCCCGCGCCGCCGGCCTGGCCGCCACCTATGCGCAGGCGCGGACAGCCGGCAAGCGTCCGGCTTGCAGCGGATAAAATCCGACCGCCGTCACATCCCCCGTGCGACGGGCTGCGGGGCGCCGGTGTTTTCTGCTAGCGTGTCCGGCTGCAATCCGGTCATGCGAAGCCGTGGCCGACGGAACATGAACGACGAGGTGCTTGCATGAACACCCATTCCCCCCGATCCACGCCGCTGTTCGCGGTTCTGGGCGCCGCCCTGCTGTCGCTGGCCATGCTTGCGCCGGCCTGGGCCCAGGAATACGGCGTCGGCCAGCAGAGCTTGCGGCAGAAACGCGACGCCGCGCGCGCCAAGGCCGCGCAGGAGGCCAAGGCAACCGAGCCGGTCGCGGCGCAATACCCGCAGGCGACCCGACAAGAGCCCGAGGCGAAGGCGACCAAACACACCCTCAAGGCGTTGCAGGACGCGCAGGAGAAGTACGAGGCACAGGACTACGCCGGTGTCATCGCCAAGGCTGATGCGATTGCCGCCGGCGCCGACGCCAATGCCTACGAGCAGGCGTTCGCCTACCAGCTCGCGGGCAGCGCCGCCGCCGCCGCCGGTGACGATGCTGCCGCCGCGGTCTATTTCGGCAAGGCGCTCGCTGCCGATGGCCTCGACAACAACAACCACTACACGGTGATGTTCAACCTGGCGGTGACGCAGTACGGGCTCGGGCAGAACGCGCAGGCGCTGCAGACCCTGGACCGCTTCCTCGCCGAGACCAAGTCCGACAAGCTCGAGGCGCAGAGCCTGCGCGGCGGCATCCTGATGGCGCTGGAGCGCTACGCCGACGCCGGCGAGCTCTATGGCCGGCTGCTGGCGGCGCACCCGGACGACCGGACCCTGCGGGTGAACGCGGTCGCCGCCTACCAGCAGTCCAACCAGCCGGACAAGGCCGTGGCGCTGCTCGCCTCCGCGCTGGCCAAGGGCCAGCTGACCGAAGCCAACGAGTACCGCGCGCTGTACGTGAGCTACATCAATGCCGACAAGGACGCGCAGGCACGGGCGGTGATCGAGGACGGCATAGCCAAGGGCGTGATCAAGCCCGGGCCGGATCTGGCCCGGGACTACATGGTGCTCGGGCAAAGGGCGTACTACGCCGACAACCTGCCGACCGCGATCGAGATGTACAAGCGGGCGGCACCGATGGCGGCCGACGGCGAAGCGGCGTTGAACCTGGCCAAGATCCAGGCGGAGGCCGGCCACGCCGCCGAAGCCAGGGCCGCCGCGCAGCAGGCGCTCGACAAGGGCGTCAAGGACACGGCAGCCGCCAAGCGCCTGCTGGGCCCTGCAGGGAAGTGATTTTCTGCGAACGGGGCATTGGTATCCGTTCGGCAGATTGGTATAAGCTTGGAAATTCCCGCGGCCGGAAACGGCCGCGGCTCAATTTTTCCCGTGGCGCCGTGGCGCCCGGCCACACCCGAGTTCCCCCCGCATGACGCAACCCTTGCCGACGAGCGACAAGCACGACGATCGCGATGGTGGCCTGAATTGGCCCCGCATCACCGGCCTCTCCTTTGTGATCGCGGTCCATGCGGCGGCGTTGCTGCTGCTGCTGGCGCCGGTCGCGCCTCCGGGGCAGGACAAGCAGGACGAGGACGTGACCCGGGTGGTGATCATCGAGCCGCCGCCGCCGCCGCCGCCGCCGCCGCCGCCGCCGCCGGAACCGCCCAAGCCGCAGGAGATCAAGCAGCTGGCGCCGCCGCAGCCTTCGCCGATCCCGCCGCCGCCGGAAGAGCCGCCGGTGGTGTTCGACGAGCCCACGGCGATGGACATCCAGGCGCCGCCGCCGGCCCCGCCGGCGCCGCCGGCCGCCACCCCGGACATCGCAGGCGGTACTGTCGATGCGAGTACGCGGTCGCAGTATCCAATCCAGTATCCGCGCGAGGCGCAGCGGAGGGGCGTTGAGGGCTTGGTCGTCGTGAAGATCTCGTTCGATGCCCAAGGTAATGTGACGTCCGCAAGCGTCTACAAGAGTAGCGGCAACCGTGATCTGGATCGTGCTGCAGTCGCGGGCGTCAAGCGCTGGAAGGTCAATCCGGGTATGCGGAGAGGCCAGAAAGTGGGTGGTGAAGCTACGGTCGATGTCAATTTCATGATGCCTCGCTAACACCCTGTTTTACTGCGTTTTGCTTGATTCAGTGATCGTGGCCGCCAAGGCCCTAATACCCCCAAACCACAACATCCAAAGGTAAGCGTCATGCTGCAGGAAACCACTCAAGCCGCCGCTGCGACCGGAGGCAACGCCGCTTCCGCCCTGACGCAGATGGGCGTGGACCATCTGCTCACGGAAATGATCAACAACCCCGGCGCCTATGCGGTGTCCTGGGTCGTGCTGATCACGCTGTTGATCATGTCGGCCATGTCGGTCTACTGGATCGTGATCAACGCGTTCAAGAACATCAGCCTGCGCCGCAACGCGGACCGCGTCATCAGCACGTTCTGGGAAACCACCAACGCGCAGGACGCGATCCGCTACATGGAAGAGCAGCGCAAGACCGAGCCGTTCTCCAAGATCGCGCTCGACGCCGCCCAGGCCGCCGCCCACCACCACCGCCAGGAAGGCTCGCGCCTGGTCGAGTCGCTGAACCGCTCCGAGTTCGTCGACCGCGCCCTGCGCCAGGGCGTGACCCGCGAGTCGATGCGCCTGGAATCGGGCCTGACGGTGCTGGCGACGGTCGGTTCGACCGCCCCGTTCGTCGGTCTGCTGGGTACGGTGTGGGGCATCTACAGCGCCCTGATCCGCATCGGCGCCACCGGCCAGGCGTCGATCGACGCGGTCGCCGGCCCGGTCGGCGAGGCGCTGATCATGACCGCGCTCGGCCTGTTCACGGCGATCCCGGCGGTGCTCGCGTACAACTTCTTCGTGCGCCAGAACCGCGTCACCTACAATCAGTTCGACACCTTCGCACACGACCTGCACGACTTCTTCGCCACCGGTGCACGGGTGGGCGAAACGGCGCACAAGGCCTGAGACGGACCGCACAGCGAGGCGACTGACGGAGTCCCGACATGGCATTCAGCATTAACGCAGGCGACATCAAGGAAACCTCGGCCATCAACGTCGTGCCGTTGATCGACGTGTTGCTGGTGCTGCTCATCATCTTCATGGTGACCGCACCGCTGATGACCCACAAGGTCGTGGTCGAGCTGCCCAAGGCCACCCTGGAGCAGAGGGACGACAAGGTGCCGCCGGCGCCGCCGGTCACGGTTACCGTGACCGCCGGTGGCCAGCTGTTCTGGAACGACCAGCCGGTGACCCCCGCCATGCTCGAGAGCCAGCTCTCGGTCGAGGCGCAGAAGACCCCGCAGCCCGCGGTCAACATCCGCGGCGACGCGACCACCAAGTATCGGTCGATCGCGCAGGTGGTCAACACCGCCCAGGCCCAGGGCATCCGCAAGGTCGGGTTCGTCTCCGAGCGCGACAAGCGCCACTGACCGGAGTCCAGACATGGATATCAGCAACAGCACCGGCGAAGGACTGCTGGTGGACATGAACATCATCCCGCTGGCCGACGTGCTGTTGGTGCTGCTCATCATCTTCATGGTGACTGCGCCGACGCCGTCGTACCCGATCGACATCGACCTGCCGCAGCGGTCGCTGACGCCGCCGCCGGAACAGAAGAATCCGCCGGAGCCGATCGACCTGCGCATCGATGCCGCCGGGCAGGTGTACTGGAACGACAGCCCGGCGCCGGTTACGGCCCTGCAGAACATGATGGAGGCCGAGGTCGAACGCGACCCCAACAACCAGCCGACGCTGCAGATCGATACCGACGAGGATGCCGACTACGGCATCCTGGCCAAGGTCCTGGCAGCTGCGCGCAACGCGCAGATGCAGAAGATCGGCTTCGTCAAGAAGTAACGCCACACGCTCCACCGGCGCGCCCGCGCGCCGCGACGCTTACCTACCTTCATTGCGCCGCCCCTTCCAGGGCGGCGTTTTTTTGGTCCCACTCCCGGGTACGGATTGTGCCGAGGAAGCTGCGGCCCGACCTGTGCGGGACACGCCGTGAATCCTCGCTGCGCGGGCGCGGCCCTGCGGCGCAGCCCCCAGGCGCTCGGCGGTGCGCGAAGCGGTACTCCGCGAACGCATCGCTTCGCCCCTGCGGCCGGCAGCGGAATTCCTCCAACCACGATCTCCCCTGGCATCCATTTGCCCTCGACAACTACGCGGACATCGCATCCCGTGTGGGACGGTCAGAGTTCTCTCCCAGCGCGGGAACCCCCGCGGAGGGAAGCCGGTGGCCCGGCCTGTGCGGGACACGCCGTGAATACGTCCCTGTAGGCTCCTCGGCGGCATCCATGCCGCCGACGGTCCCGCACAGGCCGGGCCACCGGCTTCTGGCAAGTGAGTCGGCGCTTGTAGAGAAACCAGCCCGAAGCGACGGACTCCAATCTCGCGCAGTCGCCGCCCGGCGGGCTGGGGGTGCGAAGAGTGGGCCATGGATGGCCCACGACCCGACTTAAAGACAGGAGGTCGTCAGGAGGGCGCAGCACCCCCAGCCCGCCGGGCGGCGACTCCGTCCGAAGCCGATCTCCCGAGGTCAGGCCATGCCCCGACTTGAGGACAGGAGGTCGTCAGGAGGGCGCAGCACCCCCAGCTCGCCGGGCGGCGACTCCCTCCGAAGCCGATCTGCCGATTGCAGGCGTGACGGCATGTCAGGTCAGGGATGGCTTGCGCCCCGGCTTTAAGACAGGAGGTCGTCAGGAAGGTGCAGCAGCCCCAGCCCACCGGGCGGCGACTCCCTCCGAAGCCGATCTCCCGAAGCCAGGCCATGACTCGAGATCAGGCCAAAGATGAGCTGCGCCCAACTTCAATGACAGGACGTCGTCGGGAAGGTGCAGCGCCCAGCCTGCCGGGCCGCGACTCCGTCCGAAGCCGATTTCGTGGAGTGCAGATCCTGGATAGCCTGCGCCCGACTTGAAGACAGGACTTAGCCCACCCGAAGACAGGACGTAGCCGACCCGGCGGCGCCTCTTTCCGAGTCCAGTTCCCGGGAATGGATGGCTGGTCCGCGACAGAGAGTCAGGTCGCGGCCAGCAGCCGCAGGTAGCCGCGCACGGTCGCGTCCAGGCCCGCGTACAGCGCCTCGTCGATCAACGCGTGGCCGATCGAGACCTCGAGCACGCCGGGCACGGCGGACAGGAAGGCAGCGAGGTTGTCCTGGCTGAGGTCGTGTCCGGCGTTGACCCCGAGCCCTGCGGCGGCCGCGCGACGTGCGCTGTCGGTGCAGGCGGCAAGCGCGGTTTCCGCTGCCCCCGCGGCGTAAGCGGCGGCGTAGGGGCCGGTGTACAGCTCGATCCGGTCCGCGCCGACGCCGGCGGCCGCGCCGACATCGCCGCCGGCGTCCACGAACAGGCTGACCCGGCAGCCGAGCTGCCGCAGTGCGGCGACGTGCGGGCGCAGGCGCGCGCTGTCGCGGGCGAAGTCGAAGCCGTGGTCGGAGGTGAGCTGGCTGTCGGCATCGGGCACCAGCGTCGCCTGCGCCGGCCGCGCCTGCGCGCACAGGGCGTGGAAGCCGGGATAGCCCGGCCGCGGCGGCGCGAACGGATTGCCTTCGAGGTTGAACTCGACCCCGCGCCCACGGCACAGCGCGGCCAGCGCCAGCACGTCGTCGGCGCGGATGTGGCGGGCATCGGGCCGCGGGTGCACGGTGATGCCGTGGGCGCCCGCGTCCAGGCACACGGTCGCCGCACGCACGACGTCCGGGGTGCGCCCGCCGCGCGCGTTGCGCAGCACCGCGATCTTGTTGACGTTGACGCTGAGGACCGTCATCCGCGGCGTGCGCGCGCTCAGGGGCGCTCGCCGGAGCCCGGCGGCGTGTCCGCCGCGGCCGCGGCGCGGCGGGCTTCGGCCTGCTCGCGCAGACGGCGCAATTCCTGCGGATCCAGCAGCAGCGCTTGGTCGCGGCTGCGGCTGCCGACGCGGCGCGCCAGCAGGCCCAGGGCGAAGGCCAGCAGCAACCCCAGGGCGGCCAGCAGGCACAGCGCCGCCAGCGCCAGCGAGGTGGTCTGGAAGGCGACCGCCATCGCGGCCAGTGCCAGCAGCAGGAAGACCCAGGGCATCGCGGCGACTCCTCGTGAGGGCGGCAGTCTAACGCGATCCGCGCGCCGCGGACGCCACCGCGCGGCGGTTGCCGGGCAGGCCGCAACTGCGTCTGCGCGTGCGCAATGCGGCTACAGCAGCGGCGACAGCAGCCGCGCCAGCGCCTCGGGCAGGCGTACCGTCCACAGCGGCCGCGGGCGGTCGCCGCGGACTCGCGGCGCCGACGCGAACTCGCCCTCGATCAGCCGCGCCAGCGCCGCGGCGAACTCGGTATCGCGCAGCAGCACGCAAACCTCGAAATTGAGCCGGAAGCTGCGCGGATCGAAATTGGCGCTGCCGACGATCGCCAGCTCCTCGTCCACCAGCAGCGCCTTGGTGTGCAGCATGCGTGGTCCGTATTCGTAGATCCGCGCGCCGGCGGCGAGCAGGTCGTCGAAGTAGGAACGCGCCGCCCAGGTCACCAGCCGCGAGTCGCTGCGCCGGGGCACCAGCACGCGCACGTCCAAGCCGGCGAGCGCGGCCGAGGTCAGCGCCATCATCGCCGCCTCGTCGGGCACGAAGTACGGCGTCACCAGCCATACCCGCCGGGTTGCGGCGTGGATCGCGCCCACGTGCAGGCGGTGGATGGCCTCCCACGGCGAATCCGGCCCCGAACTCAGGATCTGCGCGGCGATCGGCCCGGGGCACGGCGGCGGCATCGCCCGCGCGACCGCGGCGATGAAGTCGCGCTGGCCGGTGGCGTAGGCCCAGTCCTCCACGAACAGCACCTGCAGCGAACGCACCGCGTCGCCCTCCAGGCGCAGGTGCAGGTCGCGGTAGGCGTCGGCGCGCAGGCGCTCGTTCTGCTCGTCGGTGATGTTGATGCCGCCGGTGAAGCCGACGCGGCCGTCGATCACCACGATCTTGCGGTGCGAGCGCAGATTGAGCCAGGTGCGGCGCCAGATGCGGCCGAAACGCATCGGATGGAACCACGCCAGCTCGCCGCCCGCCGCCAGCAACGGCGCGAAGAAACGCCGCGGACAAGCGGCCGAACCGACCGCGTCCAGCAGCACCCGCACCGCGACCCCGGCGCGGGCGCGCTCGACCAGGGCGTCGCGCAACGCGGTGCCGCTGCGGTCGGCGGCGTAGATGTAGTACTCCAGATGGACGTGCTCGCGCGCCTGCGCCACCGCCTGCAGCAGCGCGTCGTAGGTGGCGGCGCCGTCGACCAGCAGCTGCACCGCGCTCGCGGAGGTGATCGGCAGGCCGGTGGTGGCCTGGCCCAGGCGCGCGAGCTCGGCCGCCTCGCCGCCGGCACCGGCGGTTGCGGTCGCCGGCAGCGCGACCCGCGCGCGCGAGCGCCGCAATCGGTGGCGCCGGATCCGCTGCGGCCCGAACACCAGGTAGACCAGGAAGCCAAGATAGGGCAGGGCGGCCAGGCCCAGCAGCCAGCTCAGGGTCGCCGCCGGCGCGCGCTCCTGCAACACGATCCAGCCGCCGAGGAGGATCAGGTAGACGACCCAGCCGACGCTCAGGTACAGGCCCAGGTGCGGTACCGCCAGCAGCCACTGCCAGAAGTCGTGCAGGAGGTCGGGCATGCGCGATTCAGCGACGTCGCGGGCACTGCGACCGGCCAAGCGTAGGCTGTACCGATGTCAGATGCACCCGTCGACGCGCGCCGCCTGCAGGCCCCGATCAAGGGCCGCGGCGCGGCGTCGCCCGTGGCGGGCCGCTTCGCCCGGACCGTCGTCCAGGGCGAGGACGACGGTTGGGGATCGGTCTACGAGCATGCCGCCGACGACGGCAGCGCCACGCTCTCGCCGCCGCCGCGCACGCAGGTCACCGAGGAGCGCGCGCGCCGCATCGTCAGCCGCAACGACTCGCCCGACGTCGGCTTCGGCCAGTCGGTCAATCCCTACCGCGGCTGCGAGCACGGCTGCGTCTACTGCTTCGCGCGGCCCTCGCACGCCTACCTCGACCTGTCCCCGGGGCTCGACTTCGAGACCCGGCTGTACGCCAAGACCAACGCCGCCGAGCGCCTGCGTCACGAGCTCGCCCGGCCCGGCTACGTGCCGGCGCCGATCGCGCTGGGCATCAACACCGATGCCTACCAGCCGATCGAACGCCGTTACCGCATCACCCGGCAGCTGCTGGAAGTGCTGGCGCAGTGCCGGCATCCGGTCAGCCTGATCACCAAGAGCGCGCTGGTCACGCGCGACCTGGACCTGCTGGTGCCGATGGCACGGGCGCGCCTGGTCACGGTGCAGTTTTCCATCACCACCCTCGACAACCGCCTGGCGGCGGCGATGGAGCCGCGCGCGACCGCGCCCCACGGCAAGCTGCGCGCGATGCGGGCGCTGGCCGATGCCGGCGTGCCGGTCGGGGTGATGGTGGCGCCGGTGGTGCCGGGGCTTACCGACGGCGAGCTCGAGCGCATCCTCGAGGCCGCGCACGCGCACGGCGCGCGCGCCGCCGGCTACGTGCTGCTGCGCCTGCCGCACGAACTCAAGCAGATCTGGCGCGAATGGCTGCAGCTGCACTATCCCGAGCGCGCGGCGCACGTGATGAGCCTGCTGCAGCAGATGCGCGGCGGCAAGGATTACGACAGCGCCTTCGGCACGCGCATGCGCGGCGAAGGGCCGTTCGCGCAGCTGCTGGCGCAGCGCTTCGCCCGCGCGCACACGCGCTTGGGCTACGGGCGGCTGCCGCCGCTGGACGGGTCGCAGTTCACGGCGCCGCGGCCGCCCTCGCCGCAGGGCAGCCTGTTCTGAGCTGCGGCGTGCCGATGGCCACCGGCGCCGGTGCGCCGGGCAAAGCCGCGCCCCGGCCGACGGCCGCGCACGGCGCCCGACACTTGCGGCTGCGGTTTGCGGCGGCTCCCGGCCCTAACCGGCGAACGCCGGCAGCAGCGCGCCGCCCAGCCACAGCCACTGCGCCAGCCACGCACTGACCAGCGCGATCAGCACGGTCAGCGGCAGGCCGATGCGCAGGAAATCGCCGAAGCGGTATTGCCCCGGCCCCAGGATCAGCAGGTTGCCGTGGTGGCCGATCGGGGTCAGGAAGGCGACCACCGCGCCCAGCGCGGTGACCACCACGAACGGCGTCGGCGGCAGTCCGAGCGAGGCCGCCAGCGACACCGCGATCGGCCCCAGCAGCACCGTGGTCGCCGAGTCCGACAGGATCTGGGTCAGCAGCGCGGCGGCGGAAAACAGCACCAGCAGCACCCCCAGCGTGGGCCAGTCGGCCACCACCCGCAGCAGCCCCCGCGCCAGCAGGTCGGCGGTACCGGTCTGCTCCATCGCGATCCCGAGCGGGATCACCCCGGCGATCATCACGAAGATGCGCACGTCGATCTCGCGGTAGGCGCGGCCGATGTCGACGCAGCGGCTGACGACCATCGCCACCGCGCCCAGCAGGAACGCCAGCGCCGCCGGCAGCCAGTCGCTGGCGGCCGCGAGGATGGTCAGGCCGAGGATGACCAGCGCCAGCGGCGCGCGCGGCCGGTGCTTGGCCTCGCCGGCGAACGGCACCAGCATCAGGAAGCCGTGGTGCGCAGCCAGGTCGCTGAAGTGCGCCGGCTGCCCCCACAGCACCAGCACGTCGCCCTCGCGCAGGCGAGCGTCGGACAGGCGCTGCGCGAGGTCGCCCTCGCGCCGCCACAGGCCGACGATCACCGCGTCGAACTGGCGCGAGAAGTCCAGCTCGCGGATCGAGCGGCCGAGAAACTCCGAGCCCGGCGCCACCACCGCCTGCACCAGCTGCAGCTGGTTGCCGTCGCCGAGCTTGCCGCCGTAGCGCGAGATCGCGTTGAGGTCCAGGCCCGGATCGTCGTGCAGCGACATCAGCTCGTCGGCTGCGGCCTGCACCAGCAGCACGTCGCCGGCCAGCAGCGGGCTGGCGGGGCCGAGATCGTCGCGGCGGCGGCCGTCGCGCAGCCAGCCGTGCAGGTGGAACCGGGCGCCGAGCGCCTTCTGCAGTTCCGCCAGCGGCCGCGTCGACCAGCGCGAGCCTTCCACCACCAGCAATTCGGTGTGGTAGCGCTCCAGGCGCAGGTAGTCCTCCTCGCCGTGGGCGCCGCTGCGCCGCGGCAGCAGCCAGCGCGCCAGCTGCATGTAGACGATCCCGACCGCCACCAGGGTCACGCCGATCGGGGTGATGGAGAAGATCCCCAGGCCGGGGCTGCCGCTGCGTTGCAGCAGGTCGCTGGCGAGCAGGAACGCCGGCGCGCTGACCAGGGTCAGGGTGGTGCCGAGCGAGGCCGCCAGCGACATCGGCATCAGCAGCCGCGAGGCCGGCAGCCGCCGCTCGCGCGCGTAGCGCAGCAGGATCGGCAGCATCATCGCGGTCACCATCACGTGGTGGGTGAACGCCGCCAGCGCCGCCACCGCCGGCATCACCACCGCGATCGCGCGCGCCTCGCTGCGGCCGGCGGCGCGCCCGATCCACTGGCCGATGCGCTCGGTGATGCCGGTCGCGGCGAGGGCGCCGGAAAGCACGAATACCGCCGCGACGATGATCGCCGGCTCGCTGGCGAAGCCCGACAGCGCCTGCTCCGGGTCGAGCAGGCCGGTAAGCACCAGCGCCAGCAGCAGCAGCATCGCGGTCACGTCGACCCGCAGCCGTTCGCTGACGAACAGGTACAGGCCCCCGGCGAGGATCAGCAGGAACAGGATCTGTGGATAGGCCATCGGGGCCTCGGCACGCGCATCGCCGGCATTGTGCGGCATCGCGCTTTCACCTGCCGTGCACCCTCCGCCCGCGCCACCCGGGGCATACTGCACGGGTGTCGCACGCAGCCCGCGCCATGCCCGCCCCCCGCCCTCCCGTCCCGGAGCGCGCGCCGGATCCCCCGGCGGCGCCGGACGTGGCCTTGGGCACCGCGATCCTCGACCTGCAGCAGCGCTGGCTGCAGCTGGAGCCGGCGCTGGCGCAGCGGTTCGGGGTCGAGCCGCAGGCGCTGCACGGGCAGCCGGCGGCGCAGGTCTTCGATCCCGACGCTGCGGCCGCGCTGCATGCATACCTGGCGGCCGTGGCCGCCGGGACCGCGGTGCCGGCGACCGCACCGCGTGTCCGCGCGCGCGCCGACGGCGCCGCGCTGACGCTGGCGGCGACGCTGGTGCGCGATGCCGCCGGCGTGCCGTGCGTGCTGGCGCTGCGGCTATATGGCGCGGCCGAGCCGCCGGGTGCTGCCGCGCCCGCCGCCGAACCGGCGCTGCGACAGGCGCTGGCCGCCGCCGAAGCCCGCGAGCAGGCCCTGCTGCGGCAGCAGGAGGTGTTCGCCTACGGCATTTCCCACGACCTGCGCGCGCCGCTGCGGGCGGTCGAGACGTTTTCCGCGCTGCTGCAGCGCCAGGCCACGGCGCTGGACGCCGACGGCCGCGACCACCTGCAGCGTATCCGCGCCGCCGCTGCGCGCATGGGCGGGCTGATCGAGGCGCTGCTGGACCTCTCGCGCGTGGAGCGCGCCGCGCTGGTGCCGGCGGTGGTCGACCTGAGCCTGCTGGCGGAGCTGGCGGTGGCCGACCTGCAGGACGCCGAGTCCGGGCGCGCGGTTGCGCTCACGGTCGCGCCGGGCCTGTTCGCGCACGGCGACGAGCGCCAGTTGCGGATGCTGCTGACGCAGCTGCTGCGCAATGCCTGGCGCTTCTCCGGCGCCTGCGAGCAGGTCCGGATCGAGGTCGACGGCGAACGCGTCGGCGACACCCTGCGGGTCGCGGTGCGCGACCACGGCTGCGGCTTCGACATGCGCTACGCCGACAAGCTGTTCGAGCCGTTCCAGCGCCTGCACGGATCCGAGCAGGGCAGCGGCCACGGCATCGGCCTGGCGATCGCCCGGCGCGTGGTCGAGCGTCACGGCGGCCGCCTGTGGGCCGAGTCCGACCCCGGCGCCGGCAGCACCTTCCACTTCGAACTGCCCGCCGCCCCCGCCACCGACGAGTCGCCTGCATGAGCCACAAGGACATCCTGCTGGTCGAGGACAATCCCGACGACGTCGAGCTGACCCGGATCGCCTTCCGCGAAGCCAAGGTCGCCAACGGTCTGGTGGTGACGCGCGACGGCGCCGAGGCGCTGGACTACCTGTTCGCGCGCGGCGCCTATGCTGGCCGCAACCCGGACGAGCTGCCGTCGATCGTGCTGCTGGACCTCAACCTGCCCAAGGTCGACGGCCGCGAGGTGCTGCAGGCGATCCGCGAAAACGAAAAGACCCGCAGCCTGCCGGTGGTGGTGCTGACCACCAGCGCCGAGCCGTTCGACGTGGAGGCCAGCTACGCGCTGGGGGTCAACAGCTATATCCAGAAGCCGGTCGATTTCGAGCGCTTCGTGTGGGCGGTGCAGCAGGTGGGGTTGTACTGGCTGGTGCTCAACCACCCGCGCGACGGCACGTAACGATCGCCAGCGCATTGCGTCGCGAGGTGGTGCGATGCGCGCACCCTGCTTTCACGGGAATGGCGAATAAAAAGCCGGGTTGTTCGGACATTCCCGGCTTCGGACGGAGTGGCCGCCGACGGGCCGGGGGTGCTGCGTGCTCCTGGGGACCTCGTGTCTTCGAGTCGAGTCGCGGGGTATGCCTGGCCTGACTGCAAGTCATGGAAAGAGTCGCCGCCCGGCAGGCCGGCGGTGCTGCGCCCTCCTGACGACGTCCTGTCTTCAAGTCGGACCGCAGACCATTCATGGCCTGATCTTGGGAGATCGGCTTCGGACGGAGTCGCCGCCCGGCGGGCTGGGGGTGCTGCGCCCTCCTGACGACCTCCTGTCTTTAAGTCGGGTCGTGGACCATCCATGGTCCACTCTCCGCACCCCCAGCCCGCCGGGCGGCGACTTGGCGAGCGTGGAGTCTGTCGCTTCGGGTGGCTTTTTCTACAAGCGCCGACTCACTGTGCAGAAGCCGGTGGCCCGGCCTGTGCGGGACCGTCGGCGGCATGGATGCCGCCGAGGAGCCTACAGGGACGTATTCACGGCGTGTCCCGCACAGGCCGGGCCACCGGCTTCCCCCGCAGAGGTTTCCGCGCTTGAGGGGTGTATCACCGCGCGTCCCGTACAGGTCGGGCCACCGGCTTCCCCCGCAAAGACTTCCGCACTTGAAGCGTGTATTCGCGGGCGTCCTGCAAGGGGTCGAGCCGGTGGCTTCCCCCGCAAAGCTTCCGCACTTGAAGCGTGTATTCGCGGCGTGTCCTGCGAGGGTCGGGCTGCCGGCTTCCCTCGCAGAAGCTTCCGCGTTGGAAACATGGATTCCCGGTGTGCCCCGCACGGGTCGGGTCACCGGCTTCCCAGCGGGTGATTCCGCGCCCGGTATGGCACGGGCTGTTTGCGGTGCGCCGGGGGGCCGGTCCTAGGCCACCGCGTGCGCCAGGTGATAGCGGACCGCCACTTCGACTTCCCGCTTCGAGCCCAGGAACACCGGCACCCGCTGGTGCAAGCCGGTGGGTTGCACCTCCAGCAGGCGCTGGCGGCCGGTGCTGGCGGCGCCGCCGGCCTGCTCGACCAGGAAGCTCATCGGGTTGGCCTCGTACATCAGGCGCAGCTTGCCGCCCTTGGACGCGCACTTGCTGTCCAGCGGATAGCTGAAGATGCCGCCGCGGGTGAGGATGCGGTGCACGTCGGCCACCATCGAGGCGATCCAGCGCATGTTGAAGTCCTTGCCGCGCGGGCCGTCCTTGCCGGCCAGCAGATCGCCGACGTAGGCCTGCATCGGCGGCTCCCAGAAGCGCTGGTTGGAGGCGTTGACGGCGAATTCCCGGGTGTCCTCCGGGATGCGCATGTCGCGCACGGTCAGCATGAAGCTGCCGACCTCGCGGTCCAGGGTGAAGGCGTGGGTCCCGTGGCCGACGGTCAGCACCAGCGTGGTCTGCGGGCCGTACACGCAGTAGCCGGCGGCGACCTGCGCGGTGCCGGGCTGCAGGAAGTGCTCGTCAGCCGGCGTGGTCACGCCCTCCGGGCAGCGCAGCACCGAAAAGATGGTGCCGACCGAGACGTTGACGTCGATGTTGGACGAACCGTCCAGCGGATCGAACAGCAACAGGTAGTTGCCGCGCGGATGCACGTCCGGGATCGGCTGGCTGTGGTCCATCTCCTCCGACGCCAGCGCGGCGAGGTGGCCGCCCCAGGCGTTGGCTTCCAGCAGGATCTCGTTGCTGAGCACATCGAGCTTTTTCTGCGCCTCGCCCTGGATGTTGATGCTGGCCGCGCCGGGGCTGCCGGCGTCGCCGAGCACGCCGCCCAGCGCGCCCTTGCCGACGGCCACGGAAATGCGCTTGCAGGCACGAGCCACGACCTCGATCAGCAGCCGCAGCTCCGGGTTGATCCGGCCGGCGCGTTTTTCCTCGATCAGGAAGCGGGTCAGCGAGATCGGATCGGAGGTGGCTGGGGACATGGCGAGGGCAGGTGGCGACGGGGCCGCCATTGTCGCCCGTGGCGCGGGGAAATGCAGGCGGCCGCGGGCCGCAACGCGTCATGCGCGCCGGAACGTCCGGATGCGGGCGCTCGCCCGGCCGCATACCTGCCGAGCGGGCGCGTCGCATCCGCCTGCCCGCTACACGTCGCCGTCGCTGGCCCAGCCCGCGCCGCTGCCGCGCTGCAGCACCCGGTCGCCGGCGAGCACGGCGCCGGCCGGGTACGAGTCCTGCGTGGCCAGGCGCGCGTACAGCGGGGTGAAGTCCGGGCGCGTGGCCTCCATCAGCTGCTCGAAGCTGTCGATCACGAAGTAGGTCTTCTGGTAGCTGTCGATGCGGTAGCGGGTGCGCATGATCCGCTCCATGTCGAAGCCGATGCGGTTGGGCGCGGGCGATTCCAGACTGTGGATCGACTCGCCGCTGGAGGAGACGATGCCGCTGCCGTAGATGCGCAGGCCGTCGGCCTGGCGGATCAGGCCGAACTCCACCGTGTACCAGTACAGCCGGGTCAGGTTGACCAGCGCGTCGGCGCCGATCGCGTGCGCCTTGACCCCGCCGCGGCCGTAGGCCTGCATGTAGTCGGCGAACATCGGATCCATCAGCAGCGGCACGTGCCCGAACAGGTCGTGGAACAGGTCCGGCTCCTCGATGTAGTCGACCTGGTCGGGACGGCGGATCCACCAGGTCACCGGGAAGCGGCGGTGGGCGAGGTGCTCGAAGAAATCCAGTTCCGGCAGCAGCCCCTCGACCCCGACCAGTTCCCAGCCGGTGGCCGCGCGCAGCAGCGGGTTGAGCTCGGCGAACTTCGGGATCCGCTCCGGCGTCATCCCCATCGCGTCCTGCGCGGCGAGGAAGGCGTCGCAGGCGCGGCCGACCAGCAGCCGGCGCTGGCGCTCGTAGAGTTCGCGCCAGACCGCATGGTCGCCGGCACCATAGTCGGCCCACGGCTGCGCGACCACGCCGGTGGCGTAGATCGGGACCTTGCCCTTGTCGGTATGCAGGTTCTCGACGCGGCGCGGCTGGCTCATGCGGCCCCTCCTGGCAGATGCCCAGACTGTAACTGGCGGCGGACGCAACAGGCTTGCGTAATTGCGCCATACGGCGGCGGCAGTGCAATATTATTGCGTCCAGTCAATGCAGGACGGGTGAAATGGCCGGATCGACGCTGGACCGCACCGATTTGTTGCTGCTTGCCGAACTCCAGCGCAACGCCCGCCTGACCAACGCCGAGCTGGCCGAGCGCGTGCACCTGTCGGCCTCGGCCTGCCTGCGCCGGGTGCAGCGGCTGGAGCGCGACGGGGTGATCGCCGGCTACCGTGCCGAGATCGACCCGGAGCGGCTGGGCCTGGGCCTGCAGGCCTTCGTGCGGGTGCAACTGCGGCAGCACGACACCGCCACGGTCGCCGCCTTCGCCCGCTTCGTCAACGCCTGGGACGAGGTGGTCGCCTGCCACGCGCTGACCGGGGACATGGACTATCTGTTGCAGGTCGCGGTGCGCGATCTGGAGCACTTCTCGCGTTTCCTGCTCGACCGCCTGCTCAACCAGGCCGGCGTCGCCGACGTCAATTCCAGTTTCGTGCTGCGCACGGTCAAGGTGCTGCACGGGCCGCCGCTGCCGGACGCGTAGGCGCGGCTGCGCCGTCGCCCGCAGCGCGCAGCGCAAGGACAGGCGACGCGAGCCGCCGTCTGCGGCACGTGCGCGCTGCGGGCGGGGCGCACGCGCCGGCACGCCGCTTCGCCGCCGCGCGCACGCAATGCCGGTGTTGGCGGCGCGCGGCCACGTGCAAGCGTCTGCGCTGCGCGCCGCGGCGCCGGCTCAGGGCGCGGCGTCCGGGTCGCTGCCGAAGCGCTCGCCGAAGGCGTTGCTGGGGGTCCAGCGCGGCGCCTGCGCGGCGTTGCCGACCGCCGTCCACAGCCCCGCCGCCAGTTGCGCCAGGCGCGCGGCGTCGGCGTACTGGATCGGCTGGTGCAGGTCGTCGCAGGGCCGGTGGTAGCAGCGGCGCAGGAACTCGCGTTGCGCCAGCAGCGGCGCGGTGCGCGCGTCGGCGGGCCGGCCGGCGCTGCTTGCGGCTGCCAGGGTGCCGCCGTCCAGGTACAGCGCCGGGACGCCGGCGCGGACGAAGGCGTACTGGTCGCTGCGGGTGAACATCGTCTCCTCGGGGAACGGATCGGGCGACAGCGGCATCCGCAGCCGGCCCGCCACCCGCGCCAGCGTGGCCTGCAGGCTGGAGTAGCCGGCGCCGATCGCGACCGCGTCGCGGGTCGGCGCCAGCAGCATCGGCATGTCCAGGTTGATCGCGGCCACCGGGCGCCGGTACGGGTGCCGCGCGTGCCAGCGCGCGCCCAGCAGGCCCGGCTCCTCGGCAGTGCTGGCCAGCAGCACCAGGGTGCGGGCGGACGCGGGCGCCGCGCGCGCGGCTTCCAGCGCGATCGCGACCCCGAGCGCGTTGTCGAGCGCGCCGTTGAAGATGCCGTCGCCGCCCGGCGCCGGCAGGCTGCCCAGGTGGTCCAGATGCGCGCTCAGCACCACCGCTTCCTGCGCCCGCCGCGGATCGGTGCCGGGCCGCGCGCCGACCACGTTGCGGCTGTCCACGGACGTGACCTCGCTGCGCGCGGCCAGCGCCAGCGGTGCCGGCAGCGGGAACCGCGGTGCCTGGCCGCTGCGTGCGGCGGCGGCCAGCGCCGCGGCGGTGTGGCCGCTGCCGTCCAGCAGCAGGTCGGCGGCCGCCGCGCTGACGGTGGCGATCACCCGCAACTGCGGGAAATCCTCCAGCGCGCTGCCATCGGCGTCGCGCAGGCGCCACTGCGGCTGCGCCCACGCCGCCGCCTGGCGCGCCCACGGCGTCCGCGCCTCGTCCTCGGCGCGGTCCAGGAACACCGCGCCGACCGCGCCGCGCGCCACCAGCGCGCGCAGCTTCTCCGCGCGCTCGGCGTGCAGCGCGCGCTGGTCCTCGGGGAAGGTCTCCGGCGCGCCGGCGAACAGCACCGCGATCTTGCCGTGCAGGTCGAGTCCGGCGAAATCGTCGTGCCCCAGGGCCGGCGCGGCGATGCCCTGGCCGACGAACAGCGCCGGCGCCTGCACGCTGCGCGCGTCGCCGTCGAACGCCGGCGCCGGCAGGTACTGCTTGCCGAAGCGCAGCACGATGCGGCGGTCGCGCCGCAGCACTTCCAGCCGCGCGCCCTGCGCCACGCGGGTGGCGGCCAGCAGCGGCACCCGCTGGAAATAGCTGCCGGCATCGCCCGCCGGCGCCAGGCCGGCGGCGCGCATGCGTGCGGCGACGTGCTCGGCGGCGCGCTCGAACCCGGGCGTGCCGAAGCGCCGTCCCTGCATGCGGTCGTCGGCCAGGGCGGCGACGTCGGCACGGATCCGCTCGGCGGCGGCGGGCGCGGCCGCCTGCGCCGCGGCCGGCGCCGGGCTGCGGTCGCAGGCCGCCGCCGCCAGCAGCAACGGCGCCAGCAGGAAGAACGCGCGACGGCAGACCGGCTTGCAGGACATGGGCGACTCCGGAAGTGGCGGCGACGCTAGCACAGCGGCCGCCGTCCGCGGCCAGGCTCGCGGCGGACTTCCCGCCCGCGCATCGCCTGCCAGGGCCTGCGTGCGCACGTTCCGCTGCGATTCCGCCGCGCGCGCCCTGCGCGTCGGATGCCGGGGCATTCGCCACCCGCGCATTGCCGCAGCGGCTGCGCTGTAGCACCATCACGGGCGGGGGCGCGCCTGCGCCAACTCTCGGGGAACCCATGACCATGATCCGTCGACCGTCGCCGCGGTTGCTGGCCCTTGCCATCGCCGCGTTGCTGCCTTGCACCGCATTCGCACAGTCCGACGCCGCGCCAGCCGCCGCCGCGGCGCCGCCGGCGCAGCAGGCCGAGCCCCAACCGGCGGAAAACCCGCAGGCGGAAAGCCCGCAGGCGACAAGCCAGCAGCCCGCCGCGGCCGAGCCGGTCACGCTCGGCGCGGTGCGGGTCACCGCCGAGCGCCGGGTGCAGGACATCCAGGACGTGCCGATGGCGATCACCACCGTCGACGGCGAGAAGCTGCAGGTGCTGACCTCCGGCGGCGACGACATCCGCCTGCTGTCCGGGCGCCTGCCCAGCCTCAACATCGAGTCCTCCTACGGGCGCTCGTTCCCGCGCTTCTACGTGCGCGGCCTCGGTAATTCCGACTTCGACCTCAACGCCTCGCAGCCGGTATCGCTGGTGTACGACGACGTGGTGCAGGAAAACCCGATCCTCAAGGGCTTTCCGATGTTCGACATGGACAGCGTCGAGATGTACCGCGGCCCGCAGGGCACCCTGTTCGGGCGCAACTCGCCGGCCGGCGTGATCCGCTTCTCCTCGGCGCGGCCGCAGCAGGAATTCGGCGGCTACGGCCGCGTTTCCTACGGCAGCTACGGCACCGCCAACGTCGAGGGCGCGCTGACCGGCGCGCTGTCGTCGACGGTCTCGGCGCGCGTCTCGCTGCTGCACCAGCGCCGCGACGACTGGGTCGACAACGTCAACAACGGCCCCGGCGACGACCTCGAGGGCTATCGCGACACCGCCGCGCGGCTGCAGTTCCTGTTCAGCCCGTCGGACACGTTCGAGGCGCTGGCCAACGTGCACATGCGCAGGCTCGACGGCACCGCGCGCGTGTTCCGCGCCGGCGCCATCCGCCCCGGCTCCAACGACATCGCCGACGGCATCGAGCGCGACAAGGTCAGCATCGACGCCGGCAACGAGCAGACCCTGCGCCAGGTCGGCGGCAGCCTGCGCATGCGCTGGGACCTGGGTCGCACCACACTGCATTCGATCACCGGCTACGAGAGCGTCACCGACTACTACAGCCGCGGCGACATCGACGGCGGCTCGATCTACGACCAGTTCCCGCCCAACGAGCCGGGCGAGGCGCTGTTCCCGGCCGAATCCGCCGACGGCCTGCCCTCGCACCGCCAGCTGAGCCAGGAGTTCCGCCTGGAATCCAACGAATGGGGTCGCTTCGACTGGCAGGCGGGCCTGTTCTGGTTCGACGAGAAGATCGACATCGACAGCTTCTCCTACGACGGCTTCGGCGGCGCGCAGAACGGCTACGCCAAACAGCACCAGGACAACACCGCGTGGGCGGTGTTCGCCTCCGGCGACTACGACCTCAGCGAGCGCCTGAGCCTGCGCGGCGGCCTGCGCTACACCAAGGACGAGAAGGACTTCGTCGCCGAGCGCGTGCAGGGGCCGTTCGGGTCCGGCCCGATCGCACCGATCGCGGTCAGCCCCAGCGACGACGACGTCAGCTGGGACCTGAGCGCGATCTACAAGCTCAGCGACGCCACCAACGTCTACGCGCGCGTGGCCAAGGGCTTCCGCGCCCCCAGCGTGCAGGGCCGGCTGATGTTCGCCAACGCCGCGCTGCCGGCGGACGAACTGGTCACCGTCGGCCAGACCGAAACCGTGCTGTCGTGGGAAGCCGGGATCAAGTCGCAGCTGTGGGACAACCGCATGCGGATCGGCTTCGCGCTGTTCCGCTACACGGTCGACGACCAGCAGCTGACCGCGGTCGGCGGCGACGCCAACGTCGCGCGCCTGGTCAACGCCGACAAGGTCGTCGGCCAGGGCGCGGAGCTCGACCTGGAGGCCTACCTGACGCCGAACCTGCTGGTGACCCTGGGCGCCAGCTACAACGACACCGAGATCGACGATCCCGACCTGTCGGTGTTCCCGTGCGCGCTCGACGTGGGCTTCAGCTTCTGCGGCGTGCGCGACCCGGAGAGCAGCGCCCGCCCGGGCACCGTGCTGATCGACGGCAATCCGCTGCCGCAGGCGCCCAGGCACGTCTACAACTTCACCGCGCGCTACGGCATCCCGCTGGGCGACGGCGAGCTGTTCGCCTACACCGACTGGGCCTACCGCAGCGAGGCCAGCTTCTTCCTCTACGATTCGGTCTCCTTCCGCAGCCAGCCCTCGACCGAAGGCGGCCTGCGCCTGGGCTACAACTGGGCCGACGGCGATTACGAGGTCGCGCTGTTCGGCCGCAACATCACCGACGAGATGACGGCGGTGTCGGGCATCGATTTCAACAACCTCACCGGCATGCTCAACGAGCCGCGTACCTGGGGCCTGCAGTTCAGCGCCAAGTTCTGAGTCCCGCGACAGCGGCCCGGCGGCGCCCGGCACAGGCCGGGCGCCCTGGTGTTCAGGGGCCGGGTGTTCGGGGCCTGCCGCTCAGGGCGTGCCGTTCAGGGCCTGCGGTTCAGGGCGTGTCGCCGCGGCGCGGCGGGAACGGCAGCACCGTGCCGCCGCGTTCGCGCTGCGGGCGTTGCCACAGCACCGGCACGTCCGCCGGCGACGCCGGTTCGAACTGGTCGCGCTCGGCCGTGGCCGCGGCGGCGGTCTGTGCGGCGCGCTCTTCCTCGAGTTCCCAGCTGTAGCGCTGGCGCGGCGGCAGCGGATCGCTGCGCCGCAGCAGCCAGGCCGCCAGCAGCCCCGCGACGGCGCCGCCCAGGTGCGCCTGCCAGGACACGCCCGGCTCGCGCGGCAGCACCGTCAGCAGCATCCCGCCGTAGAACATGAAGGCGATCATCGCCGCGGCGACCGCGGCGCGGTCGCGGCGCAGCAGGCCGAGCGCGAACACCAGGAACAGCAGGCCGTGGCTCAGGCCGCTGGCGCCCAGATGGTGGCTGCCGACGGCGCCCAGCAGCCAGGCGCCCAGCCCCGAGCCCAGCCACAGCAGCGGCAGCGCGCGCAGCGTCGCCCGCGGGTAGACGGTGCCGGCCAGGGTGCCCAGCAGCAGCAGCGCGACCGCGTTGGCGGCGAGGTGCCCGGGCGAGCCGTGCAGCAGCGGCGCGGTCAGCAGCCCGAGCAGGCCGTGCGGCGACTGCGGCGCGATCGCCAGCGCACGCCAGTCCAGCGTCTGCTGCGCGCCGAACGCCAGCAGCAGCAGCAACACGAACGCCAGGCTGGCGCTGAGCGCGCGCCGCAGCCGGCGACGGTCGTGCGCGCGCTGCGCCTGCGGATCCGGCGCGGGGGCGGGGGCGGGCAACTGCATGCCACGAGGATGGCGGCGGATCGCGCCGATGCAAGCCCGGCCGGGGCAGGCGCGGGCAGCCGGTGCGCACGGGCGGCTGCAGGCTCAGCGGCGGGCGGGCGGCGGACGCGCGGGCCGCCGCGCCGGGACCGGCGTGCGGGCCGGCCGCAGCAGGCTCAGCGCGATCGTGCTGCCGACGATCCCCGCCACCACCGCCAGCGACAGCAGGACCGGCAACTTGTAGAGATCGGCCAGCAGCATCTTCGCGCCGATGAAGGCCAGCACCAGCGCCAGCCCGTAAGGCAGCAGGTGGAAACGGTCGGCCATGCCCTGCAGCAGGAAGAACATCGCGCGCAGCCCCAGCACCGCGAACACGTTGGAGGTCAGCACGATGAACGGGTCGGCGGTGATGGCGAAGATCGCCGGGATCGAATCCACCGCGAAGATCACGTCGGTGACCGCGATCATCACCAGCACGATGAACAGCGGCGTGAACTTGCGCCGCGCGCCGCGGCCGATCCACAGCGCGCTGCCGTAATAGCGGCGCAGGAACGGCAGCCGCGCGGTCACCCAGCGCAGCACCGGATTGCGCTCCAGATCCGGCGGCGCGCCCGCCGCGCGCCACATCTTCACCCCGGTCAGCAGCAGGAAGGCGCCGAACAGATACAGGATCCAGTGGAACCGGGCCAGCAGCGCCGCGCCGATGAAGATCAGGATCGCGCGCAGCACGATGGCGCCGAGGATGCCGATCACCAGCACCCGCTGGCGCTGCGCCTCGGGCACCGCGAAGTAGCCGAACAGCATCAGGAACACGAAGATGTTGTCGATCGCCAGCGCTTTTTCCACCAGGTAGCCGGTCAGGAACTCCATGCCGATGCGCTGCCCGGCCGCGGCCCCGAACTGCTGCCCGGTCTGCCACCACAGCCAGGCGTTGAACGCCAGCGCCAGCGCCACCCAGCCCAGGCTCCACCAGGCGGCTTCCCGGAACGTGACCTTGTGCGGCCCCCCGTGCCGCATCAGCACCAGGTCGATCGCCAGCGCGGCGAGCACCACGCCGCCGAAGACCAGCCACAGGAAGGGGGAAGCGATCGTCTGCATGCCGGCTCCAGGGATGCGAGCGGCGGACGTGTCTCTGCAGGAGGCAGGGAAGGAGCACGCTTCGCCGTTCGGCGAAGGTCTCACCCACAGGCCGCTGGCCTGCCACGGCGCCGGGGCCTGAGCCCGTCATGACGACGACCGTGTACGGAGTTACTCCCCTTCCTGGGCGACAATACCGGTTTTCCGTGACAACCGTGTGATCGCCGCCATGGCCGAGCCGCTGCCCGTCGTCCGCCTCAGGAACGCCTGGAACTCCACCCACCCGTGGATTTTCCAGCGCCTGGTGGAAAAACCCGCGCAGCGGCCCAAGCCCGGCAGCCTGGTGGAGGTGGTCGGCGTCGACGGCGTGTTCGTCGGCCGCGGCTTCTACAACGGCCATTCGCGGATCGCGCTGCGGATGCTGGAAAACGATCCCGACGTGGCGGTGGACGCGTCCTGGTTCCTGCGCAAGCTCGCCGAAGCGGTGCGCCTGCGCCGCGAAGTCCTGCAGCTGGACGAGGCGAGCAACGCCTGGCGCGTGTTCCACAGCGAGGGCGACGGCATCAGCGGGCTGGTGGTCGACCGCTACGACGACCTGCTGGTGGTCGGCTTCTTCAGCGCCGGCGCGTGGCGCCACCGCGAATGGATCTTCGATGCGCTGCGCACGCTGTTCCCGGGCTGCCGCTTCCACAGCTTCGCCGACGAGCACGTGCAGAAACAGGAAAGCTTCGACTACAAGGACACCCTGGGCACCGCGCCGGCCACCATCAGCGAATACGGCATCCGCTTCCGCGCCGACCCGGCCGGCGCGCACAAGACCGGCTTTTTCGCCGACCAGCGCGAGAACCGCCAGTGGCTGTCGCAGCGCTGCGCGGGCAAGCGCGTGCTGGATTTGTGCTGCAACACCGGCGGCTTCGCGGTGTACGCTGCCGTGCGCGGCGCCAGCGAAGTGATCGGCATCGACATCGATCCCGCGGTGCTCGACATCGCCCGGGAGAACGCGCACCTCAACGCGCCGTTCCGCAGCGGCGTCAAGCCGCGCTTCGTGCAGGCCGACCTGTTCCCGTGGCTGCGCGACGCCGCGGCCAACGGCGAGCGCTTCGACGTGGTGGTGCTGGATCCGGCCAAGATGACCCGCGACCGCGAGCAGGTGATCCCGGCGCTGAAGAAATACCTGGACATGAACAAGCTGGCGCTGGGCGTGCTGCGCCCCGGCGGCTTGTTCGCGACGTTCTCCTGCACCGGCCTGGTCAGCGAGGAGCAGTTCCTCGACATGCTGCGCCGCGCCGCGTTCTACGCCGGGCGCACGCTGCAGGTGCTCAAGGTGGCCGGCGCCGGGGCCGACCACCCGTGGCTGGCGCAGGTGCCCGAGTCGCGCTACCTCAAGGCGGTGTTCTGCCGCGCTCTCGACTGAGGCCGCGTCGCATCCGCGTCCGCCGGTGCCAGGCGGGCGCTGAAGCGCCGGCCGACGCGGCGGCGGATGTAGCGGTCCAGCCCGCGGCCGGCGCGCGCCAGCGCCTGCATCCGCGCGACGTGGCCGGGGCCGGGGCAGTCGTGGTCGTACAGATGGACCGCGCCGTCGACGAAGCGCACCGCGATCGCCCCCGGCAGCAGGCTGAAGGCGGCCACGCCGGAATGCCCGCTCAGGTTGGCATAGGGGCGGAACGGCGGCAGCGTCAGGGCCTGCATGCGGTCCATGCCCCGATCCTAGGCGGCAGCCGGTGTGCGCCGGATGATGGACCGCGCCGTGCGCCGCGGACCGCGGGTCGGCGTGGCCGCGGGGGCCGGTCGCACCGCCTGCGACCGGCGCCGCTACACTGGCCGCATGCCTGTCACTACCCTGCTTCTCGGCGTGCTGCTGGCCGCGGTCGCGGCCGCGCTCGTGCTGCTGCTGGCGCTGCTGCTGCGCAAGCCCGATCCGCGCCTGGGCCAGCAGCTGGGCGCGCAACTGGAGCAGGCCCTGCGCGCGGAGCAGCGCGAGGGCCGCGGCGAGCTGCGCCAGCAGCTCGACAGCCTCGCGGCGCAGCAGCAGCAGCGGATCGAGGGTTTCGGCCTGCGCCTGAACGACTTCACTGCACGCACCGACCAGCGCCTGGACGTGCTGCGCGAGGCGCTGGGCGAGGACGCGCGCAAGGCGCGGGAAGAAGGCGCGCAGGCGCAGCAGCGCTTTGCCGAAGCGCTCGGCCAGCGCTTGCAGGAGCTTACCCAGCGCAACGAGCAGCGCATCGGCGAGATGCGCGCGACCCTGGAGCAGTCGCTGCGCGAGCTGCAGGCCGGCAACGAGGCCAGGCTGGAGCAGATGCGCGCCACCGTCGACGAGAAGCTGCAGTCCACCCTGGAGACGCGGCTGGGCGAATCCTTCCGGCTGGTGTCCGAACGCCTGGAGCACGTGCAGCGCGGTCTCGGCGAGATGCGGCAGCTGGCGACCGGCGTCGGCGACCTCAAGCGGGTGTTGACCAACGTCAAGTCGCGCGGCGTGTTCGGCGAGGTGCAACTGGCGGGCCTGCTGGAGCAGGTGTTCGCGCCCGACCAGTACGCCGCCAATGTCGCGACGGTCCCCGGCAGCAGCGAGCGGGTCGAGTTCGCGGTGCGCTTCCCCGGCTCCAATGGCGACGCTCCGGTGTGGCTGCCGATCGACGCCAAGTTCCCGCGCGAGGACTACGAGCGCCTGCTCGACGCGCAGGAGAACGCCGACCAGGACGCGGCCCGCGCCGCCGGCGAGGCGCTGGAGCGGCGGGTGCGGCTGGAAGCCCAGCGCATCTGCGACAAGTACGTGGCCGCGCCGCACACCACCGAGTTCGCGATCCTGTTCCTGCCCACCGAAGGCCTGTACGCGGAAGTGCTGCGCCGCCCCGGGCTGGTGGAGGCGCTGCAGCGCGACCGCCGCATCGCCGTCGCCGGCCCGACCACGTTGCTGGCGCTGATGACCAGCTTCCAGATGGGCTTTCGCACGCTCGCCATCGAGCAGCGCTCCAGCGAAGTCTGGCGCACGCTGGGCGCGGTCAAGACCGAGTTCGGCAAGTTCGGCGAGGTGCTCGACGGGGTGCACAAGAAGCTGCAGGAAGCCAGCAACAAGATCGAGCAGACCGGTGTGCGCACGCGCGCGATCCAGCGCCAGCTGCGCGAGGTCGAGTCGCTGCCCGGCGAGGAAGCCGCCAAGCTGCTCGGTGCCGATTCGTAGACGCGGCCCACCCCCGGCGAGGCACTGTCGCCTATCGGTGTTCCGACCGTAGGAGCGCACAAGCTGCGAGGGATGCGCCGGGAGTCCGTCGTCGCCACCCGCTCCTGCAGCGTTCGCGGCTTGTGTCGCTGTTGCGGGAATCCCTGCGAGGGAAGTCGGTAGCCCAGCCTGTGCAGGGGTGCCTGAAGACTTTCCTTCAAGCGCGGAAGCTTCCGTGGGGGAAGCCGGTGGCCCGACCTGTACGGGACACGCCGTGAATACGTCCCTGTAGGCTCCTCGGCGGCTTGCTCGCCTGCGCACTCCTGCGCAGGCGGCAAGACCGGGGTGGACCATCCCTGGTCCACCCGTCCGGCGCAATGCGCCGGACCCATGCCGCCGACGGTCCCGCACAGGCCGGGCCACCGGCTTCTGCCCAGTGAGTCGGCGTTTGTAGAGAAAACCAGCCCGAAGCGACGGACTCCAATCTCGCGCAGTCGCCGCCCGGCGGGCTGGGGGTGCGGAGAGTGGACCATGGAGGGTCCACGACCCGACTTAAAGACAGGAGGTCGTCAGGAGGGCGCAGCACCCCCAGCCCGCCGGGCGGCGACTCCCTCCGAAGCCGATCTCCCGATTGCAGGCCATAACGCGACGTCAGGCCAGGCATAGCCCGCGGCCCGACTTGAAGACAGGAGGTCGTCAGGAGGGCGCAGCACCCCCAGCCCGCCGGGCGGCGAGTCCTTCCGAAGCCGATCTCCCAAGTGCAGGCCATGACTTGAAGATCAGGCCATGGATGGTCTGCGCCCCGACTTGAAGACAGGAGATCGTAGGAAGGCGTAAAACCGCCCGCTCGCCCGGTGGCGGCGCCTTCCGGTGCGGCCACGTTCCGGCTTCGGGTTTGCGCGCCTAGTAGCCGTTGTTGGGCATCACCGGCATCGCGTCGGCGGGGACGCTGGGGTTGGTGGTGTCGTCGCGCAGGTAGTCGGGTAGCTCGTCGTCGTGCTGCTGCCGGTCGCCGGAGATCTGGTACTTGCGCCGCTGCAGCCAGGCATCGCGCACCAGCGCGTAATCGTCGGTGGCGCCCTCGCGCATGCGGTCGACCGCGAACAGCTGGGTGCGCACGTCGACCAGCTGCAGGCCCTGCAGGAACACCCGGGTCGGATCGTTCTCGATCCGCCGGATCGGCGCCAGCGGCGCGTCGCCGGCCAGGCCGAACACGTCGCGCAGCGTGCGCGGGCCGAACAGCGGCAGCTCGACGTAGCGCGAGCGCTGCCAGCCCCAGGTACCCAGGGTCTGGCCAAAATCCTCGCTGTGATAGGGCAGGTTCGCGTCGGAGGCGGGATCGAACAGGCCGCCGATGCCTAGCGTGGCGTTGAGCACGAACCGCCCCAACGCCTGCGCCGCCTGTTTCGGCTTGCCCTGCAGCAGCGCGTTGAGCGCGCTGACCGGCTGGCCGAGGTTGCCGAAGAAATTGCCCACGCCCAGCCGCAGCGGCCGCGGCACCACCGCCACGTAGGCGTTGGCCAGCGGCTTGGCCACGCTGCGGTCGACCGCATTGTTGAAGCGGTGCACCTTGCGGTTGAGCCCTTCCCACGGGTCGTAGCTGGCGGGCAGTTCGACCGGCGCCGGCAGCGCCGGATCGGCGACCGGATCGTAGTGCTGGTCGCCGTACAGCGCGGCGTAATCGAGTTCGGCCTGGGTCGGCGTGTCGGCCGCGGGCGGCTCCGCGGGAGCTGCGGCCTCTGCCGTCGCGCTAGCTGCGGCGGACTCGGCGGACTCGACAGGTTCGACCGGCTCGACCGGCTCGACCGGCTCGACCGGCTCGACCGGTGCCGCGGCGGGGCTGGCGGCGAGGGGCGCGACCGGCGCCGGCGTCGCCTCCGGCGGCCCGCTCGCGGCGGCGTCTGCGGTGTCGGAGCAGGCAGCCGCGGCATCGGCGGACTGAGCCGCGACCACGGGACAGGTCGCGACCTCGGCGGGCTGCACGGTCGGCGCGTCCTGCGCCCGCGCCGGCATGCACGCCAGCATCAGCGACAGCAACAGCACCGCAACGGGGATCGGCATGCGCATGGGGGCGGCAGTTTAATCCTTGCCCGGCGGCGACGCGGCCCCGGCGCCGCTCAGGCGAACGCCAGCGCCGGCGTCAGCCGGTACGCGGCGCGCAGTTCGTCCAGCCCGGCGGGACTGCCGACGACGGCGATCGCGCCGTCGGCGCGGGCGGCGAGTTCGGCCAGCAGCGCCACCCCGGCGCTGTCCACGCGCGCGACGGCGCCCAGATCGAAGCCGCTGACGCCGGGCAACTGCGGCAGCGCGTGCCGCCACAGCGCGGCGACGTCCGCGCGCAGCAGCGCCCCGGCGAAACGCAGCGTTGCGCCGCTGCGCTCGACCGTGGCCGCCTCAGCGCCCGGCATCGGCCTGCACCTTGCCGCTGCGCAGGTCCGCCGCGACCTGGCGGATGGACTTGTGGGTGAGCGCGTTGTCGAACTGCTGGCGGAAGGTCTGCACGAACGACACCCCCTCCACCATCACGTCGAACACCTTCCAGTTGCCGCCGGAGCGGCGCATCAGGTAGTCGACCGGAATCGGCTCGCCGCCGCTGCGCAGCAGCTCGCTGGCCACTTTCACCCCGAGCCCGCGCGGCAACGCGGTCTCGGACTTGATCCGCACCCGCAGCCGGGTGTTGAAGTCCAGCAGCGAGGATCCGTAGCGGCGCATCAGGTTGTCGGCCAGGGCGTCGGCGAACAGCTGGACGTCGGCGTCCGACGCGCCGCGGGCGTGGCGGCCGAGCACCTGGCGCGCGGCGTAGTCGCGGTCGAAGATGCTGTTGAACTCGGTCGAGACGAAGCGCTCCAGCGCGGCGCGGTTGCCGGCGAACTCGGCGCGGCGCTGCTCCAGCGTCGCCAGGATGCGGGTGCTGTTGTCCAGCACCAGCTTGCTGGGCGAGGCGGCCGCGGGCGCGGTGGCCGCCGGCGGCTGCGCCAGCACGGCGGCGGGCGCGGCGACCAGCAGCGCCGCGGCCAGCGCCAGCGGCAGCGTGGCGCGCACGCCGCGCAGGCGCGTGCGGACGGGAACGGAGAAGCAGTGGTCGTTGGACATAAGGATCATTCCGTGGGGGGCGGATTGGCGGTGCTGCCGGCGGCGTCGCCGCCGGCCTCGGCCGCGGCCTGGCCGCCGCCGAACATGTACTTGCCGACCAGCTGGATCAGGTCGACCGCCGGCGTGGTGAATGCGATTTCCTCGCCGGGTTTCAGGGTTTCCACGTCGCCGCCGGGCTGCAGTCCGACGTAGCTCTCGCCGAGCAGGCCGCCGGTGAGGATGCCGGCCGCGGTGTCGGCGGGCAGGTCCCGGTAACGGGCATCGATGGCCAGGGTCACGACCGCGTCCAATTTGACCGGATCCAGCTGAATGTCGGCCACATTGCCGATGGTGACGCCGCCGATCTTGACCGGCGCCTGCGGCCGCAGCTGGCCGAGGTTGGTAAAGCGCGCGGTCAGCGGATAGGTCGCCTGGCCGAAGCCGAAGCGGCCGTTGGTCGAGGCCAGCGCTAGCACCAGCAGCGAGGCCAGCGCCAGCAGCAGGAAGGCGCCGACCGCGAATTCGAGACGGGGACCGCGAACGCTCATGAAAGCACCTCGAAAGCCATTGCGTAGGAGCGGCGCAAGCCGCGATCAACTCGACCCTTCGGGTCAACCCTGGAACAGGAAGGCCGACAGCACGAAATTGAACATCAGCACCAGTAGCGAGGCGTTGACCACCGCGCGCGTGGTCGCCACCGAGGTGCCCTCGATGGTCGGCTCGGCGTGGTAGCCGACATAGGCTGCGACCAGCGCCGCGGTGCCGCCGAACACCGCCGCCTTGACGAAGGCGACCAGGAAGTCGTCGCGGAAATCGACCGCGTCCCTGAGCACCTGCCAGAACGCGCCGGCCTCGATTCCGATCACGTGCACCGCTTCGAAGTAGCTGGCGCTGATCGCCAGCGAGCAGAAGAACGCGGTCAGCAGCGGCACGCACAGCAGCGCTGCCCAGAAGCGCGGCGCCACCGCCTTGGCCACCGGGTCGATCGCCATCAGCCCGAGCGCGGTGATCTGGTCGGTGGCGCGCATCAGCCCCAGCTCGGCGGCGATCGAGGAGCCGGCGCGGCCGACGAACAGCAGCGCGGTCAGCACCGGCGCCAGCTCGCGGTACAGGCCCAGGCCCACCAGCGCGCTGATCTGGTTGGCGGCGCCGTAGGTCTCCAGCGCGCGGTAGCCCAGCAGCGTCACCGACAGGCCGACGAAGGCGCCGCCGACGGCGATGATCGGCAGCGAGCGCGCGCCGATCTTGTAGATCTCGCGCACCAGTTCGGCGAAGAAATCACGGGTCGGGCGCGAGGCGCGCAGCACCGACAGCGAGAACAGGCCGGCGCGGCCGAGCGAGCGGGTGGCGGCGACGAAAGGCATCAGGCCGCCTCCGTCCGCGCCGCCGCGTCGAACGCGATCGGCCCGTCCGGCTCGCCGCGCAGGAACTGCCGCAGCAGCGGGTCGGGCGAGGCCTGCAACGCGTCCGGGGTGCCGCTGAAGACGATGCGGCCGTTGGCGATCACCAGCGCGCGGTCGGCCACCGGCAGGGTTTCGCGCACGTGGTGGCTGACGATCAGGCTGGTCAGCCCGAGGCTGGCGTTGAGCCGCGCGATCAGGCTCATGATCACGCCCGCGGCGATCGGGTCCAGCCCGGTCAGCGGCTCGTCGTAGAGCATCAGCGGCGGGTCCAGCGCCAGCGCGCGCGCCAGCGCCACGCGCCGGGCCATGCCGCCGGAGAGCTCGCGCGGATACAGGTCGGCGGCGGTGCGCAGGCCGACCGCGTGCAGTTTCATCCCCACCAGCCGGCGGATCACCGGCGGCGGCAGGCGCGTGTGCGCGCGCAACGGCAGCGCGATGTTCTCGGCCGCGGTGAGATCGGTGAGCAGGCCGTTGCCCTGCAGCAACACGCCGATGCCCTTGCGCCGCTCCAGCAGCGCGCGCTGGGAGCGCGGCAGCGGCGCGCCGAGGACCTCGACCGTGCCCGCGGCCGGCGCCAGCTCGCCGGTCAGCGCCGCCAGCAGCGTCGACTTGCCGCTGCCCGAGGGCCCCAGCACCGCGGTGATGCTGCCGCGCGGCACGACCAGGTCGATGCCCTCGAGCACGGTGCGGCCGCCGCGGTCCAGGCGCAGGCCGGCAAGCTGGACGATGGGGGCGACGGCAGTCATGGGGAAGCGGGCGATACGGGGGGGCGGAAGCGGCGCAGCTTGGCGGCCGGCGCCTGAATGGCAACCGAGTGCGGCCGCCATTGTCGCAGCTTCGCCGCGCCGGCGCGTGCGGCGGCCGCAGCGCAATCCCAGCGGCTGCGACCGCGCTGCGGCAAGATGACGCGATGCCTGCGCCGCCGGACTTCCGCCTCTACCACTCCAATGCATTGGACGTGCTGGCCGGGCTGCTGGCCGAAACCCTGCGCACGCCGGTGCCGGGGCGGCCGCTGCTGGCGCCCGACACCATCGTGATCCCGCAGGCGGCGATGCGGCGTTGGTTGCAGGCCACCCTGGCCGCGCGCCACGGCATCGCCGCCAATCTCGAGTTCCTCCCCCCCGGCGAATTCGTCGCCCGCGCGCTGGCCGCCAATCCCGCCCCGGGTGCGGATCCGGCGGGCGAGGAACTCGACGCCGACAGCCTGCACTGGCGCCTGTACGCCGCACTGCGGGATCCGGCGCTGCGCGCGCGCCCGGCGCTGGCGCAACTGGCCGCCTACCTCGACGGCGCGGACCCGCTGAAGCCCTGGACGCTGGCCGGCGAACTAGCCGGTGTGTTCGGCAAGTACCAGGCCTGGCGCCGCGACTGGCTGCTGCGCTGGGAAGCCGGCGCCGACCCCGACGACCCGCAGGCGATCCTGTGGCGCGCCGTCGCCGCCGGCCGCGACCACCGCGCGCGCCGCATCCAGGACTATCTCGCGCGCTTCGACGATCCCGCCGGCGCGGTGCCGGTCGGGCTGCCGCCGCGGCTGTTCGTGTTCGCCACCCTCAACGTCTCGCCCGACGTGCTGCGGGTGCTGGCCACCCAGGCCCGCGCCGGCACGCTGCATTTCTACCTGCCCACGCCGACGCAGGAATACTGGGGCGACCTGCAGTCGCCGGGCGCGCGCCTGCGCGCGGGCGTCGCTGCCGGCGACGATCCGGCCGGCGCCGCCGCCGCCGAAAACCCGCTGCTGCGCGACTGGGGCGCGGCTGGGCGCGACTTCATGGCCCTGCTGGGCAGCTACGAGGTCGTGCATCCCGCCGGCGACATTCCCGCCTACGCCGATCCCGAGGCCGCGACCGGCGCGGCGCTCGCCGCCGGCGGCCTGCGCGACAGCCTGCTGCACCGGCTGCAGGCCGACCTGTTCCACCGCCGTGCGCAGCCGTCCGGCGCGCCGCGCGGCGAAGTCGACGGCAACGACCCCAGCCTGCAGTTCCATGCCTGCCACACCCGCCTGCGCGAGCTGCAGGTGCTGCACGACCGCCTGCGCGCCCTGCTGGAAGACGACCGTTTCGACCCGTCGCTGCAGCCGCGCGAGATCGCGGTGCTGGCGCCGGACATCGATCCCTACGTGCCGTACCTGGACGCGGTGTTCGGCGGCCACGGCCGCGGCGAGGGCGCCTCCGGACCGACCATCCCCTGGGCGGTGGCCGACGCCAGTCCGCTGGCCGGCGAACCGCTGGCCGCCGCGTTCCTGCGCCTGCTGGCGTTGCCGGTATCGCGCTTCGGGCTGGAGGAAACCCTGGACCTGCTCGCCAGTCCGCCGCTGGCGGAAGCGGCGGGCCTGGACGCCGCTGCCTTCGAGCGCCTGCACGGCTGGCTGCACGCGGCCGGCGCGCGTTGGGGCCTGGATGCCGCGCACCGCGCGCGCCGGGGCGCGCCGGAGGACGACGCCTACACCTGGCAGTTCGCGCTGGACCGGCTGCTGCTCGGCCACGCCAGCGGCGACGCCGCCGAAATCGCCGGCACCGCGCAGCACGTCGCGCCGTGGCCGGAGCTGGAAGGCAGCGCGCTGGACGCGCTCGACGTGCTGCTGCGCTTGCTGCGCGTGCTGGCCCGCTCCCAGCGCGCGCTGGGCGAGGCGCTGCCGCCGGCGCGCTGGCGCGAACGCCTGCTCGGCCTGCTCGACGCGCTGCTGCCGCGGCCGCCGGCGACGAAACACGCGGAGCGCGCGCTCGACCGGCTGCGCGCGCTGATCGATGCTTTCGCGGCCGATGCGGCGCGTGCGGGGTTCGATACGCCGGTGCCGGGCGAAGTCGTGCGCGCGCACTTCGCCGCGGCGCTGGGCGCGGCCGACACCCGCGCGCCGCTGCTCACCGGCGGCGTCAGCTTCGCGCGCATGGTGCCGCTGCGGCTGCTGCCGTTCCGCGCCATCTGCCTGCTGGGCATGAACGACGGCGACTTCCCGCGTCGCGATCCCGCCGCCGGCCTCAACCGCCTGACCGCGGAATTGGGCACCGACCGCCGCCGCCCCGGCGACCGCTCCACCCGCGACGACGACCGCTACCTGTTCTTGCAGCTGTTCGGCGCCGCGCAGGACGTGTTCTACGTCAGCTGGCTCGGCGCCGACCCGCGCGACGGCAGCGCGCGCGAACCCTCGGCGGTGGTGGCGGAACTGCTCGCGGCGGCGGCGGACTACCACGTCGCGGCCGAGGATCCGCAGCGGGCGGAGCACAAAGCGGCGATCGCCGAGGCGCTGGTGCTGCGGCATCCGCTGCAGCCGTTCGCGCCGGCCGCGTTCGGCAGCGAGGATCCGCGCCAGTTCAGCTACCGCCAGCACTGGCATCCGGCCGCGGGCCGGCTGTCGGGCGCGCGCACGCCGCTGGCGCCGTGGATGGACGCGACCGCGGCGCTGGCGCCGCCGCCCGCGGCCGAAACCGAACTGTCGCTCGACGCCTTGCGCCGCTTCCTGCTGGCGCCGGCCGAGCAGTTCCTGCGCCAGCGCCTGGGCCTGCGCCTGCCGCAGCTGGACGCGGCGGGCGAAGACGTCGAGCCGCTGCAGGCGCCCGGCCGTGGCCTGGAACGCCACCAGCTGCAGCGCGCGGTGTTCGACGCGCTGCTCGCCGGTGACGACGCGGCCGCGCTGCATCCCGCGCTGCGCGCACGCGGCCTGCTGCCGTCCGGCCCGCTGGGCCGACGCGCGCTGGCGGACGTGCTGGCCGAGGTGCAGCCGTATGCGCAGCGGTTCGCGCAGTGGCGCGGCGCCGCGCCGTCGCAGTCGTTGCCGCTGGAAGTGGAGATCGACGGGCTGCGCCTGCACGGCCGCCTCGCCGACGCCTGGCCGCAGGGCCTCGCGCGGCTGCGCTTCGGCGAGCGCAACGGGCCGTCGGCGATCCGGCATGGGCTGGACTGGCTGCTGGCCAGCGCGGCGGATGCGGCGAGGCCGCTGGTCGAATTCCACGACGACAAGGATCTCGGCATCGGTCCGTATCCGCGCCCTCTCCTGGCGCCCGACGCCGCGATCGACGCATTGCGCGCGCTGCTGGCGCTGCGTGCCGACGGCCTGCGCCGGCCGCTGGCGTTCGCGCCGTACAGCGCGTGGGAACTGTTCCAGGCCGACGACCCCGTGCGCGGTGCGCGCGCCGCCGCCGCGCGCTGGCGCGGCAGTGCGCGCAGCTGGGCCGAGGGCGACGGCGACGCGCTGCGGCTGGCGCTGCGCGGCCGCGATCCGTTCGCCGATGCCGCCTCGCTGCAGGCCTTCGCCGCGATCGCATTCGCCGTCTACGGCACGGTGCTGCACGGCCAGCCCGCCACCGCGCCCGACGGCCTCGCGCCGCCCGCAGCCGACGCCGCGGAGGACGCCGCATGAACGCCGCGCCCGTTCGCGATCCTTACCTGGAGCTGCCGCTGGACGGCGTGCGCCTGATCGAAGCCTCCGCCGGCACCGGCAAGACCTTCACCCTGGCCACGCTGGTCGTGCGGCTGGTGGTCGAGCGCGGCCTGCGCGTGGGCCAGGTGCTCGCCGTGACCTTCACCGAGGCGGCCACGCAGGAATTGCGCAAGCGCATCCGCGAGCGCCTGCTGCTGGCGCTGGAGCTGGTCGATGCGCCGGCGAGCGACGACGACAGCGCCGAGGTCGCGCTGACGCGCGCGATCCTGCACGCGCACCGCGCCCGCAGCGGCGAAAGCGAGGCTGCGTTGCGGCGCCGGCTGCGGCAGGCCGCGCTGGAAGTCGACCTCGCCGCGATCTTCACCATCCACGGCTTCTGCGCGCGCGTGCTGCGCGAGCACGCGCTGGAGAGCGGGCAGGGATTCGACCCGCCGACCCTGCTGGCCAACGACCGCGACCTGCGCGCGGAACTGGCCGCCGACCTGTGGCGCGCGCACGGCCGCGACGCGGCCGGCGCCGACGACCTCGCCGCGCTGTGGAAGACCGGCCCGGCCGCGCTGGCCGACGACCTGCGCGCGCTGCTGCACGAGCCGCGGCTGCTGCCGCCGGACGCGCCGCTGCCGGCGGACCCGGCGCCCGCGCTCTCGGCTGCCGCCGACAAGCTGATTGCCGCGATCGACGTCCACGCCGCCGACGCACAGGCCCTGATCGCGCAGGCGTTCGACCGCAAGATCCTGCATGGCGGCCGGGTCAGGCGCCCCAGTTTCGACAAGGCTTTCGCGGAGTTGCAGGCGGGGTGCGAGGCCCGCCACTGGCCGCGGGGCGACAAGCTCCACCTGGACAAGCTGCACCCCGTGCGCCTGCAAACCTTCTGCCACGACGACAAGCGCGACCAGGTGCCCTCGTCGCCGCTGTTCGAAGCGTTCGCGGCCTGGTGCGCGGCCGACGATGCCGTGCAGGCGTACCAGGCCCGCCGCCGCGTGGCTCTGCTGCACCGCATCCGCGACGACGCCCGCGTGCGCCTGGCCGCGCTCAAGCGCCAGCGCCGGGTGCAGACCTACGACGACCTGATCGACGGCGTCGCCGACGCGCTCGACGGCCCGCGCGGCGATGCGCTCGCGCGCGGCCTGCGCAAGCAGTACGCGGCCGCCCTGGTCGACGAGTTCCAGGACACCGACGCGCGCCAGTGGAAGATCTTCGATCGCGTGTTCGGAGCGGCGGCGCCGCAGCATGGCAGCGATCCTGACGGACCGGCCGAGGGGCCCAGCCCACCGGCGCTGGAAAGCGCACGCACCGATGGCTCGCGAACGCGCTTTCTCGCCCTGATCGGCGACCCCAAGCAGGCGATCTACGGCTTCCGCGGCGGCGACGTGCACGCCTATCTCGCCGCGGGCCGCCTTGCGGCGCACGCGCCGGCGCTGTCGCACAACTTCCGTTCGCGGCCGTCGCTGCTGGCCGCCATCGAAGCGCTGTACGCGCAGGCCGGCGAGGCCGCGTTCGTGGATCCGCGCATCGAGTTCCATCCGGTGGTCGCCGGCGGCAAGCGCAGCGATGCGGACTTCCTGCGCGACGGCGCGCCGGCGCCCGCGCTCACGCTGTGGCAGGCGCCGGCACCGAACCAGCGGGATGCGAAGGGCCACGCCAAGCCCTGGAGCGCCGACGAGTCGCGCGCGCTCGCCACCACCGCCTGCGTGGCCGCGATCCACGGCGTGCTGCGCGCGGCGCGCGACGGCCGCGCCCGCCTCGACGGCGCCCCGGTGCAGCCGGGCGACATCGCGGTACTGGTGCGCACGCATCACGAGGCATCCCGCATCCAGCAGGCGCTGGCCGAGGTCGGCATCCCCGCAGTCGCGGCCGGCAAGCTGAGCCTGTTCGCCACCGGCGAGGCGCGCGAACTGCACACGCTGCTGCTGGCCCTGCTGCAAGGCGGCGACGACGGCCGCCTGCGCGCGGCGCTGGCCACCGTGCTGGTCGGCGAGGATGCCGCCGCCATCGACGCGCTGGACCGACCCGGCGACCTGTCGGGCGGCGAGGCGCACCGCGAGTGGCAGCGCAAGGCGCTGGCCTGGCGTGAACGCCTGCTGCGCGGCGGTCCGCTGGCGCTGGTCGGCGAGCTGTGCGCCGCGCACGCGCCGCGCCTGCTCGGCCTGGTCGACGGCGAGCGCCGGGTCAGCAACTACCTGCAGCTGGCCGAGGCGCTGCAGGTAGCGCAGGCGCAGGCGTTGGGCCTGCACGGCCTGGTCGACTGGCTGGGCCGGCGCATCGCGCAGGCCGATCCCGACGACGAAACCCAGCTGCTGCGCCTGGAATCCGACGCGCGCCGCGTGCAGATCGTCACCCTGCACAAGAGCAAGGGCCTGGAATATCCGCTGGTGTTCCTGCCGTTCGCCGGCATCGGCCGCAACGAGCCGACGCCGGGCCGGCATTGCGTGGCCCACCACGAAGCCAATGTGCGCCGCCTGCACTGGAACATCCCCCTGCCCGAAGCGGAATGGGAAAACGCGAAAGCAGCGTGGAAGATCGAGCAGCATGCCGAAGACGCGCGCCTGCTGTACGTGGGCATGACCCGCGCCCGGCACGCGCTGTGGATCGCCAGCGGCCCGTTCTTCAACCACGACAAGGCGGCGCTGGCGCCGCTGCTGCGCGACCGCGACGCGCTCGCCGCGGTGCCGGGCATCGTCCTCGACGCCGTCGCGCCGCCCGCCGACCTGCCGCGGCTGCCGCCCGAGTCCGACGCCGCGGTGCCGCCGGCGCGCGTCGCCGCGCGCGCGCTGGCGCACGACTGGTGGGTCTACAGCTTTACCCAGCTGTCCAGCGCCGAGGCCGGCGACGATCCGTCCGCGGCCGCCACGCTGCCCGCACCCGGCGGCCGCGACGAACTGGCCGCGCCCGACGATGGTGCGGCCGACGACGTCCGCGACATCTCCGCTGCCGCGGCGACCGACGCCGCCTTCGACCCGCGCTTTGCTGGCCCGCGCTTCGGCGTCGCCCTGCACGCCGCGCTGGAGCACGCCGATTTCGCCGCCTGGCGCGGTTGGCAACCGGGCGAGGACGCGCCGGCCGGCGAAGCCCGCACCATCGCCGCCGCGCTGCGCGCGGAAGGCTACGCCGCCGACGTGCTCGACGCCGGCAGCGCCCTGGTCACGCAGCTGGTCGGCCACACCCTGCGCGTCGCGCTGCCGGAAGGCGTGCGGTTGTGCGAGCTGCCTCCCGATGCGCGCCGCCCCGAAATCGAATTCCAGTTCGCCCTGCAGCCCACCCGCGTCGACGCCCTGCTGCAACTGCTGCACGCGCACGGCGTGCTGCGCGAGCGCCGCGGCTTCGGCCTGCGGCAGCGGCTGGAAGGGCTGATGACCGGCCTGATCGACCTCACTTACGTGCACGCCGGCAAGTGGTACGTGCTCGACTACAAGTCCAACCGCCTGCCGCGCTACGACGCCGCCGCGCTGGACGAGGCGATGGCGCACAGCGAGTACGACCTGCAGGCGCTGATCTACACCCTCGCGTTGCACCGCTGGCTGCGCTTCCGCCTGGGCGACGCCGGCGCCGGCGGCGGCTACGACTACGCCCGCGATTTCGGCGGCATCCGCTACCTGTTCTGCCGCGGGCTGGACCTGCACGCCGCCGCGCCCGCGCCCGGTGTGCATGCGCAGCGCTTCGCGCCGGAGCTGATCCATGCCCTCGACGCGTTGTTCGCCGGCGAACCCGGCCCCCGGCCGCGCGATCGCGACGCCGGCATGCGGAAGCGCGCGGAGGCACCGGCATGACCGCCACGCCGCTGCTCGACGCCCTGTGGCACGCCGGCGCCTTGCGCACGCTCGATCACGCGCTGGCGCAAAGCCTGCGCCGGCTCGACCCCGACACGCCCGATGCCGTGCTCGCCGCCGCCGCGCTGGCCTCGCTCGCCGTTGCCCAGGGCCACGCCGGCTTCGATCCGGCGTCGCCGCAGGGGCTCGTCGACAACCCCCGCGACCTGCCCTGGCCCGCCGCCGACGCCTGGCAACGGCAACTCGCCGCCTCGCGCTGGGTCGCCACGCCCGGCGACGCCGCGGAAACCTCCGACGCCGGCCGCCCGCTGGTGTGGGAAGGCGCGCCCGGCCTGCTGTACCTGCGCCGCTACCGTGAGTACGAGCGCCGCCTCGCCGCCGGCCTGCGGCGCATCGGCGCGCACCCGCCCGCGGCCGCCGGCAGCGACGCGCTCGCTCCACTGACCGCCCGACTGTTCCCGCAGGCCGCGGACGGCGAGGACCGCCAGGCCGCCGCGGCCGCCCTCGCCCTGCGCCATGCGCTGCTGCTCGTCACCGGCGGCCCGGGCACCGGCAAGACCACCACCATCGCGCGCCTGCTGGTCCTGCTGGCCGCGCAGGCGCGCCAGGCCGGACGCGCCGCGCCGCGCATCGCGCTGGCCGCGCCCACCGGCCGCGCCGCCGAGCGCATGGCCGAAAGCGTGCGCAACGCCCTGCAAGCGCTGCCCGCGCAAGGCATCGACGCGACCCTCGTCGGCGCCCTGCCCACCACCGGCACCACCCTGCACCGCCTGCTCGGCACCATCCCCGACAGCCCGCGCTTCCGCCACGACGCCGACAACCCGCTGCCGCACGACGTGGTGGTGGTCGACGAAGCCTCGATGATCGACCTGCCGCTGATGGCCAAGCTGGTCGAAGCCGTGCCCGACGGCGCGCGCCTGGTGCTGCTCGGCGACCCCGACCAGCTGCCCTCGGTGGAAGCCGGCGACGTCCTCAGCGGCATCCTCCGCGCCGCGGGCGCGGACGCCTTCCCCGGCCGCCGCGTCCACCTGCAACGCGGCTGGCGCCAGCACGACGCGCTGCAGCTCGCGCCGCTCGCCGCCGCCGTGCGCGACGGCGACAGCGCCGCGGCACTGGCGCTGCTGCGCGGCGGCACGCTCTCCAGCGTCCACTTCCACCCGGGGCTGGCCGACCCCTTGCAGGGTCGCGGCCCGCAGCCCCACCGCGAGCGCCTGCTCGCGCACTGGCGCGCGCTGGCCGCTGCCGACAGCCCGGCGCAGGCGCTGGCGCTGGCCGCGCACCTGCGCCTGCTCACCGCCGTGCGCGACGGCCCGCAGGGCGCGCGCACCCTCAACGCCCGCATCGAAACCCTGCTCGCCCAGAGCGGCAGCCACGGCCCGCGCCGCGGCGCCGGCTACGGCCCGGCCGCCAGCCCGCATTTCCACGGCCGCCTGCTGCTGATCACCGAAAACAGCTACCGCCACCGCCTGTTCAACGGCGACATCGGCATCTGCTTCCGCGACGCCGACGGCAGCGTCATGGCCTGGTTCCCCGGCGACACGCCCGACGCCCCGCGCGCCTTCCACCCCGCCGCGCTGCCCGCGCACGACAGCGCCTTCGCCATGACCGTGCACAAGGCCCAGGGCTCGGAGTTCGACGAGGTCTGGCTGCTGCTGCCCGCGCACGACAGCCGCGTGCTCTCGCGCGAGCTGGTCTACACCGCGATCACCCGCGCGCGGCGCGAGCTGCATGTGGCGGGGAGCGCGGAGGTCATCGCCGCCGCGCTGGGGCGGCACGCGAGCCGGTGGTCGGGGTTGGGGTGGCGGTTGGGCGAATCCCATGTTGTTCTCGACGGGGATTGAAAATCCTCGTGTCGGAGGTTTGATCTCTGCTAGGTCACTAACGGTGACTAAAGCAATTCAAGGCGTTATCGCGTGACCCAAGAGCCCGCACCAGTCGCGGGCTATTTGATTGTGACGTGATTGGGAAAGGGTGACTGCGGCACGGCGATCCGGTCACACACGCGTATGCGCTTGTCAAGGGCGTGATAAATTCGCGCGAGGATCACGGGGGGCGAGCATGGGACGCGACCTTACTTTAGGCATAGAAGAAGTCTATGCAGAGCGGCTTGATTTTTTGGTGGTGGCCCTGACCGGCCGCACCGGGAGCGGCTGCAGTACCACGGCCGAGGCGATGACTCGGTCAATTTCAGACCTGCCCGTTTCCACGGACGGACTAGCAGGCGCAGAACTAAGGAAGTTTAATATTTGTCATAACTTCCTGCGCGCGCAGTGGGTACCGTTCAAGGCAATTTCCGTTTCCACTGTGATTTTTAGCTTTTTGATCCTTGAAGAATGGGGTCAAATTGAAGATTTTTTCAAGAAGCAAAAACTTGAAGCTAGCATTGCAGCAATCAAAAGCGAATACCAACTGCTTCACGCAGAACCCACCTTCCCTGCATTTGAACAGCTGTCTGTGAAACATGACCGGGCAGGATCGGTTTTAGCTTGGCAGTTTTATGAAAAACCCCTTAAGGACTCTGCAGATAGAATTAGAGCCGCCCTCGGGAACAAATATGCGCCTCTATTTCAAACGTTGGGAGACAATATTCGACTGAGCGGATCGGCGATATCTTCGGTCGTCAATCCGTCAAAAGTCTTCGCTCTTATTACAAGAGTTAAGCGAATTGTCAAAGCCGCGGGATTGTGGGATCGCGCAAACGGCACAAAGAGCACTAGAGTAGTGATTGATGCGGTTAGAAACCCTCTGGAACTCGTATATCTGCGGGACCAATTCGCCGCTTTTTTTGCAATCGCGGTGACATCGGATGACGAAGACCGCAAAGCCAGGTTAGCTAATTTGAGTATTCCAAAGCGGGATGTTGACGCTCTAGACGTGCGCGAATACTCCAAGAAATCGCTCGGCAATTATGGAAATTTTGTCTCTCAGAACTTGCAGGAATGCATCCAAAAAGCTGACCTATTCTTCAGGAATCCCGGTAAGCCGGACGCGTTCGCTAGGACGCGGTTGATTCTGTATCGGCAGATTGTTCGTTACGTTGCTCTAATGCTTCGGCCGGGTTTGGTTACTCCGACTCCCGATGAACGTTGCATGCAGCTCGCATTTGTCGCAAAACTCAATAGCGGATGCATTTCCCGGCAGGTTGGAGCAGCAGTCTCTGATGCGCACTCGTCGATCAAGGCAGTCGGTTGGAATGATGTACCTAAAGGTCAGGTACCTTGCCTGCTAAGGGATGTTGGAACCCTGCTAAACAGTCACGATGCTTTGGCTTTCAGTGAATACGAGACCACCAATGTTGAGTTTCGGAGACATTTGTCCAAGAAGTTCGAACACGCAGGGCCCTTAAAGACAGCGCTTGGCTTGCCTTGCCCCTTTTGCTTCAAGGATGCATATAACACTGTTACAGACAAGGAGAATCAGGTTCACACAAGGTCACTGCATGCAGAGGAAAATGCTTTTCTTCAATTAGCAAAGTATGGCAACAGCGGGATTGAGGGGGGCTTTCTCTATACCACTGCTAGCCCCTGTGAACTGTGCTCCAAAAAAGCTTTTCAGCTGGGCATTAGGGAGATTGTCTACGTTGACCCCTACCCGGGAATATCAACGACTCACGTCCTCAAATCGGGTCCAGAAGAAAATAGACCAATCTTGCGACTCTTCAGTGGCGCCGTTGGGAATGCCTATCATCGGCTTTATGAACCCATGCTGCCTATTAAAGACGAATATATGGCCCGACTCGCAGACGATCCGGCACCTACTCTTTTGTGAGCTTTGGGGGATGTCGAACAGGTGTCGCCATGACCAAGACCGCCGACAAGATCCGCTTCAAGGCAAACCTGTCGCGCCCGGCGAGTCCCAAAAGCGCGACCTGGACCTTCCTCGTGCTGCCCGCAAGCGCCAGCACCAAGCTGCCGACGCGCTCCATGACGAGCGTCGAAGGCACCCTCAACGGTCATCCCTTCCAAGCCACGCTGGAACCCGATGGCCAGGCCAGTCACTGGCTCAAGGTGCCCAGGGCCCTGCGCGAGGCGGCCGGCGCCGCAGTCGGCGACAGCGTGACGCTTACGATCGCGCCGGTCGGGCAGGAACCCGAACCCAAGGTGCCCGCCGACCTGCGCCAGGCGCTTGCGGCCGATCCGGCCGCCGGGGCGACCTGGGCCGACATCACGCCGCGGGCGCGGCGCGACTGGATCGCCTGGATCACGTCGGGCAAGCAGGCGCAGACGCGCGGCAAGCGCCTGGCGGTGGCCATCGACAAGCTCGCGTCGGGCCAGCGCCGCGCGTGCTGCTTCGACCGTTCCGGGATCTACGGCAAGGGCTTCGGCGCGCCGCAGGCGGCGGCGTAAGCCGCGCGCTTACGGCCGCGCCGGCATCGGCTTGGCCTCGCTCTCGGTGTGCGCGGCGCACTGCCACGCGTTGCCCACCTTCACCCAGGTCGAGGAGTCGATCGAGTCGAACTCCAGCGGCTGGCCGTCCATCGCCACCTTCTGGTGGGCGCGGTAGGTGGCGATGGCGACGTTCTCGGTCGGGAACAGCACGTCCATGTCGGACAGCGTGTAGTCCAGCAGGCGGTGCTGCTCGTCGTTGGCCATGCGGGTGTAGCCGGCGCGGTCGAAAGTCATCGGGCCGTGGCCGCTGACCATCAGCGCGGGCTCGGTGATCATGCCGGTGGCCACCGACGGGTCGCGGTCCACCATCGACTGCCAGAAGGCGCGCTCGAGGCGCTCGATTTCGGTATGGCGTGCGGACGTGGGCATGGCGGGGCTCCGTGCGGGCGGGGCGTCCGATCATCCACGCGCGGCGTTGCCGCGCGATGAAGCGGATGGCCGCATCGCGAGGTCCCGCGGCGCGCGCGCACGCGGAACGGTTGTTGTCCATGCGTGAGGGCTGAACGCGGGCGCATTTCACTCTCGCGATACCCGTGCGTGGCGACGATGACAGCGCCGGCGCATGCGCAGTGCGCGCGCCGGCGACACCAGACCAGGAGAGCAGCACCATGAGCAACAAGCAGGGCCACGACACTGGCGAGGGCGTCGGCGCGGACGCCGTCGCGGTGACGGGCGCGGTGGTCGGCTCGGTCGCCGAGCCGGGCACGGTGGTCGGCACGGTCGCCGGCGAGGCCGCGGCGGCCGCGATCGGCCCCAACGACTACAGCCAGTACTTCCAGGCCAACTACCGCAGCCAGCCGTACTACTCCAGCGGCCGCGACTGGAGCGACTACCAGCCGGCCTACCAGTACGGCTACGACACCTACGGCCAGTACCGCGGGCAGCGCTTCGAGGATGTCGAGGCGCAGCTGGAGCGCGACTGGGCGCACGCCCGCGCACGTTCGCGCCTGGCCTGGGCCGAGGCCCGCGACGCGGTGCGCGACGGCTGGCACCGCCTGCAGCGCGCATTGCCGGGGGACGCCGATCGCGCCTATCGCTGAGCCGCGGGTGCGGCGCCCCGGCGCGCGGCCCGGATATGGCCGACAGCGGCGCCGGCGGTGCACGGCGACGGTTGCACCGGCGCGGCGCCACGCGGGTGCGGCATGGCGACCTTCGCGCGCCCGGTCGCGGATTCACCGGCACTGCACGCGGGCGTCCGTAGCGTCGTCACGCTGCCTGCAGGAGTCCGCCATGAGCACGCTCAAGAAGAACCACGTCCTCGGCGCCGGCAGCGCCGCGCTGCTGGGCGGCAGCGTGGGCGCCGCGCTCGGTGCGGTGCTGGCGGGCGCGGCCGGGCTGGCCGTGGGTACGGCGGTGGGTGGCGTGCTGGGGGCGGTGGCCGGCAACCGCGCTTCGGAAGCGGCGGATCCGCGCCGCGACCTGGGCCATTTCCAGCAGATCTTCCGCACCATGCCGTACTACGTCGCCGGCCACGACTGGCACGACTACAAGCCCGCCTACCGCTACGGCCTGGACACCTGGGCCGCGCACCGCGGGCAGCCGCTGGAGGCGGTGGAGTCGCAGCTGCAGGGCGACTGGGAAGCGGCGGCGCGGTTCGGCTCGCGGCTGCACTGGCAGCAGGCACGGCCGGCGGTGGCGCACGCCTGGCAGTCGCTGGAAGAAGCGCGGCAGCGGCGCACGGCGCGCGCCGGCGCGCTGCACTGATCCACGCCACGCGCGGGCAGGCGCGGGCGGCCGCGGCGGGGCCGCAGTAGTAGGATGCCAACCCCGCCCTGTCCGGGCCGTGCCGACGAGAGCCTGCCGATGAGCACAGCCGAGCCGCCCCCGTTTCGCGCCGACGTCAGCCAGCAGCAGGCCGAGGACGCGGTCCGCACGCTGCTGCGCTGGGCCGGCGAGGATCCGGCGCGCGAAGGCCTGCTCGACACCCCCAAGCGCGTGGTCGAGGCCTACCGCGACTGGTTCAGCGGCTACGCGCTGGATCCGGACGACTATCTCGCCCGCACCTTCGAGGAGGTCGCCGGCTACGACGAGCTGATCGTGCTGCGCGACATCGAGTTCGAATCCCACTGCGAGCACCACATGGCGCCGATCGTGGGCAAGGCGCACATCGGCTACCTGCCCGACGGCAAGGTGGTGGGCATCAGCAAGCTGGCGCGCGTGGTCGATGCCTACGCGCGCCGGTTCCAGGTGCAGGAGAAGATGACCGCGCAGATCGCCGACTGCATCCAGCGCGTGCTGAATCCGCGCGGCGTCGGCGTGGTGATCGAGGGCGCGCACGAATGCATGACCACCCGCGGCGTGCACAAGCGCGGGGTCGGCATGATCACCTCGAAGATGCTGGGCAGCTTCCGCGAGGACGCGCGCACCCGCGCCGAGTTCCTGCAGTTCATCGACGTCGGCCCCGGCCGCTGAGCCGCCGCGGGCGCCGTGCGCGCGGCCGGGCCGGCGCGCGGCGCTAGACTGCGCGGCCTTCGACCCGCAAGGCCCCCCGTGAGCGAGCCGATCCCATCCCTTCCCCCGCAGCCCGCGGGGCCCGCCCGACGCCGCGCCGCGCTCGCCTTCATCTTCGTCACCGTGCTGATCGACGTGCTGGCGTTCGGCGTGATCATCCCGGTGCTGCCGCACCTGATCGAGGATTTCGTCGGCGGCGACACCGCGCACGCGGCGTACTGGGTCGGCGTGTTCGGCACCGTGTTCGCGGCGATCCAGTTCTTCTCCGCGCCGCTGCAGGGGGCGCTGTCGGACCGCTACGGCCGGCGGCCGGTGATCCTGCTGTCGTGCCTCGGGCTGGGCCTGGACTTCGTGTTCATGGCGCTGGCCAATACGCTGCCGTGGCTGCTGCTGGGCCGCGTCGTTTCCGGCATCACCGCGGCCAGCTTCACCACCGCCAACGCCTACATCGCCGACATCACCGCGCCGGAACAGCGCGCCAGGAGCTACGGCTTGATCGGCGCCGCGTTCGGACTGGGCTTCATCGTCGGCCCGCTGCTGGGCGGCTGGCTCGGCGACGTGCACCTGCGCTTGCCGTTCTGGTGCGCCGCCGGGCTGGCGCTGCTGAACTTCGGCTACGGCCTGTTCGTGCTGCCCGAATCGCTGCCGCCGGAGAAGCGCGCGCAGCGGTTCGACTGGTCGCACGCCAACCCGCTGGGCGCGCTGGCGCTGCTGCGGCGCTACCCGCAGGTGTTCGGGCTGGCGGCGGTGGTGTTCATCGCCAACCTGGCGCATTACGTGTACCCGAGCATCTTCGTGCTGTTCGCCGACTACCGCTACGGCTGGGGCCCGCGCGAGGTCGGCTGGGTGCTGGCGGCGGTGGGCGTGTGCAGCGTGATCGTGCAGGCCGGGCTGGTCGGGCGCGCGGTGCGCGCGTGGGGCGAGCGCCGCGCGCTGCTGCTGGGCCTGGCCTGCGGCGCGGCCGGCTTCGCGATCTACGCGGCCGCCGGCCGTGGCTGGATGTTCCTGCTCGGGATTCCGGTCAGCGCGATCTGGGGCCTGGCCGCGCCCGCGACCCAGGCGCTGATCACGCGCCAGGTCGGGCGCGAGGTGCAGGGCCGCATCCAGGGCGCGCTGATGAGCCTGGTGTCGCTGGCCGGGATCGTCGGCCCCGGCATCTTCGCCGGCAGTTTCGGCTGGTGCATCGGGCCGCAGGCGCCGCTGCACCTGCCCGGCGCGCCGTTCCTGATCGCCGCGGGGCTGCTCGGCGGCGCGGTGCTGCTGGCGTGGCGTTACGCGCGCGTGCCGGCGCCGGTGCCGCACGCGGCATAGGCGCCCGGAAGCGCTTCGTCGCGGGCGGGCCGCGGCCGTGCGGCGTGGATCGGGCCGGTGCCGCCCGCGGGTGCGTGCGGCGCGCAGCACGCGGAGGGGAGTGGCGGCAGGCGCCGCGCGCGCCTTCACCCCTGCGCGACACCGCCGCGGCCGACACTGGCCGCCCGTCCCGCCGAGCGCGCGCCATGGCCAGATGCGATGTTTGCGGCAACGACTACGACAAGGCGTTCACCGTCACCACCTTCAACGATAGCGGCACCTTCGACTCGTTCGAATGCGCGATCCAGGCGCTGGCGCCGACCTGCGCGCACTGCGGCTGCCGCATCGTCGGCCACGGCAGCGAGCACGCCGGCGTGTTCTATTGCTGCGCGCACTGCGCCAAGGCCGCGGGCGTACGCGGGATCGACGACCGCATCTGAGCGCGGCGGCGCGGCGCCGGCCCTCGCTCAGTCGGCGTCCAGCGTCGCCAGCGCATCCGCCGGCAGCGGCATCAGCGCCCAGAACGGCTTGCGCTGCCGCGTCCAGGCGGCGGCGGCGTCCTCCAGGATCGCCAGCACGGTGTCGTACAGCTGCGGCTGCGCCGTGCGCCAGGCGTCCACGTGTTCGAGCAGCAGCACGTAGCCCGGCGCCGGCCACCACGACAGGTCGGACAGGCAGTCGGCCAGCGCGTCCCAGTTGCCGCCGAACCATTCCGGAAACTTCAGCGCCCGCGCGAACCGCGCCAGGACGTCGTCCTTGCTCGCGCAGCCGGCGAAATCCAGCGGCGCCAGCGCGAACTCCAGCCCCCGCGCCGCCGCCGCCAGCGACTCGCGGTCGCGGGCGTCGACGTAATACGCGCCGCACTGGCTGGCGTCGGCCAGCAGCGCGCGCAGCGCGACCGCGGCGTCGCTCATGGCGCGCCTCCGGCGTCGCGGTGCGCCGGCGCGGCGATGCGGCGGAAGCTGCGGTAGTGGTCGGCGCTGTAGAAGAACTCCACCGGCGGGTCGCCGCCGGCGACGATGCGGCGTGCGCCGCGGTCGTGCGCTCCCGGCGTGGCCACCGTGTATTCGCGGTAGTAGCCGCGCGGCTGTGGCGGCAGCAGGCGCTCGCGGTTGCCGAACGTGCCGCCGTCCTGGCGATGCGGGAACGGCCCGCCGCGCTGGATCCGCTGCAGCGTGGCCAGTGCTTCCGGCGGCAGGTCGGCCGGCCATGGCGTGCGCGCGGTGGGCGCTTCGGTCGCGACCGGAAGTGTCGGCGCGGAAGCGGCTGTCGGCGCCCGCGGCGGCCCCAGCCACCACGCCGCCAGCGCCAGCGCCACCACCATCCAAGCGTATCGACGCATGCGGCCCTTCCCGTGCGGATCGCGCGAGTCTAGCCCAGGCATGCCGCGTCGACGGGGTCCGTCCACCTCAGCCGCAGCCGGTCCCGACGGTGGCCTCGCGCGCGATCACGGGCGGCGGGTTCCTGGCCATGGCGATCCTCCGGGGCGCAACGGACCGCCAGCATCGCCCCGACGGCGTGTGCCGCGCGTCAACCGTCGGCGTGGCCGACGGCGTGCCGCCGCGCCGTAGACTGGTGGCACCGCCGCATCCCGGAGGCCGCCATGTCCGACCGCATCCTCGACCCGCGGCTGCGTGCGCGGCTGATGTCCGCGGCCGACGCCGCGGCGCTGATCCGGCCCGGCGACACCGTGGCCATGAGCGGCTTCACCGGCGCCGGCTATCCCAAGGCGGTGCCGCAGGCGCTGGCCGCGCGCATGCAGCAGGCGCACGCCGCCGGCCAGGCGTTCCGGGTGCAGGTGCTCACCGGCGCCTCCACCGCGCCCGAACTCGACGGCGTGCTGGCCCACGCCCGCGGCATGGAGTTGCGCCTGCCGTACCAGTCCGACCCGACCCTGCGCGCGCAGATCAACGCCGGCACCCTGGACTACATCGACATCCACCTCAGCCACGTCGCGCAATACACCTGGTTCGGGTTCTTCGGCCCGGTCGAGGTGGCGCTGGTGGAGGTCGCCGGCATCCGCGCCGACGGCCGCCTGGTACCCTCGTCCTCGGTCGGCAACAACAAGACCTGGCTCGACCAGGCCGAGCAGGTGATCCTGGAGGTCAACGCCTGGCAGCCGGCGGCGCTGGAGGGCATGCACGACATCTACTACGGCACCGCGCTGCCGCCGCAGCGCAAGCCGATCCCGCTGCTGGCCGCCGACGACCGCATCGGCGAGCCGTACCTGCGGGTGGATCCGGCCAAGGTCGTGGCCGTGGTCGCGACCGACGCGCCCGACCGCAACTCGCCGTTCGCCGCGCCCGACGCGACCTCGCAGCGCATCGCCGGCCACCTGCTGGAATTCCTCGCCCACGAGCGCCGCCGCGGCCGCCTCGGCGACACCCTGCTGCCGCTGCAGTCGGGCGTGGGCAACATCGCCAACGCGGTGCTCGCCGGCCTGGCCGAGGGCGGCTACCGCGACCTGACCGCGTTCACCGAGGTGATCCAGGACGGCATGCTGCGGCTGCTGCGCGAGGGCGTGCTGCGGGTGGCCTCGGCGACCTCGTTCTCGCTCAGCCCCGACGGCATCGCCGAGTTCAACGCCAACGTCGACTTCTACCGCCAGCGCATCGTGCTGCGGCCGCAGGAGATCTCCAACCATCCGGAACTGATCCGGCGCCTGGGCTGCATCGCCATGAACGGCATGCTCGAGGCCGACCTGTACGGCAACGTCAACTCCACCCACGTCGCCGGCAGCCGGATCATGAACGGCATCGGCGGCAGCGGCGACTTCGCCCGCAACGGCTACCTGTCGGTGTTCATGTCGGCGAGCACCGCCAAGGGCGGCGCGATCTCCAGCCTGGTGCCGATGGTCAGCCACGTCGACCACACCGAGCACGACGTGATGGTGCTGGTCACCGAGCAGGGCCTGGCCGACCTGCGCGGACTCTCGCCCAAGCAGCGGGCGCGGCTGGTGATCGAGCGCTGCGCGCATCCGGACTACCGGCCGCTGCTGCAGGACTACTTCGACCGCGCCTGCCGCGAGAGCTACGGCAAGCACACCCCGCACCTGCTCAGGGAGGCCTTGAGCTGGCACCAGCGGTTCGTGGAAACGGGATCGATGCGCCCCTGAGAACGCCGCCACTGGCGCCGTGCACGGCGGCGTCCGGGGGCGGTGTCGCCGGCAGCGCGGCTGGCGATCCTCGCCGCGCGCTCCGTGCCTTTTGGCAGGGGCGGCGCGGCGCGCGGCCGCTAGGATGGAACGCTGTCCGTCCGCCGGGGGAATTCCGATGTCGTATCGCCGCCTTGCCGTGTCCGTCCTCGCGCTCGCCTTCGCCGGCGCCCTGCAGGCCGCGGTGCCGGCGCCGCAGGACACCCCGTACGCGCCGGGCACGATCAAGGTCGAGGTCGACGCCACCAACCTGGCGCAGCGCATCTTCCGCGTGACCCAGACCATCCCGGTGCAGCCCGGCGCGCTGACCCTGCTGTATCCGGAATGGATCCCCGGCGGGCATTCGCCGCGCGGGGCGATCGACAAGGTCGCCGGCATCACCTTCGTCGCCAACGGGCAGAAGCTGGCGTGGACCCGCGACCCGCTCGACGTGCACGCGTTCCACCTCACCGTGCCCGAAGGCGTGCAGACGATCACCGCGCAGTTCGACTTCCTCACCGCGACCGACCGCGCGCAGGGCCGCGTGGTGATGACCCCGCAGATGCTCAACCTGCAGTGGATCTCCACGCTGCTGTATCCGGCCGGGCACTACGCGGCGCAGATCCGCTTCGATCCGCGCGTGACCTACCCGGCCGGCTGGACCGCGTTCACCGCGCTGGCGGTCGAGGGGCGCACCGGCGACACCGTCGACTACGAGGACGTGCCGCTGGACATCCTCGCCGACTCGCCGGTGTACGCCGGCCGCCACGCCCGGCAGATCGACCTGACTCCGGCCGGCAGCGCGGTGCCGGTGCGGCTGGGCGTGATCGCCGACGCCGCCAAGTACCTGGAGACCAAGCCGAAGCAGATCGCGCAGCACCAGGCGATGGTGGCGCAGGCGCTGAAGCTGTTCGGCGCCCAGCACTACGACCATTACCAGTTCCTGTTCTCGCTGTCCGCGCAGATGGGCGGCAACGGCCTGGAGCACCAGCGTTCCAGCGAGAACGGCGTGGGCACCGACTATTTCACCGGCTGGAACGAGAAGGCCGGCTTCACCGACCTGCTGGCGCACGAGTTCGTGCACTCCTGGAACGGCAAGTACCGGCGTCCGGCCGACCTGTGGACGCCGAACTACAACGTGCCGATGCAGGACTCGCTGCTGTGGGTGTACGAGGGCCAGACCCAGTACTGGGGCAACGTGCTCGCCGCGCGCGGCGGCCTGCGCCCGCCGGAGGCTTCGCGCGACGCGCTGGCGCTGGTCGCGGCGACCTACGCCGACAACCGCCCGGGCCTGGCCTGGCGCAACGTGCAGGACACCACCAACGACCCGATCATCGCCTCGCGCGCGCCGCGTGCCTACCGCAACTACCAGATGAGCGAGGACTACTACTCGGCCGGGCAGCTGATCTGGCTCGAGGCCGACGCGCTGATCCGCAACCGCAGCCACGACCGCAAGTCGCTGGACGATTTCGCCCGCGCCTTCTTCGGCGTCAACGACGGCGAATGGGCGGTGCAGGACACCTACACCTTCGACGACGTGGTCGCGACCCTCGATGCGGTGCTGCCGTACGACTGGGCCACGTTCCTGCGCGACCGCCTGGACGGCCGCGTCGGCCTCACCGGCGGGCTCGAAGCCAGCGGCTGGAAGCTGGTGTACGAGGACACGCCCAACGCCTACGCCAAGGCGCGGATGAAGGACGCCCGCGGCGGCGCCGACTTCGTGTATTCGCTGGGGCTGACGCTGGACAAGGACGGCGCCATCGGCGACGTGCGCTGGGACAGCCCGGCGTTCGATGCCGGCCTGGGCAGCGGCACCACGCTGGTGGCGGTCAACGACCAGGCCTACGCGCCGGAAGTGCTGGAGGACGCGGTCAAGGCGGCGGCCAATGGCAACGCACCGATCCGCCTGCTGGTGAAGGAGTTCGACCGCTATCGCACGGTCGTCCTCGACTACCGCGGCGGCCTGCGCTATCCGCACCTGCAGCGGATCGACGGTGTCCCGGACCGGCTGTCGCGGATCTTCGCCGCACGCAAATGACCTAGCGCCCCGACCCCCGCGGCCGGGAACGCAGCCGCCCGCGGCGGCGGCGGCGGCCGGCGCGGTTCCCGCCGCGAACCCCGCCGTTCGCGGGGACCGGGAAGCGGGGCACGCCGACCTTCCGCCGTCGCTGGCTTTCCTCCACGCCCGAGCGCGGCCGCCGCCGCGCCGGCCGCACCCGCCGCCCCGCCATGCCCGACGCCGCACCGTCCGCCGCCGCCTTCCCCCGCAACCCCGGCATCGACGCGCTGCGCGGGCTGTCGATCCTGCTGGTGGTGCTGCATCACCTCGCGCTGCGGATCCCGCTCAAGCAGACCGCACTCGCGGACTTCGTGCCCGGGCGCCTCCTCGCGGCCCTGAGCTGGAACGGCTACAGCGCGGTGTTCGTGTTCTTCGTGATCTCCGGATTCCTGATCGCCACGCATGCGCTCGGCCGCTGGGGCGCGCTGGCGCGGATCGATGCGCGCGCTTTCTACCTGCGCCGCGCCGCTCGCATCCTGCCGCTGCTGCTGGCGTTGCTGGCGGTGCTGTCCGTGCTGCACCTGGCTGGGACACCCGATTACGTGATCGCGGGTGCGCAGCAGTCGCTCGGGCGCGCGCTGCTGGCGGCGCTGGGGCTGCACCTGAACTGGTACGAGGGCGTCACCGGCTACCTGCCCGGCAACTGGGACGTGCTGTGGTCGCTGTCGATCGAGGAGGCGTTCTATCTCGGCTTTCCGCTGGCCTGCCTGCTGCTGCGCGATGCGCGGGTGCTGTTCGCGGCGCTGCTGCTGGGCGCCGTGTCGCTGCCGCTGGCGCTGGCGGCGCTCGCGGGCAGCAACGAGATCTGGCAGGAGAAGGCCTATCTGCCGGGCATGGCCGCGATCGCGGCGGGCGTCTGCGCCGCGCTGACGGCAGCCCGGGTGCGGCCACGGCGGGCGCTGGCCGGCGCGTTGTGCGGGCTGGGCGGCGGCGGTCTGGCCGCGGCGCTGCTGTGCGGGCCGTGGCTGTGGCGCGCGCTGGGCAACGGCACGATGCTGCTGCTCACGCTGTCCGTCGCCGTCCTGCTGGTCGGGCTGCACTGGCGCCAGCAGCTGGCGCCGCGCGCCGGTCGTCGCGGCCTGGGCTGGCTGCGGGTGCAGGGGCGGTTGAGCTACGAGATCTATCTGACCCACATGTTCGTGGTGTTCGCGGTGGTCGCCCTGTTCCGGGCCGCCGGCGCGGATTTGCGCAGCGGCTTCTGGTGGTATCTGCCGGCGGTGGCGCTGTGCTGGGCGCTCGGGGCGCTGCTGGCGCGCTATTTCACCGACCCCTGCGATCGCGCCATCCGCCGGCGTTGGCTGCGTCCGCCCGGGCCGGCGCGGTCCGCGGCGCCGGCCGAAGCCGAGTCGGCGGCCTGACGCGGGCCCGTCGTGCCGGCCGTCGTCGCCAGCGCACGCGCTGGCCGGCGGGAACCGTCGCGGCCTGACGGCGGCCGCATGCAAGCGTTGCGGCGGCTGCCGCATGCCTGCCGCGCCGCGACGGTTGACCCGGATCAAGATCCGCGCGCCGCGTCCTGCGCAGACTGTCGCCATGGGTCTTGCACGCCTCGTCCCCGTTGCGCGCGCACGCCGCTGGCTGGCGCGCGTGCTGCTGCTGGTCGCGGCGTTGCCGGCGGTGGCGGCCGAGCCGGTGCTGGCGCCGGGCGAATTCGTGTGGATGCCGCAGCTGGCGCCGAGCGGGCCGGTGGTGGTGGTGGTCAGCCTGCCGGAGCAGCGCGCCCACGTGTACCGCAACGGCGTGCGCATCGGCGTGTCGACGGTGAGCACCGGGATGCCCGGGCACGAAACCCCGACCGGCGTGTTCACCATCCTGGAGAAGCGCCGTGAGCACTACTCCAACCTCTACGACAACGCGCCGATGCCGTTCATGCAGCGGCTGACCTGGGACGGGATCGCGCTGCATGCCGGCAAGCTGCCGGGCTATCCCGCCTCGCACGGCTGCGTGCGCCTGCCGTACAAGTTCTCCGAGTTGCTGTTCGCGACCACCGCGCGCGGCATGACCGTGGTGATCGCCGACGCCGTCTCGCACGCGCCCAGCGTGACCTATCCGGGCTGGTTCGCGCCGGTGGCGCCGGGCACCGGGCAGCCGCGGCCGGCGCCGGCGGTCGGCATCGCCGGCTACCGCTGGCAGCCGGAGCTGGCGCCGGACGGGCCGCTGACGGTGGTCCTGAGCCTGCGCGACGGCGCCCTCGCGGTGCTGCGCCAGGGTGTGGAAATCGGCCGCGCGCCGGTGCGCTGGCAGGGCCCGGCGTTTACCGGTACCCGCGCCTGGGTGTTGCTGGACGGCAACGGCAGCGGCGCCAGCACGCTGGCGCCGGGCCGCCCGGCGCGGCGCTGGATGGAGGCGACCGCCGCCGCGCCGGACGCGGGCGCCGATGCGCTGGTCGCTGCAGTCCGCGACGGCCGGTTGCAGCTGGCGCCGGCGTTCGCCGCGGCGCTGTACGACGCGCTGGCGCCGGGCGCGACCCTGGTGGTGACCGGCGAGGCCCTGGGGCCGCAGGTGGCCGCGCAGGTCGATGCCGCCGCCGACCGGACCGTGCTCGAGGCCGAGCCCGCGCCCCCGGTTCAGCCGGCCGGCGACTGAGGCCGCTATCCTGCGGCGCATGTCGCGTTTTCATCTTGCCCTGAGCGGGCTGACGGCGGTCGTGCTGGCCGCCAGCAGCGCCTCCGCGCCGCGCGCGGCGACCGCCGCCACCGCGCGGCCGCCTGCACCCGCGGCCGCGCCGGCCCCGCACCCGGCATCCGTATCGGCGCCGACCGCCGAGGACCGCAACGCCGCGCTGCTGGCGCGGCTGTCGCGGCTGGCCCCGGCTGCCGACCGCGGCGTGCTGGCGCTGGCGCTGGAAGCGCGCAGCTGCGCGCTGGCCGCCGGCGACATCGCCGACGCGCCGCGGCTGGCGGTGATCGACTACACCCGGCCCTCGACCCAGCCGCGGTTGTGGGTGTTCGACCTGCACCGCGGCACGTTGCTGTACGACGAGCACGTCGCCCACGGCCGCGGCAGCGGCGAGAATCTCGCCACCGCATTTTCCAACCGCGACGGCAGCCACCAGAGCAGCCTCGGCCTGTTCGCCACCGCCGACACCTACGTCGGCGGCAACGGCTACTCGCTGCGCATGGACGGGCTCGACCCCGGCTTCAACGACAACGCCCGCCGGCGCCTGATCGTGATGCACGGCGCCGCTTACGTGAACCCGGCGCAGGCGCGGCGCCAGGGCCGGCTGGGCCGCAGCTGGGGCTGCCCGGCGCTGCGCCCGCAGGTGGCGCGCGCGGTGATCGACACGCTCAAGCAGGGCCAGCTGCTGTTCGCCTACGCCGACGAGGCCGAGTGGCTGTCGGGCTCGCGCTGGTTCGGCTGCAGCGGCCGCAGCGCGCGCGAGATCCTGGCCCGGGCGCGCGCCCGCGGCGGCGGCGACGGGCTGCTGGCGACCGCCGCGCGCTGACGCGCGCCACTCGCATCGCCGCCTTGCCGCGCGTCGCGCGCGCCGTCCACCCCCCGGTGGCCACCACGCCACCCCCGCGCTGGAGTACGCTGGCCGGACGACGGGCATCCTCGGGGAGGTGCGATGACCCTGCCGGTACTGCAGGTGATGGTGGTCGAGGACCACGGCTTCCAGCGCCGGATGGCGCTGCGGCTGCTGGCCGAGCTCGGCATCCAGGCCGTGCACGAGGCCGCCGACGGCATCGCCGCGCTGGAGTTGCTGCAGCGCCTGGCGCAGCCCCCGGACGTGGTGCTGGTGGATCTGGACATGCCGGGCATGGACGGCGTGGAGTTCATCGGCCATGTCGCCCAGCAGCGGCTGGCGCGCGGCGTCGCCCTGGTCAGCGCGCTCGACGCCGCACTGCTCAACACCGTGCAGACCATGGCCCGCGCCTACGGCCTGCACGTGCTGGGCAGCGTCGAGAAGCCGCTGACCGCGGACAAGCTGCGCGTGGTGCTGGCCAGCTACGAGAGCCGCCGCCAGGAGCGCGACGACGAGGAGCCGGTCGAGGTCGGCCTGGAGGACATCCGCGCGGCGCTGCGCGAGGACGAGCTGCAGCCGTGGTTCCAGCCGCAGGTGGAATTCGGCAACGGCCACGCGGTGTCGGTGGAGGCGCTGGCGCGCTGGCAACGTCGCGACGGCCGCATCGTGCGGCCGCTGCAGTTCATCCCGCTGCTCGAGCGCGAGGGCCTGGCGCCGCAGCTGACCGACCGCATGCTGGAGCAGTCCTGCCGCTGGAAGCGGCGCTGGGAGGACGACGGCCTGCACCTGAAGCTGTCGGTCAACGTGTCGCCGTCCACGCTCGCCGATCCGGCCGCTCCCGACCACTACCAGCAGATCGTGCAGGACCACGGCGTGGACCCGGGCGAGGTGATGCTGGAGATCACCGAAAGCTCGCTGATGGCCGACGCCGCGCGCGGGCTCGGGGTGCTGGCACGGCTGCGGCTGAAGGGCTTCGGCCTGTCGATCGACGATTTCGGCACCGGCTATTCGTCGCTGGCGCAGCTCTCGCGGATCCCCTTCACCGAACTCAAGATCGACCAGGGTTTCGTCTCCGGCGCGCACGCCGAGCCGCGCAAGCGCGCGGTGATCGAGGCCAGCCTGGAGCTGGCGCGCAAGCTGCAGCTGCAGGTCGTGGCCGAGGGCGTGGAAACCACCGAGGAGTGGCAGATGCTGGCCGAGCTGGGCTGCGGCGTCGCCCAGGGCTACCTGATCGCACGGCCGGTCCCCGGCGCGGAGCTGGCGGCGGCGGTCGCGCGCTGGCGGCGCCCGGAGCACTGAGCCGCGGCGGTGCGTCTGGGCCCGGCCAACCCGAGCATCCGCCGCCAGTTGCTGGCACTGTTCGGCCTGCTGCTGCTGGCCGGCGCCGCGGTGCTGCTGCTGGACGAGATCGCGCAGCACCGCGCGCGACAGTCGCTGCGCGCGCTGGAGACGCAGTCGCTGGGGCGGCTGCACGCGCTCAAGGCGGTCGCCGACGGCTACAGCCTGGGCGTGGTCGACACCACCTTCAAGGTCCGCAACTACCTGATCGACTGGCCCGACGGCGTGGCCGCGCTGGACCGCGCACACGCCGCGATCCAGCGCCACTGGCGCGAGCTGGAGGCGATGCCGCGGACGCCGGCGCAGCAGCGGCTGTTCGCGCAGACCGCGCAGGCGCGGCTGCGGGCCGACCGCGCCACGGTCGAGCTGCGCGCGATTCTGGTGCAGCAGGACATCGCCGCGCTCGGCCGTTTCGCCGACGGCGCGCTGTATCCGGCGATCGATCCGGTCGCCACCCGGCTGCAGACGCTCAGCGACCAGGCGATGCTGCAGGCGCAGGCCAAGGTCCGCGCCGAGGTGCGCCGCGGCTACCGCGACAGCGCGCTGCGCATCGGCCTGTCGCTGCTGGCGCTGCTGGTGGCGACGCTGGCCGGGCAGCGGATCCTGCGCGACGCCTACCGCGGCATCGAGGCCCTGACCCGGCTGGCGCAACGCATGCGCGAGCACGACTACGTGGCCGCGCCCGGCGCGCGCCCGCGCGGCGAGTTCGGCGAGGTGATGGATGCGTTCCTGGACATGCGCTCGGACGTGCTCAAGTTCGAGGCCGAGCTCACCGACCAGCTGGTGCGCAACGAGCGCGTACGCGAGGCGCTGGAACAGCGCGAGGCGTTCCAGCGCTCGCTGCTGGACGCGGCGCAGACCGCGATCGTGGCGGCCGACGAGCACGGCACGGTCACCCGGATCAACCCGTTCGCCGAGCGCCTGCTGGGCTGGCCCGCGGCCGACCTGCTGGGGCGGCGGCAACTGCACGAGCTGTTCGAGCCGGACTCGCTGCAGGCGCTGGCGCAGAGCCTGTCGCGTGCCGGCGGTGGCGACGTGGCCCCCGGCTGGGACGCGCTGCAGCGGCTGGCCGCGCGCAAGCAGGCGCCGCGCGAGATGGCGCTGCGCAACCGCCGCGGGCGCGCGCTGCCGGTGCTGCTGGCGCTGTCGCCGATGCACGACGACGCCGGCCAGCCGCTGGGGCTGCTGCTGGTGGCCACCGACCTGTCGGCGCTCAAGCGCCTGGAGCACGCGCTGCGCGACAGCGAGGCGCGGGCGCGCGAGGCCAACCACGCCAAGAGCGCGTTCCTGGCGGCGATGAGCCACGAGATCCGCACCCCGATGATCGGCGTCACCGGCATGGTCGAGGTGCTCTCGCACACCGCGCTGGACACCGAGCAGCGGCGCGCGCTCAACGTGATCCAGTCCTCGGCGCAGTCGCTGCTGCAGATCATCGGCGACATCCTCGACTTCTCCAAGATCGAGGCCGGGCGGCTGGACCTGCAGCCGGCGGCCACCAGCCTGGCGCGGGTGCTGCACAGCGTGGTCGCCAACTTCAGCGGTTCGGCCTCGAGCAAGGGCCTGACCCTGACCTGCAGCGTCGACGAGCGGGTGCCGCCGGCGCATTACGCCGACGCGTTGCGGCTGCGGCAGATCCTCGGCAACTTCCTTTCCAACGCGATCAAGTTCACCGAGGCCGGCTCGGTGCAGGCGGTGCTGGAATGGCGCGGCGGCGATCCGCGCGACGACCTGGCGCACGGCCGCGACCTGCTGAGCTTCCGCGTCACCGACACCGGCATCGGCATCAGCGAAGAGGCGCAGGCGCGGCTGTTCCAGCCGTTCTCGCAGGCCGAGGGCGACACCACCCGCCGCTTCGGCGGCACCGGCCTGGGGCTGGCGATCTGCCGCCGGCTGGCCGAGCTGATGGGCGGCGAGGTCGGCCTGGAAAGCGTGCCGGGGCTGGGCACCACGCTGCGGCTGACGCTGACGCTGCCGCGCGCGCCGCTGGCGGAGGTCGGGCCGGAAGCCGCCGCCGCCCCGGCGGCGACCGGGCTCGCCGTGCGCCGCCTGCCCACGGTCGCGGAAGCCGAGCGCGAGCGCAGCCTGGTGCTGCTGGTCGACGACCATCCGACCAACCGCATGGTGATCGCGCGCCAGCTGGCGCTGGCCGGCTACGCCAGCGAGGCCGCCGAGGACGGCGCCGCGGGCCTGGAGCAATGGCGCAGCGGGCGTTTCGCGCTGCTGCTGTCGGACGTGCACATGCCGCGCCTGGACGGCTACGAACTCGCCCGCCGGATCCGCGCCGAGGAAGCGCGCGACGGCCGCGCACGCACCCCGATCGTGGCCCTGACCGCCTCGGCGCTGAAGGGCGAAGCCGAGCGCTGCCTGGCCGCCGGCATGGACGACTACCTGGCCAAGCCGGTCGGGATTCCGGCGCTGACCGCGGCGCTGCGACGCTGGCTGCCGCACACCGCACCGCCGGAACCGGCAGCGGATGCGGCGCCGGCGCCGTTGCCGCAGCTGGCGCACCCGCCGGCGCTGGACCCGGCCACGCTGGACGCGCTCACCGGCGGCGACCCGGCCGAAGCGCGCACCCTGCTGGACGATTTCCTCGCCAGCACGGCGCAGGACCTGGCCGCGCTGGAAGCCGCGTGCGCGGCCGGCGACCTGGCCGCACTGACCCGGCAGGCGCACAAGATCAAGGGCGCCGCGCGCATGATCGGCGCGCCCGAGCTGGCGCAGACCGCGGCCGCACTGGAAGCCGCCGGCCGCGGCGGCACCTGGGCACCGCTGCCGTCGCTGGCCGCGGACCTGGCCACCGCGGCCGAGCGCCTGCGCCGCTACGTCGGCGAGCGCTACCCGCGCTGAGCCGCGCGTGGCCGCCGGGCGCGGGCGCGGACACCGCCGCGCGGGCCGTGGCGCGGTGTTAGGCTGCGGACTTCGTGTTCATGGCGGAGGCGCGGATGAAAACGATCGTGGTGGCCAGTTCCAAGGGCGGGGTCGGCAAGTCCACCATCGCCACCCACCTCGCGGCGCAGGCGGCGCTGTCCGGCCAGCGTACGGTGCTGGTCGACGCCGATCCGCAAGGTTCCGCCACGCGCTGGGCGCAACGCCGCGCCGGCCTCGACAGCGCGGTGCTGCCGATCGACGGCAGCGCGGGCCGCGGCTGGCAGCGGCAACTGCCGCAGGACACGCAGACGCTGGTGGTCGATGCCGCGGCCGGGGCGATGGCGCCGGCGCTGGCGCCGTTCCTGGAGCGCGCCGACGCGGTGCTGGTGCCGGTGCTGCCGTCCACGCTCGACATCGAGGCCACGGTGCCGTTCCTGGACACCCTGGCCAGGACCGCGCGCGTGCGCCGTGGCGAGCTGCGCGTGGGTCTGGTCGGCAACAAGCTGCGGCCGTGGACCAACGCCTCGCAGCAGGCGCTGGACCTGTGGCGACAGTGGCCGTATCCGCTGGCGGCGCAATTGCGCGACAGCCAGGCGTATGCGCTGCTGACCGGACTGGGCAAGAGCCTGTTCGACTACCACTCCGCGCAGGTGCGCGAGCACCAGGACGACTGGCAGCCGCTGCTGCGCTGGTTGCGCAAATAGCGGGCGTGGCCGGGCGCGCACCGCGCCTGCACGCCGCCATGGCTGCGGCGATGGCATCATCGCCGCGTGCCCGCGGCCGGCGGCGACAGCCCGCCGCACCGCCGCTCCGTTTCTTCCTGCCCGGTCTCCTGCGATGCGCGAACTGATCCTGCTGCGTCATGCCCATGCCGAACCGGCCAGCGCCGGCCAGGCCGACCTCGATCGGCCGCTGTCGCCCGAGGGCCTGGCCGAAGCCGAGGCCGCCGGGCGCTGGCTGGCCGCGCAGGGCCTGATTCCCGACTGCGTGCTGTGCTCGCCGGCGCGGCGCACGCGCGAGACCCTGGAAGCGGTGCTGGGCGCGATCGGCTACGTCGAGCAGCGGCTGGAGGACGGCATCTACGAGGCCACCGCCGGCACCCTGGCGGCGCTGGCCGACAGCCAGCGCGAGGCCGAGCGGCTGCTGCTGGTGGGCCACAATCCCGGGCTGGAACACCTGGCCGCGCTGCTGCACAGCGGCCAGTCCGGCGACTACCGCGGCCTGCCGCCCGGCGCGATCGTGGTGCTGGGCTTGCCCGCCGATGCGCCGATCGAACCCGGGAGCGCGACCCTCTCCGCCTTCTGGTGGCCGTGAGCCAGCGCTGGCGGCCGGTCCGCTGGCTCGGCGCCTGCTGCTGGGGCGCGTTGCTGCTCGCGGCCGCGACGCTGGCCGCGGCCGCGGAGATCGACGGCGCCGCCTCGCACGCGGGGTTCAGCCTGCAGACGCGCTGGGGCCAGACCCTGCAGGGCCGCTTCCCGAGCGTGCGCGGCGAGGTCGACACGCTCGCCGACGGCCGCCGCCGCGTCCGCCTGGAGCTGGCCACCGGCGACGTCGAGATCCTCGGCCATCCCGGCTACACCCGCTTCACCCGCGGCCAGGGGTTCTTCGCCGCCGCGCGCTGGCCGCAGGTCGAATTCCTCTCCGACCCCTATCCGCCGGCGCTGCTGCAGCACGGCGGCACGCTGGGCGGCAGTCTGCGCATCCGCGGCATCGCGCGGCACACGGTGTTCCTGATCGAGCCGGCGACCTGTGCGCGCCCGGGGCGCGACTGCGACGTGGTCGCCGGCGGCCGCATCCGCCGCAGCGACTTCGACATGGGCCGCTGGCGGGTCGCGATCTCCGAGGAGGTGGCCTTCGCGCTGCGGATCCGGCTGCGCGCGGACGGCGGGGCATGAGCCGCGGCCGCCATGCGCTCGCCCTGCTGCTGGCGCTGGCCTGCGCCGCCTGCGCGACGTTGTCGCCGGCGCAGCGCACGCACAGCGCGCAGATCGCGCAGGCAGCCCGCGCGACCGCGCTGGACTGCGACCGCGCCGATGCCTGCGCGCGGCCCTCGTCGCTGCACCGGCTCGGCGCGCGCGCGTTCGCGCAGAGTGCGCCGGGCGCGCCGCGGCACTACGCGCTGCTGCTGGACCAGGGCCAGGACGCGCTGCTGGCGCGGATCGACCTGATCCGCAGCGCCCGTACCAGCATCGACCTGCAGACCTACATCTTCGACGAGGACGACGCCGGCCACCTGTTCCTGGACGAGCTGCTGGCCGCGGCGCGGCGCGGGGTGCGGGTGCGGCTGCTGGTCGACCAGCTGTCGGCGCTCAAGCGCGTGGATACCCTGGCCGCGCTGGCCGGCGCGCACGCGAATTTCTCGCTGCGGATCTACAACCCGGTGCTGGGCCGCGCGCGCCTGAGCTATCCGCAGTATCTGCTGGCCGCGGCCTGCTGCTGGCAGCGGCTCAACCAGCGCATGCACAGCAAGCTGCTGCTGGTCGACGGCACGGTCGGGATCACCGGCGGGCGCAACTACCAGGACGACTACTACGACTGGAACGACGAGTACAACTTCCGCGACCGCGACGTGCTGGTCGCCGGCCCGGTGGCGCAGGCGATGGCCGCCAACTTCCAGGCGTTCTGGGACGACGAGCGCAGCCTGCCGCCGGCGCAGCTGCACGATGTCGGCCGGCGCCTGCTGCGCAGCGGGGTGCCGGCGCTGCCGCAGGCGCCGTTCGAGCATCCGCGGCGGGTGGCGCAGGTCGCGCGCGCGGCCGACGACAGCGCCCGCATCGATGCGCTGGCCGCGGCCGCGCTGCCGGTCGGTGCGGTCGCCTACATCGCCGACCTGCCGCGCAAGCACCGCGCCGAGCAGCCGCTGCCGGCGCCGGCCAGCGGCGAACTGCGCACGCTGATCGAGTCCGCGCGCGACGAGGTGCTGCTGCAGACGCCCTACCTGGTGCTGTCGCAGCCGGCGCAGGACCTGTTCCGTGCGCTGCACCGGCGCGCGTCGCCGCCGCGGGTGATCGTCTCGACCAACTCGCTGGCGTCGACCGACTCGTTCATCACCTACGCGCTGTCCTACAAGTACAAGCGCCGCTACCTGCGCGATTTCGGCTTCGAGATCCACGAGTTCAAGCCGTTCCCGGCCGACGCGCCGATCGACCTGGCCGCCACCGGCGCGACCCTGCCGCCGGTGCCCAGCGAGGAGGAGATCGCGCAGGCACGGGCGCGGCTGCTGGCGGCGCGTGCCGACGACGGCGCGCACGCGCAGCGCTACCGGCGTCCGCTGCAAAGCGAGTACGCGGCGCTGCGCTACGCCCGCCGCAGCGCCAACGAACGCGTGCCGCTGGCGCGCGCCGGGGTGCGCATCGGCTTGCATGCCAAGTCGCTGGTGGTGGACGAGCGCGTCGGCGTGGTCGGCACCCACAATTTCGATCCGCGCAGCGACCACTACAACACCGAGAGCGCGGTGGTGATCGACGATCCCGCATTCGCCCGGGCGCTGGCGGCCAGCATCCGCCGCGACATCGCCCCGGGCAACGCCTGGACCATCGCCCGGCGCCCGGACCCGCCGCTGTTCTCGGGGCTGGAATACACGCTGGCGAAGATCTCGGAGCGGATGCCGATCTTCGACCTGTGGCCGGTGCGCTACGCCACCAGCTACGAATTCGTGCCCGGGCCGGACTGCCCGGCGCCGCGCTCGCCGTTCGATCCGGCGTTCGGCGTCTGCCACCGGCCGGTGGGGGATTTCCCCGAGGTCGCGCTCGGCCTGAAGCCGCTGCTGACCCGGATCTTCACCGCCTTCGGTGCGGGTCTGGCGCCGATCCTGTAGTGCGGCCGGTGGTCGCGGCGCAAGGCGCCGGTCATGCCTGTGTCCCGCCGCCTCGGCGCGTGGCCGCAAGCTGGCCTGCGGCCGGGCGACAACGCCGGTCCGCACGTGCCGAGGCTGCGGGCGGACGGTAAGCAAGCGGCCGACGCGACATGGGGGAGGGCCGTCGCGCCGGCCGCTTGCGGACTCAGCCGCAGCGGAACCGTGGCTGGCCCTGCCAGCCCTGCGCGTAGTGGCGGTCGCTGGCGTAGCCGCTGCTGTTGCCGTAGCCCACGCCCGGCTCGCGCTCGCGGTAGACGGCGCGGCGGGCCGCCGGCGGGGGCGCGGCCGGCCGGACCAGGCGGAACTCGGGGACGAGGTTGCGGGGGTGGCGGGTCATGGCGGCGGTTCCTGAAGCCCAGATGAACTGGTGTGGTAGTAATCTACAACACCAAGACTATCGTCGAACGTGCCGGAGGTCACCCCACCGATGGCCTATCCTTGCCGCATGACCTTGTTCCGTCGCGCCACCACCCTCGCCGAGCTCAACGCTTTGTCCGAGGGCACCGCGATGCGCCCGCTGGGCATCGAGTTCACCGAGCTGGGCCCGGACTACCTGCGGGCGACGATGCCGGTCGACGCCCGCACCCGCCAGCCGTACGGCCTGCTGCACGGCGGCGCCTCGGTGCTGCTGGCCGAGACCCTGGGCAGCAGCGCCGGCGGCCTGTGCGTGGAGGAGGGCCAGGGCGTGGTCGGGATCGAGATCAACGCCAACCACCTGGCGGCGGTGCGCGAGGGCACGGTCACCGGCACCGCGCGGCCGCTGCACGTGGGCCGCAGCACCCAGGTCTGGGAAATCCGCATCGAGGACGCGCACGGGCGCCTGGTCTGCATCTCGCGGCTGACGCTGGCGGCGGTGCCGCTGCGCGCGCGCTGACCGCGCGGCCGCAACCCGGCCGGATTTGCGTTCATTCTCGATTGACGCACCGGCGGCCGCCGCCCTAGTCTGCGCGTCTTCCCTTCCTTTCCGCTCCGGACCGCCATGTCGATCTCGCTCAACTTCGAACTCAACGATCGCGACCTCGAGCATTTCCAGGCGGCGATGGCCGCCGCGAAGAAGGCGGCCAACGGCAAGTCGGCGCAGGAGATCGTCGACTGCGCGGCGCGACTGCTGAGCGACGCGCAGAAGGTGCAGATCCCGGACTTCATCCTGCAGCGGCTGCTGCGCCTGGACGACATGATCGCGATGGTGCGCGACGAGGCCTGGGCGCTGCCGTCGGCCGACCGCGAGCGCGTGCTGTCGGCGCTGGCGTATTTCTGCGATCCCGACGACGTGATCCCCGACAGCGTCGCGGTGCTGGGCTTCCTCGACGACGCGATCATGATCGAGCTGTCGGTGCGCGAATTGCGGCACGAGCTCGACGCCTACGACGACTTCTGCGACTTCCGCCAGAACCAGGCCCGGCACCGCGGCCTGGAGGCCGACAAGGTCGGCCACGCCGACTGGCTGGAAAGCCGCCGCGAGGAGCTGGTCGAGCGCATGCACCAGCGCCGCGAGCGCGACATGGGCGTGGGCTACGGCAGCAGCAGCGGCTACGCCTCCAGCCGCGGCAGCTACGTCCGCGCCTGGCGCCCGGGCCTGTTCAAGTTCACCTGAATCGCCGCGGTCGGTGCCGGCTGCCCGGTGCCCGCCGGTCCGCGCCGCCGTCCCGCCCGTGCGGGGCATCGATCCGTCCGCTGCATGAGTCCATGACCGTTTCCTTCCCATCGCGCGCCGGCCGGCTGCCGGCCGGCGGACGTTGAGCGTGCGCTGGTTGCGCTACGGCTACCGGCTGCCGCTGCTGCTGGGCCACCTGCTGGTCGACCTGCCGCTGGTGCTGCTGCTGTTGACGCCGCTGACTGCCGGGATCGAGCTGCGCGGCGAGCCGCTGGGCCACCGCGCGATCCGGCTGTGGCAGGGCGGGCTGATGCGGATCTTCGGCTTTCGCCTGCGCCGGGCCGGGACGCCGCTGCCGGGGCCGGCGGTGTTCGTCGCCAACCACGTCAGCTGGCTCGACATCGTGGCGCTGCACAGCCAGCGGATGATGGGGTTCGTCGCCAAGCGCGAAATCGCCGGCTGGCCGCTGGTCGGCTGGATGGCCGGCCGCGGCGAGACCATCTTCCACCAGCGCGGCAGCACCGAGTCGCTGGGCGGCGTGCTGCACGCGATGCTGGCGCGGCTGCGCGCCGGGCGTTCGGTCGGGGTGTTCCCCGAAGGCCGCACCCGCGACGGCCGCGAGGTCGGGCCGTTCCACGCACGCATCTTCCTGGCCGCGGTCGAGGCCGGGGTGCCGGTGCAGCCGGTGGCGCTGCGCTACGGCGCGGACGGGCAGGCGCAGACGCAGATCGCGTTCCGGCCCGGCGAGAGTTTCCCCGGCAACTTCCTGCGGTTGCTGGGCGAGCCGGCGCGCAGCGCCGAGGTGCACTTCCTGGAGCCGATCGCACCCGGCGCCGCCGATGGCCGCCGCCGCATCGCCGAACTGGCGCGTGCGCGGATCGTCGCGGCGATGGCGCGCCGGGACTAGGCCGCCGCGCGCCCGGGCAGCCGCACCCATGCACGGCGCGCTCATCCGCGGCGCCGTAGGATGCCGCGGTCGGAGCGGGCGGGGCTATCGGGAAGCGGCAGGGAATGGAATTCGGGACGGCGGAAGAGCGGATGGAAGCGGACGTGCAGGCGGCACCACCGCCGGCGGACGCATTGCTGCGCGCCGTGCCCGGCGCCGGCGGCGCCCGCCCGCTGCGCGCGGTCGACTACCGGCCGCCGTGGTGGCTGCGCAACGGCCATCTGCAGACCATGCTCGGCTCCAGCCCGTGGCGGCAGCGCCGCGGCCGGCGGGCGCTGGCGGCGCTGGGGACGGTGAGCAGCGTGCACGTGGTCGACGGCGGCGACGGGGTGCGCCTGCAGGGCGTGTACAGCCGGCTGCCGGGCGTCGCCCCGCGCGGCCTGGCGCTGCTGCTGCACGGCTGGGAGGGCAGCGCCGACTCCAGCTACATGTGCCTGACCGCGGCGCAGTTGCTGCAGCGCGGTTTCGCCACCTTCCGGCTCAACTTCCGCGACCATGGCGACAGCCACCACCTCAACGAGGCGCTGTTCCACTCCAACCGCATCGGCGAGGTGGTGCAGGCCGCCGGCGACATCGCCCGCCGCTTCTCCCCGGGACCGCGCGCGCCGCTGGTGGTCGCCGGCTATTCGCTGGGCGGCAACTTCGCGCTGCGTCTGGCGTTGCGCGCGCCCGCCGCGGGCCTGGCGCTGACGCGCGTGGCCGCGGTCTGCCCGGTGCTGGATCCGGCGCGGACGATGACCCACATGGAACAGGGCTGGCCCGTGTACCTGCACCATTTCGAGCGCCGCTGGCGGCGCTCGCTGCTGCGCAAGCGCGCGTTGTTTCCGCGCACCCACGACTTCGACGACCGCGTGCTGCGGCTGGGCATGCGCGAGCTGACCCGCTGGCTGGTGCAGCGGCACACCGAGTTCGCCAGTCTGGACGCGTATTTCGACGGCTATTCGATCGCCGGCGAGCGGCTGGCGGCGCTGCCGGTACCGGCCGAAATCCTGATGGCCAGCGACGATCCGGTGATCCCGCTCGACGGCTTCCGCGCGCTGGCGCTGCCGCCGCAGGTGCACCTGGAGATCGCCGGCAGCGGCGGCCATTGCGGCTTCCTGCTGGGCGCCGGGATGGACGGCTTCGCCGAGGCCTGGGTGGCCAGTCGCCTGGCGCCGCAACCCGCGCTGCAGTGATCCGCCGCCGGCATCGAGCGGCGATGCCGTGATTTCCGCAGGCGCACCGCGCGCAGTGCGCCGCGCTTCTACAATGGCGGCCTCCAACAGCGGCGAGGGGGTTCCATGCGCATCCGCAGCGACAGTTTCGAGCATCGCGGCCCGATTCCGGCGGAGTTCGCGCTCGGCGCGCGCGACGGGTTCGGCGGCAACCGCAACCCGCACCTGGCCTGGGACGCGGTGCCGGCGGGCACGCGTTCGTTCGCGCTGCTGTGCATCGACACCGACGCGCCGACCGACCCGGCCACGGTGGGTCGCGACGACCTCGAGATTCCGGTGGCCCAGCCGCGCACCGATTTCGTGCACTGGGTGGTCGCCGACATTGCCGGCGAGGTCCGCGAAATCGCCGCGGGCAGCTGCAGCGATGGCGTCACCCGCCGCGGCAAGCGCAACCCGCCCGGCCCCGCCGGCAGCCGCCAGGGCCTGAACGACTACACCGGCTGGTTCGCCGGCGACCCCGACATGGGCGGCGATTACTGCGGTTACGACGGCCCCTACCCGCCGGCCAACGACCTGCGCCCGCACCGCTACTTCTTCCGCCTGTTCGCGCTCGACGTCGAGCGCCTGGCGCTGCCCGCGCGCTTTGCCGCCGGCGACGTGTTCGCCGCGATGCACGGCCACGTGCTGGGCGAGACCGCGCTTTTCGGCACCTATTCCCTGCACCCGCGGCTGGCGGCATGAGCGCCGCCCCGCGCCGGGTCGCCCTGGTCAGCGGCGCCAGCCGCGGCATCGGTCGCGCGATCGCGCAGCAACTCGCGGCCGAGGGCTGCGCGGTGGCGCTGGTGGCGCGCTCGCGCGATGCGCTGGACACGCTCGCCGCGGAGTTCGCCGACGCCGGCCTGGCGCTGGCGGCCGACCTGCGCGAGCGCGACGCCGCGCAGCGCGTGGTCGCCGCCACGCTGCAGCGCTTCGGCCGCCTGGACGTGCTGGTCAACAACGCCGGCGCCACCCCGCGCGGCGACTTCCTCGCGTTTTCCGATGCCGACTGGGACGACGGCTTCGCGCTCAAGTTCTTCGGCGCGATGCGGCTGTGCCGCGCGGCGTGGCCGGCGCTGGCCCAGGCGCAAGGCTGCATCGTCAACATCGCCGGCATCGGCGGCCGCACCGGCAACGCCGAGTTCGCCATCGGCGGCAGCGTCAATGCCGCGCTGCTCAACCTGACCAAGGCGCTGGCCGATCGCGGCGTGCGCGAGGGCGTGCGCGTCAATGCGGTCAACCCGAGCGCGATCGCCACCGAACGCACGCAAAAGCGGATCGACCGGCTTGCCGACGAGCGCGGCATCGCGCCGGAGGCGGCCGCGGCCGAGCTGGCGCGGCAACTGCGCGTGGCCCGTTTCGGCACGCCGCAGGAAGTCGCGCGCGTGGTCGCCTTCCTCGCCTCGGCGGATGCCGGTTACGTGCAGGGCGCGATCGTGGACGTCGACGGCGGCCAGACGCGGACGCTGTGACGCGCGCCGCCACGGGCCGCACCCCGACTCAGACCGGCACCCACACCAGCAGCGCCGCGCCCAGCAGCATGCGGTAGACCGCGAACACGGTGAAGCGATGGCTCTGGATGTAGCGCAGCAGCCATTTCACCGCGACGAAGGCGGTCACCGCCGAGGCCACGAACGCTACCGCCAGCAGCCCCCAGTCCTCGCCGGCCAGGGCGTCCTTGCGGTACAGGTCGAACCATTCGTAGCCGGTGGCCGCGAACATGGTCGGGATCCCGACCAGGAACGCGAACTCGGTGGCGGCGGCGCGGTGGGTGGTGCCGAACAGCAACGCCACGAAGATCGCCGCTGCCGAGCGCGAGGTACCGGGGAACACGCCGGCGACCACCTGGGCGACGCCCACCAGCACCGCCACCGTCCAGCCGATGCGGCTGTGTTCGCCGACGCGCGCGGCGTGGCGCTCGGCGAAGTGTTCGGCCGCGAGCATCCAGACCCCGCCCAGCACCAGCGCCCAGGCCACCGGGGTCACCGATTCCGGCAGCTTCCAGCCCAGCGCCTTGACCAGCAGGCCGCCGGCCGCGGTGACGCCGAAGGCGAGCGCGAGCTTGAGGGCGTAGTCGTGGGCGTGGTGCGCGGCGGCAATGTCGGTGCGCCGCCGCCACGGATGCATGCCCAGCAGCAGCTGCCACAGGCGCTGGCGGTAGATCAGCACCACCGCGAGGATCGCGCCGGCCTGGATCGCGATGTTGAACAGGTCGCTGCGCTGCCCGAGCCAGCGCTCGGCGATCAGCAGGTGGCCGGTGCTGGAGATCGGCAGGAACTCGGTGATGCCTTCGATGATGCCCAGCAGCAAGGCAGCGAGAAACTCGGGCATGGGCAGGGCCGGATCCGGAGGGAGGGACGGGAAAGCGGGCAGCATAGCCGAAGGCGGATTCGAACCAGTCTGGTGCAGGGATGCGGGAAGATCGCACCATCATCGGGCATGCCAGCCGGAGCGGTCTCCGCGGCTCCTTGCCGATCAAGGCTTTGCGCCTGCGCCGGACCTGGCACGCTCGTTGCGTACTCAAGGCCCGACGTCGCGCCCGCCGCTGCCCCGATCCCCTTCCCCGTTGCGCCCCTTCCTGCATCCCCGCCCATCCGACCCCGGAGTTCCCATGTCCCTCGAACACGTCGAGAAACTGATCCGCGACCACAAGGTCGAGTTCGTCGACCTGCGTTTTGCCGACATGCGCGGCGTGCAGCACCACGTCACCTTCCCGCGGTCGATCGTCGACGCCACGCTGTTCGAGGACGGGCGCATGTTCGACGGCTCCTCGATCGTCGGCTGGCGCGGCATCCACCAGTCGGACATGGTGCTGCTGCCGGATCCGGACACCGCGTTCCTCGACCCGTTCACCGCCGACCCGACCCTGGTGCTGACCTGCGACATCCTCGATCCGACCACGATGCAGGCCTACGGCCGCGACCCGCGCGGCATCGCCCGGCGCGCCGAGGCCTACCTCAAGGCCAGCGGCATCGCCGAGCAGGCGTTCTTCGGCCCGGAGCCGGAATTCTTCGTGTTCGACTCGGTGCGCTACGGCAACGAGATGGGCCACACCTTCTTCCACATCGACTCGGAAGAGGCGGCGTGGAATTCCTCGCGCGAGTACGCCGGCGGCAACAGCGGCTACCGGCCGGGGGTCAAGGGCGGCTACTTCCCGGTGGCGCCGCTGGACTCGCTGCACGACCTGCGCGCGGAGATGTGCAAGACGCTGGAGCAGGTCGGCATCGAGGTCGAGGTGCACCACCACGAGGTCGCCAACGCCGGCCAGTGCGAGATCGGCACCCGCTTCAACACCCTGGTGCGCAAGGCCGACGAGCTGCTGACGATGAAGTACGTCGTCAAGAACGTCGCCCACCGCAACGGCAAGACCGCGACCTTCATGCCCAAGCCGATCGTCGGCGACAACGGCAGCGGCATGCACGTGCACCAGTCGCTGGCCCGCGGCGGCGTCAACCTGTTCACCGGCGACGGCTACGGCGGCCTGTCGCAGACCGCGCTGTGGTACATCGGCGGCATCTTCAGGCACGCGCGCGCGATCAACGCCTTCGCCAACTCGACCACCAATTCCTACAAGCGCCTGGTGCCGGGCTTCGAGGCGCCGGTGATGCTGGCCTACTCGGCGTCCAACCGCTCGGCCAGCTGCCGCATTCCGTACGTGGCCAACCCCAAGGCGCGCCGCATCGAGATCCGTTTCCCCGACCCGATGAACTCCGGCTACCTGATCTTCGCCGCGCTGATGATGGCCGGCCTGGACGGCATCCGGAACCAGATCGACCCCGGCGCACCGTCGGACAAGGACCTCTACGACCTGCCGCCGGAAGAGGAAAAGAACATCCCCACCGTCTGCCATTCGCTTGACCAGGCGCTGGAAGCGCTGGACAAGGACCGCGAGTTCCTCAAGGCCGGCGGCGTGTTCGGCGACGACTTCATCGATGCCTACATCGGCGTGAAGATGAAGGAAGTCACCGCCTTCCGCGCCGCGACCCACCCGCTCGAGTACCAGATGTACTACACGATTTGAGCGGCGACAGGCCCGCCTTCGCCGGTGGGCCTTGCTGTGCGCGGAGCCAGAAGCGGCGGCGCGGCCGTTGCCCGTTGGGGCTGCGTTGCGCCGCGCAAGTCGGGGCTTGCCCTTACCTCGAAGCGTCCGGGTTTCGAGCCGGCTCGTGGTCCGGACCGATGTTGGCGTCCAGGAACCTGAGTAGCCGGCCATAGAAGTCGATCTGGTCCTGGGCGATTGCCAGGCCATGGCCTTCGTAGGGGTACTCGACGAGCTCGGGCGAGAGCCCTTGTTTGCGCATGTTCCGCGCGAGGAGTCGGACATGCTTGTCGTCCACCCTCCCATCCAGCTTCCCGTGACCCAGCAGCACCGGTATCCGGATCGAAGCTACTTGCTGCGCGGGGGACCGGTGCGCCAATTCTTCCCGGTCCGTGCCAAGCACGCGTTCGAGGTAGTTCATGCCCAGGTCACTGCGGCGGATACTGCCCCATTTGTACATTTTCGACAGGTCTGTGGGCGCGGCGTAACTTGCCGCGCAGCGGTACAAGGCAGGTTCGCGCACGGCTCCCATCAACGCCGCATAGCCCCCGTAGCTGGCTCCATAGATGCAGATGCGCGAAACATCGGCGACTCCCTGCGACACCACCCAGCGCGTGGCGTCGGTGAGATCATCCTGCATGGCGCGCCCCCATTCCCGGTAGCCGCGCTCCACGAAATCCCGGCCGTACCCGCCGGAACCGCGGAAATTCACCCGGAGCACGGCGTAGCCACGGCTCGCAAGCAGGGTGGCCTCGGCGTCGTAACCCCAGGTGTCGATGAATTCGTAGGGCCCTCCGTGCGGGATCACCACCAGCGGCCGCGGCCCGCTGCCGGCAGGCAGCGTCAGCAGCGCGTGCAGCACCAGTCCGTCGCGTGCCACGAATTGCACGCCACGGCTGGGCGGTTTGGGCATTGATTCAAGCCACGGCCGTTTGCGTGCAATCAGACTCGCCGTGCGCGCTGTGCGGTCGAACAGATAGAACGCGCCGGGGTCGCGGTCGTTACCCACCAGGACGATGGCCAGGTTGCGGTCGGCGGACGCGCTGACGACAGTGACGATATCGCCGGGAAACGCGTTGAGGATTTGCAGGAATGCCGGTACATCGGGGTGCGCCTGGTTCCAGATCACCGCGCGTGGCCTGGTTGCGTCGTACCAGGCGCCGACCGGAGTGTTGCCATCGAAGGCGTAAATCGGCCATAGCGGATCGGACGTCTTGTCCCGGTAGATCTCGGTACGCTGGCCACTGGCGATGTCGTAGCGCTCGATTACCCCCACGCCGCTTTTGCGCTCGGTCGCCAGATACGCCTGCATGCCGGATTGGTCCACGCCAAGCGGCAGGGAGTCGATGCCCGACTCGCTGCTGTCGTTGACCAGCGTCCAGGGGGCGCGTCCATCTCGGTGAACCCAGAGCTTGCTGTCGCTCCTGTCGTCCCAGGCCACTGCGAAACGCACGTGTCCTTGCTGATCCGTCCATAACGTGGAGTGCGTATCCGGGGCGCTGATCAGCGGATCGCCGAGGCGGCTCAGGTGGCCGATTTCGGCACGATGGATCGCCGGTACGCAACCTCCATCCTCCCAGTGGCCACAGGTGCTCACCAGCAGGTGCGCGGAATCGCCGTCGATTGTGGCGACGAAGTTCGCGGGCAGCCGATACTTGGAGTTGTCGTTGCGATTGACGATATACATCGCCGGCTCCACCAGCGCGACCTGGTAGCGGGTGTCCGCGCGGTTGGCGCCGACCAGCAGGCGATCATCGTCCAGCCACTTGAGATCGCTGATCTCGCCGTGATTGCCCGGATCCACCATCCCTTGAACCAGCAATGTCGCGGTGTCGCGAATGACGACCACGGTGCCGTCATCATGGCGCTCCGCCAGCGCCAGGTGCTTGCCACCGGGCGAAATCTGGATGTTCTCCACCGCGTCTCGGCGCAGATAGTCGCTCCATACCTGTTGCGCGGAAGCGCCCGGCGCAATTGCGATGATTGCGAGACCCAGGCCGAGAACCCGCACGGTTTTCGGCATCCTTCGGCATTCGCCCATAGCGGCTCCCCCCAGAGGCCACGATGATGGCGAGAGCAATCCGCTCCCGCAAGGCGGCCCGGGACGGCTTGCAAAGTCGTCGCCCAGCCGTTGCAATGCCGGCCATGATCCAGCGAACGCTTGTCTTGCTGTCCCTGCTGCTGGCGCTCGCCGCATGCACGCATGCGCCGCCGCGCAATCCGCTGGCGCAATGGGTGCCGTCGCCGAACTTCGAGCCGCGGCGGCCGGTGCTGATCGTGCTGCACGCCACCGAGCAGGAGTCGGCGGCCGCAAGCCTGGACACGCTGCGCACCGGCAACAGCGGTGGTCCGGTCAGCGCGCATTACCTGGTCGGCGACGACGGCGCGACCTACCAGCTGGTGGCCGACGAACTGCGCGCCTGGCACGCCGGTCCGGGCCGCTGGGGCACGATCACCGACGTCAACTCCGCCTCGATCGGGATCGAGCTCGACAACGACGGCAGCGAGCCGTTTACCGATGCGCAGGTCGCGGCGCTGCTGCGGCTGCTCGAGGATTTGTGCGAACGCCTGGACATCCCGCGCACCCAGGTGATCGCGCACGCCGACATGGCGCCGACGCGCAAGCGCGATCCCGGCTTCCGCTTTCCGTGGAAGCGACTCGCCGACGCCGGTTTCGGCCTGTGGCCGCAGGCGCCGCTGGCCGAGCCGCCGCCGGGTTTCGACCCGTGGCTGGCGCTGCGGCTGCTCGGCTATCCGCTGCAGCAGGACGACAGCCCCGGCTACGCCGCTACCGTGCGCGCCTTCCGCCGCCACTTCCGCGGCGACGAGGGCGACGCGCTGGACGCCGAGGATGCGCGGATCCTGTACGCGCTGACCCGGTCCGCGTCGCCCTAGCCGGCCGCACCTGGACGGGCTGCCGGGGGCTTGCCCCGGGATGGCCGCGTTGCCCCATACTGGTGCAATGCGCGATGCGCCTGTCCTCGACACCCTGACCACACCGATCGCCTGGAGCGGCGCGGACGGGCGCGTCGCCGGCGCCAATGCCGCCTTCGCGCGCTGGCTCGGGGTCGGCGCGCGGCGCCTGCCGGGGCTGCCGCTGGCGGCGCTGGAAGCCGACGGCGAGCGCCTGGCGCAGTGGCTGGCGCAGGCGCCGGCCGCCACCGAGGCGGTACGGCTGCGGCGGCTGCCGCTGGCCTTCCCCGGCAGCACGCCGGCGCGCTTTGCCGACGTCGTGCTGTCGCCGCGCACGGACGGTGGCTGCTGGCTGGAGGCGCACCCGGTCGACGAGTTCCCCGGCGAGGACCCGGCGCAGGTGCTGCCCGGCGCGTTGTCGGCCGCGCTCAAGGGGCTGGCGCACGAGCTGCGCAATCCGCTGGCCGGACTCAAGGGCGCGGCGCAACTGCTGGCGCGCCGCGCCGATGCCCGCGGCGGCGACGCCGGGGAACGCGAACTGCTCGCGCTGCTGCAGTCCGAGGTCGAGCGCCTGGCCGCGCTGCTCGACCGCCTGCTGTCGCCGGCGCCGCCGCGGCCGCACGCGCCGCTCAACATCCACGCCGTGCTCGAGCGCGTGCTGCGCCTGGCCGAAAGCGACGCCGGCTGGGCGGTGCGCTTGCAGCGCGACTACGACCCCAGCCTGCCGGACCTGGTCGGCGACGACGACCGCCTGACCCAGGCGCTGTGGAACCTGGTGCGCAACGCGATCGAGGCCGGCGCCGCCAATGTCGTCCTGCGCACCCGCGCCGAGCACGGCGTGCGCATCGGCGAGGCCGCGCATGCGCTGGCGTTGCGGCTGGAGGTGGTCGACGACGGCCGCGGGGTGCCGGAGGCGCTGGCCGAGCAGCTGTTCCTGCCGCTGGTCAGCGGCCGCGCCGAAGGCACCGGACTGGGCCTGGCGCTGGCGCAACAGGTGGCGCGCGAGCATCGCGGCTCGCTGGCCTACCGCTCGCGCCCCGGGCACACGGTGTTCACCCTGCTGCTGCCGATGGCGATGCCCGAGGAGGAAGCGACATGATGCACGCTGCCGACTACTCCGGAAGACCGTTCGCCCCGAGCGCAGGCGCGCAGCGCCGCAGGCGAAGGGCGCCGCTCGTCCAGAGCGCAGGCACGCAGCACCGAAGTCGAAGGGTGCCGTTCGTCCCGAGCGCAGGCGCGCAGCGCCGCAGGCGCAGGATGCCGGGCGTCGTCACCACGGCGGCCCGAGCTGCCGGAAAGCCCTTCGGCTGCGACCGCCGCGCCGTCTGCGCTCGGCACGCATGGTGTTGCCGGGGCTCACGGGGCACGCCGCCATGAGTGCGCGCATCTGGATCGTCGACGACGATCGCGCGGTGCGCTTCGTGCTGGCGACCGCGCTGCGCGAGGCCGGGCACGCGGTCGAGGATTTCGAGTCCGCGCAGGCCGCGTTGGGAGCGCTGCGCACGCGCGATGCGGCCGGCCTGCCGCCGCCGGACCTGATCTTCACCGACGTGCGCATGCCCGGCGACGACGGTCTGGCGTTGCTGCAACGGCTCAAGGCCGCGCATCCGCAGCTGCCGGTGATCGTGATGTCGGCCTACACCGACATCGCCAGCACCGCCGGCGCCTTCCGCGGCGGCGCCTGGGAATTCCTGTCCAAGCCGTTCGACCTCGACGACGCGGTCGCGCTGGCGGCCCGCGCGCTGCCGGCGGCGGCGCCGGCTGCCGCGCCCGAGACGGCGATGTCCGCCGCGCCGGCGGAGGAAAGCGCCGCGCTGGTCGGCGACACCCCGGCGATGCGCACCTTGTTCCGCAGCATCGGCCGCCTGGCGCAGGCGCCCTTGGCGGTGCTGATCACCGGCGAGACCGGCACCGGCAAGGAGCTGGTGGCGCGCGCACTGCACCGCGAGTCGCCGCGCGCGCGCCAGCCGTTCATCGCGCTCAACACCGCGGCGATCCCGGCCGAGCTGCTGGAGTCGGAACTGTTCGGGCACGAGGCCGGCGCCTTCACCGGCGCCAGCAAGCGCCACGTCGGCCGTTTCGAGCAGGCCGCCGGCGGGACCCTGTTCCTCGACGAGATCGGCGACATGCCGCTGCCGCTGCAGACGCGGCTGCTGCGGGTGCTGGCCGAAGGCGAGTTCTTCCGCGTCGGCGGCCGCGAACTGATCCGGGTCGACGTGCGCGTGATCGCCGCCACCCACCAGCCGCTGGAAGCGCTGGTCGCCGCCGGCCGTTTCCGCGCCGACCTGCTGCATCGGCTCGACGTGGTGCGGCTGCAGTTGCCGCCGTTGCGCGAGCGCCGCGACGACGTGCCGCGGCTGGCCGCGCGCTTCCTCGCCGTGGCCGCGCGCAAGCTCGGCACGCCGGTCAAGCGTCTGGATGCGTCGGCGCTGCAGCGGCTGCGCGCCCACACCTGGCCCGGCAACGTGCGCGAGCTGGAGAACCTGTGCTGGCGCCTGGCCGCGCTGGCGCCGGATGCGAGCATCGGTGCCGCCGATCTCGAAGGTGCGCTCCGCGATGGCGCGCTCCACGACGGCGCGCTCCACGACGCTGCGTCCGATCGCGGGCGTCAGGACCGCGGGCTTCGCGACAGTGCATCCCGCGCTGGCGGGGCCGGTGGCGACGCGCATCCCGCTGCGCTCGCCAGCGCCGCGCCGGAGGCGGCCGACGCCTGGGAAACCGCGCTTGCGGCCTGGGCGCAGGCGCGTCTGGCCAGCGGCGCCGAGGCGCTGCATGCCGATGCCCGCGCGCGCCTGGAACGGGTGCTGTTCGACGCTGCGCTGGCGCATACCGGCGGCCACCGCGGCGCCGCCGCGGCCCGGCTCGGCCTCGGCCGCAACACCCTGACCCGGCGTCTGGGCCCCGGGCGCAAGCGGCGCTGAGCGGTGCGCCCGCCTGCGGCCCGGGCGCGCGACGGTGCAAAATCCCCCCACCCACGATCGGAAAGGAGACCCGCCATGCGTATCGCCCTCGTTGCCACCTGCGCCGCGCTCGGCCTGCTCGGGGCGTGCAGCACCACGCCGCCGCCGGCGACCGCCACGGCGCCGGCCGCCGCCAGCACCCGGCACGCGGTCGCCAACCTTGCCGCGGCCTCCGGCAGCCTGGTCAGCGGCCGGCTGACGCTGACGCCCACCGCCGGCGGCGTGCGCATCGCCGGCGACATCGGCGGCCTGGCGCCGGGCAGCAGCCACGGCTTCCACATCCACGAGACCGGCGACTGCAGCGCCGCGGACGCCTCCAGCGCCGGCGGCCATTTCAACCCGCACGCCAGCGCCCACGGCCGCGCCGGCGCCACGCCGCACCACGCCGGCGACATGGACAACATCCGCGCCGATGCCGACGGCGTGGCCCGCGTCGACGTGCAGGTCGCGGGGGTCGCGCTCGGCGACGGCAGCGACAACGACATCGCCGGCCGCGCGCTGGTGGTGCACGCCGCCGCCGACGACTACGCCTCGCAACCCGCCGGCAACGCCGGCGCGCGCATCGCCTGCGGCGTGATCGCGGTCGACTGAGGCGGCACCCGCCCGCCGCGTCCGCGCGCCGTTGCCGCCAGCCGTCCTGGCGGCGCCGGCGGGCGCGCTGGCCGCCACCGCGGCGCGGTCGTCCCGGCGACCGCGCGGATTCGCGGCTAGGATGCCCGGATGCCGCCAACTCCACGCATCCGCGACGCCGTCGCCGCCGACCTGGACCTGCTCGCGCAGTGGGCGCAGGCGATGGCGTGGGAAACCGAGCACAAGCGCCTGGATCCGGCCACGGTGCGCGCCGGCGTCGCCGCCGGCCTGGCCGATCCGGCTCGCGCGCGTTACTTCGTGGCCATGCACGATGCGCCCCTGGCCGGGCACGAGAGCGTGGGCGTGGCGGCCGGCACGCTGATGCTCACCCGCGAGTGGAGCGACTGGCGCAACGGCGACTGGTGGTGGATCCAGAGCGTGTACGTCGCGCCGGACTACCGCCGCCAGGGCGTGTTCGCCGCGCTGTACCGGCACGTCGAAGCGCAGGCGCGGGCGACGCCCGGAGTGGTCGGCCTGCGCCTGTACGTGGAGCGGCACAACGCCGCCGCGCAGCGCACCTACGCCGCGCTGGGCATGCGCGACGCCGGTTATGCGCTGTACGAGCAGCCCTTCGAATAGGCATCACTAGGCGGCTTGCGCGCGCCAGGCCCGCGCAGGAGCGGCTGCTGAGCGACGTCGGTCGCGATGCGTCACCCGGACAGTCATCGCGACTGCCGTCGCTCCCACGGCGCCTGCGCCCAGCCAGGCCGCGCGCGGGCCCGCCTACAGCTCGGGCTGGCCGCTGTCGCAGTGGATGAAGTTGACCGGTACCCCGTGCGCGCCCAGGATCGCGGCGAATTGCCGTTGCCGCGCCTGGAAGCGCTCGAAGTGCCGCGCCAGCCGCGCCTCGTCGGTACTGCCGCGGACGATGTAGCGCGCGCGCCAGGCGGCGGGCGTGAACAGCGCGATCCGCGCCTCGCCGTCGACGTAGTGCGCCAGCGGTTCCGGCGGCAGGTCCAGCCATTCCTCGGCCTGCGGCGCCAGCAGCGCGGTTTCCAGCAGCGGCCACAGCGCCGCCAGCCCGGCGTACTCGTACTGCCCGGCGATCATCGCCAGCACGTCGTGCAGGGTCAGGTACTGCGCGTGTTCCAGTTGCGCGCCGAACGCCTCCTGCAGCAGCAGCGCGGTTTCCGGACGGATCATGCCGCGGTCGATCAGCTCGTTCTCGAACACCTCGGCCACCGCGCCCGCGGTCGCGTCCGCGCCGACCAGCACCAGCGGCAGCAGCCGCAGCGCGCCGCCGGCGTAGTCGGCGGCCGGCGCCAGCGTCGCCGGCAACTGGCCGGCGTGCGCGCCGAAGGCGATGACCCGGGCGCCGTCGCCGCGTTCGCCGGGCGCGCGCGCGGCTAGCTGCTCCAGTTCGCGGTGCAGCGGCCAGCCCGGCCGCAGCAGTTCGACCGGGTCGTAATGCGCGCCGACCAGCGCCAGGTCCAGCTGCGCCACCCGCGGCTCGATCCGCGCCAGGTCGCCGGCGATACAGGTCGCCAGTTCGCCGGCCCGGGCCTGCGTCAGGGTGTCGCGCGCGGCGTGGCTGCCGGGCACCAGTTCCAGCACCAGCACCACCAGGGCGCAGCCGGTTTCGTTCGGGGCAGGGGTGTCGCTCATGCGTGATTGGCCGTGCACGGCTGCGGGACTACACTGCCATTATGCCTGCGACGTTCCGCGGGCCGTGCGAGGTCACCATGCTGCAAGGCCGTCCAGTCGCCGTGCTCGGCGGCGTCCGCATCCCGTTTTGCCGGCAGAACACGGCCTACGCCGACGTCGGCAACCTCGGCATGTCGGTGCGCACGCTCGGCGCGCTGGTCGAGAAGTTCGGCCTGCACGGCCAGCAGCTGGGCGAAGTGGCGATGGGCGCGGTGATCAAGCACCCCTCGGACTGGAACCTCGGTCGCGAGGCGACGCTGTCCTCGGGGCTGTCGCCGCTGACGCCCGGCATCACCCTGCAGCGCGCCTGCGGCACCTCGCTGGACGCGATCGTCGCCATCGGCAACAAGATCGCCACCGGCCAGATCGAGGCCGGCATCGGTGGCGGCAGCGACACCACCTCGGACGTGCCGATCGTCTACGGCCAGGCGCTGCGCCGGCGGCTGCTGCTGGCCGCGCGCGGCAAGACCTTCAAGGACAAGGTCGCGGCGTTCAAGGGCTTCCGCCTGCGCGAACTCAAGCCCGAGTTCCCGGGCGTGGCCGAGCCGCGCACCGGCAAGTCGATGGGCGACCACTGCGAGGACATGGCGCGGCAATGGAGCATCGGCCGCGACTCGCAGGACGAGTGGGCGGTCGGCTCGCACCGCAAGCTGGCCGCGGCCTACGAGCGCGGCTTTTTCGACGATCTGGTGGTCAGTTTCCGCGGCGTGGCGCGCGACAACATCCTGCGCCCGGACACCTCGCTGGAAAAACTGGCCACGCTCAAGCCGGCGTTCGACAAGACCTCCGGCCACGGCACCCTGACCGCCGCCAATTCCACGCCGCTGACCGACGGCGCCGCCGCCTGCTTGCTGGCGTCGGACACCTGGGCGGCCGCGCACGGCCACGAGGTCCTGTGCCACATCCGCGACGCGCAGGTGGCCGCGGTCGACTTCGTCCATGGCGAGGGCCTGTTGATGGCGCCGACCATCGCGGTGCCGGAGATGCTGGCGCGCAACGGGCTGACGCTGCAGGACTTCGACTTCTACGAGATCCACGAGGCCTTCGCCGCGCAGGTGCTGTGCACGCTGCGGGCGTGGGAGAGCGAGGAATACTGCAAGACGCGGCTGGGCCTGGCCGCGCCGCTGGGCCGGATCGATCCGGCCAGGATCAACCCCAACGGTTCCTCGTTGGCGACGGGTCACCCGTTCGCCGCCACCGGCGCGCGCATCGTCGCCACCGCGGCCAAGGAGCTGCAGGCGCGCGGCGGCGGCCGCTGCCTGGTGTCGATCTGCACCGCCGGCGGCATGGGCGTGGTCGCGATCCTGGAGCGCTGAGCGCGAGCGGTTCCTGCTGAGGGGCCTGGTGCCTCCCCCCGACATCCGGATCGGCTTCGCAACGAATCGCTGCTCGATGGGCTGGGGTGCTGCGCTCCTGACGAGCTGTCTTCAAGTCGGGTCGCGGACTATGCCTGTCCTGCACTTGTGCGATCGGCTTCGGAAGGAGTCGCGGCCCGGCGAGACGTGGGTGCTGCGTGCTCCTGACGGCATCCTGTCTTTTAGTCTGGGCGCGGGTGATGCCTGGCCTCGGGAGATCGGCTTCGGAGGGAGTCGCCGCCCGACGGGCTGGGGGTGCTGCGCCCTCCTGACGACCTCCTGTCTTTAAGTCGGGTCGTGGACCCTCCATGGTCCACTCTCCGCACCCCCAGCCCGCCGGGCGGCGACTTGGCGAGATTGGAGTTTCTCGCTTCGGCTGGTTGTTCCCACGCGCGCACTCACTTGCCTGGAAGCCGGTGGCCCGGCCTGTGCGGGACCGTCGGCGGCATGGATGCCGCCGAGGAGCCTACAGGGACGTATTCACGGCGTGTCCCGCGCAGGCCGGGCCACCGGCTTCACCCGCAAAGGTTTCCGCACTTGAAGCATGTATCCGGCGTGTCCCGCACAGGCCGGGCCACCGGCTTCCTTCACGGAAGCTTCCGCGCTTGAAGGGAAGTCATTCGTACCGTGCCTCGCGCTGGCGGGGGTATCGGCTTCCCTCGCAGAAGCTTCCGTGCTTGAAGGGAAGTCTTCTTCGCACCGTGTCCCGCACTGGCATGTCGTCGAACCGCGGGATCCGGATTGTTTCGACGACGCCCGGGTCAGCCGCGCAGCCGCGGCAGGCCGTGCTCGTCGCGCTCCTCGATTGCGGCGTGGTCCTGGATCTGCTGGCGCAGGTCGCGTACCGGCAGCGCCACCGGCGGTTCGTCGCGCGCGACGCGCAGGGCGTTGGCGTAGCACTGCCGCGCCAGCGCCTCCTCGCCGTTGTCGGCAAAGCCGTGGCCGAGTTCTTCCCAGGCCTCGCCGCCGGCGCCCTGGGCGATGGCGCGATGCAGGTAGTTCTCGGCCTGCGGCCACTGGCCCTGCGCGCGCGCCAGCCGCGCCAGCGTCAGCAGCAGCGCGGGGCTGGCCGGGTGCGCCGGCAGCCAGCGCTCGGCCTGGGCGCGGCGCGCCTCCAGGCGGCCCACGTCCAGGCTGCCGTAGCGCGCAGCCAGGGTCTCGTCCCAGCGCGTGTCCAGCGCCTGTTCCAGCGATCGGGTCGCGGCCTCGTCCCAGCGCAGGGCGGCGGCGCGTTGCGCGTAGGCGTCGACCACGGCCGGTTCGCTGCGCAGGGGCTTGGGCAGCGTTTCCCAGCGCTCGGCCAGCGCGTTGGCGTCGCCGGCCTGGCGCAGCGCGGCCTCGGCCCATTGCGCCTGCAGTGCGTCCAGCTGCGCGGCCGGCAACGCCTGCTGCTGGCGCAGCGCTCCTAGCAGGCCGTAGGCCTGCGCCGCCTGGCCGCTATCGGCCAGGATCTGCGCGCGCAGCGCCAGCCCGCGCGGCGGCAGCGGCTGCGCGGCGGGAGCGTCGAGCGCGACCAGGGCGTCGGTGGGGTGCTGCTCGGCGAGCGCGAGTTCGGCGGCGGCGATCGCGCGGCTGGCGGCGTGGCGCTCGCCCAGCGCCTGCAGCTGCGCGCGCGCGGCGGCGTGGTCGCCGCGCGCGGCTGCAGCGCGGGCGGCAGCCAGACGCGCGACGGCGTCGCCGTCGGTGCCGTCGGCCGCCTGCGCCAGCAGTTTCTCGGCGCGCGCGTAATGGCCCTGGTGCAGCGCTTCCAGACCCTCGCCCAGGCGCGCGCGGCCGCGGCGGTCGCGGTGCGTGCGCCAGCTGCGGAACGGCAGCGTCAGCAACCGCCACAGCAGCCACGCCGCGGCGGCGGCGGCCAGCAGGAGCAGCAGGCCGGCGGCGACGGTGGTGGTGTAGTCGCTGCCGCGGAAGCGCACCAGCACGTAGCCCGGATCGGCCAGCAGCAGCTGCGCCAGCAGGGCGCCGAGCAGCGCCAGCACGATCCAGAACAGCAGGTTGCGGAACAGGCCCATCGCGCGATCCTCCGGCAGTGGCGGGTAGCGCCCGCAGCGCCCGCAGCCTAGCCGGGCCGATGTCGGCACGGCGTTTGCGGGGCCGCGACGGCGGGCACGGTAGCGCGGATCAGCGTGCCGCGCGCGTGGACTGCAGTTGCTGCAAGGTGCTGCCGAGCGTGGGCAGCGCCAGCACCAGCGGCGCCGCCTGCAGCGCCCGCAGGCGCGCCTGCTGCTGCTGGCGCGCGGGCGACGGCGGCCACAGCCGCTGCAGCCAGCCGTCGGCGCGCTGCAGGGCGCCGCGCCAGGCAGCCTGGTCGCGGCGTTCGGCGGCGCTGCGGGCCAGCGCCAGTTCCAGTTGCAGGGCGGCGTAGCCGCTCGCGCGTTCCTGCGGAGCGACCGCGACCGCGCGCTCGGCCGGGCGGACCTGGACCAGGCCGGCGAATGCGCGCCGCCACCATGGCAGTGCCGCTGCCGGTGCGGCCTCCGGCAACACCGAAGGCGGCGCCAGGGTGGCGGCGAAGGCGTCCAGTTGCGCCAGCGCCAGCGCCTTGGGGTCGGTGCCCAGCGCGTCGAGGGCGGCGCGTTCCTGTGCCAGCGCCTGGCGCAGGTTGAGCCAGGCCGGATCGTCGATGCCGGCCAGGACGCCGGCGGCGAGCGCGTAGGCGCGACGGGCGCCGTCGAGATCCCCGGCCAGCTGCAGCCGCTGCATGCCGAGGCCGAGCAGCAACTCGACCTCGTCCAGGCGCAGCGCCTGGACGCCGTGGCGGGTCGGGTCGGCGAGCCGGTCGAGGCTGTCTTCCAGCAATGCCGCGCGCTGGCCGATGCCGAGCACCTCGTCGCGCAGCACGCGGGTGCCGGCGTCGGCCTGGGCGATGCGCTGCGCCTGTGCGCGCTGGTCGCGGCGCAGCGCGTCGATGCGGGCCTCCAGTGCGCGCCATTGCTCGGCATCGATGCGCGCGCTGGCGGCGGCCTGCGCCTGCCGTGCCTGCCACAGGCCCCAGCCGCGCCAGCCCAGCACCGCCAGCAGCAAGGCGACCAGCAGCCAGAACACTGCGCGGCCGCGGCGGCGCGGTGCGGGCGCAACGGGGGTGGTGGAAACGGCGTCGGTCACGGCGGCTTGGCGCTCGGCGGGGCGGCTCATGCTAGCGGATGCGCCGCGGCGGCTGCGGCCAGCAGATCGCGCGGGCGCGCACTGGCGGCGACGACGATGCGGTCGAAGCCATGGTCGCGCGCCAGTTGCGCCAGCCGGGCGCTGGCCGCCACGACCGCCGCGCGGCGCAGCCCGGCGACGGCGTCCGCCGGCAGCGTCGTCAGCACGCTGTCCAGTGCCGCGCCGCTGCTCAGCGCCAGCCAGGCCGGCGCCGTCAGCGCGCGCAATGCGGCCTGTGCGCGCGGCGCCGGCGCGATCGCGACGCGCTCATAGACATCGGCGCGCCACACCTGCGCGCCGCGGCGCTGCAGCGCCGGCGCGAGTTCGCCGCGCCCGCCCGGCGCGGTGACCAGGCCGACCGCGGTGCCGGCCAACGCCTGCAGGCCGGGCAGGGCCAGCAGTCCTTCGCTGTCCATCCGCGTCGGCGCCAGGACCGGGGCGGCACCGGCGCGGCGCAGGGCGGCCGCGGTGCCGGCGCCGACCGCAAACCATTGCCGGCCGCGGACCTCGGCCAGGGCCTGCAGCCGGGCCGCTGCGCGCACCGCCGCGGGACTGGTGAACAGCACCCGCGGCGCCGCCAGCGCCTGCGCCAGGGCGGCCCGGGTCGCGGTGTCGTCATGCGCCTGCAGCCGCCATGGCGACAGCGCCAGCAGCCGCGCGCCCCGCGCGGCGGCCGCGCGGCGCAGCGCCGCGTGCGCCCCGACCGGGCGCAGCGAGATCACGTAGCATCCGGCCAGCGGCAGGTCCATGCGATCAGCTTGGCACAAGCCGGCCGGCATGCGCGCCGTGTTGCCGGCGCGTCGCTCCTGCCCACCGTGTTGCCGGAGAAGGGTTCCGCATGACCATCCCCGTTGCGTCGCCGCTTTCGCCCGCCCTGCAGGCGCTGGACGCCCATTACCGGGCGATGCCGCCGGTCGCCGCGCTGCAATTGCGCATCGCCGGTTACGACGGCGCCTGCCTGCGCCTGTGCGCGCCGCTGGCGGCGCACGTCAACGACAAGGGCTGCGCGTTCGGCGGCAGTCTGGCGTCGCTGATGACCCTGGCCGGCTGGGGCCTGGCGACCCTGCGCCTGCAGCAGGCCGGGCTGGCGGCGGAGGTCTACGTCGCCGACAGCAACGTGCGCTACCGCGCGCCGCTGTACGCCGACCTGGAAGCCGAGGCGCGGCTGGCCGACGGCGAGTCCTGGGACGCGGTCTGCGCCGCGCTGCGCGAACACGGACGCGCCCGCACCTGGTTGCAGGCGTGGGTGCGGCTGCCCGACGGCGGCGTCGCCGCGGAGAGCCGCGCCCGTTTCGTGGCGATCGCGCGGCCGGCCGAGGGCGCCCGGGGCCATGCAGCCGCGGGTTAGGATGCAGGCTGACCCGGGGCGGAGCGCGCACGATGCGGATGTCGAAGTTCGGAAGGCTGCTGCTGTTGCTGCTGGCGTCGCTCGCGCTGACCGCCTGCGCCGCCGCGCGCATGGACCAGACCAACGCCCTGCGCCAGGCGCAGTACGCGTATTCGGCGGCGATCCGCTGGGGCGACTTCGAGGGCGCTTGGAACCTGGTCGATCCGGACTACCGCAAGGCGCATCCGATGACCGACCTGGAGTTCGCGCGCTACCGGCAGGTGCAGATCTCCGGCTACCACGACATGGGCGAGCAGATCGGCGAGACCCTCGCCGTGCGCGAGATCGGCATCGGCGTGATCAACCGCAACACCCTGGTCGAGCGCCAGGCGCGCTACACCGAGCGCTGGCGTTACGACCCGGAAGGCAAGGTCTGGTGGCTGACCGTCGGCCTGCCGGACCTGTGGCAGGGGGAGTAGCGCGTCTGCCGCGTGCCGGCGACGGCGTCGACTGCGGGCAAAGCCGGCTCCGGGCTGCCCCTCACCCGCCCTCTCCCGCAAGCGGGGCGAGGGAGATGCCCCGCCTCCTTCCGGCGCGCAGGGCGATGCAACGACGCATCCGCCAGTGCGGCGTCCTTGGCCGGACTCCTTCCCGCGCGCAGGGCGATGCAACGCTTTGCCTGCTCCCCCCTTGCACCGGGGATGCAACGCTTTGCCTTCTCCCCGCTTGCGGGGAGAAGGTGCCCGAAGGGCGGATGAGGGGCCGGCGCAGCGACGCAAATACCCGCCTTCTCCCCGACGGGGCACCCGTATAGCGACCGTAGCAGCAGGGCGACCAGCGTCCGGCGCCGGCACGGCCCCGCATCCGGCCTGTGCGACAATCGCCGCCCGCCAGACTCCCCGCGCGCCTGCCATACCGTGAATTTTGAAGAACTGATCGCCTTCGCCGGCCGCCATCCCTATCTGTCGCTGGCGCTGGCCGGCCTGACCCTGGCCATCCTCTACAACGAGCTGATCGGCCTGTTCCGCGGCTACAAGGGCCTGGCGCCGGCCGGGCTGACCGCGCTGGTCAACCGCGACAACGCGCTGGTGGTCGACCTGCGCCCGATCGCCGATTTCGACAAGGGCCACATCCCCGGCGCGAAGAACGTGCAGCTGAGCCAGTTCGACCCGGAGAGCAAGCAGCTCGCCGCGGCCAAGGCGCTGCCGGTGGTGCTGGTGTGCAAGTCCGGGCAGACCGCCGGCGGCGCCGCCAAGCGCCTGCACAAGGCCGGTTTCGAGCGGGTGTACGTGCTCGATGGAGGCATCGGCGTCTGGCAACAGGCGGATTTGCCGCTGGTCAAGGGCCGCTGAGGCGCCGGCGGGCGCGGCGCCCCGTACCGACGCGCGGATCCCCGCGGGCGTGGTCCACCGCCGCGCCTGAACCCGGGGCGCCGCGTCGCAGGCGCGCGACGCGCCGCCCGCGCCGGGGATCGGCGGCAGCCGTGCGATAATCCCCCGCTTACTTTCCGCATCCGCGCTGGAGTTTTCCCGATGGCCGAACAAGACACCCTCAACGGCGCCGCCGCCCCCGCCGACGCCACCGGCCCGATGTTCACGGTCGAGAAGCTCTACCTCAAGGACGTGTCCTTCGAGGCCCCGGGCGCGCCGCAGGTGTTCAACGAGCAGGGCCAGCCGCAGCTGCAGATGAACCTCAGCCAGAAGGTGCAGCGGCTGTCGGACAACGCCTTCGAGGTGGTGCTCGGCATCACCCTGACCTGCACCCTGGGCGAGAAGACCGCGTACCTGGCCGAAGTGCAGCAGGCCGGCGTGTTCGGCCTGGCCGGCTTCGACGAGCAGACCCTGGACGCGATGCTCGGCACCCACTGCCCGAACGCGCTGTATCCGTACGCGCGCCAGGCGATCAGCGACCTGATCGTCGGCGGTGGCTTCCCGCCGTTCCTGCTGCAGCCGATCAACTTCGAGTCGCTGTATGCCGAGAGCCTGCGCCAGCGCGCGCAGCAGGCGGCCGGCGGCGACGGCCTCGCCGACGCGGAAACCGCCGGCAACGCCTGAGCCGCGTCCGGCATGCAGGCACCTGCGTCCTCCCGCCCGGCGACCGGCAAGGTCGCCGTCCTCGGTGCGGGCTCCTGGGGCACCGCGCTGGCCGCGCTGATCGCCCGCCACGGCCATCCGACCGTGCTGTGGGGGCGCGACGCGGCGGTGGTGGAGGCGATCGACCGCCGCCACGAAAACCCGCATTACCTGCCCGGCATCGCCCTGCCGGAGGCGTTGCGCGCGACCACCGACCTGGCCGCGGCGCTGCGCGCGGCCGGGCTGGTGCTGGTGGCGGTGCCTTCGCACGCTTTCACGCAAACCCTGCACGCCTTGGCGCCGCTGCGTCCGGCGCACGCCGGCGTGGCCTGGGCGACCAAGGGCTTCGAGCCCGGCTCCGGACGCTTCCTGCATGAAGTCGCCGCCGACACGCTGGGTCCCGGCGTGCCGCTGGCGGTGGTCACCGGGCCGTCGTTCGCGAAGGAGGTCGCGCAGGGGCTGCCGACCGCGGTGACCGTGCACGGCGAGGACGCCGGGTTCGTGCAGCAGGTCGCCGAAGTCCTGCACGGCCCGGAATTCCGCGCCTATACCGGCGACGACCTGCGCGGCGCCGAACTCGGCGGCGCGATGAAGAACGTGCTCGCGGTCGCCACCGGCGCCGCCGACGGCATGAACCTCGGCCTCAACGCGCGTACCGGCCTGATTACCCGCGGCCTCAACGAGATGCTGCGGCTCAACGCCGCGATCGGCGGCCGCCCGGAAACGCTGATGGGCCTGGCCGGGCTCGGCGACCTGGTGCTGACCTGCACCGGCGACCTGTCGCGCAACCGCCGCCTGGGCCTGGCGCTGGGTCGCGGCCAGTCGCTGCAGGACGCGGTGCGCGAGATCGGCCAGGTGGTCGAGTCGGTGCAGACCGCCGACGAGGTGATGCGCCTGGCGCAGCGCCACGGCCTGGAACTGCCGATCGCGCAGAACGTGCGCGACGTGCTGCACGGCGACATCACTCCCGCCGAGGCGCTGCAGCGCCTGCTGGCGCGTGAGCAGAAAGCCGAATACGCGGGCGACCTGTTCCGGTAACCGTGATCGGTGCGCGACGGTCCTGCGCGCCCGGAAAAATTCTTCTCCCGACTCGGGAATCGGCTTCGGACGCAGTCATCTCCAGGCGAGCCCGGGGTGCTGCGTTCTCCTGACGACGTCCTGTCTTCAAGAAGATCTGACGAAGCGTTGTCGTCATCCCCGCGAAAACGGGGATCCCGTGTCCTCGGGCCATCGAAAACGAGACTCGGGGGTAGGCAGCATGCGCGCGCCGCGCTTTTGAAGCCGAGCTGGTCGAGCGTTCCTCGACTGCGGGCGTTTTGCGGTGCTTTTCCCGACTGCGGGGATCGGCTTCGGCAGGAGTCGCCGCCCGGCGGGCTGGGTGCCGCGTTCTCCTGACGACGTCCTGTCTTTCAGTTGGGGCGCAGGCCATCCTGGTCTGACCTTGGAAGATCGGCTTCGGGGGAGTCGCCGCCCGGCGGGCTGGGGGTGCTGCGCCCTCCTGACGACGTCCTGTCTTTAAGTCGGGTCGTGGACCATCCATGGTCCACTCTCCGCACCCCCAGCCCGCCGGGCAGCGACTTGGCGAGATTGGAGGCTCGTCGCTTCGGCTGGTTGTTCCCACGCACGCCGACTCACTTGCCAGAAGCCGGCGGCCCGGCCTGTGCGGGACCGTCGGCGGCATGGATGCCGCCGAGGAGCCTACAGGGACGTATTCACGGCGTGTCCCGCACAGGCCGGGCCACCGGCTTCCCTCGCGGCAGCTTCCGCGCTTGAAGGGAAGTCTTCACGGCGTGCCCCGCACGGGCCGGGCCGCCGGCTTCCCTCTCAAAGTTTCCGCACTTGAAGCATGTATCCGGCGTGTCCCGCACGGGCTGGGCCACTGACTTCCCCCGCAAAGGTTTCCGCACTTGAAGCTTGTAGCCGGCATGTCCCGCATGGGCCGGATCACCGGCTTCCCACGCAGAGAATCCTGCGCATGCGGCGGAGACATAAAAAAACCCGGCCGTTGCCGGCCGGGTCCGATCGCGAAAACCCAGGGGAGGGAGCGTCCGCGATCTTGCCCTTCGTCAGGGTCTTGCTTGTCGAGGCGCGCTTACCAGGTCAGGCGCGGGCCGACGAACCACTGGGTGTCGCCGCTGACCAGCTTGACGTCCGCGGCCACGCCCCAGTTGGGGTTGAACTTCACCTGCGCGCCGAGGCGGCCGTAGAAATCGCCGTCGAACTCGTCGCCGTCCTCGTAGCCGGCCAGCGCGTAACCTTCCAGCATCGGCGTCATCGCGCCGCGCACGCCGGCTTCCACGCTGTAGCCGTCGGCGTCCAGGCCGTTGCCGGCGTCGAACTTCTCGTAGGCCACGCGGGTCAGCAGGTCCATGTTGCGCGAGATTTCGTGGTTGTAGCCCACGCCCAGGCGCCACTGGTCGAAGTCGGCGTCGAAATCCTTGAGGTCCTGGTTGGCATAGCCGCCGAACAGGTGGAAGTTGGGGCTGAGCGCGGCCGAGCCGTCCAGGCCCCAGCCGTCGGCATCGCCGGAATCGGTGTTGGTGGCGACGTAGCCGCCCTGCACGTAGTTGTAGGAGATGCCGTCGGCGGCCGAGGCGGCGAAGGGCAGCGCGGCGATCAGGGCGAGTGCAAGGAACGAACGTTTCATGGAGGCCTCTTTTTCTGTTTTATGGGGCCGGCGCAGCGACGCGGGGGAGGGCGGGGCCGAACCGGTGGCGCCATTGTCCAAGCGCGAACGCAACCGCGCCTGAAGCCGCTGCGCGGGCGCGACGGAACTATTCCCGCCCTGTTCAGTCAGGCGGCGCCGGCGAAGCCGCACTGCCGCCAGGCTTCGTACACCACCACCGCGACCGCATTGGACAGGTTGAGGCTGCGGTTGTGCGGGCGCATCGGCAGCCGCAGCCGCTGCGCCGGCGGCAATGCCGCGAGCACCGCGGCAGGCAGGCCGCTGCTTTCGCTGCCGAACACGAACGCGTCGCCGGCGGCGAACGCCGGCGCGTCGAAGCGCGTGTCGCCGCGGCTGCTCAGCGCGTACACCCGCGGCGGCTTGCCGTCGCGTCGCGCCAGTGCGGCCAGCACGGCGTCGAGCGAGGCGTGTACCTGCACGCTGGCGTACTCGTGGTAGTCCAGTCCGGCGCGGCGCAACTGCGCGTCCTCCAGGGTGAAGCCCAGCGGCTGCACCAGGTGCAGCCGCGCGCCGGTGTTGGCGCACAGGCGGATGACGTTGCCGGTGTTGGGCGGGATCTGCGGCTGGTGCAGGATGACGTCGAACATCGCGACATTATCGGCGGCCGGTGCGCCGCTGCAGCGCGCCGGCGCCGGCGGCGAGAGCGCGGCGGCGACGCCCAGCAGCGCCAGCAGCGGCAGGGCCAGCAGGCCGCGGAGCAGTTGGGTGTGCAGGGACATCGGAGTCTCCTCGTGCACGCTCCCGGGATGGGGGCGGACACGGGGAACCACGCAGGCCGCGTGCCAGCGACAAACGCCTGCTGCGGCGGGATTTGCCGGCGGCGCCGGCGTGTCCGTGCGTCCGCGCGGACGTCCGCCGGTGCAGCCGCGTCACCAGGGCAGCGGTTGTCCGCGCCAGTCGCGGAAGCTGCCGCTGTCGTCGCTGCCGGCGGCGTCGATCACCCGCAGCAGGCCGGCCACGGCATCGGCCACCGGCACCGTGGCCCGCTCGCCGCCCATGGCGGTCTGCGCCCAACCCGGGTGCAGCGCCAGCACCACGATCCCGCGCGGCGCCAGCGCCTGCGCCAGCAGCGCGGTGGCCATGTTCTGCGCCGCCTTGCTGAGGTTGTAGCTGGGCGTGCCGAAGCGGTTCACCGAGGCGATCGAGCCGAGCACCGAACTCAGGTTGGCCACGCGCGCGCCGTCGCGCAGCCACGGCGCCAGCGCCTGGGTCAGCAGCAGCGGACCCATCGCGTTGGTGCGGAAGCTGTCTTCCAGCGTCGCCGCCGCCACGCTGCCGAAACGCTCGCCCGAGTGCAGCACGCCGGCACAGTTGACCAGCAGGTCCAGGCGCGCGGCGTGGTCCAGCAGCGGCAGCTCGCGGGCGAGTTCGGCGATCGCCCGGGGATCGGCCACGTCCAGCGGCAGCACGTACAGGCGCCCGGGATGCTCGCCGGCCAGGGCGTTGAGGGCGGTGGCCTTGCCCGGATGGCGGCAGGTCGCGACCACCTGCCCGCCGCGGGCCAGCAGTTGTCGCACGAATTCCAGGCCGAGGCCGCGGTTGGCGCCGGTGACGAGGCTGCGGGGCGTGTCCATGGCGCGAGTATGCCGCGTTGCAAGCGGTTCCAGGCCGCGCGCGGCCGCGGCATCGGGACTTTTGGCCTAGAGCCCGGAGTGTGACGGCGGTTACGATGCCGGTTCGCTTCATCTGCGTTTCACGACGTCCCGCGCGGCTCCCGCCGCGGCCGCCGCCCCGACCCCGCACAGGAGTGCCGCATGTCCCTCGCCGTCGCCCGTCCGTTCCGTCGTCCCCGCGCGCTGCTGCGCCGGGGCGCCCTCGCCCTCGCCCTGGGCGCCGTGTTCGGCGGCGGCGTCTACGCCCCGGCGGCGCAGGCCCAGGGCGCGACCGCCACGGTCGACATCCCCTACCAGGAGTTCACCCTGCCCAACGGCTTGCGGGTGGTGGTGCACGAGGACCACAAGGCGCCGATCGTCGCGGTCAACCTCTGGTACCACGTCGGCAGCAAGGACGAGCCGGCCGGGCGCACCGGCTTCGCGCACCTGTTCGAGCACCTGATGTTCAACGGCTCGGAAAACCACACCGGCGAATATTTCGAGCCGTTCGAGCTGGCCGGCGCCACCGACATGAACGGCACCACCAACTCCGACCGCACCAACTACTTCCAGAACGTGCCCACCACCGCGCTGGACATGGCGCTGTGGATGGAGTCCGACCGCATGGGCCACCTGCTCGGCGCGATCGACCAGAAGACCCTGGACGAGCAGCGCGGCGTGGTCCAGAACGAGAAGCGCCAGGGCGAGAACCAGCCCTACGGCCTGGTCTGGGACGCGCTCGGCAAGGCCCTGTACCCCGCCAGCCATCCCTACCACCACAGCACCATCGGCTCGATGGCCGACTTGAACGCGGCCTCGCTGGAGGACGTCAAGAACTGGTTCCGCAGCTGGTACGGCCCCAACAACGCGGTGCTGGTGCTGGCCGGCGACATCGACCTGGCCACCGCCAAGGCCAAGGTGGCGAAGTACTTCGGCGACATCCCGGCCGGCCCGACCATGGCGCAACCGGCGGTCGATGTCGCCCGCCTCGCCGCCTCCAGCCGCGAGGTGATGACCGACAAGGTGCCGCAGGCGCGCGTCTACCGGGTCTGGAACGTCGCCGAGTACGGCCAGCCCGACGTCGAGCGCCTGCAGCTGCTGGCGCAGGTGCTCGGCGGCAGCAAGGCCTCGCGCCTGGACAAGCGCCTGGTGTTCGACGACAAGCTCGCCGACAAGGTCTCCGCGCAGGTCTCGCAGTCGCAGCTGGGCAGCAATTTCCTGATCATGGCCGACGTCCGGCAGGGCGTGGATCCGGCCAAGGTCGAGGCGGCGATCGCCGAGGAAGTGCAGCGGCTGCTGGCGCAGGGCCCCAGCGCGGCCGAGACCGAGCAGGCGCGCACCGTGTTCAAGGCCGGCTTCATCCGCGGCATCGAGCGCATCGGCGGCTTCGGCGGCAAGGCCGACGCGCTGGCCGAGTGCACGGTCTACACCGGCGATCCCGGCTGCTTCCGCGCCAGCCTGGCGACCATCGACGGCGCCAGCGCCGCCGACCTGCAGGCCGCCGGCCAGCGCTGGCTGGCCGGTGGCGAGCACACCCTGGTGGTGGTGCCGGGCGAGCGCCAGCCGGTCGCCGAGGAGCCGGCGGTGACCCCGGCGCCGTTGACCCTGCCGCCGGTGGACGCGAAATACACCACCACCGCCAGCAGCGTGGACCGCAGCCAGGGCGTGCCGAGCGTCGACACGTTCCCGGATCTGGCGTTCCCGGCGCTGCAGCGCGCGACCCTGTCCAACGGTACCCGCGTGATCCTGGCCGAGCGCCACGACATCCCGGTGGTGCAGCTGAGCTACCAGTTCGGCGGCGGCTACGCCTCCGACCACGGCGGCAAGCTCGGCGCCGCCAGCTTCGCCATGGGTATGCTCGACGAGGGCGCGGCCGACATGGACGCGCTGGCCTTCGGCAACCGCGCCGAGGCGCTGGGCGCCAACCTCGGCGCCGCGGCCGCGCTCGACGGCGGCAGCGCCTGGCTGTCGGCGCTGAAGGAAAAGCTCGAACCCTCGCTGCAGCTGTTCGCGCAGATGCTGCGCCAGCCGCGCTTCGAGCAGAAGGAAATCGACCGCGTGCGCGCCAGCTGGATCGCCGGCATCGGCCAGGAGAAGGCGCGTCCCAACGGCGCCGCGCTGCGGGTGCTGCCGCCGCTGCTGTACGGCGCGAGCCATCCCTACGCGATCCCGTTCAGCGGCAGCGGCACCGAAGCCTCGATCGCGGCGCTGACCCGCGAGGACCTGGTCGCCTACCACGACGCCTACGTGCGCCCGGAACGCGCCACCCTGATCGTGGTCGGCGACACCACGCTGGCGGAGATCACGCCGAAGCTGGAAGCCGTGTTCGGCGACTGGAAAGGCAACGGCGCCGCCCCGGCCGCCCCCGCGGTCGCCGCCGTGGCGCGTCCGCAGCAGCCGCGCGTGTACCTGATCGACCAGCCCGGCGCGATCCAGGCCAACATCTTCGCCGGCGAGCTGATGCCCTCGAGCAAGGATCCCGGCGCAACCCAGCTGGAAATCGCCAACACCGTGCTCGGCGGCCAGTTCTCCTCGCGCCTGAACATGAACCTGCGCGAGGACAAGCACTGGGCCTACGGCGCCTACAGCTTCCTGCGCGAGGCGCTCGGCGAGCGCCCGTGGCTGGCCTTCGCCCCGGTGCAGATCGACAAGACCGTCGACGCGCTCAAGGAGATGGCGCGCGAGATCGGCGACTACGGCAGCGGCCAGGCGCCGGCCACCGCGGCCGAGGTCGAGAAGGTCAAGGCGACCGAGATCCGCGGCCTGCCCGGCTCCTACGAGACCGCGGCGGCGGTGCTGGGCGAGATCGCCGGCATCGTCCGCTACGACCGTCCGGACGACTACGTCGTGCGCCGCGCCGCCGAGATCAAGGCGCTGACCCCGGCGCAGGTGGTGGCCGCGGCGCGCGCGATCGACCCGGCCGCGCTGACCTGGGTGGTGGTCGGCGACCTGGCGACGATCGAGCAGCCGATCCGCGCGCTGAACCTGGGCGCGGTGAGCGTGGTCGACGCCGACGGCCAGCCGGTCGCGGCCACGGCCGCGGCCGCGACCGAGTAAGGCAAGGCCCGGGCAGCGCGCCGGAGCGTCGTTCCCGCAAGGCCGGAGGCTCGGCGGACGCCTGTCCGCCCCTCCGGGGGTTTTGCGCGACGATGGAGCGAAGGCGCTGGATCGGCGCTCTCGCGGGGACGGCGGTCGTTGTCCGGTTTCCCGAGCCGCCGCACGCCTTGCGCCGGCCCGCGTCGGCGGGCGGTCCGCGGGCCGCACGCCGCGTGGCGTGGATGCATGCCACGCGCGGCCGCCCGTATTGCCCGATTCAGCCCCGCGCGGCCACACTGCACCGCATGAGTCATCGCCACGGAGCCGCCATGCGCCGATTGCCCGCCGTCCTGTCCCTCGCCCTGCTGGCCAGCGGCTGCACCTGGGTGCACATGGCCCCGGGCGCCAGCGCGGTGCGGGTGGCGGCCACGGCCCCGGCCGGCTGCGAGCCGCGCGGCGAGGTCGAGGTCTCGGTCAAGGACAGCATCGTTTTCTACGACCGCAACCGGCTGCGGGTGCGCGAGGAGCTGGAGACGCTGGCCCGCAACGAGGCCCCGGGCCTGGGTGCGGACACCGTGCAGCCGCTGGACGGCCCGGAAGACGGCCGCCAGCGCTACGCCGCCTGGCGCTGCGGGCGCTGAGCCGAAGGCCGGAGCGACGCCCGCGGGATTCTCCCCGCGGCAAGGCCGGACGCCCGACCGGCCCGGGCGCAGGGTCGCCCGCGGCCGGCAGCCGGGCGGCCCCGCGCTGCGGCGCGCCCCGGCCGCGCCTGCCGCTGCGTTCCGCGCCGATCCGTGACCCGCGCAATGTGCGGGCTCGCGCAAGGCGCTATCCTGTATTGTTTTCGTAACCGGTCCACTGCCCATGTTGTTCCAGCACGTCGCCATCGCCGGCCTGGCCCATATCGACGCCCCGCGCCGGCTGAGCTCGGACGAGATCAACGCCCGCCTCAAGCCCACCCTCGACCGCCTCGGGATCAGGACCGACGTGCTCCAGGACATCGCCGGCATCCACGCCCGGCACCTGTGGCAGGAAGGCATGCTGGCGTCCGACGCGGCCACCCTGGCCGGGGTCAAGGCGCTGGCCGACGCCGGCATCGACCCGGACAAGGTCGGGCTGCTGGTCAACACCTCGGTCAGCCGCGACTTCCTGGAGCCGTCCACCGCCTCGATCGTCAGCGGCAACCTCGGCCTGGGCGACGAATGCCAGAACTTCGACGTCGCCAACGCCTGCCTGGCGTTCCTCAACGGCATGGACATCGCCAGCCGCATGATCGAGCGCGGCGAGATCGAGTACGCGCTGGTGGTCGACGGCGAGACCGCCGACCTGGCCTACGAGAAGACCCTGGAGCGCATGACCCGCGCCGACTCCACCGAGGCCGACTTCCGCAACGAGCTGGCGACCCTGACCCTGGGTTCCGGCGCCGCCGCCATGGTACTGGCGCGCGCCGAGCTGGCCCCGGGCGCGCCGCGCTACCGCGGCGGCGTCACCCGCGCGGCGACGCAGTGGAACAAACTGTGCCGCGGCAACCTCGACGGCATGATCACCGACACCCGCACCCTGCTCACCGAGGGCGTCAAGCTGGCGCAGAAGACCTTCCTGGTGGCCAAGCAGAAGCTCGGCTGGGTCGCCGGGGAGCTGGACGAATACGTCATCCACCAGGTCAGCAAGGTGCACACCGCCGCCTTCACCAAGGCGATGGGCATCGACCCGCGCAAGGTGCTGACGATCTTCGGCGAGCACGGCAACATCGGCCCGGCCTCGGTGCCGATCGTGCTCAGCAAGCTGCGCGAGATGGGGCGCCTGAAGAAAGGCAGCCGCATCGCCCTGCTGGGCATCGGCTCGGGCCTGAACTGCTCGATGGCCGAGGTGGTCTGGTAGGCCCGACGTGTATGGAAATGCCGGTTTCGTATGCACGTCGGGAGGGACGTGCATGCAAAGCGGACTTCTTCCGCCAGTCCGGGCAGCCCTTCAAGTTTCGTATGCACGTCGGGAGGGACGTGCATGCAAAGCCGGGTTTCAAAAGCCACGGGAGCTTTGAAAGATTCCGGCTCTAATTTTCCTTGCAGGGCCTCTTTGAGGCTCCTGGGGGAAAAGATTCGGTACGTACCCGGGCGTTCATGTCCAAAATTGCTTCCTTTTTCGACATGACGGCGGCATCATGTCGACGCCATCGACATGAGCGGCCCGCATGGACCCCAGGCACCCGTACAACGACCTGCCGCTCCTCCCGCCGCCCGTCGAGCTCGAAACGCGCGACTTGCTGAAGGCCTGCATCGACGCCCACAAGGCCCTGGCCTCGCTCCGCCAGGCCACCGGCCACCTGCCCAACCCTTCGGTCCTGATCAACACCATCCCGATCCTGGAAGCGCAGGCCAGCTCCGAGATCGAGAACATCGTCACCACCACCGACGAGTTGTTCCGCCACGCCGCAAACGCGGACGCCGCGACTCCCGCAACCCGGGAAGCGCTGCGCTACCGGACCGCCCTCCACGAAGGCTTCCAGGCGCTGTCCACAAGACCGCTGTCCACGAATACGGCGGAAATCGTCTGCAGCCGCATCAAGAACGTGGAAATGCGGGTACGACGGGTGCCCGGCACCGCGCTCGCCAACCAGCAGACCGGGGAAGTGATCTACACCCCTCCAGTCGGAGAAGCGCTGCTGCGCGAGAAACTGGCCAACTGGGAGCGCTTCATCCATGACGAGCGCGGGATCGACCCGCTGATCCGGATGGCCGTGGCCCATTACCAGTTCGAGGCCATCCATCCCTTCACCGACGGCAACGGCCGCACCGGCCGCGTCATCAACCTGTTGATGCTGGTCGAGCAGGACCTGCTGGACCAGCCGGTGCTGTACCTGTCGCGCTACATCATCGAGCGCAAGGCCGACTACTACAGACTCCTGCTCGGCATCACCCGCGATGGCGCATGGGCCGAGTGGGTGGCCTACATGCTCGATGCGGTCGCCGACACCGCGCGCTGGACCTGCGCGAAGATCGAGGCCATCCGCAAACTGCACGGGCATGCCTGCGACTGGATCCGCCAGCAGCGGCCCAAGATCTACAGCCGCGAACTGGTGGACGTGCTGTTCAACCAGCCCTACAGCCGCATCCAGAACGTGGTGGATGCGGGGATCGCCAAACGCCAGACGGCCGCGCGCTACCTGCGCGAGCTCGTGGACATCGGCGTGCTGCAGGAGAGCCGCATGGGCAAGGAAATGCTGTTCCTGCACCCGGCCTATCTGCGCCTGCTCTCGGCGCGGGACCACGCGCCGCAACACTATGCATTGCCGACGCGGGTGGCGGGCTGATGGGGAACTACGACGACCTCGATCGCGCGACCCTCATCCGCCTGCTGCAGCGGCGCGATGCGGAACGCCAGCTGGGGCTGGTGTGGGAGCGCGACGAGATCGAGGCCGACAACGCGCTCAACGACGACTACGTCGCGCTCGAACTGGACCCGGCGCTCAGCCACGGCGGCGCGCCCTGGGACAACCTCATCGTCGAGGGCGACAACTTCGACGCCCTGCGCGCGCTGCGGGCCAGCCACAAGGGCGCGATCCGCTGCATCTACATCGACCCGCCCTACAACACCGGCAACCGCGACTTCGTCTACAACGACCGCTTCGTCGACAAGACCCACCGCTTCCGCCATTCGCTGTGGTTGGAGTTCATGTACCGTCGGCTGACGCTGGCCAGGGAGCTGCTGGCCGACGACGGCGTGATCTTCGTCAGCATCGACGACAACGAGCTGTTCCGACTCGGGATGCTGATGGATCGGGTGTTTGGGGAAAGCAACTGGATTCAGACGCTAATCTGGAAGAAATCTTACGGCGGTGGCGCAAAGACGAAGCATGTCGTCGGATTGCACGAATACGTATTGTGCTTCGCCAAACAGAAGGATCTGATCGAGAGGATTGAGCTTCCACCAGATCCGAAAGTCCTCAAGTACTACAAGTTGCGTGACGAGAAATTCGAGACACGTGGCCCATACCGCTTGCAGCCGTTGGCGACGAAAAGCATGGATACGCGGGAAAATCTTCGTTATTCGATTCCGTATAACGGCGAAGAGGTTTGGCCTGCCAAGCAATGGCAATGGTCGCGGGAGCGGACTATGGCTGCGCTTGCGGCTGACGAGTTGGTGTTCACGAAGAAAGGCGACGAGTGGACAGTCAACTACAAGCAGTATCTTCGAGATGGAGATGGCGCTGAGCGCGGATCGAAACCCTACTCGATCATCGAAGGGCCGTTTACGCAGGAAGGTACTAGCGAAATTCGGGACATTCTTGGCGACGGAAAAACATTCTCTTTTCCCAAGCCCGGTGGGTTGCTCGCGCATCTCATTTCGTACCTACCGAGCGACACATTGGTTCTGGATTTTTTTGCGGGCTCCGGCACCACCGCCCACGCCGTCGCCAAGCTCAATGCCGAAGACGGCGGCAGCCGCAAGTTCATTTTGGTCAGCAGCACCGAAGCCACCGAAGACCAGCCCGACAAGAACCTCTGCCGCGACGTCTGCGCGCAGCGCGTGCGCAAGGTGCTGGGCGGCTACACCAATGCCAAGGGCGAAGCGGTCGCCGGGCTGGGCGGCGGTTTCGCCTACCTGCGCGCGCGCCGTGTGCCCAGGCACCGGCTAACCCAGAAGCTCGACCACCCGGAAATCTGGAACGCGCTGCAGCTGCTGCATGCCTGCCCGCTGAGCGCATGGACGGGCGAGGGCTTCGCGGTCGAGGGGCAGGACGAGGCGGTCGCCTTTGCCTACCTGGCCAACGCCTACCCGGCCAGCGTCGCCCGCCTGCACGCTTGGCTGGCGACGCGCGGCGAGCGCCCGGCCGTGATCTACAGCTGGTCGCCCGAGCGTTACCGTACCGTCGGCTCGCCGCACGACTGGCGTCCCATCCCGCAACACCTGCGCGAACGCTTCGGACGCTGATATGCCCGCGACCCTCAAGAAGTTCCAGGAAACGGTCTGCAACGGCATCGTCGCGCGCCTGGACAACGTCCGCGCGCTGTACGCGCAACTGGCCAACGCCGCGCCGCAGCAGTTTGCCGACGCGCGCCGCAAGGACGCCGCGCTGGTGCTGCAGGCGCCCACCGGCGCGGGCAAGACCCTGCTCGCGGTGGAGGCCATGCGCCGCACCTCGGCGCAGGAGCGGGTGCTGTGGTTCTGGTTCGCGCCCTTCACCGGGCTGGTGGAGCAGTCGCGCCGGGTGATCGCTGCGCAGGCGCCGGAACTGGCGCTGCTCGACCTCGACAGCGACCGTCAGCTCGACGCTGTGCGCGGCGGCGGGGTGTTCGTCGTCACCTGGGCTTCGCTGGCTGCGCGCGATGCGGACAGCCGCCGCGCCCGCCAGTCTGGCGACGCGGGCCTGGCCATCGACACCGTGATCGCGCTTGCGCGCGAGGAGGGGCTGCGTATCGGTTGCGTGGTGGACGAGGCGCACCACAGCTTCCAGCGCGCCGCGCAGGCCCGCGCCTTCTTCAGCCAAGTGCTGCAGCCGGACTATGCGCTGCTGATGACCGCCACGCCGCGCGACGCCGACATGGCCGCGTTCGAGCGGGCGACGGGATATTACGTCGGTGAACCGGCGGACTGGGCTTCGGTCAGCCGCTTCGACGCGGTCGAGGCCGGCCTGCTCAAGCAGGGCGTGCGCATGGTCCGTTTCATCGCCCGCGATGGCGACACCGCGCAACTCGTCGATTTCGAGCATCTTGCGCTGCGCGAGTGCGCAGCCATGCACCGGCGAGCCCATGCCGAACTGCGGGCCATGAACATCGCGCTGACCCCGCTGATGCTGGTGCAGGTTCCGGATGGAAAGGCCGCACAGGAAGCCGCGCGTCGCTATCTGGTCGAGGAATTGGACTTCGATGCCGGCGCGGTGCGTGTGCACACCTCCGACGAGCCCGACCCGGACCTGCTTGCGCTGGCCCAGGATCCGACGGTGGAAGTGCTGATCTTCAAGATGGCGGTCGCCCTGGGCTTCGACGCGCCGCGTGCCTTCACCCTTGCTGCATTGCGTGGCGCCCGCGACGTGGACTTCGGCGTGCAGGTGATCGGTCGCATCGTGCGCCGGCACGCACTGCTGCAGGCGCGTACCGATCTGCCCGCGCTGCTCGACTATGGGTATGTCTTTCTCGCCAATTCGGAATCCCAGGAGGGGCTGCTGCAGGCAGGCGCGCAGATCAACACGCTGACCACGCAGGCGCCCGAACTGGGCACGCAGACCGTGGTGACCGTGATCGGGGATGCGGCCGAGGTGCAGGTGGTGCGTAGCGGCGAACCGCTGAGCCTGCTGGTGGATCGCGGCGGTGTCAGCCTGGTGGATACCACGGCGGCGGACGCGGCCCCCTTGCGGCGGGAAGGGAACATGGACGCCGCCCTGCAGGGCACGCCCTTTTCGGCGCTCGCAACCGCGGCCCAGGCACTGCTCGCCATTCAGGGCGGTGAGGGGGAAGCGCCGGCACGGGCCGAAGCCGGGCTGGTGTCGGCCTTCGCGCTCGCGCAGGACACGCTGTACCGCTATCCCCGCCGCGCGGACGGGCCCGCATCGCTGCGCGGCGAAAAAATGCCGGAGTTGCCGGTGGACTTCGAGGCGGGGCTGGCGGCGCACGTGGATTTCTCGCCGGAGGTAGTGGCCGATCGCCTGCGTCGCAAGGTGCAGGTGCAGCGCAGCGAGACCGGGCTGTTCGACGGAAAGGCGGTCGACGACGAGGGCATCGAAGACGTATGGGCGTCGCTGTCTCCCGCCGCCGTGGCCGAGCGTGCCGAGCAGATCCGCTTGCGTTTGCCGGAGGCCAACGACCGCGAACTTTACGAGCGGCTTATGGAGCGCTTCTTGCGCGCCGTCCGCGACTCCGGTGCGGATGTGCCCGATGACGACGAGGAGCGCATGCAGCAGCTAGATCTCGTGCTCGTGCGCCGCCAACATCTGCTGCGCGACGCGTATCGACGCATGCGCCTTGGGCTGGTGACGGATATCGACGTCCCGCTGCCAAGCGAGCTGACGAGCACCCAGCGACTCGCACCGGCGGCACGGGGCCTGTACGGCGTCTTCCCATCCGGCCTGAACGTCGATGAACAAGCCATCGCCGCGCTACTGGACGCGAGTCCGCAGGTACGCTGGTGGCACCGGAATCCGTCGAAGACCGGAGTCGGCCTGTATCGCTGGGATGAGGGCGACGGGTTCTATCCGGATTTTGTCGTTTGCCTTCATGAGCGCGCCGCACCCGGGATCGCGCTGCTCGAGCTGAAGGGCGAGCACCTGTGGGGCAAGGACAGCGAAGTGGACAAGGCGGCCGCAACACATCCGGAATATGGCGCTGTTTTCATGGTTGGGCGGAAGCGCGGCGAGCGCGACTTTGTCTTTCTGCGCGGGCTTGCCGGCAAGCTGCAGAGCGAAGGCGCCTTCAGCATCGACCGCCTGCGTTTCGCATGAACTTCCCCAACTACCCCTTCACCCCGCAGCGCTTCGAAGTGCGCCCCGGCATCGCGATGAGCTACCTCGACGAGGGCCCGCGCGACGGCGAGGTCGTCGTCATGCTGCACGGCAATCCGTCGTGGAGCTATTACTGGCGGCACCTGGTGCTGGGCTTGCGCGACCGCTACCGCTGCATCGTCCCGGACCACGTCGGTATGGGCCTGTCGGACAAGCCCGACGACGGCGGCGGCGTGCACCCGCCGCGCGCCGCGCAGGGCCGCGCCGGTGTCGCGGGGGACAGCAAGCCGGGAGCGACCTACGACTACACGCTGCAATCGCGCGTCGACGACCTGCAGGCGCTGCTGCGCCATGCCGGCATCGACGACGCCACGCCGGTGACGCTGGCGCTGCACGACTGGGGCGGGATGATCGGGTTCGGCTGGGCGCTGGCGCACGCGGCGCAGGTGCGGCGGTTGGTGATCCTCAACACCGCGGCGTTCCCGCTGCCGGCGGCCAAGCCGATGCCGTGGCAGCTGTCGCTGGGGCGCGATTCGCGGCTCGGCGGCTGGGCGATCCGGCGCTTCAACCTGTTCGCGCGCGGCGCGGCCTGGCTGGGCACGCGGCGGCGGCTGCCGGCCGCGGTGCGCCGCGCCTACATCGCGCCGTACCGCGGCTGGGGCAACGCGATCGCGACCCTGCGCTTCATGCAGGACATCCCGCTGCGCGCGGGCGATCCGGCGTGGGCGCTGGTGGCCGAGGCCGGGCGCCGGCTGCCCGCATTCGCCGACCGGCCGGCGTTCCTCGGCTGGGGCCTGCGCGATTTCGTCTTCGATCGGCATTTCCTCGACGGCTTCCGCCGCGCGCTGCCGCAGGCGCAGGTGCACGCGTTCGCCGATGCCGGGCATTACGTGCTGGAGGAGCGGCACGAGGTGCTGGTGCCGGAAATCCGCGCGTTCCTGGACGCGCATCCCGTCTAGCCGACGGCGCGTCCCACTGCGTTGCGGCCCGGCGCGCACGGCCGGCGCCGCGAACCCGCGCGCCACCGGCCGCTGCATGAGCGCCCGCGCCTACAATTCCCCCATGCCGGAACCCTGCAACATCGCCGCCGCGCTGCCGCGGCTGGCGCGCGAACGCCCCGACCAGGTGGCGCTGCGCTGTCCCGGGCGCCGCTCGTGGCGGGGCCTGGCGCGCTACGACGTCGCCCTGACCTGCGCGCAGCTGGACGCGCGCAGCGACGCCATCGCCGCCGGCCTGGCGCGGCGCGGGATCGGCCGCGGCAGCCGCACGGTGGTGATGCTGCGGCCCACGCCGGAGTTTTTCCTGGTCATGTTCGCGCTGTTCAAGGCCGGCGCGGTGCCGGTGCTGGTCGACCCCGGCATCGACAAGCGCGCGCTGCGGCAATGCCTGGACGAGGCGCAGGCGGACGCCTTCATCGGCGTGCCGCTGGCGCTGCTGGCGCGGGCGCTGCTGCGCTGGGCGCGGTCGGCGCGGCTGCGCATCGGCACCGGCGCGCGCCCGTGGCTGGCCGACGCCACCCTGGCGCAGGTCGAGCGCGAAGGCGCCGGCGCCGGCCCGCAGCTTGCGGACACGCAGCCCGAGGACGTCGCCGCGATCCTGTTCACGTCCGGCTCCACCGGCGTGCCCAAGGGCGTGGTCTATCGCCACCGCCATTTCCTCGCCCAGATCGACATGCTGCGCGCCGCGTTCGGGATCGCACCGGGCGCGGTCGACCTGCCGACGTTTCCGCCGTTCGCGCTGTTCGATCCCGCGCTCGGGCTGACCTCGGTCATCCCCGACATGGACCCCACGCGCCCGGCGCACGCCGACCCGCGCAAGCTGCTGCATGCGATTCGGCGCTTCGGCGTCGGCCAGCTGTTCGGCTCGCCGGCGCTGATGCGGGTGCTGGCCGAGCACGGCGAACCGCTGCCGACGCTGCGCCGGGTCACCTCCGCCGGCGCGCCCGTGCCCGCGGCGGTGGTCGCGCAAATGCGCGCGCTGCTGCCGGACGACGCGCAGTTCTGGACGCCCTACGGCGCCACCGAATGCCTGCCGGTGGCGGTGATCGAGGGCCGCGAGCTGGTCACGCTGCACGCGCGCACTGCGCAGGGTGCCGGCACTTGCGTCGGCCGCCCGGTGCCGCCCAACCAGGTCCGCATCATCCGCATCGACGACGCCGCGATCGCGCAGTGGTCCGACGACCTGCTGGCGCCGCCGGGGCGGGTCGGCGAGATCACCGTCGCCGGGCCGAGCGCGACCGACAGCTACTTCAACCGGGAGCAGGCGACCCGGCTGGCCAAGATCGTCGAGGAGGTACCCACCCCTCACCCTGCTTCGCTGCGCGAAGCGGTCCCTCCCCCCGCGATGCGGGGGGAGGGCGAAGCCGCCGCCGCGTCTCTCCACGCGATGCAGGGCGAAGCCGCCGTAGCCGTTCCTTCTCCCCGCGTGCGGGGAGAAGGTGCCCAACGGGCGGATGAGGGGCGCGCTTCCCGCCCTCTCTCCCCGATGCCGGGCGAAACCGACGCCGCCGCCGTTCCTTCTCCCCATATCGACGAGGTGCCGAAGGCGGATGCGGGGCGCGCTTCCCGTATCGTCCACCGCATGGGCGACCTGGGCTATTTCGATGCCGAAGGCCGGCTGTGGTTCTGCGGCCGCAAGTCGCAGCGCGTGGTGACGGCGGACACCACGCTGTGCACCGAGCAGGTCGAGCCGGTGTTCGACGCCCATCCGCAGGTGCGCCGCACCGCGCTGGTCGGCGTCGGCGCGCGCGGCGCGCAGCGCCCGGTGCTGTGCGTGGAACTGCGCAAGGGTGTGCCGCGCAGCGACCGCGCGCGCATCGCCGATGAGCTGCGCCACCTCGGCGAAGGCTTCGTGCACACGGCGCCGATTCGCACGATCCTGTTCCACCCCGGCTTCCCGGTCGACATCCGCCACAACGCCAAGATCGGCCGCGAAAAACTGGCGGCATGGGCGGCGCGACGGCTTGGCTCCTCCCCCTGCGTGCAGGGGGAGGCAGGGAGGGGGTAAAGCCTTGCGACAGATCCACACGCACGCGAGAACGCTGAGAACGCATGCGACCGATGCCGAACGCAAGCTGTGGCAGTCCCTGCGCGGCCGGCAGCTTTTCGGGTTCAAATTTCGCCGTCAATATCCAATTGCGGGGTATATCGCTGACTTCGCATGTCCCGAAGCTGGTCTGGTCATCGAACTGGACGGCGGACAGCACCTGGAGCAGACCGATTACGATGCCGAGCGGACCCGCAAACTGGCAGTGAATGGGTACCGCGTCATGCGCTTCTGGAACGACGATGTGTTGCTGAGGACGAAAGCCGTGCTCGATGAAGTCTGTCGGCAACTCGCACCCCACCCCAACCCTCCCCTGCGCGCAGGGGAGGGAGCTGGCGGCGATAGCCCGTGAACGTCCTCGTCACCGGCGGCGGCGGTTTCCTCGGCCAGGCGTTGTGCCGCGGGTTGGTCGCGCGCGGGCATGCGGTCGTGAGTTTCAACCGCGGCCATTACCCGGCGCTGGAGGCGCTGGGCGTGCGCCAGGTGCGCGGCGACCTGGCCGACCGCGACGCCGTCCTCGCCGCCGCGCAAGGCTGCGAGGCGGTGTTCCACAACGCCGCCAAGGCCGGCGCCTGGGGCAGCTACGCCAGCTACCACCGTGCCAACGTGCTCGGCACCGAGCATGTCATCGCCGCCTGCCGCGCGCACGGCATCGGCAAGCTGGTCTACACCTCCTCGCCCAGCGTCACCCACCGCGCCACCCATCCGGTCGCCGGCGGCACCGCCGAGAGCGTGCCCTACGGCACGCACCTGAAAGCGCCGTACGCGACGACCAAGCTGCTGGCGGAACAGGCGGTGCTGGCGGCCAACGACGCGGCCCTGGCCACCGTCGCGCTGCGCCCGCGCCTGATCTGGGGCCCGGGCGACAACCAGCTGCTGCCGCGGCTGGTCGCACGCGCCCGCGCCGGGCGCCTGCGCTTCGTCGGCGACGGCAGCAACGTGGTCGACACTACCTACATCGACAACGCCGCGCAGGCGCATTTCGACGCCTTCGACCGGCTCGCCCCGGGCGCGGCCTGCGCCGGCCGCGCCTACTTCATCAGCAACGGCGAACCCAAACCGATGCGCGAGATCGTCAACGGCCTGCTCGCCGCCGCCGGCGCGCCGGCAGTGACCGGGACCCTGCCGTTCGGCGTGGCCTACGCGATCGGCGCGGCCTGCGAGGCGGCGTGGACCCTGCTGCCGTTGCGCGGCGAACCGCCGTTGACGCGGTTCCTGGCCGAGCAGCTCAGCACTACGCATTGGTACGACATGGCCCCGGCGCAACGCGATCTGGGCTACGTGCCGCAGGTGACGATCGCCGAAGGCCTGGCGCGGCTGGCGGCAGCCTGCGCGTAGCCTTTTCCTTCTCCCCGCCCACGGGGAGAAGGTCGGCAGGAGAAACGATGGCAAGGGTGAGATCCTTCTCCCCGCGTGCGGGGAGAAGGTGCCGAAGGCGGATGAGGGGCCGGCGCAGCGACGTAACTCCGCGTCCCGTCGTTCGATCCGCGACCGAGCCACGCGACCGCGCCACGCACCCCTCACCCTGCTTCGCTGCGCGAAGCTGTCCCTCTCCCCGCTCCGCGGGGCGAGGGCGACAAGACGGCCGGGCCTCATGCCGTGCCCTCTCCCCGCTGCGCGGGGCGAGGGTGCCGGGTTCCGCCCTACAATGCCGCGATGACCGCATCGCCCTTCGACTGGAAGCCGCTGGCCGGACGCGCCCTGGAAGCCGCGCTCAACCGCGCGCTGGCGCTGGACCCGGAAACGCGCGCGGCGCTGGCGCCGCTGGCCGGCCGCAGCGTCGAGCTGGCGGTCGAGGCGCCACCGCTGGCGTTGCGGCTCACGGTCGAGGACGAGCGCCTGCGGGTGGGCCCGGTCGATCCCGGTAACGAACCCGACCTGGGCGTGCGTGCCACGCTGTCCGCACTGCTGGCCCAGCTCCCGCTGCTGCGGGGCGACGCGGGCCGGCGCGACGATGCGCCGCCGGTCGGGCGCATGCGCGTGTCCGGCGATGCCGAGCTCGCGCGCCGCCTGCAGCGGCTGGCCGAGCGCTTCGATCCCGACTGGCAGCAGCCGTTCGTCGCGGCGTTCGGCGACATCCTCGGCGTGCAGGTGGCCGACGCCGTCGCCGCCGGCTTGCGCGCGGCGCGCGACACCGGCCGCGAGCTGGCCGCGGCCGCGGCCGAATACCTCACCGAGGAATCGCGCGACGTGGTCCCGCGCGCCGAGCTCGACGCCTTCCACGACGCGGTCGACACCTTGCGCGACGATGCCGCGCGACTGGCGGCACGGGTCGCGAGCCTGCGCGCGGCGGCCGCCGACGCCGGAAGCGGCCGATGAGATCCGGCCTGCGCGCGCTGCGCATCGGCCGGGTGCTGCTGCGCTATCGCCTGGACGACCTGCTCGACGGCACCCCGGCGCAGCGCTGGCTGCAGCTGATGCGGCCGTTCGTGCCGCGCGCCGCGCGCGAGATCGCGGCGCAATCGCGCGGCGCGCGCCTGCGGCTGGCGCTGCAGGAGCTGGGGCCGATCTTCGTCAAGTTCGGACAGATCCTGTCGACCCGCCGCGACCTGGTGCCGGCGGACATCGCCGACGAGCTCACCTTGCTGCAGGACCGGGTCGCGCCGTTCGACGGCGACGTCGCGCGCGCGATCGTGGAACGGGCGCTGGCGCGGCCGGTGGCCGAGGCGTTCGCCGAGTTCGACATCGTGCCGCTGGCCTCGGCCTCGATCGCGCAGGTGCACGCGGCGACCTTGCCGGCGGCGGACGGCCGGCCGCCGCGCGAGGTGGTGGTCAAGGTGCTGCGCCCCGGGGTGGAGGCGCAGATCGCGCAGGACATCGCCCTGCTGCGCAGCATCGCCGCGCTGGTCGACCGCACCCATCCGGCCGCCGACAAGATCCGTCCGCGCGAGATCGTGGCCGAAATCCAGTCCACCCTCGCCGCCGAACTCGACCTGCAGCGCGAGGGCGCCAACGCCAGCGTGCTGCGCCGCAACTGGTCCGGCTCGCCGGACCTGTACGTGCCCGAGCCGATCTGGAGCCACACCGCCGAGCGCGTGCTGACCCTGGAGCGCGTGCGCGGCATCCCGTCCGACGACATCGCCGCGCTGGACGCCGCCGGCATCGACCGCAAGGCGCTGGCGGCCAAGGGCGTGCGCGTGTTCTACACACAGGTGTTCCGCGACAACTTCTTCCACGCCGACGCCCACGCCGGCAACATCTGGGTCGACGCCGACCCGGCGCGCAAGCTCGATCCGCGCTTCATCGCGCTGGACTTCGGGATCATGGGCCAGCTCTCCAGCGAGGACCAGTACTACCTCGCCGAGAACTTCATGGCGATCTTCAACAAGGACTACCGCCGCATCGCCGAGTTGCACGTGCAGGCGGGCTGGATGCCGGCGCACATCCGCATCGACGAGCTCGAGGCCGCGGCGCGCGCGGTGTGCGAGCCGTACTTCACCCGGCCGCTCTCCGAGATTTCGCTGGGCGAGGTGCTGCTGAAGCTGTTCCGCACCGCGCAGCGCCACGAGCTGACGATCCAGCCGCAGCTGATCCTGCTGCAGAAGACCTTGCTGAGCATCGAGGGCGTGGGCCGCCAGCTGGACCCGAAGATCGACATCTGGGCGGTGGCGCGGCCGGTGCTGGAGCAGATCCTGGTCGAGCGCTACAGCCCGCAGCGGCTGCTCGGCGAATTCCGCAAGCGCCTGCCGGAGCTGGTGACGCAGGCGCCGGAGATGCCGCGGCTGCTGCACGCCTGGTTCAGCCAGCAGGTGCAGGGCCGGCACGAGCTGCGCATGCACTCGCGCGACCTGGCCGAGCTGGCGCGCGCGGCGCGCGACGGCCAGCGCCGCACCGTGGCCGCGATCCTGGGCACCGGATTGCTGGTGGCGGCGGCGGTGCTGTACGGCCTGGAAGCCGGCGGCCCGCGCGTGTTCGGGGTGCCGGCGGCGGCCTGGATCGCCGGCCTCGGCGGCCTCTGGGCGCTGCTGGCGGCGTGGCCGCGCAAGCCGTGAACCTGCCTGCGCCGGCGGCCTGCCGCGGCGGCGCGCGCGGCTGAGTCCGCTGGCGGCACGGCGGTACGCGCCGGCGGCGTCCGCTGCGCGCGGTCGCCGCTCGCGCGGGCCCCTACAATCCACGCCATGCGGGTCGGGTCCCTCATCATCGACGACGACGAACTGGTCGAACGCTTCGTGCGCGCGGCCGGGCCGGGCGGGCAGAACGTCAACAAGGTCGCCACCGCGGTGGAGCTGCGCTTCGACGTCGCCCGCTCGCCGTCGCTGCCCGAGCCGGTGCGCGCGCGGCTGCTGGCGCGCCGCGACCGCCGGCTCACCGCCGACGGCGTGCTGGTGCTCGCCGCGCAGCGCTTCCGCACCCAGGAGCGCAACCGCGAGGACGCGCGCGCGCGGCTGGCAGCCTTCATCGAGGCCGGCTTGCATGCACCCAAGCCGCGGATCGCCACCCGCCCCGGCCGCGCGGCCAAGCAGCGCCGGCTGGACGCCAAGCGCGAACGCAGTACGATCAAGCAGGGACGCGGCCGCCGCGACTGGGACTGAACCACGCACGCATGACCGAGTCTGCCGACGACATCGTCCTGCCGCTGCCGCCGAACGCGCCACGGACCCCGCCCAATGCATTCGCCCGCTGGCTCGGCCGCAGCCTGCTGCGGCTGGGCGGCTGGCGCATGGTCGGCGCTTTCCCCGACATCCCCAAGCTGGTGCTGATCGGCGCGCCGCATTCCTCCAACTGGGACGGGATCTGGGGCTTCGCCGCCAAGCTCGCGCTCGGCCTGGACATCCGCATCCTCGGCAAGCACCAGCTGTTCTGGTGGCCGCTGGGCCCGCTGCTGCGCCGGCTCGGGGTGATCGCGGTGGATCGCAGCGCCGCCCGCGGCGTGGCCGAGCAGGCGGCGGCGCTGATCCGCCAGGCCGACAAATTCTGGTTCGGCTTGGCGCCCGAGGGCACCCGCAAGCCGGTCGCGCGCTGGAAGACCGGGTTCTGGAAAATCGCCAAGGCCGCCGACGTGCCGGTGCTGCCGGCCTATTTCCACTATCCCGACAAGGTGATCGGCATCGGCCCGCCGTTCACGCTGGGCGCGGACATGGACGCCGACATCGCCCGCATCCGCGCCTGGTACCGGCCGTGGCAGGGCCGCTACCACGGCACACCCTGAACCCCGCCGCTCCGGCCGGCGGCGATGGCCGGAATGGCACGCGAATTGCGTCTACGCTGCAGGAACATCGCCACATCCGGACGTGGCGCCGTCCGTTCGTTTTCAGGGGTAGGGGCTCGTGCATATCCTCATCACCGGTGGAGCCGGCTTCATCGGCTCGCATCTCGTCGACCTGCACCTGGCGTGCGGCGACCGCGTCCACGTCGTCGACGACCTGTCCACGGGCGTGCGCGCCAACCTCGCCGCGCACGAGGACAATCCCAATTTCCGCTTCGACCAGGCCGACGTGCTCACCTGGGACCGGCTCGAGCGCGTGGTCGGCTGGGCCGACCGCATCTACCACCTGGCCGCCGTGGTCGGCGTGTACCGGGTGATCGCCGAGCCGGCCAAGGTGCTGGCGACCAACATCGCGGGCTGCGAGCGCCTGCTGCGCGCGGCCAACGCCGGCGGCTGGAAGCCGCAGGTGGTGCTGGCCTCCAGCTCCGAGGTCTACGGCCACAACGACGAGCACATCCTGCGCGAGGACCAGGAGCTCACCGTCAGCACCCGTGCCGGCACCCGCTGGGGCTACTCGGTCAGCAAGATCGCCGACGAGGCGCTGGGGCTGGCCTACGCGCAGCGCTTCGGCATCCCGGCGGTGATCGCGCGCTTCTTCAACACCGTCGGCCCGCGCCAGGTCGGCCGCTACGGCATGGTGGTGCCGCGCTTCGTCGCCCAGGCGGTGCGCAACGAGCCGATCACCGTGTTCGGCGGCGGTGCGCAGACGCGCTCGTTCTGCGACGTGCGCGACACCGTGGTCGCGCTCGATGCGCTCGCCACCCGCGCCGGCCGCGACACCGTCACCGTCAACGTCGGCAACGACCGCGAAATCAGCATCCTGGAACTGGCGCAGCTGGTGATCGCGCGCGCCGGCAGCGACTCGTCGATCCGGCATGTGCCGCTGCTGGAGGCCTACGGCGAGGACTTCGAGGACATCCGCCGCCGCCGCCCGGACCTGTCCCGGCTGCGCGAGCTGACCGGCTTCCGCCACAACTACACACTGGAACAGACGATCGACGACCTGGTCGCCGCCGAACGCCTGCGCCTGCAAGGGGAGAAAGATGGCCACTGCACCCTGGTTCGTCCTCAGTCCGAACGCGTTGCTTAGCGCGATCGGGCTGCTGCGCGGACCCGACAAGACCGTTCCCACGCCCGCCGAGGACTGGCGCACCGCGGTGGTGGACGTGGTGATTCCCGCCTACAAGGAGGAGGACAACATCATCCACTGCCTCGCCTCGCTGGCGCGGCAGACGCTGCCCCCGCGCAACGTCATCCTGGTGGAGGACGGCTCCCGCGACCTGACCGTGCCGCGCGCGCGCGAGTACGCCGCCGCGGCCGGCCTGCACCTGACCGTGATCGAGCGCGCGGCCTCGATCGGCAAGACCCCGACGATCAAGCGCCAGTCGCGCGAGTTCGATTCCGACGTGGAGTTCATTCTCGACGGCGACACCTTCCTGGAGTCGCCCGACTACATCGAGCGCTGCGTGCAGGAGCTGTACCAGGGCATCGGCATCGCCAGCGCCTGCGGCACGATCCTGCCGATGCGGCCCAAGGACCGCCACGCGCTGGCGCAGACCCCGGAATTCCACCGCTGGCACGGCGCGCCGACCTACGACGACCCGCACAAGCATCGCGGCGCGCTGCATTCGCTGTGGTGGTGGGTCACCAACACCTACCGCGAATGCCTGTACCTGTTCCTGCAGCGCTTCGTCTACAAGGGGCAGATGGTGTTCTTCGGCAGCATCACCAACCCGGTGGGCTGCGCGGTCGCCTACCGGCGCAAGTACGTCAAGGACCTGTTCGACAAATACGAGCCGATCTTCGGCGACGACCTGACCAACTCCGAGGACATCTTCATCGGCTTCGCCCTCAACAACGAGGGCTACCGCAACATCCAGCTGCAGGACGTGCTGGCGCGTTCGGAGGAGCCGGAGGTGCAGCGGCTGCCGCGGCAGGTGTACCTGTGGTCGTCATCGTTCCTGCAGAGCTGCTACTACTTCGACGCGCTGCTGCGCACCCCGTTCAAGTCGCTCAAGCGCTGGCGCAAGCGCCGCCAGGAGAAGCAGAGCGGGGTCGAGGAGCTGCGCCGGATCAAGGAGCAGTACCGGCAACCGTTCGGCGAGCAGTACACGCGCGAGTACGGGCGCCCGATCGGCTGGGCGATGTTCCTGTCGGCGGTGGAGAAGGTCGGTTTCCCGACCGCGCTGATCGTCATGCTGATCCTGCGCATGTGGGAACCGCTGGCGGTGACCCTGATCGCCGAACTGCTGGTGTCGCTGTCGGTGCTGGTGGTGGTCGCGCGCGGTGCGCGCATCGCGACCCTGCTCAAGGGCATCGCGATCACGCCGCTGCGCTACACGCTGATGGTGGCGGACACTTACACGATGGCGCGTTTCGCCGTCGACCTGTGGCTGACGGGGAACCGCAAATGGCGCAAATGACACGACTCGCCTGGCTGATCGGGGCGCTGTTGGCGGCGCCGGTCGTCGCTGCGGCGCAGACGCCCGCCGAGCAGTCGCTCGATGCGCAGGCGCGGGCCCTGATGTGGGCCGGCGACGCGAACACCGCGACCCGCATGATGCGGGAATACGTGGCCAACCACCCGGAAGACCAGGCCGCGACGCTCGACCTCGCACGCTACCTCACCTGGGCCGGCGATTACGCGGGCGCCAAGCGCGTGCTCGACGCGAACCCGGCCGCCGCGCAGAGCGCCGACGGCCAGGTCGTGCTGGCGGCGGTGCTGGCCTGGGCCGGACGCATCCGCGAAGCGCAGGCGGCGAACGCGGCGCCACTGGCCGCCGACCCGGAGGGGTTGCTGCCCAACTACACCCAGGCCGTCGCCCTGCGCCAGGCCGCGCGGCCACGTGCAGCGCTGCCCTACGTCGAGGCGGTGAAGCGCGCCAAGCCCGACAGCAAGGACGCGCTCGATCTCGAACGCGCGGTGCGGATCCACACCGATTCGTTCGTCGCCCTCGATTACCAGTACGCCACCGATTCCGACGACCTGGTCCGTTCGCAGCCGAGCCTGCGCGCGGAAATCGGCCAGGGCGAGGCGTTGCGCTGGACCATGGAACTGGGGCGATGGGATCATCGCTCGCCGCTGTCGAGCCCGTTCGCCAGCACCGCCGGGGGCCGTTCGATCGACGAGAGCCGCGGTCTGTTCGGCGTGCGCTACGCGCCGTCGCTCTACACCGAGTTCAGCGCTGCCGTCGGACATTCCGCCATCGACGGCGACGGACTCATGCTGTGGCGGCTGGGGCTGGACCATCGCTTCAGCGACAGCTTCCGGCTGGACCTGCAGGCCGACCAGGACCGCGTCGCCGCGTCGCCGCGTTCGGTCTCGCTGGGCCTGGACCGTACCGGCCTCGCCGGTCACGCGCACTGGACGCCGGACTTCAACTGGACCGGCGACCTGTGGCTGCGCCGCGACCACTACAGCGACGGCAACGATGCCGTGGAATGGAACGCCGCGCTCCGACGCGCGGTAGTGCGCAAGCCGCACTTCATGCTCGACCTGGGCGCGACCGTGCAGCACCTGTCGTTCGACGACAACCCGGGCAACGGCTACTACGCGCCGGACAACTACCGCCGTTACGCGCTGACCGGCTTCAGCTACATCGGCATCAGCGACAACGTCGGGCTGTCGCTGCAGGCGGGACTCGGGCGCCAGCGGGACGAGACATTCACCGCGTGGCGACGGGCCAACGACATCAGCGCCCAGCTGTTCTTCGGCATCCTCTCGCCGTGGCAGCTGAGCCTGAATGCCGGATACAGCGAGCGGGTACAGAACACCGGTGCGTACGAAGGCCATACCTGGGGCGTCACCCTGACCCATCGTTTCTGAGCGGGCTGCCGGATCGGGGCGTGCGGGTGCAGACGTGAAGACGTTCCGGACCGACATCCAGGCGCTGCGCGGACTGGCCGTGCTGCTGGTCATCCTGCAGCACGCCCGCGCCGATTTCATCGGCGCGGGCTACCTCGGCGTCGACATCTTCTTCGTGATCTCCGGTTACCTGATCACGGGGATGCTGGCCAAGGACATCGGGCGCGGCAGCTTCCGCTTCGCCTCCTTCTACTTCCGGCGCGCCAAGCGGCTGCTACCGGCTGCTTATGTCACTTTCGCAGCGACCGCGCTGGCGGCGTTCTTCGTGCTCGACGCCAGCGAGTGGCGGGACTTTACCCGGCAGCTCGCCGGTGCGGTGAGCTTCACCGGCAACTTCGTGCTGCTGCACCAGACTGGTTACTTCGAGGGTGCCGCCGCACTCAAGCCGCTGCTGCATGTGTGGTCGCTAGCGATCGAGGAGCAGTACTACCTGCTGCTGCCCGCGGCGATGGCATTGGTGCCGCGGCGGTTCTGGTTCGTCGGCAACCTGCTGCTGCTCGGCGCCAGCTTCGCGCTGTGCGCGGCCTGGGCCTTCGCGCGCCCGGAGGCGGCGTTCTACCTGCTGCCCACGCGCATCTGGGAACTGGCGATCGGGTCGCTGGCGGCCTTGGGGACGGTACGCAGCGACGTGTTGCGCGCATGGATCGCGCGCCTGTTCCTGCCGGCGCTGGCAGCGCTGGTCGCGATTCCGGTCTGGCCCGTGCCGGGGCCGGACTTCGTCAACATCGCCATCGTCTGCGTGGCGACGCTGCTGGTGATCGTGCGCCGGCACGACGCACTGCAGGATCGTCCGATTCCCGATGCGCTGGCCAAGGTTGGCGATGCCTCGTATTCGCTGTATCTGGTGCACTGGCCGGTCTTCGCCCTGCTCAACAACGTGTACGCAGGCGATCCGTCGTTCGGCGAGCCGGGGCCGGAAGTACTTGCGGCTGCGACCGTGACGGCGCTGTTGCTGGGCTTTGCCCTGTACCGCTATGTCGAGCGGCCGGTGCGCCAGCTCGAGTTTCGTTACCCGCGGCGCTGGATGGCGGCGGCGGTCGGCGCTTCGCTGTGCCTGGCGCTGGTGCCGTTTACCATCGCCGCCCGCACCAGCACCCGACAGGCCAGCGGGCCGGCGGTCGATTACGCGTGGCTGCGCCGCGACAACGTCGGCTTCGATGACGTTTGCGATGGTTACCGGCGGCTGGAATACACCCAGCGCTGCAGCAATGCGCGGCAGCCGACGACGCTGGTCTGGGGCGATTCGTTCGCCATGCACCTGGTGCCCGGGTTGGCGGCGACGATGCGCGGCGGCATCCTGCAGGCGACCAAGAGCGCATGCGGCCCGCTGCTGGGGCTCGCCCAGATCCATCAGGAATACACCCGCGAGTTCGCCGAGCGCTGTCTCACCTTCAACGACTCGGTGATCGCGCACCTCGCCGCGCACCCGGAAATCCGCACTGTCGTGCTGTCCAGCCCGTTTTACGAGTATTTCGATCCGGCGCGACGGATGCTGCACGTGGTCGACGGCCACGCCCGGATCGTCGAGCCGGACGCGGCGATGGCGCTGGATGCCCTGGTCGCCACGATCGCCCGGATCCGCACGCTGGGCAGGCGCGTGGCCATCGTCGCTCCACCGCCGAGCACCGGCTTCGACTACAGCCACTGCCTGGAACGCAAAGCGCGCAACCGCACGCTGTTCGGCAGGTTCATCGACTGCAATATCCCCGTGGCGCAATACCATGCGAGCAAGCACGAGGTTTTCGCCTTCCTGCAGCAGGTGCGCACGCGTGCCGACGTCGAGGTCGTGTCCTTCGACCCATTCCTGTGCGACGAAAAGGAATGCCGGACCGAACTCGGGGGCACCTTCCTGTACCGCGACGAGGGGCATCTTTCGAACGACGGGTCCGTCGCCCTGGCCAAGGCCATGCACCTGGATGCGCTGATCGCGCAGGCGGCGAAGTAAGGCGCCGCCGCCCGATGCGCCGGATGCGCGGCGGAACCGCCCGCCGCGCGCCGGCCCCGGCTTACAGCGGTGCGCCGCCGAACTTGTGCGTGTACTGCAGGTACACCGTGCGCCCGACCGCATCGAACCAGCTGATGTCGTAGTAGGGATAGGCGGTGTAGGTCGGATCCTTCGGCGGCATCTTGTCGAACAGGTTGGTGGCCGACAGCGCGAGCTGCGCGCGCTCGGTGAGGCGGAACCGCAGCGAGGCGTTGTAGCGGTAGGTGGCCTCGATCATCGGACCCGGGTCGCCGTCCTCCCACACCTGGTCGTAGGACCAGCCGTTGGGCAGCTTGCCGAGCCGTTGCCCGTGCAGGGTCGCCGACCAGCGGTTGCGCGACCAGGTCACGCTGGCGCTGGACTTGCTGCGCGGGATGTCGAAGCCGCTGTTGACCGCGAACTCGTCCTCCACCGGGTCGCCGGCGAACTGCTGGAACTCGTGCATCCGCACCCAGGAGTGGTTGCCGCTGAAGCGGAACTCGCCGATCGCGGTGACCAGGCTGTAGTGCAGGCCCAGGTCCACGCCGCTGGTACGCTCGCGCGCGACGTTGACCGGATTGACGTGGATCCCGTACAGGCGGCCGTCGCTGGTCCGCGTCACCCGCGCCAGCGCATCCACGCAGGTCGGTGAAGCCGGGTCGAGCGCGCCGAGCCGGCAGCTGGCCTCGTCGCGCAGGATCGCGTCCACGCTCATGTCCTGCACCTGCTCGCGCATGTCGATGTCGAAGTAGTCCAGCGACACGTCGAAGCGCTCGCCGGGCGACCAGACCAGGCCGGCGGTCCAGGAGGTGCTGGTTTCCGGCTGCAGCCGCGGGTTGCCTTCGCGGCTGCGGATCAGGCCTTCCTCGTAGTCCGAGCAGTCGTCGGCGGCATCGCTGAGGCAGCCGAAGTAGTCGATGCCTGAAGTCTCGTCGTTGCCCGGGCCGGAGTACAGGTAGTGCAGGTCCGGGGCGCGGAAGGCGGTGCCCCAGGAGCCGCGCAGCAGCAGACTGGCCAGCGGGCGCCATTCCACGCCGGCGCTGTAGGTGGGCTTGCCGGTGCTGGTCCCCGAATAGCGGTACTGGTCGTAGCGCGCGGCCAGGCTCAGGTTGAGCGTGTCCAGCACCGGCATCCGCAACTCGCTGGCGACCGCCCAGCGGTTGCGGCTGCCGTGGCCGTCGGAGTCCTTCCAGCTGTAGTAGTAGTACTGCGTGGCCAGCGGATCCGGGTTCAGGTCGTAGGCCTGGTGCCCGGCCTCGACCACGGCGGCGAAGCCGGCATCGCCGCCGGGCAGCGCGAACAGCGCGGCGTTGGTCACGGTGAACGACGCCGTCTGCGTGCTCGACTGCGGGTGGTACACGGTGTACGCGGCGATCGCGTCGTACTCGCCGCGGGTCAGCGGCGTGTACAGCCGCTGCGGGTCGGCGTCGAAGATCGGGAACACGTTGCCGTCGTCGTCGGTGTACTCGCCCAGCTGCGGGCCCAGGAACAGCGCATTGGCGCTGGCGGCGACGATCTGCGGCCAGGCGATCCGCGCCTGGTACTGCGAATGGCTGAAGGCCGCCTCGTAGTCCCAGTGCTCGCCGAGCTGGCCCTTCAGGCCGGTGGTCAGGCCGAAGGTGCGCTGGGCGGTGCGGACCATGCCGTTGTCCAGGCCGCCCATTTCCTCCGGCGAGAACTGGCGCTGCCAGTACTCCACCTGGTCGGTGGCCTGGTTGAAGAAGTAGCCGGCCTCGTTGCCGTCGGGCGCCATGTACGACCACGCGCGCACGTCCTTGAACAGCTCCAGCTTGTGGTAGCCCAGTTGCAGGTCGGCGAACCACTCGCTGCCGTTGCCGAGCATGTGACTGAGCGAGGCGTAGGCGTTGACGCCGCGGCGCTGGCTGAGGATGGTGCCGTAGCCGATGGCCTCATCGCTGCCGCAGAAATAGCCGTAGCGCGGGCGGAAGGCGTAATAGGTGGTGCCGTCGTTCTGCCCGGCCAGGCCGTCGCAGGTGGCCTGGCCCGGATCGATGTAGTCGTCCCACCAGTCGGTGCGCAGGTAGGCGCGGCGGGAGACGCGCGCGCGCTCGGTCGGCGCGTCCATGGTGGAATCCTGGATCGCGCGGTCGTAGGCCCACAGCGGCTTCTGCTCGATCAGCTCGGCGCCGAACACGGCGTTGAAGGCGCCGCGGGAGACGCCGCCGGAGATGCTCAGGTCGACGGACTCGCCGCCGCCGCGGCTGGTGTCGCCCAGGCGCAGATCCACCGTGGTGCCGTCGGCCTGCTTCTTGAGCACGAAGTTGACCACGCCGGAAATCGCGTCGGAGCCGTACACCGCCGAGGCGCTGCCGGTGAGCACCTCGATCCGGTCGATCATCCCCAGCGGGATGTTGGAGATGTCGGTGAAGTTGCTGCGGCCCTTGAAAGGCAGCGGAAAGTCGGCGATGCGGCGGCCGTTGACCAGTACCAGGGTGTGGTTGGGGCCGAGGCCGCGAAGGTCGACCTGCTGTGCGCCCGGGGAGAAGTCGGCGCCGCTGCCGGACTGCTGGCTCTGGGTCTCGCCGCTGTTCTGGGTCATCGCGCGCAGCACGTCGGGCACGCTGGTGAAGCCGTTGGCCTGGATCTGCTCGGCGGTGATGACCTCCACCGGGGCCGGGCCCTCGACCTGGGCGCGGCGGATGCGCGAGCCGAGCACCTGCACGCTTGCCAGATCGGTCACCGGCTGGGCGTCCGCGGTTGCCGCGGAGGGGGTGGGGCCGGCGCTGGCCGCAGGCGCGCGCGGCGGCGGTGCGGGCGCCGCGGCGGGCGTCTGGCGGACGACCAGGATCGCCCCGGAGACGTCGCGGCGCGTGGTGAAGCCGCTGCCGCGCAGCAGCCGCTGCAGCGCCTCGTCGGTGCTCAGGGTGCCCTCGACGCCCTGCGTGTGCAGCCCCTTGAGCTGGTCGGCGCGGTAGACCAGCTGAATCCCGGATTGCCGCGCCAGCTCGCCCAGCGCCGAGGCCAGGTCGCCGGCGGGAATCGCGACCCGCGCCGGCGCGGGGGTCTGCGCCTGGGCCGCCAGGGCGGCCGAACAGGCCAGGCTCAACAGCAGGACACGCAAGGTCGACCGCATGGTGTGCTCCCCCCGGCGCTCGGAATGGCGCCCTCGGCTATCAGGACGAACGAGGCCGGCAAATCCCGCCGCGCCCGCGGGTCTGCCCCGCCTCAGCGGCTGTGCAGCACGATCCGCTCGCGCCCGGCCTCCACCCGCACCGGGAAGCCGAGTTCGAGCAGGCGCACGAAGGTGTCGAGGTTGGACCAGCGGAAATGGCCGCCGACCCGCAGCGCCGCCACGGCGTCGTCGCCGAGCACCAGCTTGCGGGTGTTGTAGCGGTTGAACTCGGCGGCGGCGTCGGCCAGCGAGGTGTCGCGGAAGTCGAGGAAGCCGCTGCGCCAGTCCAGTTGGCGCTCGGCCTCGGCCACCGGGCCGGTGCGCACCACGATGCCGGCGCCGCTGGCCACGGCCACGCTGCCGGCCGGCAGCAGGGTGCTGGGTTGTGGGTGTCCGGCGCGATCGGGCCCCGAGTCCAGCCGCACCAGGCCATGGGTCACCACCACGCGCAGTTCGGCGGGGCTGCGCCGCACCGCGAAGGCGGTGCCGACGGCGACCACGTGGCGCCTGCCGGCGGCGATCACGAACGGCCGCTGGCGATCCTTGCGGACCGCGAAAAAGGCTTCTCCGCGCAGCAGTTCGATGTGCCGTTCGCGGCGCGACAACCGCACCTGGATGCGGCTGTCGCTGCTGAGCGTGACCTGGGAGCCGTCGCCGAGCCGCAGCTCGCGCAGCTCGCCCATCGCGGTCCGGTAGTCGGCCTGCTCGAGCGCACCGTAGCGCCAGCCCAGGCCTAGCAGCGCGACCGCCAGCAGCAGCACGGCGGCGGCGCCGGCCAGCAGCGGTGCGCGCCGCGAGCGGTCGCGCGGGCGCGGGGCGAACACCAGCCGCGCCAGGTCGGGCGGCGCGGCGGCAGGTTCGGCGGGGGTCGGACCGCGGACCGCAGTCGCGGGTTCGGCGACGGCCGCGGGCCACTGCCCGCGCGGCGGCGGGGTCGTCGCGGCCAGCCCCGCGCCCAGCGCCGCCAGCCGTCCGCTTTCCTGCCAGGCCGCCTGCAGGCGCAGAAACGCCACCCGGTGCGCGGTCGCCGCCCGCAGCCAGGCGTCGAACTCGGCTTGCGCCGCCACCGGCCAGTCGCCGCTGTCACGGCGGGCCAGCCAGGCCGCGGCGGCCTGTTCAATCCGCGCGCTGCTGGCCATGTCCGTCCGTCGCCTGCGTGGCGTCCGCCGGCGCGGCCCGCGGTGCAATGCCGTCGCCGCCGTAGAAGTACGCGGCGAGCAGACGCATGCCCTTGGCCAGATGTTTCTCCACCGTCTTCTCGCTGATTCCCAGGTGCCGCGCCACGTCCTTTTGCGGGAGCTCCCCGACCCGCCGCAGCCAGACGACTTCCCGGCAGCGGTCCGGCAGCCGGTCGAAGGCCTCGGCCAGGCGCTTGAGGATCTGCCGCCCCCCGCACCAGCGTTCGGGCGAGACCTCGTCTATCAAGACGTTCATCGCTTCCAAATCACCCACCGCCTCGATCGACACCACCCGGCTGCGACGCAGGCGGTCGGTCAGCAGGTGGCGCGCGGTGGCGAACAGGAACGCCTTCGGCTGCGCCGGCACGGCCCGGGCGGCGGCCTCGTAGACGCGGCAATAGACCTCCTGGCGCAGGTCGTGGAGCTCGTCGCGGTGCGGCCAGCAGCGGCGCAGATAGCCGGCCAGGGCCTGCTCGTGGACCAGGATCTCGCGTACGAACCAGTCGTCCAGGGCGGTCGCCATGGCCGCACCATAGCCGATCGGCGCCGGCCGCGAGCGCGCCGCCACGGCGCGACCGCGCGGGGGAAAGCCGGCGGTCGTTCGTCTAGCCTGTACGAGGCCGCGCTGTCCGCGGCGCGCATGGCTGCGGGGGAATCGCATGAAACATGTCGTCGGCAAGCGCCAGTTCCGGGCGCGCTGGTTGCGGGCGCTGCTGGGCGCGTGCCTGTCGTTGCTGTTGGCGCTGCCGGTGGCGGCGGCCTCCGGCGCGAGCGGCTATCGCCACTACCTGCTCGGCGACGCGGATGCGCCGACGCCGGGCCAGGTGCGGCCGGGCCTGCTGCTGATGGGCGGCGGCGACCGCAATTTCGACGCCATGCACTGGTTCATGGAGAAGGCCGGCAACGGCCACATCGTGGTGCTGCGCGCGTCGCAGGGCGGCGAGATCGGCGAGGAATTCTTCAACGAGGTCGGCGGGATCAAGTCGGTCGAAACCTTCGTGTTCAAGGACCGCGAGGCCGCCACCGACCCGAAGATCCTGGCCGCGCTCAAGCGCGCCGACGGCATCTTCCTGGCGGGCGGCGACCAGTCCCGCTACGTCCGCTACTGGCGTGGCACCCCGGTGGGCGCCGCGCTGGATGCGCACGTGAAGGCGGGCAAGCCGCTGGGCGGCACCAGCGCCGGCCTGGCCATGCTCGGCGAATACCTGTACGGGGCGATGGACGGCGGCAGCCAGACCAGCCCGCGCGCGCTGGCCGACCCGCTGGGCGACGGCAACACCATCGAGACGGACTTCCTGCACATCGCGCAGCTCAAGGGCATCGTCACCGACACCCACTTCAGCGAACGCGCCCGGCTGGGCCGCCTGGTCGCCTTCCTCGCCAAGGCCGAGCACATGGCCGGCAAGCCGCTGCTGGGCCTGGGCGTGGACGAGGACGCGGCGGTGGCGGTGGCGGGCGACGGCAGCGCGCGCATCTACGCCACAGCCCCCGGCGCCGGCGCCACCGTGGTGCGCGGCGGCTTTGCGCAGAAGCAGACGGAAGACGCGGCGATGAACCTGGACCGCGTCGACACCGTGGTGGCCGGCGCGGACTCGCTGCTGCGCCTGCCCGAAGGCCGGGTGGAACGGCCGCTGGCGCAGCGCAGTTACGCGGTACGCGATGGCGTGCTGGTGGCGCTGGACACGCCGATGCTGGTGATCCATGGCGGCGCCGGGGTGGAGCCGGGCGACCTGACCGCCGACGAGGAGGCCGAGGTCAAGCGCGCGCTGGAAGCGGCGCTGCGCGCCGGCCACGCCAAGCTGCAGGCGGGCGCCTCGTCGCTGGACGCGGTCACCGCGGCGATCACCGTGCTGGAGGATGCGCCGCAGTTCAACGCCGGCCGCGGCGCGGTGTTCACCCACGACGGCCGCAACGAACTGGACACCTCGATCATGGACGGCGCCAGCGGCAAGGCCGGCGCCGCGGCCGGCCTGCACCGGGTGCGCAACCCGATCACGCTGGCGCGCGCGATCATGGACAAGTCCAACCACGTGATGATGGTCGGCGACGGTGCGGAACTCTTCGCGAAGGAGCAGGGCATCGCGCTGGTCGATCCGTCGTACTTCCGCACCGAGAAGCGCTGGCAGGCGCTGCAGAAGGCGCTGCAGGAAGAACAGGACGCGCAGGCGTCGAATACCCCGCTGGTGCTGCCGGGCAAGGCCTACTTCGGCACCGTCGGCGCGCTGGCGCTGGATGCGCGCGGCCACCTCGCCGCGGGCACCTCCACCGGCGGCATGACCAACAAGCGCTACGGGCGCGTGGGCGATTCGCCGATCATCGGCGCCGGCACCTGGGCCGACGCGCGCTGCGCGGTGTCCGGCACCGGCTGGGGCGAGTTCTACATCCGCACCGCCGCCGCCCACGAGATCTGCGCGCGCGTGCGCCTGGACGGCCAGCCGCTGGCGCGGGCGGCCGACGGCGTGATCAACCGCGACATCCCCAAGGCCGGTGGCGACGGCGGCGCGATCGCGCTGGGCGCGGACGGCAGCGTGGCGTTCCCGTTCAATACCGGCGGCATGTACCGCGGCTGGATCGGTGCCGACGGCGTGCCGCACGTGGCGATCTACCGCGAGGATCCACTGCCGTTGCCTTAGGCAGCGTCGTGATTGCCGGCATCCCCGCGAATGCGTGGGGTGCCGTGCCTTCGTTCCGGCGGCTTGAAGCTGGATGGACAGACGCGCGTCTGTCGAAGCCTGCCCTTCGCGGGGTGACGGCAGCGCCCGGATTGTCCCTGCGCGCGCGCAGCCCGCGTCCGACTCCAATCTGCAGATCGTCCCGTGCGTTTCCCGCGCTCAGCGCGCCGAATGCCCGCTCTGGTCGTGGTCGCGCGGCGCGAACAAATCGGGGCGGATCAGCGCCACGAACGCGCGCGCCTGCGGCGACAGGTACTTGCCCTTGCGCATCACCACGCCGTAGCTGCGCGAGGGGAAATACGCCGACAGCGAGCGCACCGCCAGCCGCGCGCGGTCGGCCTCGGTCAGGCAGATCGCGGTGACGATGCTGATCCCCATCCCCATCGCCACGTACTGCTTGATCACTTCCCAGCCGCCGACCTCCAGCGCCACCGTGTACGGCACCTGGTTGCGCTGGAACACCAGGTCCACCAGGCGGTAGGTGGTCAGCCGCTGCGGCGGCAGGATCAGGCCGTAGGGCGAGAGGTCCTGCAGCCGCAGCTCGGGCTTGTCGGCCAGCGGGTGCCCGGGCGGGGCGATCAGCATCGGCTCGAAGTTGTAGACCGGGGCGTAGTCCAGGTCCGCCGGCACTTCCAGCATCGAGCCGACCGCGAAGTCCACCGCGTCCGAGCGCAGCAGGTCCAGGCCGCCGGCGCCGGTGACGTTGTGCAGGCGCAGGCGCACGTCCGGGTGGCGTTCGCGGAAGGCTTCGACCAGGCCCGGCAGCAGATACAGGATGGTCGAGCTGCCGGCGGCGATGTCGAGCTCGCCGGCGTCGAGTCCGCGCAGCTGCTCATGGAAGCTGGCGCCGAGGCCGTCGATACCCTCCACCAGCGGCCGCGCCAGCGCATACAGCACCTCGCCCTCGCGGGTCGGCAGCAGGCGACGGCCGGTGCGTTCCAGCAGCCGCACCCCGAGTTCGCGCTCCAGCGCCTGCAGCTGCAGGGTCACCGCCGGCTGGCTCAGGTACAGCGCCTCGGCCGCGCGCGACACCGACCCCAGCCGCGCCACCTGGCAGAACGCCCGCAGCGGCTTCAGGCGCGAGGCCTTGTAGGCGAAGCGGGGCGCTGCGGGGCTGCGTTCGGCCATGGGTTCGGCCAATATATAAATTTTGGCAATGATATGTATTGACAACTATTGTTTGTCAAATACCACACCCGGACGGATGGTGCTGCTTCCCGATTTTCGATGGAGCAGGTCATGGCGGCAGTGGCGGTAGCGGTGGACACGGCGGCGGCCGACGGCATGGACGGGGTCGAGGTCCGCGGCCGCAGCCCCGGTCAGGAGGTGCTGCTGACCCCGGCCGCGCTGGCCTTCCTCGCCGACCTGCAGCGCCGCTTCGAGCCCGCCCGCCAGCAGCGGCTGGCGGACCGCCGCCGGCGCCAGGCCGCCTTCGACGCCGGCGCCCTGCCCGACTTCCGCACCGACACCGCGGACATCCGCGCCGCCGACTGGCAGGTGGCGCCGCTGCCTGCGGCGCTGCTGGACCGCCGCGTGGAAATCACCGGGCCGACCGACCCGAAGATGGTGATCAACGCGCTCAATTCCGGCGCCAGCTGCTACATGGCCGACTTCGAGGACTCCACGTCGCCGACCTGGGACAACCTGGTCGCCGGCCAGCGCGCGCTGGCCCAGGCCGTCGCCGGGACCCTGGACTGGATGGCGCCCGACGGTTCCAAACACTACGTGCTTAAGCCCTTCGCGCAGCAGGCGGTGCTGCTGGTGCGCCCGCGCGGCTGGCATCTGGTCGAGAAGCACGTCCTGGTCGACGGCCGGCCGCTGGCCGCCGGCCTGTTCGACCTGGGCCTGTTCGCCTTCCACAACGCCCGCGCGCTGGCGGCCAAGGACCGCGGCCCCTACTTCTACCTGCCCAAGCTGCAGACGATGGAAGAGGCGGCGCTGTGGGACGCGGTGCTGGCGCAGATCGAAGCCGTGCTCGGCCTGGCGCACGGCCAGCTCAAGGTCACCGTGCTGATCGAGACGCTGCCGGCGGCGTTCGAGATGGACGAGATCCTGCACGCGCTGAAGGACCGCATCGTCGGCCTCAACTGCGGGCGCTGGGACTACATCTTCTCCTGCATCAAGACCCTGCGCGCGCACCCGGACAAGGTGCTGCCCGAGCGCGGCCAGGTGACCATGACCCAGCCGTTCCTCAAGGCCTATGCGGAGCTGCTGATCCGCACCTGCCACCGCCGCCGCGCGCACGCGATGGGCGGGATGGCGGCGCAGATCCCGATCGCCGGCGACGCCGCCGCCAACGACGCCGCGCTGCAGCGGGTGCGCGAGGACAAGCTGCGCGAGGTCCGCGTCGGCTTCGACGGCACCTGGGTCGCGCATCCGGCGCTGATCCCGCTGGCGCGCGCGGTGTTCGACGCGGACATGCCCGGCCCGCACCAGCAGCACGTCGCCCGCAGCGACGTCCAGGTCGCGCGCGCGGACCTGCTGCGCACCCCGCACGGCAGCATCACCCGCGCCGGCTTCGACAACAACGTCGAGGTCTGCGTGCGCTACCTGGCCGCCTGGCTCGACGGCAACGGCTGCGTGCCGATCCACTGGCTGATGGAGGACGCCGCCACCGCCGAGATCGCGCGCGCGCAGCTGTGGCAGTGGCTGCACTTCGGCGACCGCGGCGCCGCGCCGCTGCAGCTGGACGACGGCACCCCGATCGACTTCGTGCTGTTCGAGCGCGCGCTGATCGGCCTGCCCGGCAAGCTCGGCGGGCGCGTGCGCGTGCCCGGCGCCGACAAGCTCGACGCTGCGATCGCGCTGCTGGAGCGACTCACCCGCAGCGCCACGCTCGAAGAATTCCTGACCCTGCCCGCCTACGACCTGCTCGATTGACCGCCGCAACGCCGGGTCGCGCGCCGCGGACCGACCCGGCGGCCCTTGCGACCGACGTCGCTCCCACCCCAAGCCCCATCGCCGACCGCCACCCCACCGCCGCCCAGCACAGGACCGCCGCCATGAAGACCACCCTCCCCACCGCCGACCAACTCGCCCTGGACTGGAGCAACAATCCGCGCTGGGCCGGCATCACCCGCCCGTATTCGCCGGCCGACGTGGTGCGCCTGCGAGGCACCGTCGCCATCGAGCATTCGCTGGCCCGGCTCGGCGCCGAGAAGCTGTGGAAATCGCTGCACGCGGAGGACTTCGTCAACGCCCTCGGCGCGCTCACCGGCAACCAGGCGATGCAGCAGGTCAAGGCCGGGCTCAAGGCGATCTACCTGTCGGGCTGGCAGGTGGCCGCCGACGCCAACCTCGCCGGCGAGATGTACCCGGACCAGTCGCTGTACCCGGCCAACTCGGTGCCGCAGGTGGTCAAGCGCATCAACAACACCCTGCTGCGCGCCGACCAGCTGCAGCACGCGGAAAACGGCCGCGACGACGCCGGCATCGACTATCTGCAGCCGATCGTGGCCGACGCCGAAGCCGGCTTCGGCGGCGTGCTCAACGCTTTCGAGCTGATGAAGGCGATGATCGAGGCCGGCGCCGCCGGCGTGCATTTCGAGGACCAGCTGGCCAGCGTCAAGAAGTGCGGGCACATGGGTGGCAAGGTGCTGGTGCCCACCCGCGAGGCGGTGGAGAAACTGGTCGCCGCGCGCCTGGCCGCGGACGTGATGGGGGTGCCGACGCTGATCGTCGCCCGCACCGACGCCGAGGCCGCGGACCTGCTCACTGCCGACATCGATCCCAACGACCGCCCGTTCTGCACCGGCGAGCGCACCGTCGAGGGCTTCTACAAGACCCGCAAGGGCCTGGAGCAGGCGATCAGCCGCGGCCTGGCCTACGCGCCCTACGCCGACCTGGTGTGGTGCGAGACCGGCAAGCCGGACCTGGTATTCGCGCGCAAGTTCGCCGAGGCGATCCACGCCAAGTATCCGGGCAAGCTGCTGGCCTACAACTGCTCGCCCAGCTTCAACTGGAAGCAGAACCTGGACGACGCCACGATCGCGGGCTTCCAGCAGCAGCTCGGCGCGATGGGCTACAAGTTCCAGTTCATCACCCTGGCCGGCTTCCACGCGCTCAACTACGGCATGTTCCACCTCGCCCACGGCTACGCGCGCCGGCAGATGAGCGCCTTCGTCGAGCTGCAGGAGGCCGAGTTCGCCGCCGCCGAGCAGGGCTTCACCGCGGTCAAGCACCAGCGCGAGGTCGGCACCGGCTACTTCGACGCGGTCACCCAGACCATCCAGGGGGCGCAGTCCTCGACCGTGGCGCTGAAGGGCTCGACCGAGGAAGAGCAGTTCCACGGCCAGCGCGCCGCCGCCTGAGCCGCGCCGCTCCCGGTGCGTGCGTCTCGCGCACGGCATCCGCAAGTGGCGCCCCTCATCCGCCTTCGGCACCTTCTCCCCGCAAGCGGGGAGAAGGGACAATCGCGCGCAGTGCGGCAGGGTGAGGGTGCGTGCGTCTCGCGCACGGCATCCGCAAGCGGCACCCCTCATCCGCCTTCGGCACCTTCTCCCCGCAGGCGGGGAGAAGGGACAACCGCGCGGCACGGGCCGAGTCCCCCCTCGCTCCGCAAGGCGGGGACGCGCGCAGCACGGGTGAGGGGGCGTGCGTCTCGCGCACGGCATCCGCAAGCGGCACCCCTCATCCGCCTTCGGCACCTTCTCCCCGCAAGCGGGGAGAAGGGACAATCGCGCGCAGTGCGTCAGGGTGAGGGTGAGTGCGTCTCATGCACGGCATCCGTGAGGGGCGCCCCTCATCCGCCTTCGGCACCTTCTCCCCGCAAGCGGGGAGAAGGGACAGTCGCGCGCGGCACCGGCCAGGCCCACCCTCGCCCCGCGGGCGGGGAGAAGGGACAGCCGCGCGCCGCGCGGCAGGGGGAGGGGTGCGTGCCGGAGCGTGGCGGTAGGCGGCCGCGCCGGTGTTATTCTCGTATTCACCACACGACAGGGGTCGCGGGATGAACGCAGACGCCGCGGACCCGGCCTCGCCCCGCCCGCCGGAGACCGGGATGGAACCGTCCGCCGCCACGCTGACCGCGGAAGAGTACGCGCTGTTCGAGAAGATCGGCCGCCCGCGGCTGGTGGCGCCGGGCGAGGCGCTGTTCCGCCGCGGCGACCTGGGCACCACCATGTACGTGATCGTGCAGGGCGAGATCGACCTGGACTTCGGCGACGACCTGGTGCCCCGGCGCCTGGGCCGGCACGAGTTCTTCGGCGAGCTCGGCCTGCTGATCGGCGACCACGCCCGCAGCGCCGACGCGGTCGCCGCCAGCGGCGCGGTGCTGCTGGAGCTGCGCCAGCGCGAGTTCGAGCCGCTGGCCGAGCGCGACCCGCTGCTGCTGGCGCGCTTCCTGCGCCGCGCGATCCAGCGCGTGGTGCTCAACGAGCAGAGCCTGATCGGCCGCCTGCGCCGCCGCAATGCCGACCTGCAATCGGCGCTCGACACCCTGCGCGCCACCACCCACCGCCTCACCCAGACCGAGGCGTTGACCCGCACCGACGAGCTCACCGGGCTCAACAACCGCCGCGGCTTCCAGCTGCAGCTGGAGCAGCGCCGCCGCAACGATGCCCTCGGCGGGCGCGGCCTGCTGCTGATCGACTGCGACCGCTTCAAGGACATCAACGACGAGCACGGCCACCAGGTCGGCGACCGCGTGCTGCAGGGCGTGGCCAACATCCTGCGTTCGGCCGCGGGCGTCGACGACATCGCCTGCCGCCTGGGCGGCGACGAGTTCTGCCTGCTGGTCGGTGCCGAGCGCCAGAGCGACGTGCTGCGTATCGCCCAGTTCGTGGTCGATACCGCGCAGGCGTTGTTCAAGCTGCAGTCCGCGCCGCCGCAGATCACCACGCTCAGCATCGGCGCCTGCCCGGTGGTGCCGGGGCGGCCGTGGGAGGAGTGGTACGCCGGTGCCGACGCCGCGCTGTACCGCGCCAAGCGCCTGGGCGGCAACCGCGTCGAGTGGCAGGACGACGCGCTCGCGCCGGTCTAGCCCGCGATGTCCGCCGTCGACGCCAGCCCCAACCCCGCCGATCCCGCACCCGGCACCGGGTCCGCGCCGCTGGCCACGCCGCAGGTGCGCACCCTGCTGCTGACCGACCTGTGCGATTCCACCACCCTGGTCGAGCGCCTCGGCGACACCGCCGCTGCGGAATTGTTCCGCGCCCACGACCGCCTGGTGCTGGCGCTGCAGCAGCGCTGGCACGGGCGCCTGATCGACCGCTCCGACGGCCTGCTGCTGCTGTTCGAGCGCCCCATCGATGGTCTCGGCTTCGCCCTGGACTACGCCCGCGGCCTGCGCGAGCTGGGCGAGCGCAACCAGCTGCGCCGGCACGGCATGACGCTGCAGGCGCGCGCCGGCCTGCACGTGGGCGAGGTGCTGACCTGGCGCAACAGCGAGGCCGCGGTCAGCGTCGGCGCCAAGCCGCTGGAGGTCGAAGGCCTGGCCAAGCCGATGGCCGGGCGGTTGATGACGCTGGCGCGGCCCGGACAGATCCTGCTCTCGGCCACCGCCGAACCGATGGCGCGCCGCGCCACCGGCGAACTCGAAGCCCGCGGCGAGCACCTGGTGTGGAAGCACTGGGGCCGCTGGCGCTTCAAGGGCGTGCCGCAGGCGCAGGAGATCTACGAAGTCGGCGAGCCCGGCCTCGCCCCGCTGCGCGCGCCGCGGCAGAACCGCGCCAAGGCCTGGCGCGACATCCCGCTGTGGCGGCGGCCGGCGGCGCTGGCGGCGGAACTGCTGCTGGTGGCGGGCCTGGTCGGCGGCGGCTGGTTCCTGACCCGGCCGCAGCCGGCGCTCGCCTTCGGCGAACGCGACTGGGTGGTGGTCGCCGACCTGCGCAATCTCACCGGCGACAAGCTGCTGGACGATTCGCTGGAGCAGGCGTTCCGCCTCAGCCTGGAGCAGTCGCGCTACGTCAACGTGCTCAGCGACCTCAAGGTGCGCGAGACCCTGGGCAACATGCAGCGCAAGCCGGACGCGCCGGTGGACCGCGCCATCGGCTCGGAAATCGCCCTGCGCGACGGCGCCCGCGCGCTGCTGCTGCCGACCGTGGCCGAAGTCGGCGGCCGCCTGCGGGTCAGCGCGGAAGTCATCGACCCGCGCACCCAAACCACGGTGTACGCGGTTTCCGCCGACGGCCGCGGTATCGGATCGGCGCTGGCCTCGATCGACGAGGTCACCGACCAGCTGCGCGCCAAACTCGGCGAGGCACTGGAGAACGTGCAGAAGACCTCGGTGGCGCTACCCAATGTCGCCACGCCCAGCCTGGATGCGCTGAAGGCGTTCGCGGTGGCGCGCAACGTGGTGAACACCACGCGCGACCGGGCAACGGCAGTGGGCCTGTACCAGCGCGCCCTGCAACTGGATCCGCAGTTCGCGCTGGCGCACGCGGACCTGGCTGATTTGTATGCTGGTTTGGACGAGGTCGCGTTGGCCGCGGAGGAACGTAGCAAGGCCTTGGCGCTTCCGCAGCGGCTGTCGCCGCAGGAGCGCGCGCGCATCGAGTTGTTGCAACAGCAGAACAGTGGGCCTGGACCTTATTTCCGCAAGGCGCAGGAATATCTGACGCTGTATCCGGACGACTACCGGGTTATCGGCCGGCTGGGCACCAACCAGTGGCACCAGCTCAACGATTTCCGTTTGGCGGAAGCGACGTTCCGACGAGCGATGAAACCGCAGTATGAAGGCATTGAAGCGGTGCGCTACAGCCTGGGCATGATGCTGCTGGGCCAGGAGCGCTATGACGAAGCGCTTGCACAGTTCAGACGTGCGCGTGAGACAGGCAACACCGGCCCCGGCGAAATGTATGCCCGAGCCTATGACGCGCGCGGCCAGCATGCACAGGCGGACAAGGTCTATCTGGCCAGTACGAGCGGGCGCGACGGCTGGCAGGGCGAGGCGGCGGTGGTCACCGGGATCGACCGCGGCCAATGGACGCGCGCAGCCCAAGCTGCACAAGCCTGGTTGCAGCAGGCCGCCGGCGCCGGCGATGTACTCGAAAGCCTGCGCGCGCGCGCCGCAATTGCCAGCCTGGCGGTGTTGGCGGGGGAGACCAGTGCCAAGCGCCGCGTGCAGGAGTTGCTGGCGGCCGTGGATGCGAAAGCAGTGGCTGTGGATGCGCTCTACCCGCCGATTGCGACGGAGGTACGGCTATACGCTGGCCTGTTGGCGGCGCACATGGGCGATGCGACGGGTGTAGCCGACGCCCTGCGCCGCACTCAGGACAGCCTGGCGATTCGCGATTATCCGACCGTGGCACAACTGCAACAGGTGCTGCTGGCTGAACAGGAGCAATTGGCCGGCAAGCCACAGGCGGCGGTGGCGAGGCTGCGGCCGCTGGTGGCGCAGGCCACGGCCCTGGTGGCGACGCACTGGGCACTGATGCGCGCCGAACAGGCGGCCGGCAATGCCGCGGGTGCGCAGGTTCAGGCAAAGTGGCTGGCGACGCATCGTGGTCGTGTCTTCGTCGAAATGACCACCGCCGAGGTGCTGCGCTTCTTCAACGCCGCGGTATCCGCCGAAGCCATGCAGCAAAGCGCAAAAGTGCAAGTCGCGCTGGGAACAAACGGAAGCCGATAAGGCGTAAGCGCCTTCCCACAGCGATTCCGTTAGAAGCCCGGCTCGGCGGCTCTACCGCCAAGCCGGGCTACCCCGGATGCTTCATCTCAGAATCCTTCTTGGGACTCCAGGGGGCACAGATAACCCTGGATACCCACCATGGCGTCTTCCAGCTTGTTGCGTTGTGCCTTGATCTGCTCCGGCGACGCCAACTTCGCACCCGAGGCGAGCGTCATGCAGGCCCACGGATCGGTGTAGCCCAGGGAACGCAGGGCTTTCTCCGGCGACTCCTGGAACAACGCGCGGAACTCCTCGTTGCCTTCAAGGTTGTCCAACAGCTTTCTGACCAGCCGAGGATGCAGGCCGGCCGGCGGGATCTTGTCTTCCTGTGCCATCTGGTGTCCCCCCTTGGTGGATGGAAGCCGGACAATAGCACCGCATCGGGACACGGGGAGCGGCATGCAGATCAGGCGCTGCGCGGTGGCGTGGCTAGAGCCGCGCGAGGTGGCGAACTTCCAGCTGGACGACCTGTTGTCGGGCGGCACCGGCGTGGTCGGCCGGCTGTGCTGGTTCGCGCACGCCCCGCACCTGCCGGCGCCGGTGGAGGTTGATGCGGCACACGTGCCGTTGCTCGGCGCGCTCGGCGCGGTGGACTGGATCGAACGCGAGGGCTTCGACGCGCGCTTCGGCGCGGAGGCGGTGGATGCGCTGCTCGCGGCCGGCCTGCTGCTGGCTCGTCCGCAGGACGACGCGGGCGCGCCGGCCGACGCCGATTTCCGCGCCCAGGGCTGGCACGCACCGGCAGCGGTCGCGCACATGGCCGCGCGCTGGGAAGGCATCGACGGGCCGAAGGGCATGGCCGAACAGGACCTCGACACCAACGCCGGCCTGCTGCGCCAGCACGGCGCGCCGCCGCCGCCTGCGCGGCCGCCGGCGGACCCGACGGCCGACGTGGCCTTGCCGCGAATCGAGCGCGACGACTTCGACGCGCTGCTCGACACCCGCGCCACCTGCCGCAATTACGACACCGCCGCCAGCGTGCCGCTGGCGACGCTTTCGCAGCTGCTGGCGCGGGTGTTCGGCGCGCGCGGCATCGGCCATCCCGCGCCGGGCTTCGACGTGTTCAAGCGCACCAGCCCGTCCGGCGGCGCGCTGCATCCCACCGAATGCTGGCTGCTGCTGCAGCGCGTGGAGGGCATCGCCCCCGGCCTGTACCGCTATCGCGTCGACCGCCACGCGCTGGAGCCGGTGGTGCCGCGGATCATGCCGCCGCAACCCGGCGACCGCGGCACCCGGGCGCTGGGTGATGCCGCGCCGCGGCCGTGGAATGCAGACGAACTGCGCGCCTTCGCCCGGATCATGGTCGCCGGGCAGGACTTCTTTGCCGACGCGCCGGTGCTGTGCGTGCTGGTGCCGCGCTTCCACCGCAATTTCTGGAAGTACCGCAACCACGCCAAGGCTTATCGCGTCTGCGTGCTCGACGTCGGCCATCTGTCGCAGACGCTGCAGCTGTGCGCGACGCAGGCCGGTCTGGGACCGTTTGTCACCGGCGCGATCAACGAGATCGACATCGAGCGCGCGTTCGGCTTCACCGGCTACGCGGAAAGCCCGCTGGTGGTGTGCGGTTTCGGCCAGCGCGCGCAGGCGCTGGTGACCTCGGAGTTCGACCCCGACCGCAGGGTCTGGCCGCGCGATTGACGGGTTTGCGCGGCCGACACCCGTCTCGCCGCGCTCAACCGCTGATCCAGCGCTCGCCGACGCCGGTGAACTTCAGCCCGATCCTGGCGACGCGGTCGTCGCGGACTTCGCGCACCACCAGCACCGCGCGACCGATCGCCAGCCGGTCGCCGACCTGCGGCTGCGCGTCGAAACGCTCGTCGAACAGCTGCGCCGCGGTGGCGCGGGCGATGCGCGCGGGCAGCGGCAGGCCGTAGAAGTCCGCCAGTTCGCCCAGCGGCACGTCGCCGGGCAGGATGAAGCTGCCGAAGGTGTCCTGCTCGGCCTCGCGCGCGTCGCGGCCGTCGGCGAACAGCCAGTCCAGCCGCGGCACCTGGCCGCCGGGGGCGACGAAGTAGGCGTAGTCGTGCGCGGCGAAGGCGCCGCATTCGTCCGGCAGCAGCACCTGGCCGCCGCGCACCACCATCGCCAGCCGCACCCGCCCGGGCAGTTGCGCGCCGCGCAGCACCGCGCTGCCGGGGGCGATGCGGTAGCCGATCATGTCGTATTCCAGCTGACCCGGCAGGTCGAGCTGGATGCGGCGGGTGTTGGGGTCCGCGCGCGGCACCGCGACGCCCAGCCAGTGCGCGACCCGCGCCAGCGACCAGCCCTGCACCAGCAGCGAGGTCAGCACCACCACGAAGGCGACGTTGAAATACAGCCAGGCGTTGGGCAGTCCGGCCAGCAGCGGGATCGAGGCCAGAAAGATGCCGACCGCCCCGCGCAGCCCGGTCCAGGAAATGAAGGCGACCTCGGCCGGTCGGTAACGGAACGGCAGCAGGCACAGCACTACCGCGAGCGGCCGCGCCACCAGCATCAGGAACGCGGCCACGCCCAGCGCCGGCCACAGGATCGGCAGCAGCGCGTGCGGCGCCGACAGCAGGCCCAGCAGCAGGAACATGGTCAGTTGCGCGAACCAGGTCATCGCGTCCTGCAGCGACAGCACCTGGTTGCGCGCGCGCAGCGGACGGTTGGCGACCACGATCCCGGCCAGGTACACCGCCAGGTAGCCGCTGCCGCCGATCAGCCCGGTGCTGGCGAACAGCGCGAGCGCGCCGGCCAGGGTCAGCCACGGGTGCAGGCCCGCGGGCAGGTCGAGGCGGTTGAGGACGGCGACGATCGCGCGGCCGCCGCCGTAGCCCATCGCCACGCCGGCCACCGCGCCCCAGAGGATGTGCAGCGCGATGCCGCCGATGCCGCCCTGCATGTCGCCGCTCAGCCAGGTGGTCAGGGCGATGGTCAGGAACACCGCGACCGGGTCGTTGCTGCCGGACTCGACCTCCAGGGTCGCGCCGGTGCGGCGCTCCAGGTGCAAGCCGCCGGCGCGCAGCAGGAAGAACACCGCGGCCGCGTCGGTGGAGGAGACGATCGCGCCCAGCAGCAGCGCCTGCAGCGGCGACAGGGCGAGCAGCCAGTGGGCGGCGAGCGCGGTCAGGGCGGCGGTCAGCACCACCCCGGCGCTGGCCAGCACCAGCGCCGGCGCCACGCTGCCGCGCACCTGCGCCGCGCGCGTGCGCAGGCCGCCGTCGAACAGGATCACCGCCAGCGACAGCGAGCCGATCAGGTAGGTGAAGCGGGTGTCGGAATAGCGGATGCCGCCGGGGCCGTCGACCCCCAGCGCCACGCCCAGCAGCAGGAACACCAGCAGCAACGGCGTGCCGAAGCGCCGCGCCAGCAGCGACGACGCGATCCCCGCCAGGATCAGCAGCGCGAACCCCAGCAGGCGCAGGTCGATGGCGTGCAGGCTCTCCAGGCGCGGGCTCCGGCGGGGGATCGCGCCAGTCTAGCGCGCGCCCGGCGGCGGTCCGATGACGGTGTTGCGCAAACCGCAGCACGACGGCCTGCGAGAACACTGCGAGGAACGCTGCAGGACGCCGTGAAGCGCGAGCATGCGTCCAGTGTTCGTCTGGCGACTTACGTCGCTGCTGCGGGCCCCGGTTGGCGGTCGATGCGGCGATACCCCAGCGCCTCGGCCAGATGCGCGCTGGCGATCTCGGCGCTGCCGGCGAGGTCGGCGATGGTGCGGGCCACGCGCAGGATCCGGTGCATGGAGCGCGCCGACAGCTGCAGGCGGTCGATGGCGCGTTCCAGCAGCGCCTGGTCGGCCGCGGCCAGGCGGCAGACGGCCATGGTCTCGGCCTGGGTGAGCTGCGCGTTGGGCTTGCCGGCGCGCGCCTGCTGCAGCGCACGCGCGGCTTCCACGCGCGCACGCACCGCGGCGCTGGCTTCGCCGTCGGGGGCGTCGGGGCGCAGTTGCGCCGGCGGCAGCCGCGGCACCTCGATATGCAGGTCGATGCGGTCCAGCAGCGGCCCGGAAATCCGCGCGCGGTAGCGGGCGATGACATCGGGGCTGCAACGGCAGCGCGCCGACGGATCGCCGGCCCAGCCGCAAGGGCAGGGGTTCATCGCCGCCACCAGCTGGAAGCGCGCCGGGAACTCGCTGTGCCGCGCGGCGCGCGAAATGGTGACCACGCCCGACTCCAGCGGCTCGCGCAGCACTTCCAGCGCGCGCCGGTCCCATTCGGGCAGCTCGTCCAGGAACAGCACGCCGTTGTGCGCCAGCGAGATCTCGCCCGGCCGCGGCTCGGCGCCGCCGCCGGCCAGCGCCACCGCGCTGGCGGTGTGGTGCGGGCTGCGATACGGGCGCTCGCGCCAGCGCGCCGGGTCCAGGCCGCGACCGCCGCCCGCGGCGCCGCTCACCGAGGCGATCGCGGCGCTTTCCAGCGCTTCGGCCTCGCTGGCGTCCGGCAGCAATCCGGGCAGGCGCGAGGCCAGCAGGGTCTTGCCGCAGCCCGGCGGCCCGATCAGCAGCAGGTGGTGGTTGCCGGCCGCGGCGACTTCCAGCGCGCGCCGCGCCTGCGCCTGGCCGCGCACGTCGGCCAGGTCGGCGCCGCGGCTGCGCACGCTCGGCGGCGCGACCGCCGGCGGCAGGGTCTTGCGGCCTTCGAGCGCGGCGCAGACTTCCAGCAGCGTGCGCGCGGTGCTGGCATCGATGTCGCGCACCAGCGCGGCTTCGGCGCCGTTGCCGGCGGGCACGATCAGCCGGTGCCCGGCCGCGGCCGCGGCCAGCGCCGCCGGCAGCACGCCGTCGATCGCGCGCAGCTCGCCGGTGAGGCCGAGCTCGCCGAGGAATTCGATGTCGCGCAACGCTTCCAGCGGCACCTGGTCGCTGGCGGCGAGGATGCCCAGCGCGATCGGCAGGTCGAAGCGGCCGCCGCCCTTGGGCAGGTCCGCCGGCGCCAGGTTGACGGTGATGCGTCGCGGCGGGAACTCGAACTGCGCGCACTGGATCGCCGCGCGTACCCGGTCCTTGGCTTCGCGCACCGCCGCTTCCGGCAGGCCGACGATCGACATCGACGGCAGCCCGCCGGCCAGGTGCACCTCGACCCGGACCGCGGGCGCGCGCACGCCGGCGCGTGCACGGCTGTGCACCAGCGCAAGGCCCATGGCGGCGGACTCAGCGCGGGTCCGGGGTCGACGCCGGCGTCGCCGCGGCGCGGGCGTCGGCTTCCAGCTGCGCGACCGTGTGCTGCAGCGCGTCCAGCTGCTCGCGGGTGCGCAGCAGAACCGCGCGCTGCACCTCGAACTCCTCGCGCGTGACCAGGTCGAGCTTGCCCAGCCCGGCCTGCAGCACCGCCTTGAAGTTCTGCTGCAGTTCCTCGCGGCCCTCGCGCATGGCCGGCGGCACCAGGCTGCTGAGGCGGCGGGCGAGTTCGTCGATGTGGGCGAGATCGATCATGCGGGTATGGGCGAACAGGGGCGTGGTGCGGGCGGTGCGGGCGTTCATGGCGGCGGGTTCTCCGTTGGCGCGGCCAGCATGGCCGGACCCGCGGAGCGGCACCGTCGGCGGCGACCGCGGCGGCGTGTCGGAAAACTCCGCAGCCGCGACGCGGGCGCCGGCCGGCACTACAGCACGCGCGCCGCGATCGGCGCAACCGGCGCAACCGGCGCAACCGGCGTTATCCTGACGCCTGCCGACCGGGAGACCGCGTGATGAAGATGGTCATGGCGATCATCAAGCCGTTCAAGCTCGACGACGTGCGCGAGGCGCTGGCCGATGCCGGCGTCGCCGGCATCACCGCCACCGAGGTCAAGGGCTTCGGCCGGCAGAAAGGCCACACCGAGCTCTATCGCGGCGCCGAGTACGTGGTCGACTTCCTGCCCAAGATCAAGCTCGAGGTCGCGGTGGTCGACGAGCAGGCCGAGGTCGTGGTCGAGGCGATCATGCGCGCGGCCGGCACCGGCAAGATCGGCGACGGCAAGATCTTCGTCTGGGACCTGGACAAGGTGGTGCGGATCCGCACCGGCGAGCTCGACGGCGACGCGCTGTAGCGCACGCGCCGTCGCCGCGAAACGCGGTGCGCCGCTGCCTGCGGTTGTGGCCCGTCGACGCGAGCGACAACGCCTGCGGCCGGCTCAGGCCGGCACGGCGTCGGCTTCCACCCGGTCGCGGCCCTGGCCCTTGGCGCGGTACAGCGCGGCGTCGGCGCGCGCGACCAGGTCGCGCAGGTCGGCGTCGGCGGGCTGCAGCTCGGCCAGGCCGATGCTGGCGGTGACCGTCAGCCCGGCAGCGATGTCGGTCAGGTCGATCGCGGCGATCGCCGCGCGCAGGCGCTCGGCGATCGGCTGCGCCTGCGCCCGCCGGGTGTTGGGCAGCAGCACCAGGAACTCCTCGCCACCGGTGCGGCCGAGCAGGTCGAAGTGGCGCAGCGCGTCGCGGCAGGCGCGGGTGATCCGCGCCAGCACCTGGTCGCCGCTGAGGTGGCCGTGGCGATCGTTGACCTGCTTGAAGTGGTCCACGTCCAGCACCAGCACGCACAGCGGCTGCTGCAGCGCGCGCGCGCGCGCGAGCGCGGCCGCGCCGAGCTGTTCGATGCTGCGCCGGTTGGCGACCCCGGTCAGCGGGTCGGTCGAGGCCATCTCGTGCAGGCGCTGCATGCGCACCAGCTGGCGCATGATCAGCGCGCCCAGCAGCAGCAGCAGCGCACCGCCCAGGCCCATCGCGGCCCACTGCCAGCGGCGCGCCTGCAGCAGCGCCTGCAGCTGGCGCTCGCGCAGCGCCGTCTCGCTGGCCAGGCGTTTGTTCTCCAGGTCGCGCCGGTCGCTGTCGAACTGGTAGCGCAGCAGTTGCCCCTGCTGGCTGCGCTCGGCGGCGGCCAGGCGCTCGTGGGTGTCGATGTAGCGTTCCAGGTCGGCGAGCGCGGCGTCGGCGCGGCCCAGCGCCTGCAGGCTGCGCGCACGCGCGCGGTACAGCATCGCCAGGTAGCGCGGGTTGTCGCCGTGCTGCAACGCGGCCGCCGCGCGCTGATAGTCGGCCAGCGCCTGCGCGTGCTCGCCCAGGCCGGCGTGCGCCTGGCCGCGGCGCAGGGCGATCATGCCCTGGTTGGAGCGGTCGCCGAGCGTGTCGAATCCGGCTTGCGCGGCGTCCAGCAACTGCAGTGCGCGCCGATGCTCGCCGCGCAGGATCCGCGGCCACGCCATCGCCAGATGGGCGCTGGCGATGTCATAGCGGCTGGCGTGCTTGCGCCCCAGCGCCAGCACCCGGCCGTAGAGGTTCAGCGCATCGTCGGTGCGGTTCTGGTCCTCGGCCAGGTAGCCTTGCTGCAGCAGGCTGCCGATCAGCAGGTTCCAGTCGCCGCGCTGGCTGGCGAAGGCTTCGCTCTGGCGCAGGTAGTCCAGCGCCTGGTCCTGTTCGCCCATGCGCCGGTAGGTGATGGCCAGGTCCAGCAGCATCGACTCCGCGTCGGTGCGGAAGCCGGCGCTGGCGTACAGGCGCTGCGCCGCCAGCAGGTCGAGCACCGCGCGCGCCTGTTCGCCCAGCAGCGAGTGCATGCCGCCGCGCGAGGCCAGGCCGTCGGCGAGCAGGCGCCGGTCCTCCGCGCGCCGCGCCGCGGCCATGCCGGCTTCGTAGTCGGCCATCACCTGCGCGGGGCTGCCGCGCTGCTCGCGCACTGCGGCGCGGCAGTAGTGGAATCGCGCCAGCGCCGCGGCGTCGTCCGCGGCGGCGGCGCGCGCCAGGCCGTCCTCGGCCGCGGCCAGCTGCGCGTGCAGATTGCCGTCGTAGCCCCAGCCGCAACGCAGCGCAAGATAGTGCAGTTCGCGGGCGGCGTCGCCGCGCGGCAGCAGCTGCGCCAGGCGGTCCAGTCGTTGTTGTACCTGCGCCGGCGACAGGGTGGCGATCTCGCCGTCTTCCAGCCGCTGCAGCAGGGCGTCGAACGCGGTGCTCGCGGAAGCGGGGGTCGGCGATGCCACGGCGGCGCCCTGCCCTGCGCACAGCGCGAATGCGACCAGCCATGTTCCCAACAGCAGACGACGCAAGCGATCCCCTTGACCGGCGGACCCCCCCGGCGCCGGTCGGGCGATTGTTCTGCATGCGGCGGCGGTTGTCTGCCATGGGGCGACGAATTGTGACGCAAGGCACACAATCGCCGCCCGGCGGTTGCCGCGCCCGGGCGCGGCGGCGGGGGTGTGGGCTGCCGGCCGAGCGTGCCGCGGCCCGCGGCGGCCGCGTCAGCCCAGCGCGGCGGCCACGAACGGCGGCAGCGTCAGCGCGCCGCGATGGATCTCGGCGCTGTAGTAGCGGGTGGCGAAACGCTTGCCGCGGGCGTCGTCCTCGCGGAAGTCGAAGCCGCCGGCCTTGCGCGCCAGGGTGCAGCTCCACCAGCCGGTCGGATAGCACGGCTGCGGGAACGGCAGCGTCGCGAATGCGGCGAACCCGGCCTTGCCCATTTCCGCGCGCATCTTGCGGATCAGGTCGAGCAGCGCCAGCGGCGACTCGGACTGCTGCACCAGGATGCCGTCCGCGCGCAGCGCGCGGAAGCAGCTGGCGTAGAAGGCCTGGTTGAACAGGCCTTCGGCCGGGCCGACCGGATCGGTGGAGTCGACGATCACGATGTCGACGCTGCCGGGTGCGCAGCCGGCCATGTAGGCGATGCCGTCGTCGAACAGCAGCTGCGCGCGCGGATCGGCGTTGGATTCGCACAGCTCCGGGAACCACTTCTCGGCCATGCGCGTGACTTGCTCGTCGATGTCGCATTGCACGACCTGCTGCACGCCCGGGTGTCGCAGCACCTCGCGCAGGGTGCCGCAGTCGCCGCCGCCGATGATCACCACGCGCCTGGGATCGGGATGGGTGAACAGCGCCGGGTGCGCCATCATCTCGTGGTACAGGAAGTTGTCGCGGCCGGTGAGCATCACCGCGCCGTCGATCAGCATCAGGTTGCCCCAGTCGGTGGTTTCGAAGATCTCGATCTTCTGGAACGGCGACAGCACCTCGTCGAGCTTGGCGGCGATGCGGAAGCCGATGGCCGAGCCGGTGAACTCGCAGTTCTCGTGTTTCCAGGCGGTTTCGGGCATGGCGTGGTCTCGGCGCGCGCGGGCCGCCGATTGTAGCCGACCGCGCCGGAGCCGCCGCCGGCACGCTGCGTCGCCGCGCGGCGTCGGCCCGGATTGCCGCCGCCGCCGGAGCGAACCGCTAAACTGCGTGCCTGTTCGCAAGGATCCGCCGATGCGCGTCTGGTCGCTCGAGCAAGCCCGCAAGACCTATTCGATCCCGCACTGGGCGGACGGCTATTTCGACGTCGACGCCGCGGGCCGCATGGTCGTGCGCCCGCGCGGCGCCGACGGCCCGGCAATCGCGCTGCCGGAGGTGGTCGATGCCGCGCGCGCCGGCGGCGCCAAGCTGCCGCTGCTGCTGCGCTTCCCCGACATCCTCGGCGACCGCCTGGGCAAGCTGCAGGCGGCGTTCGCACAGGCACAGGCCGACTGCGACTACCGCGGCGGCTACACCGCGGTGTATCCGATCAAGGTCAACCAGCACCAGGCCGTGGCCGGCACCCTGGCCGCGCACGCCGGCGAGGGCTTCGGCCTGGAGGCGGGCAGCAAGCCCGAGCTGATGGCGGTGCTGGCGCTGTCGCGCCCCGGCGGGCTGATCGTCTGCAACGGCTACAAGGATCGCGAATACATCCGCCTGGCGCTGATCGGGCGCAAGCTCGGGCTGCAGACCTACATCGTCATCGAGAAGCCCTCCGAGCTGCGGCTGGCGCTGGAGGAAGCCGCCGCGCTGGGCGTGCGCCCGGGCCTGGGCGTGCGCATGCGGCTGGCGTCGCTGGGCGCGGGCAAGTGGCAGAACAGCGGCGGCGACAAGGCCAAGTTCGGACTCAGCCCGCGCCAGCTGCTGGACCTGTGGAAGGCGCTGCGCGACAGCGGCATGGGCGACTGTCTGCAGCTGCTGCACTTCCACATGGGCTCGCAGATCTCCAACGTGCGCGACATCGCCCGCGGCATGCGCGAGGCCACGCGCTACCTGGTCGAACTGTCGAAACTCGGCGCCGCAGTGCGCTACATGGACGTCGGCGGCGGCCTGGGCATCGATTACGAAGGCACGCGCTCGCGCAGCGAGTGCTCGATCAACTACGGCCTGGCGCAGTACGCCTCCAGCATCGTGCAGCCGCTGGCGGAGGCCTGCGCAGCCGCCGGCCTGGCGCCGCCGCGAATCGTCACCGAGTGCGGGCGGGCGATGACCGCGCACCACGCGCTGCTGGTGGCCAACGTCGCCGAGGTCGAGGAGGCGCCGGAAGGCCGGGTGCCGCCGGCGCACGACGACGAGCCGGCGGTGATCCGGCGCCTGCGCGAGGTCCATGGCGAACTCGACGTGCGGCCGCCGGTGGAACTGTTCCACGAAGCCCAGCACCACCACAGCGAAGGCTTGTCGCTGTACGCGCTGGGCCAGCTCGACCTGGTCCACCGCGCGCGCATCGACGACCTGTTCTACGCCATCGCGCACGCGGTGCGGGCGCGCCTGACTTTCGCCGAAAAGAGCCATCGCGAGCTGCTCGACGAGCTCAACGAGCGCCTGGTGGACAAATATTTCGTCAACTTCAGCGTGTTCGAGTCGATGCCCGACGTGTGGGCGATCGACCAGGTGTTCCCGATCGTGCCGATCGAGCGCCTGGACGAGGCGCCGACCCGGCGCGGCGTGGTCGCCGACCTGACCTGCGATTCCGACGGCAAGATCGACACCTACGTCGAGAACGAGGACCTGGACTCCTCGCTGCCGCTGCACCCGCTGCGACCGGGCGAGAGCTACCGGTTGGGCTTCTTCCTGATCGGCGCCTACCAGGAGATCCTGGGCGACATCCACAACCTGTTCGGCGACACCGATGCGGTCCAGGTGCGGCTGACCGGCGACGGCTATGCCGTGACCCAGCAGCGCCGCGGCGACACCACCGACGTGATGCTGGACTACGTCGGCTACACGCTCGACGCGCTGCGCGCCGAGTACCGCGCGAAGGTCGCCGCCGCCGGCCTGCCCGCCGCCGAGGCCGCACGCATGAACGCCGCGCTCGAGGCCGGCCTGACCGCCTACACCTACCTCAGCGACGAACCGCAGGGCTGACGCCCGGCGCAGGGCTCCCGCGCGCGGCGCTAGGCGTCGCGCGCGACCTGGAAGCCGGCGAACGACTGGCTGGTCGGCATCAGTTCCAGGCGGTTGATGTTCAGGTGCGGCGGCAGGGTCGCGATCCAGTAGATCGTCTCGGCGATGTCCTGCGCGGTCATCGGCTGTGCGCCCGCGTACAGCGCGTCCGAGGCGGCCTGGTCGCCGTGGGTGCGCACCACGGTGAACTCGGTTTCGGCCATGCCCGGCTCCAGCGTGGTCACCCGCACCCCGGTGCCGTGCAGGTCGGCGCGCAGGTTGAGCGAGAACTGCGACACGAAGGCCTTGGTGCCGCCGTAGACGTTGCCGCCGGTGTACGGGTACTTGGCGGCGGTGGAGCTGACGTTGACGATCGCGCCGCGGCGCTCGACCAGGGTCGGCAGCAGGGCGCGGGTCAGGGTCACCAGCGCGACGACATTGGTGTCGATCATCGTGCGCCAGTCCTCGAGGCTGGCGTGCTGCGCCGGCCGCGTGCCCAGCGCCAGGCCGGCGTTGTTGAGCAGCAGGTCGACGCCGCGGAACGGCGCCGGCAGCGCCTGCAGCGCGGCCTCCAGCGCCGCGGCGTCGCGCAGGTCGAACGCGGCCGCGTGCACCCGCTCGGCGCCGTGCGCGTCGACCAGCGCCTGCAGGCGTTGCGCGCGGCGGCCGCAGGCGACCACGCGCCAGCCGGCGGCGGCGAAGCGGTCCACGGCGGCGCGGCCGAAGCCCGAGGTCGCGCCGGTGATGAAGGCGGTCTTGGTCATGCGCCGATTCTACCGGCGCCGGCGCGCGCCCGGGCGCCGGGTCAGTCGGTCAGTCGGCCGCGTCCTCGTCGGCGAGCAGCCAGTCCAGCGCCGACTGGCTGTCGTGGAAACGCTGCACGGCGACGTGGCGGGCAGAGGCCAGGTTCTCGATCAGGCGGTTGCCGTGGTCGTGCGGGTTCACCACGTAGGCCAGGCGGCTGTCCCGGATCTGCGGCGTGGTCGCGAGCACGGTGGCGAAGGAATTGCTCAGGCCCAGCGCCTCGGCCACGGGGCTGGCGGCGCTGAGGTCGATCAGCAGGCGCCGGTACTGCACCGGCGCCAGCACGCGCATGGCTTCCTGCACGGCGGCGTGACGCTCGGCGATGGTGATGGTGCCGCGGTAGACGACGCGGACGAGTCGATGCTGCGGTTCGACGGTAACCGTGAAGGACATGCCCTGCCCGCGACGTTGGGAATGGGCGATTGTGCAGAACGCGCGCGCATTCGCCAACCCGTGGCGGCACCGGTGCTCAGGTCGGGTCACGCCGGGTGACGACAGTCTTCACTTGCGCCGCTTGCCGGCTCCGGTGCGTGCCGGCGTTTTGACCGGGCGCGGCGGTTTCGCGGCGGCGGGCGGCGCGGTGGCGGCGGACTTGCGCGGCTTGCCGCCGCCGCCCTTGCCGCGGGTGCGCGCCCTGGTCGCCCGGTGCTTGCGCAGCATGTCCTCGGCCAGCACCACGTCCTCGGAGAGGATGCCGGCGGCGCGGGCGATGGCGATGCGCGCGGCGGCCTTGTTTTCGTCGGGATTGGCCAGCAGCAGCTCGCGGATCGCCTCGCGCAGCGCGGCTTCGGCGTCGTGCTTGAGTTGCAGGTCGCGGCCCTGGCGGAACAGCCCCAGCAGGGCGTCGACCACGGGTTTGACCAGGGCGGCTTCGATCGGCATGGGCGGTCCTCCTGCAGCGGCCCATGCTGCCGGACCGGGGTCTCAGGCGCCGCGACCTAACCGCCCGCGCGCGGCGGGGCTTCCAGCACCGCGGCGCGGATCGCCGCCCACTGCGTGGCGCCCAGTGTCTGGCAATCGGCCGGTGGCCTGGGGTACTGCGAGGCCAGACGATCGGCATGGATGCCGCTGCCTTCCCAAGCGAATCCGCAGCTGCGTGGCGGTGCAGAGGCCGGCAGCGACGCGTGGTCCAGCGTCGCCAGCACGCTGGCTGCCGCGAGCCAGGTCCCGATCTGCGTCGGATGACCGTCCGCGCGCAGGGCGGCGCCGGTCGTCGTGACGTCCAGCGCCTGCAGGGCGGCGCCGACGTCGGCGGTGTCGATGCCCTGGGCCGAAGCGACTTCGTGGACTGCCGCGCTCAGGGCGGCCTGCGCCGCCGGAACCGTCTGCCAGGTCGCATACCACACCGGTCGCGCCCGATGGGCCCGCACCAGCATCGAAGCGTCCCTCAACGCGCGCGGCGCGTCTTCGCATTCGGCATGGTGCGGCGGGCACAACGGCCAGCCCCCCACGTCCTGCAGGACGACCACGTCGAACCGCTGCGCGGAGAGGATCGATGCAAGGACCCCGTCATCGAGACGCTGGCGCAGGCGGCCACCGCCGACGACGAGCATGTCGACATCGGCCGACTGGCCCGGATGCGCAACGGCATGCAGCGTCGCAAACCTGGCCGGCAGATCGTTGTAATAGACCAGGCTGTTGCCGACGAACAGCACCCGCAAGGGCGGGCTGGACCGGGTGGGCTGGCAGCTGCCGGCCATCAGCGCCAGTGCGCACAGCGACAGCGTCATCAGGCATCGCCTGACGGCGCTGCCGGAGCGCAGGCCGGTCACTTCGCCTTGATCGCCAGCGCCGGCAGGCCGCCGCTGGCGAGCTTGCGCTTGGCTTCGGCCAGTTCGGAGGCGCTGCCGTAGGGGCCCATGCGCACGCGATAGACGGTCTTGCCGCCGATGCTCGCCGACTCCACGCGCGCGCCCAGCCCGAGCAGGGCGATCCGCGCCTTGACCGCCTCGGCGTCGCCGGAGGCGCCGAATGCGCCGGCCTGCAGCAGGTAGGGAGTGTCGTTGCCGCTCGCGGCGGTCGCTGTCGGCGCGGCGTCGGCGGGAGCGGCCGCGTCGGCGTCGGCGGCGGCCGGCGCGGCGGCGGGGTCGGCCGCGACGGCTGCGGCCTGCTGCGCCTGGCGCGCGGCTTCCGCGCGTGCGGTGGCGGCGAGTTCGGCGTCGCTCATCGCGACCTCGTCGGCCGGCAGCAGGGTGTAGAAGTCGTACTGGGTGCCCTTGGGCTTGTCGGCGGTCGCGGCCGGCGGATCGCCGCTGCCGGCGCTGCCTTCGGGCACGATCGCGTCCTCGGCCTCGGCGCTGGCCACCGCCGGTTGCGCGTCGGGGTTGGGGCGGGGGCGGAAGAAGCCGTCGCCCTGGTCGGACTTCAGCAGCTTCGGCGCTGCCAGCACCGCCACCACCGTGAGCACGATGCCCAGCACCATCCACGCCCAGCCGGGCAGGCCCGCGCCGTTGCCGTTGTTGCGTCGCGCCTGCGACTTGCCGCGTCGTGCTGCCACTTACATGCTCTCCGGTGCGTTCACGCCGATCAGGTCGAGGCCGTTGGCCAGCACCTGCCGGGTGGCCTGCGCCAGGGCCAGGCGCGCGTCGCGCAGCGCGGCGTCCTCGACCAGGAACTGATGGTCGTTGTAGTACGACTGGAACGCCTGCGCCAGCTCGTGCAGGTAGGCGGTGAGCAGGTGCGGCTCCAGGTGTTCGCCGGCGGCGGCGACCACGTCGGGGTAGCGCGCCAGCTCGGTCAGCAGCGCGTGCGTGGCGGCGTCGCCCGGGTCCGGCGCCTGCGCCAGGCCGCGGTCCGCGTCCCAGGCCAGGCCGCGTTCGCGCGCCTGCCGGAACAGCCCGCAGATGCGCGCGTGCGAGAGCTGCACGTAGTACACCGGGTTGTCCAGCGACTGGCTGCGCGCCAAGTCGATGTCGAAGGTCAGTTGCGAATCGGGCTTGCGCGCCAGCAGGAACCAGCGGGTGGCGTCGCGGCCGGCCTCGTCGATCAGGTCGCGCAGGGTCAGGTAGCTGCCGGCGCGCTTGGAGAGCTTCACCTCCTCGCCGCCGCGCATCACCGTCACCATCTGGTGCAGCACGTACTCCGGCCAGCCTTGCGGGATGCCGCAGTCCAGCGCCTGCAGTCCCGCGCGCACCCGCGCCAGCGAACCGTGGTGGTCGGCGCCGAGCTCGGTGATCGCGCGCACGTAGCCGCGCTGCCACTTCGACAGGTGATAGGCGACGTCCGGCAGGAAGTAGGTGTAGCTGCCGTCGGACTTGCGCATCACCCGGTCCTTGTCGTCGCCGAACTCGGTGGTGCGCAGCCACAGCGCGCCGCCTTCCTCGTAGGTGTGGCCGTGGGCGACCAGCGCGTCCACGGTCTCCTCCACCTTGCCGTCGGCGTACAGCGAGGACTCCAGGAAGTACACGTCGAAGGCCACGCCATAGGCGGCCAGGTCCGCGTTCTGCTCGCGGCGCAGGTAGGCGACGGCGAAGCGGCGGATCGCGTCCAGGTCCTGCGGATCCTTGGCGCCGGCCACCGCGTGGCCTTCGGCCTCGACGCTGTCGCCGCGCAGGTAGGCCTGGGCGACCTCGACGATGTAGTCGCCGCGATAGCCGTCCTCGGGCCAGGACGGATCGTCGGGCGTCTTGCCCAGCGCACGCGCCTGCACCGAGCGGGCCAGGTTGTCGATCTGCGCGCCGGCGTCGTTGTAGTAGAACTCGCGCTTGACGTTCCAGCCGTTGGCGGCGAGCACGCGGGCGATGCAGTCGCCGATCACCGCCGCGCGGCCGTGGCCGACGTGCAGCGGGCCGGTCGGGTTGGCGCTGACGTACTCGACCCCGGCGCAGCGGCCCTGTCCGGAGTCGTTGCGGCCGTAGCCGGCGCCCGCGTCGAGGATCGCGCGCAGCTCGCCCTGCCAGGCGTGTGCGGCGAGGCGGAAATTGAGGAAACCCGGGCCGGCGATCTCGACCGCGGCGATCGCGTCGCTGGGCGGCAGCGCCGCGACCAGCGCCTGGGCGATGGCGCGCGGATTCGACTTCGCCGGCTTGGCCAGCAGCAGCGCCGCGTTGCTGGAGAAGTCGCCGTGGCTGCGGTCCTTGGGGCGTTCGATCACGAACGCCGGGACGGCGAGGTCGGCGGGCAGGGCGCCTTGCGCGCGCAGCGTGGCGATGGTCTGCTCGACGAGGGTGCGGACCAGGGCGCGAAGCGGGGTTTTCACGGGGATCGGCGACGTTCTCAACGGCCCCGCATTGTACGCGAGCGCCCCCGCTTTCGCGGGCGACATGCCCGTGCGCTCGCCGCGACAGCCACCGATGCCGACATCATCGCCCCCGCTCCTGTCGGCCGCAGACCGTAACCGCACATGCCTGGCGGCGGTGACGGGTGCCCTTGCGACGGGCAACGGCTTTCTTGGACCGGCGCGGACGTGGGGGCGAGACCGCGCCTTCGATCCTGACGTTTGCGTTGCCCAGCCTCGCCATGCGGGAACCTCTTCGGCTGAGGCCAGTGGCCCGGCCTGTGCGGACACACCTTGAATCCATCCCGCAAGTGCGGAAACATCTGCGAGGGAAGCCGGCGGCCCGGCCTGTGCGGGACACGCCGTGAATACGTCCCTGTAGGCTCCTCGGCGGCATCCATGCCGCCGACGGTCCCGCACAGGCCGGGCCACCGGCTTCTGCACAGTGAGTCGGCGCCTGCAGAAAAAAGCCGCCCGAAGCGATGGACTCCAAGCTCACGAAGTCGCCGGCCGGCGGGCTGGGGGTGCGGAGAGTGGACCATGGAGGGTCCACGACCCGACTTAAAGACAGGAGGTCGTCAGGAGGGCGCAGCACCCCCAGCCCGCCGGGCGGCGACTCCTTCCGAAGCCGATCTTCCGCGTCAGACCCAGCCGCGGGCGGCGAGGGAGGCGGGCGCGCCGTCGCCGACCACGAAATGGTCGAGCAGGCGGATGTCGACCAATGCCAGCGCCTGCTTCAGTCGTGCGGTGACGGCGCGGTCGGCGGCGCTGGGCTCGCTGCTGCCGCTGGGATGGTTGTGGCCGACGATCGCCGCCGCGGCGTTGTGCGCGAGCGCGCGCCGCACCACTTCGCGCGGGTGCACCTCAGCGCCGTCGACGGTGCCGCGGAACAGCTCCTCGAACGCCAGTGCGCGATGGCGGGTGTCCAGGAACAGCACCGCGAACACCTCGTGCGGATGCCCGCGCAGGCGCTGGGCGAAGTAGCGGCCGGCGGCGCCGGGGTCGGTCAGCGCCTCGCCGCGCTCCAGCCCGGCGGCGAGGTAGCGATTGCACAACTCCAGTGCGGCATTCAGCTGGCAGGCACGAGCCAGGCCGAGCCCGGGCAGGCCGGCCAGTTCGGCCGGGCTGCGCTCCAGCAGCGTGCGCAGCGGACCGTGGGCGGCGAGCAGCCCGCGCGCGGTCGTCACCGCGTCCTGCCCGCGCAGGCCGGAGCCCAGGAACAGCGCCAGCAACTCGGCGTCCGACAGCGCCGCGGCGCCGCGGGCGACGAGCTTTTCGCGGGGACGTTCGGCGGCGGGCCAGTCGCGGATCTGCATGGCCGCAGCATCCCGCCCGGCGCAGCCGCGCGGCATCGGCCCCCGGCGGGGCTTCGGGTAAGCTAACGGCTCGCTTGCACGTAGGAAATTTCCTACCGATGACCGAGGTATCGACCCTGGCCGGCGCATCGCAGGCCCTGGCGGAGCGGCGGGTGCTGCTGTGCGTCAGCGGCGGCATCGCCGCCTACAAGGCGGTCGAACTGGTGCGGCGGCTGCGCGAGGCCGGCGCCACGGTGCGGGTGGCGATGACCGACAACGCGCAGCGCTTCGTCGGCGCGCAGAGTTTCCAGGCGGTCTCGCACCAGCCGGTGCGCACCTCGCTGTGGGACCCCGCCGCCGAGGCGGCGATGGGGCATCTGGAACTGGCGCGCTGGGCGCAGCAGGTGCTGATCGCGCCGGCCAGCGCCAACCTGCTGGCCAAGCTCGCGCACGGCTTCGCCGACGACCTGGTCAGCACCCTGTGCCTGGCGACCACCGCGCCGCTGGCAGTGGCGCCGGCGATGAACCATCGCATGTGGCTGCATCCGGCCACGCAAGCCAACCTCGCCACCTTGCGCGCGCGCGGCGTGCAGGTGATCGGCCCCGACGACGGCCCGCTGGCCGAAGGCGAATCCGGCCCCGGGCGGCTGCGCGAGCCGGCGGCGATCGTCGCCGACCTCGCCGCGGGCGCGGCTGCGTGAGTGCCGCCACCCTGGCGGGCCAACGCCTGCTGATCAGCGCCGGCCCGACCTACGAGGACATCGACCCGGTCCGCTTCATCGGCAACCGCAGCAGCGGCAAGATGGGCTTCGCGTTGGCCGCCGCCGCCGCGCGCCGCGGCGCCGAGGTGGTGCTCGTCGCCGGGCCGGTGCACCTGCAAACGCCTGCCGGCGTGCATCGGATCGACGTGCGCTCGGCCGCGCAACTGCACGCGGCGGTGCTGGCCGCGCTGCCGGCCGATGCCTATCTCGGCGCCGCCGCGGTTGCCGACTGGACCCCGCGCACGGTCGCCGCGCACAAGCTGAAGAAGCGCGCCGGGGTCGACACCCTGACCCTGGAGCTGGTGCGCACCGCCGACGTGCTGGCTGCCGTCGCCGCGCATCCGCAGCGGCCGCCGCTGGTGCTGGGTTTCGCCGCCGAGACCGACGAGCTGGAGGCCAACGCCCGCGCCAAGCTCCTCGCCAAGCGCCTGGACCTGATCGCCGCCAACCGCGTCGGCGTCGCCGGCAGCGGCTTCGAGAGCGACGACAACGCGCTTACCGTGTACGGCCGCGACGGCTTCGCCCGGGCCCTCGGGCCGGCGCCGAAGACGCAGCTGGCCGACGCCCTGCTCGACCTCCTCGCCACCCGCCTGGCCCGCCCATGACCGATCCTTGCGCCCCGTCCGACACCCCGCCGCCCGCCGTGCAGCCGCTGCAAGTCAAGCTGCTGGACCCGCGCTACGGCCGCGACTGGCCGCTGCCCGACTACGCCACCGCCGCCAGCGCCGCGCTGGACCTGCGCGCGGCGCTGGACGCGCCGCTGGCGCTGGCCCCCGGCGATGCCGCGCTGGTGCCCTCGGGCCTGGCGATCCACCTCGCCGACCCGGGCCTGTGCGCGCTGGTACTGCCGCGCTCGGGGCTGGGCCACAAGCACGGGATCGTGCTCGGCAACGGCACCGGCCTGATCGATGCCGACTATCAGGGCCCGTTGCTGATCAGCGTCTGGAACCGCGGCGTCGAAACCTTCACCATCCAGCCCGGGGACCGCATCGCGCAGCTGCTGCTGCTGCCGATCGTGCGTGCGGCGCTGCAGGTGGTGGATACTTTCCAGCACAGTGCGCGCGGCGATGGCGGTTTCGGCCATACCGGCGTGCGCTGACGGGGAGCAAGACGATGACCGAGTCCAAACTGCGCCTGCGGCTGCCCGCCGCACAACTGCGTCGCCTGCTGCCGCTGCTGGCCGCGCTCTGCGTGCTGCTGGCGCTGTGGCTGGCCTGGAGCGGCTGGCAGCAGCTGCGCGATGCCCACCGCAGCCAGGCGCTGCAGCAGGCGCGCGACCTCGCGGTGCAGGGCACCGCGCATGCGTTGCAGCAGCAGCTCGACCGTCTCGGCGACCGCCTCGGCGCCTCGGCGTTGCAGGCGACCCTGGCGACCGGCGACGTCGCCGGCGCCGCGGCGCAGCTGAAAGCCGGCTGGCCGCGCGTGGAGCAGGTCGAGATCCTGCCGCCGGACCTGGACGCCGCCTACACCGGCCTGCCGCAGACCGGCTTCGGTCGGCTGGCGGCCGCCGAGGCGGCGCTGGAAGCCAATGCGCCGGTGGCGCGCATCGTCAAGGACGACGGAGTGCGGCTGGTGCTGGCCGCGCCGGCGCGCGCCGGCGACCGCGTCGCGGGCGTCGCCTACGTGCGACTGCCATTGGCGCTGGCGACGCAGCCGCTGCAGGGCGCCGCGGTTGCCGACGACAGCTACCTGGCGCTGCGCCAGGGCAACTACACCGTGCTCGAGCGCGGCGACCCGGCGCTGGCCACCAGTGCCGAGGCGCTGGCGGCCAAGGTCCCGGGCACCGCCCTGCGCGTGGCCGCGGCCCTGCCGGACGAAACCGTCGGGGCGTTCGGCCTCGGCGCGATCGCGTCGCTGGTCGTCGCCCTGGTGCTGCTGGGACTGGCGCTGGCGGCGTGGCTGGCGCTGCGCCGCGGCGTGGGCGCGGGTCCCGTCGTTGCCGCGGATTCCGCGTCCGCCGAGCCGACGCTGGCACAGGCGCTGCAGCAGGCGCCGGCGCCCGCACCAGCGGCGCCGGTGGCCGTCGCGGCCGCCGACGCCGCCAAGCCGGGACCGGTACGGATCGAGCGCGACATCTTCCGCGCCTACGACATCCGCGGCATCGTCGGCAAAACGCTGGACATCGGCGTGGCCGAACTGATCGGCCATGCCGTGGGCACGCTGATGTTCGAGCAGGGCCTGAACGACATCGTGGTCGGCCGCGACGGCCGCCTGTCCGGCCCGGACCTGGTCGCCGGCCTCGTCGAAGGCCTGCGCAAGGCCGGCCGCAACGTCATCGACATCGGCATGGTGCCGACCCCGGTGGTGTACTTCGCCGGCTTCCAGTTGCGCACCGGCTGCGGCATCGCCGTCACCGGCAGCCACAACCCGCCCGACTACAACGGCTTCAAGATCGTGGTCGGCGGCACCACGCTGTCGGGCGACGCCATCGTCGACCTGTACGCGCGCATCGCCGAGGACCGCCTGCATACCGCCGACGCCCCCGGCACCCTCGCCCAGCGCGAGATCGGCGACGACTACGTCGCGCGGATCGCCGCCGACGTGCAGATCGACCGCCGGCTCAAGGTCGTGGTCGATGCCGGCAACGGCGTCGCCGGCGGGCTCGGCCCGCGCGTGCTGGAGGCGATCGGCGCCGAGGTCACACCGCTGTACTGCGAGATCGACGGCAACTTCCCCAACCACCATCCCGACCCGAGCGAGCCGCACAACCTCGCCGACCTGATCCGGATGGTCGAGCGCCTGGATGCGGACCTGGGCATCGCCTTCGACGGCGACGGCGACCGCCTCGGTGTGGTCACCCGCGACGGCGCGATCATCTACCCCGACCGCGTGCTGATGCTGTTCGCGGCCGACGTGCTGGAGCGCAATCCCGGCGCGGTGATCGTGTACGACGTCAAGTGCACCGGGCGCCTGCCCGGGCACATCCTGCGCCACGGCGGCAGCCCGCTGATGTGGAAGACCGGACACTCGCTGATGAAGGCGAAGATGCGCGAGGTCGAGGCCGAGCTGGCCGGCGAGATGAGCGGCCACTTCTTCTTCGCCGAGCGCTGGTACGGTTTCGACGACGGCATCTACGCCGCCGCGCGGCTGCTGGAGATCCTCGCCGCGCATCCGCAGGCGCCGAGCGAGCAGCTCAATGCGTTGCCCAACGGCGTGTCCACGCCCGAACTCAAGGTCGACGCGCCCGACGGCGATCCGCACGCTTTCGTCGAGCGGTTCCGCCACGCGGCCCGGTTCGAGGGTGCGCGCAGTTCCACCATCGACGGCCTGCGCGTGGACTGGCCCGACGGCTGGGGCCTGGTGCGCGCGTCCAACACCACGCCGGTGCTGGTGCTGCGCTTCGACGCCGATACGCAGGCCGCGCTGGAGCGGATCCAGGCGACGTTCCGCGAGCAACTGCTCGCGCTCAAGCCGGACCTGGCGCTGCCGTTCTAGGCGAGACCGAGTCGCCGCTCTCCCCCAGCGCAAGCCGGGGCGAGCGGCGGCGCCGACGAATCCCGACGACTATCCGGCTTTTTCCGGGGCCGATGCGGGCAAGGACGCGCGCGGCGCTCAGCCGCCGGTTTGCGCGTCGATCTGCGCCCGCTGCTGCCTGGCCGCGTCCAGCACCTGCGGCTCGACCGCCTTGGCGCGGTCGAGCGGCCGCTGGATCGCATCGCGCAGTTGCGTCGCCCGTGGCGGGGTGGCCTGCGGTTCCGGCGGCCGGTCGGTCGGCGGCGGCTCGGGCCGGCTGCAGGCGGCGGCGCCCAGCAGCAGCGTGGATAACGCGAACGCACGGGCGATGACGGTCATGGCGGCGCGCTCCGGATAGCCGGGTGAGGACCCAAGCCACGCAGGCTATGCTACGCCGACGCGGCGGCCGCCGCCGACGACGGGACGAGGCCGATGGACAGCAACCGCTGGCGTCTGGACGGACAACTGGCCCTGGTCACCGGCGGCAGCGCCGGCATCGGCCATGCGATCGCGCGCGAGCTGCTCGGCTTCGGCGCGCAGGTGCTGATCGTCGCCCGCGACCCGGCCGCGCTGGAGCACGCGCGCGCGGACCTGGCCGACGAGTTCGGCCACGACCAGGTGCACGCGCTGGCCGCCGATGTCGCCGACGAGGAGCAGCGGCGCGAGATCCTGGACTGGGTCGAGGACCGCGGCGAGGGCCTGGACATCCTGGTCAACAACGCCGGCGGCAACCTCACCCGCGCCACCAGCGACTACACCGAGGACGAGTGGCGGCAGATTTTCGAACTCAACCTGTTCAGTGCCTTCGAACTGGCGCGCTACGCCTACCCGCTGCTCACCCGGCACGCGACCTCCAGCATCGTCAACGTCGGCAGCGTGTCCGGGCTGACCCACGTGCGCAGCGGCGCGCCCTACGGCATGGCCAAGGCCGCGCTGCACCAGATGACCCGCAACCTGGCGGTGGAATGGGCCGAGGACGGCGTCCGCGTCAACGCGGTCGCGCCGTGGTACATCCGCACCCGCCGCACCTCGGCCAAGCTGGCCGATCCGGACTACCTGGACGAGGTCCTGCTGCGCACGCCGATGGGCCGCGTCGGCGAGCCGGAAGAGGTCGCCGCGGCGGTCGCGTTCCTGTGCCTGCCGGCGGCCAGCTACGTCACCGGGGAATGCATCGCGGTGGACGGCGGCTTCCTGCGCTACGGGTTCTAGCGTCACCGGCGTCCAGGGCACCGCGGGGCACGCGTCAGGGGCAGGCGCTGTTGGCCAGCGTCGCGGCCAGTTGTTCGTATTCGAGCCGGCGCGCGTCGCCGGCGCCGGCGCCGGCGAACTTCCAGCGGAATTCGGCTTCGTCCACGCGCCGCTGCCAGGCCTGGCACAAGGCCTCGGCGGCCACCGGCTGGCATGCGTCGACCACGGTCTGGCAGGCGCGCGCGGCGCCTTGGGGGGAGACGCCGTCCAGTCCCACGACCTGCAGCGGGGCGCAGCGTTCCTGCGGCGTTGCCTCCTCGGTGAGGTACTGCTGCTGGTCCCAGGTGCTGCACTGGAACAGCGGCGGCGGCGGTTGGCGTGCGGCGGCCGGCACCGGCGGCGGCAGCGCGGCGGCGATCGCCGCGTCGGCCTGCGCCCGCTCCTCGGCCACGACCGCAGGCATGCGCACGTCGCGCGGCTGGTAGCTCGGCAGCGGCGGCGGCACGTCGATGACCTGCTTGCGTTGCCGCGTGCCCGGGGGACAGGCGACGTCGTTCTGCACGGTGACCTGGCCGCTGGCGTCGGTGCAACGGTAGATCACCACCTGCCGTTGCTGCGCCGTCACCGCGGCGGAGGGCAGCGCGCAACACAGCGCCGCGGCCAGCCAGGCGCGCCGCATCAGCGGGCTCCGCAGTCGCTGTCGAGGCGGGCGTTGATGCCGCGCTCCTCGACCCGCAGCAGGTCGCGCTCGGACGGCTGCGCATTGAAGAACCGGCGCCGAATCTCGTCGCGGCGGTCGCGCAGGCGGGCGCAGACTTCCGGCTGCGGAAGCGCATGGCAGGCGTCGCGGATCCAGGTGCCGGCGAGGGCCGGATACCACGGGTGGCCGGAATGCGCCGGCCGCGTCAGCACGCTGCCGCCGGCGTGCAGGCTGACGTTGCCGCCGGTGATGGCGAGGTCGGCACCGGCGTGCGCGTGGTGGTGCGGCGCGCGCGCCACCGGGTAGCCCAGCGTCCACAGCGGTACCCAGCGCGGGCGGCCCTCGGCGCTGTCGTTGGTGTAGCGCTCGCCGTCGGGGGTGATGCATTCGTACAGCGGCTGTGGCGCGCGCAGCACCAGGATCGGCGCCGGTGCGGCGGCGGCGGGCGGCGGGGGCGGCGTGGTGGCGATCGGTGCGGCGGCCGGCACGGCGTCGCGGGGGCGGACCATCGCCCGGGTTTCCTGGCGCTCGCCCGGCGCGCACGGCGTGTCGCGCAGGGTCAGGTGGCCACGGGCATCGGTGCAGCGGTAGATCGTGACCTCGCCCGCCGTCAGCGACGGCAGCGCCAGCAGCCACGGCAGGGCGAACACGAACCGGAGCGGGATGCCACGCATGCGCGCATCTTGCGCTGCCCCCGCAGCCGCGCCAAGCCGGCACCCGGGAGCGAGGTTTGCGCGGATTCAGCCCTCAACCGCGCAGGGTGGCGCCGCTGCGCGCGTCGCGGATGGTGCTGGGGCGGGTGCGCTCGCCGGTTTCGCCGGCAACGACGCCGTCGAGTGCGGCGCGCAGCGCCGGATCCAGCTCGGCCAGGCGCCGGGGCGGCGGCGCGCCGGCCGGATTGGCGCTGGTGGACACCAGCGGCGCGCCGAAGGCGGTGCACAGCGCGACCACGTCCGGGTGCGCGCTGACCCGCACCGCGACGCCGGCGTGGGCGCCGGTGATCCAGCGCGGCACCCGCGCCGTCGCCGGCACGATCCATGTGTGCGGGCCGGGCCAGCTGGCGTGCACCGCGGCGCGGCGCTCGGGCGGCAATGCGTCCCAGTCGAGCAGGCCGTCGAACTGCCCGGCCGCGGCCGCGATCAGGATCAGGCCCTTGTCGACCGCGCGCTGCTTGAGTGCCAGCAGGCGCCGCACCGCAGCCTCGTCGAACGGGTCGCAGCCCAGGCCCCAGACGGCCTCGGTCGGATAGGCGAGAACCCCGCCGCGGCGCAGCAGGGCGGCGGCGGCGAGGGGCGTGAGTTCAGTCGACATGGCCGCCAGCTTAACGCCGTCGCACCGGTTGCAGGCGTGGTCCGGTGGTGGGCGTGGTGCGGATGTCCGCACGCCGCGGTGGCCGGATGCGCAGTCATCGGGTCGCGCCACGTGCAACGGCGGCGTGGGTGCGGGCATGCCCGCCACCGGCGCGCCGCCTCAGAACGGCGCGTCGTCGCCGGTGGGCGCTTTCTTCACCACGCGCTTTCTGCCGCGCACGCCCTTGGCCGGCGTCGACAGCGAACCGGCGGCCTCGGCCGGCGCCGCGACCGGTTTGCGGACGGCGGCTCGCCGCGCTTTCGTCGCGGCCTTGCCGGCCGCTTTGCGGGTGGTCTTTTTCGCGGCCTTCTTCGCCGTCTTCTTCGCGACCTTTGTGGCGGGTGCCTTCTTCGCCGCGGTTTTCTTCACCGCCTTCGCCGGCGCCTTTTTCGCCACCGCCTTCTTGCCGAAACGGCCGCGCATCGGCTTGCCGGTTTCCTCCAGCAACTGCGTCACTTCCTCCAGCGTCAGCGACGCCGGTTCGCGGTCCTTGGGGATGCGGCCGTTGAGCTTGCCGTCGCTGATGTACGGCCCGTAGCGGCCGTTGAGCACCTGGATGTCGCTGCCCGGGAATTCCTTGATGATGCGGTTGCGCGCGATCTCTTCCTTTTCCTCGATCAGCGCCACCGCGCGCGCCAGGTCGATGGTGTAGGGATCGTCCTCCTTCTTCAGCGAGGCGTAGACGCTGCCGCGTTTGGCGAACGGGCCGAAGCGGCCGATGCCGACGCTGACCTGTTCGCCGCCGGATTCGCCCAGCTTGCGCGGCAGGCGGAACAGCTCCAGCGCATCGGCCAGCGCGATCGTGTGCATGCTCTGGCCCGGGCGCAGCGAGGCGAAGGTCGGCTTGTCCGCGTCCTCGGCGGTGCCGATCTGCGCGTACGGCCCGTAGCGGCCCAGGCGCACGCTGACCGGCTTGCCGCTCTTGGGGTCGGTGCCCAGCTCGCGCGCGCCGGTGGCCTCGGAGCGGTCGACCGATTCGGTCTTGTCGTCGACCAGTTCCTTGAACGGGCCCCAGAACTTCTCCATCAGCGGCACCCATTCCTCCTCGCCGCGCGACACCGCGTCGAGTTCGTCCTCGAGCCGGGCGGTGAAGTCGTAGTCGACGTAGCGGGTGAAGTGGCTGCTGAGGAAGTTGGAGACCGCGCGGCCGACGTCGGTCGGGCGGAAGCTGCGGCTTTCCATTTCCACGTACTTGCGGAACAGCAGGGTCTGGATGATCGAGGCGTAGGTCGACGGGCGGCCGATGCCGTACTCCTCCAGCGCCTTGACCAGCGCCGCTTCGGTGAAGCGCGGCGGCGGCTGGGTGAAGTGCTGGTCGGCGTGGATGCGGTCGAGCGGCACGCGCTCGCCCGGCTTCATCGGCGGCAGCTTGCGGCCTTCGTCCTCGTCGTCCTTGCCGCGGGTGTCCTTGCCCTCCTCGTACACGGCGAGGAAGCCGGGGTCGACCACGGTGGTGCCCGAGGCGCGGAAGCCGTGCGCGCTGCCGGCGGCGAGATCCACCGACACCGTGTTGAGCGTGGCCGGCACCATCTGCGAGGCCACCGCGCGCTTCCAGATCAGCTCGTACAGGCGGCGCTCGTCGTCGGACAGGAACCGCGCCACCTGCGCCGGCGTGCGCAGCGCCGAGGTCGGGCGCACCGCCTCGTGCGCTTCCTGCGCGTTCTTGGACTTGGTGGTGTAGAAGTTCGGCTTGTCCGGCAATGCGCGGGTGCCGAAGTCGCGCGCGATCACGTCGCGCAGTTCCGCCAGCGCCTCGGCCGACAGGTTGACCGAGTCGGTACGCATGTAGCTGATCAGGCCGACCGTGCCTTCCTCGCCGATCGCCACGCCCTCGTACAGTTTCTGCGCGACCTGCATCGTGCGCTTGGTGGTGAAGCCGAGCTTGCGCGCGGCTTCCTGCTGCAGGGTCGAGGTGGTGAACGGCGGCGACGGCCGGCGCTTGCGCTCCTTGCTGGCCACGTCGGTGACGTGCAGGGCGCCGCCGGCGGCCTGGGCGATGCGCTCGCGCGCCGCCTGCGCGCTGTCGCCGTCGGTGACGGTGAACTGCTCGAACTTCTTCCCGTCCAGCTTCACCAGCTTGGCGGTGAAGGGTTGCGAGGGATGCGCGCACTCGGCCTCGATCGACCAGTACTCGCGGGCGACGAAGGCTTCGATCTCCTCCTCGCGCTCGACGATCATGCGCAGCGCCGGCGACTGCACGCGGCCGGCGGACAGGCCGCGCTGGACCTTGCGCCACAGCACCGGCGACAGGTTGAAGCCGACCAGGTAGTCGAGCGCGCGCCGCGCCTGCTGCGCGTCCACCAGGTCGGCGGCGATCTGCCGCGGCTGCGTCATCGCCTCGCGGATCGCGCGCGGGGTGATCTCGGTGAACACCACCCGGTGCAGCGGCTTGCCTTCGAGCAGGCCGCGCTCGCGCAGGATCTCGGCGATGTGCCAGCTGATCGCCTCGCCCTCGCGGTCCGGGTCGGTCGCCAGGTACAGGGCGTCGGCCGCCTTCGCCGCCTTGGCGATCGCCTCGACATGGCGCTCGTTCTTCTCGATCAGGTCGTAGCGCATGGCGAAGCCGTGCGCCGGATCGACCGCGCCCTCCTTGGGCACCAGGTCGCGGACGTGGCCGTAGGACGCCAGCACGGTGAAGTCCTTGCCGAGGTACTTGTTGATCGTCTTGGCCTTGGCCGGCGACTCGACGATGAGCAGGTTCTTGGCCATGCGGCGGGGTCTCGTTCGGGGGTGTGCCGCGCCGCGGGGCGGCGGCGACACAAGGCGACGCCCGGGGCCGGCGGCCTCGGGCGTCGGGGGATTTGCTTAATACAGTGGAATCACGTCGCGGCCACGGCTGTCAAGCCGGGAGGGCCGGACGCGGGGTCCGGCGCGGGGCTAATGCACCGGTTCCGGCTCGTCCAGGAACATCTGTGTTTCCATCCAGGCGTAGGCGGCCTCGCTGCCGGGCTGGTTGAACAGCACCATCAGCACGACCCACTTCAGGTCGTCCAGATCCAGCTCGTCCTGGTCCAGGGCCATGGCCCGGTCCAGCACCAGCTCGCGCTGGTCGGCGTCGAGCACGCCGTGCTGTTCCAGGAACAGCAGGAAGCCGCGGCAGTCGACATCGAGCTTGTCCAGCTCGGGGCCGAAATAGACGCGGATCGGGCCGTCGGCGCGCGCGGCGCCGGCGTCCGGGCGCTGCGCGGCCAGGGCATCGAGCCAGTCGAACGCCTTGTGGATCTCGGCCGGGCTGAAGCCGGCCTGGGTCAGCTCGTCGAGCAGCGGGCTGTTGGCCAGCTGGTCCCGGCCGGGGAGCGGACGCTCGCCCGGTGGCGGGGCGGCGTCTTCGGTGAAGTAGTGCTCGAACAGGTACAGCAGGACGTCCAGGATGCTCTCTTTCATTTCCCTCGGCCTGCGCCGCGAGCGGCGCGTCGATCAGGAGTACCGGCGGCGCGCCTGGGCGCGTGCCGGTGTGTCGCCGTCGGGCGTCCTGCCCGCCGGCGTCGTGGCACCCTGCCGCGGCGGGGTGCCGCCGCCATCGGTCCGGCGATGGCGGTGGCGACGCGTCCTGCGTCGCGGCGCGGGAACCCCCCGGGAGCGGCTCCTCAGCCCTTGCGGGAATAGCGGCCGTGTTCCACCACCACGCGGCCTTCCAGCTCCATGTGCAGCAGCATGGAGGACAGCTCCGCGGCCGTCAATCCGGTGCGTGAGACGAGCCGATCCATACCTGTGGGGTCGTGCCCGAGGGCCTGCCACAAGCGCTGGGAGTCGGGGTCCTCGCGGAGCACGCCGGGGACGGACCCGGCGGTGGTCGTGGCTGGCGATGTGGGGGTCGCCAGGCGGCTGCGCAAGGCGTCGGCCAGGGCCGCGGCCACCGGGGCGATCGCGGCCACGACCTCCTGCGCCGATTCGACCAGGCCGGCGCCGTCGCGGATCAGGCGGTGGCAGCCGCGGGCCAGCGGGTTGTGGATCGAGCCCGGGACCGCGAACACCTCGCGTCCGGCATCGGCCGCCAGGCGCGCGGTGATCAGGGCCCCGGAGCGCTGCGCGGCCTCGATCACCAGGGTGCCCAGCGCCAGCCCGGCGAGGATTCGGTTGCGGCTGGGGAAATGCTCGGGGCGTGCGCGGGTCCCGGGCGCGTGCTCGCTGACCACGGCGCCGGCGGCGGCGATGCGCGCGTGCAGGCCGGCGTTGGCGCGTGGGTAGGGCACGTCCGGGCCGGTGCCGAGCACAGCCACGGTCAGGCCGCCGGCGGCCAGGGCGCCTTCGTGCGCGGCGGTGTCGATCCCGGTGGCCAGGCCGCTGGTCACCGCCAGGCCGGCCGCGGCCAGCGCGCGGGCGAAGTCGCCGGCGTTGTCGCGGCCGCCGGCGCTGGGCGAGCGGCTGCCGACCACCGCCACCGCCGGATGCCACAGCACTGCCGGGTCGCCGGCGACGAACAGCGCCAGCGGCGGGCTGGCGGTGCGCCGCAGCAGCGCCGGGTAGTCGGGGTCGTGCCAGCCGACGAGGTGGCGCCGCGGCGCCTGCAGCCAGGCCCGGCTGCGCGCCAGCGCGGCGCCGTCGGGGTGCCGCAGCGCCCGCCGCTGGTCGGCGTCCAGGCCCTGCCGGCGCCACGCCCGCGGGCCGGCGGCCAGGGCCGCCGCGGGCGTGGCGTGGGCGTCGAGCAGGGCGCGACGCGGCGCCACTGCGCCGCCGGCGGCATGCAGGAGCAGCAGGGCGTCGGTGTCCTCGAGCATGCCCGCAGGCTAGGCCGGAAACGGCGACGGCGCCCTCGGGCGCCGTCGCGATGAGCTGTCGGAAACTTCCGAATCTCAGTACGGCGCGTCCGGATGCTTGAGCTCGTAGCCCACGCGGGTCGGCTTGACGCTGTCCATCACCAGGCCGTAGCTCATCTTGTCGAAGGTGCGGAACACCAGCACGTGGCCGGCGAATTCGTCCGGCAGCCGCACCTTGGCTTCGTAGGGCACGGTCTCCTCGCCGCGCTCCGCGCCGTACTCGACCCGGTCCACGGCGTTGCTGCCCACGCGCCAGACCGAGAACACGGTGCCGTTGTCCACGCCCTCGCGCGCGCCGATCGACAGCGCGACCACGTCGCGCGGGCCGCCGGTGGTGAGCATGTCGGCCACCGCCAGCACCCGGGCACGGCCGTACTCGAGCTGCTGCGCCGGCGGGTGCGGGAAGAACTGCAGGTCGTAGGGCTGCGCATCGACCGCGACCAGGCGGTCGCCGATGCGTACCTCGCGCGCGGAGTCGTCCAGCAGCAGGGTGCTGGCCTTGATGCCGCCGACCTCGCCGCGGGTGATGGTGCCGGCATTGACCCGCATCAGCTCGTAGCCCAGGACCTCGTTGCCCTTGTCCGGAGTGACCACGTCGGTCCAGTAGTTCTGGGAGTCGGCGATCCGGCGGCCGCGGAAATCCAGGTCGTCCTTGTGGAACAGGTCGCAGCACATGCCGCTGCGGTCCAGGTGGGTGTAGCGCTGGGTCGGGCGCACCACCGCGTAGCGCTGGCCGGGCTGTGCGTCGGGCAGGCCGCGGACGTAGGCGAGCTGGCCCTGGCTGCTGCGCAGGCGGTCCTCTTCCAGGCCGACCACGTAGGGCAACTGCTCGAAGCCGTCGACCACGCGCAGGTCCTTCAGGAACGGTTCCACCTGCACCAGCGGGATCGCGTCGATCGGCGCGCCCTCGCGCGGGCCCGGCTGCACCGCTACGCGGTCCAGGTAGGCCAGCGAGATCACGTCGCCGGGGTAGATCAGGTGCGGGTTCTGGATCTGCGGGTTGGCCTGCCAGATTTCCGGCCACAGCCACGGCTTCTGCAGGAAGCGCCCGGCGATGTCCCAGAGCGTGTCGCCACGCTGGACGACATAGCGGTCGGGGTGGTCGCCGCGCATTTCCACGGCGGCCGCGTATGTCGCGACGGTCAGCAGCGCGACGGCGAAAACCGTGCGCAGCCCTTGAGAAAGGCGCTTAAGCTTGGCGGCCATCTACCCGCTCCCCTTGAGAATTTCCCCGTACAGCCGGGCCAATATAGCCCAGAAAACACGGGCCTTGGCAAGCGTTGGGCGCTACAATCCACCCTGCGCCAGCCCCGGCGCCCGCGGATGTGACCGCCGCCCCCGTTTTCGCCGATACGCTCCCCGCCATGGCCCTGCTCCCGATCCTCGAGTTCCCCGACCCCCGGCTGCGCACCAAGGCGGCGCCGGTGGAGCCGGCGTGGCTGGCCGAGGCGGCCACCCAGCGCCTGCTCGACGACATGTTCGAGACCATGTACGCCGCCCCCGGGATCGGCCTGGCCGCCAGCCAGGTCGACGTGCACAAGCGGTTCATGGTCATAGACGTGTCGGAAGAGAAGAACCGGCCGCTGGTGTTCGTCAATCCGGTCATCACCGCGCGCAGCGGCGAGCAGGTGTTCCAGGAAGGCTGCCTCTCGGTGCCGGGCATCTTCGCCGACGTCGCCCGCGCCGAGAAGATCGCGGTGACCGCGCTCGACCGCCACGGCGCGGCGTTCGCGCTGGAGGTCGACGGCCTGCTCGCGGTCTGCATCCAGCACGAGATGGACCACCTGGACGGCAAGCTGTTCGTCGATTACCTGTCGCCGCTCAAGCGCGAGCTGGTGCGCAAGAAGCTGCTCAAGCAGCGCAAGCAGTCGGCTGCCGCCTGAGCGCCGGCGCGCACCGTCGTCGCGGCACGGGCGTCGTGCCCGCGCCATCCGGGCGCAGCGCCCCGGCCGCATCGCACGCGGACAGGCAGGAACCCTGCGCATGCCCCTGAGAATCGTCTTCGCCGGCACCCCGGAATTCGCCGTGCCCTCGCTGCGCGCCGCCGCGCAGCGCGGCGAGGTGGTCGCGGTCTATACCCAGCCCGACCGCCCGGCCGGCCGCGGCCGTGGGTTGCAGCCCTCGCCGGTCAAGCGCGAGGCGCTCGCGCGCGGGCTGCCGGTGCTGCAGCCCGAATCGCTGAAGTCGCAGCTCTCGCGCGACGCGCTGCGGGCGCTGAAGCCGGACCTGCTGGTGGTGGTCGCCTACGGCCTGCTGCTGCCGCCGAAGATCCTCGAGATTCCGGTCCACGGCTGCTGGAACGTGCACGCCTCGCTGCTGCCGCGCTGGCGCGGCGCCGCGCCGATCCAGCGCGCGATCGAAGCCGGCGACGCGGAAACCGGCGTGTGCCTGATGCAGATGGAACAAGGCCTGGACACCGGTCCGGTGCTGCTGTCGCAGCGCACCGCCATCGGCGCGGACGAAACCGCCGGCCAGTTGCACGCGCGCCTGGCCGAGCTCGGCGCGCAGACGCTGGCCGACGGTCTCGGCCTGTTGCGCGCGGGCATGAAGCCGGTGCCGCAGCCGCAGCCGGACACCGGCGTCACCTACGCGCGCAAGCTCGACAAGGCCGAGGCGAAGCTCGACTGGGCGCAGCCGGCCGCCGTCCTGGCGCGCAAGGTCCGCGCCTTCCATCCCTGGCCGGTAGCCGAGGCGCAGCTGCGCGGCGAGCGCATCCGCATCCACGCCGCGCACGTGTTGCCCTGCCGGCACGCCGCCGCGCCGGGCACGGTGCTGGCGGCCGGGCGCGCGGGCATCGATGTCGCCTGCGGCGAGGACGCCCTGCGCATCGAGGTGCTGCAGCGCGAGGGCGGCCGCGCGCTCGGCGCCGCCGATTACCTCAACGCGCGGCCGTTGCCGCCGCAGGCATGAACGCACCGGCGGGCGTCGCGGTGCGCGCGGCGGCCGCGCGCGTGCTCGATGCGGTGCTGCACCAGGGGCACTCGCTGAAAGCGGAACTGGCGGCGCAACTGCCCACCTTCGACGATCCGCGCGACCGCGCGCTGCTGGAGGCGATCGCCTTCGCCGCCCTGCGCGAGCACGCGCGCTACGGCGCGGCGCTGGCGCAATGGATGTGCAAGCCGCCGGGGCGCCGCGACGGGCCGCTGCGCGCGCTGCTGTACGCCGGCTTCGCCCAGCTCGACAGCCTGCACCTGCCGCCGCACGCGGCGCTGGCGGCCACGGTGGACGCGACGCGCGCGCTGGGCCGCATGCACCAAGCCGGACTGGTCAACGCGCTGCTGCGGCGCACGCTGCGCGAGGGCCTGCCGGCTTCCAGTGCGGCCGCGGCCTGGCCGCAATGGCTGCTGTGCCGGCTGCGCGAGGACTGGCCGGGCGAGCTGGATGCGATCGTCACCGCCAGCGCGCTGCCGGCGCCGCTGTGGCTGCGCGTCAACCGGCAGCGCGGCAGCGTCGCCGCCTGCAGCGCGCGGCTGGAAGCGAGCCGGATCCAGGCGCAGCCCGGTCCGCGCTGCCCCGACGGCCTGCGCATCGACGCGCCGGTGCCGGTGTCGGCGCTGCCCGGCTTCGCCGACGGCGCGCTGTCGGTGCAGGACGGCAGCGCGCAGTTGGTCGCCGAGGCGCTGGCGCCGGCCGCCGGCGCGCGCGTGCTGGGCGCCTGCGCCGCACCCGGCGGCAAGGCCGCGCACCTGCTCGAACGCGACCCGACGCTGCGCCTGACCGCGCTCGACATCGACTATGAGCGCCTGCAGCGGCTGCGGGCCACGTTCGCGCGCCTGGGCGTGGGCGCGCAGGCGCAACTGCACGCCGCCGATGCGACCGACGTCGGCGCGTGGTGGGACGGCGCGCCGTTCGACGCGATCCTGCTGGACGCGCCGTGCAGCGCCACCGGCATCGTCCGCCGCCAGCCCGACATCCTGCTGCATCGACGGGCCGCGGATATCGACGCGCTGTGCGCGCTGCAGGCGCGGCTGCTGGACGCGCTGTGGCCGACGCTCGCCACCGGCGGCACCCTGCTGTACGCGACCTGTTCGATCCTGCGCGCGGAGAACGACGCCCAGGTCGCCGCATTCCTGGCGCGCACGCCGGACGCGCAGTTGCAGCCGCTGGATGCGCGTTTCGGCCGCGACAGCGGCCACGGCCACCAGCGCCTGCCGGGCGAAGACGGCATGGACGGCTTTTTCTACGCGCGGCTGGTGAAACGCGCGCCGTGAACCGGACACCCCGGATCTGAGGCGGAAGCCGGAACTTCGAAGTCCGGAAGTTCGAGGTCCAGAAGTTCGAAGTCCAGAAGTCCGGAAGTCCCCGCCGCCGCGGGAGCGCTCGGCCCGGGCCCGCAAGCACGACGGCCATCGAGCCGCGGCAGCGACGCCGGGAGCAGGGCTGTCATCGCCCGACTGCTGCATTTCGTCTAACGTTCCCTCCTCTTGCGTTCCCCGCCCCGTCCCCGCATGCGCCTGTCCCCCCGCTCCCGCGACACCTGGCTGTTCTGGTTCCTCGCCTTGCTGGTGCTCGGCGCCGGCCTGGGCCTGCGCGATCCGTGGCCGGCCGACGAACCGCGCTTCGCGCTGGTGGCCAGGCAGATGGTCGAAAGCGGCGACTGGCTGTTCCCGCATCGCGGCAGCGAGTTGTATTCGGACAAGCCGCCGCTGTTCATGTGGCTGCAGGCGGCGGCATACACGCTGACCGGCCACTGGCGCGTCGCCTTCCTGCTGCCGTCGCTGCTGGCGGCGCTGGGTACGCTGTGGTGCGTGGCCGACCTCGGCCGGCGGCTGTGGACGCGGCGCGTGGGCGTCTACGCCGGCTGGGCGCTGCTGCTGGCCCTGCAGTTCACCTACCAGGCCAAGCGCGCGCAGATCGATCCGCTGGTGGTGTTCTGGATCACCCTGGCCAACTACGGGTTCCTGCGCTTCCTGCTGCGCACGCGCGCCGATCCGTCGCCGGACTGGACGTTCTGGATGCTGGGCTGGTTCGCCGCCGGCCTGGGCACGATCACCAAGGGCGTCGGCGTGCTCGCGCTGACAATGCTGCTGCCGGCGGCGTACGCGGCGTGGCATGGCTGGCGTGGCCTGCGCTTTCCGGCGCGCGACGCGCGCTTCTGGCTCGGCCCGCTTGCGTTTTTCGTGGCGGTCGCGCTGTGGCTGCTGCCGATGGCCGTGGCCGCGTTGTCGCAGCCCGATCCCGCCTACCGCGCCTACCTCGACGACCTGCTGCTGCGGCAGACCGCCAAGCGTTACGCCGACTCCTGGGACCACGGCCAGCCGCCCTGGTATTTCCTCGGGGTGATGGCGACGATGTGGTTGCCGACGCTGCTGGCGTTGCCGTGGGCGCTGCCGGCGTGGAAACGTCGCCTGCAACGGCGCGATCCGCGCTACCTGCTGCCGCTGGGCTGGTGGCTGCTGGTGCTGCTGTTCTTCACCATTCCGGCGGGCAAGCGCGACATGTACATCCTGCCGGCGTTGCCGATGGTGTGCCTGGCGCTGGCGCCGTTGCTGCCCGGCATCGTGCGCAAGGCGGGCGCGCAGCGGCTGGCGCTGGCGTTCGGCGCGGTGTTGGCGTCGACGCTGCTGGCGGCCGGGCTGGCGATGCTCGCCGGCGAGCCGGGCTTCGAGCGCCGGCTGATCGTGGAGCGCGGCGTGTCGGCGGCCGAAGTGCAGGCCGGCGCTTGGCTGCTGCTGGCAATGGGCGGCTGGGGCGCGGGCAGTCTGCTGTGGTGCGGCCGCCGGCGCGCGATCGCCGGCCTGCTGTCGCTGCTGATCGGCCTGTGGGTGCTGTACGGGCTGGTCGGGTATCCGCTGCTCAACAACTCCAGCTCTGCGCGCGGACTGATGCGCGAGGCCGGTGCGCACATCGGCCCGGATGCGGAACTGGGGCTGGTGGCGTGGAAGGAGCAGAACCTGCTGATGGCCGACCGCCCGGCGGCCACTTTCGGCTTCCGGGTGGAGCCGGCCGAGCAGTGGCGTCGCGGCATCGCCTGGCAGAGGCAGGCGCCGGCGCGGCGCTGGCTGCTGGTGCAGGACAGCGCCCTGGCCGCGTGCGTGGACCGCTCGCAGGCGCGGCAGCTGAGCGTTTCCAACCGCCGCGGCTGGTGGCTGCTGCCGGCGGCGGCGACCGCGGGCTGCGACGACTAGTAGACGTTTGGCGCGGCAGCCGGATCCGCGCGCAGGTCGGGTGCCGGACGGCGCGCGAATTCGGCGAGGTGAGCGCTGATGCCGAGGTCGCAGCGGGTGCGGTGCGAGGTCCGCGTCTGCGCCAGATAGACGTCGTTCGGACTCGCGCCGTTGCTGTGGCGTTCCCGGTGGTGCAGGTGGAACGCCAGGCCCGACAACCGCAGTTGCCGGCAGGCGAGGCCCGCGTGCCAGGCGCGCAGCGCCAGTTCGTCGTCCTCCCGGCCCCAGCCGTGCATGCGCTCGTCGAAACCGTTGAGGCGCAGCAGGTCCTCGCGCCACCAGCCCTGGTTGCAGCTCTTGATCATGCGCGGCCGGCCGTCGCGCAGCTGCAGGTAGGCGCGGGACAGCAGCGGCAGCCGCACGGTGTGGCGGCGCCGCACCAGGCCGCTGTTGAAGAACGCGGGGCGCAGCCAGGGCTGCTGCAGCATCCTGGCACTGAACGCCGCGGAGACCAGCGCGCGCGACCCCTGCACGAAACTGCCGCGGCGGGCGGCGGCGAGGTGGTCGGCGACGAACCGCGGATGCAGCACCATGTCGCCGTCCAGCAGCAGCACGTAGTCGCCGCCGGCGGCGCCGATCGCCAGATTGCGCACGCGCGCCGCGCGGAAGCCGCGATCCTCCTGCCAGACATGCCGCAGCGCGCACGGAAACCCCGCGGCGAGGCGGCGGACCAGCGCGCCGGTGTCGGGGCCGGACCCGTCGTCGGCGACGATCACCTCGTCGGGGAGCCGGGTCTGGCGACGCGCGCTGTCCAGGACCACGGCCAGCGCCTGCGGCCAGTTGTAGGTGGTGACGATCAGGCTGAGGCTGGCGGGCGGCACGGGAGCGGGCGGCTGGGGGCGCGCAATCCTAGAGGGGGACAGCGCTGTCGCGGCCGGGCCTGCCGTCGTTCGTTCAGCCGCGCAACAGCTTGTATTTCAAGAACACATAGCGTGTGTGCAGGGCGTGAAAGCGACGCGCCATCGGGCCGTCGAGGAAGCCGCCGCGCAGCAGGTAGTTCTTCAGCCAGTAGGCGGCCGCGTGCAGCGGCGCCGCCAGCGCGCCGGCGCGCTGGCCGGCGGCGCGGCGCTGTTGCGCCCACAGCTGCGCGTAGCGCTGCAGCTTGTCCGCGTATTCGGCGAACGAGCGCGCGGTGTCGTGCTCGATCCGCGCCGGGACCGCCGCCACGCGGCGGCCGGCCAAGTCGAGTTTCTCGTGCACCTCGGCGGGTAGGTAGCGCAGGTCCGGACGGAACAGGCGCTCGACCGGCTCCCGGCCCCAGCCGCCGTGCTGCAGCGGCGTACCGAGGAAATGCGTGCGCCGCTGCAGGCGCCAGACGTCGGCGCGCTCGACCGCGCCGCCGGCGAACAGCGTGCGCAACGTCGAGCCGGCGGCGGCGTCCAGCCATTCGTCGGCATCCAGCAGCAATACCCAGGGCTGCGTCGCGCGCGCGATCGCGGCGTTCTTCTGCGCCGCGAAGCCGAGCCACGGCTGCTGTTCGACCCGCGCGCCGGCGGCGCGGGCGACGGCGACGGTGTCGTCGCCGGATCCGGAGTCGAGCACGATCACCTCGCGGCACAGCGCGGCCAGGCTGGCGACGCAGCGACCGATGCGGTCGCCTTCGTCCTTGGCGATCACCACGCCGGAGAGCGGCAACTTGTCCGCCACCGCGCTCACCAGCGCAGCCTGCGGCGCGCGACCGCGTGGCCGAGTTGCGCCAGCAGCGCGGTCGCCTGCGCCAGCGGCAGGTAGCGCAGCCGCAGCGGCGGCGCCAGTGCGCCGGCGCCGGCGGTGTCCAGCCACAGCGTGGCCATGCCGCAGCGGCGGTCCAGCGGCGACTGCGTGAGCTGCAGCGCCTGCAGCTTGTCGATCTCGGCGAAACGCCAGTGCCGCGACCACCAGCCCTCGCGCCACGCCACCAGGGTGGCGTCGCAGGCGTAGCCGGCGCGGCGCGCGCGCTGGCGCGCCGCCAGCAGGGTCCACGGCAGCCACGCCAGCGCCAGCCAGCCCCAGGCGCCGAAGCGCCAGCCCAGCGCCGCGCCCGCCAGCAGCGCCAGTACCGTGCCCGGCAGGCACAGCCGCAGCCATGCGTGCGGATGCAGCGGCTGCCAGTCCGGCGGCGGCCACTGCGCGTGCGGCAGCAGGTGCCGGACCAGGGCGTCGCAGGCGGCTGGCGGCGCGATCGGCGCCAGTTCGCGCAATGCGCGCGGCTGGCCGTTGGCCTCCGCCACCGCGGTGTCGATCTGCAGGCTGCGGCGCCGCAGCCAGCGCTGCAGCAGGCTCTCGCGCAGGGTCCAAGCCTGGATCCGCCGCCGCGAGGTGCTGGTGCGCAGCCGCGTCAGCAGCCCGCGCTCCACCGTCAGCCGGCGGCCGTGCTCGTCCAGCCGGAAGCCGGAATACTGCAGCAGCGCCAGCGCCACCGAGAACAGCCGCAACAGCAGCACGAACGCCAGCAGCAGGCTGGCGGCGGCGACCGCATAGGTCCAGTCGCTCTGGCCGTGCGCCAGCGCCCAGCCCAGTGCGCGCTCGCTCCAGCCCTGGAACAGGCCCGACAGCAGCCGCGGGTTGAACTGCGACAGCGCGGCCACGCCGCCGCCGAGCACGATCAGGCCGCGGTTGGACACCAGCCCCAGGCGCAGCACCTCCGCCAGCGGCAGCCGCAGCAGAGTGTGGCCGGCCTCGGCGACGGCGTCTCCACTCGCGGCCGCAGCGCCCGCGCGCCGCCGCACCAGCGCCTCCAGCGCCAGCGCGTCGGCCAGCCGCAGCACCCGCATCTGCGCCTCGGGCTTCTGCCCGCCGGCCGATTCCAGCCGCACCTCGGCCACGCCGAACAGCCGGTGCAGCAGGTTCTGGTGCAGGGCGACGTTGTGGATCCGCGCGAACGGGATCTGCCGCAGGCTGCGCTGCAGCACGCCGCTGCGCACCACCAGGCTGTCGTGCCCGATCCGGTAGCGGTAGGTGAAGTATTGCCACAGCGAGCCCAGCGCCAGCACGCCGACGCCGACCAGCGCCCACCACTGGCCGGCGTCGTCCTCGCCGCCGCGGCCGAACAGCAGCAGCGCCAGCAGCGGCACGATGAACTGCTTGAGCTGCTGGATCAGCACGAACAGCCACGACAGCGGATGCAGCCGGCGCTCGGGCGCTTCGCCGGCGTGCGTCGCGGGCTCAGGCGGGGGCGTCGTCATCGTCGTCCTCGTCGCGCTGCCGCGCCAGGCGGTCGCGCAGGCGCTCGGCATCGGCCGCGTCCAGGCAAGGCACCGCCACCGCGCTGTGGCGGGTGCCGGCGGTGTGGATCACCAGCGTCGCCAGGCCGTAGCGGCGCTGCAGCGGGCCGCGGCGCAGGTCCAGGTGCTGCACCCGCGACTGCGGCACCCGCGTTTCCGCGCGCCACAGGCGGCCGCGGCGCAGGCTGAAACCGTCCGCGTCCAGGCGCCAGTGGGTGTAGCGCCACGCGCGGTCGCCGCGCCAGACTCCGAAGGCGGCGCCGAGCAGCGCGCCGGCCAGCGCGTAGCGGCCGGGGCCGGCCAGGTCCAGCGCGCCGGCCAGCAGCAGCGGCACCAGCGCCGCCGGCAGCGCGAACCCCAGCCCGCCGAGCAGGAACAGCGCGCGGGCGCGCCGCGGCAGCGGCTGCCAGCCGTCGGCATCGTGGTCGGCTGCGGGCAGGGCAGCGTTCATCGGGCAAGGGCCGGCATCAGTGCCGCTCCAGGTCGCGGTAGGGGTTGGCCTCGCCGCTGTCCGGCGGGCGCAGGGTGTAACGCTTGTAGGTCCACTGGTATTGCGCCGGGTCGCGGTGGGCGATGCGTTCGATCGCGGCATTGAGCGCGCGCGCGCCGACCGCCGGATCCGCCGCCGCGACCTCCGCCGGCGCGGCTTCCAGATGCAGCGCGAACGCCGGCGCGGCCCCCCGCACCGGCGGCTGGCGCTCGCAGTAGGCCAGCAGCACCGTCGCCCCGGTGCGCGCGGCCAGCCGCGGCAGCAGGGTCATGGTCAGCGCCGGCAGGCCGAAGAACGGCACGAACGCGCCCTCGCCGGCCTTGGGCTGCTGGTCGGGCAGGATCCCGACCACGCCGCCGTGCTGCAGCCGCTTCAACAGCTGCCGCACCGCCGGACCGTCCGCCCGCACCTGGGCGACGCGGCCGCCGTCGTCGGCGCGGACCCGTTGCAGGAACGCCTCGCCGATCGCCGATTCCGGCGGCCGGTACAGGATCGCCAGCGGGGTGCGCGCGGCCAGCCACTGGTTGAGCAGCTCCCAGTTGCCGTAGTGCGGCGCGGCGACGATCACGCCGCGGCCGCGGGCCAGCGCCTGGTCCAGCAGCGCCGTGCCGTGGGCGCTGCGGATCAGGGCCAGGTTGTCGGCCTGCGGCCGGGTCCACAAGCGCAGCGTTTCCAGCGCCTGGCACGCGGTGGTGCGCAGGATCGCGCGCAGCAGTGCGTCGCGGGCCGCGGCGTCGAGCTGCGGCCAGGCCAGGGCCAGGTTGCGCCGCGCCACCCTCGCCTCGCGCGCGTCCAGCCGCCGCCACAGCCGGGCCATGCCCGCGCCGAGGCGGTCCAGCCACGGCCACGGCAACCGCCCGAGCGCTGCGGCGAGCAGGTACAGCAGGCGGGCGGCGAAGGCGGTCACGCGGGCAGTCTAGCGGCTGCATGTTCAGGTTGACCGGCGCCCGCGCGCGGCGCCAGCATCCGCCCATGCTTGCCTTGATCCAGCGCGTCACCCAGGCCCGGGTGGAGGTCGACGGCGCCTGCGTCGGCGCGATCGGCCCCGGCCTGCTGGCGCTGGTGGGGGTGCAGCCGGGCGACGGCGCGGCCCAGGTGGCGCGGATGGCGCAGCGGCTGCTGGGCTACCGCGTGTTCGCCGACGCCCAGGGGCGGATGAACCGCTCCCTGGCCGACACCGGCGGCGGGCTGCTGCTGGTCAGCCAGTTCACCCTGGCCGCGGACACGGCCTCGGGGCTGCGCCCGGGCTTCAGCACCGCCGCGGCGCCGGCCGAGGCTGAACGGATCTTCGCGCAACTGCTGCAAACCTGCCGCGACCGCCACCCGCCGGGGGTGGAAAGCGGCCGCTTCGGGGCCCATATGCTGGTCAGCCTGGTCAATGACGGCCCGGTCACGTTCCTGCTGCGCGCCTGAGGCGTCGCGGGGGACGGGGTTTTGGCGGTGCCATGGCGGCCGTCGAAGCCGGATCCCGGCACTGCGCAGTATAATGCACGGTTCTCTTCACCCCTTTTCCCGGTGGCACGCCTCATGGCCAACGAACGTCCGGCCCCGCAGTCCGACATCAAGCAGCTGATCAGCAAGGGCCTGGAACAGGGTTACCTGACCTACGCCGAAGTCAACGACCACCTGCCCGACGACATGGTCGATCCGGAGCAGATCGAAGACATCATCGGCATGATCAACGGCATGGGCATCGAGGTGCACGAGATCGCGCCCGACGCCGAGACCCTGCTGCTGGCCGGCACCTCCGGCAGCGGCCGCGAGGTCGACGACACCGCCGCCGAGGAAGCCGCCGCCACCCTGTCGGCGCTGGACGCCGAGGGCGGCCGCACCACCGACCCGGTGCGCATGTACATGCGCGAGATGGGCACGGTGGAGCTGCTTACCCGCGAGGGCGAAATCGCCATCGCCAAGCGCATCGAGGAAGGCCTCAACCAGATGCTGTCCTCGCTGGCCAGCTTCCCGTGGTCGATCAACCTGCTGCTGGAGGACTACGAGCAGCACAAGGCCGGCAAGAAACGCCTGGCCGAGATCGTGGTCGGCTTCAACGACGGTCTCGACGAGGAGCCCGAGCCGGCCCCGGCGCCGGCGCCGGCTGTCAGCGCCAAGGACGACGAGGAGGGCGACGAGGACGACGAGGACGACACCGCCACCGACGAGGCCGAGGAAGCCGGCCCCACCGGCCCGGACCCGGTCGAAGTCGCGCGGCGCATGGACGAGCTCGGCGCGCTGTACGCCAAGTTCACCCGCGCCTACGCCAAGCACGGCCCCAGCGCCAAGCCCGCGCTGAAGCTGCGCGAGGACATGGCCGCGCTGTTCATGACCTTGAAGCTGCCGCTGCCGCTGGTCGACACCCTGGTGCGCGGACTGCGCGAGGTGCTGGGCGAGATCAAGGACCACGAGCGCCGCATCCTGGAGCTGTCCACGCGCGTGGCCAAGATGCCGCGCAAGGACTTCATCCGCGCCTGGGAAGGCAACCAGACCAACCTGCACTGGGTCGACGACGTCCTCAAGCGCAAGCAGAAGTGGTCCAGCGGCCTGCGCGAGGTCAAGGACCAGATCATCGCCGAGCAGGAGGCCACCATCGCCCTGGAGAAGTCGATGATGGTGACCCTGGCCGAGACCAAGGAGATCAGCCGCGCGATGGCCTACGGCGAGGCCAAGGCGCGCAAGGCCAAGAAGGAAATGGTCGAGGCCAACTTGCGCCTGGTGATCTCCATCGCCAAGAAGTACACCAACCGCGGCCTGCAGTTCCTCGACCTGATCCAGGAAGGCAACATCGGCCTGATGAAGGCGGTGGACAAGTTCGAATACCGCCGCGGCTACAAGTTCTCGACCTACGCCACCTGGTGGATCCGCCAGGCGATCACCCGCTCGATCGCCGACCAGGCGCGCACCATCCGCATCCCGGTGCACATGATCGAGACGATCAACAAGCTCAACCGCATCTCCCGCCAGATGCTGCAGCAGTTCGGCCGCGAGGCCACGCCCGAGGAGCTGGCCAAGGAAATGGACATGCCCGAGGACAAGATCCGCAAGGTGATGAAGATCGCCAAGGAGCCGATCTCCATGGAGACCCCGATCGGCGACGACGAGGATTCGCACCTGGGCGACTTCATCGAGGACACCAACGTCGAGTCGCCGATCGACGCGACCACCAACACCAACCTGATGGAGACGGTGCGCGACGTGCTCGCCGGCCTGACCCCGCGCGAGGCCAAGGTGCTGCGCATGCGCTTCGGCATCGACATGAACACCGACCACACCCTGGAAGAGGTCGGCAAGCAGTTCGACGTCACCCGCGAGCGCATCCGCCAGATAGAGGCCAAGGCCCTGCGCAAGCTGCGCCATCCCAGCCGCTCGGAGCAGCTGCGCAGTTTCCTCGACATCGAGTAAGCGCGCTTCCTTCTTCGCGCTTGCGGAGGAGGATGAGAGCCGACCAGTCGCAGAGAAAAGCCCCGCCATGTGCGGGGCTTTTTCTTCGGGATCACGAAGCCAACGCGGGATCACGAAGCCAACGCGGGGTCACGAAGCCAACGCGGGGTCGCGAAGCCAACGCGGGGTCGCGAAGCCAGCGCGGAGCCACGGAAGCCAACGCGGCACCCCGGACCTGTTTTCCTTCTCCCCGCGCGCGGGGAGAAGGTGCCCGCAGGGCGGATGAGGGGCCGACAGGGGATCCGCGGTCGGGTCCGCCAGACCCGTGCAACGGGCGTTACCGCGACGCGATCCGCGGCAACCACGCATCGCTTTGGCCCAGCACCTGCGCCGCGGCTCCGAAGCGACGTTCGACGAAGCGGATGCCATCGGCCTGCACCAGCACCACCGTGCTGCAGCGCGTGCCGTAGCGCGGATCGCGCACGAACGGCGGCGACAGCGTGCGCTCCAGCGCCAGCCCGATGCCGGTGTCGGGCAGCGCCGCGTCCGGCGCCGGCGTGGTGTCGGCCAGCGCGTCCAGCAACGGCGCGACATCCGCCGCGCGTGCGTCGGCGGGCAGGCCGTTCTCCAGCCATCGCGCCAGCGCCTGGCTGGCGCGGGTGCTCTTGGGCCACGGCGCATCGAAAGCGCCGTTGGACACCGCGTGCAGCCCCGGCGCCACCGGATGGCGTGCGAAGCGCGGATGGTTGCCGGCGAACGCCAGGCAGGCGCCGCCCCACAACACCAGGTTGAACGGCCCGTAATCGCCGGCTGCGGGCGCGATCGCGTCGAGCCAGGCATCGACGTCGTCGGCACCGCTCACGAACCCGCGCACCAGCGCCCCGCGCGAGCGCGGATGCGCCGCGCCCAGCGGCCGCACCCGCACGTTGGTCACCGCCGCCAGCCGCCCGCGCCGGGACGCCATCAGCCAGCCGCCGCCCTGCGCCAGATCGCGCCCGCCATGCACATCCGGATATTGCGGATCGGGCCCGGCCGGCGCGGCGGCGCGCGCGTGCAGCTCGTCGCGGTTGGCGATCAGCACCAGCGGATAGGCGGGATGGCAGTCGAGGGCGAGGGCGATCAGGCACATGCGGATTCGGCGATCGGCGATCGGCGACGCGCACGGCGCGCCCGATCCGGCGGGGCAACATGACAGGCTCGGCCCACTGTACTGCGGGAAGGCGCGCAGGCGGGCAAACACGGATGGCAACGGCGGCGGCCGCGCGCATGGCGCCACGTGCGGGGCCGAGGCCGGTGCGGCTGCACTCCGCAAGCCCGGCGCGTGCGCGGCTTTTGCGTGCGCCATAATCCCCCACACACGGGCCTATAGCTCAATGGTTAGAGCAGAGGACTCATAATCCTTTGGTTCCAGGTTCGAGTCCTGGTGGGCCCACCAAATCAGACTTCCGAGCAGTCCAGCAACATCCAGTGGGCTATGCGAATCCCACAAAACAAGCCGTTCCATGGCTGATGGCGTCTGACCGCGTCCGATTGAATCCGGATGCGCCTGGGGGCAACATAGGGGGCAACTCCGAAATGAGGTGGGGCGTTGCCCCCAATGAAGTTGCCCCCATGCCATTGACCGACGCAGCGATTCGCAAAGCGAAGCCCGCAGAGAAGACTCAACGACTGTTCGATGGCGGCGGTCTTTATCTGGAGATCGGCCGACTGGTGGCAAATGGTGGCGATGGAAATATCGCTACGCGGGTAAAGAAAAGCGCCCTCACTTGGCGTCTATCCAAATACCAGCTTGGCCGATGCGCGCGCTCGCCACGCTGACGCACGCAGACTGTTGTCATCGGGCATTGATCCCAGCGGAAAGCGCAAGGCGGAAAAGGCCGCCGCGGCAGAGACGAGCGCAAATACGTTTGATGCAGTGGCGAATGAATTGCTGCGCCTTCGTGCGCGCAAGGTTGCGGCAGGAACGGCGAAACGTGAACGAAATCTCTTGGACAATTATCTGACCCCCTACATCGGAGGTCAGCCAGTTGCAGAGATCACAGCGCCAACTCTATTGGCCGCGCTACGCAAGCCCGAATCATCCGGCAAGGTCGAGACTGCTCACCGCGCGCGTGCTCTGGCATCTATGGTTTTCTTGTACGCCGTGCGAACTGGACGGGCAGAGCGAAACCCGGCCGCCGATTTGAGAGGCGCGCTAGAGTCGAGAAACAAAGTTCACCTTGCCAGCATTACCGACCCGGCGGAAGTTGGACCTTTGCTGCGTGCGCTGTGGGGTTACGAGGGCTCGCCCGTTACGTTGGCTGCCCTCAAACTTGGACCGATGTTGTTTGCGCGCCCAGGAGAGTTGCGGGCGGCGCGTTGGAATGACATCGATTTGGACGCTGCCGAGTGGCGTTACACGGCAAGCAAGACTCGCCAGCCGCACCTAGTGCCCCTGGCGTCGCAAGCGGCAAACGTCTTGCGCGAAATACAACCGCTAACCGGACGAGGAGAGTTCGTTTTTCCGGGAGTACGGGGTCGCAATCGTCCGATGAGCGAAAACACGATCAACGAGGCATTGCGACGATTGGGCTTCGATTCGAACACGATGACGGGTCACGGTTTTCGAGCGATGGCACGAACCATCTTGGACGAGGTGCTGAATTTCCGGCCTGACTATATTGAGCACCAGTTGGCACATGCGGTGAGGGATCCAAACGGCCGCGCATACAATCGCACCGCCCCCTTGGCCGAACGCCGAAAGATGATGCAGGCCTGGGCGGATTATCTCGACGTCCTGCGCATCGGCAGCAACGTAGTCGCGATGCATCGCCGGAGCTGATGATCGATGACGACGAAATCTAGTCGCGACGTGGTTGAGGAATATCGCCGGGAGCTGATTGAAGAGGCCGATAGCCGGCCGATCACTGAGAGTTGGGAAGATTATCCCCCCTTTGGCAAGCCTCGCCAAAATGCGTTGTCCGACTTAGAACACGCGTGGCGTGCGATCGCTGCCGGCGCGGGTGCACCAATGCTTCCGGTCCTGAGTGAGTTTCGACGCTTTCAAATGGAAGAGCTCGGCGACCATCCGCTGGCTGCGATGTCCGTGTTTGTGGATGCGGGGCACTACCCGCCCCCAGAGTTGCTACTGGCTGTCCTTCGTATGTATCGAACCTATCTCGAGGCGGAAGGGCAGTCTGACGATGGAGGAGTGTTTTTTTGGCAAGCCCAAACCTAAGTCCGGAAACTACGCGGCGCGATGTGCGCGCAGATTCAAGGAGCTGGAGTGGACGATCCGCGTGGCGGTGAGTAGCGAAGATGCTGGAGGCGATATACATGCCGCTGAGGAAATCGTTGAGCGCGACGGGCTACGGATCGACCCAGAAACGGTGCTGCGCGCTGTGAACAAGCATTCCTCGAGGGTCAAGCCGGAAAAATAAAGCCGTTCTTCTTCCTGTTATCGGCTCTGCCCATGTGAAGAATTCCATATCCGAAGCCGTCCACTTTGGCACGGCAGAGGATTAAGCCTTGCAGCACCGTCTACTTCCTGAAACAGGCTTCCTGCGACTGCCGCAGGTGTTGTCTCTTTACCCAGTATCCAAGTCCACCTGGTGGGCCGGCGTAAAAGCTGGGCGTTATCCCGCTCCTGTGAAACTTGGCGAACGCTGCACAGCATGGCGTGCCGAAGATGTTCGGGCCCTCATTGATGGGGCATCGGCATGACGACGCACCCGGATTTCCGAAGCGCTGGCGACTCACCCAAAGGTTCACAGCGGGCATCTACCCTGCACGGCGCAACGTATGCAAGCGGTACGAACGCGGAACTGTTGTTGCGTCGTCTCGACGGTGTGAGCCGCAGTGGCAATGGATGGCGCGCGCGGTGTCCGGCTTGTGGTGGACGCTCGCAAAAACTGAGCGTGACCGAGGTCGACGGTCGCGTACTGGTCCATTGTTTCGCCTGTGGCGACGCAAATGCGGTCTTCGCTGCGCTGGGGCTCACTTGGGCAGACCTGCACCCGCCGCGTGCGTGGCCGGAATCCTTGGAGCAACGGCGAGCACGCCGGCGCGCCATGCAGGAAGTAGGCTGGGGTGCTGCGCTTACCGATGGTCACGGCCAGTCCGAAATTGGCACAACGCCCTGGGCCGCTTTGCGATTCAGTTCGAGAATCGAATCAGATAAGTGCGAACGAATTATTCTGGGCAGATGCTCAGTTCGCCGGCCGCCTATCGCCAAAAATGCCCAGCACGCGAACGAGGGCAGGCAGTCAATTGCCCAATCCCCAGGAAGCGGTCCGGTCGAATGAAGCGCTAAGTGGCGTCAGGAGATTGGCTAACAGTGCGGTCAATCAGAGCGTTCGTCTCGCTATGCAACAACTCCATGATGTCGCGGACCGAGTCGATCGCGCGATCAACGTAGGTCTCATCAATCACAACCTCTGATCCACTCAAGTAGACCCCATGAATTTTGCCGAGCGCTGAGACTTGTTCTTGTGTTAGCAGGAGCACGTCTCCGCTGTGATGCACCAGGGCGTTGCGTACAGCCAAAAGGTCCTTGATTGGGCGCCACAGGTCAGCTGGAATCTCGAAACCTGCGTATCTTTCCAGGAAGATTCTACGAGCGCTCCAAGGATCGCCTTTGAGATCGGAAGGCTTAAAAATTGCTTGCTCCCCCAAGACGTGGCTAAGCCTATCGCACTCACGTTTCATGGCTCCCTCAAGGAGAGAAGCAAGAAAAATGACATGCGACGAGCGCATTCGCTTGCGGTAATAGTCCGTCGCGAGAATGCCAGAGTCGTTGATATCTTCAGAACCTAGTGCCACCTGTTGCTGCACGTAGCGTTGCTCTTCCCCGTCCATCAACGCCCAAGTGCCTTCAGTCTCGGTCTTGAACCATCGAAACAGATCGAGCTCGTAAGTCTCAAGCGAATGACTGTTCTTTAGCCCAGCAAGAAAGTGCTGACGCATTGCAAGCTTGAGATAGTCGGGTACCGGTCCGAGGGGCATGGTCGTCAAATGTGGGGTCGTGAGCGAGTTTTCGCGGACGGAACAGTTCGGTGCGGCAGGGGCGCTAAGTTACTGCTCCACCGCTCCGAGCGAAAATGGAGCCCATGTGTCAGCAGGCAGATCGCGCTCCTTTCCTATTGGTGATATCGATTTATGCGGAAGGAATTGAGCGCCACGCGACGAGAACACATGGAATTGGACCAGCAAGCTCCCTGCCCGGTCAGCGACATTTTCGAAGAATAGATTTGGGATGCCAATCCTGAGCAGTTGTACTTGTCCCGGCTTTAGCACTACCGGCACGTCAGGCGTCGAAATCTCGGGAATTAAGGCTGGGCCTGGCCCATCGATGTCGAGGGTCATCTCGCGTATGAGCAGCTCCAGCGTTCCAGTGTTGGACAATGCGAAATCAAACATGCAGTCATCCAAGGAGCCTGGTTCTGGAGTTGAAACAGCAGCAATGCATCCAATGAGAGAGGACTTCTTTCGCAAGAACGTCAAATAAAGAGTGGCAATCGAAACCAGCAGAGCTAGCGAAGCCAAAATTGTCGCCGCGATGTCGCCATTGTCCATGCGTATCGAAGTCCTGAATTGAGCCGAGCCATGAACATTTCTCGGCTTGAATGAGTCGTGATCCCTCAACCAAAATCAATCATTATGTCGATGGCAACTTTGTAAGCAGCCAAAGATATCCCCAAAATCTCATCTTCCTCTTCGCTCCCCTCGCAAACTAGCGCGACTGGGACACCGTCGCTGTTGATGATGGGAGCACCGCTACATCCTTTGAAATACTTATGGCCTGGATGCTTAAACGGTAGTTTGAAGACGATGTAGTCGCCGCTGAACCGAAGGAACGATAGCCCTTCATAAATTCGGATCTCGCCGGAGAGGTACGTTTGGCCAAAGTGCTCTTCTTGGGCTGGAAGGACCATGCCACAGAAGCCGAATCTATCTTTAGGGTCGGGCATCTCGGTGAGGCTCACCGCGTGGACCGTAATCGGAGCTTCGGCCCTTACCTTGGTTGGAGCTTCGATCTCTTGTCTGTACGCAACGGTGCCTTGCGGCAACTCAACGTACGAGAAATCGACATCCTTCAGCTTCGGTGACGAAAGCGTCGCCTTGGCGAGAAAGTTCATGGCGCCTAGCTGGCGTAGCTGGGTGCCCTTTTGGGGCACATAACGGAGCTGTAGCGCCCAGTTCCCCTGATCTCCAGTTGCATGGGAAACGGTGAGCAAAATGCGCTTGTCGCGATAGTCCACAAGGCAGGCTGAAGCAATTCCATTGGGTAAGGAGTCTTCGCCCAAGCGAACAAGTGGTGCGCTCGATAGGAACAGGCTCATTTGACCAGGGGTGCTCATTGGAAACGAATTCTCCAAACATGATCTGGATGAGGGCTCCGCGGCGGCTTCTCCATCAATGCGCCTATCGCGCTACTGCCGTTCTCTCACGCAAGCTCCCATGGAAGGTCGCGCCTTCCATGCACTGCCTTAAGTTTGCCAGTCTTGCGAAGTACGGTCGCGGCCCAACGGGCGTCGTATTGCCACGTGTATAGCAACGTTCCCGAGCCCCTAAGGTCTGACTCGTAGTTGTGCCAGATGTACTTCGCGACGTCGCTAGGCCAAGCCTTACCTCCTAGCGATCGAAGGGCAACCAGCACCCACTCCTTCATATCCTCCCGAGTCGCCATCAGCCGTCCTCATAGATCGTTTTAATCGCCAAGATGCAATGTGGATCAAGTCAATTCTGCGAAGTGGTCGGCGAACGCGCTGAACGGAACGCAGGCGTTTTCCCATCGGCCACTGCCGAGGTCTCTTGGCACGTGCGCAGCCACGCTCTCCAGGTCCAAAACGGCCAATCGAGGAGCCGCAACACTTAGGTCCCACAGGTGCATACGAAAGTGCAAGAACGACGCAGCTGATTCCCACTCGTTTCGCGTCAGGTAAAACGATCCCCGGAGCCCAAGTCGACTAGCCTTGACCTCGATGCACATGGGCGCGCGATTCTCTGCGGTGAGACTGGACAGCACGTCGTATCCGTCTTCATTGCTATCTAAGGCAACCCATCGCGGGGTGCGCCCGGTTCGCGTCTCCTCAAATCCAAGAGTCAAGCGTTCTCCGGCGCGACCGATTTCGTTCAGTCGAACGTCGTGAAGGCCGCGCGCACGTGCAGCGAGAGAGTCCCAGAAGGCTACTACTTCAGGGGTAGACGCATCTGCTAGACCGGCTTCCTGACAAATCTGAGCGATTTCAGGGGGCGCGTACTGTAGTACTCGACGCCGGCCAAACCTGGCGTTCTGAACCCAAGGGGGGTCGGTGGCCGCAACGAGATCCACCAATGCTTCGCGAAGGCGCTCTTCGGTGCGTGGCATGGTGCTGACCGCCAGCCCGCGCAAAGTGGGAGCGAGCAACCCTACGTCGTTGACCTCGGTCCACCCTAACAACACTGAGCAATCCGTCACCCTCTTTGCACTGACCACGCCGAGCTTGCCGAGCGTCCGAGCGGCGGTCACCGGCATAGGCGTCTCGCCAAGCAAGCGGAGAAGCTCGAAGCAGCCGTAGGCCACACCAGGCGAGAGCGACTCACTCACTGGGTGCCCCGCTCAAATCGCGAAGAAGCGCCTGTACGTCGTCGGCGTCCATGCCGCCCCCAGACCAATCGTCATCTTCATCGACAGCTTCGGGATCCATAGGGATGGGATCAATCTGCAGGCTGGTGTCATTGAGGACGGCCGCCATCGCGTCGATCTTGGCTTTGAGGCGCCTCTGTACGGTTTCGTCCACGCTTCCGCTGCATCCCACAATCTCAATTGTTGTGGCCTGATCCGGCGGAAGGCCCAACCTATGAATTCGATCCATTGATTGCAGGAAGTGGGCCGCGTTGAATGTCCGATCCAAGTAAAGCGCGTGGTGGCAGACGGTATGGAGGCTCACGCCTTCGCTAGCCGCTGCAGGGTTGGCCACCATTACTCGGACATTCTCATCGTCATGAAACAGCTTGATCTTGCCTTCGCGCGTGCCATCGTCGTCTTCATCGCCGGCATCGACGCCGCCATGGATGTACACAGCGCCCAGGTCTTGAAGTGAATCGGCGATGTATTCCACGTTGTGCCGGAACGACGACCAAATCAGCACCTTCTCCCCCTTGCGCGCAAGCTCGCGCGCCCGGTGGAGGACATAGTTCATCTTGGGACCCTTGCCTTCCGCCAACACAGCGGACAGCAGTCCAGGCTTGGCGAAATCGATCTCGCGGGACAACAAAGCCGGATGGGACACGAACATCAACAAACGTGTGACCGAACGACCGAGAGATCGAAATGCCTGGCGCCCGCGATCGCTCAAGTACGCTGTGGCTTGCCGCGCCACTTCGCTCTTCATGTACCGATAGAGCTCCAACTGCAGGGGACTCATCGGCACGGTTTTGCGTAAATGCGTGACAGGGGGCAGGCCTAATTCGCGCTTGTTTGTACGAACATAGATCGGCCGCATCCGTTCCACGACGTTATCGGAATTCGCCGGAATCTCGGGGTACAAAAATGAGAACTGGGGCAGAAGGTCATCGCGAGATTGCGGCATGGGCGTGCCCGACATAACCAGCTTGCCCACCGGAAACTGAGACACACTCAGGACGGCCTGAGCTGTCTTCCGAGACGGCCCGGCTTTAATCCTGTGACTCTCATCCAGGAAAACATGAACACGGTGGCGCGCAAGGTGCGGGGTAATGAGATCGCGCGATATGGCGACCTGCTGATACGACATCAGCATGAACGGCGGATCATCGTTCAATGCTTTCGCAATGTTGCTGCCCCGCAGGCGGACAAATGCATCGCTGGTATTCGGGAAGCACTCCTGCAACTGCTCGTCCCAGGCGGCAAACGCGTTCTTGGGCGCAATGACTAGCAAGCGGTCGCCGGGCTGCCGCCTGTAGGCGAAAGTGGCCAAAGCTTCGGTGGTTTTGCCCGCCCCAGGCACTGAGAACGTTGCGCCGGCCGGCAGCGCTGCCAGTACTCGCACATTTCGGACTTGGTGTGATTTGAGGGTGCGCCCAAATCCAGCGGCCTGGAGCCGAGCCAGTAGGCCCTGCTCGTCCACCTGCTGGCCAGCAATGGCGTCCTTGTAGAAATTTGTGTTTCGGGCGGACTGGCGAAGCAGTTCGGCCGCCGGTGCATCGATCAGAAAGTCTTGATCAGCCCGCATTTGAAAGGACTGCATTAGTTGGCCAACTTGGGCCCGCAACCCAACGAAACTCCACCAGGGCAAGCTGACCGCGTTCCCCCCCTCTCCCTGCGAATCCGCGGAGGCGGTCGCGAACAGCGCTCGAGCCAACGGCAGCCAAGGCCGATCTACATCGGCGTCATCCCATGAGATGACTGCACGTTGATCAGCCGCGCGATATCCGATCCTAAGCATTCCGGACCGCCAACCAATTGCGGATAATTTGGAGCGCCGCCTCGATGCTCTTAATCTGCTCTTCGGCGCCAGCGGTCGTAGAGTCGTCCCTCATTCCATCGGACACCGCTGCTTGGAGCTTGGTGTTTGCATCGGTCAGCTGTTTGAGAAGGTACCCCGCGTTATTGCGCTCCTTCTGAAGCTCGTTCTCGGTTTCGATAACGTCGACAACGAGCTCGCGGACCTTGTCTGAGTTTTCGGGCTTCACAATCTCAGCGGCCAGTGCAAAGGACACGTCTGGCACGGACCCCGGCACGTCTCCACCGAACAACTCTTGCGTCAGCGGATCGGGTGTTGTTGGCGAAACGGGGAACGCAGCGGCCAGTTTGGTCTTAACCTTGGCCAAGTGCTCCTGAATCTTTGGGATGGCGCTATACAACCGCTCGCCGGCCTTGCCGGGCTGGTCAATCAACGTAAACGCCGTATTCTTCAACAGCGTCTGCTCGCCCACCGACGTGCTCTTGCGCGCGGCCTTGTAGAGCTGCTTGAACGCTTCTTCGGCGGCTTGAACGTCGGACCATTGGTGTTGACGACCGCGACTTTTGAGATAGGCATCGGCCATTTCCAACATCGACCGCGCCTGCTCGACTTCGGCCTTTGTCATGCCATACAAATCGGCCAACTCGGGATCAGTAAAGCCATGCAGCTTTTGTCGGTGCTGCATCATGATGGCCCGCGCTTCCCAGCTATATCCGGCGCGAATGTCCTTCTTGATCTGGAGATTGGCCTCAATCTTGTCAATTTCCTTGTCATCGCAGTGGGGCAGCACCACGACATCAATGTGCGAGAAGTGCGGATAGTCGCCGGGTTCGTTGTAGTACAAGCTCCGCCAGCAAGACAGGCGCCGGTTTCCGTTCACCACGAAGCCGTTCTCATCCAGGATGATCGGCTCCACCTGCTTATTGGTCTTGTCCTTAAAGAACGCGAGTAGACCGGCTTCTTTTACGAGCTTCAGCAGCAGCTCGTGCTGCGTCTCCTGAACTACGTCCAGTTCTGGATCCGATTCGAAGTAGGTGCTTTCCTGGCCCGAGTGATCTGCCAGCCACTGCTCTTGAAGCGAAGCGGTGCGGCCATTGGCAAGCCGATACTTGGGCAGCTCGATCGGAACCTTAAATTTGACGAGTTCCATCTTCTCGCCCTTGACCTCCATCGCAAACGTGGCGGTCGGAACGGCAGGCTTCGACGAAGCGAGCTCCTTGAGTCGCATTTCAAACGGAAAGCCAAAGCGCGGGTTCGTCATACGGCCTCAGGATTAGTCAATCGCCAGCACAATTAGCGGCATGTGGATTACGGCACGGAAGATTTCCAACTCGCTTTGCAATCGGTTTGCGTGAGCAATGTTGTCTCCCAGGCACTTGGCTGCAGTGCGCGTAGGCACAACCATCACCCCCGCCTTGATTGCCTTGTTGAGGAACATCTGTTGCAGCTTTAGCAGGTCGGCATACAAGCGGGCCATGTTTCCTGTTTGAAGGCACAGACCGATACTGTTCTTGGAGCTGGTGATCGTGATCTTAGAGTCCCGAGCAAGTTTCACCTTGCCCGACCAGCCGTGCTTCACCAGCCCGGCCACAATGGTGCTCCCTATCTCGCGCGCCTTGCCGCGCGCGGGAGTGATGGAGCAGGAATGAATTGCGCGCTCAATCTCGTGGCGCGACGCTGTTGGCACCGCGGCCAATCCGCCGCAGTGGTCATAGACAGTGAAGTTCACGCGGCTTCGGCCTCTTCATCCTCAGACAGCACGACCTGCGACAATTTGCTCTTGGTGTGGTCATAGAGTTCTTTGTCGTGCGGACGGTACTTTGCGGTGCCAGCTAACGCCGCGTCGATTCGCTCCTTGGCTTGTCTCGCGTAGTTCGCAATCAGCTCGCACCCCAGAAAATTACGACCGTGCAACGCGGCGGCAACACCAGAGGATCCCACGCCAGCAAACGGATCGAAGACCAGCTGACCGGGCTTTGTCATGGACAGGACAAGCCGCTCAATCAAGCCCACCGGGAACTGGCACGGGTGATCGGTCTTTTCGATATGGTTGGCTTTGACGTTTGGAATTCCCCACACGTCCTCGGGATTTTTCCCCAACGGATTGCCAGAAAGCTTGCCCCTCTTCGGGCCCTTGAAATGACGCTTGCCCGGATACTTGGCGGGAATGCGCACAGCGTCTAGGTCAAACTGATAGTCATCGGATTTCGAGTACCACATGATCACTTCGTAGCGCCCAGAGAACCGGCGCTTGTTGTGCAAGCCGTGCCCAAAGTGCCAAATAATGCGGTTGCGCAACTTAAGGCCGTGCTTCTTGAAGATGTAAGCCATTTCGATATCGAGCGGCACAATCATCCCGTTATCGACAAAGTTCCCCACTTGCCAGCAGATTGAGCCAGTCTCTTTCAAGCGCGGAATGATCAAATCGAGGATTCGCTCCTGCCATTTGAGGTAGTCCTCCAGCGCGCCCTTCTTTTCGTAAGACTTGCCAATGTTGTATGGCGGCGACGAGACAACGAGATCGAAAATGGGTTGAGCTGGGAGGGCAGAGAGCAGAGCTTCTGCATCGCCTTGCCAAATCGCGTGATCCAGGTCAGCAACGGTCTTGAGCGCCTCCTTGGCCTTGACGACATGGGCAGTGGGTGCGGTTGGAAGAGCATTACGCTTCGGGCTCATGACGGCTCTATTAGTTGCATTTCAATTCCGGGGCCTGATCTTCCAACAGTCCGAGAGAAAGATCCAGGCCGATGCCTGATCGCCGTTGGGGGCGGCCAGGGAAGCATTGGTCCCTGGATGTTCCACCAATCCCGACGAAAGATCTAGGCCCGGCGCCGACCGTCCCCCAGCGGGCAGTGGCGGCAGCCTCCGACTAGATGACACCGGCGGTTCTCACCGTATGAGAGGTTCAGCGTGGCCCAACAAAGAAAGCGCGCGTCTCGCCCTGAAGTTGTCTACGAACAATAGAGGCTAGCCGGCCTCTTATGGGGGCAACTCTGGGGGCAACTTGGCTGACGCTGGAGCCGAAACCCCAGCTAGAGCAATGCGTTGCGGATAATATTTGGTAGGTGGTGGGCCCACCAACTCGGCGAGGGGGCGCGCGCTATCGCCTCGGTAGCAGGCGGCGATGCGGATCGTGCTCACGGATGCCGGCGGCGTCCATGGAGCTCCTTCCGGCGGCAGCTGGTGGGAACAAGCCGACCCGGGAGGTTCAACCGCTGTCGCATGGTCTCAACAGCTTCATCGATGTCCGGGGGCATCGCCTGACCGATCGCAAGGGCACGCCGCCGCAACAGTGCGACGTGCCTCGGACCTGCCGCGAGCGGCCGTCGTGCCATCACGTCATCCGCCCCCTTGAGGATGTCGAATGGCGCCCCGCCCACGCGCCGCGTTGGTGCACACCCGAAGGACCCCTGCCATGCCCCGCATGATCTTCGTCAACCTCCCGGTCGCCGACCTTCCCGCTTCGGCGGCCTTCTACACGGCCCTGGGCTTCGAGAACAATCCGCGGTTCACCGACGACACCGCCGCGTGCATGGTCTGGAGCGAGGCGATCAGCGTGATGCTGCTCACCCACGAAAAGTGGCGCACTTTCACCAGCCGCCCGATCCCGCCGCCGACGGCGAGCGAGGTGCTGCTGGCGATTTCACTGGACAGCCGCGCGGCGGTCGATGCGATGAACGCGGCGGCGGCGGCGCACGGCGGCAACGCCGACATCAATCCGATGCAGGATCTGGGCTTCATGTACAACCGCAACCTGGCCGATCCCGACGGCCACGTCTGGGAAGCGATGTGGATGGACCCGGCGGCGATGTCCGCGGCGGCGGGCTGACGCAGCGCGCAGTCCGGCGCCGGGTATCGACCGGCGACAACCGGCCGTCACGAAAAACCTGGGTCGGAAAACCCGGGGAAAACCCGGGTCAGAGCAGGTTTTTCAAGAGGCCTGCGTGGGCCAGAATGGGCCTCCTCCCGCAAGGCGCCGCCAGATGGCAGACCGGAACCGGTTTCTCGATGCGCTCGACCTCCACGTGGTCGGGATCGCGGCGATCCCGCTCGTGCTTGCCGCCTTGCTGCCGTTTGCGTGGGTGCCCTGGCTGGTCGCGGTGCTGCCGCTGGGACGGCTGGCCACGCGCGCTTCGGACCTGCGCCGTTCCGGGACATCGCCTCTGCCGCACCTGCTGGTCAACGGGCTGGTGGTGATGCTTGCCACGGCGCTGGGCTTCGCGCTGTCGCCGGCGCCCGCCGGCTGACCGGCCAACGCAACCGGGCCGGCGCCGCTGCACGGGCCTTCACATGCCCCCGGCGTACCTTTGAGGGCCCCGACGGCAGCCGGACAGGTGCGCCCATGAACCCCCTGGCCCAGGCCCTCGAATCCCGCCACGCCGCGCTGGCGCCGGAGCTGCTGGCGATCTACCGCGACCTGCACCGGCACCCCGAGCTGTCGATGCAGGAGCGGCGCACGGCGGCCATCGCCGCGGACTACATCGAAAAGCTCGGCTATGCGGTCACCCGCGGGGTCGGCGTCACCGGCGTGGTCGGCGTGCTGCGCAACGGCGACGGCCCCACGGTGATGCTGCGCGCCGACATGGACGCCCTGCCGATGGACGAGGACACCGGCCTGCCGTATGCGAGCGAAGTCGCCGGCGTCGCGCATTCCTGCGGCCACGACCTGCACGTGGCCTGGCTGCTGGGCGCCGCGCGGGTGCTCGCCGAGGCGCGCGAAGCGTGGCGGGGCACGGCGGTCGTCGCCTTCCAGCCGGGCGAGGAAGTGGCGCAGGGCGCGAGCGCGATGGTCGCCGACTGGGACAAGGCGGGGCTGCCGCATCCGGACGTGGTCCTCGGCCAGCACGTGATGGTCGGTCCGGCCGGGTCCGTGAGCTACCGCGCCGGAGTCATCCTCTCGGCGGGCGACAGCCTGCAGGTGACGCTGTTCGGCCGCGGCTCTCACGGCTCGCAGCCGCAGACCGCGATCGATCCGGTGGTGATGGCGGCCGCGACCGTGCTGCGGCTGCAGACCATCGTCGCGCGCGAGGTCTCGCCGCTGGACAGCGCGGTGCTGACCGTCGGCGCGCTGCAGGCCGGCACCAAGGAAAACATCATTCCCGACGACGCCACCATCAAGCTCAACCTGCGCAGCTACGACGAGGGCGTGCGCGAGCACATGCTGCAGGCGGTGCGGCGCATCTGCCGCGCCGAGTGCGAGGCCTCGAACGCGCCGCAGCCGCCGGAGTTCGCCACCCTCAGCAGCTATCCGCCGACCGACAACGACCGCGAGGCGACGGCGCGGGTGGTGGCTGCGTTCCGCGCGCAGTTCGGCGACGCGGCGTACGAAAGCAAGCCGATGGCGGCCAGCGAGGACTTCAGCGTGTTCGGCCGCAGCTGGGGCGTGCCCTACGTGTTCTGGTTCGTCGGCGGCACCGATCCGGCGGTGCATGCGCGGGCGAAGGCCGAAGGCACGCTCAACAAGCTGCCCAGCAACCATTCGCCGCGCTTCGCGCCGGTGCTCGATCCGACCCTGAAGACCGGCTTGCAGGCGCTGCTCGGCGCGGCGTCGGCGTGGCTGTGCGCGCCGGCCGGGGCGGCGGCGCGGGCAGGTGCCGCATGAGCACGACCGCGGCAACGGCGCCCGCCGCCGACGCCGGCTTCGTCGGCAACGACCGCCTGCTGTTCGGCATGATCCTGGGCGTGGTCACGTTCTGGCTGTTCGCCCAGACCACGCTCAACATCGCGCCGGACATGCAGCGCGATCTCGGGATCGCCGCCGGCACCATGAACAACGCGGTGGCGATGGCGGCGCTGTTCTCCGGCATCTTCATCGTGGTGATGGGCGGCCTGGCCGACCGGCTCGGGCGCATGCGCATCCTCCGGACCGGCTTCGTGCTCGGGATCGCCGGCTCGCTGCTGGTGGGGCTGGCGCCGTCCGGCGCGCTGGCCGCGCCGATGCTGCTGCTCGGCCGCGCGGTGCAGGGCCTGTCGGCGGCCTGCATCATGCCCGCCAGCCTGGCGCTGGTGAAAGCGTACTGGGACGGCGCCGGGCGCCAGCGCGCGGTGAGTCTGTGGTCGATCGGCTCGTGGGGCGGTTCGGGGCTGGCGGCGTTGTTCGGCGGTTACATGGCGCAGTCGCTGGGTTGGCGCTGGATCTTCTTCATCTCGGTGGCGGTGTCGCTGCTCGGCCTGTGGCTGGTGCGCGGCACGCCGGAGAGCAAGGCGGCGGCGGTGCAGGGCTACCGCTTCGACCTGCCGGGGGTGATCGCCTTCATGGTGGCGATGGTGGCGCTGCAGGTGCTGGTGACCCAGGGCAGCACGCTGGGCTGGGGCAGTCCGCTGGCGATCGGGCTGGCCATCGCCTTCGTCGTGGCCGCGGTCGCGTTCTTCCGCATCGAGGCCGGCAACGCGCACGGCTTCGTCGACTTCCGCCTGTTCCGCAACCGCGTCTACACCGGCGCCACGCTGTCCAATTTCCTGGTCAACGCGACCGTGGGCATGCAGCTGGTGTCGCTGCAGCTGGTGCAGGTGGGCGGCGGCATGAGCGCGCAGCAGGCGGGACTGCTGACGCTGGGCTACGCGATCGCGATCATCGCCTTCATCCGCGTGGGCGAGAAGCTGCTGCAGCGCTTCGGCCCGCGCAAGCCGATGGTCTGGGGCTGCGCGATCACCGGCGTCGCGATCGCCTGCCTGATGCCGACCAACATCATGCTCGACGCCTATCGCGTGGTCGCGGTGGCCGGCTACACGCTGTTCGGCCTGGGGCTGGCGTTCTACGCCACGCCGTCCACCGATGCCGCGCTGTCGAGCCTGCCGATGGACCAGTCGGGCGCGGGCGCGGGCATCTACAAGATGGCCTCGTCGCTGGGCGCGGCACTGGGCGTGGCGGTGTCCGGCGCGATCTTCACCGCTCTGGGGGCTGCCGGCGAGGGCATCCGCTGGCTGGAAGGCGTGATCACCTTCCAGGGCCGGGTCGACAACCTGGCCGTGCGCGAGGCCGCGATGGTGGCGCTGGGCTTCAACCTGCTGATGGTGGCGGTGGCGATCGCCTCGATCCTGCTGACGATCCCGGCGGGCAAGCGCGGGAAATGACGCGTGCGCGATGCCGCCGGTCTTTCAGGTGGCGGCTCTTTCAGGCGGCGTCGTCGACGTCTTGCGTCCACTCGAGGAAATCGCGCGCTGCGCTGCGCCGAGGGCCGTTCATGCGGTCGCCTCCGGCGCGAGGCCTTGCGGCAGGCCGAAGCCGAACGAATCCATCGACAGCACGTCGTAGGTCATGCCGCCTTCGACCAGCGACGCGGTGTCGTTGTCGCCGCTGGCGCCGAGCGCGACCAGCAGCGGCAGGTAATGCTCCTCGGTGGGATGCGCGCGTGCGGCGTGCGGGGCGCGCGCGCGGTAGTGCAGCAGTGCGTCGATGTCGCGACGGCGCACCGCGGCGGCCACCCAGTCGGCGAACGCCTGCGCGTACTCCGGGTCGCGGATGTGCTGGCGGAATTCGTAGAGGTTGTGGGTCAGGCTGCCCGACCCCAGCACCAGAACGCCGCGCGCGCGCAGCGGCGCCAGCGCCCGACCCAGCCGCAAGGCACCGGCCGTGTCCAGGTCGTGCGGCAGCGAGACCTGGAACACCGGCACGTCGGCGGCGGGCCTGAGGTAGCGCATCGGTACCCAGGCGCCGTGGTCGAGGCCGCGCCGCGGGTCGACGCCTGCGTCGAAACCGGCGTCGGCCAGCATCCTCGCCGCTTCGCCCGCTAGGGCCGGAGCGCCGGGCGGGGTGTACTGCAGCGCGTACAGCGGCGGCGGGAAGCCGCCGAAGTCGTGGAGGGTCTCCGGTGCCGGACTGGTGGCCACGCGCACGCCGCGGGTCTGCCAGTGCGGCGACACGATCGCCACCGCGGTCAGCTCGGGCAGCGCACGGCCGATCCGCTGCAGCGCGGGGCCGAGCAGGCCCGGCTCCAGCGCGAACATCGGCGAGCCGTGGGAGACGAACAGGGACGGGGCGAGGGTCATGGCGGACTCCGGAAAAAGGCCGCGGGCGCGCATGCGCCCGGGCCGTGGATCGGATGTCGATCGGGGAAGTCGATCGCCGGATTTCACCCGGGTGGGATCCCGGGCGGGCCGGAAGGCGGGTCAGGCGGTGGCCGGCGACGCGCCCGAGGATGCGCGCCGGCGCGACCAGGCGGCGTCGAGGCTGAGCGCGCCGGCGCCCTGCGCCGTCAGCATCAGGAAACCGCCGGCCATGGCCACGTTCTTCCAGAAGTGGATGGCCTGCGCGCCATCGCCGAGGTTGCCGTGGAACAGCGCCGCGGCGGCCAGCGAGAATGCGGCCAGCGCCACCGCGATCCAGCGGGTGAAGCCACCGGCGAGGATGGCCAGGCCGCCACCGAGTTCCAGCGCGATCACCAGCGGCAGCAGGCCGCCGGGCACGCCCACGGCCTCCATGTACTGCTGGGTGGCGGCGTAGCCGGCGATCTTGCCCCAGCCGGAAATGATGAAGATCAGCGACAGGCCGAGGCGGCCGAGCAGCGAGAAGGTAGCGTTCATGGCGGCACTCCGTTGTGTGTGGCGGGTGGTGGGGCCCGGGTGGCCGGCGCCGGAGACGAGGAGGTTCATTGGCTCGATTCTGGTGGCGGCGCCCGGAGGTGGGCTTGGCGGTCACTCTATTGATCTGTATGTTCAATATAAACAGCGATTTGATTGACTTATTGTCAATTAAAAAGGAACAATCGAGCCATGCTCGATCTGCAGCAACTGGCCAGCTTCGTCGCCGTGGTGAACGCCGGCAGCTTCGTCGGCGCCGCCGAGGTCACCGGGCTGTCGAAGGCGGCGGTCTCGCGGCAGGTGGCCGAGTTGGAAGCGCGCCTGGGCGTGCGCCTGCTCCATCGCACCACCCGGCGCCTGTCGCTGACCGACGATGGCCAGCGCTTCTTCGCCGGCGCCGTCGCGTTGCTGGCCGACGCCGGCGAACTGGAAGCCGAGACGAGTTCCAGCAGCGGCGAGGCGACCGGCGTGCTGCGGATCAACGCGCCGCTGACCTTCGGCAACCTGCACCTGGCGCCGTTGTGGCCGGCTTTCCTGGCGGCGAACCCGAAGGTCGCGCTCGACATCACCCTGAACGATCGCGTGGTCGATCTGGTGGAGGAGGGCTACGACGTCGCCGTGCGCATCACCAACCTCGCCAGTTCGCAACTGAGCAGCCGGCGCCTGGCGAGCACGCGGATCGTGCTGTGCGCGTCGCCCGCCTATCTCGCCGCGCACGGCGCGCCGTCGCATCCGCACGAGCTTGCGGGGCACCAGGTGATTTCCTATGCGTACTGGACCGGCGGCGACGACTGGCGTTTCACCGGTGCGCAAGGCGAGGCGCGGGTGCGCGTGCGGCCGCGCATCCACACCAACAGCGGCGATACCTGCCGCCGCGCCGCGCTGCAGGGACAAGGCATCGTCCTGCAGCCGGACTTCCTGGTCGGCGACGACCTGCGCCGCGGCGACCTGGTCGAACTGCTGCCGGGCTGGCGCTCGATCGAGCTGGGCATCCACGCCGTCTACGCGTCGCGCAAGCACCTGCCGATGAAGACCCGGCACCTGATCGACTTCCTGGTCGAGGCCTTCGCCGCGCCGCCGTGGGCGGCCTGAACTCACGGACGCGGCTGCCCGCAGCGGCCGCCCCCGGCCGGCGGCCCCGCCCTTCCACGCCCGGCAGTCGGGCGTGCCTTGCCGCCAACCATTGACCTGCGTCAACGGCCGGTCACGGGCGCGCGCCTACGCTGCCGGTTCCGCTGCGATGGAGGTGTGCCGTGGCCGTGTTCCTGGGTGCAATCAAGAAACTGGCGAAACGCAACAAGGATTTCAGGCGCGAGCTGGCGACCAATGCGCACAGTCAGCTGGTGCTGATGTGCCTGGAGCCGGACGAGGACATCGGCGAGGAGGTCCACGAGGAGGTCGACCAGGCGTTCGTGGTGGTCAAGGGCAAGGGCGAGGCGGTGCTCGACGGCGTGCGCAGGCCGCTGCGCAAAGGCGCGCTGCTGATCGTCCCGGCCGGCACCCGCCACAACCTGGTCAATGTCGGCGACCAGCGGCTGCGGCTGTACACGCTTTACGCGCCGCCGCAGCATCCGCCCGGCACCGTGCACGCCACCCGCGCCGAAGCGCTGGCCGCGGAGGCGGAGCGCGCGGCGACGACCGACGCCTGAGCCGCGGCCGGGCGTTCGCGCGACCGGCGGCGCCCGCCGCCGTGCGGCTGCGGCGTCCGCACGGCGCTGCGTCCGCGCAGCGCTGCACTGCGCCCGCATCGATAGGCATCGGCTTGCGACCTTGCCACGTCGCGCGGCTGCGCCGAGTCCGCGCAGCATTGCGCCTGCGTCGCTCGGCGCCCTGCACGCCGGGCCGCAGGTCGGCACGCCGTGCCGCCTTCGCTGCGCCCCCGCTGCCGGCGCGCGCCCGCTTCCGTGGCGTGAGCGCGGCGCTCACCCCGCCGTGCCGTGGCGCTAACGGCGGCCTTGGGAAGATCCGCCGGCATCGCGCGGGTGACCGCTCGTGCGTCGCCGCGAATCCGCAACCCCCAGCCTGGAGTCCCCGCATGGCCAAGCGCGTATACGACAACGAGCAACTCAACGAACTGCTGTATCAGGCCCTGGAAACCGAGATCGGCGGCATCGCCGTCTACGAGACGGCGGTCCGGTGCGCGGTCAACGACGACCTGCGCCGGGAATGGCACGAATACCTGGAGCAGACCCGCACCCACCGCGAGGTGCTGTTGTCGGTGTTCGAGGCGCTCGGGCTGGACCCGGCGCGGCAGACCCCGGGCCGGCAGGTGGTCGCACATCTGGGCACATCGCTGGTCAAGGCCATGCGCATGGCGCAGAAAGCCGGCGACGCCGCCGCCGCCGAACGGGTCGCGGGCGAATGCGTGGTCCTGGCCGAGACCAAGGACCACCTCAACTGGGAACTGATCGGCCACGTCGCCGAGCACGGCCGCGGCGAGCACGCCTCGGTGCTGCGGCGGGCGTTCGCGGCGGTGGAGAAGGACGAGGACCACCACCTCTACCACACCGCCGGCTGGACCCGCGAACTGTGGATCGACACGCTCGGTCTGCCGGCGGTGCTGCCGCCGCCGGAGGAGGTCAAGCAGGTCGAAACCGCGATCGGCGCCGCGCGCGCGGAACAGCAGCGCGGGGCGATGCTCGACAAGCGGCACTGAGGTGCCGCGCCCGCGCCGGCGGCCCGACGGGCCAAGGCGTGGCGTGCCGGCGACCCGGCCATGCGCGCGTGCGCAGCGGCGCCGGGTCCGTGTCTGGCGGACCGGCCCCGCGGACGCGGCCTCGGCCCGGGCGCCGCAGCGACGCCGGGCGGGTGCCGACGGCGCGGCTCCGGCGCGGCGTCCTTGCGCGCCGGGGTCCGACGCGCCTGGTTCCGGCGCCATGGCTGGCCGCAATTGCCGACAGGGGCTGCGTGGCAGCTTTACACATATTCGACTGACATGTAGGGTGAAAGCGCGCAGGCTAGCCGCAGTCGCATTCCGCGACGCCATCGGGACCCTCGTCATGTCCACTCCGCTCAAGCTCCTCGGCCTCGCCAGCGCGCTGGCACTGGCCGCCTGCACCCAGACCCCGCCGCCGGCCGCGCCGGAAGCCGCCGCCCCGACCGAGGCCGCCCCGGCCGAGCCCGCTCCCGCCCCGGCCGCCGCCGCGGTCCCCGCGCCGCAGCTGCAGGCCGCGATGCGCGACCTGTGGCACGGCCACATCGTCCACACCCGCGACTACGCGCTGGCCGTGCACGCCGGCAACGCCGCCGACGCCAAGGCCGCGGCCGACGCGGTGGTCGCCAATGCCAAGGACATCGCCAACGCGGTCGCCGGCTTCTACGGCCAGGCCGGTGGCGACCAGATGCTGACCCTGCTGGCCGGCCACTGGGGCGCGGTGCAGGCGCTGACCGACGCGCGCGCCAAGAACGACACCGCCGGCGCCGACAAGGCGTTCGCCGACCTCACCGCCAACGCCGGCGAGATCGCCAAGTTCCTCGCCGCGGCCAACCCGAACCTGCCCGAGGACACCGTCCGCGGCCTGCTGCTGGCGCACGGCGCGCACCATTCCTCGCAGATCGACCTGATCCTGAAGGACGACACCGCCGGCGAAGCCGCCGAATGGACCGCGATGCAGGCGCACATGGACTCCATCGCCGATGCGCTGGCCGCGGCGATCGCCAAGCAGTTCCCGGACAAGGCGAGCTGATCCGTGGCGCAGGCACTGGCGCGCCTGGGCGACACCCAGCAGCGGCTGCTTCGGCAGCTGCTGCTGGCCGCCGAAGGCTGCGGGGTCGAGGAATTGTGCGAGCGGCTGCACGTCAGCCACAACGCGGTGCGCCAGCACCTGACCGCACTGACCGTGCGCGGCTACGTCGAGCGGGTGCAGTCGCGCCCGACCGGCGGCCGCCCGCAGGCGCGTTTCGCCCTGACCGTCGAAGGTCGCGAGCTGTTTCCGCGCAACTATGGCGCCATCGCCGCGGCGTTGCTGGCGCAGCTGCACACGCGCATGGGCGAGGCCGAGGTCGGCGCCCTGCTGCAGGAACTCGGCGCCACCGTCGCCGCCACGCAGCCGACGCTGCAGGCCGGCGAAGGCTCCGAGGCCCTGGCGCGCGCGCTGGCGCAGCGGCTGGACGCGCTGGGCTACGAGGCGCTGCCGGCGCGGCACGGCGAGGAATGGCAGGTGGAGGCCTTCAACTGCGTGTTCCATGCGCTGGCGCGGCAGCACCCGCAGGTGTGCAAGTTCGACCTGGCCTACATGGAGGCGGCCACCGGGCGCCGCATCCACCACATGGAATGCATCGTCCGCGGCGGCCATGTCTGCCGCTTCCGGATCGGGCCGGAGCACGCGCGCGGCACGCCCGCGTAGCAGCGGCTGCAATTGCGCGGATCCCCGGAGCGCGGCCGCGGCCGCGCCTGCGGGGCCGCCATGCCTACAATGCGGCAATGGACCTCGATGCCGCCCTGGACACCGTCGAACACGAGACCGCCGCCGCACCGCAATGGACGGTGCTGTGGCTGCACGGCCTGGGCGCCGACGGCCACGATTTCGCCCCGATCGTGCCGGAGCTGGTGCGCGGCGACTGGCCGCCGCTGCGCTTCGTGTTCCCGCACGCGCCGCTGCGCACGGTGACGATCAACGCCGGCGCGCGCATGCGCGCCTGGTACGACATCCGCGACTTCAGCGCCGACGAGCTGGGCGGCGGCGGACGCGCCGACCGCGACGGCGTGCTGCACTCCGTGCGCAAGGTCGAGGTGCTGATCGCGCGCGAGGGCGAGCGCGGGATCCCGCCGCAACGGCTGATCCTGGCCGGCTTCTCGCAGGGCGGGGCGATCGCGCTGGCCGCGGGCCTGCGCCGGACCCGGCCGCTGGCCGGGCTGGTGGCGCTGTCGACCTATCTGCCGCTGCCGCCGCCGGCCGACCTGGCGCCGGACGCGCGCGCGCAACCGGTGTTCATGGCCCATGGCCTGCAGGATCCGGTGGTGCCCTACGCCGCCGGCGAGCGCAGCACCGGCGCCCTGCACGCGCTCGGCTTCGCGCTGGAATGGCACTGCTACGCGATGGGGCATACGGTGTGCGCGGAGGAAATCCGCGACCTCGGCGACTGGCTGTCGCGGCGTTTCGCCGCGGGCTGAGCATGCATCCGGCGCGCAGCGGCGACTCCGAACCCTGGCTGCCGGACCTGTGCCGCCTGCCGCGACTGGCGATGATGTTCGGCGTCGCCGAACTGGTGGTGCTGGTGCTGGCGCTGGCGCCCGACGGCGGCACCCGCTGGACCCCGGAGCGGGTGGTGTCCGCCAGCGGCTTCGCGCTGTGGCTGGCGCTGACCATCGCAGTGCTGCTGTGCGCTTCGCGCCGGCAGCTCTCGCGCCTGCCCAAGGCGCTGGGCGCGCTGGCCGCGGTCGCGGCGGCGACGCTGGTGGCGCTGCTCGGCGCGGCATTGCTGCACCAGCTCGACCGCAGCCTCGGCTACGGCCTGGTGCCGGCCGGGGTGCGGCTGCCGCAGTTCGCGCTCGGCAGCGCGGCGATCGCGGCGCTGATCACCGCGGTGGTGCTGCGCTACCTGTACGCGGTCGACGGCTGGCAGGCGCAGGTGCGTGCCAGCGCGCGCGCGCAGGCCGACGCACTGCAGGCGCGGATCAAGCCGCATTTCCTGTTCAACAGCCTGAACGCGATCGCCGGCCTGGTGCGGCGCGACCCGGCGCTGGCCGAGCGCGCGCTGCTGGACCTGTCGGACCTGTTCCGCGCCGCGCTGGGCGCCGGCGAGTCCGATTCCAGCCTGCGCGAGGAAGTGGAACTGGCCGAGCGCTACCTGGCGATCGAAGCGCTGCGTCTGGGGCCGCGGCTGCAGGTCGCCTGGGAGCGCCGCGAACCCTTGCCCTGGGACCAGCCGCTGCCGCGATTGCTGCTGCAGCCGCTGGTCGAGAATGCGGTGCTGCACGGCATCGCGCGGCTGCCGCAGGGCGGCACCGTGGAGATCGCGCTGGAGGTGCAGGCGCAGCGGCTGCGGATCGCGGTGCGCAACCCGGCGCCGCCGCCGCGCGAGCGCGATGGCGGTGGCGCGCAGCACGCCCAGCGCAGCATCGGCCATCGCCTGGCCTACGCGTTCGGCCCGCAGGCGGGCATGACGTCGGCCTGGGAGGCGGGCTACTATCGCTGCGAACTGCAATTGCCGCTCGCGGCCCCGGTGCCAGCCGGCTGAAGCGGACGCGGCGGCGCGCGCGCAGTGCTGGCGAGGGCGACACCATGTCCATGGCGGCTCCCATGAAGGTCGTGATCGTCGATGACGAACCGCTGGCGCGCGCGCGCCTGCGTGAGCTGCTGGCCGCGCAGCCCGGCGTCGAGGTGGTGGCCGAGGCCGGCGACGGCCACGCCGCGTTGCACGCCTGCGCCGAGCACGCCCCGGACCTGGTGCTGCTGGATATCGCCATGCCCGGGATCGACGGCCTGGAGGCCGCGCGCCACCTGGCCGCATTCGAGCCGCGCCCGGCGGTGGTGTTCTGCACCGCCTACGACGCGCATGCGCTGTCGGCGTTCGACGCGCAGGCGATCGACTATCTGGTCAAGCCGGTGCGTCCCGAGCGCCTGGCCGCCGCGCTGGAGCGCGTGCGCACCTTCGCCGCCGGCCGCGACCAGGCCGGCGCCGCGCAGCCCGGCCAGGCCCGCACCCACCTGTGCGCGCGCCTGCGCGGCAGCTTGCGCCTGATCCCGGTCGAGGACGTGCACTACCTGCAGGCCGAGGAAAAGTACGTCGTCGTCCACCACGCCCGCGGCGAGGACCTGATCGAGGAATCGCTGAAGTCGCTGGAGGAGGAATTCGGCGAGCGTTTCGTGCGCATCCACCGCAACTGCCTGGTGGCGCGGCACGAGATCCTCGAACTCAGGCGCGGCGCCGACGGCCACATGCAGGCGCTGCTGCGCCACGGCGAGCGCCCGCTGGAAGTCAGCCGCCGCTGCGTGGCCGCCCTGCGCGAGACGATCCGGCGCTTGTAGCCGGCCCCACGGCCCCCTCCCGCGCCGGGCCACTCCCTCGCCCCGGGCTACTCCCTCCTCGCCCCGCGCCGCGCTGCGCAAGTCTTCCACCTTCGCCACTCGCCGCGCCGGGCTGCTCACCGCGCCCTGTTCCACGCCGGGCTGCCCTCTCACCCCCGTCCCCGCCGGGCCACTCCCTCGCCCCGTCCCCGCCGGACCACTCCCTCGCCCCGCTTGCGGGGAGAGGGACAGCCGTGCGCAGCACGGCAGGGTGAGGGGGTGCGGCTCGACGCGCGGATCGAGTGACGACGCACCCGCTTGTCGTCGCTCCGCCGGCCTCTCATCCGCCTGCGGCACCTGCTCCCCGCAGGCGGGGTGCAGGGAACGGCACCTCAACGCAGGGGAGAGGGGAAAGGCCGCCGCATGGTCGATAATGCCGGCATGACCATCCTGCGCATCGCCACCCGCAAGAGCCCGCTTGCGCTGTGGCAAACCGAACACGTCGCGGCGGCGCTGCGCGCCGCGCACCCCGGGCTGGCGGTGGAACTGGTGCCGCTGTCGACCCGCGGCGACGAGGTGCTGGACCGCTCGCTGGCGGCGATCGGCGGCAAGGGCCTGTTCCTCAAGGAGCTGGAGCTGGCGATGCAGCGCGGCGATGCCGACTGCGCGGTGCACTCGCTCAAGGACGTGCCGATGGAGCTGGAGCCGGGGTTCGCGCTGGCGGCGGTCCTGCAGCGCGGCGATCCGGCCGACGCCTTCGTCAGCAACCAGTGCGACACCCTGGACGCGCTGCCGGCGGGCGCGCGCGTGGGTACTTCCTCACTGCGCCGGCAGGCGCAACTGCGCGCGCAGCGCCCGGACCTGCAGCTGCTGGACTTGCGCGGCAACGTCAACACCCGCCTGGCGAAACTCGACGCCGGCGCCTACGACGCGATCGTGCTCGCCTGCGCCGGGCTGCAGCGGCTGGGCTTCGACGCCCGCATCCGCACGCGGCTGCAGCCGCCGCAGTGGCTGCCGGCACCGGCGCAGGGCGCGATCGCGATCGAATGCCGCGACGACGATGCCGCCACGCTGGCGCTGTGCGCGGCGCTCGACCACGCCGACACCCGCACCTGCAGCGACGCCGAGCGGGCGATGAACCGCGCCCTGCACGGCAGCTGCCACGTACCGGTCGCCGCGTTCGCGCGGCTGGACGGCGCGCAACTGGCGCTCGACGGCCTGGTCGGCTCCGCCGCCGACGGCACCCTGGTGCGCGCGCAGGCGCTCGGCCGCAGCGATGCGCCCGACGCGCTCGGCCTGCGGGTGGCGCAGCAGCTGCTGCAGGCCGGCGCCGGCGCCCTGCTGCCGTCGCCTCAGAACGCGTAGCGCAATTGCACGGTGCCCTGGGTGGTGGTGTCCGCGGCGGCGCTGTCGTGGCGCAATTCCAGCCGCGAGTGCAGGGTCCAGTTGGGTTGCAGCACCAGCTCCAGCAGCAGCGAGTTGCGCAGGTAGGTGTCGTGGCGCCCGGTTTCCACCTGCAGCTGCTGGCGCAGTTGCGCACGCTCGCCCAGCCGTTGGGTCCAGTCGACGCGACCCCGCGCGACCGGGCCGGTGCCGGCGGTGCCGTCGTCGACGTAGGGTTGCAGGCGGTAGCCGCTGCCGAGCTCGATCCGCAGTTGCGTGTCCGGTTGCCGGATCGCCTCGATGCCGTAGCGCGCGCCGAGCCGCCAGTTGCTGCCGTAGGTGCCGAGCCAGTCGCTGCGCGAGGCCGGGACGTACAGGCCGCCGCCGGCCGCGGGCGGCAGCGGCGCCGGCAGCGCGAACGGATCGCGCGCCGCATGCACGGCGAACACCGGCGCCGGCGGCAACGCCCAACCCGCCTGCAGGCAGGCCAGGCTGCGGCAGGGGCGTTGCAGCGACGCGCGGCCGCCGGCGAGCGCGACGACCGCGGGCACGTCCGCTATCGCCGCGTCGACATCCGCGGCCTGCGGCAGCGGCTGCACGAACACGGGCGGGACGAGCACGGCGAGCCACCAGGCCGCGAACATCGCGCAACTCCTGACTGCGGGAAGCGGCGATTATGCGGGCGTATTCAGCGATCCCGAAATCCGCGCGCCGGCGCTGCGACGCCGGTCAGTAGTACAGCGTGACCAGGTGCCGCGCCTGGGCGAAGAACAGCCAGCGCTCGACGAACGCTCCGGCCAGCGCCGCCAGCGCCGCCAGCCCCAGCCAGGCGCCCGCGTCGATGCCCGGCACCCGTCCGAGCGCGAACAGGCACGCGATCGGCACTACCGCGAACAGCGCCAGCGCCAGCCCGCGCAGCCGCTGCGCGTGCCTGCGCGCGAGCACGAACGCCATCTCCCGGGTCAGGTAGTTGGCCTCGGTATGCGGGCGCTCCAGCACGCTCACGTTGCGTTGCGGCAGGCCGAGGGCGTCGCCGCGCGTGGCCGGCAACGCGGCGGCGTCGATCGCGCGCCAGTAATGCAGCTTCAGCGCGCCGAGCAGCGCCGCCAGCACGATCCCGGCCTTGGCCGCGGCGGGCGTCGGCGGCGTTCCCGCCAGCGCCGCCAGCATCGCCAGCAACAGGCCGCCGCACAGCAGCGCGAAGCCCAGATATCCCGGCAGCACCAGCGGGTGCCGCCAGGCCGGGATCGGCTTGAGCGAGACGTAGATCATCGCGGTGCAGACCACCGTCGCCAGCGCGCAAGCCATCAGCGCGCAGGCGACCGCGACGCCGGCCGCGCTCAGGGCGGGCGTGGTGCCCGACGCGTGCGCGCCAAGCGTCGCCGGCAACAGCGCCGCGGCGAACAGCAGCGCTGGCACGTAGGTCAGCAGCGCGGCCACGGCCTCGCGCGACAGCCACGAGCTGCGCCATTGCGAAAACGCGCGCCAGGCGCGCAGCGGCTTGCCCAGGTGCCAGAACGAGGCCAGCAGGCCGGCGCTGGCCAGCACCAGCGCCAGCAGCGTGGCGACCAGCAACGCGCGCGCCGGGACGCCGCCGGCCAGCGCGGCAAGTGCGCTGCAGAACAGCAGCCCGTAGCCGGCGCCCGACAGCGTGGTGAAGAAGATGACCGAGAGCGCGGGGTTCATGCGCGCGCCGCCGGCGTGGCGCGATCGCGGCCGCTCATGCCGCTTCCACCACCACCGCGGTGCCCGACACCGACACCATCAGCATGCTGCCGCCGTCCTGCACCTGGATGGTCTCGTAGTCCAGGTCCACGCCGACCACGGCATTGGCGCCCAGTTCGCGCGCCTGCTCGAGCATGTCCTCGACCGCTTCCTGCTTGGCCTTGCGCAGCACCTTCTCGTAGCTGCCCGAGCGGCCGCCGACCAGGTCGCGGATGCCGGCGAAGAAGTCGCGGAACAGGTTGGCGCCCAGGATCGCGTCGCCGCCGACCAGGCCCTTGTAGGCGAGGATGCGGCGGCCTTCGATGGTGTGGGTGGTCGAGACCAATTCGATGGGTTTGTTGCTGCTCATGTGGGTTCCCGCATGTCGGTTTGCGTTCGTGCTGGGCTGCTGCCGACGGCATTCATCGGCGCAGGAGCCGGTCGAGCCACTTGCGCGTGTCGCGCCCGGCCGCGCTGTCTTCCGCAGCGGCGTCCGCGGCGTCGCCGTCGCCCGCGCGCCGCGGCCGCGGCGGCAGGTAGCGGTTGACCGGCTGGTAGCCCAGCTGCGGCAGCAGCGCGACGCCGCCGCGCGCGGCGACCCGTTGCGAGACCTCCGAGTCCGGGTCGCCGAGGTCGCCGAACATGCGCGCCCGGGTCGGGCAGGCCTGCACGCAGGCCGGCTGCCGCTCGCTCTCTTCCAGGTGCTCGTTGTAGATCCGGTCCACGCACAGCGTGCATTTCTTCATCACGCCTTCGACCACGCTGTACTCGCGCGCGCCGTAGGGACAGGCCCAACTGCACAGCTTGCAGCCGATGCACTTGTCCTCGTCCACCAGCACGATGCCGTCCTCGGCGCGCTTGTAGCTGGCGCCGGTCGGGCACACGGTCACGCACGCGGGCTGTTCGCAGTGCAGGCACGAACGCGGGAAGTGCAGGGTCTGCGCCGGCTGGGGAGCGCTTGCGACGTGCGTCGTAGCGCAGGTCGCGCTCCCTTGCGCGCCATCGCGCTGCGCGCGCTGGCCGGTCGATCCGGTCGCGTCGGCAGCCGGGACTGCTTCCAGCTCGTAGCTGTGCACGCGGTTGAACCAGACGCCATCGGGGTCCTTGCCGTAGGGATCGGTGTCGGTCAGCGGCCCGGCGATGCCGCCGGCGTTCCATTCCTTGCAGCTCACCGCGCAGGCATGGCAGCCGACGCAGATGTCCAGGTCGATCACCAGCCCGAGCTTCTTCTTCGACGGCGGCGGCAGCGCGGTCACGGGCCAGCCTCCCTGCGCGGCGCGTCCGGCGCCGCCTGGCTGCGGTGTTGCGCGTTGCGCAGGCGCGCGCCGTAGCGCAGCGGGCGCGCGTCGGCTTCGGCGAAGGCCAGTTCCGGCAGTTGCGGCGCGCTTGCGCCGGCCTGCGCGGCCTGCACCTTGCGGATCGACACCCGCAGGTCGAACCACGCCGCCTGTCCGGTGACCGGGTCGGCGTTGGCGTAATCGCCCTTCGGCGTCACGTCCGAGATCAGGTAGTTGAGCAGGAAGCCCTGCTGCGACTCCGGCGCATCCTTGGCCAGGCGCCAGGCGCGTTTGCGCTTGCCGATCGCGTTCCAGCTCCAGACCGTGTCCGGCTGCACGTTGGCGGCGAACTTCGCCTGCACGGTGATGCGGCCGTGGTGCGAGGCGACCTCGATCCAGTCCCCGTCGGCAATGCCGTATGCCGCGCCGGTGCCCGGATGCAGGTACAGGAAGTTGCGCGTGGCGATCTGCCGCAGCCACGCGTTCTGCGAGCCCCAGGCGTGGTACATGAACATCGGCCGCTGGGTGACGGCGTGCAGCGGGTAGCGCGGTGGCCGGCGTTCGCCCTCACCCCATCCCTCTCCCGCGGGCGGGAGAGGGGGAGCAGGTGCCATGCGGGAGTCGCTGCGATCGCCCGCGCCGGGATCCTGCGGCTGCAGGATTTCGGCTTGCGCGGATTCGAAGGGCTCGTACCAGATCGGCAACGGGTCGAAATAGGTCGCCACCCGTGCGCGATGCTGCGCCGGCGGTTGCACCCGGCCATGGCCGAGCGCGGCGAGCCGGAACTTCTGCAGCGGTTCGCAATACAGCTGCAGCACGATCGGCGCGGTCGAGGCGACAAAACCCAGGCGCTGCGCCCACTCCAGGTAGCCGCGGTTGGCCATCTTGTAATAACGCGCGTGTTCGGGGATTTCCTGCCGCCAGTGGCCGTTGTTGGCGATGTAGGCGTCCAGCTGCGCCGGGTTCGGCGCCCCCTTGCCGTGCTGGCTGCCGTCGGCGCCGCGCCAGCCGGCGAGCAGGCCGACGCCGGGCGCGCGTTCGTGGCGCACGATGTAGTCGGCGTAGTCGCGGTAGGCCGGCGAGCCGTCGGCGTGGACCATGCCCGGCAACCCCAGCCGCGCGCCCAGCTCCAGCAGCACCGACTGGAAGCCGCGTACGTCGCGTCCCGGCGCCTGGGTCGCGGCCTCCAGCACCGGATGCCGGATCGCGTCGGCGACGCCGTCGGCATCGGAGATCGGGCGATCGAGCAGGCTGATCGCGTCGAAGCGTTCCAGGTAGGTGGTATCGGGCAGCACCAGGTCGGCGTAGGCGACCATTTCGCTGGCGTACGCATCGCTGTAGATGATGCGGGGGATGCGGTAGTCGCCGCTTGCGTCCTTGTCGGTCAGCCAGTGCAGGGTCTCGCGCGTGTTCATCGCCGAGTTCCAGCTCATGTTGGCCATGAACATCAGCAGGGTGTCGATCTTCTGTGCGCTGTTACCGGACACGTTGCCGGCCCAGGCATTGCGCAACAGGGTATGCATCATCCCGTGCGCGGCCAGCGGGTAGGCCCAGGAGAAGGCATGGTCGATGCGGCGCGGCTCGCCGTCGGCATCCACCAGCAGGTCCTCGGGCCCGTGCACGAAACCGAGCGGGCCGGCGTCCAGCGATCCGTCCTCGCGCCGCGTGCGGCCCGGGCGGTTGGGCAACGGGATCGGCTTCGGGTACGGCGGCTGGTAGCGGAACGAACCCGGCGCGTCGACCGCGCCCAGCAGCAACTGCAACAGGTGCAGCGCGCGGCAGGTGTGGAAACCGTTGCTGTGCGCGCTGATGCCGCGCATCGCGTGCATCGCCACCGGGCGGCCGGTCATTTCCGCGTGTTCGCGGCCCCAGGCATCGGTCCAGGCGATCGGCAGGCTGAGCTTGCTGTCGAAGGCGGCCTGCGCCAGCTCGCGCGCGATCCGGCGGATGGTGGCGGCGGGGATGCCGCAGCGTGCGCTCACCGCCTCCGGCGCGTACTGCGGATCGAGGTAGCGCTCGGCCAGCAGCTGGAACACCGGCACCGCGCGGCGGCCGTCGGGCAGGGTGTATTCGCCGACCACGGCAGGGGAAATGTCGATGGCGTCGGCGCGCGCCGTTGCCCCCTCCCCTGCGAAGGCAGGGGAGGGCTGGGGAGGGGTTGCTCTTGGCTGCGGAGCATCCGATGCCCGCGGAGCATCCGCGCTAAAAGCCACCCCCTCCCCACCTCCCCCTGCCTTCGCAGGGGGAGGAGCAGAGGCGTTGCGATCCCAGCACAACGGATGCCCGTCCGCGTCGCGCGCGAACAGGCCGTCATCGCCGCCGCCGGGATTGCGCAGCACCAGCCAGTGGGCGTTGGCGTAGCGCACCAGGTAGTCCAGGTCGATGCGGTCGCTGCGCAGCAGCTCGTGGATCAGGGCGAAGGCGAACAGGCCGTCGGTGCCGGGGCGGATGCCGATCCACTCGTCGGCGATCGCGCCGTAGCCCGAGCGCACCGGGTTGACCGCGACGATCTTGGCGCCCCGCGCCTTCAATTTGCCCAGGCCGAGCTTGATCGGGTTGGAGTCGTGGTCCTCGGCCACGCCCCACAGCATCAGGTACTGCGTGTGCTCCCAGTCCGGCTCGCCGAATTCCCAGAAGCTGCCGCCCAGGGTGTACAGCCCGGCCGCGGCCATGTTGACCGAGCAGAAACCGCCGTGCGCGGCGTAGTTGAGGGTGCCGAACTGCTGCGCCCACCAGCCGGTCAGCGCCTGCGACTGGTCGCGGCCGGTGAAGAACGCCAGCTCGTCGGGGTTGCGTGCGCGGATCGGCGCCAGCCAGTCGGTCGCGATCCGCAGCGCCTCCTCCCACTCGATCTCGCGGAACTCGCCGCTGCCGCGTTCGCCCACCCGCAGCAGCGGTTTGTGGAGCCGCGCCGGCGAGTAGTGCTGCATGATCCCGGCCGCGCCCTTGGCGCAGAGCACGCCCTGGTTGACCGGGTGCGCCGGGTTGCCCTGGATGTAGCGGATCTGCCCGTCCTGCAGCCACACCTTGATGCCGCAACGGCAGGCGCACATGTAGCAGGTGGTGGTCTTGGCCTCCCCGGGCGAGGGCGAGGTATTGAGCGGGGGCTCGCGCATGCCGGCATTGTGCATGCGGGCGCGGCGGAAGTCGCGGCGCGACGCGCCGGTGCCGCCAGCCTGGCCGGCGGCGCCCCGGATCGCCCGCGACGCGACCGCTGCGGCGGGTCGGAGCCCGGTCCGGGGACGGGGCAGGCAAGGCCGGCGGGGGGCCGGAAATGGCGACTGCGGCGCGGCCGCCCGGGGCGCGCCATAATCGGCGCATGGACCGCTACGAACGCATCATTGCCCTGCATCGCACCCTGCGCGCCGCACGCTACCCGGTGACGGTACCGCGATTGCAGGACGAACTCGGCTGCTCGCGCGCCACCGTGTATCGCGATCTCGCTTTCCTGCGCGATGCGCTGATGGCGCCGATCCTCGGCGACGGCGAGGCCGGCTTCCGTTACGACCCGGCCGAGGGCGAGCGTTTCGAGTTGCCGGGCCTGTGGCTCAACTCCGAGGAACTGCACGCGCTGCTGGCCGCGCAGCAACTGCTGGCGCGCAGCGGCGGTGGCGTGCTGTCGGGCGCGCTGGCGCCGCTGCAGCAACGGATCGAGAAGCTGCTGGACGAGCATTCCAGCGGCAAGCGCTGGCCGGTGGAGCGGGTGCGGGTGATCCCGCACCGCACCCGCGGAATGGACGAGGCCGCGTTCCGGATCGTGTGTTCGGCGGTGCTGGAGCGGCGCCAGCTGGCGTTCGAGTACCGCGCCCGTTCCACCGGCGAGAAGACCCGGCGCACGGTCTCGCCGCAGCGCATCACCCACTACCGCGACAACTGGTACCTGGACGCCTTCGACCACGAGCGCGAGGCGCTGCGCAGTTTTTCGGTCGACCGCATCGGCGCGGCGCGGATGCTCGATGCGGCGGCCCGCGACATCGCCGAGGCCGAGCTGGACCAGCACCTGGCCGGCAGCTACGGCATTTTTTCCGGCGCGCCCAAGGGCTGGGCCACGATCGTGTTCAACGATCGCGCCGCGCGCTGGGTGGCCGACGAGCACTGGCACTCGCAGCAGCAGGGGCGCTTCCTCGCCGACGGCCGCTACGAGCTGAAGCTCCCCTACAGCTCCTCGCGCGAGCTGCTGATGGACGTGCTGCACTACGGGGCCGACGCCGAGATCGTGGACCCGCCGTCGCTGCGCGAACAGGCGCGCGCGCTGCTGGCGCTGGCGCTGGCCAACTACGACCGCTGAGCCGATGCCCGGCGCCGAGGCCCCGAAGATCCGCCACGGCGAGAAAGTCGCGCTGGTGCTCGGTTCCGGCGGCGCCCGCGGGCTGGCGCAGATCGGGGTGATCGAGGCGCTGGAAGCGCGCGATTTCGACATCGTCGCCATCGCCGGCAGTTCCAGCGGCGCGCTGGTCGGCGGCCTGCACGCGGCGGGCCGGCTCGCCGATTACCGCGACTGGCTGCTGGGCATGGACCGCAACGCGATGCTGCGGCTGCTGGACCCGGGCTGGGGGCGCGCCTCGCTGTTCACCGGCACCCGGCTGGTGGCGGCGCTGCGCGAGGTCGCCGGCTCGCCGCGGATCGAGGAGCTGCCGATCGACTTCACCGCGGTCGCGGTCGACCTGCTGCGCGAGCGCGAGGTGTGGCTGCGCCACGGCGACATGTGGGACGCGATCCGCGCCTCGTTCGCGGTCCCCGGCGTGTTCACCCCGCACGTGGTGCAGGGCCGGGCGCTGGTGGACGGCGGCCTGCTGGCGCCGTTGCCGATCGCCGCCACGCGCATGTCCGGCGCGCAGCGGCTGGTCGCGGTGGACATGCACGGCTGGCCGCAACGGCCGCCGGGCCCGCCGGCAGCCGCGGACGACAACGGCAGCGACAACGGCAATGGCACCGGCAACCACCGCAACGGCGACCGTACTTCCCGATGGTGGGCGCGGTTCGCACGCCGCGGCGCGCTGGCCAGCGGGCGCGAGCAGCTGGGGTTCACCGAGCTGATGGCGCGCTCGCTGGACACCATGCAGGCGCAGATCGCGCGCGTGCACCTGGCGCTGGACCCGCCGGAACTGGTGATCCGGATCCCGCGCGACGCCTGCCAGTTCTACGAGTTCTGGCGCGCACGCGAGCTGGTCGACATCGGCCGCGACGCCGCCGACCGGGCGCTGGACGCGGCCGGGTACTAGGCCGCTGCCGTTCAGGCGGCGTAGGCGGCGCGGGCGGCGGCGCGCGCCGGAACCCGGCGCCGGGCCTGGGGCGCGCGTCGGCGCAGGCGCGATGCCGCCACGGCCGGCGCCGGCGCGCGCCACCGCGGCAGGCGGCAACCGTGCAGCGCCCACAGGCTGGCCAGCGGCATCGCCAGCAGCCACAGCCACAGCGCGCCGATCCACGGGTGGGCGCCGCGCGCGGCCGGCAGCGCCGCAACCAGCACCGCGCCGGCGAGGACGATCCGGTGCAGCGCCCGCACCAGGCGCGGATCGGGAACGATGGGGTCGCGGACGGGATGGCGGGCCATGGCGGGTCTCTTCGGAACGATGCCCCGCAGCCTGGCGCGGCCCCATCTCACGGGCTGCGAACCGGCCGCCGATGGTAGATTGGCCGGCCCGATGCCGTTGCCGGAGCCAGAATGACGCCGTTGCCGACCGCCTGCCGCGCGCTGCTCGCCGCGGGAATTTTCGCCCTGGCCGCGCCGGCCCTTGCCACCGATCCGAAGGAGCCCGCCGTGGCCGACCCCCAGGCCCAGACCGCCGATCCCTACCTGTGGCTGGAGGACGTCACCGGCGACCAGGCCCTGGGCTGGGCACGACAGCAGAATGCGCGCACCGACGCCGAGCTCGCCAGCGGACCGGAATTCGCGCAGTTGCAGGCCGACCTCCTCGCGATCCTGGATTCCGACGCCAAGATCCCGGAGGTGCAGAAACTCGGCGAGTACTACTACAACTTCTGGAAGGACGCGCAGCACGAGCGCGGCCTGTGGCGCCGCACCACCCTGGCTGAATACCGCAAGCCCGAGCCGGCGTGGGAAACCGTCATCGACCTGGACGCGCTGAACCAGGCCGAGGGCGAGAACTGGGTCTGGCACGGCGCCGACTGCCTCAAGCCCGACTACCGGCGCTGCCTGGTCGCGCTGTCGCGCGGCGGCGCCGACGCCGACGTCACCCGCGAGTTCGACCTGACGACGAAACAGTGGGTCGCGGACGGTTTCTTCCGCCCCGAAGCCAAGGGCGCGCTGCGCTGGATCGACGCGGACACCGTGTTCGCGGTCACCGACTTCGGCCCGCAATCGTCGAACAAGGCCGGCTATGCGCGCTTCGCCAAGGAATGGAAGCGCGGCACCCCGCTGACGGCGGCGACCACCGTGTTCGAGGGTCCCGCCGACAACGCCGGCTACGGCGTCTACGCCGAGCGCGACCACACTCCGGGATTCGTGCGCGACTTCGTGCTGCATTACCTGGACAGTCGCGACACGGCGCTGTACCAGCGGCTGCCCGGCGGCGCACTGGTCAAGGTCGCGGCGCCCGACTCCAGCGAAAAGGGCGTGCAGCGCGAGTGGCTGACCGTGAAGCTGCGCGAGCCGTGGACCGTCGGCGGCCGCACGTATCCGGCCGGCGCGCTGCTGGCCACGCACTACGACGCGTTCATGGCCGGCGGGCGCGAGTTCGCGATGCTGTTCGAGCCCACCGCGACGACCTCGCTGGAAAGCTACGCCTGGACCCGCTCGCACCTGGTGCTGAACGTGCTCGACGACGTCAAGAACCGGCTGCGCGTGCTGACCCCGGGCGCGGCCGGCTGGACCGCGTCGGAGTTCGTCGGCGCGCCCGCCATCGGCACCCTCGACGTGCGCGCGGTGGACGCCGACGACAGCGACGCGGTGTGGCTGACCGCGACCGATTACCTCACGCCCACGACGCTGTCGCTGGCGCAGATCGGGCAGACGCCGGAGCAGCTGAAGTCGATGCCGGCGTTCTTCGACGCCTCCAACCTGGTGCTCGAACAGCATTTCGCCAGCAGCGCCGACGGCACCCGCGTGCCGTACTTCATCGTCCACCGCCAGGGCGTGCCGCACGACGGCAAGCAGCCGACCCTGCTGTACGGCTACGGCGGCTTCGAGGTCTCGCTGACGCCGGCGTACTCGGGCATCGTCGGCAAGGGCTGGCTCGAGCATACCGATGAACGCGGGGGCGGCGTCTACGTCGTCGCCAACATCCGCGGCGGTGGCGAATACGGGCCGCGCTGGCACCAGGCCGCGCTCAAGGCCAACCGGCACAAGGCCTACGAGGACTTCGCCGCGGTGGCCCGCGACCTGATCGCGCACGGCATCACCAGCCCGGAGCACCTCGGCATCATGGGCGGCAGCAACGGCGGCCTGCTCACCGGCAACATGCTCACCCGCTATCCGGAGCTGTTCGGCGCGGTGGTGATCCAGGTGCCGCTGCTGGACATGCAGCGCTACAGCCACCTGCTGGCCGGCGCCTCGTGGATGGCCGAGTACGGCGATCCCGACACCGCCGACTGGACCTACATCCGCAGTTTCTCGCCGTACCACCGTTTCGATCCGGCGCAGGCCTACCCGCCGACCTTCATCTGGACCACCACCCGCGACGACCGCGTGCATCCCGGCCACGCCCGCAAGATGGCGGCGAAGATGCTCGCCGCCGGCAAGGACGTGCGCTACTTCGAGAACACCGAAGGCGGCCACGGCGCCGGCGCTACCAACGCGCAATCCGCGCACGTGTGGGCGCTGACCTACCGCTTCCTGTGGCGCCAGCTGGGCGCCGGACACTGACCACGCGATGCCCCGCGCGGGGCGTTTGCCTTCGCCATCCGGAACCCCCATCCATGCAGTTCCCGACCCCGCTGCTCGTCCTCGTCCTCGCCATGACCGCACCCGCCTTCGCCCAGACCCTGCCGCCGCCGCCCGATGCCGCCCGCCAGGCGCATGTCGTCAAGGCGCCACACGGCGCCGAGCGCGTCGACGAGTACTACTGGCTGCGCGACGACAAGCGCGAGCGCCCGGAGGTGCTCGGCTACCTGAACGCCGAGAACGCCTACGCCGACGCGCTGATGGCGCCGCTCAAGACGCTGGAGGACACGCTGTACCGGGAGATCGTCGCGCGCATCAAGCAGGACGACAGCTCGGTGCCCTACCGCGAGCGCGGCTGGTGGTACTACAGCCGCTACGTCGCCGGCCAGGACTATCCGGTCCATGCCCGCCGCCGCGCTGCCGACGGCGTGGACGCGGTGAGCATCCAGGCCGCCAACGACCGCGGCGATTTCGCCGGCGAGCAGATCCTGCTGGACGTGAACGCGCTGGCCCGCGGCCACGACTACTACGCCGCCAACCCGGTCGCCGTCAGCCAGGACAACCGGCTGCTGGTCTGGGCCGACGACACCAACGGCCGCCGCCAGTACACCCTGCGCTTCACCGACCTGGACAGCGGCCGGACCTATCCGGAAACCATCGCCGGCACCAGCGGCGACGCGGTCTGGGCCGACGACAACCGCACCGTGTTCTATGTCGAGAACGATCCGGACACGCTGCTGACCACGCGGGTGAAGCAGCACGTGCTCGGCAGCGACCCGGCCACCGACCCGGTGGTCTACGAGGAGACCGACGACAGCTACTACATGGGCGTGGACCGCAGCCGCGACGACCGCTACCTGGTCATCGTCCTGGACAGCACCGTCTCCAGCGAGCTGCGCTACACCCCGGCCGCCGCGCCCGGCGCGTTCGCGGTGCTGGCCCCGCGCGAGCGCGACGTGGAATACGACGCCGACCATTTCGGCGGGCGCTGGGTGATCCGCACCAATGCCGACGGCGCCACCAACTTCAAGCTGGTGGTCGCGCCCGACGGCGCCGACTCGCGCGCGCAGTGGCAGGACTGGATCGCGCACGACCCGCAGGTCTACATCGAGGGCTTCGAGCTGTTCGACGGCTTCACCGCGATCGCCGAACGTTCGCAGGGGCTGGAGCGCATCCGCATCCGCAAGCGCGACGGCAGCGAGGACTACGTCAAGGCCGACGAGAGCGCCTATTCGATGGGCATCGACGTCAACGCCGAACCGGACACCACCTGGCTGCGCTACGGCTACACCTCGCTGACCACCCCGGAGATCACCTACGAGGTCGACGTCGCCAGCGGCAAGCGCCGCCGGCTCAAGCAGCAGCCGGTGCCCGGTTACGACGCGTCGAAGTACGTCACCGAGCGCGTCTGGGTGCCGGCGCGCGACGGCAAGGCGCGGATCCCGGTGACCCTGGTGTACGCCAAGGACTTCCGGCGCGACGGCACCGCGGCCATGCTGCAGTACGGCTACGGCAGCTACGGCCTGTCGATGGACCCGAACTTCAACGCCACCATCGTCAGCCTGCTCGACCGCGGCATGGTGTACGCGCTGGCGCACATCCGCGGCGGCCAGGAACTGGGCCGGGCCTGGTACGACGACGGCAAGCTGTTCAACAAGAACAACACCTTCACCGACTTCATCGACGTCACCCGCTGGCTGGTCGAGCACAAGTACGCGGCCAGGGACCGCGTGGCGGCGATGGGCGGCAGCGCCGGCGGCCTGCTGATGGGCGCGGTGGCCAACCTGGCGCCGGACGATTACCGCGTGATCCTGTCGCAGGTGCCGTTCGTGGACGTGGTGACCACGATGCTGGACGCCAGCATCCCGCTGACCACCAACGAGTACGACGAGTGGGGCAACCCGGAGGCGAGCCGCGCGTCCTACGACTACATGCTCGGCTATTCGCCCTACGACAACCTCAAGCCGCAGGCGTATCCGGCGATGTTCGTCGGCACCGGGCTGTGGGATTCGCAGGTGCAGTACTGGGAGCCGGCCAAGTACGTGGCGCGCCTGCGCGACCTCGACACCGGCACGCACCCGGTCGTGTTCCGCACCAACATGGAAGCCGGCCACGGCGGCAAGTCAGGCCGCTTCCGCCGCTACCGCGAGCGCGCCGAGATGTACGCCTTCATGCTCGACCAGCTCGGCGTCGCCGCCCGCTAGGACGTGGCGACGCAGACGCCGGCGCCGCGCGGTCCGCGGCCGCCCCCGGACCCGGCGGCGGCTCCGGGATCGGGGCGCTGGCGCTGGGCGTGGTGGCTGCTGGCCTACGCGGCGCTGGGCCTGGGGCTGGTCGGGATCGTGCTGCCGGGGCTGCCGACGGTGCCGCTGGTGCTGCTGGCCGCCTACGCCGCCGCGCGCGGCTCACGGCGCCTGCATCGCTGGCTGCTGGCGCACCGCCAGTTCGGCCCGGTGATCCGCGACTGGCAGGCGCAGGGTGCGGTCAGCCGTCGCGGCAAGCGCCTGGCCACCGCGATGATGTCCGCCTGCGCGGCGATCCTGTTTCTGACCGCGCCGCAGGTCTGGATGGCGGCTACCGGCACTGCGATCATGGCCGCGGTCGCGCTGTGGCTGTGGACGCGTCCGGAGCCGCGTTGACGGCGCCGCCGGCAGGCGCCCGCGCTACACTGCCGGCATGAAAACGCTCCCCGTCCTCGCCCTGGTCGCGGCCGCGCTGCTGCTCGCCGCTTGCGGCAACAAGGGCCCGCTGCTGCTGCCCTCGCAGATGCCCGAAGCCGTGCCAGCGATGCCCGCGCCGGACGCCGACGCGCCGCCCGCGGCGCCGGCCGAGGACGCCGCCCCGGCGGACGACAGCGTCCCGCCGCCGCCCCCTGCGCCTGCGCCGCCCGCCGCGCCCGAACCCCCGCCGGCGCCGCCCGCTGCCGACAGCGACGACTGAGCGATGGGCGCCGCGCCGCGACCCCTGGCCACGCCGCTGCGCTTCACCAAGATGCACGGCGCCGGCAACGACTTCGTCGTGCTGGACCTGCGCGCCGGTGCGCCGCCGCCGTCGCCCGCGCTCAGCCGCGCGCTCGCCGACCGCCACACCGGCGTGGGCTGCGACCAGATCCTGACCGTGGAGCCGCCGCGCAGCGCGGAAGCGGTCGCCGCGTACCGGATCTGGAATGCCGACGGCTCGCCGGCGCAGCAGTGCGGCAACGGCGCGCGCTGCATCGCCGCCTGGCTGGTGCGCGACGGCGCCGCGACGGGTACGCGCTTCGTGCTCGACAGCCCCGCCGGCCGGCACGCGGTCGAGCGCCTGGACGACGGCCACTACCGCATCGCCATGGGCGTGCCGCAATTCGCGCCGCAGGCGCTGCCGCTGCTCGGGTTCGACGCGGCGCAGGACGAATACGCGCTGGCGGTGGACGGGCGGCAAGTGCGCTTCGGCGCGGTGTCGATGGGCAACCCGCACGCGCTGATCGAGGTCGAGGCCGTCGAGGCCGCGCCGGTGGCCGCGCTCGGCGCCGCGCTGCAGGCGCAGGCGGCGTTCCCGCAGTCGGTCAACGTCGGCTTCGTCCAGGTCCAGGCCCGCGACCGCATCCGCCTGCGCGTGTACGAGCGCGGCGCCGGCGAAACCCGGGCCTGCGGCAGCGGCGCCTGCGCCGCGGCGGCGATCCTGATGCGCCGCGGCCGCATCGATCGCGAAGTCGCGGTGGTGCTGCCCGGCGGCACGTTGCGCATCGGCTGGCGCGAGGACGACGCGCCACTCACAATGGCCGGGCCGGCGGCATTCGTCTTCGAAGGAGAGTTCCTGGCATGAGCGACAGCAGCGAAAGGCACGCCCAGGAAAAGCTCGGCGCGCACGAAGTCGCGGCCTGGCTGCGCCGGCATCCGAAGTTTTTGCAGCAATTCCCGGACCTGGCGATCAGCATGGTGGTGCCACGCGAGCAGGGCCCGGCGGCGTCGCTGGCCAGCTACCAGCTGGAGGTGTTGCGCGACAAGAACCGCGAGCTGTCGCGGCGGCTGCAGGAGTTGTTCGCCAATGCGCAGGAGAACGAGCGCCTGGCGGTGCGCACCCACCAGCTGACCCTGGCGCTGCTGCGCCAGGCCAGCGCCGCCGACACGCTGCGGGCGATGGCGGCCTCGCTGGCCGAGGATTTCCAGGGCGACCTGGTGCGGATCGTGCTGTTCGACGCGGTCGCCGGCCTGGACGACGTCGACTGGCTGCAGACGATCGCCGGCGACGACACGGCGCTGGCGCCATTCCGCGATTGCCTGGCCGAGGGCGAACCGCTGTGCGGGCGCCTGCAGCCGGAGAAGAACGCGCTGCTGTACGGCGAACGCGCCGCGGAGGTGCAGTCGAGCGCGCTGCTGCCGCTGCCGGGCGTCGGCCTGCTCGCGGTCGGCAGCCGCGAACCCAACCGCTTCTATCCGGGCATGGGCACCTTGTTCCTGCGGATGATGGGCGAGGCGCTGGCGACCGCCTTGCGCCGTTTCGACCGCTGAGCGGATGAGCGCCAGCGCCGCACCGGTCGAGGAGTTCCTCGCCCACCTGCAGGTGGAACGGCGGATGTCGGCGCACACGCTGGACGCCTACCGCCGCGACCTCGATGCGCTCGCGGCCTGGGCGCGGGCGCAGGCGCGCGAGCTGCCGGCGCTGGGCAGCGAGGACATCCGCGCGTTCGTCGCCGCCGAGCACCGCCGCGGACTGTCGCCCAAGAGCCTGCAGCGGCGGCTGTCGGCGGTGCGCAGCTTCTATCGCTGGCTGCTCAAGCGCGGCCGCATCGCCGCCAGCCCCGCCGCCGCGATCCGCGCGCCGAAAGCGCCGCGCAAGCTGCCGCATGTGCTGGACCCGGACGAGGCCAAGGCGCTGGTCGAAGTGCCGACCGATGCGCCGCTGGGCCTGCGCGACCGCGCGCTGCTGGAGCTGTTCTATTCCTCCGGCCTGCGCCTGTCGGAACTGTGCGCGCTGCGCTGGCGCGACCTGGCCCTGGACGAGGGCCTGGTCACGGTGCTGGGCAAGGGCGGCAAGCAGCGCAGCGTGCCGGTCGGCTCGCATGCGCGCGCCGCGCTGGCGGCCTGGCGCGCTGAACAGCCGCCGACCTCCGCCGAGACGCCGGTGTTCCCCGGCCGCCACGGCCCGATCACCCCGCGCGCGGTGCAGCTGCGCCTGCGGCTGCTGGCGCAGCGCCAGGGCCTGTTCAAGCGCGTGCATCCGCACCTGCTGCGGCATTCTTTCGCCAGCCACGTGCTGGAATCCTCCGGTGACCTGCGCGGGGTGCAGGAACTGCTGGGCCACGCCGACATCGCCACCACCCAGATCTACACCCACCTGGACTTCCAGCACCTGGCCAAGGTCTACGACGCCGCACATCCGCGCGCCCGGCGCAAGTCCGGAGGCGAGCGGTGAGCGCGTCGTCGCGGCCGCGCGCTGGCGACGGCCGCGCCGGTCGCGGCGCAGGCGTTGCCGCGTGAGCGAGGCGCGTCCCGACACCACCAACCAGCTCCCGCGCCGCGGCGTGCTGCGCGCGCTGTCGCAGGAACACCATCAGGCGCTGGTGCTGGGGCGCGACTGCAAGCGCGCGAGCGATGCCGAGGTCGCCGCGCTGCGCGCGCGCATCGCGGCCCATCACCGTGAGGTGCTGGTGGCCCATTTCGCCGCCGAGGAAGCCCTGCTGCGGCGGCACGCGGCCGCGGTGCCGGCGGCGCTGCAGGAGCGCACGCGCGCCGACCACGCCTGGCTGCGTGCCCGGGCGCAGGCGATGCCGCCGACGGCGGCCGCGATCGCCGAGTACGGCCAGCGGCTGACCGACCACGTCCGCTTCGAGGAGCGCGTGCTGTGGCCGGTGCTGCAGCGGCTGCCGGCCGCCGACCTCGCCCCGGCGGGCTCCGACCCGCCTTGAGACGCCGCGCGGCGGCCCCCACATCGGTCAGGTCTCCCGGGAGTCGCCGATGGATCCGAGCCAGCAGCCCAACGTGTTCCATGCCACCACCATCGTCTCGGTGCGCCGCGACGGCCGCGTGGTGGTCGCCGGCGACGGCCAGGTGACGCTCGGCAACACGGTGATGAAGGCCAATGCGCGCAAGGTGCGCCGGCTGGGCAAGGACGGCCAGGTGCTGGCCGGTTTCGCCGGCGCCGCCGCCGACGCCTTCACCTTGTTCGAGTTGTTCGAGGCCAAGCTGGAGAAACACGGCCAGTTGACCCGCGCCGCGGTCGAGCTGGCCAAGGATTGGCGCACCGAGCGTCGCTTCGGCAAGCTCGAGGCGCTGCTGGCGGTGGCCGACCGCGAGACCTCGCTGATCGTTTCCGGCACCGGCGACGTGATCGAGCCGGAGGACGGCCTGGTCGCGATCGGTTCCGGCGGCCCGTTCGCGCTGTCGGCGGCGCGCGCGCTGCTGGCGCACACGCAGCTGGACGCCCGCGCGGTCGCGGTCGAGGCGCTGGGCATCGCCGGCGACATCTGCATCTACACCAACCGCAACGTCGTGGTCGAGGAACTCTGACAATCCGGCCGTTCGCCCTGGGCGTAGCGCCGTAGGCGCGAAGTCGAAGGGTGGGATGGCCCGTGGCACTGCGATGTCCTTCGACTCTGCCGCTTCGCGGCTACGCCCAGGACGAACGGATCCGAAATGCACAAGACCGAAAACACCTCCGCCACCATGACCCCGCGCGAGATCGTGCAGGAGCTGGACAAGCACATCGTCGGCCAGCAGGCCGCCAAGCGCGCGGTGGCGATCGCGCTGCGCAACCGCTGGCGGCGGATGCAGCTCGCCCCGGAGCTGCGCGACGAAGTGATGCCGAAGAACATCCTGATGATCGGCCCCACCGGCGTCGGCAAGACCGAGATCGCGCGGCGGCTGGCGACCCTGGCCAACGCGCCGTTCGTCAAGGTCGAGGCGACCCGCTTCACCGAGGTCGGTTACGTCGGCAAGGACGTGGAGCAGATCATCCGCGACCTGGCCGACACCGCGGTCAAGCTGTACCGCGAGCAGGCCAAGGCGCGGGTACGCACCCAGGCCGAGGAGCGCGCCGAGGAGCGGATCCTCGATGCGCTGCTGCCGCGGCGCGAAGTGCCGGCGACCGGCTTCGGCTTCGGCGCCCAGACCACGATCGACATCGGCGCCGAACCCTCGGCCCGGCACGCCGCCGACAGCGACACCCGCACCAAGCTGCGCAAGCAACTGCGCAGCGGCGCGCTGGATGCGCGCGAGATCGAGATCGAGACCGCGGTCAACGTCGGCGTCGACATCATGGCGCCGCCGGGGATGGAGGAAATGGGCCAGCAGCTGCGGCAGATGTTCGCGCAGGTCGCCGGCAGCAAGACCCACAAGCGCAGCCTGACGATCGCCGCCGCGCGCCCGCAGCTGGTCGAGGAGGAGGCCGCGCGCCTGGTCAACGAGGAGGAAGTGCGCGAGGCCGCGATCCAGGCCTGCGAGCAGCACGGCATCGTCTTCATCGACGAGATCGACAAGGTCGCCAAGCGCGCCGAAGGCTACGGCGCCGACGTCAGCCGCGAGGGCGTGCAGCGCGACCTGCTGCCGCTGGTGGAAGGCTCCACCGTCAGCACCAAGTACGGGCCGGTGAAGACCGACCACATCCTGTTCATCGCCTCCGGCGCGTTCCACCTGGCCAAGCCCAGCGACCTGATTCCGGAGATGCAGGGCCGCTTCCCGATCCGGGTCGAGCTGAGCGCGCTGAGCAAGGACGATTTCGTCCGCATCCTGACCGAACCGAAAGCGGCGCTGACCACGCAGTACGTGGAGTTGCTGAAGACCGAGGGCGTCGCGCTCCGCTTCGCCGGCGACGCCATCGAGCGCCTGGCCGACATCGCCGCGCAGGTCAACGAGCGCCAGGAGAACATCGGCGCGCGGCGCCTGCACACGGTGCTCGAGCGCCTGCTCGACACGCTCAGCTACGAGGCCCCGGACCGCGGCGGCGACACGGTCGCCATCGACCGCGCCTACGTCGACGCGCACCTGGGCGAGCTGGTGCAGGACCCGGATCTGTCGCGCTACATCCTCTGAGCGGCGCTCAGTCCGCCCGCACCCGCCAGGCTTCGGCCAGCGAGATCGCGCCGCTGCGGGCCAGCGCGACCGCGGCCCGGGTGATCGGCACCATGCCTTCCTCGATCGCGGCGGCGTGGATCGCGTCGGCTTCCGCGCCGGGCACGATCAGCGCCCGCAGTCGCGGCGTCAGCACCATCAGCTCGTACACCGCCTGGCGCTTGTGCACGCCCAGGCCGTCGCAGCGGCTGCAGCCGCGGCCGATGTGGAAGACCTCGTCCAGGCCCACGCCCAGTGCCGCGCGCACGTGCGCGTCGACCGGCTCGGGTTCGCGGCAGTGCGCGCAGGTCAGCCGTACCAGCCGCTGCGAGATCACCGCCAGCAACGAGGCCCGCAGCAGGTAGGCTTCCACGCCCAGGTCCAGCAGCCGCGTCACCGTGGTTGCGGCGGTGTTGGTGTGCAGCGTGCTCAGCAGCAGGTGGCCGGTGAGCGCGCTTTCCACCGCGATGTCGGCGGTCTCGCGGTCGCGGATCTCGCCGACCATGATCACGTCCGGGTCGTGGCGCAGGAAGTTGCGCATCGCGCTGGCGAAGGTGAAGCCGGCGGCCCGGTTCACCTGCATCTGCTGGATGTCCTCGATGTGGAACTCGACCGGGTCCTCGATCGTGAGCACGTTGATGCGCTGCTTGCGCAGCTCCAGCAGCATCGCGTACAGGGTGGTGGACTTGCCGCAGCCGGTGGGGCCGGTGGCCAGGAACATGCCGTGGCTGCGCTGCATCACGTCGTCCACGCGCTGGCGGTCGGCGCCGGTCAGCCCGAGCTGGTCGAGGCTCCACAGGCTCTCGTTGGTGTCCAGCAGGCGCACCACCACGCTCTCGCCGAACACCGCCGGCAGCACCGAGATGCGCAGGTCGACCTTGCGCCCGTCGTCGAGCACAAAGCTGGTGCGGCCGTCCTGCGGCTTGCGGTGCTCGGCCAGGTTCATCGCCCCGAGCACCTTGATCCGGCAGACCACCGCCGGGTGCAGCGCCCGCAGCAGCGCACGCACCGGCACCATCTCGTCGTCGATGCGGTACAGCACGTCGGTGCCGTGCGGGCCCGGGCGCAGGTGGATGTCGGACGCGCGGCGCGCGACCGCGTCGGCGATCAGGGTGTGGACCAGGTGCACCACCGGCCGTTGCCGGGCCAGTCGCTGCGCTTCCTCCTCGCTGGCATCGACCGCGCCGGCCAGCGGGTCCAGCCCGAGCTGGCGCACCGTCTCCTGGTCCTCGGCGCGGTCGTAGCAGCGGGCGATGGCCTCGCGGATCTCGCGCGGGGTGGCGACCAGCGGGACGATGCGTTCGCGGCTGAGGAAGTCGAGCATCGCGTGCACGTTGCCCGCGCCCGGCGACTCCATCGCCACCGCGACCATGCCCTCGCGCACGCGCAGCGGCACCGCGCGCAGTTCGCGTGCGACCCGCGGCGCGATCAGCGCCAGCGCGGCCGGATCCGGCGTCAGCGCCGCCAGCCGCACCAGCGGCAAGCCGAGCCGCAACGCGGTGTCGTAGCTGCGCTCGTCGGCGTCCTCGCCCAGCGCCAGCCAGGCGGTCAGGTCGAGGCCGTGCGATTCGCGCGGGGAGGAAAAAGCCTGGCGCGAATACCCGGCCAGATAGGCGTCCAGCGCCGCATCGTCTACCAGGGTCAGCGGCCCGCTGCTGTGTGTGCCGTCGTCGGCCATCGCCCCCTCTCCCCTTTGCGGCGAGTATGGGGGCGGCCGGCGCGGTCGCATTGATTCGGGTCAAAATCGAGCGGCGCCGCACCTGCGGCCCCGCATTCATCCGCCGGGCGCAGCGCCGGCGACGTGGCGAACCTCAGGCCGGTCCGCGCTCCGCGGCGGACGGCTCCGGCGTCGGCACCTGGCCGACGCCGTGCCGGTACACCAGTTCGGCGCCGGCCCAGGCGCCGGCCAGCAGCAGCCCGAACCCGAGCAGCGATGCGGCCAGGCCCGACCAGGCCATGGCCGCGGTGGGCAGGTGCGTGGGTGAGCGCAGCAGCAGGTCGAGCACGAACACGCTCCACGCGCTGCCCATCAGCAGCAGGTGGCGCTGCGCGGTTCGCTGCGCCGGATGCGCCGCCGCCAGGCGCAGCAGGTCGACCAGCCCGGCCGCCATCGCCGCCAGCGCGGTGGCGGTCCCGATCGCCAGCAGCCAGAAGCTGCAGCGCCACCACAGCGGCGTCTGCAGCAGCAGGTACAGCGCGTCCAGCACCGGCACCGCGCTCCAGCAGGCGATCGGGAAATGCACCAGCGCCGGATGCAGCGGATGGCGCTGCCGGGCCGCTCGTGCGCGCATCGTCCGGCTCAGGCCTGCAGTTGCAGGATCGCGACCAGCAGGGTCGCGAACCCGGCCACCGCCAGCAGCGCATGCAGCCCGATCACCGCCTTGGGGTGCTGCTGCTTGCGCAGGTGGAACGACAGCAGGTAGAAGCCGCCGAGCGCGGCGATCACCAGCACCGCGAGGGCGATCCGCGCGGTCTGGCTGCCGCTGCCGGTGAGCGCGCCGACGATCAGCAGCACCAGGCCGGCGGCGCCGAGCACGCCATGGCCGAGCGCCAGCGGCAGCGGCAGCGCCTGCCCCTTGAAGGCGCGCAGCGCCAGTACCAGCCCGCCCAGGGCGCCCAACGCGAACAGTACCGCCGCATAGATCAGCATCATGATGTGTGTCTCCCCGTGGATTGCGTTGCCGCGGCTCGCCGTCGGCGAGCCGTCCCCCGCAAGCGCGACCGCCGGCAGGCACCGGCGGGCATCGTTGCCGGACGATTGCAGCCGGCGCGTGCGCGGACGGCAACGCCGGCATGTGCAAAGGCCGTGGCGGCGCGAATCGATCGGGGGCGACGGCGATGCGATAATCCGCCCATGAGCGATCCGGCCCACCCCTCCGACACCACCCACTTCGGCTACCGCGAGGTGCCCACCGGCGACAAGCAGAAGCTGGTCGGGCAGGTGTTCTCCTCGGTCGCCGGCAACTACGACCTGATGAACGACCTGATGTCGCTGGGCATCCACCGGGTCTGGAAACGCTACTTCGTCGCCACCGCGCAGGTGGGCAAGGGCGATCGCGTGCTCGACCTGGCGGGCGGGACCGGCGACATTGCCGCGCTGCTGAAAGACCGCGTCGGCGACGCCGGCGAGGTGGTGCTGGGCGACATCAACGCCGGCATGCTGCGCGTGGGTCGCGACCGCCTGACCGACCGCGGGCTGGTGCGCGGGCTGGAGTACGTGCAGTGCAACGCCGAACAGCTGCCGTTCCCCGACGCCAGCTTCGACCTGGTCACCATCGCCTTCGGCCTGCGCAACGTCACCGACAAGGATGCCGCGCTGCGCGAGATGCAGCGCGTGCTCAAGGTCGGCGGGCAGGCGCGGGTGCTGGAGTTCTCGGAAGTGCAGGCCGACTGGTTCAAGCCGCTCTACGACTTCCACTCGTTCAAGGTGCTGCCGCGGCTCGGGCAACTGTTCGCGCACGACGCCGGCAGCTACCGGTACCTGGCCGAGTCGATCCGCCGGCATCCGCCGCAGGACGAACTCAAGGCGATGATGGAAGCGGCCGGGTTCGCGCGCGTGGACTACCGCAACCTCAATGCCGGGATCGTCGCGATCCATACCGGCTACAGGGTCTGAGGCGTGAATCTGCTGCGGCGCGCAGTTGTTTGTACGACGCGCCGCGCAGCATCGCCTGTCACGCACCCCTCACCCTGATCCGCTGCGCGGATCTGTCCCTCACCCCGCTGCGCGGGGCGAGGGGACGGTTCTGTCCGCTGCGGGGGGCGGGGGCAATGCTGTTCCTTCTCCCCGCTTGCGGGGAGAAGGTGCCGAAGGCGGATGAGGGGCTGCTTTTCCCGGCCTACGGCTGCCAGCCGTAACTGAGCTTCAGGAACATGCTGCGGGTATCGCCGAACAGGTCCGGGTTGTCGTCGTCCATGAACGCGCCATAGGACGCGCCGGCGTAGACCACGGTGTGTGGATTCACCTTGTACGAATAGACCATCTGCGCGGCCCAGTCGCGCGCGGTTGCGTCGACCGGGTCCAAGTACAACGTCTGGTCGCGCTGCACGTCGCTGCCCTGCAGGGTCAGGCGCAGGCGCTGGCGCGGGTCGAGCTGCCAGCTGCCGCCGGCGTTGAGCACGGTGGCGGTGAACGCGGTGCCGCCGTTGCGGCGCATGCGCTGGCGGATCAGGTCCCAGTTCATGGCGATGCCACGACCGACGTTGGCGTTGCCCCAGACCTCGAGCATCGTGCGCCGGCCGGTCTGCTCCGCGGCCAGGTCGATCATCGTGCCCACCTGCATGTAGGCGCCCAGTTGCAGGTTGCCGCTCGGGCGGTAGTTGCCGTTGACGTCGACATAGTGCTCGTCGAACAGCGTGCCCTGCCAGAAGCGCTGGCGGGTCATGCCGTGCAGGGTGAGCTGGCTCTGCTTCGGGCCCTGCACGCTGGCCTGGCCTTCCCACTCGCGCTCCAGCAACTGGCCGTCGTAGCGGTGGGTGACGTCGAAATCGGCGTACACGGAAATGCGGTTGAAAGACTTGTCGTCGCGGTACCACGTGTGCTGGCCGCCGAGCAGCGACTTGTCGTAGCCGACCTGGCCCATGAAGCCCAGGTCGGCGCGGAAGCCGGGGTCGATGTTCTCGTGCCAGGCGTCGAAGTTCCAGTTGCGGCTGTCGTAGAGATATTCGGCGCGCCAGGCGTTGCCGGTGGGTGTGGGGTCGCCGCCGAGTTCGTCTTTGTAGGTGTCGACGATGGCCAGCGGATATTCGGACTGGCTGTGCAGCAGCTGCGCGGTGGCGGTGTGCGCACCCTGTTGCCAGCGCGCATCCACGCCGGCCACGTTATTGGCGTAGTCGTCGCCTTGGCGGAAGGTGCCGATCGCGCCGACGCTGACATGGGTGTTGAAGTCGTAGCGGTAGCGGCCGACGGCGACATCCGCCTTCTGGTCGAGCTGCTCGAAGCCGGAGCCGAGCACGCCGGGCACCAGCAGCAAGGTGGTGGCGTCGCGCGCGACGATCGCGCCGTAGGCGCCGCTGCCGGTGCGGCCGGTGACGCGCAGGCCGAAGTCCGGGTCGGCGATCTGGCGGGTGTAGAGCACGTCGAACTGGCTGGTGAAGTAGTCCGCGCCCTCGAGGAAGAACGGCCGCTTCTCCTGGTAGAACAGGGCGAAGCTGTCGTTGAAGTTCAGCTGCAGCTGGTCGGTCTCGACCTGGGAGAAATCCGGGTTGATGGTGGCGTTGAGGGTCATCGCCGGCGACGGCGCCCAGCTCACGTCCAGGCCCGGTTCGATCGAGCTGTCGCCGCTTTGCCAGGGCTGTCCGGCGGCGTCGCGGCGCTGCGACTTGCCCATGGTCAGGGTCGGCACGACCTCCAGGTTGCGGCCCTGGTGCGCACCGGCAAAGCCCTCGTACTTGCCCCACTCGCACTGGAAACAGTTGGACTCGCGCGGCACCTTGTGGCTGGTCAGCTGGTGGCGCTTGTCGCGCGGCCAGTTACGGAACAGCGAGATGCCCCAGCGCTGGTCGCCGCCGCCGGTGGGAAAGCGCAGGGTCGAGAACGGGATGCGGATCTCGACGTCGTAGCCGTCCGCGGTGAGCTGGCCGGCGCTCTGCCACAGCCCGTCCCAGCTGGTGTCTTCCTGGTTGTTGGTGTTGGTTTCGTCGCGGATCAGGTCGGCCTGCACGCCCAGCGGGTTGACGATCAGCTCGTAGCCGCGGCGGTTGTCGTTGAAGGTGTCCAGGAACACGCCGACCCAGTCGTCGTCGAACGCGGCGTCGCGGTCGCGCAGGTGGGCGCGGATCTGCGACGGGTCGTCGTCCAACGCGTGGTAGGCCAGGTACAGCGCGTCGGTGGTGTAGCCGATGCGGACGACGGTCTTCACCGGCGCCGGGGTGTTGTCGCCGGGCTGGATGTCGTAGGCGATCTCCTGCACCAGCGCGCCCTGCCAAGCCGCGTCGTCGAGTTTGCCGTCGATGACGATCTCGCCCTGCAACTGCGGGATGCGGCCGCCGGGGACATCCCCGGCCGGAGCCGGTATGCCGGCGTCCTGGGCATGGGCAATGGGGGCGCACAGCAGCAGGGCGGCGAGCAGGGCGTGCAGGTTCAAGCGGCATTCTCCGGGAGGCGTCGGCAGTCCGGGGGTAGGGATGCACGTGCGGGCGTCCGGGTTGGCATGACCAATGGCAGGGACTGCAGGCCCAGTGCAGCTGCGCGATGCAGACGATGCGCGGTTGCGTGCCGGCGCAGGAGTGCCGCAAGTCGGGTTGACCCATGAATGGGTTTGCGGCAAGGACACGCAGGCGGCGCTAAACTCGCCGGCCCGTCCCATCGGCTCCTGCCCATGCGCCCACGCCTGCTGCTGTTGTCCGCCATCGCCGCCTTCGCCTTCGCCGGCTGCGCGCGCGAGTCCGCCCCGGCCGCCGACCGGGCCGCTCCGCCCGCCGCCCAGCCGGAGGCCGCCATGTCCACCGATGCCGTCGCCCGCGACGAGTTCTCCTACGCGCAGCCGGACCAGGTCCGCACCACCGACCTGGGGCTGGAGCTGGCGATCGACTTCGACAAGAAGCAGATCGCCGGCACCGCCACCTACGCGCTGGAATGGCTGGACCCGGAGGCGACGCAGCTGCTGCTGGACACGCGCGACCTGACCATCGACAAGGTCGAGGGCGCCGGCAAGGACGGACAGTGGGCGCCGCTGCGCTACGCGCTGGCCGACCCCGACCCGCTGCTGGGCAGCAAGCTCACCATCCAGACGCCCGAGCGCAACGCCACCGTGCGCATCGCCTACAGGACCTCGCCCGAGGCCTCCGGCCTGCAGTGGCTGGCGCCATCGATGACCCAGGGCAAGCGGCAGCCGTTCATGTTCAGCCAGTCGCAGCAGATCCACGCCCGCTCCTGGGTGCCGCTGCAGGACACCACCCAGGTGCGCTTCACCTACAGCGCGCACGTGACGGCACCGAAGGACACGATGGTGCTGATGAGCGCCGACAACGATCCCAAAGCCGTGCGTGATGGCGATTACAGCTTCACCATGCCGCAGAAGATCCCGTCCTACCTGCTGGCGATCGCCGCCGGCGACCTGGTGTTCAAGCCGATCTCCGAGCGCAGCGGGGTCTGGGCCGAGCCGGCGATGGTCGATCAGGCGCAGAAGGAATTCGAAGACACCGAGAAGATGATCCAGACCGCGGAATCGCTGTACGGCCCGTACCGCTGGGGCCGCTACGACCTGCTGGTGCTGCCGCCCTCGTTCCCCTACGGCGGCATGGAGAACCCGCGCCTGACCTTCGCCACCCCGACCGTGATCGTCGGCGACAAGTCGCTGGTGTCGCTGGTCGCGCACGAGCTGGCGCACAGCTGGTCCGGCAACCTGGTCACGTTTTCGACCTCGCGCGACGCCTGGCTCAACGAGGGCCTGACCAGCTACGTCGAGAACCGGATCGTGGAGGCGCTCTACGGCGAGGAGCGCGCCAACATGGAAAGCGTGATCGCTCGCGAGGAGCTGCGCGAGGAATTCACCGACGCCAACAAGCCGCTGCAACCGCTGGTGGTGAAGCCGGGCGACCTCAAGGACCCGGACGAGAACCTCACCGGCACCGTCTACACCAAGGGCGCCTGGTTCATGCAGTTCCTGGAGCACCGCTACGGCCGCGCCGATTTCGACGCCTTCCTGCGCGGCTACTTCGACCATTTCGCGTTCCAGAGCATCTCCAGCGCGCAGTTCGCGCAGTACGCCAAGGCCAACCTGCTGGACAAGCACCCGGGCAAGGTCGACCAGGCCGAGTTCGACGCCTGGCTGTACCAGCCGGGGATTCCGGCGACCGCGCCGCGGCTGCGCTCGCAGCGTTTCAGCATCGTCGATGCCGCGCGCATCGCCTGGACCGGGACCGGCAAGCTGCCGGCGTCGGTCGTGACCTCGGCGTGGGGCACACAGGAATGGGTGCGGTTCCTGGAAGGCATGCCGGACACGCTGAGCGCCGAGCAGATGGCGGCGCTGGATGGCGCCTACCACTTCACCGGCACCGCCAACGGCGAGATCGCGCAGCGCTGGTATCCGCTGGCGGTGCGCAGCGGCTACCACGCCGCCGATGATGCGATGGCCGCGTTCATGCAGCGCGTCGGCCGCCGCAAGCTGATCATGCCGATCTACAACGCGCTGGTGAAAACGTCCGAAGGCCTGCAGTTCGCGCAGCGGGTGTTCGCGCAGGCGCGGCCGGGCTACCACCCGATCACCAGCGGCTCGGTCGAGGCGGCGATCGCCAAGGCCCAGGCCGCGGGCGCCCCCGCCGACCCGCAGTGAGGCCGTCGCGCCTGCCGCCGACGGCCGCGCGGTTGGCGGCAGCCGCCTCCCGGTCCGGGCGCATGCCGCTGCGTGCCCGCGTCCGCGCCGGCGCCGGCGGCGCGGGGTGAGTCGCCGGCGGTGAAGCGCGGCGGCAAACGCGCGCTCCTCGCGCTGGCGCTCGCCCTGTTCGCGCTCGGCGGCTGGCTGGCGCACGATCCCTACCTGCTGGTGCGCGCGCAGTTCGAGCGCCAGCGCCTGGCTGCCGGCCTGGCGGCGGACACGATCGAGGTCGCCGACCATCGCTGGGTCTATGCGTCCAGCGATGTCGCACCCGCCGACGCGCCGGTGGTGGTGATGCTGCACGGCTTCACCGGCAGCAAGGAGAACTGGTATCCGCTGGCGCAGCGCCTGCGCGGCCGCTACCGGTTGCTGATCCCGGACTTGCCGGGCTGGGGCCAGAGCGAACGCAAGCCGGGGGCCGACTACGGCTTCCGCGCCCAGGCCGCGCGCGTGGACGCGTTCATCCGCGCGCTGTCGCCGGGCCGGCCGGTGGTGCTGCTGGGGCATTCCATGGGCGGCGGCATCGCCGCGCTGGTGGCGGCGCGCGATCCGGAGGCGGTCGCGCGGGTCGGGCTGCTGGATGCCGCGGGCGTGCGCTTCGACGACAACCGGTTCGGCATCGACGTGCTCGCCGGCCGGAATCCGTTCGCGGTCGACGACCGCGCCAGCCTCACGCGCTATATCGACACTGTGTTCCATCGCCCGGAAGCCAAGCCGTGGATCCCGTGGCCGGCGTCCAGCGGCCTGATCGCGCGCCGCCGCGCCGACGCCGGCTTCGAGCAGGCGGTGCTCGACCGCATCGGTCGCGGCCCCGAACGCTTCCTGCCCGGCGACGCCGCCGCCGCCATTGCGCAGCCGGCGCTGCTGCTGTGGTGCCGGCAGGACGCGGTGATCGATCCCAGCGCGCTGGAGCTGTACGCTGCGCGCCTGCCGCAGGCGACGCAGGTGCTGCTGGACGATTGCGGCCACATGTCGCTGATGGAACGCCCCGATGCGGTGGCCGATGCCGTGGTTGCGCTGATCGAACGAGGACAACCCCGATGACAGACCTGTCGAAGCCGGCTTTGTGCGTCTTGCTGTCGATGACGTTGTTGCTGGGCCTGCCTGCTTGCGATCGCAAGCAGCGCCTGGTCGAGCAGGCGGCCGCGCAGGCCGCGATGCAGGCCGCGATCGCCGAGGATGCCGCGAAACAGGCGGAAGCCGCGTTCGACGGTGCGCTCGCGCAGCAGAACTGGGCGCTGGCCAAGGCCCAGGCCGACGTGCTGCTGGCGCAATACCCGGAGACCGAGACCGCAGCGCGGGTGCGCAAGCAGTTCGACGCCGTCGCGGCCAGGGCCGAGGCCGCGCGCGAGCAGTCGCGCACCGCCGCGCTGTGGAGCTACAACCGCGAGCCGGTGCAGGGCGGCACGCAATTGTCGGCCTCGATCTATGCCAAGGACGAAGTCGACGTCGACGGCAGCGGCGCCACGCCGGTGCGGCTGATCTTCCGCGACCACCCGGCGTGGGGCAAAAGCGCCTACCTGGTGCTGCAGGCCGGCGACTTCGACTGCTACGGCGGCTGCAAGGTCCAGGTCGAGGTCGACGCTGCCGCGCCGAAGGCGATGGCCGCCTCGCGCCCGAAGACCGACGAGGCGATCGCGATGTTCATCGAGGACGAGCGCGGGCTGTGGCGAATGACCCGCGGCGCGAAGCTGCTGCAGATCCGGTTCCCGACCAGGGCCGTCGGCAGCAAGACGGCGGTGTTCGAGGTCGGCGGGCTGGATCGCGCGCAGTTGCCGGGTTGGGATTGAACCGCGACCGCGCCGGCATCACGCCGCGCTAAGGCGCGCGGAGTACCTTCGGGGCGGGCACGGCGAACGTACCGATGCCCGGCGGCGCGGCGCAGGACGCACGCGCCCGGCCCTGCCAGCGCTGCCGCCGCGGAAGGAGCGGAGGGGGCGCCAACGGAGGCGACCATGCTCTCCCCACGCCTGCACCAGTTCCTCGACCAGGGCCACGCGCCCTACAGCACGCTGCGCCACGAGCGCACCCTGACCGCGCAGGAGACCGCCAACGCCGCGCACATCGGCAACCGCCATTTCGCCAAGACCGTGATGCTCAAGGTCGACGGCGAGATGGCGATGATGGTGATGCCGGCGGCCTACCGCATCGACCTGACGCGGCTGTCGCGCGCGCTCGGCGGCCGCGAGGTCGAGCTGGCGCAGGAAGACGAGTTCAGGGACGCGTTCCCGGATTGCGAGATCGGCGCGATGCCGCCGTTCGGGCATCTTTACGGCATCCCGGTGTATGTCGACGAGCGCCTGGTCGGGCAGCCGGAGATCGCGTTCAACGCCGGCACCCATACCGATCTGGTGCGCATGCCCTACAGCGAGTTCGAGCGCCTGGCGCAGCCCGAACTGCTGTGGCTGGCGCACGTGATGTGAGGCGGGCGGCGGCAGGGCGGCGGCGCGGGTGAGCACGGGCGCGGGCGCGCCGTGAACGCGCTCACGCCCGGCGGTCCCGCAGCCGACCCCTTGCGACTTGCGTCGCTCCTGCATCGCGGGATGCGGTCCGCCGGATGCGGTCGGCGGGCGGCGAGGGGCGGGCGGCGACGGCCGCGCTACAGCGCGTAGCCGAACTGCTGCCGGAACTGCTCGGCGAACTCGGCGTAGTCGAAGCGCTGGTTCTGGGTGCCCGGGTGCTCGACCTTGAGCGCGCCCATCAGGTTGCCGATGCGGCCGATGGTCGGCCAGTCGCAGCCTTTCTGGATACCGAAGATCAGCCCGGCGCGGAACGCGTCGCCGCAGCCGGTGGGGTCGGTGATGCGGCGTTCGTGCGCCGGCGCCACCTCGATGACCTTGCCGCCGGCGTGGATCACCGCGCCGTGCGGGCCGCGGGTGGCGATGTAGGCCTCGACCTTGCCGGCGATGGTCTTCTCGTCCCAGCCGGTGCGCTCCTGCAGCAGGTTGGACTCATAGTCGTTGACGGTGACGTAGTCGGCCTGCTCGATGAAGGCGCGCAGTTCGGCGCCGTTGAACAGCGGCATCGCCTGGCCCGGGTCGAAGATGAACGGGATCCCGGCCTCGGCGAACTCGCGCGCGTTCTGCAGCATGCCCTCGTAGCCGTCCGGGCTGACGATGCCGATGCTGATCCCGGGCACGTCGCGGACGTGGTTCTCGTAGCTGCGCATCATCGCGCCGGGGTGGAAGGCGGTGATCTGGTTGTTGTCGTGGTCGGTGGTGATGAAGGCCTGCGGGGTGAACAGCTCCGGGATCTCCTTGACCCGCGACAGGTCGATGCCCAGCTCGGTGAAGTACTCGCGGTAGGGGCCGAAGTCCTGGCCGACGGTCGCCATCGGCACCGGCTCGCCACCCAGCAGCTTCAGGTTGTAGGCGATGTTGCCGGCGCAGCCGCCGAACTCGCGACGCATGCGCGGCACCAGGAACGAGACGTTGAGGATGTGCACCTTGTCCGGGAGGATGTGGTTCTTGAACTGGTCCGGGAACACCATGATGGTGTCGTAGGCCAGGGAACCGCAGATCAGCGCAGACATGGACGAGCCTCGTGGGCGCCGGCGGGCCGGCGGGGCGGCGGGAAGGGGAATCCGGACGGGTCCGGCGGCGGGCCGGGGTCGCCGCGTGCGGCGAGCGGCTAGGGTAGCGGCTCGCCGGTGGCGAGGCCAGCCGCGGGCGCGGCCCGCAAACGCGACGCGCGGCGCAAACCGCGGCGGAAATCCCGCGATTTTCCGGTTGCCCGGGGTAGGGGGCGTTGCTAGGCTAGCCCATCCCCTGCGGTTCGCATGCGGACCCGGTCCCCCGGCCGGATGGCCCCTGTCCGACCCGGCCCGCTTCCCCAGTTCCCGCCCCTGACGGACGCCCTTCCCCGATGTTCAAGAAGTTCCGCGGCATGTTCTCCAACGACCTGTCGATCGATCTCGGCACGGCCAACACCCTCATCTACGTCCGCGGCCAGGGGATCGTGCTCAACGAGCCCTCGGTGGTGGCGATCCGCCAGGACCGCCTGTCCGGCAACTCGCGCTCGGTCGCCGCGGTCGGCACCGAGGCCAAGCAGATGCTCGGCCGCACTCCCGGCCACATCAGCACCATCCGGCCGATGAAGGACGGCGTCATCGCCGACTTCACCTACACCGAGGAGATGCTCAAGTACTTCATCCGCAAGGTGCACAAGTCGCGGATGCTGCGGCCGAGCCCGCGGGTGCTGGTGTGCGTGCCGGCCGGCAGCACCCAGGTCGAGCGCCGCGCGATCAAGGAATCGGCGGAAGAAGCCGGCGCCCGCGAGGTGTTCCTGATCGAGGAGCCGATGGCCGCGGCGATCGGCGCCGGCATGCCGGTGACCGAGGCGCGCGGCTCGATGGTGGTGGACATCGGCGGCGGCACCACCGAGGTCGCGGTGATCGCGCTCAACGGCATCGTCTACTCGCAGTCGGTGCGGATCGGCGGCGACCGCTTCGATGAGGCGATCATCGCCTTCGTCCGCCGCACCTACGGCATGCTGATCGGCGACGCCACCGCCGAGCGGATCAAGCTGGAGATCGGCTGCGCCTACCCGCAGCAGCACGTGCGCGAAATCGAGATCTCCGGCCGCCACCTGGCCGAGGGCGTGCCGAAGATGATCACGATCAACTCCAACGAGGTGCTGGAGGCGCTGCGCGAGCCGCTGGCCGGGATCGTGGCCGCGATCCGCCAGGCGCTGGAGCAGACCCCGCCGGAGCTGTGCGCCGACGTCGCCGAGCGCGGCATCGTGCTCACCGGCGGCGGCGCCATGCTGCGCGACCTGGACCGCCTGATCAGCGAGGAGACCGGCCTGCACGTGCAGGTGGCCGACGACCCGCTGACCTGCGTCGCCCGCGGCGGCGGCCGCGCGCTGGAGCTGGTGGACATGCACGGCAACGAGTTCTTCGCCCCGGAATAACCGTATTCGGGGATCGGCCATCCAGGGCCGGCCCCGAAGCGACGGGCAAAAGTGCGACTTTTGTCCGCCGCCGCCAGCGGCAAGGAGCCGCTGGTGTTGGTCCCTCCATGGACCATGTCTTCGGACGCATCCATGCGCCGCAAGCGGTCTGCGACCGCTGGCGTTGGCCCGTCGCCGGGCCGGATGCGGGGCTGCGCTCCTGTTGCGTGACGACGCGGCTACAAAACGCGCGCGTCTTCGGACACAATCGATGCATCGATCCTCGGCGGGGCGCGGTTCGCGCACGCCGCGCGTCGCGGGCGGCACGGAGCCGCTGCATCGCCCGGCGCTGCCGGGACGCCGTTCCATCCCGCCACCGACCGCCTGCCGAATCCCGCGAACGTGCCCGCCTATGCCGGTTCCCCTGCTGCCCGTTCCGGCGATGTCGCCGGTACGCTGCGGCTGCTGGCGTACCTGGCGCTCGCGGTCGCGCTGATCGTGCTCGACCACCGCGGCGGCTGGCTGGCGCAGATCCGCGCCCGCGGCGAGCTGGCGGTGCAGCCGCTGTGGTGGCTCGCCGGCCTGCCCGGGCGGGTGGGCGACAACATCCGCGACAGCGCCGCCACCCGCTCGCGCCTGGTACGCGAGAACCGCATGCTGCGCAACGCGCTGCTGATCGGCAGCGCGCGGCTGGCGCGGCTGCAGACCGCGGCGGCCGAGAACGCGCGCCTGCGCGGCCTGCTGGGCGCGGCCGAGCGCGGCGGCCTGGACGTGCAGCTGGCGCCGATCCTGGACATCGACCTGGACCCCACCCGGCAGCGGCTGGTGCTCGATGCCGGCAGCCGCGACGGCGTCCACGCCGGGCAGAGCGTGATCGACGCCGGCGGCCTGCTCGGCCAGATCATCGCGGTGCAGCCGGGCACGGCGACGGTGCTGCTGCTGACCGATCCCGACCATGCGGTGCCGGTGGTGGTGGCGCGCAGCGGCGTGCGCCTGGTGGCGTACGGCAAGGGCCGCAGCGACCAGCTGGAGCTGGCCAACATTCCCCTGTCCAGCGACGTGCGGGTCGGCGACGCGGTCGTCACTTCGGGACTGGGCGGGCGCTTCCCGGCCGGTTTCCCGGTCGGCACGCTGACCGCGCTGCGCCCCGACGACAGCCGCGCCTTCCTGGTCGGCGACCTCGACCCGGCCGCGCAGCTGGATCGCGGCCGCGACGTGCTGCTGCTCAAGAGCCGGGGCTCGGCCGCGGGACTGCGGGAGGCGCCGCCGCCGGCGCGGCCGGCGCAATCGTCGCAGGCGCGGGCGCCGACCGCCGCCGCCCGCGCCCCGGAGTCCGCACCCGCTGCCGCGGCGGAGCGCACCCCATGAGCCGCGGCCAGCGCCCGTGGCTGCTGCCGCTGAGCCTGCTGGTGGCGCTGCTGCTGGGGCTGCTGCCGCTGCCGGCGTGGCTGCAGCCGTTGCGGCCGTACTGGCTGGCGCTGGCGCTGGTGTACTGGCTGCTGCAGGCGCCCACCCGCATCGGCCTGGGGGCCGCCTTCGCCCTGGGCGTGATCGCCGACCTCGCCTTCGGCGGCCTGCTCGGCGAACAGGCGCTGCGGCTGGTGATCGTCGCCTTCATCGTGCAGCGCTTCCGCGCGCAGCTGCGGTTCTTCCCGCTGTCGCAGCAGGCGCTGGCGATCGGCGGCCTGCTGCTCAACGACCGCGTGGTCAGCGCCGCGCTGCACCTGATGCTGGGCGAGCCGCAGCTGCCGTGGAGTTTCTGGTGGGCGCCGCTGCTGGGGATGCTGCTGTGGACGCCGGTGTTCCTGCTGCTGGATACCTTGCGGCTGGGGCGCCGCGGCTGAGCGATGGGTCCGCGCCGCCGCCAGCTCAAGTCCCCGGGCGCCGAGGCGATGCAGTTCCGCGTGCGCGCGGCGATCGGCTTCGCGGTCGTGCTGCTGACGCTGGGCGGACTCGCCGCCTGGTATTTCCGGCTGCAGGTGCTGGAGCACCACGACTATGCGATGCGCTCGGAGGCCAACCGGGTCAAGCCGCGGCCGGTGCTGCCCGGACGCGGGCTGATCCTGGACCGCGAGGGCCGCGTGCTGGCCGACAACGTGCCCGCCTACCGGCTCGACGTCACTCCGCTGGAAGCCGGCCCGCCGCGGGCCTGGCTGCCGGCGCTGCGGCGCATCGTCGCGCTCGACGCCGAGGAGCTGGCGCGGTTCGAGGCCGCGCGCCGCGCCGGCAAGCGCTTCAAACCGATCACGCTGAAGCCGCGGCTGAGCCCGGAAGAGGCCGCGCGCTTCGCGGTCGACCGCTGGCGTTTCCCCGGCGTGGAGCTGGTGCCCTACCTCAACCGCCGCTATCCCCACGGCGCCCTGCTCGCGCACGTGATCGGCTACGTCGGCCGCATCGACGAGCAGGACCTCAAGCAGCCGGACGCGGCCGACAGCGCTTTCACCCATACCGGCAAGGCCGGGATCGAGCGCTATTACGACGCCGCGCTGCGCGGCCGCGTCGGCTACGAGCAGGTCGAGACCAACGTCGAGGGCCGCGCGCTGGGCACCGTCGGCCGGGTGCCGGCGGTGCCGGGGGCCGACCTCAAGCTGTCGATCGACCTGGAGCTGCAGCGCGCCGCGGTCGCGGCGTTCGGCGACTTCGACGGTTCGGCGGTGGCGGTGGATCCGCGCAGCGGCGAGATCCTGGCGATGGTCAGCCTGCCCAGCTACGACCCCAACGCGTTCGTCAACGGCATTTCCCACGACGCCTACCAGGCGCTGATCGACAACCCGTCGCGGCCGCTGTTCAACCGCAACGTGCTCGGTGGCGGCCCGCCGGGCTCCACGGTGAAGCCGTTCCTCGCCCTGGCCGGGCTCGACAGCGGCCTGCGCACGCCGTCGGACCGGGTGCTGTCGACCGGCGAGTTCCACATCCCCGGCCAGCGCCGCGGCTACCGCGACTCGCACGCCGGCGGCCACGGCTGGACCGACCTGCGCAAGTCGATCGCCGCCTCGGTCAACACCTACTACTACAAGCTGGCGCTGGACATGGGCATCGCCCGCTTCGATGCGTGGATGCGCAAGTACGGCTTCGGCGCGCCCACCGGGATCGACCTGGTCGGCGAGAGCGCCGGCATCCTGCCCTCGCCGCAGTGGAAGGCGGCGCACAGCAAGGAGCCGTGGTACGTCGGCGAGACCGTGATCGCCGGCATCGGCCAGGGCTACTGGAAGACGACGGTGCTGCAACTGGCGCGCGCCACCGCGGCGCTGGCCGACGACGGCCAGCTGCGGCGCCTGCACCTGGTGCGGCAGCGCCGCGACGGCTACAACGCGCCGTGGCAGGCGCTGCCCGAACCGCCGCCGCAGCGCGTCAGCGACCAGCCCGGGCACCTGCAGGCGGTGCGCGAGGGCATGATCGCCACCACCGCGCCCGGCGGTACCGCCTACTACGCGATCGGTCGCGATGTGCCCTACCTGATCGCCGGCAAGACCGGCACCGCGCAGAAGGTCAGCCGCAAGGGCAACGTCAGCGCCGATCCGCACGCGCTGCCGCTGCACCTGCGCCACCAGGCCTGGTTCATCGGCTACGCGCCGGCGCAGGCGCCGACGATCGCGGTCGCGGTCATGGTCGAGCACGGCGGGTTCGGCTCCACCACCGCCGCGCCGATCGCGCGCAAGATCCTGGACGCCTGGCTGCTCGGCGCGCCGCCGGCGCCGCCCGCCCGCACCGGCGCCGACGGCGCTCCGCTGGCCGACTTCGGCAACGTGCAGGCGCATGCGAGCAGCACCGCGGCGCCGCGGCCGGCGGCGCGGCCATGAACGCGATCCTGCGCTGGCTGTACGACCTCGCCGCGCGGCTCGCGCGCACCCTCGACTGGCCGCTGTGCGTCGCCCTGGCGGCATTGATGGCGATCGGGCTGGCGGTGCTGTACAGCGCCGGCGGCGAATCGCCGCGGCTGGTGCTGGCGCAGGGCGCGCGCTACGCGGTGGGCTTCGCCGCGCTGTGGGCGCTGTCGCGGGTGCCGCCGCACCGGCTGCGCAACGTCACGCCGGGGGCGTATGCGCTGACCCTGCTGCCGCTGCTGCTGGTGCTGGCGATCGGCACCGGCCGCTCCGGCCGCCACTGGATCGACCTGAAGCTGTTCTATTTCCAGCCGGCGGAACTGCTCAAGCTGACCCTGCCGATGATGCTGGCCTGGTACCTCAACCGCGAGCCGCTGCCGCCGCGGTTCGGGGTGGTGCTCAGCGCGGTCGCGCTGGTCGCGCTGCCGACCGGACTGATCCTGCTGCAGCCGGATTTCGGCACCGCGATGCTGGTCGCGGCCAGCGGTGCGTTCGTGCTGTTCCTGGCCGGGCTGTCGTGGTGGTGGTTCGTGGCAGCGGCCGGCGGCATCGCCGCGGCCGCGCCGGTGGCCTGGTTCTGGCTGCTCAAGCCGTACCAGAAGGACCGCATCCTGACCTTCCTCGACCCCGAGTCCGACCCGCTGGGGGCGGGCTGGAACATCATCCAGTCCAAGATCGCGATCGGCGCCGGCGGCCTCACCGGCAAGGGCTGGGGCCAGGGCTCGCAGTCGCACCTGGACTACCTGCCCGAGCACACCACCGACTTCATCTTCGCGGTGCTGAGCGAGGAGTTCGGCTGGGTCGGGGTGGCGACGGTGCTGGCGTTGTACCTGTTCATCGTCGGCCGCTGCCTGTGGATCGCGGCGTCGGCGCGCGACGGCTATTCGCGGCTGCTCGCCGGCAGCCTGGGGCTGTCGCTGTTCGTGTACGTGATCGTCAACGGCGGCATGATTTCCGGGCTGCTGCCGGTGGTGGGCGTGCCGATGCCGCTGCTCAGTTACGGCGGCACCTCGGCGGTGTCGCTGCTGGCGGGCCTGGGCGTGGTGATGGCGGTCCGCGCGCACAAGCCGATGCACGGCTATTGAACCGGACCGGGTCCGGCGGCGTGTTGATGCGGCGGCCCGGGAGTCGACGCGCGACCGCATTTTCGGCTGCGCGTGCGTGCGCGGCGCCGAGGTTGAGCCTGCCGGAGCGCATGCTACCCTCGCGCCGATGATCCGACGCGCAACGTCCAGACAGTACCGATCGTGGCCGCGGTGGCGCCCGCTGGCGCCGGCACTGGCCTGTGGGCTGCTGGCCAGCGTGGCGCTGGCGGCCTGCGCCACGCACGCCCCGGCGCGGGCCTCGACCGCGGCTGCGCCTGCCGAGGGTCCCCTGCTGCCGCCGATCCCGCAGCCGCCCGAGCGCCCGCTGGCGCCGCCGGCAGTGACCGACCCGGCGCTGCCGCAGGCGCAGCGGATCGAGGCGTTCGTCGATTACGCCGCCGGCCTGTACGGCCTGGACCCGGCCGCGGTCCGCACGCAGCTGGCACAGGCGCGGTTCCAGCAGGGCATCGTCGACGCCATCTCGCGCCCGGCCGAGAAGGTGCGGACGTGGGCGCAGTACCGGCCGATCTTCCTCAACGACGCGCGCATCCAGGGCGGGCGCGCGTTCTACGCCGAACACCGCGCCGCGCTGGACCGGGTCGCCGCGCGCAGCGGGGTGCCGGCCGAGTACATCGTCGCGATCATCGGCGTGGAAACCAGTTACGGCCGCATCACCGGCAAGTACCGCGTGCTCGATGCGCTGTACACGCTGGCCTTCGGCTACGCCCCGCGCGCGCCGTTCTTCGGCGGCGAGCTGGCGCAGCTGTTCGCGCTGGGCAAGGACGAGGGCATCGACGTGGCCGCGCTCACCGGCAGCTACGCCGGCGCCATGGGCTGGGGCCAGTTCATGCCCTCGAGCTGGCGCAACTGGGGCAAGGACGGCGACGGCGACGGCCGCCGCGACCTGATCGGCGACCGCGACGACATCTTCGCCTCGATCGCCAACTATTTCGTGGCCCACGGCTGGCAGCGCGGCGGCGCGGTCGTCGCGCGCGCGGCGCGGGCGCCGGCGGCCGCGGATTTCGTCCCCGACACCCTCGACCCGGTGTATCCGCTGGCGGCGCTGGCGCGGCGCGGCTACACGCCGCAGCCCGGCGAGCCGCGGGTGGCCGCCGACCAGGGCGCGACCCTGCTGGCGCTGGACGGCGCGGCCGGGCGCGAGTACTGGCTCGGCTACCGCAATTTCTACGTGATCACCCGCTACAACCGCTCGCCGATGTACGCGCTGGCGGTGCACCAGCTGGCGCAGGCGATCCGCGCCGGCAGCGAGCCGCCGTCCGGCGACGCGGCGGGAACCCCCGGCGCATGAGTCCCGCGCGCGCCCGCGGGCTGGTCCTGGCGCTCACCGCCGGCGCGCTGGCCGCCTGCAGCAGCGCGCCGCCCAGGTCGGGTCCGGCGTCGACCGGGCAGCGGATCGATCCGGGGTCGGCGTCGCCCGCGACCCCCGCACGGCGCTCGCCCTACGCCCCGGCGCAGGAGGATCCGGGCAAGCGCGGCGATTACGTCGCCGGCGGCCTGTATGCGCCGCACATCCGCGACAGCGCGCCCAGCGGCGGCATCCCCGACATCGACCTGATCCCGGAGCCGGATGTGGTCGCCGAGCCGCGTTCGCGCTACGGCAACCGCTCGCCCTACAGCGTGCTGGGCAAGTCCTACCGCGTGCTCGACAGCGCCCAGGGCTACGCCGAGACCGGGCTGGCGTCCTACTACGGCAACAAGTTCCACGGCCGCCGCACCTCCAACCTGGAGGTGTACGACATGTACGCCTTCAGCGCCGCGCACAAGACCCTGCCGCTGCCCAGCTACGCGCGCGTCACCAATCTGGCCAACGGCAAGTCGGTGGTGGTGCGGGTCAACGACCGCGGTCCGTTCCACGACGGCCGCATCATCGACCTGAGCTATGCCGCGGCGGTGAAACTCGGCGTCGATCGCGCCGGCACCGCGCAGGTCGAAGTCCAGGGCTTGAGCCCGGGCGAGGACGCGCGCCCGCCGGAGCCGGCGATCGCCGCCGCCGCAGCCGCGGCACCGGCTGCCCCGGCGGTCCCGCCGTCGCCCCCGAGCGCGCTGGACCGGCTGGTCGGCGCCTTGCCGATCGCCGCCGCCCAGGCTGGCGAGCGCCCGCCGGCGTCGGCGTCCGCGGCCGCCGCCGGGTCCGCGCAGGCCCGCGAATGGCGCTTCGACATGCGCCAGGACGGCCGCACCATGGGCGCCGACGAGTTCGACGCGTGGATGCGCGCGCGCCGCGCGCGCGTGGCCACCGGCAAGCCGGCCCCGCGCGAAGGCGCAGCCGGGGTCGAAGCACCTGTCCGGCTCGCGGGCCGGGCTGCGGCCGCAGCGCCGATCTCGGGCGCCGGCGCGGCCACCGGCGACGGGCCGGGCGTGTCCGCTGCGGTTGCCGTGGTGCCGCCTGCCGCTGGCGTCGCCGCGACGGCCGCAACGGTCGCGGACGCGCCGCCGGCCAGCGCCGGGCTGATCCTGCAGGTCGCCAGTTTCGCCGCCCACGCCAACGCCGAACGCGCACTGGCGCTGCTCGACGGCGCCGGCATCGCCGGCGCGCGGCTGCTGGACGCCGACGCCAACGGCCGCCGGGTGTGGCGTCTGCGCGTGGGTCCGGTCGATCCGGCGCGGACGCCGGAGCTGGTCGCGCGCATCCAGCGCCTGGGCTTCGGCCAGCCGCAACCCGTGCGCGAGTAGACTCGCGTGTTTCCGGTCCGCGGCTTGCGCCTGCGGACTGCCCCCGTCATCCCGGTCACGGAAGGCCGGCCGTTCCGGAGCCTGTTGTCTTGAAGAAAGTCCCCGCCGCCCTTGCCGCCGCCCTCGTCGCCGTCTTCGGTCTCGCCCTCGCGCAGACGCCCGCGCCGTCCGCGCCGCGGCCGGCCGCGCTCAGCGACGCCCTGCCGATCCCGCCGCCGCCGGCACCCGCCACCGCCGCCGCCTGGATCCTGATGGATGCGGCCAGCGGCCAGGTGCTGGCCGGGGACAACATCCACGCGCGCCGCGAGCCGGCCAGCATCACCAAGGTGCTGACCTCCTACGTGATCGCCGCGGAAATGGCCGCCGGCAAGGTCAAGGCCGACGACCAGGTGATGATGAGCGAGCACGCCTGGCGCACCGGCGGCGCCGGCACCGAGGGCAGCTACAGCGGCTTCCCGGTCAACCAGACCGCGCCGCTGGTGGAGATGGAGAAAGGCATGGTGGTGCAGTCCGGCAACGACGCCGCGATCGCCCTGGCCGAACACGTCGCCGGCAGCGAGCAGGCGTTCGCGGCGCTGATGAACGCCTATGCCCAGCGCATCGGCATGAAGAACTCGCACTTCGTCAATCCGCACGGGCTCTCGGCCGAAGGCCATTACAGCACCGCCTACGACCTGGCCCTGCTCGGGCGCGCGCTGGCCCGCGATTTCCCGGTGGCGTATTCCTACAACAAGATCAAGGAATTCACCGTCGGCCCGATCACCCAGCCCAACCGCAACGTGCTGCTGTGGCGCGACCCGTCGGTGGACGGGATCAAGACCGGGCACACCGCCAACGCCGGCTACTGCCTGATGGCCTCGGCCAAGCGCGGCGACCAGCGCCTGATCTCGGTGGTGCTGGGCGACAGCAGCGAGAACCAGCGCGCGGTCGACAGCCAGGCGCTGCTCAACTGGGGCTTCCGTTTCTACGAAACCCATCAGCTTTACGCCGCCGGCAAGGAAGTGGCGAAACAGAAGGTGTGGAAGGGCAAGGCCGGCGAGGTCCGGCTGGGGGTCGCCGAGCCGTTGCTGGTGAGCCTGCCGCGCGGCAAGTACGCGCAGCTCAAGCCGACCATGGACGTGCCCAAGACCCTGGTCGCGCCGATCGCCAAGGGCCAGCGCATCGGCACGGTGAAGGTGGCGCTGGACGGCAAGGTGATCGCGCAGCGGCCGCTGGTGGCGATCGAGGCGGTCGAGCAGGGCGGTTTCTTCAAGCGCCTGTGGGACGAGTTCTGGATGTGGTGGGACTCGGTGTAGGCACCGCGCCGCCGATGCATGCGAAAAGGCCGGCGCAAGCCGGCTTTTTTGTTCCAGGCTTTGGAGGGAGTCGCCGCCCGGCGGCTGGAGGTGGCTGCGCCTGCTGGCGACGTCCTGTCTCAGTCGGGGCGCGGGCCATACCTGGCTTGACGTCACGTCAGGATCGGCTTCGGAGGGAGTCGCCGCCCGGCGGGCTGGGGGTGCTGCGCCCTCCTGACGACCTCCTGTCTTTAAGTCGGGTCGTGGGCCATCCATGGCCC
>NZ_QVPD01000030.1 GCF_003416885.1 Cognatiluteimonas weifangensis
CGCGGCTCGGCTTAATTCAGGCGTTAGGCCTCATGCAGGATTTCGATCGCTTACCGACCAAGAGCGAACGCTTCGTCGGAGTATTCGCCTCTTTGCTCTTATGCGTCGCAATGGGGGCAGCCTCCTATTTCTCGGCTCGCCTCCTCCTGGCCGGGAAGACGGACACATTTGTTGTCGTAGGGCTGGTTATTGGCTTGGTTCTATTCCTTTGGTCAGGCCGGGTCTTTTTGCGCTTTGTGTTTGGATCACCGCGGGTTTCAGGTCCAATTGGCCAACTAGTGGTTGGCTTGCTCCTCGCGGCCACCGGCTTATCCATGGTTATTGCTCACTTTGCCCTAGACGTCCAAGATGGCCACGGACGTATAGGTGTGGCTGGTGCCGGCCTCGCTCTAGGCGTTGGCCTTGTTAA
>NZ_QVPD01000031.1 GCF_003416885.1 Cognatiluteimonas weifangensis
GTTAGGCGGCAATAGACAGCTCGCAAGAACTTGGGGAGTGAAACATGGGCACCTTTGAGTGGATCGTTGTAGTTCTGCTCGTTCTCATCCTGTTCAAGCCCCAAGGCAAGCCGTTCCGCCTTGAGGGCACTGCCTTGAACCTTATGCAGCAGTATGAGAGCCGCTTGATTGCCATTGAGACACATCTCGCGGAGATAGACGCATCAACCAGGTCTGCCAGCGACGACATCGGAGCCATGCGCATCGCTCAACTTCCGGACTATCCGGCCGATCGCCCGTGAGTTGCCGCCTAACAATTCGTTCAAGCCGAACTTGCTTCGCTACACCAACAACGTGGCAGGTAAAGCTTGCCACGTTGTCGGCTACGCTACGCAAGTCGGCTTAACTCAGGCGTTA
>NZ_QVPD01000032.1 GCF_003416885.1 Cognatiluteimonas weifangensis
CGCGGCTCGGCTTAATTCAGGCGTTAGGCCGCTCATGAAGACTTACGTAGATCGAGCCTCTACTACGGCAGCACTGACCGCATGCGCGATCTTGCTTTGGTCACTCTTTTCGCCTTATGAGTCCTCAGCGCTTCAATCAAATGTTTCGCGGGTGTGTCTTTTTGTGATTGTTTCTGCAATGTTCGCGCGAGGCGCCTATGGGTCCAGCAAACCCGTTGTGCCACAAGAATTTGCAGTTCTTATGTTCTGGTTGTCCATTCTTGCCATCCTTGCGCAGGTACCTTTGTTCTTCTAGGTCGCGCTCTAGCTGTTGCATGGATACGCGGCCTAACAATTCATTCAAGCCGAAGCCGCTTCGCGGCTCGGCTTAATTCAGGCGTTAG
>NZ_QVPD01000033.1 GCF_003416885.1 Cognatiluteimonas weifangensis
TAACGCCTGAATTAAGCCGAGCCGCGAAGCGGCTTCGGCTTGAATGAATTGTTAGGCCCCAAGCCGCCGTAACCTGCGCCGAGTAACCCAAGGTGCATACGCCATGTACACGAAAACAGCCGTTGCCAACGAGCTGCCCACTGCTAAAACTACGCCGGCCTGTGGGAAAGCAGACACGATAGCCTCACCAACTGGCGCCCAAATCGACGCGCGAGGCTCCGGCAGATAGCCAGACTTTATCGCTAAGCCGACACACGAAGCCACTGTAACCAAGAGCGATGTTGCGGCTCGATGCAGGTAACGATGGCGCTGCCAAGCCCGCGCCGAGTGGACTGAGTTCAGATCTTCGATGGGTTGCCGGAATTCCACCATTGGGGCCTAAC
>NZ_QVPD01000034.1 GCF_003416885.1 Cognatiluteimonas weifangensis
TCCGTCGGTCACTGCAGTTGCGTCGCGGCAAGGCAACGGCGTCGCTTCGGTTGCACTGCGTTGGCGCTCGGCAGCCTGGCATTGCGCCCCGGACAGTTCGCGCCCCATATCGTCCATCGCTGCGCTCACTCCTGCGCCCCAGGTGAGTACTCGCCCCGGCAGCCGCGCCTCAGGCTTCGGCCGGGCAAGCATCGCCTCTCATTGCCGTGGGCCGGTCGCGCTTCCCTCTGGCTCCCGATTGGATTAGTTTCGTGGTGTTGCGTCGCCTCGCCACTTGGTCAGCGCATAACAATTCATTCAAGCCGAAGCCGCTGCGCGGCTCGGCTTAATTCAGGCGTTAGGC
>NZ_QVPD01000035.1 GCF_003416885.1 Cognatiluteimonas weifangensis
GACGACCTCCTGTCATTGAAGTTGGGCACAGCTCATCTTTGGCCTGATCTCGAGTCAGGCCAGGCTTCGGGAGATCGGCTTCGGACGGAGTCGCCGCCCGACAGGCTGGGGGGTACTTCGCCCTCCTGACGATGTCCTGTCATTGAAGTTGGGCGCAGGTCATCCTCGGCCTGTTCTCGAGTCGTGGCCTGGCCTCGGGAGATCGGCTTCGGAAGGAGTCGCCGCCCGACGGGCTGGGGGTGCTGCGCCCTCCTGACGACCTCCTGTCTTTAAGTCGGGTCGTGGACCATCCATGGTCCACTCTCCGCACCC
>NZ_QVPD01000036.1 GCF_003416885.1 Cognatiluteimonas weifangensis
GGAGTCGCCGCCCGGCGGGCTGGGGGTGCTGCGCCCTCCTGACGACCTCCTGTCTTTAAGTCGGGGCGTGGACCCTCCATGGTCCACTCTCCGCACCCCCAGCCCGCCGGGCGGCGACTTGGCGAGCTTGGAGTCCACCGCTTCTGGCAGCTTTTTTCACAGGCGCCGACTCACTGTGCAGAAGCCGGCGGCCGGGCCTGTGCGGGACCGTCGGCGGCATGGATGCCGCCGAGGAGCCTACAGGGACGTATTCACGGCGTGTCCCGCACAGGCCGGGCCACCGGCTTC
>NZ_QVPD01000037.1 GCF_003416885.1 Cognatiluteimonas weifangensis
CGGGACACGCCGTGAATACGTCCCTGTAGGCTCCTCGGCGGCATCCATGCCGCCGACGGTCCCGCACAGGCCGGGCCACCGGCTTCCGGGCAAGTGAGTTGGCGCTTGTAGAGAAAACCAGCCCGGAGCGATGACCTCCAATCTCGCCGAGTCGCCGCCCGGCGGGCTGGGGGTGCGGAGAGTGGACCATGGATGGTCCACGACCCGACTTAAAGACAGGAGGTCGTCAGGAGGGCGCAGCACCCCCA
>NZ_QVPD01000038.1 GCF_003416885.1 Cognatiluteimonas weifangensis
GTCGTTGGCGGGTCCTGCGGGGCGTTTTTGCAGCAGGAAGTCGGTGGTGACGGCGCTGATGGTGGGGGCCTTGTCGATGACGGGGCTGCCGGCGAGGGGTGTGGCATCGAAGGAGGCGAGGGTCATGTTGGCGAGTTTGGGATCCTGACCGCAGAGGCTGCCGGTGGGGCAGGTGTTGTTCTTGACCTTCCAGACCAGGTTGCCGGAATAGCTGTCGACCACGCCGGTGTTGTTGGCGTAGAAGAGG
>NZ_QVPD01000039.1 GCF_003416885.1 Cognatiluteimonas weifangensis
TGTGCGGGACACGCCGTGAATACGTCCCTGTAGGCTCCTCGGCGGCATCCATGCCGCCGACGGTCCCGCACAGGCCGGGCCACCGGCTTCCGGGCAAGTAAGTCGGCGCTTGTAGAGAAAACCAGCCAGAAGCGATGAACTCCAAGCTCGCGAAGTCGCCGCCCGGCGGGCTGGGGGTGCGGAGAGTGGACCATGGATGGTCCACGACCCGACTTAAAGACAGGAGGTCGTCAGGAGGGCGCAGC
>NZ_QVPD01000004.1 GCF_003416885.1 Cognatiluteimonas weifangensis
GGGGTGCGGAGAGTGGACCATGGAGGGTCCACGCCCCGACTTAAAGACAGGAGGTCGTCAGGAGGGCGCAGCACCCCCAGCCCGCCGGGCGGCGACTCCGTCCGAAGCCGATCTCCCGAGTGCAGGCCATGACTTGAGGTCAGGCCAGGCGTGGCCTGCAACCCGATTTGAAGAAAGCACGCCATCAGGATGGCGTAGCACCCCCAGCCCGGCAGCAACGCCTGACCCTGGAGCCGGAGGAAGGGGACTTTGCTACCGGGACGCTCGCGCGCGGATGTGCATTGAGACATCACGCCGCGCTCGCTATCGTGACTGCGGTCCATGCCGGGAAAGGAGCCCGCCGTGTCCCGAGTTGCCTGCCTGCTGCTTCCCGTCGTGTTGCTGCTGGCCCTGGCTGCGTGCCGTCGCGAACCGGCGGCGCCCCCTTCCGCGCCGGACCGGGCGGCGGCCACGGCCGCGGCCCCTGCCGCCGCAGCACCGCCCCTGCAGGATGTGGTCGAACGCGATCCGCGCTACCTGATCGGCATCAGCTACCCGCCGGTGGCCAACCGCTACCCGGGCCTGGCGGCTGCGCTCGAGGCCTATGCCGATGCCGCCCGCGAGGAACTGATGCAGGCGGTCGCGGGCCTGGGCGAGGGCCGGCCGAGCGCACCCTACGACCTGTCGCTGGCCTTCAGCGAGTTGGCCGTCACCCCGCAGTTGGTCGCGATCGCCGCCGACGGCAGCAGCTACACCGGCGGCGCCCACGGCAATCCGCTGCTGGCGCGCTTCGTGTGGCTGGCGCAGCAGGACCGGCAGCTGACTGCGGCCGAACTGATTCCCGACCCGCGGGCCTGGCGCCAGATCGCCGGCTACGTCCGCGAGCAATTGCTGACGGCCCTGTCGCAGCGCGTGGACGCCGACGCGCCGCCGCCGGCCGAGCGCGCCGAGATCGTCGGCAACGCCTCGCGCATGATCGACGAGGGCACCGCGCCGGAGCCGGAGAACTTCGCCCAGTTCGAGCCGGTACTCGATGGCGACGGCAGGATCCGCGCGCTGCGGTTCGTGTTCCCGCCCTACCAGGTGGGGCCGTACGCCGACGGCGTGCAGACGGTCGAGGTCCCGGCCGAAGTGCTGCTGCCGAAGATCGCGCCGCAGTACCGGGCGCTGTTCGCCGGCGGCTGAGGCGGGCGCCATCGACAGGCATGCGGAGGCAGCATGGCGATGCATCCCTTGCGACAGCGCGTCACCGGATTGCTGGAAGAGGCCGGCCTGCAGGCCGACGGCCCGGGCGAATGCGACCCGCAGATCCTCGACCCGCGTTTCTACGGCCGGGTGCTGCGGCAGGGCTCGCTCGGCCTGGGCGAGTCGTACATGGACGGCTGGTGGCGGGTCGGTTCGCTCGACGGCATGCTCCACCGGCTGCTGCGCCACGGCACCGACGGCCGCGTGCACGGCCTGCGTTCGCGCCTGGACGACCTGCGCGCCTGGCTGCTCAACCTGCAGGCCGGGCGGCGCGCGCTGGCGGTCGGCGAGCGGCACTACGACCTGGGCAACGACCTGTTCGCGGCCATGCTCGGCCGGCGCATGGTCTACAGCTGCGGCTACTGGCTCCAGGCCGCGGATTTGGACGCCGCGCAGGAAGCCAAGCTCGACCTCGTCTGCCGCAAGCTCGGCCTGCGCCCCGGCATGCGCGTGCTCGACATCGGCTGCGGCTGGGGCGAGGCGCTCCAGTACGCCGCGCAGCGCTACGGCGTGGAAGGCGTCGGCGTCACCATCTCGCGCGAGCAGGCGCAGCACGCGCACCGGCTGTGCGCCGGCCTGCCGGTGGAGATCCGCCTGCAGGACTACCACGCGCTCGCCGCCGACGGCGCGGGCGAGCGTTTCGACCGGATCTTCTCGATCGGCATGTTCGAGCACGTCGGCGCCAGGAACTACCGCGCCTATTTCGAAGTCGCGCGGCGCTGCCTGCGCCCGGACCCGGCGACCGGCGGCGGCCTGTTCCTGCTGCACTGCATCGGCAGCAACGTCTCGGTGCGGCATACCGACCCGTGGATCGCGCGCTACATCTTCCCCAACTCGATGCTGCCGTCGGCGGCGCAGATCGCCGCCGCCGCCGAGGGCCTGTTCGTGCTCGAGGACTGGCACGGCTTCGGCACCGACTACGACCGCACGCTGCAGGCCTGGCGCGCCAACATCGAGGCCGCCTGGGATACGCTGCCGCCGCGCTACGACGAACGTTTCCGGCGCATGTGGCGGTTCTACCTGGCCGCCTCGATGGCGGCCTTCCGCGCGCGCCGGATCCAGTTGTGGCAACTCGTGCTGTCGCCGCAGGGCGTGCCGGGCGGCTATCTCGCCCCGCGCTGAACCACGGTACGGCTGAATGCGCGACGGGCGTTCTTCACGCGCCTCGAATGCCGGCCCTGCACTAATGCCGACATCGCCAGCAAGCCGGAGTTGTCCCGATGTCCGTCGTCCATCTGCGCCGCGTCTCCCCACGCAACCGCGACGAAGGCCGTGCCCGCGCGCGGGTCTTCGGCGAAGCGGCGACCGATCTGTACCCGGGGCGCCCCTGGGGCGAGGTCGAGCCGCACATGGCCGGGGACTGGCGCGCGGTGCGCGGCAATTCGCCGTTGTCCTGGGCCGAGGTCCGCGGCGACGCCCACGCTGCCTGGCAGGTCGCCAGGCTGCTGCGCGAGGATCGCCTGCGCGACGACGCACCGGTGTTCTGAGCCGGCCGCGCCGCGCGGCGCGGCTGCTCTCCGGCAGCGACGAGCCACGGTGGCCGTGGAGGTGCCGCCGTCGCGCCGCAGCCGTACAGGAGGCCGTCATGGCACGCCCCGTCTGGACCGGAACGCTTTCCTTCGGCCTGCTCAACATCCCGGTCTCGCTGATGTCCGGGGAGCGCCGCACCGATATTTCCTTCCGCATGCTCGACGCGCGCGACAACGCGCCGATCCGTTACGAGCGCGTCAACGCCGAGACCGGCGAGGAAGTGCCGTGGAAGGACATCGTCAAGGCCTACGAATACGACAAGGGCAGCTACGTCGTGCTGGAGCAGGAGGACATCGCCTCCGCCGCGCCCGAGAGCCACGATGCGATCGACGTCGAGGCCTTCGTCGAGGCCGGCTCGATCGATTCGCGCTATTTCGAGAAGCCCTACGTGCTGGTGCCCGCCAAGAAGGCGGAGAAGGGCTACGTGCTGCTGCGCGAGGCGCTGGCGAAGACCGGCCGCGTCGGCATCGCCCGGGTCGTCATCCGCACGCGCGAGCACCTGTGCGCCGTGATGCCCTACGGCAACGCGCTCCTGCTGCTGATGATGCGCTACCCGCAGGAGCTCGTGGACTTCGACGAATACGCGGTCCCGGAAGGCGCGAAGGGCGATTACCGGATCACCGCGAAGGAGCTGGCGTTCTCCGAGCAGCTGATCGAGACGATGTCCGGCGAGTTCGATCCCGCGGACTACAGGGACGAATTCCGCGAGCGGCTGCACAAGGTCATCGACGAGCGCATGAAGGCGCACGGCGTGGTCCGCCGCGTGCCGGAAGAGCCGGAGGCCGAGGAGGGGACGGCGACGAACGTCGTCGACTTCATGGCGCTGCTGCAGAAGAGCATCGACCGCAACAAGCGCACGCCGGCGAAGAAGTCGACCGTGAAGAGGACGCCGGACAAGCCCGCGAAGGCGGCGAAAGCCGCCCGCAAGGCGCCGACGAAGAAGACCGTCAGGAAAGCCCCGTCGAAGGCGGCGCGCAAGCGCGCGTGAGATCGCCGCGGTGAGCCTGCGCGAATACGCCCGCAAGCGCCGCTTCGGCGATACCCCGGAACCCGGCGACGACGCGGCACCCGGCAAGCGCGGCCGCCGCCCGATCTTCGTGGTCCAGCTGCACCAGGCCCGCGCCCGCCACTACGACTTCCGGCTGGAGATGGACGGCACGCTCAAGAGCTGGGCGGTGCCGAAGGGGCCCTCGTTCCGCGTCGGCGAGCGCCGGCTCGCGGTGGAGGTCGAGGACCACCCGCTCCGCTATGCCGACTTCGAGGGCGATATCCCGAAAGGCCAGTACGGCGCCGGCCACGTGGACATCTTCGATCGCGGCGTGTGGAGCGCCGAGGGCGATCCGCTGGAGGCGCTGGCCACCGGCAAGATCGATTTCGTGCTGCACGGCGAGAGGTTGCACGGCGGCTGGAAGCTGGTGCGCACCGCGCAGGTGCGCAGCGGCAAGCCACAGTGGCTGCTGTTCAAGCGCGACGACGCCTGGGCCGGCGACCTGGAGGCCGACGATCTGCTGGACGGCCAGGGCACGGACGCGAACGGTAGCTGGGAGGGCACTGCGCGGGCGACCGGGAAACGGTCGGCCAAGGCGGCGAAGAAGGCGACGCCTGCTGGCCGCCCGCGCGCGCGCCCGCGACGCGTCGACTGGGCCGCGCGTGCCGCCGCGCTCGCGGGCGCGCGCAGGAAGCCGCGCGGCTGGAAGCCGCCGGCGCCGCAACTCGCGACGCTGCGCGCCGCGCCGCCGGCCGGCGACGACTGGCTGCACGAGCTCAAGTGGGACGGCTACCGCCTGCTGGTCGATGTCGCCGGCGGCCGGGCGAAGCTGCGTTCGCGCAACGGGCTGGACTGGACCCCGGATTACCCGGACCTCGTGAAGGCCTTCGAGGCCCTGGGCGCCGACGACGCCACCTTCGACGGCGAGCTCGTCGCGCTGACGCCGCAGGGCAACGACGATTTCGGGCTGCTGCAGAAGGCGATTTCCGGCAGCTCCAACGCGCCGCTGCGCTGCATGCTGTTCGACCTGCCGTCGCTGGGCGGCTACGACCTCGCGCACGTTGCGCTCGAGGATCGCAAGGCGCTGCTGGCGGAGCTGCTCGGGGACGCGGATCCCGTGCTCGCGCTCAGCCGGCACATCGCCGGCCATGGCGCCGAGGTGTTTGCCGCCAGCAAGCGGCAGGGCATGGAGGGCATCGTCAGCAAGCGCCACGATGCGCGCTACGTCGAGGGCCGCAGCACGACCTGGCTGAAGTCCAAGCACGCGCAGGGGGACGAATTCGTCATCGTGGGATATACCGCCCCGAAGCGCTCGCGGACCGGCTTCGGCTCGCTGCTGCTCGCTACCCATCGCGACGGCGCCCTGCAGTACGTGGGCCGCGTGGGGACCGGCTTCGACGATGCGATGCTGCGCCACCTCGCGGCGCGCATGAGGCCGCTGGCGCGGCGCGAGCCGACCGTGCCGCTGCCTGCGCACGTGCCGTTCCGCCCCCGCGACGTTACCTGGATCGCCCCGCTGCTGGTGGTCGAGCTCGAGTACCGTGGCTGGGGCAAGGAAGGCCTGCTGCGGCAGGCGAGCTTCAAGGGCCTGCGCGAGGACAAGGGCGTGGACGAGATCGGCGATGCGGACGCGCGCGGCACCACGAAGCGCGGCACCACGAAGCGTGCGCCCGCGAAGACGGCCGCGACGGGCGCAGCCAGGCAGCGCGCGCCCGCTGCGGATCCGGGCGGCGGGCTGCCGCGCGTCAGCAGTCCCGGGCGCATCGTCTACCCGCAATTGCGCATCACCAAGCAGCGGGTGTTCGACTACTACCGCCAGGTCGCACCCCTGCTGCTGCCGGAGCTGCGCAACCGGCCGTTGTCGCTGGTGCGCTGCCCCGATGGCGTCCGCGGCCCGTGCTTCTTCCAGAAACACCACGCCGCCACGCTCGGCGGCAGCGTCCGCTCGGTGCCGATCCGCGAGAAGGACGGCGGCAGCGAGGACTACGTGTACGTGGACGACGTGGCGGGTCTGCTCGAGCTGGTGCAGATGAACGTGCTCGAGTTCCATCCATGGGGCGCGCGCATCGAGGATGTCGAGCATCCCGACCGGCTGGTGTTCGACCTGGACCCGGGCGAGGGCGTGGACTGGAACGCGATCCGCGCTGCCGCGCGCGAGATCCGCGCACGCTTGCGCGAGGCCGGGCTGGAGGGCTTCCTGCGCCTGTCCGGCGGCAAGGGCCTGCACGTCGTGGTGCCGCTGGCGCCAAAAGCGGACTGGGCCACGGCCAAGGCCTTCTGCGAGGCCTTCGCCCGCGCGATGGAGGCGCAGGCGCCGCAACGCTATGTCGCCACCGCGACCAAGGCCAGGCGCAAGGGCGTGATCTTCATTGACTGGCTGCGCAACGGCCGCGGCGCGACGAGCGTGGCGAGCTGGTCGCTGCGGGCGCGGCCCGAGGCCGGCGTCGCCGTGCCGCTGGCCTGGAGCGAGCTGGGCCGCACGAAGTCGGGCAAGGACTTCCCGCTGGATCGCGCGCTGCGGCGCGCGGCCGGCCAGCGCAGCGATCCCTGGCAATCCGACGGCTGGCGCGAAGCCCTCCGCCAGACGCTCCCGGAGCTTTGAAGCTCTAGCCCGGGATTCCGCAGATTGAAAAAAGAAGGGTTCGCGGGACCTGCCGGTCGCCGCGAACCCGAAACCCGCTTGAATCCGTGAAATCCGTGACCGGCTTTTTGCTTCTTCAGTCCAGGCCGCGGCGCTCGAGGAGCGGCTTGATGTCGGGATCGCGCCCGGCAAAGTCGCGGAACAGCTGCATCGCTTCCTTGCTGCCGCCGCGCGAGAGCAGGGTGGCGCGGAAGTGGTCGCCGTTGGCGCGGGTCAGACCGCCGTGCTGCTTGAACCACTCCACGCTGTCGGCGTCCAGCACCTCGGACCAGATGTAGGCGTAGTAGCCGGCCGCGTAGCCGCCCATGATGTGGCTGAAGTAGGGCGTGCGGTAGCGCGGCGGCACCGCCGCGAAGTCGATGCCGTCCGCCGCCAGCGCCGCCGCCTCGAACGCCATCACCCTGTCGGCCGCCGGGATCTGCGCCGGAGCGGCGACCTGGTGCCAGCGCTGGTCGAGCATTGCCGCGCCCAGGTACTCGGTGGTGGCGAAGCCCTGGTTGAACTTGCTGCTCGCCAGCACCTTGTCCAGCAGCGCCTTGGGCATCGGCTCGCCGGTCTGGTAGTGCTTGGCGTAGTTCGCGAGCACGCTCGGCCAGTCCGACCACATCTCGTTGACCTGAGACGGATATTCGACGAAGTCGCGCGGCACGCTGGTGCCGCTGAAGTACGGGTACTTCACGTCCGAGAACATGCCGTGCAGCGCATGCCCGAACTCGTGGAACATGGTGGTGACCTCGTCCCAGGTCAGCAGCGTCGGTTCGCCGTCGGCCGGCTTGGGGATGTTGAGGTGGTTGGCGACCACCGGCAGGTAGCCGGTCAGCGCCGACTGGTCGACGTAGGAGTTCATCCACGCGCCGCCGCGCTTGGACGGGCGCGCGTACATGTCGGCCAGGAAGATCGCCAGCGGCTTGCCATCCGCGTCGAACACGTCGAAGACGCGCACGTCCTCGTGGTAGACCGGCAGGTCGGTACGCTCCTTGAAGCGCAGGCCGTACAACTGGCCGGCCGCGTAGAACACGCCGTCCTGCAGCACCCGGTCCAGCTCCAGGTAGGGCTTGAGCTGCGATTCGTCGAACGCGAACTTCGCCTGGCGCACCTTCTCGCTGTAGTAGGCCCAGTCCCAGGGCTGCAGCGCGAACGTCGGCTCGCCCTTGGCGGCCTGCTCCCGGTCGATCATCGCCTGCAGGTCGGCGGCTTCGCGCCTGGCGTTGGCGACCGCGGCCGGCGCCAGCCGCCCGAGCATGTCGTTGACCGCCTGCGGGGTCTTGGCGGTCGCGTCGGCGAGCACGAACGAAGCATAGTCCGGGTAGCCCAGCAGCTTCGCCCGCTGCAGCCGCAGCTGCATGATCCGCGACACCAGTGCGGTGTTGTCGAAGCCGTTGCCGCGACTGCCGCGCGCCACCGAAGCCTGGTGCAGGCGCTGGCGCAGGGCGCGGTCGTGCAGGTAGGTCTCCGGCGGCTGCCCGGTGGTGTTCTGCAGCGCGATCGCATACTTGCCGTCGAGGCCGCGCTTCTTCGCCGCCTCGGCCGCCGCGGTGATGTCCGCTTCGGGCAACCCGGCCAGCTCGGCGCGGGTGTCGACCACCACCGCCGAATCGTTCACCTCGGCCAGGACGTTCTGGCTGAACTTCGTGCCCAGGGTCGCGAGTTCGGCGTTCATCGCCTTCAACCGGGCCTTGTCGGCTTCCGACAGGTTGGCGCCGGCGCGGACGAAGTCCTCGTGGTACTTCTCCACCAGGCGCTTGTCCTGCGCGTCCAGCGCCGAGGCCTGCAGGCCGTCGTACAGGGTCTTGATCCGCGCGAACAACTTCGAGTCGAGCATGATCGCGTCGCGGTGCGCGGAGAACTTCGGCGCGTACTCGGCGCGCAGCTGCTCGCGCGCAGGGTTGGTGTCGGCCGAGACCAGGTTGAAGAACACGGCTTGCGCGCGATTCAGGATGCGCCCGGCCCGCTCCAGCGCCACCAGGGTGTTGTCGAAGGTGGGCGCCGCCGGATTGTTCGCGATGGCCTCGACTTCCTCCAGGTTCCGGGCCATGCCGAGATCGAAGGCGGGCGCGAAATCGCTGTCGGCGATCCGGTCGAACTGCGGGTAGTGCAGCGGCAGCGGGCTTTCGGCGAAGAAGGGATTGGGCTGCGCGGTGGGGGTCTGGTCGGTCACTGCGGGCGGGGTCTGGGCTTGGGCGTGGAGGGGAGCGGCGGTGGCCAGTGCGGCGGCCAGCGCCAGGACGAGCGGATGCTTCATGCGGTGCGTTCCGGTGGGCGTACAGCCGTCTAGCCTAGCGCACGCGGCTCCGGCACGGGCATGACCAAAGGCACGGTCGCCGCGGGTTCACGCCGCGAAAACCCGCGCGCGGGCACGCTGGCGCTTCCCCCGCACGCAGGAGCCCATCATGCAACCCACCCGACTGGACACCGTGATGACCGCCAATCCCGCCGCCTGCAGCCGCGACACGCCGCTGCGCGAGGTGGCGCGGATGATGCGCGAGCACGATTGCGGCCTGATCCCGGTGGTCGACGCGCAGCACAAGCCGCTGGGCGTGGTCACCGATCGCGACATCGCCACCCGGGCGGTCGCCGAGGGCAAGGATCCGGCCAGTTGCAGCGCCGGCGACTACATGAGCGCGCCGGTGAAATCGGTGCCGATGGACAGCACCCTGGCCGACTGCTGCGAGGCGATGGAGGCCGGACAGGTGCGGCGGATGCCGGTGGTCGACGCGCAGGGCCGGCTCTGCGGCATCGTCTCGCAGGCCGATGTCGCCCTGAGCGGGCACGATGCGGAGACCGTCGAGGTGGTCAAGGAAGTCTCGCGGCCGCATTGACGACCGCGGCCGCGACCACGCGGTGCGCATCGCGTGGTCGGCCGGCGCTGGTGCCGGCGCCGCCGGACGCGCATCATCCGGCGCCATCAGCATCGTCCCCGGGAGAGGCCATGACCACTGCCTACGACTTCAGCGCCACCGACATCGACGGCCGGCCGCAGGCACTGTCGCAATATCGGGGCAAGGCGTTGCTGATCGTCAACGTCGCCTCCCGCTGCGGCTTCACCCCGCAATACGCGGGGCTGGAGCGACTGTGGCGCGACTATCGCGAGCGCGGGCTGGTGGTGCTGGGCTTTCCCTGCGACCAGTTCGGCCATCAGGAGCCGGGCGATGCCGCCGCGATCAAGGAGTTCTGCTCGCTGACCTACGACGTGGATTTTCCGTTGTTCGCCAAGATCGAGGTCAACGGTGCCGGCGCGCATCCGCTGTGGCAGTGGCTCAAGGACGAGAAGGGCGGGGTGCTCGGGATCGACGCGATCAAGTGGAACTTCACCAAGTTCCTGGTCGGCCGCGACGGCCGCGTGCGCAAGCGCTACGCCCCGGCCGACAAGCCCGAGTCGCTGGTCAGGGACATCGAGGCGGCCCTGGCCTGACCCCGGCCCCGCCCCAGCCGTGATCTGGGCAGATGGTTCATCCGGACCGATGCGGAACCTCTGCGGAGGCAGCCGATAGCCCTGCGTTTGCGGCGCACGCGGCGAGCCGTCCCCGGAGATCGACGGCGGCATGCCTCCGATTCCAAGGGGAACCGCGGCGAGAAAGCCGGCAGCCCGGCCGGTGCGGCCTTCCTTTCGAGTGCGGAAGTTCTGCGGGGAGAAACCGGTGGCCCGGCCTGTGCGGGACACGCCGTGAATACGTCCCTGTAGGCTCCTCGGCGGCATCCATGCCGCCGACGGTCCCGCACAGGCCGGGCCACCGGCTTCTGCGCAGTGAGTCGGCGTGCGTGGGAACAACCAGCCGAAGCGGCGAGCCTCCAAGCTCGCGCAGTCGCCGCCCGGCGGGCTGGGGGTGCGGAGAGTGGACCATGGAGGGTCCACGACCCGACTTAAAGACAGGAGGTCGTCAGGAGGGCGCAGCACCCCCAGCCCGTCGGGCGGCGACTCCCTCCGAAGCCGATCTCCCGCGTGCAGGACAGAGATGGTCCGCGCTCCGACTTGAAAGACACGAGGTCGTCAGGAGGGTGCAGCCCCCCCCAGCCCACCCGGCGGCGACTCCTTCCGAAGCCGATCCGCCCGATCGCAGCCTCAACTCGAATGGCCTTGCGCGCCGACTTAAAGACAGGAGGCGTCAGGAGGGCGCAGCACCCCCAGCCCGCCGGGCGGCGACTCCCTCCGAAGCCGATCTCCCGATTGCAGACCATGAAGCGGGCCAGGCATGGGCTGCGCCACGACTCGAAGATCAGGAGGTCGTCAGACTCCCAGCCCGCCGGTGGCGACTCCCTCCAAAGCCGATCTCCCGAGGTCCACCAATGCCGCCTGTCCCACTGGACAGCAGTGTGGATTTGCACCGCTAGCGTTCGACGAAGGCGCGCTCGAATACGTAGTCCCCGGGCACCCCGATCCGCGGCGAGGCGACGAAGCCGCGGCCGTCCAGCAGCTCGCGGAAATCCGCCAGCATCCCCGGGCTGCCGCACAGCATCAGCCGGTCGTGCGCCGGGTCCAGCGGCGCCAGGCCGAGGTCGGCCGCCAGCTGGCCGCTGGCCAGCAGGTCGGTGAGCCGGCCGCGATGGCGCTGGCCATCGTGGACGAAATCCTCACGCGTGACCGCCGGGTAGTAGCGCAGGCGCCCGCGCACCAGCTCGCCGAGGAACTCATGCTGCGGCAGCACCTGCTGGATATCGTCGCGGTAACACAGATCGGCGGCGTAGCGCACGCCATGGCACAGGACCACGGTCTGGAAGCGCTCGTAGGTCGCCGGGTCCTTGACGATCGACAACCACGGCGCGAAGCCGGTGCCGGTGCCCAGCAGGTACAGGTTGCGGCCCGGGTGCAGGTCGTGGATCAGCAGCGTGCCGGTCGGCTTGCGCCCGACCAGGACCTGGTCGCCGGGACGGATGTGCTGCAGACGCGAGGTCAGGGGGCCGTTGGGCACCTTGATGCTGAAGAACTCCAGATGCTCCTCCCAGTTGCCGCTGGCGATCGAATAGGCGCGCAGCAGCGGCCGCAGCGAACCGTCCGGCTGCGGTACCTGCAACCCCAGCATCACGAACTGGCCGCTGTCGAAACGGAAGCCGGGGTCGCGGGTGGTGGTGAAGCTGAAGTAGTCGTCGGTCCAGTGACGGACGTCCAGCACGGTTTCGGTGCCGAAGGCGGAGGACATGCGGGGAAATGCGACAGAGGGGATGCGTATTGTAGCCAACGCCGCCGCGGCCACCTTGCCAGCGCCCGGGGCGCAGTGCACGCTGCGGCGATGTCCGGACTTCCCGTCGAATTGACCGGCCTGCTGGTCGCCGCCGGCATCGGCCTGCTGGTGGGCATCGAGCGCGAGCGCAGCAAGGGCGAGGGCAACACCAGCGTCGCGGCCGGCGTGCGCACCTTCCTGCTGCTGGCGCTGGCCGGCGCGGTGGCGCAGCTGCTCGGGCCGCTGGCGGTGGCGGTGGGCGGCGGCTTCGTCGCGCTGGCGGCCCTGTCCAGCTACCGCTACAGCCAGGCCCGGGACCCGGGCCTGACCACCGAGGTGGCGATGCTGCTGGTGTACCTGGTCGGCGTGCTGGCGCTGCAGCGCACGGCGCTGGCGGCGGCGCTGGGGGTCGCGGTGGCGGTGGTGCTGGCGAGCAAGTCGCGGCTGCATCGCTTCACCCGGCAGATCCTGACCACCCAGGAGCTGCACGACATGCTGCTGCTGGCTGCGGCCGCGGCGATCGTGCTGCCGCTGCTGCCCGACCGCACCGTCGACCCCTGGCAGGCGTTCAACCCGCACCGGCTGTGGCTGCTGGTGGTGATCGTGATGGGCATCAACGCGCTGGGTTACATCGCCCTGCGCGCGCTGGGGCCGCGCACCGGGCTGGCGCTGGCCGGGCTGGCCGGCGGTTTCGTCTCCAGCACCGCGACCATCGCCACCATGGCCGAGCGCGCGCGCAAGGCGCCGGCGCTGGCGCCGGCCTGCGCCAGCGCGGCCCTGTTCTCGAATATCGGCACGGTGATCGAGCTGTCGATCGTGATCGGGGCGCTGGCGCCGCCGCTGCTGCGCGCGCTGGCGCTGCCGCTGGCGGCGAGCGGCGCGGTCGCGGTGCTGGCGGCGCTGATCTGGAACCGGCGTGCGTCCGCCACGCGGCAGCCGATGGAAGCGATCCAGGTCGGGCGGCCGTTCGAGCCGTTGCATGCGCTGGCGTTCGTCGCCATCGTCGCCGCGGCGCTGCTGCTGTCGGCGGCGCTGCACGCCCGGCTCGGCGACGCCGGCCTGTTCTGGGCGCTGGCCAGCACCGGCCTGGCGGACGTGCACGCCGCGGCGGCCTCGGCCGCGCAGCTGGTGGCGGTGGGCCAGGTGGCGGTGGCGGGCGCGCACTGGCCCTTGCTGGCGGCCTTCGCCGTCAACTCGTCGATGAAACTGCTGGTGGCGTGGTTGCGCGGCGGCGCCGGTTTCGTCCTGCGCATCCTGCCGGGCACGGTCGGGATCGTGCTCGCGTTCGCGCTGGTGCTGGGGCTGCGCTGACGCAGCGCCGGTGGAACCGGCGCCGCGGAGTTCGGGGAGCGGGGCGAGGATCGGAACCGGACTCGGCGGATTCCGATCAGCGGACCAGGGTCAGCGGCACCTTGGATTGCGCCAGCACCTTGCTGGCGACCGAGCCCAACAGCAGGCCCTTGAGCGCGGTCTGGCCGCGCGAGCCCATGATCACGAGATCGCTGCGCTGTTTGGTCGCGGTGGCGACGATCTTTTCGGCGGGATCGCCGACCAGCGCCACGGTGTCGAAGACGAGCCTGGCGCGGTTGAGGATGCGCCTGGCGTCCTTCAGCGCGTACTGGCTGTTGCTGGCGTGGTAATCGGCCACCGCCTTGGCGCCGAGCTTGGCCGCGGCGGCCTGCAGCAGCGGCGCGTCGACATGGAGCAGGGTCAGCGCCGGCGGTTCGGCCAGCGCCTTGGCGAACTGGACCACGTGCTTGACGGCGCGCTCGCTGGCTTCGCTGCCATCGACGGCCAACAGGATCTTCATGGCATCTCCGTTTGCGGGGGAATCGGTCGGGCTCAATGTGCCGTATAACCGCCATCGATCACAAGCTCGCTGCCGGTCACGAACCTGGACTCGTCGGAGGCGAGGTAGACCACGCCCCAGGCAATGTCGTCGGGCTCGCCGAGGTGACCCAGCGGGTGCAGCGCCGCGACCTGGGCGCGCGCGGCTTCGACGTCGCCGCCGCCGGCTTCCAGGTGGTGCTGCACCATCGGCGTCCAGATGAAGCCCGGATGCACCGAATTCACCCGGATGGCGTCGGCCGCGTACAGCATCGCGTCGGTCTTGCTCATCAGCCGCACTGCGCCCTTGGCGGCATGGTAGGGCGGGGAATCGGCCGCGCCGACCAGGCCGTAGATCGAGGACAGGTTGACGATGCTGCCGCCGCCGGCGCGGCGCATGTGTGCGACCACGTGCTTGACGCCGAAGAACACGCCCTTGACGTTGATCGCCTGCACCCGGTCCCATTCGGCCTCGGTGATCTGGTCGGTGGGCTTGTTGGCGCCGGCGATGCCGGCGTTGTTGACCAGCACGTCGATGCGGCCGTAGCGCGCGGCCACCGCATCGATCGCGGCCGCGACCTGGGCCTCGTCACTGACGTCGACGTGCCAGTATCCGGCCTCGCGCCCGGCTGCGCGCAGCTGTTCGCACAACGCGTTGCCGTCGGCGTCCAGCACGTCGAACAGGGCCAGGCGTGCGCCTTCTTCGGCGAGCCGCAGCGCGCAGGCGCGGCCGATGCCGAGCGCGGCGCCGGTGACGATGCAGACCTTTCCCGGGGTGCGGTTCATGGTGTCGCTCCGTGGGGCGGGGGGTCAGAGCGTGAGCGTGTGCAGCACCAACCCGGGTTCGTCGGGGGCCTGCCGGGTGTGGAAGCCCAGATAGCGCGCGAGGTCGCGCATTTCCAGGTTCTCGGCGCTGTCCAGCGACTGCATGCGCTTGATCCCGCGCTCGCGGGCGACCTCGATCAGGTGCCGCATCATCGCCGTGCCCAGGCCCTGCTCCTGCCAGTCGTCAAGCACCACCACGGCGACCTCGCACTGGTTCGGGTCCGGCCCCACGGCGTAGCGGCAGGCGCCGACGATGCGGTCGCGGCTGTCGTCGCGGACCACGGCGACGAAGGCAACGTCGTCGACCTGGTCGATGTCGGTGAGCGAATCGATCAGCGCCTGGCTCGGGGCGTTCATCTGGTAGAGAAAACGCGCACGCCGCGACTCGGGCGAGAGCGCGCGGATGAACTCGCGTTCGGCGTCGGCGTCCTGGCGTTCGATCGGGCGGATCAGCACCTGGCGCCGGTCGCGCAGGGTTTCGGTCCAGCGCGGCTGGGCGGGTCCGACAGGGGCATGTCCGGGGGGCGAGGGCATGGCGGTTCTCCGTGGCTGCCGGGCCGGGTGCCGGCGGCGGCACTATCGGTCGCGCCCCCGGGGCCGACATTGATTCAGGTCAATGTCGCGGTGGGGCTGCGGGGTATGGTGCAGGCTGGCCAGAGGAGGGTGTCCGATGTCCCGGCAAACGGCATTCAAGGACTTGTTGGTCCCGGTGGTCCTGGGCGAGGTCAGCGCCGAGGCGTTCGACGTCGCCTGCACGCTGGCCGCCGACAGCGGCGGGCACGTCACCGGACTGGTCAGCGTGAGCGTGGTGACGCCGATGGTCGATGCGATGAACTACTTTCCGGCGGCGGTCTACGAAAGCCTCGGTACCGCGGCGCGCGAGGCGTCGCAGCGGCTGCGGACGGGCGTGGACGCCTGCCTGGCGAAGTACGCCGTCTCCAGCGAGTGCCGGGTCGCCGAATCGATCTGGCTGACCGCGCCGGAGGTAGCAGTGCTGCACGCGCATTACGCCGACCTGGCGGTGTTCGGCCGCACCGCCAATGCCGCCGCCGAAGCCGAACGCTCGGTGTTCTCCTCGCTGCTGCTGGGCTCGGGCCGGCCGGTGCTGGTGGTGCCGCAGCATGCGCACTGGGCGGCGCCGCTGCGCAAGGCCGTGGTCGCCTGGCGCCCGTCGCCGGAGTCCAGCCGCGCCCTGCACGACGCCCTGCCGCTGCTGCGCGCCGCGGACAGCGTCGACGTGGTGATCGTCGATCCCAAGGTCGGCGAAACCGCGCATGGCGAGCTGCCGGGCGTGGACATCGCCGAGCACCTGAGCCACCACGGGCTGGCGGTGAGCGTGGTCTCGCTGCCGCGCGAAGGCCTCAGCACCGGGGAAGCGATCCTGCGTTACGCGCAGCAGGCCGGCGCGCAGCTGATCGTGTCCGGCGGCTACGGGCACTCGCGCGTGCGCCAGCAGATCTTCGGTGGGGTCACGCGCGAGCTGTTCGAGCACGCCAGCGTGCCGGTGCTGTTCTCGCACTGAGTCACCGGGCCGCCGGGTTGCCGGGCCTGGTCCGGCGCCGGTCGAACGTGCGCACCACGCCGCGCGGCGCGAGACAGCCGCCGCAGCGACGCGCGGGCACCATTGCGGCACCATGCACGCATGCAGGAAGAGACCGACACGCTAGCCGACGGCCGGCCCCCGGCCGGATGCCTGTGGACGATCGGGCACTCGACCCGCGACTGGGACGCGTTCGCGGCGTTGCTGGTCGCCGCCGGGATCGCGTGCCTGGTGGACGTACGCCGTTTCGCCGGCTCGCGCCGCAACCCGCAGTACGCGCCCGCGGCGATGGCGCCGGCGCTGCAGGCGGCCGGGATCGGATATCGCGCGCTGCCGGAACTCGGCGGGCGCAGGGCGCCGCAGCCGGATTCGCGCAACGGCGCCTGGCGCGTGGCCGCCTTCCGCGGCTACGCCGATCATCTGGCCAGCCCGGAGTACGTCGCCGGTCGCACGCGGTTGCTGCAGCTGGCGCAGTCGCAGCGCTGCGCGGTGATGTGCGCCGAGGCGGTGTGGTGGCGCTGCCATCGGCGCCTGATCGCCGACGACTTCACCGCCCGCGGCTGGCAGGTCTGGCACCTGCTGGCACCGGGGAAGACGCAAGCGCACCCACTGCATCCGGCGGCGCGTCTGGTCGATGACGTGCTGCGCTATCCGGCGCCGGCGGACGACCAGCCGCCGCTGTTCCGGGACGGCGCGTAGGCGCGGGCTCCGGCTTGCCCGGGAGCGTTATTTCTTCGCGCGCAGGTAGATCCGGCTGCTCTTGCCGTCGGCGCTGGTGCGCTCCTCGACGACGTAGGCCGGATGCGCAGCAGCGAGGTCCTTGAGCTTGCGGAAGCCGTAGCTGCGCGGGTCGAAATCCGAGGCCAGCCGCACCAGGTTGCTGCCGACCGCGCCCAGGGGTGCCCAGCCGCTGTCGTCGGAGGCCGCCTCGACTGCCTCGCGCAGCAGGGCGTCGAGCTTGCGGTCGCGCTTGAGCTGGGCGGGCTTGCGCGCCGGCTTCTTCCCGGGTTTGCCGCCGCTCTCGTCCTCGTCCTCCTCGTGCTCCACGCCCAGGTTCTCGGTGTAGACGAACTTGTCGCAGGCGGCGACGAAGGCCTGCGGTGTCTTGCGCTCGCCGAAGCCGTACACGGTCAGGCCCTGCTCGCGGATGCGCGCGGCCAGGCGGGTGAAGTCGCTGTCGCTGGAAACGATGCAGAAGCCGTCCAGGTGGCCGCCGTACAGCAGGTCCATCGCGTCGATGATCAAGGCGCTGTCGGTGGCGTTCTTGCCGGTGGTGTAGTTGAACTGCTGGATCGGCTGGATCGAATGGGTCAGCAGGCCGTTCTTCCAGCCGCCCAGGTGGCCGGAGGTCCAGTTGCCGTAGGCGCGGCGCACGCTGGCGTTGCCGAACTTGGCGATCTCGGCCAGCAGTTGCGGCAGGCGCGCGGGGTTGCTGTTGTCGGCGTCGATCAGGATCGCGAGGCGGGCCTCGCGGCCGGGACTGGAAGCCATGGGTCTCTCCTGGGCGGCGTGCAGGGACGGGGCAACGATACCCGCATGCCGCGCTCAGCGCGCGGGCGGCTGCAGCCGCAGCAGCTTGCCGTCGGCCGCATCGGTCAGCACGTAGACGGCGCCGTCGGGGCCGACGCGCACGTCGCGGATGCGCGCGTCCAGGTCCCCGAGCAGGCGCTCCTCGGCGACGATGCGGTCGCCGTCGAGAGTGAGCCGGATCAGATTGCGCTGGGCCAGCGCGCCCAGGAACAGGCTGTCGTTCCAGGGCGAATCCGGGTGCCCGGTATAGAAGGCCATGCCGCTCAGGCCCGGCGATTTCGCCCACACGTGGTAGGGCGCCTGCATCCCGGGCGCGGCGGTGCCGATGGTTTCCGCATACGGGCGATTGGTCGCGTAGTCCATGCCGTGGCTGATAACCGGCCAGCCGTAGTTGCGGCCGGGCTGCGGCCGGTTGAGTTCATCGCCGCCGCGCGGGCCGTGCTCGCTCGCCCACAGGCTGCCGCTGCGCGGGTCGACCGCCAGGCCCTGCATGTTGCGGTGGCCGTAGCTCCAGATTTCCGCGCGCGCATCGGCGCGGCCGACGAAGGGGTTGTCGGCGGGAATGCTGCCGTCCAGGTCCAGCCGCACCAGCTTGCCTTGCAGCATGGTCAGATCCTGCGCCCGCGACTTGTCGTTGCGCTCGCCCTGGCTGATGAAGACGTGGCCGCGGCCGTCGAAGGCGAGGCGCGAGCCGAAGTGGTTGGGCCCGACCAGCTTGGGCTGCTGCCGGTAGATGCGGCGGACCTCGCCGAGTGCGTTGTCGCCGAGCGTGGCGGTAGCGACCGCGGTGCCGGCGCTGCCGTCCGGGCCCGGTTCTGCATAGCTGAAATAGATGCGCCGGCTGTCGGCGAAATCCGGTGCCAGCACCACGTCGAGCAGGCCACCCTGGCCCTGTGCCCAGACCTCCGGCACCCCGCCGAGCGGGGCGGAGACGCTGCCGTCGGCAGCGATCCGGCGCAGGCGTCCGGGGCGCTCGCTGACCAGGAACCCGCCATCGGGCAGCAGCGCGACCGCCCAGGGATGCTCCAGCCCCGCGGCGATCGTGGTGACGCGGATGCCGCCGCGCGTGGCGGAGGGTTGCGCTTGCGCGGCCTCGGCGTTGCCGTCGGTCTGCTGTGCGCGGCAGGCGGGAAGCGCAAGGGCGAGCAGGGCGAAGGCGAGAATCGGGCGCATGGCAGGGCAGGTCCGCGGGCAGTGCCGCATCATCGTTGCCCGGATGTTAGCGGGGCGTTGCCGCAGCGGCTTGGCGGGAGCGGTATTGCGGGAGCGGCTTCGCGAAAGCACCGTGGTTGGAGCAGTGTGGGCCGCGAGCGCTTTCTTCCGGTCGACGCGAAGCCTTGAAATATTCGCGGCTGCGCCGCGCCTGCGGCGACGGGGGTGTCATCGGTATCCGGCGGCCTGCAGCTCGAACAGTTCCGCGTAGCGGCCGCCTTGCGCGAGCAGCTGCTCGTGGGTGCCGGCGGCTTCCAGCCGGCCCGCGGCCAGCACCAGGATGCGGTCGGCCATGCGCACGCTGGAGAAGCGGTGCGAGATCAGCACCGCGGTGCGGCCGCCGGACAGCTCGCGGAAGCGCTGGAACACCTCGAACTCGCTGCGGGCGTCCAGCGCCGCGGTCGGCTCGTCCAGGATCATCACCTGCGCGTCGCGCATGTAGGCGCGGGCGATGGCGATCTTCTGCCATTGCCCGCCGGACAGGTCGATGCCGGTCTTGAAGCGGCGGCCGACCAGCTGGTCGTAGCCCAGCGGCAGCGTGGCGACCACCGCGTCGGCGCCGGCGCGGCGCGCGGCCGCCTCGATCCGCGCGCGGTCGTCCATCGCGTCGACCTGGCCGACGCCGATGTTCTCGCCGGCGGTGAGGTGGTAGCGCACGAAGTCCTGGAAGATCACGCCGATGTTGGCGCGCAGATCCTCCAGGGCGTACTCGCGCAGGTCGCGGCCATCGAGCAGGATGCGGCCCTCGTCGGGGTCGTACAGCCGCGCCAGCAGCTTGACCAGGGTGGTCTTGCCGGCACCGTTCTCGCCGACCAGCGCCAGCACTTCGCCGGCGCGCAGCTCGAAATCCAGCCCGCGCAGCGCCCAGCGCGGCGCGTCGGGATAGCGGAAACCGACGTTCTCGAACGCGAACCCCCGCGCGATCGGCTGCGGCACCGCGATCGCGTCGGGCCTGGAGACGATCTCCGGACGCACCGCGAAGAACGAATACAGGTCGTCCAGGTACAGCGCCTGCCCGGCGACCTGGGAGAAGCCCACCAGCAGGCCTTCGAGCAGCTGCCGCAGGCGGCGGAAGCTGCCGGCCAGGAAGGTCAGGTCGCCGATCGAGAAATCGCCCTTGACCGTGCGCCAGGCGATATAGGCATAGGCGACGTAGTAGCCCAGCGTCCCCAGCGCCGCCAGCAGCGTGCCCCAGAACGCGCGCTTGCCGGCCAGCGCCTTGTTGGCGAGGTAGAACTTGTCCGAAAGCTGCCGGAAGCGGGCGATGAAGAAACGGTTGAGGTTGAAGATCTTGACCTCTTTGGCCGTTTCCACGCTGGCGCCCATCTGCCGCAGGTACTCGAGCTGGCGGCGCTCGGGCGTCCAGGCGAAATTGAGCGTGTAGTCGAGCGCGTTGAAATGCGCCTCGCCGACGAAGGCCGGGACCAGCGCGATCGCCAGCAACACGATCAGCCACGGCGCGTAGAGCAGCAGGCCGGCGGCGAAGGCGAGCACGGTGACCAGGTCCTGCGCCTGCCCGAACAACTGGCTCATCAGGTTCATCCGGCCCATGGTCTGGCGGCGGGCGCGGTCGAGCTTGTCCTGCAGGTCGGCGTCCTCGAAATCCTCCAGGTCGAGCGTGGCCGCATGCTCCATCAGGCGGATGCTGGTGGCGTTGGTGAACCGCTCCGAGAGCAGGGCGTCGCAGTAGCTCACCAGGCGCCCGGACAGGTCGGAGGCGATCGCCAGCGCGAATTCCAGCGCCAGCAGCCCTCCCAGGCGATCCAGCCCGCCGCTGCGCCAGGCCGCGCCCAGGGCGTCGAAGTGCAGGCCCGCACCGACCAACCGCACCGCCTCGTCGATGATCAGCTTGCCGATGTACAAGGTGGCGATCGGCATCAGCGCGCGCAGCAGGCGCAAGCCCAGGCTGGCGCCGGTCAGTGCCCGGCTGGTGCCCCAGATCTCGCGCAGGAACGGCGGCAGGTTGCGCAGCGCGCCGAGGCGCTGGCGCAGGCTGGGCTTGCTGCGGGGGCCGGCCATGGCAGACATCGCCGCATTGTGCAACGGCCGGCGCCTGACGTCCGTCAAGGCGATGGTGCGCGATCGCGGCGAGCATGGGCCGGCGCAATGTCGCGCGACCGGAGCCATTCCCATGCTGTTCGACGTCATCGGTCTTGCCGACCACGCCGCCGCCAATGCGGTCGCCCACGCCGTCGAGGCCCTCGATCCGCAAGCCCGGATCACCGTGGACCTGGACCGCGGCCGGCTGCTGACCGAAGGCCTGTTCGGCGAGGCCCAGGTGATCCAGGCGTTGCGCAGCGCCGGTTACGCCTGCTCGGTGGCGCCGGAGCACCCCGCCGGCAGCACCTGTTGCGGCAGTTGCGGCTGAGCGGCCGCCGCCTGCGGCGGCCGGGCGGCTAAAATGGCGGCCCGTTTCAGAGTCATGGATTTTTCGTGAGCACTCCTGCCCTTGCCGCCGCAGGTCCCTCCAGCCGCGGAGCGCGCGCCGTCGCGATCCGGCAGGAGGACCTGATCCAGTCGATCGCCGACGCCCTGCAGTACATCTCCTATTACCACCCGGTCGACTACATCCGCGGCCTGGCGGCGGCCTATGCGCGCGAGCAATCGCCGGCCGCCAAGGACGCGATCGCGCAGATCCTGGTCAACTCGCGGATGTGCGCCGAAGGCCACCGCCCGCTGTGCCAGGACACCGGCATCGTCACCGTGTTCCTGCAGATCGGCATGGACGTGCGCTGGGACGACGCCACCATGGGGGTGGAGGACATGGTCCACGAGGGCGTGCGCCGCGCCTACCTCGACCCGGAGAACAAGCTGCGTGCCTCGATCCTGGCCGATCCGGCCGGCAAGCGCATCAATACCCGGGACAACACGCCGGGCGTGGTCAACGTCAAGGTCGTGCCGGGCAATACCGTGGACGTGATCGTCGCCGCCAAGGGCGGCGGCTCGGAGGCGAAATCCAAGTTCGCGATGCTCAATCCGTCCGACTCGATCGTCGACTGGGTGCTCAAGACCGTACCGACCATGGGCGCCGGCTGGTGCCCGCCGGGGATGCTCGGCCTGGGCATCGGCGGCACCGCCGAGAAGGCGATGCTGCTGGCCAAGGAAGCGCTGATGGAGCCGATCGACATCACCGAGCTGCAGGCGCGCGGGCCGTCCAACCGCTGCGAGGAGCTGCGCCTGGAGCTGTACGAAAAGGTCAACGCGCTGGGCATCGGCGCCCAGGGCCTGGGCGGCCTGACCACGGTGCTCGACGTCAAGGTCAAGGACTACCCGACCCACGCCGCCAACCTGCCGGTGGCGCTGATCCCCAACTGCGCGGCCACCCGCCACGCGCACTTCACCCTGGACGGCAGCGGCCCGGTGATGCTGGAGCCGCCGTCGCTGGAGGAATGGCCGAAGCTCGACTACGACGCCTCCCAGGGCCGCCGCGTGGACCTGGACACGGTGACCCGCGCCGAGGTCGCCGGCTGGAAGCCGGGCGAGCGGCTGCTGCTCAACGGCCGCCTGCTGACCGGGCGCGATGCCGCGCACAAGCGCATCGTCGACATGCTCGATCGCGGCGAACCGCTGCCGGTGGACCTGGCCGGCCGCTTCATCTACTACGTCGGGCCGGTGGATCCGGTGCGCGAGGAGGTGGTCGGCCCGGCCGGGCCGACGACTGCCACGCGCATGGACAAGTTCACCGAGCAGGTGCTGGCGCAGACCGGGCTGCTGGGCATGGTCGGCAAGGCCGAGCGCGGTCCGCAGGCGATCGAGGCGATCCGCAAGCACCGTTCAGCCTACCTGATGGCGGTCGGCGGCGCGGCCTACCTGGTGTCCAAGGCGATCAAGGCGGCGCGCGTGGTCGCGTTCGAGGACCTGGGCATGGAGGCGATCTACGAGTTCACGGTGCGGGACATGCCGGTGACCGTAGCGGTGGACAGCGGCGGCGAATCGGTGCATGCCACCGGCCCGCGCGAGTGGCGCTCGCGCATCGGCAAGATCCCGCTGGCGGTGACCTGATGCCCGGCGGCCTGCTGCAGGGTGAAGGCTTCAAGATCGGTGTCGAGTGGCACGGCTCCTACCTGCGCGCGCACGTCTTCGACGGCGTGGATTCGCTGCCGGTCTCCATCGCGATGTGGACGCAGCTGGCGGAGTTGTGCCGGCAGTATTCCGCGCAGCGCCTGCTGGTGCTGGAGGATCTGGAAGACACGGTGGAGATCGTCGACATCGACCGGATCATCGAGGCCATGCTGCAGCTCGGTTTCGGCGACATCCGCATCGCCTTCGTCGAATTGCGCGGCGACATGTCGGGCAACGAGCACGGCGAGATCCTGGCGGTGGAGCGCGGCGTCGCGGTGCGGGTGTTCGGCAACGAGACCCAGGCCAGGCGCTGGCTGCTGTACGGCGAGTGACCCGGGGCGGCCTCAGTACCACTCCAGCAGCGATACCCCCAGGCCGATCCAGGTCGCGCGGTGGTTGTAGTCGATCAGGCTCTCGCCGTAGCCGTCGAACACCTGCAGGTGGCCGCGGAAGCTCTCGTGCAGCGGGAACGCCCAGTCCAGCTGCACCGCGCCGTGCGAACGCTCGCCGCCGCGCAGCGAATGCCGCAGCATCAGCGACAGCTGCTGGCCATCGGGCAGGGTACGCACCAGGGTGGCGTCGCCGCGGCCCATGTAGTCGGCGATGTCCGGATTGTCGTCGTCGCCGCCGTCGGGGATGCGGATCCACGGCCGCAGGGTGAGCGCCCAGCCTTCGCGGTCCAGACCGAGGTTGAACATCACCCGGTTCCAGCTGCGCGACAGCGGATCCGGGCGGCCGTTGGACTGGTGGTTGATGCCGACCGCGGCCAGCCGCCCCTTCCAGCCCAGCAGTCCGTAGCCGGTGCGGAAGGCGAGCAGCACCTCGGGTTCGTAGTCGGTCTCGCGGAACGGGCGCGAGGCGTCGCCGTTGAACACCTGCCAGCGCGAGCTCTGGGTGTAGGCCATCCAGACGTCGCCGTTGTCGCCGAACAGGTTCTCCACCGCCTTGGTCTTGAAGCTGATCTGGAACTTGCTCTCCAGCGCATCCAGGTCCAGGTCCTCGGCGCTGGTGTTGTCCGGGTTGGGCGAAAACGGTCGCGTATTGGGCTGGCTGCTCCAGAACGCCGGGAACAGGTACACCGGCTTGTAGGCGCGGAAATTGAAGATGCCCAGCTTGGAATCGCGCGCCAGCTCCCAGCGGCTGTCCAGCAGCGAACCCTTGCCGGCATTGGCGAGGGCGGGGTCGGCGGGTCCGGCGTCCTGGGCGAACAGGTCGCTGAGCGCGCGCCTGGCGCGCTCGTGCCGGGGCAGCGTGGCGGTTGTCGCGCGTTCGCTGGACGCCTTGCGTTCGCGTGCCAGCGCGGCGGCGGCATCGGCCTGCTGCGCGCTGCGCGTCTGCCGCCCCAGTGCCTGGTCGTAGCAGGCCAGGCGCGCGGCATCGCTTTCGATCGCGACGCAGGCATCGGCGGGTCGGGTCGCCTGCGCATGGACCGGTGCGGCGGCCAGGGCCAGCAGCGGCGGCAACAGCAGGACGCAGGGGCGGCAAGGGCTCATCGAGAGAGGGATGGCGTGGGGGTGCATGGGGTGGCCCGGGCTGGACGGGCCGCCTGCACGGCCGGCCCTAGAGCTGCGATTTCAGCGGAACTATGAACTTCTCGGCGAACTTCTCCTTCCACGGACGATTCTTCCACGATTCGTGGGTGTAGGGCCGGCTCGACCCCAGGTCGTCCTCGAATACCTTCGTCATGCGTTCGGCGAAGGTCCGGTCGTAGACGTTGAGGCTGGCCTCGTCGTTGAGCCGGAACGAGCGCAGGTCGAAGTTGGTGGAGCCCACCGAGACCAGCTCGCGGTCCACGATCAGCAGCTTGTTGTGGAACATGGTCGGCTGGTATTCGTGGATTTCCACGCCTGCCAGCAGTAACGGCCCCCAGCCGGCCTTGGACGCCAGCCGCGCCGCGTCCGAATCGGTGTTCGCGCCCGGCGTCACGATGCGGATGCGCACGCCGCGATGGCGCGCGGCGATCAGCGCCCTGGTGATCAGCCGGTCGGGGATGAAGTAGGCGGCGTCCAGGTCGATGCTGCGCTCGGCGGCGGCGATCGCCATCAGGTACATCAGGTGCATGCTCTCGGCGCCGCCGGCCGGCGAGCTGATGAACAGGTGCGCATCCATGTCCCCGGCGCGTTGCAACGGCGGGAAGTATCCCGCGCCGTTGAGGATGCGGCCGGTGGTCTTGATCCAGTTGTCGTTGAACGCCGCCTGCATCTGCGCCACCACCGGCCCCTCGATGCGGAAGTGCATGTCGCGCCAGTGGTCCGGGTCCTGCGCGTGGCCCTGCCACGGGTCGCCGATGCCGACGCCGCCGGTGAAACCGATGCGGCCGTCCACCACCAGCAGCTTGCGGTGGGTGCGATTGTTCATGCGCGCCAGGTTGTACCAGTGCAGCGGGCGGTAACGCTCCACGTGGACACCGGCGGCTTCCATTTCCCGGAGCTGGCCGGCATCCATGCTGGCGCTGCCGACCCAGTCGATGGTGACGTTGACTTCGACCCCGGCGCGGGCGCGTTCGCTCAGCGCATCGGCGAAGCGCTGGCCGACGACGCCGGACCAGTAGATGTAGGTCTCGAAAGTGATGGTGCGCTGCGCGCTGCGGATCGCTTCCAGCATCGCCGGGAAGATCTCGTCGCCGTTCTCCAGGTCGACGACGTGGTTGCCGGCCAGGATCGACGGGCCGAGCATCACCCCCATCTCGCGCCGGAACTGCGGATCGGACACGGCGTAGCGATGCTCGATCTTGCGTTCCAGCTGCTTGCTTGGGGTGGCGAAATTGAGCCCGACGACCACGGCGAGCACGGTCAGCAACACGGTGGCGACGATGGTCCAGAGCATGCGTTTGCGGTTCCGGCGCGGCGACACGGGAACTCCCGGGAGGGTCGTCGAAGCGCCGGCATGGTCGCCGCCGGCCGTTCAGCGAGGCGTGAAACCCCCTCGCGATTCGCCTTCATGCAGGTCCGCCCGCAGGCGCGGGACGCACGCCAGACGTGGCTCCGCCCTGACAGCCGGGCGCAAGCGGGCCGACCGCCCGAACGTCAGTGCCACCAGGCCCAGGCGAACAGGCCCAGCATCGCCAGCGCCAGCATCAGCTTCAGCGCGATCCCGAACACGATGCCCAGCCAGGTGCCGAAACCGACCCGGCTTGCCTGGCCGAGGCCGCGCGGGCCCAGCCGCCGGCCATGCAGCAGTTCGCCGGTCAGGGCGCCGAGGAACGGACCGACGAACAGGCCGAGCGGACCGAAGAAGATGCCCGCCAGAGTGCCCAGCACCGCACCGGCCAGCGCCAGGCGGCTGGCCCCGACGCGCCGGGCGCCCAGCGCCGCGGCCCAGACGTCCACCGCCAGCGACAGCAGGGTCAGCACCCCGAGCGCGACCAGCGTCGCCGCGCCGATCTGCTCGAACCCCCCGGCCCAGGCCGCCAGCAGCATGCCCAGGAAGGCCAGCGGCAGGCCGGGCAGCGCGGGCAGCACCACGCCGGCCAGGCCGACCACGATCAGGATGGCGGCCAGCACGTAGAGCAGGGACATCGGCACCTCCATCGCAGGCGACGGCAGGGATCGCCGGTACGCGGATTGTTCGCCGCGCGCGCCGCAAAAGACAACGGCCCGCGAACGGGCCGTTGCCGGAGGGCCGCGGAACTCAGTTCAGCTTGGGATTGTTCTCGGCGAAGTACTCGTGGTTGTCGGCGTTGTTGAGCGCGCCGGCCGGATCGCTGGCGGCGAGATTCTTCGCCCCGGTCTGGCCGTAGACGATGTCGTCGGTGCCGGCGACCACGTTGAAGTGGCTCATCTCGTGGATCAGGGTGCCGCCCTTGGAGTCGGTGCCGGCCAGCGGCGCGCTCCAGAAGGCGCGGCAGACGAAGATCTCGTAGGGCCGGGTCGGGTAGACGTAGGCGTAGTAGTTCTGGTTGCAGCCGCAGTTGATGGTGATCTGGCCGTTGTTCTGGTCCATGGCGCTGTCGATGGCGGCGAAGTGCTGGCTGGCGGTGCCGTAGCGCGAGGAGGTGTAGGCGCCGAACCAGGTGGTGTAGCGCGAGCCGACCGTGTTGGAAGCCAGGTAGCCCTTGGCGTTCTCCGAGTAGGCGCGGGCCTGGTTGACCGCGTCGGTCGCGGTCGCGCTCTGGGTCGCCGAGCAGCCGACGAAGCTGATGCCGTTGCCGCTGCCGCCGCCGCAGTCCTGCTTCTTCGGATTGCACGGCTTGGCCTTGGGGCTGGTGCCGGTCTTGGCGGCGGCACCGTCGCTCCACACCCGCAGCGGCGCGCTGCGCAGCAGCATCGGCAAGCCGCGGCTGGTCCGCAGCAGGCTGCCGTCGGACAGCGAGGCGTATTGCAGCGGCGAGGACAGGGCGACCAGGTACTGGCCGCGCCGGCTCATGTCGTAGGACGCGGCCAGGTCGACCACGGCGCGATAGCTGCGCCCGGGCGGCAGCACCACGAAGTCCTCGGCGGTCGGCAGGCCGCGCTTGGCCAGCCGGCCCTGGTAGGCGACCGGGGCGCCATCCAGGCTCACCTGGAAGAGCTTGGCGGTGGGGTCGTTGCCGGGCAGTTGCCAGCCGGGCACGCGCGCTGCCTTGCGGCTGGTGTTGGTGACGATGACCTCGACCGCGCCATTGGCGGCATACATGCTCACCCGCAACGGATTGGTGGGGGCATTGGGGGCTGCCGCGGCCGCGGCGGCGATGGCGCCGACCAGCACTGCGGCGCCGGCAATGACGTGCGCGAACGAACCTTTCATCGGGAGTCTCCAGCTCGAGAGTGACGGATCCGCCGCGGCGGACACGCGACCTTACCCCGTCGATTCCGGCGCGCGCACCTTGCAACGCATCATGGCGAAGGTTGGAAGCGGTTACATCGTTGCGGCCCATGCGCAAACGAGGAAGGCCCGCTTGCGCGGGCCTCCGGGGGCAGACTGTCGGCCGGGCGTCGGCGCGGTCATTGCGCCCAGGCGCGGCCGTTGTAGACACGCACGTACGACCCCTCGCGAATGCCGTCGAGGTCGTCCTGGGTCACCACCGTGGTGCGGCCGTCGCGCATCCGCACGTAGACGTTGTAGCGGCCGTTGTTGGCCTGGGCGCGGTTCTGGATCGCATTGCCGACCACCGCGCCGGCCGCGGCGCCGACCACGGTGGCGGTGTTGCGGCGACCCGTGCTGTCGGTGTTGTCCTTGGCCAGCTCGCGCGCCGCCGCCGCGCCGACGATGCCGCCCAGCACCGCGCCGGTAGCGTTGGGCGCGCTGCCGGCGCCGGTGGCGACGGTCTCGATCCGGGTCACGGTGCCGCAGTCGTAGCAGACGCTGCCGCCGGAGTAGGGCGGTGCGCCGTAGCCGGCGTTGCCGTAGCCGGGCGTGGTGGTGGCGCAGCCGGCCGTGGCAAGGCCGGCGAGGAGGGCGATGGTACCGAGCAGGCGAATGTTCATGCGATCTCCCGGAATGAGTCGACGCCGGGGCGCCCCGGCCGCGATCATCCTGGGTACGCAGCAATGAACGGGCGGTCAATCGCGGCGTGTCGGCAGTTGTGCGCGCAACGGACCGTCAGCAGGGATTCATGCGGACTCGCCGGCCTTGCGTGGGAGCGGGTCTTCGGGCCTTCCTAGTTGCGGAAGTCCTGGTGGCACGCCTTGCAGTCCTCGCCGATGTCCTTGAGCGCGGTGCCGACGCCGGCGCAGTTGAGCGGCGGACTCGCCAGCACGCCGTCGAGACCGGCACGCAGGTCGCTGGCATGTTCGGCGAAGCGGGCGTCCTCGCGCAGGTCGCCGAACGCCGGCTCGATGTCGTTGGCCATCATCCGCAGCGTCTGCAGATGCGGCAGGGTGTCGGTGGCGGCGCAACGATTCTGTTCGATGCTGGCCTTGAGCGCGTCGGCGTGCGCGGCCATCACGTGCATCACGCTCTCCGGGTAGTGGTCCTTGCGCGCGTCCAGCGCGCGCATCGCCATCAGCGTGGCGACGATGCCCGTGACCAGCCCGATCAGGAACAGGAAGAAGTAGCGAGCGGCCGCGTTGCCGGCCTGCGAAGCGGATGTGGTCATCGGCGCGATCCCGGGGACGAGTGGGCGCACGGTAGCACGCGGCAGCGCGGCGGTCAGCGTGGCCGCCGCTACAATGGGCCCGATGCGCAAGGACCTGCACGAACGCTTCGCCGGAATCGACCGTTTGTACGGCGCCGGTGCCGTGATGCGGCTGGCGCAGGCGCGGGTGGCGGTGGTCGGTCTCGGCGGGGTCGGCTCGTGGGCGGCGGAAGCGCTGGCGCGCAGCGCCGTCGGCCGGCTGACGCTGATCGACGCCGACGACCTGTGCCTGTCCAACACCAACCGCCAGTTGCCGGCGCTCGCCGGCCAGTACGGCCGCAACAAGGCGCAGGCGCTGGCCGAGCGCGCGCTGGCGATCAACCCGGCGCTGGAAGTGGCCGCGGTCGAAGCCTTCGTGACGCCGTCCAACCTGGAACAGCTGCTCGGCGGCGGCTTCGACCTGGTGCTCGATGCCTGCGACAGCTTCCGCGCCAAGGTCGAGGCGATCGCCTGGTGCCGGCGGCGCAAGCAGCCGATCCTTACCGTGGGTTCGGCCGGCGGCCGCACCGACCCGACCCAGGTGCGGGTGCGCGACCTCTCGCGTACCGAGCACGATGCGATGCTGTCGCTGATCCGCCGGAAGCTGCGCGGCGAGTTCGGTTTCCCGAAAAACGCCGATCGCTATTTCGGGGTGCCGGCGGTGTATTCGCTGGAAAACGTCAAGTACCCGCAGGCCGACGGCAGCGTCTGCGGCGTGCGCCCGCAACTGGGCCAGGAAGCGGCGCTGAAGCTCGACTGCGGCGCCGGCCTCGGCGCGGCGACCCACGTCACCGGCGCGTTCGCCTTCGCTGCGGCCGGCAAGGCGCTGGAGATGCTGTTGAAGCGGTTGCCTGCGTAGCGCGATTGCCGGCGCGGGGCCGATGCTGGCTCCGGTTGCGCCGTCCTTGGCGGCAACTCGCACGGCCCGGCCCGTGCTCTGCGGTTTCCGCCGCTCAAACGCTTGCGGCCGGGGCCGCCGGCGGCAGGCCGAACAGGCGTTCGGCGTTGGCCGTGGTCGCCTGCGCGATGGCCTCGGGTTCCTCGCCGCGCAGCCGGGCGATGGCCTGCAGCACCTGCGGCAGCCGCGCCGGTTCGTTGCGCTGGCCGCGGATGCCGGCGTCGGGCTGGTCGGGGGCATCGGTTTCCAGCAGCAATTGCTCGATCGGCAGCGCCGCGACGAGCCGTTGCAGGCGCCGGGCGCGCGCATAGGTCACCGGGCCGCCGAGGCCGACCAGGAACCCGAGCTTCCACAATTGCGCCGCCTGCTCCGGGCTGCCGGCGTAGCTGTGGACCACGCCGCGCAGCCCGCCGCCGCTGCCGCCGATGCGCCGGATCGCGGCGATCGCCGCATCCACCGCGCGCCGCGCATGCACGATCAGCGGCAGGTCGAAGGTGCGGGCCAGGCGCAACTGGCCTTCGAAATACGCCAACTGCGCGTCGGCATCCAGGCCGTCGACGTAATGGTCCAGCCCGCATTCGCCGATGGCGCACGGGCGCTCGCGTTCGATCCATTCGCGCAGCGCCGTCAGGTGTTCGGGCCGATGCTGCGCCAGGAACATCGGATGCAGGCCGTAGGCCGGGAACAATCCCGGCGTGGCGGCGCACAGCGCGCGCAGCCTGGGCCAGCCGGCGGCCGCGACCGCCGGCACGATCTGGCGGGTCACGCCGGCCGCCTGCGCACGCGCGATCACCGCGGCGCGGTCGACGTCGAACTCGTCGGCGTCCAGGTGGCAATGGCTGTCGACCAGCATCGTCAGCGTCGCGGCGAGGCGCCGTCGCCCGGCCCAGCGGGCGCGCCGGGCTTGCGCCGCTTGCGGTTGGCGAGCAGCAGGGTGCCGAGGCCGAGCAGCAGTTCGTCGGCAAAGGGAATCAGGTCCGGCACCAGGACGTCGGCCACGAACAGGCCGGCTCCCAGCAGGAACAGGCGCGGGTAGCTCAGCCGCGCGAACCAGCGCAGGACGGGGGCAAGCAGGGGATTGACCATGACAGTGCTCCGCAAGGGCCGGACACACGCTAGCAGGCGAACCGGAACCAGGTTCACGTTCCGCTCATGCCGCTGCAGCCGGTGTGGGCCGCGTTCAGTCAGCCGGTGGTGCAATCGCCGCGTCCACACAAGCGCGGGTTTCCACCGCCGGGAGACGACGATGAAGAACAATACCCTTGCCATTGCCCTGGCTGCGCTGCTGGTCGGAGGGGTGGCGGTCGCGGCCTTCCAGAACAACCGCGCCAGCGCCCCGGAGGCCGCTGCCGACGCCGGCCTGGCCGCCGGCGATGTCGCCGCTGCCGATGGCAGCATCCCCGCCAGCGGCCGCCTCGAGTACGCCCAGGTGATCAAGGTCGATCCGGTCACCGAAAAGCAGGAGCTCTACGCCCAGGTGATCGGCACCGAGCCGGTGCGCGAAACCAGCACCACTTCGACCCCGCGCGAGGTCTGCAACGACGTGGTGGTGCAGGAGCGCCTGCCCGAACGCGACGGCAACGTCGGCGGCACCGTGGCCGGCGCGGTGATCGGCGGCCTGATCGGCAACCAGGTCGGCGGCGGCGACGGCCGCAAGCTGGCCACGGTCGCCGGCGCGGTCGGCGGCGGCTTCGCCGGGCGCGAGATCGACCGTCGCCACGTCGGCGGCCAGATCGTGAACCGTACCGAACGCCAGTGCCGCACCACCACGTCGACCTCGCAGTCCACGCGCACGGTCGCCTGGAACGTGACCTACCGCAATCCCGACGGCACCACCGGCAGCCTGCGCACCGACCGCAAGCCGGGCAACCGCATCGCCCTGGGCAGCCAGGAGCAGGTGATTGCCTACGACGTGACCTACCGTTACGACGGCCAGGAGCGCACGATCCGCATGGACGACAAGCCCGGCGAGCGGCTGCCGGTGATCGACGGCCAGCTCGTGACCCAGGTGGCGGCGGTCGAGGACGGCACGACGCGCCAGTAAGGGCGTTTCGTCCGCATTCGCACCCAGGGGCCCGGCCATGCCGGGCCCCTGGCGTTTGTGCGCGGGCAGCGCGTGCCCCGGCGCGGCGGCGCCGATACAATGGCGGTTTCCCCTCCGCCCACGAAAGGCACGCTCCCGCCATGGCCCTGCACCCCTACGATCTGTTCGACGTCCGCTCCCTGCTCAGCGAGGAGGAGCGCGCGGTGCAGGACACCGTGGCCCGTTTCACCGACGAGCGGGTGCTGCCGATCATCGGCGAGGCCTTCGACCAGGCCCGGTTTCCGAAGGAACTGGTGCCGGAGATCGCCGAACTCGGCCTGCTCGGCTCCTCGCTGCCCGAGCAGTACGGCTGCGCCGGCCTCAACGGCGTCAGCTACGGCCTGATCTGCCAGGAACTGGAGCGCGGCGACAGCGGTATCCGCAGCTTCGTCTCGGTGCAGTCCTCGCTGTGCATGTACCCGATCTACGCCTACGGCAGCGAGGAACAGCGCCAGCGCTGGCTGCCGGACATGGCCGCGGGCCGGGTGATCGGCTGCTTCGGCCTGACCGAACCGCACGGCGGCTCCGACCCGGCCAACATGAAGACCCACGCCCGCAAGGACGGCGGCGACTGGGTGCTCAACGGCTCCAAGATGTGGATCACCAGCGGCAACCTGGCCGACATCGCCATCGTCTGGGCGCAGACCGACGACGGCATCCAGGGCTTCGTGCTGGAAAAGGGCATGCCCGGCTTCAGCGCCCAGGAGATCAAGCACAAGATGAGCTTGCGCGCCTCGGTGACCAGCGCGCTGTTCTTCGACAACGTGCGCGTGCCCGACGCCAACCGCCTGCCGAACGTCAAGGGCCTCAAGGGCCCGCTGGGCTGCCTGACCCAGGCCCGCTACGGCATCACCTGGGGCCCGGTCGGCGCCGCCATCGCCTGCCTGCACGAGGCGCTGGAATACAGCAAGGAACGCATCCTGTTCGGCCGCCCGGTGGCCGCCACCCAGAGCGCGCAGCTCAAGCTCGCCGACATGGCCCGCCGCATCACCACCGCGCAGCTGCTGGTGCTGCAGCTCGGCCGGCTCAAGGACGCCGGCAAGATGGCGCCGCAGCAGGTGTCGCTGGCGAAGTGGAACAACTGCCGCATGGCCATCGACATCGCCCGCCAGTGCCGCGACCTGCTCGGCGGCGCCGGCATCACCACCGAGCACGCCGCGATCCGCCACGCGCTGAACCTGGAATCGGTGATCACCTACGAGGGCACCGAGACCGTGCACCAGTTGGTGATCGGCCGCGAGCTGACCGGCATCAACGCGTTTTGACCGGGGCCGCCGGCCGCCGTCGGCGACCGCGCGGAAGGCGATGGACTTGGGCGTGGGACGGCAGCGCGTTGCCGCCGTCGGCGCGGAGGAACGGAACGGCATGATCAGGATCTACGGGCTTTCGGCCTCCGGCAACTGCCACAAGCTGCGGATGCTGCTGGAACATCTGGGGCGCCCGTACCAGTGGATCGAGATCGACAGCTTTGCCGGCCAGACCCGGACTCCGGAGTTCCTGGCGCTCAACCCCAACGGCCGGATTCCGGTGCTGCAGCTGCAGGATGGCCGCTGCCTGGCCGAGTCCGACGCGATCCTGCACTGGCTGGCCGAAGGCACGCGCTACCTGCCCACGGACCCGTGGCTGCATGCCCAGGCCCTGTCCTGGATGTTCTTCGAGCAGTACAGCCACGAGCCTTACCTCGCGGTGGTGCATTCGATCCGCGGCATGATGGCGGCCGACTCGCCGCGACGCATGGAACTGCCGCGGCTGCTGGAACGCGGCCGGCAGTCGCTGGCGGTGATGGAGCGCCACCTGGGAGACGCCGCCTGGTTTAGCGGCCCGGACTACGGCGTCGCCGACATCGCGCTGTACCCCAACACCAGCCTGGCGCCGCGTTGCGGCTTCGACCTGGCGCCGTACCCGAAATTGCGCGACTGGATGGCGCGGATCGAGGCGCAGCCCGGTTTCGTCGCCCTGCCGCCGGCCACGCCCGAGGTTGCCGCCCGCCTGGCGCTGCCGGTCTGAGTTGCCGGCCCGGCCTTCCTTCACTTCCGCTCGTTGGCGACTTTCGACATGTCCGTTCCCAATCCCATTCCCGCGCGCATGCGCGGCCTCAATCGCGCCGAAATCTGCGACGTCAACTTCCAGGAGTTCGTGCAAGGGTGGAGCGGCACGCCGGGCGCGAAGCCGGCGCCGGGCGAGGCGATCCTGCCCGGCAGTGCGCTGGATGCGCGCGGCTTCCGCGAACTGTTCCAGTCGCAGCTGATCAGCCGCCACCTCGACCTGATGGCGCGGGTACTGCGGGTGCAGAACAAGGTCTTCTACACCATCGGCTCCAGCGGCCACGAAGGCAACGCGATGGTGGCGCGGCTCACGCGCCATACCGATCCGGCGTTCCTGCACTACCGCTCCGGCGGCTTCATGGCCGAGCGCTTCCGCAAGCTGCCGGGGATGGACCCGGTGATGGATTCGGCGCTGTCCTTCGCTGCGTCGAAGGAAGATCCGGCGTCGGGCGGCCGCCACAAGGTCTGGGGGAGCAAGCCGCTGTGGGTGCTGCCGCAGACCTCGACCATCGCCTCGCACCTGCCCAAGGCCTTCGGCACGGCGGTGGCGATCGAGCAGGGCAAGCGCATCGGCCATGCGCTGCCGGTCCCCGGCGACAGCATCGCGATCTGTTCCTTCGGCGACGCCTCCAGCAACCACGCCACCGCGCAGACCGCGTTCAACGCCGCGGCATGGACGGCCTACCAGAAGCTGCCGGCGCCGATCCTGTTCGTGTGCGAGGACAACGGCATCGGCATCTCGGTGAAGACGCCGGAGGGCTGGGTCGCGCGCAATTTCCGCGATCGCCCCGATCTGGACTACTTCTACGCCGACGGCCTCGACCTAGCCGCCGGTTACGGCGACGTGCAGCGCGCGGTCGAGCATTGCCGCCGCACCCGCCGCCCGACCTTCCTGCACCTGCGCACCACCCGGATCATGGGCCACGCCGGCACCGACTTCGAGATCGAGTGGCGCTCGATCGAGGAGCTGTGCGCGGTGGAGGCGTCCGACCCGCTGCTGCGCAGCGCCGCGATCGCACTCGAGTCCGGGCTGATGTCCCGGGACGAGATCCTCGCCCTGTACGAGGACACCCGCAAGCAGTGCTTCGCCGCCGCCGAGGAAGCCGACCGCCGTCCGCGCCTGTCCACGCTGGAAGAAGTGATGGCGCCGCTGGCGCCGTACACGCCGCAGGCGGTGGCGAAGGAAGCCGCGCGCGCCGACTACGGCAAGCGCCGCGAGGAAGTGTTCGGCGGCAAGGACAAGCTGCCCGAAAAACAGCCGCCGCGGCACCTGGCGATCCAGATCAACCATGCGCTGCACGACCTGTTCGCCAAGTACCCGGAGACCTTGCTGTTCGGCGAGGACGTGGCGCAGAAGGGCGGCGTCTACACCGTCACCAAGGGCCTGCAGAAAGCCTTCGGCCCGCGCCGGGTATTCAACACGCTGCTCGACGAGACGGTGATCCTGGGCCTGGCCCAGGGTTACGCCAACATGGGCATGCTGCCGTTGCCGGAGATCCAGTACCTGGCGTACTTCCACAACGCCGCCGACCAGATCCGCGGCGAGGCGGCGAGCCTGCAGTTCTTCAGCAACGGCCAGTACCGCAACCCGATGGTGGTGCGGATCGCCTCGCTCGGCTACCAGCGCGGCTTCGGCGGCCATTTCCACAACGACAACTCGATCACCGCGCTGCGCGACATCCCCGGCCTGGTGGTCGGCTGCCCGTCGCGCGGCGACGACGCGGCCACGATGCTGCGCACGCTGGCGGCGCTGGCGAAGGTGGACGGGCGCGTGTGCGCGCTACTGGAACCGATCGCGCTGTACATGGCCAAGGACCTGTACGAAGCCGGCGACGGCGGCTGGCTGACGGAATATCCGGCGCCGGACCAGGCGATGGCGCTGGGCGAAGGCCGCGTCTACGGCGAGGGTCACGACGACCTGGTGATCTTCACCTTCGGCAACGGCGTGCCGATGAGCCTGCGCGCGGCGCGCGCGATCGAGGCGAAGCACGGCTGGAAGGTGCGGGTGGTGGACCTGCGCTGGCTGGTGCCGCTCAACGAAGCCTTCATCCGCGCGCAGGCGGCGAGCGCGCAGCGCATCCTGATCGTCGACGAGGGCCGCCGCAGCGCCGGGGTGGGCGAGGGCATCATCACCGCGGTGGTGGAAGGCGGCTACGGGGCGCGGCCGTTCCGGCGCGTGGTCGGCGCCGACACCTTCACCCCGCTGGCCGGGGCGGCGTTCCTGGTGATTCCGTCGGAAGCGGAGATCACCGCGGCCGCCGACACCCTGGCGTAACGCGACCGCCGCAGGCGCGCAGTCGGGCGGCGGTTTCCGGGCGGCAAACCCGGGCCGTCGCCGCGCATGCGCGGCAGCCTTGCGCCGGGCGCATGCCGCGGGTGCGTTTCAGCGCGCCAGGCCGCCGCGCAGCGGACGCTCGCGCAGCGCGCCGCCATCGACCTGCAGGCCGGCACCGGCCTCGCGTTGCAGGGGCAGCACCGCCAGCGCCAGCGGACCGGCGGCGCCGACGACACTGCCCAGCACGCGCTCGCCCTCGCGGACTTCGCTGCCCGCCGCCAACGGGCGCTCGCTTTCCAGCAGCACTAGCCCGCGCTTGGCCTGCCCCAGGAAATGGGTGCGGGCGACGATTTCCTGCCCGGGGTAGCAGCCTTTCTTGACGCTGAAAGCGTGCAGGCGCTCCAGCGACAGCTGCTGCGGCGTCCATTGCCCGGCCTGGCTGGCGGGCAGCCGCGGCAGGCCGTGCGCCAGGTCGAAGGCCGCCCAGCGCTGCGCGAAGGCCGGGGCGTCGCCGGCCTGTGGCCCCGGGCCGATCCGCAGCGTGCGCGCGCCGCCGTCGCCGCCGAAATCCAGTTCCACCCGTGCCTGCGCCGGGTCGCCGTCGATGCGCGCGCCGGTCGCGTGCGCCGGCGCGGCGAAGGCGCCGGCCACCGGCAGGTCCTCGCGCACCGCGAAGGCGACCTTGCTGCGGAACACGTAGCGTCGCAATTGCTCCGCCAGCGCGTCGGCATCGGCGTCGGGCAGCAACAGCCACAGCGTCTGCGGATCGAACTTGAGCAGGGCGAACAGCGCGATCACGCGGCCCTTGGGCGTCAGCCAGCCGTTCCACTGCCAGTGTCCGGGGGCCAGGCCGGCGACGTCGTTCATGCATTGCGCCTGGGCAAAAACCGCGGCATCGCGGCCGGACAGCGCCAGCACGCGGTGGTCGGGCAGGGGCGAGAACGCGTCGGACGCGGGCTGCGGCTTGTCGGACATGGGGGCGGGACTTAGACTTGCGGGGCCGTGAACACGAAGATGATAGGCGAAACCCACTCCGACCCGGCCGCCGCTCCGGTGGCGCCGCAGGCCGATCGCGAGATCGCGCCGCCGGCACCGGTGGTGCCGTTGGCGGAGGAGATCGGCGGCCGTGGCGGCCTCGACCCCACCCGCTACGGCGATTGGGAAAAGAACGGCCGCTGCATCGATTTCTGATTCCGGACCCCGTGTCCGCCGCGGCGCGCGAGCGCCCCAACGCAAGGACGAGCCGCACCATGGCCACCCGCGAACGTCCCCTGTCACCGCATCTGCAGGTTTACCGCTGGCAGATCACGATGACGATGTCGATCCTGCACCGCGCCAGCGGTGTGCTGCTGGCGCTGGGCGCATTCGCGCTGGCCTTCTGGTTGCTGGCGGTGGCCGCCGGCGGCGAGTCCTACGCCCGCGTCGCCGACTGCCTGGCCTCGCCGCTGGGCCGGCTGGCGCTGTTCGGGTTCTCGCTGGCGCTGGTCTACCACCTGCTCAACGGCATCCGCCACCTGCTGTGGGATGCGGGCATGGGCTTCGGCATCCCCGAGTTCTACCGCTCCGGCTGGACGGTTGCGGTGCTGACCGTGGTGCTGACCGCCGCGATCTGGGTCGTGGTCCTGCAGGGAGGTGCGGCATGAGCGTCCCGGCGAAAGACGACCTGCGCAATCCGCTCAAGCGCGCGCGCGGGCTGGGCTCGGCCAAGTCCGGCGTCGGCCATTTCTGGTGGCAGCGCGTCACCGCGGTGTTGCTGGTGCCGCTGGTGGCCTGGCTGCTCGGGCTGCTGCTGTCCTTCGTCGGCGCCGACCTCGCCACCGTGCAGGCGGCGATTGCCAGGCCGTGGAACGCGATCGCGCTGGCGCTGTTCGCGATCGCGCTGTTCTGGCACGCCAAGCTCGGCATCCAGGTGGTGATCGAGGACTACGTGCACGCGCGCGGCGCCGAGATCGCGCTGCAGCTGCTCGTCACCCTGGCCTGCGCCCTGGGCGCGCTCGCGTCGCTGTACGCGATCGGCCGTATCGCATTGCTGGCCTGAGGACGACATGAGCACCGCATACAAGATCACCGAACACAAGTACGACATGATCGTGGTCGGCGCCGGCGGCGCCGGGCTGCGCGCCACCTTCGGCCTGGCCCAGAAGGGGCTGCAGACCGCCTGCATCACCAAGGTGTTCCCCACGCGCTCGCACACGGTGGCCGCGCAGGGCGGCATTTCCGCCGCGCTCGGCAACATGGGTCCGGACGACTGGCGCTACCATTATTACGACACCATCAAGGGCTCGGACTGGCTCGGCGACCAGGACGCGATCGAGTACATGTGCCGCGAGGCGATCCCGGCGGTGATCGAGCTCGAGCACCAGGGCGTGCCGTTCTCCCGCACCGAGGACGGGTACATCTACCAGCGCCCGTTCGGCGGCATGACCACCGAGTACGGCAAGGGCACCGCGCAGCGCACCTGCGCCGCCGCCGACCGCACCGGCCACGCGATCCTGCACACGCTGTACCAGCAGTCGCTCAAGCACGACGCGCGCTTTTTCATCGAATACTTCGCGCTGGACCTGATCATGGACCAGCACGGCGCCTGCAAGGGCGTGCTGGCGCTGGACATGAGCGAGGGCACGCTGCACCTGTTCCGCGCCCACGGCACGGTGCTGGCCACCGGCGGCTACGGCCGCGCCTACTTCAGCTGCACCTCGGCGCACACCTGCACCGGCGACGGCGGCGGCATGGCGCTGCGCGCCGGCCTCGGCCTGCAGGACATGGAGTTCGTGCAGTTCCATCCCACCGGCATCTACGGCGCCGGCTGCCTGATCACCGAGGGCGTGCGCGGCGAAGGCGGCATCCTGCGCAATGCCAGCGGCGAGCGCTTCATGGAGCGTTACGCGCCCAACGCCAAGGACCTGGCCAGCCGCGACGTGGTCAGCCGCGCGATGACCCTGGAGATCCGCGAGGGTCGCGGCGTCGGCGAGCACAAGGACCACATCCACCTCGACCTCACCCACCTCAACCCCGCGGACATCCACGAGAAGCTGCCCGGCATCGCCGAAAGCGCGCGGATCTTCGCCGGCGTCGACGTGGAGAAGCAGCCGATCCCGGTGATTCCGACCGTGCACTACAACATGGGCGGCATCCCGACCAACGTCCACGGCGAGGTGGTGCAGCCGCGCGGCGGCGACCCCGACGCGGTGGTCCCCGGCCTGTACGCGATCGGCGAGGCCGCCTGCGTGTCGGTGCACGGCGCCAACCGCCTGGGTTCCAATTCGCTGCTCGACCTGGTGGTGTTCGGCCGCGCGGTGGCCAACCGCTGCGCCGAGACGATCCAGCCCGGGCAGTCGCACCAGCGCCTCGCCGACGACGCCTGCGAGCGCTCGCTGGCCAACCTCGACCGGGTGCGCAACGCCAACGGCAGCCTGCCCACGGCGGTGATCCGCGATCGCATGCAGCGCACCATGCAGGCCGATGCCGCGGTGTTCCGCACCGAGCAGACCCTGCTCGAGGGCGTGGGCAAGATCCGCGAGATTCGCGAGTCCTTCGCCGACGTGCGCGTCAGCGATCGCTCGCTGGTGTGGAACTCCGACCTGGTGGAGACCCTGGAGCTGCAGAACCTGCTGGGCCAGGCGCTGGCGACGATCACCTCCGCGGCCAACCGCACCGAGTCGCGCGGCGCGCATGCGCGCGAGGATTTCCCCGATCGCAACGACGGCGAGTGGATGAAGCACAGCCTGTGCTGGGTCGGCGACGACAACGCCACCCGGATCGACTACCGCCCGGTGCACCTGTACACGCTGGACGACGACGTCGAGATGGTGCCGCCCAAGCCCAGGGTGTACTGATCCGCAGACGCAATCGCGGCGCAAGCCGCCCGCACGCAGCCGCACGGCGCAGGCAGGACGAAGATGGCCCAATTCAAGCTTCCGAAGAACTCGCAGACCAAACCCGGGCGCCGCTACGCCGCACCGGCCGGCGCCACCCGCACGCGCGAGTTCCAGATCTACCGCTGGAGCCCGGACAGCGACGAGAACCCGCGCCTGGACATCTACGAGATCGACCTGGACAAGTGCGGGCCGATGGTCCTGGACGCGCTGATCAAGATCAAGAACGAGGTCGACCCGACGCTGACCTTCCGCCGCTCCTGCCGCGAGGGTATCTGCGGTTCGTGCGCGATGAACATCGACGGCACCAACACGCTGGCCTGCATCTGCGCGATCGAGGAAGCCGGCAAGCCGCAGGGTGCGCTCGACCCGCTGCCGCAGCGGCCGTCGGTCAAGAGCAAGGGCATGGTGAAGATCTATCCGCTGCCGTCGATGCGGGTGGTCAAGGACCTGGTGCCGGACCTGACCCACTTCTACGCGCAGTACGCCTCGATCAAGCCGTGGATCCGCACCCAGAGCGCGCCGCCGCCGGATCGCGAGCGGCTGCAGTCCAAGGAGGATCGCGCCAAGCTCGACGGCCTGTACGAATGCATCCTGTGCGGCTGCTGCACCGCCGGTTGTCCCAGCCACTGGTGGAACGGCGACCGCTATCTCGGCCCGGCGGTGCTGCTGCAGGCCTACCGCTGGATCGTCGACAGCCGCGACGAGGACACCGGCGGCCGCCTGGACGACCTCGAGGACCCGTTCAAGCTGTACCGCTGCCACACCATCCTCAACTGCACCCGGACCTGCCCGAAAGGCCTGAATCCGGCCAAGGCGATCGGTGCGATCAAGCAGCTGATGCTGCAGCGGCGCGGCTGACCCGGAGCCGGCGATGGTCGTGAGGCATGTCCGGCGCGCTGGCGTGCGCCGATTCGCGCCCGCCGGGCCGTGTCCGGGCTCGGATCGATGAATCGCGCCATCTTCCTGCCCGCCGCGGCCATGGTCGCGCTGACGTTCGCGGTCTGGCTGCGCATGTATTCCAGCCGCGTCGGCGAGATGCGGCGCAAGCGCATCCACCCGCAGGCGGTCGCAACCTCGGCGCAGATGGCCGCGCGCCTGGAAGACACGCGGGCGGCCGACAATTTCCGCAACCTGTTCGAATTGCCGGTGCTGTTCTATCTGGCGCTGGTGGTGGCCGCGCTGACTGCGCAAGTCGATACGGTCGTGCTGGCGCTGGCCTGGTTGTTCGTCGCGCTGCGCATCGTCCACAGCGCGATCCATTGCAGCTACAACAAGGTCATGCACCGTTTCCAGGCCTATCTGGCCGGCAGCGTCGCGTTGTGGGCGCTGTGGGGCGTACTGGCCGCGGGCCTGCTTCGCGGATGAGCGAGACGGACGACGCGCTGGAGCTGCGGCGGCTGCGCTGGCGTTGCCGGCGCGGCATGAAGGAACTCGACCAGTTGCTGCTGCGCTGGCTCGAGCGCGAATGGGCGGCGGCTTCCGAGGCGCAGCGCGGCGTTTTCCTACGCCTGCTGGACTGCGAGGACGATAGGCTCTGGCGCTGGTTCCTCGGCCACGAAAACCCATCCGATGCCGCCCTCCACGCACTGGTCCAGCACATCCGCAGCTTGCCGTCCTCCGGCTGACACCTTCGGAGGCAGGCTGCCGTGGCGGCCTTCGCGCTGGGTGATCGGCGCGTTACTGCTGCTGGCGGTGCTCGCGCCGTGCGCCGTGCTCGGCAGCGAGATGCCACGCGCGGCGGCCTGGCCGCTGGCGCTCGCCGCCTGCGTCCGCGGCCTGTGGCTGGCCCGGCGCGAGGCCGGCAAGCCCGTGCGGCAGCTGGTCTGGCCGGCCACGGAGGCGCCAGTCACTCTCGACGGCGCGGCGCTGGAATGGGCCGAACTGCATTGGCGCGGGCCGCTGCTGTTCCTGCACTGGCGCGATCGCGACGGCCGCGACGGGCGCCTGGGCTGGTGGCCGGATACCTTGCCGCCGCCGTTGCGGCGTGAACTGCGGCTGGCCGCACGTGCCCGCACCGCTGCGCGTCCGGCGCCATCGATGGCACCATAGTCGCTGCCTCGTCGAACCGAGCCGCATGTTCAAGCCCATTCCCGTCGCCATCGGCCTGCGCTATCTCCGCGCCAAGCGCCGCAACGGCTTCATCTCCTTCATCTCGATGGCCTCGATCCTCGGCATCGCCATCGGCGTGGCCGCGCTGATCACCACGCTGGCGGTGATGAGCGGGTTCCAGCGCGAGATCCGCGACCGCATGCTGCAGATGGCCGCGCACGCCACCGTCAGCGCCGACGGCGAGGCCATGACGCACTGGCGCCAGGCGGTCGACGAGGCCCGGCGCGACCCGCGCGTCGTCGGCGCGGCACCCTACATCGAGACCCAGGCCCTGCTCGCCGGCCCACGTCGGCAGCCGGCGATCGTGCGCGGCGTGGTGCCCGACGAGGAAGGCAGGGTGTCGGTGCTGGCGCAGAAGATGGTGCAGGGCCGGCTCGAGCAACTCACCCCCGGCAGCTTCAACATCGTGCTCGGCCGCGAGTTGGCGACGTGGCTGGGCGTGGGCGTGGGCGACAGCGTGATCGTCACCACAGACTTCCAGTCCACGCCGATGGGCGCTATCCCGCAGCTCAAGCGCTTCACCGTCAGCGGCGTGTTCGAGGCCGGCTACCAGGAATACGACCGCGGCCTGGCGGTGGTGAACCTGCGCGACGCACAGCGCCTGCTGCGCATGGGCGACGGCGTCACCGGCGTGCGCCTGCGCATGCACGACATGGACCTGGCCTTCGACGTCGCCCGCGACCTGGCGCTGCGGCTGCGGGACCTGCGCCTGGGGCAGTTCTACCGGGTCAGCGACTGGACCGGCGACAACGCCAACATGTTCCGCGCGCTGAAGCTGGAGAAGACGATGATGGCGATCCTGCTGTCGCTGATCATCGCCATGGGCGCGTTCAACCTGGTCAGCTCGCAGGTGATGCTGGTGACCGACAAGCAGGCCGACATCGCCATCCTGCGCACGCTCGGGCTGCCGCCGCGCGGGGTGATGCAGGTGTTCATGGTGCAGGGCTCGATGATCGGCGTGATCGGCACCGCGCTGGGCGTGCTCGGCGGCATCGTGCTGACCCTGAACCTGGAACACATCCTGCGCGCGATCGAGCGCGTGCTCGGCGTGCAGCTGATGCCCGAAGACGTGTACTACATCACCGGCCTGCCGACGCAACTGGAGGCCAGCGACGTGACCATCATCGCCGGCGTGGCCCTGGGGATGGCATTCCTGGCGACCCTGTATCCGGCCTGGCGCGCCGCGCGCACCGCGCCGGCGGAGGCGCTGCGCTATGAATGAACGCCGGGATTCGGGACAGCAGCCGATGCACGACGGCGAGGTGGTGCGCGCCGAGCACCTTGGCAAGACCTATGCCGAGGGCCCGCTGCGCACGCCGGTGTTCGACGGCCTGGACTTCAGCGTGGAGGCGGGCGAGACGGTGGCCATCCTCGGGGCATCCGGCGCCGGCAAGAGCACGCTGCTGCACCTGCTGGGCGGGCTCGACACCCCCAGCGCCGGCGAGGTCTACGTCGCCGGGCAGAAGATGAGCGCGCTCTCGGACGCCGCGCGCGGCCGCCTGCGCAACCGCGCGCTCGGCTTCGTCTACCAGTTCCACCACCTGCTGCCGGAATTCACCGCGCTGGAGAACGTGATGCTGCCGGTGCTGCTCAACGGCACCCCGGTCGCCGCCGCCGCGCAGCGCGCGCAGGCGCTGCTGGAGGCGGTCGGTCTCGGTCATCGGCTCGAGCACAAGCCGGGCGAGCTCTCCGGCGGCGAGCGCCAGCGCGCCGCGGTGGCGCGCGCGCTGGTCAACAACCCGGCCTGCGTGCTTGGCGACGAACCGACCGGCAATCTGGACGAAAAGACCGCCGCGACCGTGTTCGAGCAGATGCTGGAACTCAACCGCGCGCAGCGCACCAGCCTGGTGCTGGTGACCCATGACCGGCGGCTGGCCCGCCGGCTGGACCGGGTGCTGGAGTTGCACGAAGGCCGGCTCAGGGAATTGCCACCAGACGAGGTGTAAGCCATGGACGACGCGGCAAGGACGCCGCCGGTGCGCTCGCTCCCGATCCCGATCCCGGGCGCGGGCGCGGATCCTGCACGTGCGGACGGCCCGGCCGCGCCGTCGCCCCTGGGCGTCGCTGCCGCGCTGGCGCTGCTGGCCGGGGTGGTGCTGTGCCTGGCATTGCCGGCGTTGCCGCGCTGGCCGTGGCTGCTGCTGGCGCTGGCCGTCGGCCTGGGCTTGTGGCTGCGGCCGTCGCGGGCGCGGCTGGCCGGCGTGATGCTGTGCGGCTTCGGCCTGGCGGGCGCGCATGCCGCGACATCGCTGGCGCTGCAGCTGCCGTCCGCGCTGGAAGGCCGCGACCTGGTCGTCAGCGGCCGCGTCGTCGAACTGCCGCGGCACGAGCCGCGCCGCACCCGTTTCCGCTTCCGCGTCGACGACGGTGCGGCGCAGCCGCCGGCCTTGCGCGGTCGCCTGCTGCAGCTGTCCTGGTACGACGACCGCGACGCGGCGGCGCTGGGGATCCCCGGCCCGCGCCTGCGCCTGGCCGCGGGCAGCCGCTGGCGATTGCCGCTGCGGCTGCGTGCGCCACGCGGCCTGCGCAACCCCGGCAGCATCGACAGCGAGAAGCGCGCGCTGGCCGACCGCGTCGCCGCCACCGGCCATGTCCGCGATCCCGAGGCTGCGCGGCAGCTGGCACCCGCCCGCGGGCTGGATGCCTGGCGTGGGCGCCTGTCGGCGCGAATCGCGCGTGCGGTGCCGTCGCCATCCGCGCGCTTCGTACGTGCGCTGGCGCTGGGCGACACCCGCGCGCTGGAGGAGGCCGACTGGGACACCCTGCGTGCCACCGGCCTGACCCACCTGATCGCGATCTCCGGTTTCCATGTCGGCCTGGTCGCGGGCTTCGGCGCGCTGCTGGCGGCGCTGGCGTGGTGGCTGCTGCCGGCACTGGGGCGGCGCGTGCCGCGCGTGCACGCCGCCGCGGTGGCGGCATTGGTCGGGGCGCTGGGCTACGCCGCCGTGGCCGGATTTGCGCTGCCGACCGTGCGTACGGTGCTGATGATTGCGGTGGTGGTGGTCGCGCGGCTGTCGCGGCGCGCGCCGCGCATGGCCGATGCGCTGGCGCTGGCGGCGCTGTCGGTACTGCTGGTCGACCCGCTGGCGGCGTTGGCACCGGGTTTCTGGCTCAGCTTCGCCGGCGTGGCCTGGTTGCTCTGGTGTCTGCCGCACGGCGGCGGCCGCGGCTGGCGCGGCCGGCTGCGCGAATTCCTCGGCGCGCAGGCGGTGGCGACGATCGGGCTGCTGCCGTTGACCGTGGTGCTGTTCGGGCAGGCGTCGCTGGCCGGGCCGCTGGCGAACCTGGTCGCGATCCCGTGGTGGAGCCTGGTGGTGGTGCCGCTGGCGCTGTGCGGGACCGCGCTGGAGGCGCTGCAAGCCGGTCTCGGTGCCTGGGCGTGGCGACTGGCGGCCACCGCCTTCGACCTGAGCTGGACGTGGTTCGGGCAGCTCGCGCACGGCCCGCTGGCGCTGTGGTGGCTGCCGCAGGCGGCGTGGTTCGCGTTGCCGCTGGCGCTGGCCGGCGGCTTCTGGCTGCTGTTGCCGCGCGGGGTGCCGGGCAAGCCGCTGGCGCTGCTGCTGTGGCTGCCGTTGTTGTGGCCACAGCGCGACCTGCCGGCGCCCGGCGCGGCGGAACTGGTGGTCGTGGATGTCGGCCAGGGGCTGTCGGTGCTGGTGCGCACCGCGCGCCATGCGCTGCTCTACGACATGGGGGCGGCGCAGCCCGACGGATTCGATGCCGGAGAGCAGGTGGTAGTGCCGGCACTGCATGCGCTGGGGGTGCGGCGGCTGGATGTCGCGGTGGTGAGCCATGGCGACAACGACCATGCCGGCGGTTTTGCCGCGGTGGCGCGCGCGTTCCCGCCGCGGCTTGCGGTGACGCCCGAGGGTGCGCCGCCGTTGCCGCAGGGGCGGCCGTGCGTGGCCGGCACGCAGTGGCGCTGGGACGGGGTGACGTTCCGTTTCCTGCATCCGCCGCGCGACTTCCCGTACCTGGACAACGAGGCCAGCTGCGTGCTGCGGATCGAAACCGCGCACGGTGCGGCGCTGCTGACCGGCGACATCGGCGAGGTGATCGAGCGCGACCTGCTGCGGCGCGACCGGGACCGGGTGCGCGCGGACGTCGTGCTGGTCGCGCACCACGGCAGCCACGGCTCCTCCGATCCCGGTTTCGTGACGGCCACCGGTGCGCGCCTGGCGCTGGTCTCCGCAGGCTACGGCAACCGCTTCCATCATCCGCATCCGCAGGCGGTCGCGCGCTGGCGCGATGCCGGCGCACAGTTGCGCGTCACCCTGGACACCGGCGCGCAGCGCGTGCGCCTGGCTGCGACCGGGATCACGTTCCGCGGCGAGCGCCAGGCCCGCCCACGCTTGTGGGATGCGGCCGCGGCGCACGACCGCGGCTCCCGCTAGCGCGGCCGGCGGGCCGCGTCGACTGTGGCGGAGACCCGCCGCGGTCCGGACGGCAGCCGCGACGCGGAAGTGAACGCGGCGCGCCCGCGGCTGGGGGATCGCGCCCGCGCGGGCTATCCTATCGGCCGGAAGACGGTGGCCGCATGCGGCCGGAGGACTGCGCGTGCTGGAACTGGTCAAGGCCGGCGGCTGGCCGATGATCCCGCTGCTGCTGCTCTCGGCAGTGGGGCTGGCGATCGTGGTGGAGCGCTTCTGGACCCTGCGGCGCAAGAGCGTGCTGCCGCCCGGACTCGGCGGCGAGGTCCGGGCGTGGGCCGCGCGCGGCCGGCTCGACCCGGCGCACATCGAATCCCTGCGCGCGACTTCGCCGCTGGGCGCGCTGCTGGCCGCGGCGCTGGACGTGCGCCAGCGCCCGCGCGACCAGGTCCGCGAGCGCATCGAGGATGTCGGCCGGCATCTGGTGCACCGGATGGAGCGTTACCTCAACACCCTGGGCACGATCGCCGCCGCCGGGCCGCTGCTGGGCCTGTTCGGCACCGTGGTCGGCATGATCCAGATGTTCCTGGGCATCCTCGATCACGGCGTCGGCGACGTGAACCAGCTTGCCGGCGGCATCGGCAAGGCGCTGGTGTGCACCGCGACCGGCATGATCGTGGCGATCCCGGCGCTGATGTTCCACCGCTATTTCCGCGGCCGCATCGCCGGCTACATCGTCGACATGGAGCACGAGGCGATCCAGCTGCTCGACACCCTGGACGCGCGCGACCACGGCCTGCGCCCGGCCTCGGCGCGGGTGGCGCCCGGCACGCACGGCATCAGCCCGCCGGTCGAGGCCGGCTGAACCGATGCGCATCCGCGACCACCGGGCCGACGACGAGCCGGAGATCAACCTGATCCCGTTGATCGACGTGGTGCTGTGCCTGATCATCTTCTTCGTGATCACCACCACCTTCGACGCGCGTTCGGTGCTCAAGCTGGAGCTGCCGCGCGCCGACGGCGAGCCCGCGCCGGCGCAGAGCCGGGCGCTGAGCGTGCTGGTCAACGCCGATGGCCGCTACTTCGTCGGTGACCGCGAAGCGCTGCGCACCGACCTCGCCTCGCTCAAGCGCACCATCGCCGAGGTCGCCGGCCCGGACCGCGACCGCGGCGTACTGCTGCGCGCCGACGCCCGCACCCCGCACCAGGCGGTGGTGACCGCGCTCGACGCGCTCGGCCAGCTCGGCTTCCGCAACATCGCCATCGCCACCGCGCCGGAAACCGCTGCCGCGCCCGCGCCGCGGGCCACCGGGGTGGCGCGATGAGCGAGCCGCGACCGGCCGCGGCGGCTGCCGACGGGCGGCCGCCCGCGGCCTGGCCGATCTACCGCCGCCTGCTCGGCTACGCCGGCCGCTACTGGCCGTTGCTGACCGCCGCCTCGATCGGCATGGTGGTCGAGGCCCTGGCCGGCGGCGCGTTCGTGCAGCTGATGAAGCCGCTGGTCAACGACGGCTTCGTCGACCCCAAGCCGGAGATGGCGGTGCTGCTGCCGCTGGCGATCGTCGGCCTGTTCGTGCTGCGCGGCATCGCCACCTTCGTCACCGATTACGGCATGGCCCGCGCCGGCCGCAGCGTGGTCCGCGACCTGCGCGAGCAGATCCTGGGCAAGTACCTGCGCCTGCCGAGCTCGCATTTCGACGTCGAATCGGTGCCGGCGATGGTGAGCCGGCTCAACTTCGACACCGAGCAGGTGACCCAGGCCGGCACCGATGCGGTCAAGACCATCGTCACCGACGGCCTGACCATCGTCTACCTGCTGGCGATCATGCTCTGGGTCAGCGTCAAGGTGACGCTGGCGATGGTGCTGATCACGCCGCTGATCGGGGTGCTGGTCTGGTACGTGGGCAAGCGCTACCGCAGGATCAGTCGCGGCATCCAGGACGGCATGGGCCGGCTGGCGCAGTCGGCGGAGCAGTCGCTGGCCGCGCAGCAGGACGTCAAGGTCTACGGCGCGCAGGCGTTCGAGCAGTCGCGCTACTCGCTGCTGGTCAACCGCATGCTGCGGCTGAACATGAAAGTCGAGGCGACCCGCGCCGGCAGTTCGGCGCTGGTGCAGATGCTGGCGGCGCTGGCGCTGGCGGCGATCGTCTGGGTGGCCACCCGCGAGGCGCTGCAGGGGCGCCTGGACGCCGGCGAATTCGTGCAGCTGATGACGGCGATGATGGGCATCATCCCGTCGCTGCGCCGGATCACCAACGTGCAGAGCGTGATCGGGCGCGGCGTGGCGGCCGCGGAGCGGCTGTTCGCCATCGTCGACAGCCGGGAGGAAGCCGATACCGGGCGCGTCGCCATCGCGCGTGCGCGCGGCGAACTGGCATTCGACGACGTCAGCCTGCGCTACGAGCGCGACCCGTCGCGGCTGGCGCTGGACGGCATCAGCTTCCGCGCGCGGCCGGGCACGGTGACCGCGATCGTCGGCCGTTCCGGCAGTGGCAAGACCAGCCTGGTGCGGCTGTTGCCGCGTTTCTACGAACCCGACGCCGGCCGCATCACCCTGGACGGCATCGACCTGCGCGATTACCGCCTGGGCGACCTGCGCCGGCAGATCGCGCTGGTCGGGCAGCGGGTGATGCTGTTCGACGACAGCGTCGCGGCCAACATCGCCTATGGCAGCGAGGCCTCGCCGCAGCAGTTGCGCGCGGTGGCCGAGGCCGCCAACGCCTGGGAGTTCATCGAACGCCTGCCGCAACAACTGGACACGCCGATCGGCGAGAACGGCGCGCTGCTGTCCGGCGGCCAGCGCCAGCGCCTGGCGATCGCCCGCGCCATGCTCAAGGATGCGCCGATCCTGATCCTCGACGAAGCCACCGCCGCGCTCGACACCGAATCCGAGCGCCTGGTGCAGGATGCGCTGAACCGGCTGATGCCCGAGCGCACCACGCTGGTGATCGCGCACCGGCTGTCCACCATCGAGCACGCCGACCAGGTGCTGGTGCTCGACCAGGGCCGGCTGCAGGAGCAGGGCACCCATGCCGAACTGCTGGCGCGCGGCGGCCTGTACGCGCACCTGCACCGGATGCAGTTCCGCGAGCCGGGCGCATGAGCGCGCACCCCGCGCCGCCGGTCTGGTGGTACGACGCCGGCCGCGAGCCGCCGCCGGTCGCGCGCCTGCTGGCGGCGCTGTACGGCGGCGCCACCGGCCTGCGCCGGGCCGCCTACCGGCGCGGCCTGCTGCGGCCGCGCCGGGCCGGGGTACCGGTGCTGGTGGTCGGCAACCTGGTGGCCGGCGGCAGCGGCAAGACTCCGCTGACCATCGCCCTGGTCGAGCGCCTGCGTGCCGCCGGCTGGAATCCCGGCGTGGCGACCCGCGGCTACGGTCGCGACGATCCCGCGCAGCCGCTGTGGGTGGACGCGCAGACCGACCCGCTGCGCGGCGGCGACGAGCCGGTGCTGATCGCGCGCCGCACCGGGGCCCGGGTGCGCGCCGATCGCGACCGCGCCGCCGCCGCGCGCGCGCTGGCCGCGGCCGGGTGCGACATCGTGGTCTGCGACGACGGTTTGCAGCATTACCGCCTGGCGCGCGACCTGGAGATCGAGGTGGTCGATGCGGTGCGCCGCTACGGCAACGGCCGGCTGCTGCCGGCCGGGCCGCTGCGCGAGCCGGCGGCGCGGGCGGCGCGGTGCGATTTTCGCGTGGTCAACGGCGTGGCCGGCGACCTGCCCCCGGGGTTCGGCGAATGGCCGATGCGGCTGGTCGCCGAGCGCGCCCTGCCGCTGCTCGGCGGACGCCCGCAGCCGCTGGCCGCGTTCGCCGGCCAGCGCGTGCACGCGGTCGCCGGGATCGGCAACCCGGAGCGCTTTTTCGCGATGTTGCGGGCGCTGGGGATCGCGGTGGTGCCGCACGCCTTCGCCGACCATCATCGCTACGACGGTGCGGATTTCGAGTTCGGCAGCGACCTGCCGGTGCTGATGACCGAGAAGGACGCGGTCAAGTGCACGGCCTTCGTCGGCGAGCGCCATTTCAGCGTGCCGATCCGCGCGGAAGTGCCCGAGGCGTTCTGGATCGCGCTGCTGGACCGGGTGCCGGGCCGACCGGGAGCGAGGGCATGAGCGACGAATTCGTGGTCGCGATCCCCGCCCGTTACGCCGCCTCGCGGCTGCCGGGCAAGCCGCTGCGGCTGCTCGGCGGCGAACCGCTGGTGCTGCACGTGGCGCGGCGCGCGCTGGCCGCCGGCGCGCGCGAGGTCTGGGTCGCCGCCGACGACGAACGCATCGCCGCGGCGCTGGCCGGCAGCGGCGTGCGCATCGCGATGACCTCGCCGCGACACGCGTCGGGCAGCGACCGGCTCGCCGAGTGTGCGGCCATCGCCGGTTGGGATGACGCCACCGTGGTGGTGAACCTGCAGGGCGACGAACCGTTCGCGCCGGCCGCCGGCATCCGCGCAGTGGCGGATACGCTGCTCGCCTCGGGGGCCGAGATGAGCACCCTGGCCGCGCCGATCGCCGACGCGGCAACCCTGTTCGATCCCAATGCGGTGAAGCTGGTGCGCGCGGGCAACGGCGATGCGCTGTATTTCAGCCGCGCGCCGATCCCGTGGGCGCGCGATGCCTTTGCCGGCGACCGCGCGCGGCTGCCGGCCGGCGGCCCGTGGCTGCGCCATATCGGCATCTACGGGTATCGCGCCGGCTTCCTCGAGCGTTTCGCCGCGCTGCCGCCGGGCCGGCTGGAGCAGATCGAGGCGCTGGAGCAATTGCGGGCGCTGGAGGCCGGGTACCGGATCGCGGTCGGGATCAGCCCGGCGCCATTCCCGCCGGGGGTGGACACGCCGGCCGACCTGGAACGCGCCGAGCGCCAGCTGGCCAGCGCGCCGGACTGAGCGCATGCCCGCGCCGCAACGCCTGCTGATGGTGTGCCTGGGCAACATCTGCCGTTCGCCGATGGCCGAGGGCGCGCTGCGCGCGCGCCTGCACGCGGCCGGCCTGGGGATGGCCGTGGAGGTGGATTCCGCGGGCGTGGGACGCTGGCACGTCGGCAACCCACCGGACCCGCGCGCGATCACCTGCGCCGCGCGCCACGGCGTGGACATCGCCGGGCTGCGCGCGCGCCAACTGCGACCGGCCGACCACGACGCGTTCGACTTGCTGCTGTGCGCCGATGCCAGCGTGCTGCAGGCGGTGCGCGCGGCGGCGCCGGCCGGCGCGCGCGCCCGCAGCGCGCTGCTGCTGCCCTGGGGCGGGTTCGCCGCACGGACGGAGATTCCCGACCCCTACACCGGGGGCATGGCCGACTTCGAGCACGTCTGGACGCTGGTGGACGCGGCCGCAGCGGCGATCGTGGCGCGAACCGCCGCGCACGCGCAGCGGTGACGCATAATCGGAGCCGGCCTGGCTGACCCGGTTGCGCATGGACACCACGCTCGCCCCGGAATTCCCGCAGACCCTGGAATGGCTCAACCTGCCGGCGTCGCCGCGCATGGCCGACCTGGGCGGGCGGGTCTGCGCGCTGGCCTTCGTCAACGCCGGCTCGGCCTGGTCGCTGCAGCGCCTGCACGACCTGGCGCAGTTGCAGGCGCGCCATGGCGGGCGCCTGCAGGTGCTCGCGGTGCACGTGCCGCGCTTCGACCACGAGCGCGACGGCCGCCGCATCGTCAGTCACCTGAATCGCCACGGCCTCAGTGTCCCGGTCGCGCACGATCCGGACTGGACGCTGTGGCAGCAGTGCGGGGTCCAAGCGTGGCCGACGGTGGTGCTGATCGACGGCCACGGCCGGATCCGCGAGCGCATCGTCGGCGACGGCCCGCTGCGCGACCTCGACGCACGCCTGAAGGCGCTGTGTGCCGAGCAGGGCGGGGCGCCGGGCGAGGGCGCCGCGCTCGCGCTGCGGCGTCAGCACGAGCCGGCGCTGCCGCTGCGGTTCCCCGGCGGGCTGGCGCTGGGCGGGCAATATCTCTACGTCGCCGACAGCGGCCACCACCGGGTGCTCGAATGCGACCAGGCCGGGCGCGTGCTGCGCCAGTTCGGCAGCGGCGATGCCGGGTTCATCGACGGTCCGGCGGAACTGGCCGCATTCAGCCGGCCCCACGGCCTGTGCCTGGAGCGCGGCACGCTGTACGTGGTGGACAGCGGCAACCACGCGATCCGCCGCATCGACCTGCGCAGCGGCGATGTCGCCACCCTGTGCGGTGCCGGGCGCCCCGGGGCGCCGGACGAGGGCACGATCGGCGATCCGCGCGCGGTCGCCCTGGACCAGCCGCGGGCGGTGGTACTGGTCGGCGATGCCCTGCTGATCGCCTGCTGCGGCGACAACCGCATCTGGAAATACGACCTCGGCAAGCACGACCTGTCGCTGGTGGCCGGCTCCGGCGCGCTCGCGGTCGCCGACGGCGCCGGCGCGGACGCCGCGTTCGCCGAGCCGGTGGCGCTGGCGGCGGTGCAGCAGCGGGTCTATGTCTGCGACGGCGCCGGTTCGGCGATCCGCACGCTCAACCTGCGCAGCCGCCAGGTCGCCACCCTGGTCGGCGAGGATCCCTGGAATTACGGCTGCACCGACGGCGTGCGCAGCGACGCGCGGCTGCAGGACCCGCAGGCGATCGCGCTGGACCCCGATGCGCCGCTGCTGTGGATCGCCGACTGCGGCAACGACCAGCTGCGCAGCCTGCGTCTGGGCGGCGGCGAGCTCGCCACCTACGCGCTGCCGCAGCGCCTGCACGGCCCGCGCGGCCTGGCGGTGGCCGCCGGCGTGGTCTGGATCGCCGACACCGACGCCCACGCGGTGCTGCGGCTGGACACCCACAACGGCGCCCTGCATCGCGTCCCGATCGGAGAATGACGGACATCGCGCCCGCCCCCGCGCCCGTGCCATTCGACGGCAAGGCCTACGTCCGCAGGTTGAGCACGGCCCCCGGCGTCTACCGCATGTACGCGGCCGACGACAGCGTGCTGTACGTGGGCAAGGCCGGCGCGCTGAAGAAGCGCGTCGCCAGCTACTTCAGCGCGGCTCCCAAGTCGGCGCGGACCATGGCGATGCTGGCCCAGGTCGCGCGCATGGAGGTCACGGTCACCCGCACCGAGGCCGAGGCGCTGCTGCTGGAAAACCAGCTGATCAAGTCGCTCAAGCCGCGCTACAACGTGCTGCTGCGCGACGACAAGAGCTATCCCTACGTGCTTCTGACCCAGGAGCAGTGGCCGCGGCTGACCATGCATCGCGGCCCGCGCTCGGTCCCGGGACGCTATTTCGGCCCCTATGCCAGCGTCGGCGCGGTGCGCGAAACGCTCAACCTGATGCACAAGCTGTTCAAGCTGCGCAGCTGCGAGGACAGCGTGTTCCGCAACCGCACGCGGCCCTGCCTGCAGTACCAGATCGGCCGCTGCAGCGCGCCGTGCGTGGCCCTGATCGATCCGGTGGCCTACGCCGAGTCGGTGCGCCGCGCCGAGATGTTCCTGGACGGGCGCAGCGACGAGCTCAGCGCCGAGCTGCAGCAGGCGATGGCGGCGGCCAGCGCGCGCCTGGACTTCGAGGAGGCCGCGCGCGTGCGCGACCTGATCGCGGCGATCCGCAAGCTGCAGGCGCGCCAGTACGTCGACGGCCGCGCCGCCGACCTGGACGTGCTCGCCTGCGCGCTGCGCGACAGCCACGCCTGCGTGCTGCTGCTGGCGTTCCGCGACGGCCGCAACCTCGGCACCCGCGCCTTCTTCCCCAGGACCAACGGCGCCGACAACCCGGCCGAGGTGCTGGCGGCGTTCGTGTCCCAGCACTACGCCGAACAGCCGGCACCGGGCGAGATCGTGCTCGAGTACGACATCGAGGAGCGCGAACTGCTGCAGCAGGCGCTGTCGGCCGCCAGCGGCAAGCGCGTGTTGCTCAAGGCCAGCGTGCGCGGCGAGCGCGCCGGCTACCTCGACCTGGCGCGGCGCAACGCCGAGCTGGCGCTGGCGACCGAACTGGGCAGCCAGGCCACGCAGCGGGCGCGGCTGGAGTCGCTGCGCGAGCTGCTCGCCCTGGCCGAGCCGCCGCAGCGGATCGAGTGCTTCGACATCAGCCACACCATGGGCGAGGCGACCGTGGCCTCGTGCGTGGTGTTCGACGGCAACGGCCCGGTGCGCGGCCAGTACCGCCGCTACAACATCGCCGGGATCGAGCCGGGCGACGACTACGCGGCCATGCACCAGGCGCTGGAGCGGCGCTTCCGGCGCGCGGCGGAGGAGGGCGGGGTGCTGCCGGACGTGCTGCTGATCGACGGCGGCGCCGGCCAGGTGGCGCAGGCGCGCGGGGTGCTGGCCGACCTGGGCATCGACGGCATCGTCCTGGTCGGCGTCGCCAAGGGCGCGGGCCGCCGCGCCGGACACGAGGCCCTGCTGCTGCCGGACGGCCGCGAAATCCGCCCCGGCCCGGAATCGCCCGGCCTGCAGCTGGTGCAGCAGGTGCGCGACGAGTCGCACCGTTTCGCCATCACCGGCCACCGCGGCCGCCGCCAGAAAGCCCGCAACACCAGCCGCCTGGAGGACATTCCCGGCATCGGACCGCGCCGACGCGCTAACCTGTTGCGGCATTTCGGCGGGTTGGGGGGGCTCAAGGCCGCGGGCGCGGAGGAGATCGCCCGGGCTCCCGGCATCGATGCCGCGCTCGCCGAGCGCATCTACGCCAGCCTGCATGGACTGCCCGGGGCGGGGGCAAGCGAACGGAGCGAGGGATGAAACTGACGGTGCCGACGATGCTGACGCTGCTGCGGATCGCGCTGATCCCGGTGCTGGCGGCCGTCTTCTACCTGCCGTACGGCTGGACCAATTTTGCCGCCGCGGCGGTATTCGCGCTGGCCTCGGCCACCGACTGGCTGGACGGCTGGATCGCGCGCCGCTACCAGCAGTATTCGGCCTTCGGCGCCTTCCTCGACCCGGTCGCCGACAAGCTGATGGTGGCGACCGCATTGTTCCTGATCGTGCAGGGCCATCCCAGCGCCTGGATGGCGTTGTGGGCGGCGGTGATCGTCGGCCGCGAGATCGCGGTGTCGGCGCTGCGCGAATGGATGGCCGAGCTCGGCCAGCGCCGCAAGGTCGCCGTGGCCACGGTCGGCAAGATCAAGACCATCGCCCAGATGGTGGCGCTGACCTGCCTGCTGTATTCGGTCTCGCCCGCGCGGCCGCCGCACCCGATGCCGTGGATGGGCGAGCTGGTGTTCCATGTCGGCGACTGGCTGCTGGCGGGCGCGGCGCTGCTGACCCTGTGGTCGGGGTTCGAATACCTGCGCGCGGCCTGGCCGGCGTTGCGCGACGGACAGCAACCGGTGGTTGACAGCCGGGGCGCGGACAGTAAAATCACCGGCTCACCGCGGGAATAGCTCAGTTGGTAGAGCACGACCTTGCCAAGGTCGGGGTCGCGAGTTCGAGTCTCGTTTCCCGCTCCAGTTTTTGTCCCTGAACAAGGCCTGCACCGCCGGTGCGGACCTGACCGAAGGACGACGGACCCCGGCCCTGCCGGGGTTTGTTTTGCGTGCCGGACGCTGCAACCCGCGTGGTCGCCGCCGTGCAGGTCCGGGCACGATATGGAACAATCCAGACCGTCACCGGCCGGGTGGCAGAGTGGTTATGCAGCGGACTGCAAATCCGCGTACGCCGGTTCAATTCCGACCTCGGCCTCCAGTTCGCTCTGAGCCCCGCGCAACCGCGGGGCTTTTTTGTGGCGCTTCTGCCGACCGGCGGGCTGGTGGACCGCGCCGCCCGCCTGCGCCGTGTCTTGGGGGAATGGCGGCCACGGGTCGCGGGCGGTGTCCAGGGCAACATTGCGGCCCGTGCCGACGCGGGGCACCATGGGGCGGCGCCCGGATGGCGAAACTGGTAGACGCAAGGGACTTAAAATCCCTCGGCCGCAGGGCCATGTGGGTTCGAGCCCCACTCCGGGCACCAGGACGGCGGCTTCGAAGCGGATGATGCGGCGCGTCGTTGCGGATACGTCGCGGTGGCTGCGCGGCATGGTGCGGGTGCGGTGGAACCGGCCTGCGCCGATGGCTCGGTCGCGACGGTCCGGACGAAGGTCCGGTTCGAACGACCGGGCCCGGACGGCCTGTTCCCGCCCCGGTTCCCGTCACTCCGGGTGCGCGCCCCGGGCAGGTGCGCGTTGTCGCCGCCGTCGCGCGGACTCCACACATCGTCAAGGGGAAACACATGCGGGATCCGGACAGCGCGCGCATCGGCGTGATCGGCCTGGGCTACGTCGGACTGCCGCTGGCGGTGGCCTTCGGCAGCCATCACGACACGCTCGGCTTCGATATCGATGCCGCCCGTGTCCAGGCGCTGTGCGCCGGCACCGACAGCAACCGCGAGGTCGAGGACGATGAACTGGCCGCGGCCACCCGGCTGCGCCTGAGTGCGGCGATCGAGGATCTCCGCGATCGTGACGTATACATCGTCACCGTGCCCACCCCGATCAACGAACACAAGCATCCGGATTTCACCCCGCTGATCCAGGCCAGCCGCACCATCGGCGGCGTACTCAAGCGCGGCGACATCGTGATCTACGAGTCCACCGTGTACCCGGGCGCGACCGAGGAAATCTGCGTGCCCGAGCTGGAACGCGCTTCCGGCCTGCGCTGCAACCGGGATTTCTTCGTCGGCTACAGCCCGGAGCGGATCAACCCCGGCGACCGCCAGCGGCGCCTGGCCAACATCCCCAAGGTCACCTCCGGCTCCACCCCGGAAGCGGCCGACTTCATCGATGCGCTATACCGCAGCATCATCACCGCCGGTACCCACAAGGCGCCGACCATCCGCGTGGCCGAGGCGGCCAAGGTGATCGAGAACACCCAGCGCGACGTCAACATCGCGCTGATGAACCAGCTGGCGCTGATCTTCCAGCGCCTGGGGATCGACACCCAGGACGTGCTGGAAGCCGCCGGCACCAAGTGGAACTTCCTGCCGTTCAAGCCCGGTCTGGTCGGCGGCCATTGCATCGGCGTGGACCCGTACTACCTGATCCAGAAATCGCAGTCGGCCGGCTATTACCCCGACATCCTGCTGGCCTCGCGCCGCATCAACGAGTCGATGAGCCGGCACGTGGCCGCCGCAGTGATCAAGGAAATGATCCGGCGCAAGGCGAACGTGGCCGACGCCAGGATCCTGATCCTGGGCCTGACCTTCAAGGAGAACTGCCCGGACCTGCGCAACACGCGCGTGGCCGAGCTGGTCGAGCAGTTCCGCGACTACGGCGCCCACGTCGACGTCCACGACAGCTGGGCCGACCCGGTGCTGACGCGGCGCGAATACGGGCTGGAGCTGCTGCCGATGCTCCCCGACCACGACGGCTACGACGCGATCGTGGTCGCGGTCGCGCACGAGGAGTATCGCGAGATGGGCATCGACGCCGTGCGCCGGCTCGGCCGCGAGGGCGCGGTGGTGTACGACATCAAGGGGCTGTTCCCGAAGGACCAGGTGGACGGGCGGCTGTAGTCGCGGCGCCGCGCCGGCCCGCGCACGGTATCCTCGGGCCGCACCGTCCCGGGAGACACCGATGCTGCGCTATTCCGCTTACGCCGCGAGCCTGCTGCTGGCGCTGTTCTCCGCCTGGCGGATGCAGGGCGATCCGGGCTGGCGCTGGGGCCTGGCGGCGTTCGGCGCGCTGGCGCTGCTGGGTACCTGGGACCTGCTGCAACGCCGCAGCACACTGCGCCGCAACTATCCGCTGCTGGCGCATTTCCGCTACGGGCTGGAATCGATCGGCCCGGAAATCCGCCAGTACTTCATCGAGGCCGACACCGAGGAGGCGCCGTACTCGCGCCAGCAGCGCGCGCTGGTGTACCAGCGCTCCAAGAGCGTGATGGACGTGGTGCCGTTCGGCACCGAACACGACGTGTACGACGTCGCCTACGAATGGATCAACCATTCGATCGTGCCATCGTTCATCGAGTCGCACGACTTCCGCATCCGCATCGGCGCGCAGGCCGCGCAGCCTTACGACGCCAGCGTGTTCAACATCTCGGCGATGAGCTTCGGCGCGCTGTCGGCCAACGCGATCCGCGCGCTCAACGCCGGAGCGAAACGCGGCGGGTTCTACCACGACACCGGCGAGGGCTCGATCTCGCCCTACCACCGCGAGCACGGCGGCGACCTGGTGTGGGAAATCGGTTCGGGCTATTTCGGCTGCCGCGATGCCGAGGGCCGCTTCAGCGAGGAGCGCTTCGTCGAAAACGCGGGCGCGCCGCAGGTGCGGATGATCGAAATCAAGTTGTCGCAGGGCGCCAAGCCCGGCCACGGCGGCATGCTGCCGGCGGCCAAGGTCAGTGCCGAGATCGCCGCCACCCGCGGCGTGCCGTCGGGCCGCGACTGCGTCTCGCCGGCGCGTCACGCGGAATTCTCCACGCCGGTGGGCCTGCTCGAGTTCGTCGCCCGCCTGCGCGAGCTGTCCGGTGGCAAGCCGGTCGGGTTCAAGCTGGCGATCGGACATCCGTGGGAATGGTTCGGGATCGCCAAGGCGATGCACGAGACCGGGGTCCTGCCGGATTTCATCGTCGTCGACGGCGCCGAGGGCGGCACCGGCGCGGCGCCCGCGGAATTCATCGAGCACGTCGGCGTGCCGATGCACGAGGGCCTGATGCTGGTGCACAACACCCTGGTGGGCCTGGGTTTGCGCGACCGGGTCAAGGTCGGCGCCGCCGGCAAGATCGTCAGCGCCTTCGACCTCGCGCGCACCCTGGCACTGGGCGCGGACTGGTGCAACGCCGCGCGCGGTTTCATGTTCGCGCTAGGCTGCATCCAGTCGCAGAACTGCCATACCGACCGCTGCCCGACCGGGATCGCGACCCAGGACCCGCGGCGCTGGAAACACCTGGACGTGGCCGACAAGGCGACGCGGGTGTTCATGTTCCAACGCAACACCCTGCAGGCCTTGCGCGACCTGCTGTGTGCCTGCGGCCTGCGGCACCCCGACGAGCTCGGCCCCGAGCACATCCTGCGGCGGGTGTCGCCGACCGAGGTGCGGTCGCTTGCGGCGCTGTACCGGTTCCTGGCGCCCGGTGAGCTGCTGCAGGGCGTCCCGGAGCACGCCGTGTTCCGCAGCTTCTGGGCGAGCGCGCGCAGCGATTCGTTCGCGCCGCCGGCGCAGGTACAAGCCTTGCGCGGGGCGAAGGCGCGCTGAGTCAGGGCTCTCCGACCCCGGGACTGGCGGCAGACTCTGGTGCAGGTTGCGACGCCAACAGTACGGGCAGGTGTGCTGCGGTGCAGCAGGACGCATTGCGTCACATTTCCTGCAAATCTGTACATTTGGAAAACAAAAGATTGTCAATACCGTTCGTCTAGGGGTTGCAACCGGTCGTCGGTTCATTGAAAGTAAAGGAAGGGAAGCCGGGGACGACGCGGTATGCGGCGGCAGGGCGGATTCACGCTGGTCGAATTGATGATCGCGATGGCCGTGCTGGCCATCGTGCTCACGCTGGCTGTTCCCGGTTTCGAGAGCGTGGTGAATTCGAACCGGTTGACGGGCGCCGCCAACGAGCTGGTGAATGCATTGCAGACCGCACGCATGGAGGCGATCCGCCGCAACCGGCGCATCGTGGTGTGCCTGAGCGATGCCGCCGGCGCCGCCACGCCCGCCTGTTCGGCGCTGGCGCCCGATGGCTGGATCGGTTTCGTCGACGTCGATCGCGATGGCAGTTACGGCGCGGGCGATACGCTGCTGTTGACCTCCACCGTCGCCGCGCCGGTCCGGGTTGCGAGCAGCGCGTCGGTCGCCGGCAAGATCGTGTTCCGTTCCGATGGCCTTGCCCGGGACGCGGCGGACACGCTGCTCGACGGCGTCATCGCCATGTGCATCGCCACGCGGCGCCCGGCCAGCAATGTGCGCCATGTGGGCATCGGCTCCGGTAGCCGGATCTCGACGACACAAGTGGACGGAAACGGCGTCTGCAGGGCACCGGCCGACCCTTCATGAGAGGCAAAAACCCATGATTCCAACCGGAAGCATCGGCCGGCGACGCGTGTCCGGCGTCGGCCTCATCGAAGTGCTGATCGCGGTGGTCATCCTGTCTTTCGGGATGCTCGGCATCGCCGCGCTGCAGTCGACCTCCTTGCGCAACAGCCAGAGCGCGCTCGAGCGTAGTCAGGCGGTGGTGCAAACCTACGCCATCCTCGATGCGATGCGCGCAAACCTCGCCGTCGCGCGCATCGGCGGATACGACCTCACCGCGCTGACCTGCGTGGTACCCAAGACCGGGGATCTCGCGGCGACCGATTTGCACGACTGGATCCAGGCGCTCAAGCGCGATCTGGGCGCGGCCGCGTGCGGTCAGATCAAATGCGGGAGCCTGGCGTGCAGGATCACCGTGCAGTGGGACGACTCCCGCGGCACCCGTGGCGACGCCCGCCAGCAGCTCGTGACGGAGACCCGCCTGTGACCACGTTTCCCCGTCGTTACCGCGCCAAGCAGCGGGGCGTCACCCTGGTCGAGCTCATGGTGGCGCTGGTATTGGGCCTGATCGTCACCGGCGCCGCACTCGCCTTGTTCGTCGCCAACCGGCAGACCTACCTTGCGACCGAAAGTCTGGGTTACCTGCAGGAGAATGCGGGAACCTCGTTCGAGCTGATGTCGCGCGACATCCGTGAAGCGGCGGGCAACCCCTGCGACAGCAGCGTGGACACGGTCAACGTGCTCAACGATCCCGCCGGCAACTGGTACAGCGACTTTGCCGGGGGCATCCGCGGCTATGGCGGCGGCACGCCGTTTCCCGATGCCGCGTTCGGAAGTGCGAAAGGGCAACGTGTCATAGGCACCGAGGCGATCGAACTGAAATCCTCGGTCGCCGACGGCGTGGCCATCGTCTCGCACCAGCCGCCGTCGGCCCAGTTCCAGGTCAACACCAAGGACCACGGCCTGCACGTCGGCGATATCGCGATGGCGTGCGATTTCAACCACGGCGCGATCTTCCAGATCAGCAACGCGCAGCCGGGCACCAACACCACGATCGTGCACAACACCGGCGCCTCGATCAGCCCCGGCAACTGCACCAAGGGCCTCGGCTCGCCGCGGGTGTGCACGCCAGTGGGAACCAGCTACGAGTTCGGCTGCCGGTTCGGCGGGCAGGATCCGGGGATCGACTGCAGCCTGCCGGAAAACCGCTGGACCGCGATCATCGCCAGGCTCCGGGCGGCCCGCTGGTATGTCGGCCACAACGGACGCGGCGGCACCTCGTTGTACCGCAGCATGCTGCGCAACAACGCGGGCACGCTGATCGTCGATCGAGACGAGGTCGCCGACGGCGTCGCCGGCATGACGCTGGCCTACCTGTCCGACGGCGCGGCGTCCTATGTCCCGGCAGCGGCGGTGGGCGACTGGAGCCGGGTCGTGGCCGTCCGGATCGATCTCGCGCTCGCCGGCAAGCTCAGGGTCGGCAGCGACGGCAATCCGTTGCAGCGGCATGTCGGCCACGTCGTCGCCATCCGGAGTCGCGCCCCATGAACCGTCCCGCATCGCCCATCGCACAGCGCGGCGTCGCGCTGGCCGTCGTCCTGATCCTGCTGCTGGTGATGAGCCTGCTCGCCCTGGCCAGCATCCGCGGAACGCTGCTCAAGGAGCGCATGAGCGGCAACATGCTCGATCGCAGCCTTGCGTTCCAGGCGACCGAAGCCGCGCTGCGCGAAGGCGAGGCGCTGGCAGCCAGCAAGCCTGCGCTTCCGTCCAGCGGATGCGCCAACGGCCTTTGCGCGAAACCGCTTGCCGCCGACCCGCCGCGCTGGCAAGCCGCCGGTTTCTGGGGCGACGGCTCCGGCAACTGGCGCGAGACCACGGTGACCATCGGCACGCTCACCGCGAAGCCGCGCTACATCGTCGAGCTGCTCGACGATAACATTCCCGCCAAGGGTAGTTGCACCACCAGCATCGACGTCTCGCCGGAGGCCTCGTGCCAGGGCAGCGAACGCCGTTACCGGATTACCGCACGCAGCCTGGCGCAGGACCGTGCCGAAGTCATGTTGCAGTCCATCTATGCCGTTCCGTGACGCCGGAGAGCCGCCGCAATGAACAGGTCCACAGAAAACCGAATCGCGCGCCATCCGCTGTTGCGCCGGCTGGCGTGCGGTCTGCTCACCTGCGCCGCCACGCTGGTCGTCGCGCCGGGCCACGCCATCACCATTCCCGACCTGCCGTTGCAGACCGGGACCGCCTATCCGCCGGCCAACGTGATGTTCATTCTCGACGATTCCGGGTCGATGGAATTCGTGGCGATGCCACGCGACATCGACGGCGATTCCGACCTCGACGACGACATCGCCGACAAGTCGTACGTCCACAACACGATCTACTACAACCCGGCGACCGGCTACCTGCCCTGGATCAAGGCCGACGATACCCGCTATGGCGGAGGCCGGTCGTATACCGCGGCCTACAGCCACGCCAGCCTGCTGAGCGGGTCGAAGGACTTGTCGGACGACGTCCAGACCTTCTTCGTGCCCAAGGCCGGCGCCACCGATCTCGACGATGTGGGCCAGTACTACCGCTACCAGATCCGTACCGTCAGCGGCGACGGCACCGGGCTGCCGCGAGTGGTGCGCAGCGAGTGGGGCAACGCTCGGGTCGAGGGGCAGAACAACGCCGGCTGCAGCAGCGGGCGCGGCATGGCCTGGCGGCGCTGCACGTTCGCTACGCCGACCGGGCGCACCGAAGCGGATGAAATGACGAACTTCGCCATCTGGTATTCCTACCACCGCACCCGGATCAAGGTGGCCAAGGCGGGTGCCAGCGAGGCCTTCAGCCAGCTTGGCGGCAGCATCCGCGTCGGCTACGACTCGATCTGGAACCGCAGCGCCTATCCGATTCCGGTCGACAACGACGGTGGCCTGTTCCGGGGCAGCAATCGCAGCGACTGGTTCCGGCACCTGCAGGAGGCCAACGGCAACGGCGGCACCCCGCTGCTGGGGGCACTGCAGCGCACCGGCAGGTATTTCGAGGACACCAGCGCCTCGGGGCCGTGGGGACCCGGCAGCAGTCAGATCAGTTGCCGGCAGAACTTCGCGATCCTGACCACCGACGGCTACTGGAACAGTTCCAGCGGGTATTCCGCGGTCGGGGACGCCGACGGCAGTGCCGGCGCCAACATCCAGTCCAAGGACGGCAAGACCACCTACACCTACAGTCCCGCCAATCCGTACAAGGACGATTTCGTCGCTTCGCGTGGAGGGTTGTACTCGCGGCCGGACACGCTTGCGGACGTGGCGATGTACTACTGGAAGCGCGACCTGGTGGCCGCGCTGGACAACGACGTGCCGACCTCGGTCGCCGACCCGGCGTTCTGGCAGCACATGGTGACGTTTGGCGTATCGATTGGGCTGCAGGGGCGGCTGAACCCGAAAACCGACCTTGCCTCGATCGCCAACGGCAGCAAGCACTGGGGCGACCCCACCGACAGAGAGGACCTGGACCGCATCGACGACCTCTGGCACGCCGCGGTCAACGGCCGCGGCAATTTCGTCGCCGCGACCGATCCCGCCGAATTCGTGCAGGGGCTGGTCGACGCGCTGACCACGGTCGCCGCGCGCCTGGGTTCGGCGTCCAACGTCACTGCCAACAGCACCTCGTTCCAGACCGACACCCGGGTTTACCAGGCGAGCTACGTGTCGGGCAGATGGAGCGGCGAGCTGGCGGCGTACGAAGCCAGCGCGGCCGGCATTTCCAGCGTCGACGCCGACGGCGACGGCGTGCCCGATCCGGTGTGGCGGGCGTCGAAGAACATTCCCGCGAGTCGCAAGGTCTTCACCCATGCGGCCGGCGGCGTGGCATTCCCGACTGCCGCCCAGGTCGCCGCACTCGACCAGAGCGCGCGCGCCATGGCGCCGGCGACGGGCGCGGAAAACGCGGCTTACCTGGCTGGCAGCCGGGTGCTGGAAAAGCGCAATGGTGGCCGGCTGCGCGACCGCGATACGGTCCTTGGCGACATCGCCAATTCCTCGCCGATCTATGTCGACGACAACGAGACGATCTTCGTCGGCGCCAACGACGGCATGCTGCATGCGTTCGACGCGCTCACCGGCGCCGAGCGCTTCGCGTACGTACCGGCCGGGGTGAACCTGGCCAACCTCGCCACGCTGAGCGACCCGCAATACGTGCACAAGTACTTCGTCGACGGGCCGGTGGCGGTGTCCACCCTGAAGCAGACGCCCGGTGGCAACTACCTGGTCGGCGCCCTCGGCCGTGGCGGCAAGGGGGTCTTCGGGCTGGACGTCAGCCACCCGGCCAGCTTCGCCGCCGGCGACGTGCTCTGGGACAACACCGGCAATGCGCTCGGCAACGACATGGGCCTCGTCCTCGGAGCGCCGCTGGTGGTGAGGCTGAACGACGGCAGCCAGGGCGTCCTAGTCGGCAACGGGATCAACAGCGGCAACGGCCGCGCGGTCCTGTTCGTGCTCGACCTGACGACTGGTGCGGTCCTGCGCAAGCTCGACACCGGCGTCGGTGGCGATAACGGTTTGTCCGCACCGCGCGGCGCAGACCTGGACGGCAATGGCACCGTCGATGCCGTCTACGCCGGCGACCTGAAAGGCAATTTGTGGAAGTTCGACCTGCAGGCCGCAGCCGCCGCGAGCTGGAGCATCGCCAACGGGGGTTCGCCGATGTTCACCGCGCGCGACGCCGGCGGGGCGGCGCAGCCGATTACCGCGGGCCTGGCGATCGCGCGCGAGCCGTCGACCAACCGGATCTGGGTGTTCGCCGGCACCGGCAGCCTGATGACCGCCACCGACGTCGGCAACGTCGACGTGCAGACGATCTACGGCGTGGTCGACGATGGCGGCACCGTCAACGGCCGCGGCGACCTGGCCGAGCGCCAGATCCTGGTGAGCACCACCAAGGATGGGCGCGCGGTCCGCGGATTCCAGCCCACGACCGGTTTGCCGGCCGGAAAAAAAGGTTGGTACATCGACCTGGACGATCCCCGGGCCGGAGAGCGCGTGGTCAGCGATCCGAGGGTTCGCGGCAACGTGCTGCTGGTCGCGAGCCTGTTCCCGCCGGCAGGCAGTACCTGCGACGCCGGCGGTACCGGCTACATCAACGCGATCGATGCGTTCACCGGCACCAGCGTGTCATCGCCGTACTTCGACAGCAACGGCGACGGCCGCTACGATGACGGCGACAACGTCGACGGCAACGGCCAGTCGGTACCCGTCGGCTCGGTCGACCTGGGGGTAGGCATGCCGACACTGCCGACGCTGATCGACAAGCTGTTGGTCGTCGGCGGCTCCAAGGGCACGCTGGGCTCGATCGCGGTGAATCCGCAGGGCGGTTCGCCGCGGCGCATTTCCTGGCGCGAGATCCTGAGGGATTGACATGCGACGGACTGGCCGGCCACCGCGTACGGTTTCCGCCTCGAGCCGGAGCCACGGGTTCACCCTGATCGAACTGCTGATCGCCATGGCGGTGGTGGCGATCCTCGCCGCCACGGCGGTCGCCAGCTACGAGTTCGCGATGGTCAAGACCCGGCGTGCCGCAGCCAAGGGCTGCCTGACCGAGGCGGCCCAGTACATGGAGCGCTACTACACCACCAATTTCAAGTACACCGACGCCCCCATCCCCGCCTGCTCGGCGGACGTGACCGGCCATTACCGCGTCGAATTCGTCGGGGTGCCGGATGCGTCGAGTTACGCATTGCAGGCAGTGCCGCTGGGCCGGCAGGCAAGCGCCGACGGCCTCTGCGGCACTTTGTCGATCGACCAGGCCGGGACCAAGGGCGCCTCCGGCCACGGCGGTGCGGGCGACTGCTGGTAGCCCTAGTCGAGCAGTTCCAGCACCCGCTCCGGCGGGCGCCCGATCACGGCACGCTCGCCGTGCACGAAGATCGGCCGCTCGATCAGGCGCGGGTGTGCGGCCATCGCGGCGATCAGCGCCTCGTCGTCGAGCGACGGATCGCCCAGGCCGAGTTCGGCGTATTCCGGCTCGCCGGTGCGCAGCAGCCCGCGCGCACCGGTCCCGAGCTTGCGCAGCAGCGCGCGCAGCGCATCGGCCGACGGCGGCTGCTCGAGGTAGGCCACGAGTTGCGGTTCGATCCCGCGCTCGCGCAACAGTTCCAGGGCGCCGCGCGACTTGGAGCAGCGCGGATTGTGGAAGTACTGCATGTCGGCCATCGCTTTCTCCTCGGGCGCGCAGGCCGCGGCCGGAAAGACAAAAGCCGGCTTGCGCCGGCCTGTGCGGACCTGGTGGGCGGTGCAGGGTTCGAACCTGCGACCCTTGCCGTGTGAAGGCAATATCAGCCCTTTCCAGATCAATCATTTAACCGTAACGCATTGATTTATAAGGCTTGCGAGTCTTTGCGACACGTCGCGTTATGATGCTTTTTGCAGGACGGTTGCAGGACGGGACAAGCCATGCCACGAATTACACGCGAGCCTTTGACCCTGAAAAGTGTCAACGCGGCCAAGCCCACGGGCAAATTGTATCGGCTTCGGGATGCCACGGTGCCGGGACTGGCGTTAAGGGTGAACCCCGCTGGCACGCGCGCCTGGGCGATTGCCTGGGGGCGTGGACAAGAGCGGATCATTGGCGCGTACCCGGTCATGACGCTGGATATGGCCCGCGAGGCCGCCCGCCGGGAATTGGGGGAAGTGGCCGAACATGGGGCACCACAGCACAAGGCGACCAAAGACACGGTGGCCGACGCCTGCCGGGACTATGTGGCCGCATTGCGGAAGGTCGGCCGCGAGGACGCCGCCGACGATGCAGAACGCCGCTTTGAGCGCACGGTGTTCCATGACCGCATTGGCAAAATCAAGTTGGGCAAGCTGTCGCAGGATGACGTAGAGGATTGGCGGGACAGGGTAGAGCGGGGCGAGTTGGCAGAATTGCCCGTGAAAAAAGGGCGGCCGCCAAAGGCCAAGCCCCTGAGCAAAGCCACGGTCAATCGCATGCGCACAACGCTGGTGGCCGCCCTGAATCGAGCCGTCGAGCGGCGCAAGGTAACGCCGGATCGGGTGATTGAGTGGGCGAACGTCAAGCCCTATGAAAAAGTCGGCAACCGCCGCAACCTGTACCTAGACAAGAAGCAACGGCGCGCGCTGCTGGCCAATGCCGGCGCAGATATTCGCGATGTAATGGAGTGCGTTGCACTGACAGGGTGCCGCGCGGGCGATCCTGCGGCCGTGCTGCGGCGTGACTATGACGCGCGGCATAGAACGGTGGCGTTTCGCACGAAAGATCATCCACGCACCATCCCGCTATCGCCTGCAGCTGTCACCCTGTTTGAACGGTTGGCAAAAGGAAAGTCGCCGGGCGAACACCTGTTCACGAATGGCGGGAAGCCGTGGGCGAAGGATTGGAGCGGGCAAGTGAAGGACGCCGCTACTGCTGCGGAACTGCCAGAGGGGGCGGTTCTATACACGCTGCGGCATTGCTGGATTACGGATGCCATTACCGGCGGCATGGATTTGCTGACGGTGGCGAAGTTGTCGGGTACGTCGCTCGCCATGATCGAAAAGCACTACGGCCACCTAGTGCAAGGGGTGGCGCGCGACAAACTGGCGGAGATTAATTTCCTATGACCACGCCCATGGCAAACGCTGACATCCTGCGCGCAATGCTGGATAACGGCCGAAAGGATGAAGCCCTGAAGTGGCTTGAAGGTGTCGCACGCCACCTGCCGGCGGAACAGCTGGTGCCGCTTCAGCAAATGGCGTTGAACGCCACCACGACGCGCAAGCGTGGCGGAGCGGGACATGTGCGCGATGAGTTCGCAGACATGTGCCGCGAACTCGCCTTCGCCAATGCTGTGCAGGCAACTATCGATAGTGGCAATGAAACCGTGTCAATTGAGAAAGCCGTTGGCGACGTTGCGCGGGATGGCGTTGTCGACCCGAGCAGCCCCAACAAACGAATCCGCAAGAGTGAAAGCGCGGTGCGCGACTACTACCGAAAGTGGAAGAACATTGTCAAGCTAAACGAATCGCCATTCGTTTGACTCGTTAGGGAGCCTGCCGGGCTCCTACGCTTCGCCCCGAGTCGCGCATATCGCGACGTAACAGAGGGCCGAAGCAATGCAAAAGTTAAAGCTGTCGCTGCAGGAAATCGCCGAAGTGACCGGCGAAAGTCTGCCGCTCATTCATGACGCCATCAATGCTGGACACCTGCGGACATTTCTTGTGGGTAGGCGCCGATTTTCGCGTCCAGCTGACGTGGAAAAGTGGGTCACGTTCCTGCAGAAGCAGTCCGATGCGGGTAGCCCCCTGAAGTACCGCGCACGACCCGCCGAGAGGGCGCGGCCATGAGCATTTGGCCGCTGGAATTCCAGTCTATCCGCGTGCCTGGCATGAGTGCCATTGAAGGACTCGCGCGCGACTACTTCGGCGTCGATCCCGATGCCGCCAACTGCCCCGATTGTGTCCGTCGATGGGCGTGGCTTTCGCTATGCAGGCTGCATAGCGATGGCGATGACCACGCATGCGAACTGCTGGACGCCGCCATTCGCAAGGCAGCCGCACAGTTCAAGCGGAGAGCCAACTAATGGCCACTATCGGACTTGAGCCGCACGAACTCCACTATTGGGCGACCAAATATCGTGGCCCAAATCCAGCGGCCAGCGTTGACTATGCGCACCGGCAAGCGATTGAGTATGTCCAGCACCACGCGGCGGACATACTGCCAAGCATTCAAAATGGAATCATCCGCGCGCGCTTCCGGTACATCCTGGAACCGGACGTGGGCGAGCGCAAATTGATACAGCGTGCAATCGACGCGCAGTTGGAGCTAGGGAGGGCGATCAATGCTAACGCTCGATCCTGAGATTGCCGCCTATCTGCTGGAACGGTATCCCGGCACGCGCCGCGAAGGCATTGCCAACATGTGGGCATGCGCGTGCGCATTCGTAGAGGAGCGCGTGCGCCCCATGCCGGTAACGCCGCCTGCGTTCAATGTGGCCGCTACCTTTCGCATGCGTGCCATGTGCGAATCCGATCCAGCGCGCAAGGCGTCATTCCTGTTCTGCGCGACGGAAGCACTCGCCCCATACGTCTAGCTCCTACCGCCAAATCCGCAACCCGACACCTTGGCAGGCGGCCCGCGGATCACTACGGAAAGGAATAGCCCCATGCAATCCATTGAACACGCCAGCGCGTTCCTGGCGCTGCTAGACCCTGTGCCAAATGCAGCCTTTCACTTCCGAACCCTGGCAAATGGCGATCATAAGGGGCGCAATTACAGCGGCACCCTAGCCGAGTGCTGGCCCGACCTGGTGCGCGATAACGCAGCCGGGCGCAATGTGTTCGCGGTGGTGAACGCTGGCGGACACAAAAAAGCCGACATTACCCGCGTCCGCGCGCTGTTCGTGGATCAGGACAAGCCCGATGGTCGCAACTGGCGTTCCCTTTATGGGATTGGCCGCGATCCGCACATGGTGGTGCAGTCATCGCCGGGCAAATGGCATGCCTACTGGTGCGTGCACGACTTTCCATTGGAGCGGTTCAAACCGACACAGCAGGCATTGGCGGCCGAGTTTGGCACCGATCCCGCTATCAGCGACTTGCCGCGCGTCATGCGGCTGCCGGGATTCCTGCACCTGAAAGGGGAGCCGTTCCTGTCGCACCTGGTGGCCCGCAACGTTGAATTGCCGCGCTATGGCGCCGAGTTGGCCGCATCGCTTCCCGTGGCCGCAACTGTCTCCGCAGAGACAGTCGATCCCCTGGCGGCCTTGGATGACTTCCACAAGATTTTGCGACGTGTGGAACATGCCGTTCCGGGCGAGCGGAACACCATCGTAAATAACGCGGCCTATCAGTTGGGCCGGTACGTTCCGGCAATCTTCGATTTGGGAACGTGTACGGCCAAATTGCTGGCCGCCGTGGCTAGCTGGCCGGACGCCGACGACTTCACACACACAATTAACGCCGGACTGCAGGCAGGCATGGCCGCGCCAAAGATCCCGTTGACGCTCCCAACGCTTCCAACGGAGGGCAAGACCGCCAAGACCGCCAAGACCGCCACTCCGCCAGTGTGGCGGAGTAGTGGCGGACTTCCCCCCTTGATCCCGTTAGCGGCGTCAACGGTTAATTTGCTGAGGGCCGACAACGTAAAGCCTGAGCCAATTAACTGGCTGTGGCCCGGTTATCTGGCTGAGGGCAAATTCCATATCCTGGCCGGCGATCCTGGCTGCGGTAAGACGACGGCCGCTTGTTCGCTGGGCGCGATCATTACGCGGGGCGGCCAATGGCCCGACAAGGGGCAATCGCCCGTTGGGGACGTACTTATATGGTCGGGCGAGGACGACATAGCCAATACGCTGGTTCCCCGCATCATGGCCTGCGGTGGTGACAGGAGCCGGGTTCACTTCATCGACGGCACGACAATCGGCGGCGAGCGCCAGCCATTCGACCCCGCGTTGCACATCGGGCTGCTGGAATCCGCGTTGGATCAGTTGCCCGCGATCAAGCTGTTAATTGTCGATCCTGTCGTTTCAGTCGTTGCCGGGGATAGTCATAAGAACGCTGAGGTACGGCGCGCGCTGCAGCCCCTTGTGGATTTGGCGGGGCGGCGCGGCATCGCGGTGCTGGGGATCACGCATTTTTCCAAGGGAACTAGCGGGCGCAGTCCGTCCGAGCGCGTGACAGGTTCCCTTGCGTTCGTGGCATTGGCCCGTGTTGTGATGGTGGCAGCGCGCAAGGAAACCGAGGATGGGCAGTCCGTGCATTTGCTGGTGCGCTCCAAATCAAACATTGGCCCTTCCAATGGCGGCTTCACCTACCAATTGTCATTCCCTGAGCTTGGGCCGGGCATCGTGGGATCGTGCGTGCATTGGGGTGAAGCCGTAGACGGAAGCGCGCGCGAAATCCTGGACATGGCAGAGGAAGATAATTCCGGCACCCGCAAGGACGCTAAAGACTGGTTGGCCGAGCAATTGGCAGACGGGCCAGTATCAAGCAAGCAGCTAATGGCCGATGCAAAGGAAGCGGGGCACAGTTGGCGGACGCTTGAGCGCGCTAAAAAGGACATCGGGGCGAGGGCGCGCAAAACGGAAGCGGGCATTTGGGAGTGGTCGGTGCCAACGAGCGTGGCGGGGCTATCGCCGCCGGCGTTGCCGTTGCTAACGCCGGCGTAACGCCTGCAAATTCAACTCCGCCACTACTCCGCCACACTGGCGGAGTGGCGGCCTTGGCGGTCTTGGCGGTCTTGCCCTGCGTTGGCGCTCCCAACGCAATTTAAAGTCGCCAACGGTTTGCGCAAATCAGTCGCAGCGCGTGCGACTTCACTACATCGCCAAGCATCGCCACGAATCGCACGCAAATTTGCTTCCTAAGCCTTGCGCGTGCGCGTATCTACCCGATCCGGGAACGTTCCCCAACCCGGAGATAAGCAATGATTCTCGCAGAAATCCGGCAGCGCAAGGCTGCCCAAATTGCCGCCATGCGCGCGGTGCTCAACAAGGCCGATTCCGAAAAGCGCGCGCTGTCCGCCGAGGAAGCTGGCAAGTGCGACGCGATGAAGGCTGAAATCGAAACGCTGGAGCAGCAGGAAGCCCGCCAGCAGTTCCTGGACGATGCCGAACGCCGCAGCGCAGGCGTGACCATCGCCGGCACTGGCGACCGCAGCTTCGCCGAAGTGGAAGACCGCGTGTCGCTGCTGCGGGTGCTGCAGGCCGGCGTGGAAAGCCGCTCGCTGGACGGTGCCGAAGCGGAATACAATGCCGAGGTCGAGCGCCGCAATGGCCGCCGGGCGCAGGGCATCTACATGCCCATGCGGCTGCTGGAAACCCGTGTCAATACGGCCGGGAACAATGCGCAGCTTGTCCCGACCGACCATCGTCCGCAGGACTACATTGGCGCGCTCCGCAATGCGCTGCTGACCCGGCGCCTGGGCGTGCGCGTGCTGTCGGGCCTGTCGGGCAATGTGTCCGTGCCCAAGTACGGCTCCGGCGTGACCACGGGATGGGTTGCCGACAATTCCAGCCTGACCCCCAGCGACATGACGCACGCCAGCGTGACGCTGGCGCCGAAGCATGCCGGCTCGCTGTCCGAAATGTCCCGCAGCTTGATCATGCAAAGCAGCCCGGACATCGAGCAGCTGCTGCGCGATGACATGGCCGCTGGGCTGGCCACGGCGCTGGATCGCGTGACCATCGTGGGCGGCGGCGCGAATGAACCGGATGGCGTCACGGCAACGCTCGCGGCGGCCAATGCCACGCTCGCCACGCCGACCTGGGCGCAAGTCCTGGAAATCGTGAAGGACGTGGAAGTGGCCAACGCATTGGGCGCCCATGCGTGGCTGCTGAATCCGGCCGCAAAGGCGAAGTTGGCCGGCACGCTCAAGGCCGCCGGCATCGCGGGCTACCTGCTGGAAGGCGGCAAGATCGGCGACCACGCGGCTTATAGCTCCAATCAAGTGCCGGCGGGCGTGGCTGCCAGCGCCATTTTTGGCGACTGGGCGCAGGTGCTGCTGGGCCTGTGGTCGGAACTGGACGTGCTGGTGAACCCCTACGAATCGACCGCATACGCGCGTGGCGGCGTGATGGTGCGGGCGATGGCGACTTGCGATATCGGCATCCGCCATATCGAAGCGTTCCAGTGGGCGGACGACGTTCCGCTCGTCTAACTGTCCGCATCGCATACCCCGCATGAGTGGCGGGGTATGCCTTTGGGAGCATCCCATGATCGAGAAACGCGCAACGGCCGGCGTGACCGCCAAGGGCCGCACCTTGTCCGGCTATATCGCCAAATACGACAACGCCACGCAAATTGGCGGCTTTACCGAAATCATCCGGCGCGGTGCGTTCGCTGCCTCGCTGGCATCGGGCCGCGACATCCTGGCACTGGCCGACCACGATACAAGCCGCGTGCTGGGCCGCACCCGTAGCGGCACGCTGGAATTGCGCGAGGATGCCGAGGGCTTGGCGTTCACGCTGCAACTGCCGGACACGCAAGCCGGCCGCGACTTGGCCGCGCTGGCCGAGCGTGGCGACTTGGGCGGCTGTTCTTTTGCCTTCACGGTGCCCAAAGGCGGCGATGCGTGGAACGGCAACACGCGCGAGTTGCGCAATGTCGATTTGGATGAAGTGTCCATTGTCCAGAGTCGGCCAGCGTATCCCGATACCGAAGTCCATTTGCGCAGCCTGCAGCCACAAAGCCAAGTGGCGTTGCTGCACAAGTGGTTGGAGACATGCCGATGAAAATCCTGGACATGCTGCGCGGCGGCTGGCGCACCGAACAGCGCGCCGCCGATCCGTCATGGAATGCACTGACCGGCGGCGGTAGCAATAGCGCGGTTGGCCAGCACGTTGACGCCAAATCGGCCGAGTCCATTTCCACGGTCTTTGGTTGCGTCCAAGCCCTGAGCGAGTCAACGGCCTGCCTGCCATTGCACACGTACCGCCGCAACGATGATGGGAGCCGCGAGCGCGTCGATGGGCATTGGCTGTCCCGGTTGCTGGATCGGCCCAACGACTGGCAAACCGGAATGGAGTTCCGCGAGGAAGCGACCGCATGCGTGCTGTTACGTGGCAACAGCTACAGCCGCAAGGATATTGACGGCAAGGGCGAGGTTGTAAGCCTGGTGCCGTTGCATCCCGACCGCATGACTGTGGTCAAGTTGCCTAGCGGCAAGCTGCGTTTTGACTACAGCGAGGAACGCGGCAACGCAACGAAGTTGTTGGCCGAGGAAGTCATGCACCTGCGCGACCGAAGCGAACCCGGGAACCCGGTCGCACGCTCGCGCATTGCCATTGCGCGTGACACGTTGGGCCTGAGCCTGGCACTGCGCGCGCATGGATCGGGCGTCTTTGGTCGCGGCGCGCGACCTGCGGGCATCATCACCAATGAAGGCACGCGCGACCTGACCACGCCGGAACTGACGGCATTCCAGCAGCGGTTGGAGAACTACGCGAGTCCAGCCAATGCAGGAAAGACACTCCTGCTATTGAAGGGGATGAAGTATCAGAATGCCGGCCTGTCCAACGAGGATGCGGAGTGGCTGGCGGCAATGCAGTTTGGCGTAACGGAAGTGTGCCGCATTTTTCGTGTGCCGCCGATCCTTGTTCAGACCTTGGAGCAGGCCAGCTATAACAACGTCAACGAGTTTGGCCAGCAGTTCGTGCGCTTCAGCTTGCAGCGTTGGCTAACGATGTGGGAGGAGGGCATTTCCCGTTCGTTGCTTGGCCCGATCGCGCGTCAACGCTTCTACGCCGAACACAGCGTGGATGCGCTCATGCGTGGCAACGGTGAAGCGCGGGCCGAGTTCTACGCCAAGGCGTTGAACAACGAACCGTGGATGGATGTGGACGAAGTGCGACGGTTGGAGAACCTGCCGCAGCGGCACGTCGCCAACGACGCTACACGGTGACGCTACACAATCACTGGCAACTGGTTGACGCCTAGACCGCCCATTCCCTCATTCAGAGATTGTTTTCCCTGTAGGAACTATCCGACATGGCCACGCAACTGACACAAAAGCAACGCACATTCGCCGAAAACAAGGCGGCTGGCATGACCAATCGGGATGCTGCCATCGCTGCGGGCTATGCGGTGGCTGCAGCAGATGCGACCGGTTACAAGTTGACGCAGCATCCCGGCGTGCGCGCAGAGATCAAGGCTGCCACGAAGGGCACACCGACCGTGGATACCAAATCCAGCATGCCGGCGATGCCGCGCAAACACTACGACGACGCCAAGCAATTCCTGCTGGATGCCATGAACCTGGCCAGCTTGCCGATTGCGGTACGCGGCGACTATGCCAAGGCGCTGCTGCCGTATCAGCACGCGCGCATGGGCGAGACTGGCAAGAAAGAAAAGGCCAAGGATCGCGCAAGGGAGATTGCACGCAACGGCCGACACAAGTTCGCGACCAAGCAACCGCCGCAATTGCACGTGGTCAAGAACACGGATTAGCGCGGGGTTAGACGGATCGGGCCGCACGAGTAGTTGAGTACCCGACCGATGGCGGATTAGCGCCACAAGCCCCCGGCACGCCTGCCAGTGTCCGGGGGCTTCCTCTTAGTTGAAATTCCCATATTCAACTTCTACCCTGCAGTCGGGGGATTGTCCCGGCGGATCTTGGGGAAGCTTAAGTGCCTATCTTGGAGGACGTATTTGGCGTCACATCGCGTCCGGTTCTTTCGTATGTGGAGCGACCGCAGGTTGATGACAACTTTCGTGAGGCTTTAGGTGCTAACAAACAAATAATCGTGTATGGGTCTTCCAAGCAAGGGAAGACTGCGCTTGTTCAAAAGCACCTGGACTACGTTCAAAACATTTTGGTCAGCCTAACACCAAAGACACAACTGATAGATATTTATCAAACGATCCTTACCAAGGCTGGTGTCAAGTTACTGGCCGCTAGTACGGATCGAACGAGTGCGGAGGCCGGCGTCACATTGGGAGCTAGATTTAAGGCGTGCCTGCCAACGATCTTTGGTGGCGAAGCCGGGGTCGAACGTACGTCAGTATCTGCATCTGGGCGCGACGTAACGTATGAGGAAATTCCGGTAAATCTGGAGTTGCCGCAGGTGGTTGCGGATCTTTTGGAAAGGGTTGGGTCTGAAAGATGGGTGATTTTGGAAAACTTCCATTATTTGCCGGATGATGTTCAACAGCAATTTGCTTTTGATCTGCGCGCATTTCAAGAGTTAGGTGTGCGCTTCGTGATTCTTGGTGTTTGGCGAGAGCGCAACCGAATGGCGCAGTTTAACGGTGACTTGCTGGATAGAACTATTGAGGTTCCCGTTGAGCCTTGGACTGATCACGATTTTCGTCGGGTAGCGGAAACTGGGAGTCGGAAGCTAAATATTCAATTCGGAGCGGAGCTTCTTGATAAGACTATCGATGCATCATTTTCAAGCATTGGCGTGTTTCAAGAGTTGCTCAAAAATATTTGCATGCTCTCTGACGTGCGTGACTCGCGCTGGGAGCTTCGAGTAATTGACGATTTGGCGTGCTTGACGGGCGCGATTGAAGTTAAGACGGGTGACTATGGGGCGCGTCATCAACGCGCATTGGAGGCAATCGCAGCGGGGCATATGTCTGGCGGCATCAAAGGTGATCAGCTGCCGCTTTACCTTCCTTATTATTTAGTCAGAACGATTGTCGAGCATGGCTTTGAAGGGATTGCAAGTGGTGCTCGCAAGCAAACGTTGTGGGATTGGATTCGGGCCATGCATCATCGCGGCTCAGATGTCAGAAGCAACGACATGACTAATCTTCTTGGAGGGCTGGCCAACCTTCAGTCGGTGAAGGCGATTTCCCCGCCGATCTTCGCGTATGACGCGCAGCAACGAGTTCTGCAGGTGGTTGACTCCACCTTCTATTTCTTCATTAAGAATGCTGATCCGGCTGAGATTGTTGACTCCATTCCTAACCCCCTGCGTGAACATGAGACTCCGGAGGACGCAGGGCTATTTCCCGCCAGGGGGCCGGGTTAGGTTCGCTTCAGCACCTAGAGCTAAGGTCTTGAGTGGCGTTAGTAATTTTTGCGGCCAGCCTGCGCCCGTTGCATACGGTTGAAGGCATCGGCCCACTGGAACGCTTTCATTGCAACCCTGTCCCTATCAGCGTCGTTCGGTGACGCCTTGGAGTTCTCGTCAAGCTCGTATGCGTTCACAAGCTCCGCAAAGAGTGCGAATGCCATTTGCGACCTACTCATGCCAATAGTTCCTTGCATTGGGTGTGAGTCAGTCTAAGAGGCTGCCAGCAGCCGGGTCATCCCTGACCCGGCCCGCGACGGTGGATTGCCTGTGGGCGCGGCGCGTTGCTGGCACGGGATAGGTTGCCGGCCGGGCGGGGGCGTGGGTATCGGATGGCCACGCGGCAGGGCGTAGGAAAAGTCCCTAGCGATTTGCAGGACGGTTGCAGGATGGAAACGAAAAAGGCCACCCGGTGAAGGTGGCCTTTTTGTTGCGAAACCCCTTAAAAATAGGGTTTTTTATCTGGTGGGCGGTGCAGGGTTCGAACCTGCGACCCTTGCCGTGTGAAGGCAATGCTCTACCACTGAGCTAACCGCCCGGATCGGCCGGCGATTATAGCGGGACGACGGGGCGCGACGCCAACCCCTGCGGGAGCAGGCGCTTGCGTGCCCGGGGGGGCGTGGTCGTGGGCGACGGCAGCGGCTGGCCGGCTGCGCCGCCACCGCGGGGCGGGCGGCGCGGGTGTTGCTGCCGCGCGCCAGCGGCTGCACCGGGACAGACGATGGATGGCAATGGCGGATCCGCATTTTCGGAATGCGGCCGCGCCGGCATGGCCGCGCCGCGGCCAGCGGCTCGTTCACCAGTTATCCGCCGTCGACACAGGCCAATGGAATGCCGGGCAGCATGCTGTGGCCGTCTCTCGCGGTGCCGTGGAGGGCGCGACGCCGTCCGCTGCGCGCCGCCTGCGGCCGGGGGCCGCCGGCATGACCCGGTTGGCTACGGCCGCCGCCGTCTCCGTGCCCCTCCCGGCAGCGGCGCCGACGCCGCGCTCGGCCGACCGGATCGGTTTCCTCGACGGCTTCCGCGCGGTGGCGATCCTGGCCGTGCTCGGCTTCCATTACTACGCCCGCTATGCGGACGATCCGCGCGGCATGTATCCGTTCGGCGATGCCTGGAGCGGCTTTCCGCCGTTCGAGTACGGCTATTACGGGGTGCATCTGTTCTTCGCGGTCTCCGGCTTCGTCATCACCTTGACGCTGATGCGCTGCGAAACGGTCGCCGAATTCGCGGTGCGGCGCCTGGCCCGGCTGTGGCCGACGATGCTGGTCTGCGCCAGCCTGAGCTATCTGTTCCTGCTCGCCTTTCCCTGGTACTTCACGCCGCGCGCGGCCAGTTTCCTGCCGTCGCTGACGTTCATCGACGGGCGCTACTTCGAGCGGCTGCTCCCGGGGACCGAATTCGGCTGGATGGATGGCGCCTACTGGTCGCTGTTCGTGGAAATCCGCTTCTATGCGCTCGCCGCCGTGCTGTATTTCGTCCACCGGACCCGGTTCCTGGCGCATACGCTGTCGTTTTTCCTGCTCGCGGTCGGCGCCTACTGGCTGCTGTCGGCCCTGCAGCAGGGACATGCGGCGGGCGTGCTGCGCAACCTGCTGATCCTCGCCTACCTGCCGTGGTTCCTGTTCGGCATCGCCGCCCATTGCCTGTGGTCGGGCCGGGATGGATGGGCGGCCGCGCTCGCGGCGGCGGCCTTTGCCGCACTTGCCGCGGATGTGGTGGCCGCGGGCCAATGGCAGGAACTCACGGTCGCCGCCGGGGTCTGCGGTCTGTTCTGGCTCTGCTTGCGGTTCGCCGCCGTCAGGAGAGTGTTCTCGATGCGCTGGCTCACCGCGATCGGCGTTTCCTCCTACAGCCTGTACCTGCTGCACCAGTACATCGGCGTCACTCTCACCGCGATGCTGGCCAGGGCCTGGGCGGTGCCGCCCGCCGCCGCCCTCGGCCTGCCGGTGCTGACCGCGGCGGCGATGCTGCTGGCGGCCGGGCTGATCTACCGCTACTGGGAAAGCCCGCTCAACGCCTGGATCGTGCGCTGGTATCTGCGCGGCGGGGGCGTCGCCGTGCCGGCGCGCTAAGGGAGTGCGTCCGCGACAGCGGTGGATGCGCGCTCATTTCCTGGGCGGGGACGGGGCTGTCGCCAGCTCCGTGGCGCGCCCGCCGCCGGCGCCGCGCGCGGCTCATTCCAACTGCGCGCGGGCGTAGGCGGCGTCCAGCGCCTCCATGGCGTCGTGCGGCTTGAGTCCGGCGGCGGTTTCGTATTCGCCCGCGGCGGCGTCTTCCTGGCGGTCGCCGTGCAACAGCATCAGCACGTTGCCGTGCTCGATGTGGGCGATGGGCGAGTCCGGGGTCAGCTTGAGCGCGGTCTCGATGTGCGCTTCGGCCTCGCTGGCCTTGGCGCCGTAGGTGAGGCCGCCGATCATCGCGCCGATCTTGCCGATGATCTCGGCGTGGTACAGCGCCAGCGCGGTGTGCGCTTCGGCGTGTTTGGGCGCCAGTTCCAGCGTGGCGTCGAGCGAGGCGCGGACCTTGCCGGCGATGCCCTGCTTGAGCGCCTTGGCGATCGACAGGCCCTGGCTGTAGCGGCCCAGGGCGAAGGCGTGGCGGTAGTGGCTGTTGGCCTCGTCGGGCAGCGCGCGGATCGCGGTCTCGGCAAGCCGGGCGGCCTGCTCGAAGCGTTTGAGTTTGTCGGCTTCGCCCTTCACCAGATAGGTGGCGTGGATGCCCAGCGCCTTGACCGCGACCGAGGCGCCGACCGCGCCCAGCGCTTCGCCGGCCTCGAACGCGGCCTGGAAGTCGCCGCGATGGAACGCGCGCCAGGCCTCCTGCAGCGCGCTCGCGAGCGCGTCGGCGTCGAGTTTCGGCGCGGCCTTGCCGGCGGCTTTCAGCAGGGCCGCGGCGCGCTTGGCGTCGGGGAAGGGCTCGCAGTCGCCGGCGTGCAGCTTCGGCCAGGCTTTCTTCAGGGCGTCGCCAGGGTAGGCGTAGGGCTTGGCGTCGTGCGGGAACGGGGCCCAGCGGGGTTTGGCGGCCATTGGCTTATCCGTGCGGGGTGGAGTGAGGAGCATCATGCCGGGCGTAAGGGCTGGCAAGTCTGGCTCGGTTTCGATACCCCGAGTCCGTTCGCCCCGAGCGTAGCCGCGCAGCGGCGAAGTCGAAGGGCCGGGCAGGTCGCGTCGCAACTGGCGGACCCTTCGACTTCGGCCTTTCTGGCCTACGCTCAGGGCGAACGGTTCGGGTGGGGTTCCAGGCGACGCGGGTCAATCGAGGTGCGTGCGGCTCAGTCCAGGTAGGCGCTGGTCAGGGTGTTGAGGTGGACGCGCTCGGCATCGCGCAGGAACGGCGCCAGCAGCATCATCACCTGCACGATGCCGGCGCGGATCGAGGCCTGCTCGTCCTTGTCGCCGCGGGCGGCGGCGTAGTTCATCCAGAAGGTGGCGATCACCAGCACGTTGGTGGCGGCGGCGTCGAGTTCGGCGCGCGAGGCGCGCATGATCCCGGCCTGCGACAGTCCGCGCATCACCGCGTGCGCCTGCTCGTCGCCGCGCCGCAGGATGCGGGCGAAACGCAGCCGCAGACGGCGGTTGCGGCTGAGGATGTCGACCAGGTCGCGGTACAGGAAGCGGTAGTCCCAGACGCACTCGAACACCAGGTGCAGCTGCAGCCACACGTCTTCCAGCCCCGGCAGGCGCCCGGCGGGTGCGGCCAGTGCGGCGTCGATGCGCTCCTCGTAGCGGCCGAAGAGCTGCTCGATGATGTCGTCCTTGTTGCGGAAGTGGTAGTAGAGATTGCCGGGGCTGATCTCCAGCTCGTCGGCGATGTGGTTGGTGGTGACGTTGGGCTCGCCCTGCGCGTTGAACATCGCAAGCGAGCAGTCGAGGATGCGCTGGCGGGTCTGCCGCGCCACCGGGCGCGCCTCAGGCCGTCAGTTTCTTCACCAGGTCGACGTATTTCTGCCTGGCGTCGTCCTGCGCGGTGCCCTTGAGCTTGGCCCAGGCCTCGTACTTGGCGGTGCCGACGAAGTCGAAGAAGCCGGGTTTGGGCCCGCTGACGTCGCCTTCCGAACCTTGCTTGTAGAGCGCGTACAGGCGCAGCAGGGTGTCGTTGTCGGGGCGTTCGGACAGCGACTGGATGTCCTTGGCGGCCTGTTCGAAACGGCTTTGCAGGTCGGACATGGTGGCGGCTCCTGTGGGATGCGGGTCATGACAGCACGCGACCCCGGGCCGGTCAATACGCCGGGGAATTGTCGCGCCGCGCGGGCTCTGGCACCGTAGGCGCCTGGCGGGCGCCCGTGCCGCGCCGTCGTCCATGGAGCCTGTCCCATGAGTTACCTCGTCACCGGCGCCACCGGTTTCATCGGCCGCTTCCTGGTCGCCAGGCTGCTCGCGCGCATGGACGGCGCCAGGGCGCCGGGCACGCTCTACCTGCTGGTGCGCAGGGGCTCGCAGAAGAAGCTCGCCGCGATCGGCCGCAAGATGGGCTGGGACATGGCCCGCATCGTGCCGCTGGTCGGCGACCTGACCCGGCCGGGCTGCGGGCTCGATGCGGCGCAACTGCGCCAGCTCAAGGGCAAGGTGAAGCACGTCTTCCACCTGGCCGCGATCTACGACATGGAGGCCGACGCCGAGTCGCAGCGCATCGCCAACGTCGACGGCACCCGGCACGCGCTCGACCTAGCGGCGGACATCGGCGCCGGCTGCTTCCACCATGTCAGTTCGATCGCCGCGGCGGGTTTGTATCCCGGCGTGTTCCGCGAGGACATGTTCGAGGAGGCCGAGGGCCTGGACGACCCGTACCTGCGTACCAAGCACGATGCCGAAGGCCTGGTGCGCAACGAGAAGCGGATCAAGTGGCGGGTGTACCGCCCGGGCATGGTCGTCGGCCATTCGCAGACCGGCGAGATCGACAAGATCGACGGCCCGTACTACTTCTTCACCTTCCTCAAGAAGCTGCGGCAGATGCTGCCGCCGTGGATGCCGACGCTGGGCATCGAGGGCGGGCGCCTCAACATCGTGCCGGTGGATTTCGTGGTCGACGCGCTCGACCACATCGCGCACAAGCCCAGGCTCGACGGCCGCACCTTCCACCTGACCGACCCGGAGCCGTTGCGCGTCGGCGAGGTGCTCAATACCTTCGCCCGCGCCGGCCACGCGCCGCAGATGACGATGCGCATCGACGCGCGCATGTTCGCCTTCCTCCCGGGCAGCGTGCGCATGGCGGTGGGCAACCTGCCGCCGGTGCGGCGCCTGGTCGCCACCCTGCTGCGCGATTTCCGCATCCCGAAGTCGACCCTGAAGTTCATCGCCTATCCCACCCGTTTCGACAACCGCGAGACCGAGCGCGCGCTCAAGGGCAGCGGCATCGCGGTGCCGCGGCTGGATACCTACGCCTGGCGGCTGTGGGATTACTGGGAGCGGCACCTGGATCCGGACCTGTTCGTCGACCGCAGCCTCAAGGGCCGGGTCGCGGGCAAGGTGGTGGTGGTCACCGGCGGTTCCTCCGGGATCGGCCTGGCGACCGCGCAGAAGGTCGCCGCGGCCGGTGCGACCACGATCATCGTCGCCCGCGGCGAGGAGGAGTTGTTCAAGGCCCGCGACGCGATGCGGGCGCAGGGCGGCAAGGTGTTCGCCTATACCGCGGATCTGGCCGACATGGCCGACTGCGACCGCCTGGTGCAGGCGGTGCTGGCCGAACACGGCCAGGTCGACGTGCTGGTCAACAACGCCGGGCGCTCGATCCGGCGTTCGATCGAGCTGAGCTACGACCGCTTCCACGACTTCGAGCGCACCATGCAGCTCAACTACTTCGGCAGCCTGCGCCTGATCATGGGGTTCCTGCCGGGCATGACCGCGCGCCGTCGCGGCCACGTCATCAACATCAGCTCGATCGGGGTGCTGGCCAGCTCGCCGCGGTTCTCGGCCTACGTGGCGTCGAAGGCGGCGCTGGACGCCTTCAGCCGCTGCGCGCAGGGCGAGCTGTCGGGCAAGGGCATCGTCTTCACCACCATCAACATGCCGCTGGTGAAGACGCCGATGATCGCGCCGACCCGGATGTACGACAGCGTGCCGACGCTGACCCCGGACGAGGCCGCGGACCTGGTGGTGCGCGGCATCATCGAGCGTCCCGGCCGGATCGCCACGCGGCTGGGCATCTTCGCCGCGCTGGTCAATGCGCTCGCGCCCAAGGCCTACGAAGTGGTGATGAACGCCGCGTTCGAGCTGTTCCCGGATTCGGCCGCGGCCCGCGGCGACAAGCAGGCGCTCGCCGGCGAGGACCGGCCCAGCAACGAGCAGATCGCCTTCGCCTCGCTGATGCGCGGCGTGCACTGGTAACCCGCTTGCCGCGTGGGCGCGCAACGCGTGGCGCTGGCGCGGCTCGCCCGGGGGTGGCCTAGCGGCTGCGCGCCTGAGCGCTCCCCGAACCCGGCCGATGGCCGCGGCCGAAATTCTTTCCTAGCTGCGCACCCTGAGCCGGTCCTTCAATACGTGTGGCACTGCAGGAAGCGCACCGGGCGGGTGCTGCCGCTCGGCGGTTGCAGCTGGATCCTGGAAGCGCGCAGCTCCTCGTAGTGTTCCAGCAGCGGGCAGATCTCGGGCATCGGATCGGCGTTCTGGTCGAGCAGATACACCAGCAGGGTCGATTGCGTGGACCACAGCGCGCGGTCGACCTTCGGCAAGGTGCCGACAACGCGGGTGACTTCGCGGCGCCGCTGCTCCAGCTGGGCCGGGTCGGTGGGCGGCGCCGAGGCGGCGGCGATGCCACTGGCGGTCGCGGCAGGCGACATGGCCGGCGCGGCTGTGCGCGCCGCGGCCGTGGCGCGCGTGGAGGCGCTCGTGGCACCGGCGTCCGGCGCGACTTCGCGCGGCGGCAGCAGGAGCAGCACCACCGCGACCAGCAGCGCCCCGGTCCAGGCCAGCACGAATTGCCGCCGCATGTTCGCCAGCGCCGGCGCCGTTACCGCGGCGCGCTGCTCCGCGGAGATCAGCGGCCGCAGTTCCGGCCACAGGCGGGCGCCGTCGAGCAGCTCGATGCCTTGCGCGGCGGCGAGCCGGACCGCTTCGGCCTCGAACTGGCCGGGCGTGACCAGCAGGCCGCCCTCGGCGCCACGCATGCGGATGTTGTTGGCCAGTTCCGTGATCGCCGCGGGCCCGAGCACATAGGCGGCCCCGTGCTTGCACGAGAGCAGCCAGCGCCGGCCGTCGCGCTCGAGCAAATAATCGCTTTCATCGGCACTGGCGGCGTCGGGATCGAACACGCGCTCGTAACCGCGCTTGTTGAGGGCGGCCAGCAGCAGATGGATGAAATCGCGCCAGCGCATCCCCGCGAGCGCGGCGATGCCGGCCGCGGTTTCCTCGCGCGGCAGGCGGAACCTGCGCAGGTAGATCGTCGCTGCGCCGCCGAGCAGCGCGAACATCACGATCGCGGCCAGCCAGTTGCTCCCTGCCACCTCCATTCTCCCTGCCTTGGGTCGAGCACGAAGGATAGACGAAACCCGCCCGGCGACGCGGGTGGCAGTGCCGGGCAAGGCCCGGCGACGGCAAAGGTCAGGGAGCCCGCCAGCCCGGAACCGTAAGGGGAGGGGGCGTACGGTGCAGCTTCGGGCTGGCGGGCGTGAAGCGGCGGCGCGCGCGGCGCCGCAGGCGAAGGGCGGTTACTGGGTGGCGGTCCGGCTTGTGCGCTTGGCGGCGGGCCGGGCCTTGCGCGCTGCGGTGGTCTTCTTCCCGACGGCCGCGGGGCGGGAAGCCTTGCGCGCCTTCGGTGCCGCGGCCTCGCCTTGCCGGCGCAGCTCCGCGGTCAGGGTCTCGACCCGGCGGCTGAGCTCGGCCAGGTCCTCGCGGCCCGGCACGCCGAGCTTGACCAGCGCGCGCTGCACGCGATCCTCGAACACCTTTTCCAGCCGGTCCCAGGTGTCGGCGGCGCGTTCGCGCGCCTGGCCGACGCGGCTCTCGACCGCGCCGCGGACCTCTTCGGCCCGGCCGCCGGCGATCTTGCGCGCGGTCTGCTCCAGGCTCAGGCCTTCCTTGACCAGCGCCTCGAACAGCTTGGTGCCCTCGGCCTGGGCGCGGCCGAAGGCGCCGACGCCGGCCAGCCAGATCTGCTGCGCCGATTCGCTCAGGGTCCGGGTCAGGCGTTCGGCCTGGTCCTGCATGCCGGCGGGAGCGGCAGGGCGCTTGCGGGCGGTCGTCTTCTTCGCGGCTTGCTTGAACTTGGCCATGCGGATCTCCCGGGGGGCTGGAGGTGCACGGCAGCATTGCGCGCCGATCTAGAGCATTCACACGACAGGGCGCGCCGGATCGGGTGCCCACGGCGACCGCGTCCACGGCGTGTCGCCAGGGAAGATCCGGACAAACTTGGTTGGCGCCGGCGACTGCCGCCGCAGTCCGTCCCGCGGGGGCGGGACTCCGGCGGAGCATCCGTCCGTCCGGCGCCTGCGTTTTCAGCGGTGCCGCAGCATCCCCGTTTTCGCGGGGATCGGGTTAGGCGTGCCGGGTGCGATGCCGCCGCCCGGCGATGCGGTGTTCGACGTCGTCGAGGGCGCGCTGCAGGCGCACGGTGGTGTCGCTGTGGCGCGGCGCGGGCCCGAGGCCGTCGAGGATCGAGCGTTCGCGGTCGGCGAGGATCTCCGGACGCAAGTGGATGCCGTGCGCGGCCAGGATCGGCCCGACCACGTCGGCGCGCTCGCGCAGGTCGGCGAGGGTGTTGCGGTAGGCGAGGTCGCCGATGCGTCGGCGCGCGGCGAAGCTGAAGACATTGGTGAAGAACAGATCGCCGTCGGCGGCGTTGGGTTCGAACACCATCTGGTCGATGTCCGGGTACTGCTGCGCGTAGCGCGCCAGCCCGACCTGCATGCGCGACTGCAGCAGGGTGCGGAAGGTCTGCGACAGCACCACCGGCAGGCCGCCGCTGGCGATGCGGCGGTCCAGTTGCGGATCGCCGCGGCGGCCGGGGTTGAACGGCACCAGCGGGTTGATGCCGAGCATCAGGTCGACGCCGCGGTCCAGCACCACCGAGGCGTGCATCGTGCGCCGCAGCGCGCCGTCGACGAAATGGCGGCCGCGCAGTTCCACCGGCGAATACAGCCCCGGCAGCGCGGCGCTGGCCTGCACTGCGCGCGAGATCGGCACATCGTCCCAGCCTGCGCCGCCGAAGCGCACGGCCTCGCCGCTGTCCAGGTCCACCGCGATCACGTACAGCGGGTGCGCGAGCGTGCGGAAGTCGTTGCTGCGGCCGCCGCGGGTGAACACTTCGCGCAGGAAGCGCTCGATTCCGGCGTTGTCGAACATGCCGGTCGGCACCAGTCCGCCGAGGCGGGTCAGCAGGTCCGACCAGCGCGAGTCGCCGCGGCCCAGCACCAGGTCGCGCGCCAGCGCCGTGAGCAGCCGCGGCGCGGCCCCGAGCCGGTGCAGGTATTCCATCAGCGCCGGGCGCAGGAAGGTCTCGGGACGAAAATGCACGTCCAGGCTATCGTCGGTGATGAAGATCCGGCACAACTGCGCCGTGCCCATGCCGTTGACCAGCCCGGCGGCGAGGAAGGCGCCGGAACTGACAGCGACATAGCAATCCAGGCGGGTGAGGTCGAGGCCGTCGCAGGCCTCGTCGAGCGCGCGCAGCGCGCCCAGCTCGTACATCGCGCCGATCGGGCCGCCGCCGGCGACGGCCAGACCGATGCGGGCGTCGCCGGCGTGGCCGGTGCGGGTACGGGCGGAATGCAGGGACAGCATGCGGGTCGGATACGGCGGGGGAGCCCGAGTGTAGCCGAGGCCGCGGCCGCGGTTGCGGGCGCCGGTTCCGGTCCCGATCATGGGGCGATGCCGCGCCAGCCGCCCCCGCCCAGCCGCCTGCAGCGCCGCCTGGTCTGCCACCAGGCGCTGCACGACCCGGCGCGGGAGCCGCGCAACCGTCTGCCGCGGCTGCCGGAACTGCGTCGCTGGCAGGCGGCGCGGCTGCAAACCAGCTTCGCCCGCTTCCTCGACGACCCGCGACGGCGGCCAGCCGCGCGTTTCTTCCTGACCGATGTCTACGGCGACCGCGATTTCAGCCGCCGCGATGCCGACATCGCCCGGGTATTGCCGTTGATGCAGCGGCTGCTGCCGGTGGCGTTGCTGGAGACGGTCGCCGACGGCATCGAGCTGGGCGTGCTGACCCAGGCGTTCGACCTGCGCATGGCCGCGGCGCTGGAGCGGCTGGCGCCGCGCCGCAAGCGGCTGGACGCGGTGGCGTATGCGCAGGCCTATCGCGCGGTTGGTCTGCCGCGGCTGCGCGAGCGCCAGATCGCGCTGATCGGGCGGGTCGGGCACGGCCTCGGCGCGGCCGTGGCCAAGCCGGGGATCGGCGCCCTGCTGCGGCTGGCGCGCGGTCCGGCGCGCGCGGCCGGGCTGGCGGAGCTGCAGGTCTTCCTGGAGCGCGGCTTCGAGGCGTTCGCCGGGCTAGGGGATGTCGATGCCTTCCTCGCCGAGATCCAGCACGGCGAACGCGAGCTGGCGCGGCGCCTGTTCCGCGCCGACCCGGACCCGTTCGGGCCGGCCGCGGGCTGACGTCGCGCGGCGGCGCAGGCGCTCAGAAGCGTTCGTCGAGCACGCGCCGGATCTCGTGCTCGATCGGGCCTTTCAGCGCCGACAGCAGCAAGCCGAGCCGGGCGGTCACCTGCACCTGGCGGGGGCTCAGCGCGATGTGGCCGTCGACGCCGGAGCGGACGAAATGCAGGATGTCGCCTTCCCAGCGGTAGTCCATGCCGAAGCGCTCGCTCAGTTTGGTCGCCGCCTCCTCCACCGCTTTGCGCGCCTTGGCGTGCGGCAGCGAATGCGTATGGCGGATGTCGATCTGGGACATGCGGGTTCCCCGGTGCGGTGCTCGCGCCGCATTGTGCGGCCAGCGCCGGCGGCCGCCAACCGGTCGCAGCGCGTCCGCGCGCGCATCTGCTAGATTGCGCCGCGTGGATCAGATCACGCTGCGCTTCCCCGGGACCGATCTTGCGCCGTTGCCGCTGGGTGGCGGCGTGCACGGCATCGGCCGCGGCCCGGACGGGACGCCGCGCGTGCTCGGCGAAGCGCCGGGCGCCAGCGTCCGGTTCTGCGTGGACCGGCGCGGGGTGTGGCTGACGGTGGCCGAGGCGGTCCGCGGCGTGCACGTCAACGGGCGTCCGGTGCGGCGCATGGCGATGCTGCGGGTGGGCGATACGGTGCACATGGACGGCATGGAGATCGTGCTCGCCGCGACCCATCCCGCACTCGCGGCGCCGACGCCGCAAGCCCCGGTGGAGCAGGGCGGCGACGACCCGCGCGTAGTGCTGCGCGGCGTCGGCGGCCGCTACCACGGGCGCAGCTTCACCCTGGACCGGCCGCGCCTGATCGGCAGCGGCGCCGAGGCCGACGTGCGCATCGACGACCCGGCCTTCGCCGCGCGCCATGCGCGCATCGAACTGCAGGACGGGGCGATCGTGCTGCGCGACCTGGGGTCGGAGGAGGGCAGCGTGGTCAACGGCGAGGTCCGGCGCGACGCCGTGCTGCAGCCGGGCGACCAGATCGTGTTCGACGCCCACCATCGCTTCGTGATCGAGGCGCCGGCGATCGCGCCGCGGCGCGACGATCCGCCCCCGCTGCCGGAGGACGCGGCGGTCGTGCCGGTCGCCGGCGGCCGCCAGGCGCTGGAGTCCTCGGCGCGCCGGCTGCCCTGGCTGCTGCTGGCCGCGTTGCTGCTCGCCGCCGCACTGAGCGCGCTGCTGCTGTTCGGCACGGCGGGCTGAGTCCGCGCTCCAATCGCGCTGCGGCATACTGAGCGCCCCCAGCCGCCGGATGCCATCGATGTCACGCGCCCACAACTTCAGCGCGGGTCCCGCGACCCTGCCCGAGCCGGTGCTGCGCCAGGCACAGCAGGAGATGCTCGACTGGCACGGCGCCGGTGCCTCGATCGTCGAACTCAGCCACCGCGGCCCGGAATTCATGCAGGTCGCCGCCGAAGCCGAGACCGACCTGCGCGCGCTGCTGGCGATCCCGGACGACTACGCGGTGCTGTTCCTGGCCGGCGGCGCGACCACGCTGCAGGCGCTGATTCCGCTCAATTTCGCCGCCCCCGGGCAGGCGGCCGACTACGTCGTTAGCGGCCACTGGGGCAAGACCGCGGTCAAGGAAGCCCGGCCCTACGCGGATGTCCGCATTGCCGCCAGCAGCGAGGCCGACGGTTTCCGCGGCATCCCGGCGCGCGCGTCCTGGCAGTTGTCGGAGGACGCGGCCTACGTCCACATCACCGCCAACGAGACCATCCACGGCGTGGAGTTCCGCGAGCTTCCCGATGTCGGCGCGGTGCCGCTGGTCGCCGACTTCAGCTCCTCGATCGCCTCCGAGCCGCTGGACATCGCGCGCTTCGGCCTGGTCTACGGCGGTGCGCAGAAGAATCTCGGCCCGGCCGGGATCAGCTTCGCGATCGTGCGCCGCGACCTGCTCGAGCGCGCGGGCCAGCCGCGCGCCGAGATCCTCGACTACCGCGCCCATGCCGCCAAGGGCTCGATGCTCAACACCCCGCCGACCTGGAGCTGGTACCTGCTCGGGTTGACGGTGCGATGGATGCTGGAGCAGGGCGGCGTGGCCGAATTCGCGCGTCGCAACGCGCGCAAGGCGGCGCTGCTGTACGCCGCGATCGACGGTTCCGGCGGCTATTACCGCAACGAGGTCGATCCGGCGGCGCGCTCACGCATGAACGTGCCGTTCTTCCTGCACGACGCCGCGCTCGACCAGCCTTTCCTGGCGGCGGCCAAGGGCGCCGGGCTGATCGGGCTCAAGGGCCATCGCGCCCTGGGCGGGATGCGCGCTTCGCTCTACAACGCGATGCCCGAAGCCGGGGTGCAGGCGCTGGCGGACTTCATGGCCGATTTCCGCCAGCGGCATGGCTGAGCGCCCGGATCGGGGCGTCGTCACGACGGCCGTGCCCGCGTGCGTGTGCAACGTCGTCCGGCGGCGGCATCGCGTGCCACTGCTGCCTGCCGCGGGACGCAAACGGTGACTGCGACGACGGCCGCCTGGCTCGCCGGCGCCGGCTCGGCCCTGCGCGGAGAGCCGGCGATCCCCGGCGACAAGTCGATCTCGCACCGCGCGGTCCTGCTGGCGGCGCTGGCCGACGGCGTGTCGCGCATCGATGGCTTCCTCGAGGGCGCCGACACCCGCGCCACCGCGGCGATTTGCGGCCAGCTCGGCGTGCGCATCGACGCCCCGGAAGACGGCGTGCGCCTGGTCCACGGCGTCGGCATCGAGGGCCTGCAGGCGCCCGCGGCGGCGCTGGACTGCGGCAACGCCGGCACCGCGATGCGACTGCTGGCCGGGCTGCTGGCGGGCCAGCGCTTCGACAGTACCCTGCTCGGCGACGCCTCGCTGTCGCGCCGGCCGATGGCACGCGTGACCGAGCCGCTGGCGAGGATGGGCGCGCGGATCGACACCGACGCCGGCCACGCGCCGCTGCGCATCCACGGCGGCCGGCCGCTGCACGGGATCGACTACACGCTGCCGGTCGCCAGCGCGCAGGTGAAGTCCGCGCTGCTGCTGGCCGGGCTGTACGCGCGCGGCGAAACCGTGGTGCGCGAACCGCGGCCGACCCGCGACTGCAGCGAGCGCATGCTGGAGGCTTTCGGCTACCCGATCGGCTACGGCGCGGGCCACGCGACGCTGTGCGGCGGTGGACGCCTGCGCGCGACCGACGTGGCAGTGCCGGCGGATTTTTCTTCGGCAGCGTTCTTCCTGGTCGCCGCGACCCTGGTGCCCGGCTCGCAGCTGCGACTGCGTCGGGTCGGCATGCATCCGCGGCGCACCGGGCTGCTGCCGGTGCTGCGGGCGATGGGCGCGGACATCGTCGTGGCCGACGCGCGCGAGCACGGCGGCGAGCCGGTAGCCGACCTGATCGTGCGCCACGCGCCGCTGCACGGGATCGAGGTGCCGGCCGAACTGGTCGCCGACATGATCGACGAGTTCCCGGCGCTGTGCGTGGCTGCGGCCTGTGCGCAGGGGGCGACCGTCATCCGCGGCGCCGCCGAATTGCGGGTCAAGGAGTCCGACCGCATCGCCACCATGGCCGCGGGACTGCGCGCGCTCGGGGCGGCGGTCGAGGAGCGGTCCGATGGCGCGGTGATCCACGGCGGCCGCCTGCAGGCCGGCACGGTCGCCAGCCACGGCGATCACCGCATCGCGATGGCCTTCGCGGTGGCGGCACAGCGGGCCGCAGGCGAGGTCCGGATCGAGGATGTCGCCAACGTCGCGACCTCGTTCCCGGGCTTCGGCGCGCTGGCGCGGGAACTCGGTTTCGGTCTGCGCGAGGCCTGAAGCCGACCGTCTGCAAGGCCCGAAGCGCTGCCGTGATCCACGCGCAGTGCGCACTTCGCGGGGCGCGCCACACAATCAAGACCGCCAGTCGCCCAGCGGGAATCCCGCAGCGACCACGGTAAAGATCGGGGGGCGGACCTTTCCCTAGCCGTGATCTCTCGGCAGGTTGTTTCTTTTCCCGAGTGGAGAAACTCCTGCAGGGGACACGCCGTGAGACTTTCCTTCAAATGCGGAAGCTTTCGTGGGGGAAGCCGGTGGCCCGGCCTGTGCGGGACACGCCGTGAATCCATCCCTGGAGGCTCCTCGGCGGCATCCATGCCGCCGACGGTCCCGCACAGGCCGGGCCACCGGCTTCTGGCAAGTGAGTCGGCGCTTGTAAAAAGCCCGAAGCCACGGACTCCAATCTCGCCAAGTCGTCGCCCGGCGGGCTGGGGGTGCGGAGAGTGGACCATGGATGGTCCACGACCCGACTTAAAGACAGGAGGTCGTCAGGAGGGCGCAGCACCCCCAGCCCGCCGGGCGGCGACTCCCTCCGAAGCCGATCTTCCAAGGTCAGGCCATCAATGGCGCTTGCAGCCCGGCTTAAAGACAGGGCGTCGTCAGGAGGGCGCGGCACTCCCAGCCCGCCGGGCGGCGACTCCTTCCGAAGCCGATCTCACAAAGTCAGGCCACGCCCCGATTTGAAGACAGGAGGTCGTCAGGAGGGCGCAGCACCCCCAGCCCGTCGGGTGGCGACTCCGTCCGAAGCCAATCTTCCAAGGTCAGGCCATCAATGGCGCTTGCGGCCCGGCTTAAAGACAGGGCGTCGTCAGGAGGGCGCGGCACCCCCAGCCCGTCGGGCGGCGACTCCTGCCGAAGCCGATCTGGCGTCTGGCTTTCAGACAGGACGTCGTCAGCATGGCGCAGCAGCCCCAGCCGCCGATGGCGACTCCCTCCGAAGCTGGGTAGCACCTCGTTTCCGCCGGCTTCAGGACACTGCGCCCCCGGTTTCGCGGGGGGTGCCGACAGGCGGCCGGCATCTTCAACAACTGACGGTTTGCGCGTCTAGCGTTCCAGATCGAAAGTGACCGGCACCTGCACCACACCGGCGACGGGTTGCCCGTTGCGTAGCGCCGGGCGGAAGCGCCAGCGCCGCACCGCGTCGCTGGCGGCCCGGTCGAGCACGCGCGAGCCGCTGCCCTGGACCAATTCGACCGCACGCGGCTGTCCGTCCGCACCGACCTGCACGCGCAGCAGCACGGTGCCGCTTTCGCCGCGGCGCTGCGCCGCCCGCGGATAACGCGGCGCCGGCGTGTGCAGCGGTTGCGGCGCGGCATTGGCGAGGGCACCAGGTGCCGACGGCGCAGGGGGCGACGCTGGCGTTGGCGGTGCAGTGGGCGCGGACGGCGGCACGTCGGCGCTGTCGGCCCGGGCAGCGGCCGGCGCCCGGCTGGCCGCACCCATGCCGCTGGCGTCGCCATCGCCGCGGTCGGCGGGCAGCGGTGCCGGCAGCGGCGCAAACTGTTGTCCCTCGGCGCTGCGCGGCGGCGCGTCGACGCGGTAGAAATCGTTGTCGTGGCGCTGGTCGATCCACAGCAGCACGAACAGCAGCACGCCGGCAGCGAAGGCGATGCCGGCGGCCAGCAGCGCCCGCCGCGAGGGCCACCAGGCGCGCGCCGGCGCGGTCGCCTGCCGCGGTGGCTGGCGGGAGGCAGCGGTGTCGGGGGCAGGAGCGGACATCGGCGCTTCCGGCAAGGGGGAGACGGCATTCTGGCATGGCGCTGGCGCCATCCCGCGACCCCGCGTCCGCGCAAACACGCGATAATTCAGCTTCCGTCCGCCCTCGGCCGCCCCATGCTCGATCCCGTCCTGCTCCGTACCCATGCCGCCGAAACCGCTGCGCAGCTGCGCGAGGCGCGTGGTTTCACCCTTGATGTCGCCGCGCTGGAAGCCCTGGAAAACGAGCGCAAGGCGCTGCAGATCCGCACCCAGGAGCTGCAGAACCTGCGTAACACCCGCAGCAAGGCGATCGGCCAGGCCAAGGCAAAAGGCGCGGACGTGGCGGCGCTGCTGGCCGAGGTCGCCGGCGTCGGCGACGAACTGAAGGCGTCCGAGGCGCGCCTGGACGCGCTGCGCGGGCAGATCGAGGCGATCGCGCTGGGCATCCCCAACCTGCCCGATCCGTCGGTGCCGGTCGGCGCCGACGAGAGCGGCAACCTCGAGCAGCATCGCTGGGGCACGCCGCGCGAGTTCGACTTCGCGGTCCGCGACCACGTCGAGCTCGGCGCCCGCGACGGCTGGCTCGACGGCGATACCGCGGCCAGGCTGTCGGGCGCGCGCTTCACCGTGTTGCGCGGCCCGCTGGCGCGGCTGCATCGCGCGCTGGCGCAGTTCATGCTCGACCTGCATACCGGCGAGCACGGCTACGAGGAAACCAACGTGCCGCTGCTGGTCAACGCCGAATCGATGCGCGGCACCGGGCAGTTGCCGAAATTCGAGGACGACCTGTTCGCGACCGTGGTCGGCGAAGGCGAGGCGGCCAGCCGGCGTTATCTGATCCCGACCGCGGAAGTGCCGCTGACCAACAGCGTTCGCGACCAGATCCTCGAGGCCGGCGCGCTGCCGCTGCGCATGGTCGCGCATTCGCTGTGTTTCCGCGCCGAGGCCGGCGCCTACGGCCGCGACACCCGCGGCATGATCCGCCAGCACCAGTTCGAGAAGGTCGAGCTGGTGTCGATCGTGCGCCCGCAGGACAGCGACGCCGAGCACGCGCGCATGACCCGCTGCGCCGAGACGGTGCTGGAGCGGCTCGGCCTGCCGTACCGGCGGATGCTGCTGTGCAGCGGCGACATGGGCTTTTCCGCGCGCAAGACCTGGGACCTGGAAGTCTGGTTGCCGTCGCAGCAGACCTATCGCGAGATTTCGTCCTGCTCCAACTGCGGCGACTTCCAGGCCCGTCGCATGCAGGCGCGCTGGCGCAACCCGGACACCGGCAAGCCCGAGCTGGTGCACACGCTCAACGGCTCCGGCGTGGCGGTGGGGCGCGCGCTGATCGCGGTGATGGAGAACTACCAGCAGGCCGACGGCAGCATCGCGGTGCCCGAGGCCCTGCGTCCCTACATGGGCGGCCTCGAAGTCATCGCCTGAGCGCGTCCGCGGCAGCGTCCGCCGACCCGCGGCACGCGCCCGGAGCCGCAAGACCGGGCGACGCCGCGATCGGGCGGCGCAGGTACCGTGCGCAATGCGCGCCGGTCCACGAGATCACGCAGCGTCCGTCGCAACCCCGGAAAGAAGCCCGGGTAGCGGCCGCGGGCCGGCGCAATCAGAGCGCCTTGCGGACCGCGGCGAGGAAGTCGGGATCGACCTTGCTGCCCATCTTCTCGGTGCGGGCGAGGATGCGGCCGTCGGCATCGAGCAGGATCAGGGCGCTGGTGTGGTTGAACTCGCCGTCGGCCAGTTGCCGGTAGCGGATGTCCAGCACGCCGGCGACGCTGCGCACGGCATCGGGCTCGGGGCTGGCCAGCGCCCAGCGCTTGTCCTCGATGCGGCGATCGCGCACCACCTTCATCAGCGCTGCCGGGGTGTCGCGGGCCGGATCCATGCTGATGAACAACACCCCCAGGCGCGCGCGTTGCGCCGGCGTCAGGCTGCGGTCCACGGCCTTGCCGCTTTCCACGATCAGCGGGCAGATGTACTGGCAGGAGCTGTAGAACATCGCCACCAGCTGCGGGTGGCCGCGGCGACTGCGCCAGTCCCAGGTCTTGCCGTGCTGGTCGGTGAGTTTCAGCGGCAGCTGGTAGACCGAGTCGGCCGGCAACGGTGGCGCCTTGGCGGGGGGTGCGGCGAAGGCGTTGGCGCCGGCCAGCAGCGTGCCGGCCAGCAGTGCGAAAGCGAGGGAGAGGGGGAATTTCATTTGCGGATATCCCTTGCGCAGCGGAAGCCCAGGTTGGCGGTGGTGTCGCGGGCCTGCAGCGAAGACAGCATCGCCACCCGCATCAACACCGCGTAGTTGTCGCGGTCGTCCATCGACAGCGCGCCGGCGCCGCAGAACTTCGAATTGTCCGGATCGCCCTGGTTGCGGCTTTCCGGGTCCACCAGCAGCGCGGAGAAGTCCTCGGTCCATTCCCACACCAGGCCGTGCAGGTCCTGCACACCGTAGGCGTTGGGCGCCTGCAGGCCGGCGCGCGGCAGGACCGTATTGGACGGCTTGGCATACCAGGCCAGGATGCGTTCGCGCCAGGCGCGGTCGTTGCGGGCGTCGCGCCGGGTCTCGTCCGCGGCCGCAGCGTATTCCCACTCCGACCAGGTCGGCAGGCGCGCGTGCTGCGCCTCGCAGTAGGCCTGCGCGGCGAACCAGCTGACGTGGACCACCGGCTGCTGCGGCTGCGCGGCTCGACCCAGCGTCACCGGGCCGGCCCAGTGCGACAGGTAGCGCGGCTCGGCCAGCACGCGGGCGACGCGATCGCGCCGCCATTGCGGATGCGCCTGCACGAAGGCGAGGAACTCGGCGTTGGTGACCGGCCGCTTCTGCAGCGCGAACGGCGCGACCTTCACCGTCTGCACGTCCTCGTACTTCAGCGCCGAGCGGAACTTGCCGCCCGGCAGCGTGACCCAGGCCGCGCCGCCGGCGACGGCGGCGGCGACGGGCAGCAGGCAGAGCAGGGCGGCAAGACGGCGCATGGTCGAGGACTCCGCTCAGTGGCCTTCGGAGGCGTTGGCCGGCTTCAGCTTGCGGATCGCGGCGGCCTCCTCCTTGGTCACGCGCCCGCCCTTGTTGCCCCAGCTGTTGAGCACGTAGGTCGAGATGTTGGCGACCTCGTCGTCGGTGAGCTGGTTCATCGGCGGCATGATCGAGTTGTAGTCCTTGCCGTTGACCGTCACCGGGCCCTGCAGGCCGTGCAGGATGATCTGCGGCACGCGCTTGGCATCGGCGGCGATGTAGTCGGACTTGGCCAGCGGCGGGAACACCCCCGGCATGCCTTCGCCATTGGCCTGGTGGCAGGTCGAGCAGGTGCCGGCGAACAGCGCCTGGCCCGCATTGACCTGTTCCTCCACGGTCAGCTCGCCGCTCTTGGCGGACTGGGCCGCGGTGCTGACGGCGGCCAGGTTGGGCGCCGCGCGGTCGCCCAGGTACATGGCGTCGACTTCCTTGCCCGTGTAGATGTCGGGACGCTCGGCGCCGTCGGCCTTGAGGATCGCCAGCGCGCCCTTGTTGAAGGCGCGGAAGATCGAGTGGTCGACCAGCACGTAGCTGCCCGGGACCTCGAGGTGGAAGTCCATGATCGCCGCGCCGCCGGACGGGATCAGCGTGGTCTGCACGTTCTCGTTGAAGCGGGTGCCGCCTTCGAACCAGACCTTGTCGAAGATCTCGCCGATCACGTGGAAGCTGGAGACCAGGTTGGGGCCGCCGTTGCCAACGTACAGGCGCACGTTCTCGCCGGTGTTGGCCTTGAGCGCGTTGTCGCCGGTAAGCGCGCCTTCGCTGCCGTTGAACAGCACGTAGGTCGGGTTCTCGTCGATGCCCTTCTGCATGTCGAAGTTCTGGTGGCCCTTCTCGCGGTACTTGCCCGTGGTGTAGAAGTCGCCCTGCATCACGTAGTACTCGCGGTCCACCGGCGGCATGCCTTCCGGCGGCTCGACCAGGATCAGGCCGTACATGCCGTTGGCGATGTGCATGCCCACCGGCGCGGTCGCGCAGTGGTACACGAATAGCCCGGCATTGAGCGCCTTGAAGGTGAAGCGCGAGACGTGGCCCGGCGCGGTGAAGCTGGAGGCCGCGCCGCCGCCGGGGCCGGTGACGCCGTGCAGGTCGATGTTGTGCGGCATCTTGCTGTCGGGCATGTTGCGCAGGTGGAACACCACCGTGTCGCCCTGGCGCACGCGGATGAAGCTGCCGGGCACGGTGCCGCCGAAGGTCCAGAAGGTGTAGGTCACGCCTTCGGAGATCGGCATCTCCTTCTCGACCACGTCCAGGGTGACGATCACCTTGGCCGGATAGTTGCGCCCGGTCGGCGGCGGCACGTTCGGCGGCGAGGTCAGCACCGCGTCGATCGGCTTGCCCTGCGGCGGACCGAAGTCGCCCTTGAGCGAGCCGCCGGTTTCGGCCACGTGGACCACCGGCGTGGCGGCCGCGGCCTCGGTGTCGCGATTGCTGCAGCCGGCGACGGCGAGCACGGCGACCGCGGTCGCGATCATCAGGTTGAGACGGATTGGCCTCATTGCATTTTCCCCTTTCTGGGAGGGTCGTTTCGGATGTGCGCAGGATGCATGAATCGTCCATGCGGCGTACTGACAAGGATCAATCGCGATGCGAATTCCACGGCGCTTGCCGCTGGCTTGATTTTGATCAATTCCGGGCGCTTGCCGGCGGCTTGATTCTGGTCAAATTTGCGCCGCTTGCCGGGAGGCGGATTCACGAGTGCTTCCTGCGCCGTCGACAATTTGACTTCGATCAATTTCACGTCTGCGGCGACGCTCCGGTTGCGATCGAGGCGGCACCAGCCCCGGGCGGGAACGCGCGGACGACGGAATCGGGTCATCCACGCGCCTTGCCAGTGTGCCATCGATCCGCCTGGCGGTAGCGAAACCGCGGCTGCGACGGTCGTTTCCCGACCACGCGGCGGCGGCGCCACGGCCTGCTGCCGGCCGGGCCGAGGGCGGCGCCGGCTGCCGATTGCCCGAACCGCGGTTGCGCAACGCGCGCGCCGTGCCGGCCGCAGTGCGGCGGCCGCTTTCGGAGCCTGCGGCTGCCGGAATGCCCGTCGCGGCGCGGGGCCGGTGCCGTGCGGCCGCGTACGGGTGCGCACCTGCCGGCCGGCGCGCGGGAAAAACGCAGGCATGCAAAAATTGCGGTTTTCCCGGCCCCCGGATCCCATGACCCGACCTGCTTCGTTCGACCACGCGCAACTGCTGGCTTGTGCCCGCGGCGAGATGTTCGGCCCCGGCAACGCGCGCCTGCCGGCGCCGCCGATGCTGATGTTCGACCGCATCACCGAGATCTCCACCGAAGGCGGCCGCCACGGCAAGGGCGTGATCCGCGCCGAGCTCGACATCCGCCCGGACCTGTGGTTCTTCGGCTGCCATTTCCTCGGCGACCCGGTGATGCCGGGGTGCCTGGGCGTTGACGCCATGTGGCAGCTGGCCGGGTTCTACTTGCCGTGGCTGGGCGAGCCGGGCCGCGGCCGCGCGCTGGGGGTCGGCCAGGTCAAGTTCAGCGGCCAGGTACTGCCGGAGGCGAAGCTGGTGAGCTACGAGATCGACATCCACCGGGTATTGCGCGGCAAGTTGCGGATGGTGATCGCCGACGGCCGTACCTACGTCGACGGCCGCGAGATCTACGTCGCCGAAAGCCTGCGGGTGGGGCTGTTCACCTCCGCCGAGGGTTTCTGAGATGGCGCCTGCTCTCCGCAAGCGCGTAGTGGTCACCGGCATGGGCATCGTCTCGTGCCTGGGCAACGATGCCGATACGGTGTCCGCGTCGCTGCGCGCATCGCGTCCCGGCATCCGCTTCGTCCCCGAATACGCCGAGCTCGGCCTGCGCAGCCAGGTCGCGGGCGTGCCGCAGATCGACCTCGACGCGCAGATCGACCGCAAGCTCAAGCGCTTCATGGGCGACGCGGCGGCCTACAGCTATGTCGCGATGCGCGATGCGATCGCCGACGCCGGCCTGTCGGACGCGCAGGTGCGCGATCCGTGCACCGGACTGATCGCCGGTTCCGGCGGCGGTTCGGCGCACTGGCAGATCGAGACCGGCGACCTGCTGCGCAACCGCGGCGTGCGCAAGGTCGGCCCGTACATGGTGCCGCGCACGATGTGCTCGACCGTGTCGGCGGCGCTGGCGACGGCGTTCGGCATCCGCGGTGCGAGCTACTCGATCTCCGCCGCCTGCGCGACCTCCGCGCACTGCATCGGCGCGGCCGCCGACATGATCCGCCACGGCCTGCAGGACGTGGTCTTCGCCGGCGGCGGCGAGGAAGTGCACTGGGGCATGACCGCGCAGTTCGATGCGATGGGCGCGCTGTCCACGCACCACAACGACACGCCGGAGACCGCCTCGCGCCCGTACGACAGCGGCCGCGACGGCTTCGTCATCGCCGGCGGCGGCGGCATGCTGGTGCTGGAGGACTACGACCACGCCAGGGCGCGCGGCGCGCGCATCCACGCCGAGCTGGTCGGCTACGGCGTGAGTTCCGACGGTGTCGACATGGTCGCGCCCTCGGGCGAGGGCGCGGTGCGCTGCATGCGCATGGCGCTGGCTGGCCTGGAAGCGCCGGTCGACTACCTCAACACCCACGGCACCTCGACCCCGCTGGGCGACATCGTCGAGCTGGAATCGGTGCGCGAGGCGTTCGCCGGCGCAGTGCCGCCGCTGTCCTCGACCAAGGCGCTGTCGGGCCATTCGCTGGGTGCGGCCAGCGTGCACGAGGCGATCTACTGCCTGCTGATGCTGCGCGACGGGTTCATGGCCGGTTCGGCCAACATCGCGGCGCTGGACCCGCGCGCGGAGGATTTCCCGATCCTGCGCGCCAGTCGCGACGCGCAAGTGCGCACGGTGATGTCCAACAGCTTCGGTTTCGGCGGCACCAACGGCACCCTGGTGTTCCGCGCGCCGCAGGAGTGACGCCGCGGCCGCGCGGCGGCGGTGCCCGCGCGGTCCAGCGGCACCCGTGCGGCGGCGATGTCGGCAACGCAACGAGACCGGCGACCTTGTCCGCGCCTGGGTACGACTGCGCCGGGCCACGCTGCCTGCCGGGCGCGGGCTGGAGCCGGGCGCGGCAGCGAAGGGCGCGGGGAACGCCGAGGGCCGGAACGGCCGCAGTCGGTGCGTGCCGAAGCAGCCGCGGCAGGCTCGGATGCGGCTGCGCGCACATCCCCGCCCGGGCCGACGGTGCGGGGAGCGCGGCCCGCCGCGGGATGGCTTAAGCACCGCATAAGCTGACGGCGCTGCAATGCGCTCCACGGGCATCCCGCCCCGTCACGGAGCAGCATCATGAAGCCAGTCATCGTCCTGTCCCTCGCCGTCGTCGCGGCCGTGGGTTCGCTGCCGGCCATCGCCGGCCCCAAATGCACCGATGCGCCGCGCAGCCAGTGGTTGCCGGAAGCGACCATGCAGGCCCGCATCCTCAAGGCCGGCTACACGATCGACAAGTTCAAGGTCTCCGGCCAGTGCTACGAGATCTACGGCCAGGACAAGGCCGGCAACCGGGTCGAGATCTATTTCGATCCGACCGATGGCCGGATCGTCAAGCAACGCGACGACGACTGAGGTGCGCGCATGAACGTCATCGTCGGCGCCACGTCCGGTCCGGAGGCCGGCCGTGGCGTCGGGACAGTGAAAGTCTGGGACCCGCTGGTGCGGTTGTTCCACTGGTCGCTGGCGGCCTGCATCCTCGGCGCCTTCCTGGTCGAGGAGGGCGATACCGCGCACCAGCTGCTCGGCTATACCGCACTGGGGCTGGTCGCGTTCCGCCTGCTGTGGGGCGTGGTCGGCACTCGCCACGCGCGCTTCTCCGACTGGGTCCGCGGCCCGCGCGCGGTCGCGGCCTACCTGCGCGAGCGCGTTGCCGGCAACTCGCGACGCCGGCTCGGCCACAATCCGGCGGCGGCGGTGATGATCCTGCTGCTGCTGGCCGGCGTCGCCGCGGTCGGCCTGACCGGCTGGATGCAGACCTGGGACGCGTTCTGGGGCGCCGAATGGCTGGAGGAACTGCACGAAGCGCTGGCCTACGGGCTGCTCGCCTTCATCGGCGTGCACGTGCTGGCGGCGATCATGGAGAGCGTGCATTACCGCGAGAACCTGATCGCGGCGATGTTCCATGGCCGCAAGCGCGCACTGGAGGACACCCGGCCGGCGCCGTAGTCTCGCCATTGGCCAGCGCGGCCGCGGTTCCTCCGGGTAGCGGGGGCGACCGCGGCCGCGGCTTGCGCCAGATCAAAGCAGGCACGACGCCCCGCGGCTAAGTTCGACCCATGCGCATCCTGCTCGCCGAGGACGATCGCGACCTGGGCCAGGCGCTGGCCGATGGCCTGCGTCACCTGGGCCATGCCGTGGACTGGGTGCAGGACGGCGTGCACGCGGCCAGTGCGCTGGCGGACACGCGCTACGCGGCCGCGGTGCTCGACTGGAACCTGCCGCGCAGCAGCGGCCCGGACGTCATTGCGGCGCTGCGCCGCCGCGGCGACCGCACGCCGGTGCTGCTGCTGACCGCGCGCGACGCGCTCGACGACCGCGTCGCCGGGCTGGATTGCGGCGCCGACGACTATGTGGTCAAGCCGGTGCGCCTGGAGGAACTGGCGGCGCGGGTGCGCGCGCTGCTGCGGCGCGCCGACGGCCATGCCGATCCGGTGCTGCGGGTCGGCGGCCTGACGCTGCAGCCGGCGACGCGCACGGCTGAGCTGGCGGGCGTCCCGCTGGAGTTGTCCGCGCGCGAGTACGCTTTGCTGGAGGCATTGGCCGCGCGACCGGGACGGGCCTGGTCGCGCGCGCAACTGGAAGAGGCGGTGTACGGCTGGGGCGAGGAAGTCGCGAGCAACGCCATCGAGGTCCACGTCCATCACCTGCGACGCAAGCTGGGCCCGCACTGGATCCGCACGCAGCGCGGCATCGGCTATGCGCTGCAGCCGCCGGTCGAGGATCCGGCATGAAGCGGCCGTCGCTGCATCGGCGCCTGCTGTGGCTGGCCGGCGTGCCGGTGGTGGCGCTGTGGCTCGCGGCCAGCCTGTGGCTGGCGCTGCGCACCCGGCACGAAACCACGGAGATGTTCGACCGCGAACTGGAGCGCACCGCGGCCAGCGTGCTGGCGGTGATCGCCTCCACGCCCGACGCGGCGTTGTCGCCGGCGCTACCGGACCGGGTCGTCGCCGCCGGCGACGACGAGCAGCGCCCGGAAATCATGGTGCGCGGCCGCGATGGGCGGGTGCTGCTCGACCGGTCCAGCTTGCCGGTCCTGGATTACGCTGCCGACGCGCCGCATTTCCACACCATCGATCATGCCGGCGAACGCTGGCGCGTGTATCAGCGCGAGGATGCCGCGGGCCGGCACTGGATCCAGGTCGCCGCGCCGTTGCACGACCGCGACGAGCTGCTCGCGGCGCACGTGCGGGCGTCGCTGCTGCCGTTGCTGGCGCTGTTGCTGCTGCTGCCGCTGGCGACCTGGCTGGGCTTGCGTCGCGGGCTGGCGCCGCTGCGCGCGCTTTCGCGCGCGATCGCCGCGCAACCGGCGCGCACGCCGACCCTGACCCGCGACGATGTGCCCGGCGAGCTGCTGCAACTGACCCGGGCGCTGGATGCGCTGGTCGGCAGCCTCGACCAGGCGCTGGCGCGCGAGCGCCGCTTCACCGCTGATGCCGCGCACGAGCTGCGCCATCCGCTGGCGGTGCTGCGCATGGAGCTGGACCTGGCCGGCAGCGTGGCCGATGCCGACGCGCGCCGCCAGCACCTGCAACGCGCCCACGCCGGGCTGGAACGGATGGAACGGCTGGTCGCGCAGCTGCTGACCCTGGCGCGGGTGGAATCCCTGGAAGGCCTGCCCGATGCGGCCACGCTGTCGCTGGCGACGCTCGCCCGCGAGGTGCTGGCCGCGGCCGGCGAACGCGCGGCGCCGCGCGACGTTGCGCTGTCGCTGCGCGAGCGGGACGCCGGACGGGTACGCGGCAGTGCCGGCCTGCTCGCCATCGCCCTGCACAACCTCGTGGACAACGCGGTCGCGCACGGACGCCGGCACGGGCGGGTGGAGGTGACGGTGGCGCGGCGCGACGCGCAGGTGGAGCTGGCGGTCGCCGACGATGGCCCCGGTTTCCCTGCCGGCCTGGGCGCGCGGCTGGGCGAGCGCTTCCTGCACGGCGGCGGCGGCAGCGGACTCGGTTTGTCGATCGTGCAGGCGATCGCCGTGCTGCACGGGGGCGATCTGGAAATCGGCCGCGCCGATGGCGGCGGGGCCCGCGCAGTGCTGCGATTGCCGGCACTGGCGGCGGCGTCCCCGGACGCTGCGGTTCCGGCCCGGGGCAATCGGAATCGCGGCTGAATCCGGTCGTCGCGCGGCGCGATGGCTGGACCCGGATTGACCTGGGTCAGGCATCCGGCGGCAGTCAGCACCTACCATTCCCGCAAGGGGCATGGTGCCCCACCCACGAGGTGTTTCCGATGCGAACCTACGTTCTCTCCGCTGCCATCGTCGGGCTGCTCGGCCTGGGCGCGATCGCTCCCACGATTGCCCAGGAGCATGCGCACCACGCGCAGCCTGCGCCCGCCGCCGCGACGCCCGCGGACCACGCGCACGAGCATGCGCAGCACGCACCGGACGCGGCGGCGGCGCCGGCGCAACGCTGGGCCACCGATGCTCCGCTGCGCAAGGGCATGGCCGACATCCGCGGCGCGGTGCAGGCGCTGGGGCACTACGAGATGGGCCACATGGGTCCGGAGCAGGCGCTGGAACAGGTGGCCACGATCGAACAGTCGATCGGCTACCTCATCGCCAACTGCAAGCTCGACCCGCAGGCCGACGCGGCCCTGCACGGCATCATCGGCCAGCTCGGGCAGGGGATTGCGGCGCTGAAGGCCGATCCGCAGGACCTGGCCGCGATCGCGACCCTGCGCAATGCGCTGCAGGCGTATCCGCGCCTGTTCGCCGACCCGGACTGGCCGCTCGACGCGCCCGCCGCGGAGTGACCGGCCGCTGACCTGGCACGACGCCGCGGCGACTGCCGCGGCGTCGGCGAGGATCCGCGTCCAGCGTGCGTTTCCGCTGTTTGTCCTGCGCCTTCAGCGACCGGCCGGCTGCCAGAACGGCTGAGCTCGTCCGGTCACTCGTCGGCCATTTTTTTTTTCGATCCCGAGCCGGGTCCGGTGGGGGCGGCGAAGCGCCCGGCGCAGGCGCGATGGCCCGCGCGATGTCCCGATCGTCGCCGACAGCGCCCCGCTTGGCTCAGGCCCCGGCGTCGCCCGGCCACTGCCCGGCGGCGAGGACCTGGCGCAGCGCCGCCAGTTGCGGCTGCGGGTCCAGGCCGTGCTGCGCCAGCCAGGCGCCGTCGAACAGGGTCTGGTCGTAGCGCTCGCCGCGGTCGCAGAGCAGGCTGACGATGCTGCCGCGCACGCCGCGCTGGCGCATGCGCGCGGCCAGCCGCAGGCAGGCGATCAGGTTGGTGCCCGAGGAGCCGCCGTAGCGGCGGCCGAGCAGGTCCTCGAGCAGCCAGGCGGCGGCGATCGAGGCGACGTCGTCGACCTCCACCACCTCGTCGACGACATCGAACAGGAAGCCCGGCTCCACCCGCGGCCGGCCGATGCCCTCGATCACCGTATCCCGGCTGCAGCCGGCGTCGCGATAGCGCGCATGCCAGCCGTGCGCGAACGCCCGGCCGCGGGGCTCGGCCACGCACAGCCGCGTGCGCAGCCCGCGGTAACGCAGGTAGCGGCCGATGGTGGCCGAGGTACCGCCGGTGCCGGCGCCGCAGACGATCCACGCCGGTTCCGGGTCCGGTTCCTGCGCCAGCTGGCCGAGAATGGATTCGGCGATGTTGTTGTTGCCGCGCCAGTCGGTGGCGCGTTCGGCCAGGCCGAACTGGTCCAGGTGGCAGGCGCCGCGGGCGGCGTGCCAGGCGGCGCGGGCATGGACCGTAGTCGGATCCTCGACCAGGTCGCAGTGGCCGCCCAGCGCCTGCACGTCGGCGATCTTGCCGGGCGAGGTGCAGGCCGGCATCACCGCGGTGAACGGCAGCCCGAGCAGGCGCGCGAACCAGGCCTCGGAGATCGCAGTGCTGCCGGAGGAAGCATCGACCACCGCCTGCCCGGCGTGCAGCCGGCCGTTGCACAGCGCGTACAGGAACAGCGAGCGCGCCAGCCGGTGCTTGAGGCTGCCGGTCGGGTGCGCGGCCTCGTCCTTGAAGTAGAAGCCGATCCCGGGGAAGCCGGGGAACTCCAGCCTCAGCAGGTGGGTGTCGGCCGAACGCGCGGCTTCCTGCCGCAGCCGCTGCACCGCCTGTCGCGACCAGGCGCGCGCGTCGTCGTCGGTGGGGGTAGAGGCGGGGGCGGATGCGCTCAGCGGTTGCGGGGATGTGGCCAGGATCGTCGTCTCAGGAAGCGAGCAGTGCGCGCACGCGCCGGGTCAGGTGCTCGAAGTACAGGTCGATGTAGCTGATCCCGTTCTCGTGGTCGACCAGATAGGGATTCATCAAAGTATGGCGCAGGATCAGCAGGCGGTCGTCGCCGTCGACCTGGCCGCGGTCGAGCGTGGCCGGGTCCAGCCCGATCGCGGCCAGCAGCCGCTGCGTCTCCGCCGCGCCCAGCGCTTCCGGTCGCAGGGTGGTGACCGAGCCGAAGAACTGCTTGAGCTGCAGCGGCTGCGCCGGGTCGCAGCGCAGCTCGTCGTGCAGCGTGCGCACGAAGGCGTTGGCGCGGGCGACCTCGGTGTTGCCGGCCGGGTTGAGCGCCAGGCACACCAGGTTGCTGTCGGGCGCGAACGGCACCAGCGCCTGCGCGAGCCCGGCGACCTCGGTGGCGAAGCGCTGCGCGCGCAGGTGGAAAGCTTCCGCGGCCAGTACCGTCTGCCGCGGCAACCGGCCGAAATGGGCGTGGTCCAGCGGCAGCACCTTGTGGGTGACGTACACCGCCGCGGCGGCGGCGCCGGCCTTGGAGCCCTCGGGGATGTAGCGGCCCAGGTGGCGGTAGCGCGCGAGGTAGTCGGCCTCGGCCGCGGTGTGGAACACGTAATCGGCGTCCTCGGCCAGCAGCGCCATGGCGCGGTGGTCGCGGCATACGAACGCGCCGGCGCCGTAGGGCAGGTAGCCCAGCTTGTGCGGGTCGACCGTGATCGAGTCGCTGCGGCCGAGCGCGGCGAACGCGGCGTGGACCTCGGGCTGCGGGAACTGGCGGTATTCGCGGCGGATGTCCTGCAGCGGCCGCAGGCTGCCGTCGGCGTTGCGGAACAGCGTCGCCAGGTAGCCGCCCCAGGCGGCATCGACATGCACACCGAAGCCCAGTCCCTGCGCCTGCCAGCGCTCGCGCGCGTCGACCACCGCGTCGACCGGGTCGATGGTGCCGTACTCGGTGGTGCCCAGCACCGCCACGGCCAGCAGCACCGGCTGGCGTTGCCGCGCGCACTCGGCGAGGCTGGCTTCGAGCGCGTCGGTATCCAGGCGCATGCCACGTTCGGGCAGCAACTGCAGCTGGTCGCGGCCCAGGCCGAGCAGCTTCAGGCCCTTGCTCCAGGAGTAGTGCGCGGTGATCGGCGCCAGCACCACCGGCACCCGCAGCTGCAGGTGCCGGGTGAAGAAGCCCGCCAGGCCCAGCTGTTCGATCCGCTGCGCCTGCACGCGGGCGCGCCAGTGCCGGCGCGCGTCGCGATCCAGCGTCGCCAGCCAGGCCTGCCAGCGCACCAGCAGCTCGATCCCGGCGCGGGGGCCGAGGTTGAACGCGGACCAGTCGTCGCCGCGCCAGTGGTCGTCGCGGGCACCGCCGGCGACGGCCGGCAGCTCGGGCACGCCGGCGGCGCGCAATGCCACCGGGAACGCCTTCAGCGCCAGCGCCAGCCGCAACGCCTGGTAGTTGGCCACGGTGCCGCCGGAGGTGAGATGGCCGAAGGCGCAGTCGGCGCGCGCCGGGTCGTCGGGATAGCCGAGCATGCGCGCCAACTGCAGGCCGACCTGGACTTCCATGTCCACGGTCACCGGCGCGGCATCGTCGCTGACGTTGTTGGGGTTGTAGGGCAGGGCGAGGATCTGCGCGACCAGGCCCGGCAGCAGCAGGTCGGACACCATGTGCCCGAGGTAGCGCGGGCTGTGGAACGGCACCGACTTCTTCAGCGCCGCCGACAGCTGGTGCAGCTCGCGCCGCATCCGCGCCTCGAAGTCGCGATAGCCGGGCAGGGTGGCCGCGCCGGTCGGGATCGCCGGCGGATCCTCGGGGTGGAAGTTGCGGCGCCAGTAGACGTGGTCGCGCAGGAACTCGACCACCAGTTTTTCCAGCAGGCCGTCGTTCTCGCCGTAGGGACCGAGGAAGCAGGCGTCGAGCAACTGCCGCTCGGCCCGGTCCTCGGCGGTGGGGGCGGCCGGGTCGCCGGCGACGGGCAATGCGGACATCCGGGGGGTGCTCCAGGGCGTGCACGGGAAGGCCCGCGTCGCGGCGCCGGGGTCGCAACGCCAAGCCTGCCCGGGGCGGTGCGGCGCCCGGGCCCGCATACCGTAGTCGCGGCCCGGCACGCTGCCACTGACCTGCATCAAGCCCGCCGCAGGCGGCGCCGCAGTCAGGCGCCGGCGTTCACGCGAACCAGGGCCACAGCCAGCCCAGCGGATGATGCATGCGGGCGATGCCGACGATCATCAGGAACACCAGCAGCGCGGCGCCGTAGCAGCCGGCGCGCAGCGCCGGCGAGCGCCCGCGGCGCAGCGCCAGCACCCCCAGCACCACGTACACGACCAGCAGCCCCAGCTTCACCGTCAGCCAGTGGTTGGCGAACAGCGCCGCCGGCAGGATCGTCACCAGCATCAGCGCCGCGGTCAGCAGCACCGTGTCGATGCTGTAGCTCAGGTAGCGCACCAGCGGCGCCTGCGGCCAGCGCGCGCCCACCAGCACCCCGAGGCCGCGCAGCGCGAACAGGCTGCCGCTCAGGGTAACGGCGAGGATGTGGACCCAGCGGATTTGCGGGTAGAACTCGATCATCGCTGCGCCCGGCTCCGGTTCAGCCGGAACGGCCGTCGACGCGCGGGGTCAGGTAGATCCACAGCGAGCGCAGCACCCACGGCGCGAACGCCAGCAGCCAGCCGGCCGCCGCGGCGATGTGCCAGGCCATCTGGTCGGGCGCCAGTTCGGCCGCGATCCGGGTCAGGCAGACCAACTGGATCGTGGCGAAGGCGAACGTCGCCACGCCGCCGAATACCAGCGGCCGCCCGGCATGGCCCTGCGTCACCCGCGTCACCATCGCCACCAGCAAGCTGCCGAAGAAGCCGATGAACAGCGCGTGCGCCGGCGCGCGCCCGAGCAGGAAGCTGCCACTGCTCGCGTAGAGGATGCTCTGCAGCGCGTACAGCGCCATCGCCAGCGGCAGCCACAGGTAGCCCAGGAACAGCACCCGCAGCAGCCGCGGCGCCGGCCCGTGCGGCCAGTTGCGCCACAGCCAGGTGCCGGCGAGCGCCAGCAGCGGCAGGTCCGCCAGCCACAGCCAGGCGTAGCCGTGCGCCAGCTCCAGCCCCAGGTGCAGCAGCACCAGCGGCCAGAACGCACCCAGGACCCACAACGGCCGCCAGCCGCGGTGGCCGCGGACCACGTTGCCGGCGAAGAACGGGAACATCCGGTGCGCGACCGTGAAGTACACCGGCAGCAGCAGCCCGAAGCTGCCGAGCTTGATCGCGGCGAACATCAGGCGCGTGTCGTAGACGTGCAGGAACAGCGCGTACAGCGCGAACCCGGCGAATCCGAGCGTCATCGCCGCGCCGCACGAGACCGCATGCCAGGTCTTGCCGCGGTCGCGCCACAGCAGACGCAGCAGGAAGAACAATCCGGTGCCCCAGCCGACCAGCGTCATCACCGCGCCGATGTGCAGCAGGTGCGCCGGGCCGAAGGCGCCGGCCAGGGTCAGCAGCTGGCCGCCGAACAGGCCGAGCCCGACCGGGACGTAGTGCCAGCGGGTGAGGTCGGGCTGTCCCATCCAGCGCGGGAACACGGTCAGCAGGAAGCCGAACATGAACGGCGCCAGCACCTGGTACTGCATCACGATCGCGTGCAGCCAGCCGCCGTACACCTGCGGCTGCGACAGCCCGATCAGCTGCCAGCGCGCGTCCGCCAGCCACAGCGCCCACCATGCCATCGCCAGCAGCACGTTGCCGGCGCCGACGAAGAACAGCAGCCGGTGCGGCGCGGCGGCAAGCAGCTTCGGAGAAATCGCGTTAGAGACCTGCATCGTGTCCATGATGGCATTTTCGCTGCGCGCTGGCGGCCCCGCCTTGATCCAGGTCAGCGGCGCAAATGGAACGAGGCGGCCGGCATGCCGACCGCCCCGCGCGTGCGTTGCGGCAGGTGCCGCGGCTCAGGCGGCGTCCTCCTGCGCGCCGCCGGGCGCGCGCAACGAGCGCCGCCCCATCCACAGCGAGGCGACGAACAAGGTCACCAGGAACGCACCGACCGCGAACAGGGTGTCGCCGGGCACCCGCATCCACACCAGCATGTGGATCAGCGGCTGGCCCATGAATTCGGCCGAACGCGCATACCAGTAACCATGCTCCAGCGCGGCCTGCAGCTGCAGCACGCCCATCGGCAGCAGGGTCAGCATGGCCATCAGCGCCAGGCCGATGTTGAGGCTCCAGAATGCGCCGCGCAGCGCGCCTTCGTGCCATTCCAGTTCCGGCTTCAGCCCGCGCAGGCAGAACAGCATCAGGCCGATGCCGAGCATCCCGTACACGCCGAACAGCGCGGTGTGCCCGTGCAGCGGGGTCAGGTTGAGCCCCTGCATGTAGTACAGCGCCAGCGGGGTGTTGATCAGGAAGCCGAACAGCCCGGCGCCGACCAGGTTCCAGAAGCTCACCGCGAGGAAGAACATGATCGGCCAGCGGTAGCGCGCCATCCACGGCGTGGCGCGGCCGTGGCGCCAGGTCTCGTAGGCCTCCATGCCGATCAGCGCCAGCGGCACCACTTCCAGCGCCGAGATGCTCGCCCCCAGCGCGATCACCCCGGTGCTGGTGCCGGCGAAGTACAGGTGGTGGAAGGTGCCGAGGATGCCGCCGGCCATGAACACGATGGTCGCGAACAGCACGTTGATGGTCGCGGTCTTGCCGCGCACCAGCCCCAGCTTCACGAACAGGAAGCTGATCACGGCGACTGCGAACACCTCGAAGAAGCCCTCGACCCACAGGTGCACCACCCACCAGCGCCAGTACTCGACGGTGGAGATGTGGGTCTTCTCGCTCCACATCAGGCCGGCGCCGTAGAGCAGGGCGATGGCGACCGTGGACAGGAACAGCAGGCCGACGATCGAGGACGTCTCGTCCTTGCGCCGCAGCGCCGGCCACAGCGCGCGCCCCATCAGGAACAGCCACAGCAGCAGGCCGACGAACAGGAAGATCTGCCAGAAGCGGCCGATGTCGGTGTATTCCCAGCCCTGATGGCCGAACCAGAAGTTGTGCTGCAGCCCCATTTTCTGCATCACCGCGAACCACTGCCCGGCGAAGGCGCCGACCACGATCAGCAGCAGGCAGCCGAACAGGACGTTGACCCCCAGGCGCTGGTATCTGGGCTCGTGCCCGGAGACCGCCGGGCCGATGTACAGGCCGGTGGCCAGCCACGCGGTCGCGATCCACAGCACCGCCAGCTGCGTGTGCCAGCTGCGGCTGAGCGAGTAGGGCAGGATCTCGGAAATGGCGAAGCCGTAGGCCTGCTGGCCCTCGACCTGGTAGTGCGCGGTGATCGCGCCCAGCAGGATCTGCGTCAGGAACAGCGCCAGCACCACCCAGAAGTACTTGGCGGTGGCGCGCATCGACGGGGTGACCACGACCGCGGCCAGCGGGTCGCGCGCCGGCGGTGCGAGGTGCTCTTCCTTGCGGTGCCAGGCCGCATAGTGCCAGGCCAGCAGGCCGATGCCGGCGAGCATGAACAGGATGCTGAACATCGTCCACATGAAGTTGCTGGAGGTCGGCGCGTTGCCGACCAGCGGCTCGAATGGCCAGTTGCTGGTGTAGGTCTTGGTGTCGTCGGGGCGGTCGGTGGTCGCCGCCCATGCGGTCCAGAAGAAGAACGCAGTCAGCGCCCGCCGGTGCTCGGCGTCGGGCACCGTGTTCTCGCGCATGGCGTAGCCTTCGCGCAGTTCCGCGGTGGCCGGGTCGTTGGAGAACAGGCTCTCGTAATGCGCCGCCACCTGCGTGATCGCCTGCGCGCGGCGGTCGCTGACCACGATCTCCTTGCGCTCGGGATCCCAGGTGTTGGCGCGCATCAGCGGCTTGAGCTTGGCCTGCTCGGCGGCCTGTTCGGCCGGGTCGAGGATGGCGTAGGCGGCGCCGGTGTCGGCGCGCGCGCCCAGCTCCAGCATGGTCGTGGCTTCGCGGTGCAGCCAGTCGGCCGACCAGTCCGGCGCCACCAGCGCGCCATGGCCCCAGATCGACCCCAGTTGCTGGCCGCCCATGCTCTGCCACACCTGGCGGCCGGTCTCGATGTCGTCGCGGGTGTAGACGACGTGGCCGCTCTGGGTCACCACGCGTTCGGGCATCGGCGGCGCCTGCTGGTGGATGTCCCAGCCCATCCACAGCAGAACGCTGAAGCCGGTGAACATCAATGCGGCAAGTCCGATCCAGAGTCGGCGGGTGGTGTCCATGCGACGCTCCCTTCGGTGGGTGTTTTCCCGGTTTTTTTGCGGGACCTGCAATGACGGCACGAATGCTCTCCAACGAGCATCGCCGTTGCCATGATGCGGGTCAAGCCGCGCACTGCGGCGCCGATGCAGGCGCCGGCCGCGGCCGCCGCGGTCGCGGGGGCTGCGAATCGGGCCTCGCGCCCGGCCAGGGGGCGGAAACCACGCGCGTGCGACGCCGGCATGGCACCATTGCCCCATGGCCAGCCCCACGGTTTTCGATCTCGCGCAGCTGCGGCGCGGCTGCTCGCAGTGTTCCCTGCAGCAGCTCTGTCTGCCGGCGGGCATCGATGCGGCGGAACTGGCGCAGTTGGAGCGGATCGTGAAGCGGCGGCGGCCGGTGGCGCGCGGCGAGCGCCTGTTCCGCGCCGGCGACGCGCTGCAAGCGGTGTACGTCGCGCGCGACGGCGCGTTCAAGACGATCACCGGCAACGAGGCGGGCGAGGAACAGATCGTCGCGTTCCACCTGCCGGGCGAGCTGATGGGCCTGGATGCGCTGGGCTCCGGCGCGCACCGCTGCGAGGCGGTCGCCCTGACCACGGCCCAGGTGTGCGAGGTGCCGTTCGAAAGCCTGGTCGCGGTGGCGCAGCAGTTGCCGGGCCTGCAGCAGCGGCTGTTGCGGGTGATCGGGCAGAGCGTGGATCGCGACCGCGACCATCTGGACATGCTGGTGCGCCGGCAGGCCAACGAGCGGATCGCGTTGTTCCTGCACGGCCTGGGCGCGCGCCTGCGCCTGATCGGGCGTTCCGGCGAGGACGTCACCCTGCCGATGAGCCGCGAGGACATCGCCCGGTTCCTCGGCCTGGCGCTGGAAACGGTCAGCCGCGGCTTCACCCGGTTGCAGGACGACGGCGTGATCGCGGTCAGCGGTCGCCGCGTGCAGATCCTGGATCCGGTCGAACTGGAGCGCCTGGCCCACGGCCAGGAGCCGCCGCCGCAAAAACAGGCCGGACGCGCCGCGCGCTGACGGCGCCCGGCCGCAGGCGGGCGGCGGAGGAACTGGTTCAGATCTGCCGCGGCAGGCAGCCCAGCGCGGCCAGCACGCCGTGCAATGCCGGCACCTGCATCAGCCAGGGCGCGGCCAGGGTCAGCAGGCCGGCCGCCAGCACCAGCAGGCCAGCGGCGGCCCGCCAGCCGCCACGCTGCAGGCGCTGCCCCAGGCGCGCGCCGGACCAGGTCAGCGGCAGCATCATCGGCAACGTGCCGAGGCCGAACGCGGCCATGGTCAGGGCGCCGTTGCCGGCGTCGGCCTGCAGCCAGGCGGCCGCCAGCACGGTGGTGCTCAGGCCGCACGGCATCCAGCCCCAGAGCATGCCCAGCGCGATGCGTTTGCCGGCGCTGTCGGCCGGCAGCAGCCGCCGCTGCAGCGGACGCAGCCGCTGCCACAGGCCCGCGCCCGGGGTGGCGCGGAAGCCCAGTTGCCTGCCGAAACCGAGCAGGCGCAAGGCCGCGACCACCAGCACCAGCCCGACCGCCGCGCGCAAGGCATTGGCGAGCCATTGCATCCGCGCCAGATCGAGCAGGCCGTGGCCGATGCCGCCGACGATGGCACCGGCCAGGGTGTAGCCGAGCACGCGCCCGAGGTTGGGCTGCAACGCCTGCCACCAGCCGCCACGCGGCGCCATCGCCGAAAAACCGGTGGCGATGCCGCCGCACATCGCCGCGCAGTGCACGCCGCCGAGCACCCCGGTGAGCCAGGCCGCGCCCAGCGTCAGCCAGTCAACCGGCATCGCCGCCGCCCTGGCTGGCATTGGTGCCGGGGTCGCCGCCGGCCCCGGCGCCGCCGTCGTTGCCGCCAGCGCCGGCATCGGTGCCGCCCTCGACGGGGGCGGGCGCCAGCGGGCGGTCGTGCGCGTCCTCGCGCAGGATGTCCAGCGCCGGCGTGTCCAGATCCTCGAACTGGCCCCGGCGCACCGCCCACACGAACATCCACACCGCCGCGCCGAGCAGCAGCAGGCTGAGCGGGATCAGCAGCAACAGGATATTCATGGCGCCGGGCCGTCCACGTTGCGTACCCGGGTCAGGCGCAGGGCATTGGCGGTGACCGCTAGCGAGGACAGCGCCATGCCCAGCGCTGCCAGCCATGGCGTCACCAGCCCGGCGGCGGCCAGCGGCAGCGCCAGCAGGTTGTAGCCCAGCGCCCAGGCCAGGTTCTGGCGGATGATGCGGCGGGTGCGGCGGGCGACCTCGATCGCCGCCGGCAAGCGCGCCAGCGAGCGCCCGGTAAGCACGAAATCGGCGGCGCGCTGCGCCAGCGCCGCGCCTTCGCCCACCGCCAGCGAGACGTCGGCGCCAGCCAGCACCGGCGCGTCGTTGAGGCCGTCGCCGACCATCGCCACGATCCGGCCGTCGCGCTGCAAGCGGCGGACGTAGGCGAGCTTGTCCTCGGGCGATTGCCGGGCATGCGCGGTGTCGATATCCAGCGCCCGGGCGAAGCCTTGCACCGCGGCCTCGCCATCGCCGCTGGACAGGTGCAGGACCAGACCCTGGCCGTGCAGCGCGGCGACCGCCGCACGCGCGTCCAGGCGCTCGGCTTCGCCGATCAGGAAGCGTGCATGGGCGCGGGTGCCGTCGCCCAGCCACAGCGCGCCGTCGTCGGGCGTGCCGGCGGCGGCGAACCCGGCCTGGCCCAGGCGCCAGCGGCGGCCCGCGACCGTGCCTTCGACCCCCTGGCCGGGCACCGCGCGCACCTGCAGCGCCGGCGGCACATCGGTCACCTGCGCGAAGGCGGCCGCCAGCGGATGGCCGCTGTCGCGCTCCAGTGCCGCGGCGATGCGCAAAGCCTGCCCCGGCTCGCAGCCGTCGCCGGCTTCGATCGCGGTCAACGTGGGCTGTCCGTCGCTGAGGGTGCCGGTCTTGTCCAGGACCACGTCGCTGGCCCGGGCCAGCCGTTCCAGCGCGTCCGGGCGCACTGCCAGTACGCCGAGCCGGGCCAGCGCGCCGTGCGCGGCGGCCAGTGCCGCCGGCACCGCCAGCGACAGCGCGCAGGGGCAGCTGATCACCAGCAGCGCCAGGGTCACTTCCAGCGCGCGCGCCGGGTCGTGCACGCGCCAGCCGGCATACACCAGCGCCGCGATCAGCAACAGCGCGGCGACGAAGCCGCTGGCGATGCGCTCGGCGCTGGCGGCCAGCGCCGGACGGTGCGCCTGCGCCTGTTCCACCAGTTGCGCCAGCTGCGCCAGCCGGGTGTGGCTGCCGGTGCCGGTGACGCGCAGCCGCGCCGGGTGCTCGCGGCAGGCGGTGCCGGCGTACACCGGATCGCCGGCACGCTTGTCCACGGCGCTGGATTCGCCGGTGAGCAGCGCCTCCTCGAAGCGCGCATGCGGATCGAGCAGCACGCCGTCGGCGGGGACCGACTCCCCGACTGCCACGCAGGCGACGTCGCCGACCTGGAGCGTGGCGATCGGTACCGACTCGCGGCTGCCGTCGGCGCGCTCGCGGCTGGCGAACGCCGGCCGCGCCCGCGCCAGCGCATCGACCTGGGCACTGGCGATGCCGCGCGCGCGCTGCTCCAGCTGGCGCGCGACCAGCAGCAGGAACACGAACATCACCGCGGCGTCGTACCAGACGTGCTCGGCGCCGGTGACGGTGCCCCAGACGCTGGCGACGTAGGCCAGCAGGGTGGCTCCGGCGACCAGCGTATCCATGCCCAGCACCCGCTCGCGCAGTTCGCGCCAGGCGCCGGCGATGAACGGCCAGCCGGCCCAGAACACCACCGGTGTGGACACCAGGAAGGTGATCCAGCGGAAGAAGTCGCGCGTGGGCAGCGGCATCTCGCCGCGGGTGTCCAGGTACAGCGCCTCGGCGAACATCATCGCCTGCATCGCGCCCAGGCCAGCCAGGCCGATGCGCAGCAGGGCGCGGTTGCGCTCGCTGCGACGCGCGCGTTCGCGGGCCTCGCCGGTGGCTAGGTACGGCCGGTAGCCGAGCGCGGCGAGCTTGCCCAGCGGCCGCGACAGCGGCGTCGCCGCGGGGTCCCAGGCGATGCGGATGCGGCCGGTGACGGCGTTGGCGCTGGCCTCCAGCACACCGGGCTCGCGCGCCAGCACGCGGTCGATCAGCCAGGCGCAGGCGGCGCAGCGCATGCCGTCGCTGAGCACGGTGATCTCGCGGCCGGCGACGCCGTCGACAGGCGCAAGCTCGCGTGCGTGCCCGGCCAGCAGCTCCTCGCGGTCCCAGAGCGCGAGGTCGATCGGCTCGGTGCCCACCCGGGTCGCGGGTCGGTTGCGCAGGCGGTAGTAGTCGTCCAGGCGGGCGTCGCGGATCCATTGCGCCGCGGTCGCGCAACCGCTGCAGCAAAACGCCCGCGGGGCGCCGTCCAGGGTCACCCGGGCCGGGTCCGCGGGCAGGGCTTCGCCGCAGTGATAGCAGCCCGCGGGGGCGCCGGGAGTGGCCGGGCCGGGGCTCAGCGACGCCGCCATCGCATGCCTAGGGCGCCTGCAGTGCCGGCGCCAGACGCGCGGCCTGCTGGCCCTGGGGCAGGCGACCGCGCAGGCGCCACTGCCCGTCGCCGGCGTCCAGTTGCAGGTTCCAGTCGTGGCCGCCGTCGATCCGCGCCGGCGCCTGCCAGCCCAGCGCCGAGGGCGGCAGCAGCAGGGTCCGGTCGGCGGACGAGCGCACCGGGTGCCGCAGCGACAGCCGCAGGGGGGCGCTGCGGTCGAAGTCGCCGCTGACCGGCAGTACCTGCACCAGTTCGCGCTTGGCATCCACGCGCACGATCGCGCTGAGCTTGCGCTGCCGTGCGCTCGCGTCCGGGCCCAGGTCGGCGTCCTGGATCTGGGCGGTGCGCCGGACCGTGTCCGGCGCGGTGTCGGTGGCGCCGTCGCCGCCGGCGACGTAGACCATGATCACGCCGCCCGCGACCGCGGCCGCCAGCAGCGCCACGATCAGCCACACCACCGGCTGGCGCCAGGGCGAGGCCGGCGTGCGGGAAGGATCGTCGTTGTCCATCACATCGGTCCGAAGAAGGTGCTGTCGACGCTCTGGCGCGCGCTGCCGTCGCTGGTTTCGATCACGAAGCGCAGCGCATGGCGGCCCCGCAGCGTGGCCGGAGCGCCGACCTGCAGCGGCAGCGACAACACCTGCTCGGCGCGCGCCTGCACCCGCTGGGTGCCGCCGCGCAGCGCCAGATCCGGGGTCTGCGATTCGATCGAGACCCGATAGGTCTGCGGCCGATCGGTCTTGTTGACCAGCTTCAGGGTGTAGCTGTTGGCGATGCCCGCAGCGGTCTGCTGGTACAGCGCGTTGCGGTCGCGCAGCACGTCGGCGATCAGCGGGCTGCGGGCGGCCACGCCCCAGGTCCAGCCGACGACCAGCGCCAGCAGCAGCGCGCCGTAGACGAAGATGCGCGGGCGCGCGACCTTGCTCGGCTTGCCGTCGATCGCGTTCTGGGTGGAGTAGCGGATCAGGCCGTGGGGGTAGCCCATCTTGCCCATCACGTCGTCGCAGGCGTCGATGCAGGCGCCGCAGGCGATGCACTCGTACTGCAGGCCGTTGCGGATGTCGATGCCGACCGGGCACACCTGCACGCACATGGTGCAGTCGATGCAGTCGCCGAGCTCGTCCGGGGCGAACTTCGGCAACGGCGCGGCCTCGGCGCCGACGTCGAAGGTGATCGTGCCGGCCGCCTGCAGCCGGTTCTGCGCGGCGCTGGGGTGCTTGCTGGCGCGGAACACGTAGTCGTACGCGGTGCGCATGTCCAGCAGCCCGCGGGCGCGCTGCAGCACGCTGGGCAGGCCGCGCTTGCGCGGGCCGCGCGGTTCCCCGCGCATCGGGTCGTAGGCGATGATCAGGGTGTCGCGGTCGAACATCGCGCTCTGGAAGCGCGCATACGGGCACATGTACTTGCACACCTGCTCGCGCAGCACCCCGGCGTTGCCCCAGGTGGCCAGGGCGTAGAACAGTACCCAGAAGGTCTCCCAGCCGTTCCAGTCGAACGGCACCAGGCGCGCGCCGAGGCTGACGATCGGGGTGAAGAAGCCGACGAAGGTGAAGCCGGTCCACAGCGCGAACGCCAGCCACAGGAAGTGCTTGCTGCCCTTGCGCAGCAGCTTCTCGCGGTTCCACGGGCCGGCATCCAGCTTCATGCGCTTCTGCCGGTCGCCCTCGGTCCAGCGCTCCATCCACAGGAAGCACTCGGTCCACACCGTCTGCGGGCAGGCATAGCCGCACCACAGCCGCCCGGCGAGCGCGGTGACGAAGAACAGGGTCAGCGCGAGGATGATCAGCAACAGCGCCAGCAGGCTGAAGTCCTGCGGCCAGAAGGTCAGCCCGAAGACGTGGAACTTGCGCGCCGGCAGGTCGAACAGCACCGCCTGGCGGCCGTCCCAGGTCAGCCACGGGAACACGTAGTACATGCCCAGCAGCCAGGCCACGGCCAGCTTGCGCAGGCGGTCGAAGCGGCCGGAAACGTCGCGCGGATAGACCTTGCGCTCGCTGACGTACAGCGAGTCGCCGCCGCCGTCCAGCAGATCGATGTCGATGGGTTTGCTCACTGCGTACTGCCTACTTCGGAAGCGACCGGTTGAACCGGCTTGCCGGCCGCAGCAGCAGCCAGGTGAACAGGCTCGAGGACGCCGTCGCCAGCCAGAAGGTGAAGAAGCCGATGGTGTAGCCCATGCCGCGGGTCAGCGGCACGTGCGGGAAGGTGATGTCGCGCAGGTCCAGCGGGTCGACGAAGGCGAAGAACACCATCGTCGCCACGCCCGCGGCGAAGAAGCTCGGCCACAGGATCGCGCCGATCCGCTGCACCAGCGGACGCGGCGGATAGTCGATTTCTGCGGTGGACGTGTTCATGCGGCGGTACTCACTGTGGCGGGGTGGCGCCCTCCGCGGCGTCGCCCTTGTGCGACAGCGACCAGACGTAGGCGGCGACCAGGCGGGCGCGGGTCTCGCCCAGCAGCCCGCGGTGCGCCGGCATGATGCCATGGCGGCCTTCGGTGATGGTCTTGCGCAACGATTGCTTGTCGTCGCCGTACAGCCAGTAGCCGTCGGTGAGGTCGGGCGCGCCCATCTCGGGGTTGCCCTTGCCGTCGATGCCGTGGCAGGCCACGCACACGCCGTCGTACAGCTGCTTGCCCTGCGCGGCCATGAAGTTGTTGCGCATCAGCGCGGGGTCGCGCAGCGCGCGCACGTAGGCGATCACGTAGTCGACCGCGTTCTCGCCACCCATCCCGGTCAGCACCTGGCCCCACGGCGGCATCACGCCCTCGCGGCCGTCGAGCACCGTCTGCAGGATGCGCTCGGGCGCGCCGCCCCAGTGCCAGATGTCGTCGCTGAGGTCGGGATAGCCGATCGCGCCCTGCGCCGAGGAGCCGTGGCAGGTGGCGCAGGTGTTGGCGAAGATCGAGCGTCCCAGCGCGAGCGCAGCCGGGTCGGCGGCCAGCGCCGGCAGCGGCTGGTCGCGATAGGGCTTGAAGGTCTCCTCGAGCCGGGCGTCGGCCGCGGCCTTGTCGCGCGCGTGCTCGCCCTGCGAACTCCAGTCGCCCAGGCCGGCGTAGCTGCCCAGGCCGCCGAACCACAGCAGGTAGCCGATGCCGAAGGCGATGGCGATGTAGAAGCCGTTGATCCACCAGCGCGGCATCGGCTTGTTGTACTCGGTGATGTCGCCGTCCCAGTAATGGCTGGTGTCCTCCGGCAGCGGGTCGCCGGGGCGACGCTTGCCGGTCCACCACAGCAGCCAGGCGGCACCGAGAATGTTGAACGCCACCAGGACGATGACGTACCAGGACCAGCCGGGACTCATGCGCGCGGCTCCCTGTGGTTGTCGCGGCCGGCCATGGCGGGATCCTCATCCAGCGCCAGGCGCGCGGCGGCGTCGAAGTCGTGGCGATGCCGCGGCTGCCAGGCCCAGGCGCAGATCGCGACGAACAGCAGCATCAGCAGCAGTGAAACGATTCCGGACAGCATCGCTCAGTCTCCGCGCGGGGCGTGCTTGCCGAGCGCCTGCAGGTAGGCCACCACGGCGTCGAGTTCGGTCTTGCCGGCGACTTCGGCCGCCGCACCGGCGATGTCGGCGTCGGTGTACGGATCGCCGATGCGCTGCAGCGCACGCATGTGCGCGGTCAGGGCGGCGCCGTCGATCCGGTTGCTCTCCAGCCACGGGAACCCCGGCATGTTCGATTCCGGGACCACCGCGCGCGGATCGACCAGGTGCACCCGGTGCCAGTCGTCGGAATAGCGCCCGCCGACCCGGGCCAGGTCCGGCCCGGTGCGCTTGGAGCCCCACTGGAACGGGCGGTCGTAGACCGACTCGCCGGCCAGCGAGTAGTGGCCGTAGCGTTCGGTCTCGAAGCGCAGCGTGCGCACCATCTGCGAGTGGCAGCCGTAGCAGCCCTCGCGCACGTAGACGTCGCGTCCGGCCAGCTGCAGCGCCGGATACGGCTTGACGCCCGGCAGCGGCTGGATCGCCTCGGCCTGGAACATCAGCGGCACGATCTCCGCCAGGCCGCCCAGCGACACCGCGACCGCGATCAGGACCGCGAGCAGGCCGACGTTCTTCTCGATTTTCTCGTGTGCGATTCCCATGCGTGCGTCCTCAGGCCCGGGCTTCGGCGGCGTCCGGCGCCAGCACCGGGTGCGGTGCCGGTGCGCGCGCCAGTTGCCGGGTGCGCCACATGTGCCAGGCCATCAGGCCCATGCCGGCCAGGATCAGCAGGCCGCCGAACAGGCGCCCGAGGTAATAGGGGTAGGTCGCCACCAGCGATTCGACGAAGCTGTAGGTCAGGGTGCCGTCGGCGTTGGTGGCGCGCCACATCAGGCCCTGGGTGATGCCGGCGATCCACATCGAGACGATGTAGAACACCACGCCCAGGGTGTGCAGCCAGAAATGCACGTCGATGAGCCGGGTGGAGTACATCTTCTCCAGCCCCAGCAGGCGCGGATACAGTGAATACAGCGAGCCGATCGAGATCATCGCCACCCAGCCCAGGGTGCCGGCGTGGACATGGCCGATGGTCCAGTCGGTGTAGTGGCTGAGCGAGTTGACGGTCTTGATCGACAGCAGCGGGCCCTCGAAGGTCGCGATCATGTAGAAGCTGATCGCCACGATCAGGAACTTCAGGATCGGGTCGGTGCGCAGCTTGTGCCACACGCCCGAGAGCGTGAGGATGCCGTTCATCGCGCCACCCCAGCTGGGCGCCAGCAGGATCACCGAGAACACCATGCCCACCGACTGCGCCCAGTCCGGCAGCGCGGTGTAGTGCAGATGGTGCGGGCCGGCCCACATGTAGATCGAGATCAGCGCCCAGAAGTGCACGATCGACAGGCGGTAGGAGTAGATCGGCCGCTGCGCCTGCTTGGGCACGAAGTAGTACATCATCGCCAGGTAGCCGACGGTGAGCAGGAACGCCACCGCGTTGTGGCCGTACCACCACTGCGCCATCGCGTCGACCGCGCCGCTGTAGAGCGGGTAGGACTTGGTCAGGGTGGCGGGAATCGCCAGGTTGTTGACGATGTGCAGCAGCCCGACCGCGATCACGTAGGCGCCGTAGAACCAGTTGGCGACGTAGATGTGCTTGACCCGGCGCCTGGCGATGGTGCCGAAGAACAGCCAGCCGTAGGCGACCCAGACCGCCGCGATCAGCAGGTCCAGCGGCCATTCGAGTTCGGCGTATTCCTTGCTCTGGGTAATGCCCAGCGGCAGCGTGATCACCGCCCCGACCATCGCCGCCTGCCAGCCCCAGAACACGAACGCCGCCAGCCGGTCGGAGATCAGCCGCACGTGGCAGGTGCGCTGCACCACGTACAGCGAAGTGGCGAACAGCACCGAGCCGCCGAAGGCGAAGATCACGCCGTTGGTATGCAGCGGGCGCAGCCGGCTGTAGGTCAGCCACGGGGTGTCGAAGTTGAGCGCGGGCCAGTACAGCTGCGCGGCGACGTAGACGCCTACCGCCATGCCGACGATGCCCCAGAACACGGTGGCGATCGTGAACTGATGCACGACCTTGTCGTTGTAGAAGTGCGCGCGGTCGGCTTGGCCGGAGATCGGCGCGCCGGCGGGCGCCGCTGGGGCTTCGAGGGTCACGTGGGGGTCCTGCGGTGTTGTCGCGTCATTTTCGCGGAGCGGGGACATCCGCGACTTGATTTCGATCAAACCGTACCTGGCTGGCGCCGTGCGTATGGCGCGGCCGCGCGCCTGCCGGCCGGTCGCGCGGGCGCCGCGCTACAGCCGCAGCACCGGCGCGGCGAGCGCTTCCAGCTTGTCGCGGGCGGCCAGTTCCAGCTCGCGCCGGTCCACCTTCAGCAGGCCGTCGTCCTGGAAGCGCTTGAGCACGCGACTGACGGTTTCCGGCGCCAGCCGCAGGTAATTGGCGATGTCGGTGCGCGCCATCGTCAGCTGGAAGCGGTCGGCCGAGAAGCCGCGCGCCGCCAACCGCCGCGACAGGCCGATCAGGAACGAAGCCATGCGCTGGTCCGCCGACCAGTCGCCGGCCAGCAGCGCGGCGTTGCCGATGTCGCGGCTCATCAGCCGGAACAGGTGCTGCTGCAGCCCCGGCACGCGGGTGGCAAGCACCGAGATCCGCGGGAACGAGAACCGGCACAGCATCACCGTGTCCAGCGCCACGGCATTGCAGGGGTAGGTCTCGCCGTCGATCGCGTTGAGCCCGATCACTTCGCCCGGCAGGTGGAAGCCGAGCACGTGCTCGCGGCCTTCGCGGTCGACGATGTAGGTCTTGACCGTGCCGGCGCGGACCGCGGCGATCGCCTCGAACGGGTCGCCTTCGCGGAACACGTGGTCGCCGGCGTGCAGCGGGCCGACGTGCTCCACCAGCATGTGCAGGTCCTTGAGCGAGGCCTTGTCCATGCCCTGCGACAGGCAGGCCTGCGAAAACGCGCAGGTGGAGCAGAAGTTCAGCTCGTCGCCATCGTCGGCCAGGACGCTGGAATCCAGCCGCGGAAATGCGGTACCGGTCACGGATGTCCCCGCGTCAGCGCCTGCCTGGGGGTCAGATCGCCCGCGAGAACCGGGGCTGGGTTCCGTTGCTGTCCGCTGGCGGGTCGAGGTACCGGTCGAAGCACATGGCAATATTACGCAACAACAGCCGGCCTTGCGTAGTGGCCACGATCCGCCCCCGCTCCAGCCGCACCAGGCCGTCGGCGACCAGCGGCTGCAGCTTTTCCAGCGCGTCGGCGAAATACGACGCGAAATCGATCGCGTAGCGCCGCTCCAGCGCGGCCACCGGGATTTCCCCCTGGCACATCAGCTGCTGGATCAGGTCGGCGCGCAGCAGGTCGTCCTCGTCCAGGCGCATGCCGCGGAACACCGGCAGGCGGCCCTCGTCAAGCGCGATCTGCCAGCTGGGCAGGTCGCGCGGGCTCTGGCTGAAGCTGTCGCCGATGTGGCTGATCGCGCTCACGCCCATGCCCAGCAGGTCGCTGTCGGCGTGGGTGGTGTAGCCCATGAAGTTGCGGTGCAGGCTGCCGCGCGCCTGGGCCCGGGCGAGGTCGTCGTCGGGCAGGGCGAAATGGTCCATGCCGATGTAGACGTAGCCGGCCGCGGTCAGCTTTTCGATCGCCAGCTGCAGCAGCGACAGCTTGGTGGCCGGATCGGGCAGGTCGGCAGGGTCGATCTGGCGCTGCGCCTTGAACATCTCCGGCAGGTGCGCATAGCTGTACACGGCCAGGCGGTCCGGGCGCATCGCGATCACCGTGTCCAGGGTGCGCGCGAAGCCTTCGGGATTCTGCTTGGGCAGGCCGTAGATCAGGTCGATGTTGACCGAGCGGAACCCGTGCTCGCGGCAGGCTTCCACCACTGCGCGGGTTTCCTCCACGCTCTGGATGCGGTTGACCGCTTCCTGCACCACCGGGTCGAAATCCTGCACCCCGAGGCTGGCGCGGTTGAAGCCGATCGCGCCCAGCGCGCCGATGTCGGCCGGGTTGGTGAAGCGCGGGTCCAGCTCGATCGACAGGTCGCGCTCGGGCGAGTCGGAAAAGTGGAAATGCCGGCGCAGGGTGTCGACCACCTCGCGCAGCTGCACCGGGGACAGGAAGTTGGGCGTGCCGCCGCCGAAGTGCAGCTGGATCACCTCGCGGTCGCGGTCGAACAGGGTCGCGGCCAGCGCGATCTCGCGGTACAGGCGCACCAGGTAGGCCTCGCCGCGGGCGAGGTCGCGGGTGATGATGCGGTTGCAGCCGCAGTAGAAGCACGGGCTCATGCAGAACGGAATGTGCACGTACAGCGACAGCCGGCGCGGGATCGGGTCGCCGTTGCTGGCCGCTGCCGCGGCGCGCAGGGCGTCCTCGCCGAAGCCCGTGCTGAACTGCGGCGCGGTCGGATAGGAGGTGTAGCGCGGGCCGGGCCGGTCGTAGCGGCGCAGCAGCTCGGCGTCGAAGCGGGGATTGGCGAACATGCATCGCAGGCTACGGAGGCGCCGGCGTGAATGCCTTGACCCCGGTCAATCCTGCGCTTCCTGCCGAACCGCCTCGTTGGCGGGGCTTCGCGGCTCCGATGCGGGCGCCGCAATCCGGAGTGCGCGAGCGCGGACGTGGCGTAGCTTCCGGCTTCCCGCGTGGCCGCCGCAAGCCGCGACTCCCGCCCGGGCACGCCGCGAGCGGTGCGCGCGGGCACGGTCGCCGGCATCATGCCGGCGACCGTGCTGCCAGGCCGCATCGGTGGCTGCGCGCCCGCTCAGGCGGCTTCGGCGAGGGGGCCGCGGATATCGGCGTGCGCCGCTTCCAGCGCCGCAGCGCGCTGCCCGGGGGAGATGGCGAGGCCCTCGGCGCGCACGAACTCGATGTCGTCGATGCCGAAGAAGCCGAACAGGAAACGCAGGTAGGGCTCCTGGAAATCCGAGGGCGCCCCCTGGTGGAAACCGCCGCGGGCGCTGGCCACGATCACCCGCTTGCCGCCGACCAGGCCCTGCGCGCCCTGGTCGGTGTAGCGGAAGGTCTTGCCGGCCACTGCCAGGCGGTCGATCCAGGCCTTGAGCGTGGAGGCGATGCCGAAGTTGTACATCGGCGCGCCGATCACCACCACGTCGGCGTCGAGGAACTCCTGCAGCGCCTGGGCCGCGGCGGCGGCCTCGGCCGGGTCGGCCGCGACCAGCGAGCCGCTGCGCAGGTGCGGCAGCGGCGCGGCGTCCAGGTCGCGGTAGGTCACGTGCAGCCCCGGCGTCGCCGCCCGCCAGCGCGCGACGATGGCGGCGCTGAGTTCGCGGCTGGCCGAGTTCTGGCCCAGGATGCTGGAATTGATGTGCAGGAGTTGCATGCGGTGTGCCTCGGACGGATGCGGCAGGGCGCCGCGACCGAACCAAGGTAGGTTGTTGCCAATTTGGAATAAAGCTAGTCAAATACCACGCATCGTTCCGGATATGGAACTAATTGCGATCGAGACGCCCATGCAGGACCTCAACGATCTGTATTACTTCGCCATGGTCGTGGACCATGGCGGGTTCGCCGCGGCCGAACGTGCGCTGGGCATCCCCAAATCGCGCCTGAGCCGGCGCATCACCCAGCTCGAGGCCGACCTCGGCGTGCGCCTGCTGCAGCGCTCCACCCGCCGCTTCGCGGTCACCGACGTGGGCAACAGCGTGTACCGCCACGCGCAGACGATGCTGGCCGAGGCCCAGGCCGCGCGCGATGTGGTCGACCGGCTCAGCGCGACCCCGCGCGGCGTGGTCCGGGTGAGCTTGCCGGTGAGCCTGGCGCAGCAGCAGATGCCGATGCTGCTGCCCGAGTTCCTTGCCCGTTACCCGGAGGTGCGGCTGCAGCTGTCGGTCAGCAACCGGCGCGTGGACCTGATCAACGAAGGCTTCGACGTCGCCCTGCGCGTGCGCTCCCGGCTCGACGACGACGGCAGCCTGGTGATGCGCAGCTTCGGCCAGATCCAGGAATTGCTGGTGGCCAGCCCGAAGTACCTCGACGGCATGGGGCGGCCGCGGGACCCGGACGAGCTCGCCGGGCACGTGACCCTGAGCATGGGTGAGGACGAGGCGCGTCAGCGCTGGGAACTGCACGGACCGGACGACGAGGTGCGCCGGATCGAGCTCAAGCCGCGCGTGGCCGGTTTCGACTTCCCGATGCTGCGATCGCTGGCGCGGCAGGGCGTGGGCATCACCCTGCTGCCGGAAACCCTATGCGCCGAGCTGGTGCGGGCCGGCGAACTGGAAGTGGTGCTGCCGCAGTGGCGCCTGCCGCAGGGCATCTGCCATGCCGTGTTCGCCTCGCGCCGCGGCCTGCTGCCGGCGGTACGGGTGCTGATCGATTTCCTCGCCGAAAAACTGCCGCCGTTGCTGCAGGCGGCACAGCTGGATTGTGAAGAGTGCGCGGGGCAGAGCGGGACGCGGGCGACACGCAAATAGTGGCGGAGAGGGTGGGATTCGAACCCACGGTGGTATCGCTACCACGCCGGTTTTCAAGACCGGTGCCTTAAACCGCTCGGCCACCTCTCCGACCGCCGCATTCTAGCTGTGTACCGCATTGCTCAGAGATGCGCGCGAGATAGGGACCCAGCGTCGCGTCTTGAAGCCGTCGGAAACGAGGCACGAACCGGCTTCGAAGGGAGTCGCCGCCCGGGCGGGCTGGAGGCGCTGCGCCCTCCTGACGACCTCCCGTCCTCAAGTCGGGGCGCGGGCCATGCATGCCTGACGGGCCGTCACGTCTGCAATCTGGAGATCGGCTTCGGCCGGAGTCGCAGCCCGACGAACCGGGGGGTGCTTCACCCTCATGACGACGTCCTCTTCAAGTTGGGTCGCAAGCCATCGATGGCTTGCGCTTGGGAAATCGGCTTCGGACGGAGTCGCCGCCCGGCGGGCTGGGGGTGCTGCGCCATCCTGATGGCGTGCTTTCTTCAAATTGGGTTGCAGGCCATGCCTGGCCTGACCTCAAGTCATGGCCTGCACTCGGGAGATCGGCTTCGGAGGGAGTCGCCGCCCGGCGGGCTGGGGGTGCTGCGCCCTCCTGACGACCTCCTGTCTTTAAGTCGGGTCGTGGACCCTCCATGGTCCACTCTCCGCACCCCCAGCCCGCCGGGCGGCGACTTCGAGGGATTGGGTGTCATCGCTTCGGGCGGCTTTTTTCTGCAGGCGCCGACTCACTTGCTAGAAGCCGGCGGCCCGGCCTGTGCGGGACCGTGGCGGCATGGGTCCGGCGCATTGCGCCGGACGGGTGGGCCAGGGAAGGCCCACCCCGGTCTTGCCGCCTGCGCAGGAGTGCGCAGACGAGCAAGCCCCCGCCGAGCCTGCAGGGGCGAAGCGGTGTGCTTGCGAAGCACTGCTTCGCGCACCGCTGAGCGCCTGGAGGCTATGCCGCCGGGCCGGACCCGCGTAGCGGGGATTCACGGCGTGTCCCGCACAGGCCGGGTCGCCGGCTTCCCCCACAAAGGTTTCCGCACTTGAAGCATGTATTCACGGCGTATCCCGCGCAGGCAGGACTGCCGGCTCCTCCGCGCAGGTTTCCGCAGCAGCCTGCTGAAAGATCACATCCAGCCTGGCGCCGTTGGCGTGGTCTTTCGGCGCACATCGGAATTTACCGACACGCCGGTGCGGGGTTCCCGTGCTTGTGGCTGCCGGTGGCCGCGCTTAGGCTGGTCCGGACCGCTCGGGGGAGCGGGTAGGGGGCTGCCATGACGATCCGTGTCTTCCTGGTCGACGACCACGCGCTGGTGCGCGCCGGCATGCGCATGATCCTGTCCGGCGAGACCGACATCGAGGTGGTCGGCGAGGCCGAATCCGGCGAGGACGCATTGCCGCAGATCCGCAGGCTCAAGCCCGACGTGGTGCTGTGCGACCTGCATCTGCCCGGCGTCAGCGGCCTGGAAGTGACCGAGCGCATTGTCCGCGGCGACCACGGCACACGGGTGATCGTGGTGTCGATGCTGCAGGACGGGCCGATGCCCAAGCGCCTGCTCGAGGCCGGCGCTTCCGGCTATGTCGGCAAGGGCGGCGATGCCGGGGAATTGCTGCGTGCGGTGCGCGATGTCGCCCGCGGCAAGCGCTACCTGGCCAGCAACATCGCCCAGAGCCTGGCGCTGTCGGGCATCGGCGGCGGGCAATCGCCGTTCGACGCGCTGTCGCCGCGCGAGCTGGAAGTGGCGATGCTGCTGACCCAGGGCCTGCGCCAGGAAGACATCGCCAAGCGCCTGAGCCTGAGCGCCAAGACCGTCAACACGCACAAGTCGCGTCTGTTCGAAAAACTCGGCATCCACGACGCCATCGCGCTGGCGCGCCTGGCCGGACAGTACGGGCTGGCCAATCCCGCGCACGCGCTGTGAGTCGCGGGCGCGGGTAAGGCGTCGTCGCCTCAGGCGTCGGGCGAGCGGTGGCGGTCGACCTGCTCCGCGTCGTCGGCGCCGGCGTCGGCCGCGAACCGGGCCGCGGCATCGGCCGCGGACGGTTCCTCGGTGGCTGGCGCGGTGTCGGGCAGGGCGTCGAACAGCCCCGGCGCCGTCGGCTCGCCGTCGAGCGCCGCCGGCTCAGCGATGCCGGGTGCGGCGATCGCGATCCGGGTGTCGATTTCGGGTTCCGCCGCCAGGGATTCCTCCACCGAGGAAGCCGTGATCTCGGCCTGCGGTTCGGTTGCGGCCGCGGGCGGCCTGGGCGCCTCCGCGGACGCCGAGGCCGGCGTCTGCTCACGGGGAGGGGCAGCGGGAATCGCTGCCGGCTCCGGGGGGGCCGCGACGACGCTCACCGGCGCGGGCACAGTGATGTCGGCAGGCGCTGCACTCGGTTCCGGGGTGCCCGCGGACTCGGCCGCGGGCCCGGGCGTGACGACGACAGCGGACGGCGCGGTCGGCGCGGAGGTGGCCGGAGCCTCGGGCGCAGGGCTCGGCACGGCAGCGGGTGCCGGCGGCTGTACCGGGCTCGAGGCAGAGGCCCCGGTGGCCGGCTGTGCGGGTGTGGACTCCGCTTGCGATCCCGGAGCCTGCGACGCCGGCGCCGGGGTCGCTTCCTCGTCCTCGAAATCGAACTCCGGTTGCGAGCGTTGCGCGGCGGCGACGTCGCCGGACCAGGCTTCGTCGTGCTCCAGACTGGCGTCCTGCGCCGTTTCGGCGGTGGCGCCGGCCTCGCCGCCCCCGCGACGGCGGCGGCGGCCGCCACGACGGCCACGGCGGCGGCGGCCCGTTTCACCGGCGGCTTCCGTGCCGGTGTCTCCGGGAACGGTGGCGGTCGCGCTGCCGGCGGGCTCCACCGGCTGCGGCGCGGACGGCGCGGCGGCGGCAGTTACCGGGGTGGCAGCGGCCGCAGCGGCGATCGTCAGCGCCGGGGTGTCCTGCGCCGGAGCGGTCGGCGTGGCGATCGACGCGGCGGTCGGAACGGCGGCTTCGGTCATCGTGGCTTGCGGCGACCGGGCATCGCTGGCGGCCGCTTCGTGGCGCGGGGGCCGCGGCGCCCTGGGCTGCTTCGGCGGGGTTTGCCGCGGCGGCTTCGGCGCCTGCTCGCCACGCGGCTTGTCCTGCCGGGGCTGGGCTGCGGCCTGGCTGCCGCGGCGTCCCTCGTCGCGGCGCTGGCCGTCGCGGGGCTTGCCGCCACGGCCGTCCCGACGCGAACCGCCGCGCTCGGCACGGCCGCCGCGATCGTCCTGCGGCGCGGCCGGCTGCGGTCGCGCCGCTGCGGCCGGAGCGCCGTCGCCGCCGCGGAAGAACCGCAGCACGCGTGCGACCAGCCCGGCCGGCTGCGCCGGTGCGGCGGCGGCCGGTGCGGGGGCCGGGGCCGGCGCGGGTTCCTCGCGCGGTTCGCGGATCGGCGCCGGCTGCGCCGGGCGCACGTTGGTGACCGCCGGCGCCGGCGGCACGTTGAGGTTGGCCTTGCTCAGGGCGATGGTCGCCAGCTTGCGCGGGGTGCCGCGCTGGTAGCTGGGCTTGCCGGTTTCCTCGCCGAGCTCGTTCTCGCGGATCCGGGTGACTTCGTAGTGCGGGGTCTGCAGCTGGTCGTCGGCGACGATCACGATCGGCGCGTCGTGGCGCTGTTCGATCTCCGCCAGCGCGCGGCGCTTCTCGTTGAGCAGGTAGTTGGCGATCTCCACCGGCGCCTGCACCAGCACCTGGCCGGTGTTGTCCTTCATCGCGTGCTCTTCGGCGACGCGGATGATCGACAGCGCCAGCGACTCGACGCTGCGCATGCGGCCGTGGCCTTCGCAGGTCGGGCATACGATCTGGCTGGATTCGCCCAGCGACGGCCGCAGCCGCTGGCGCGACAGTTCCAGCAGGCCGAAGCGGGAAATCCGGCCCAGCTGCACCCGCGCGCGGTCGGATTTGAGCGCGTGCTGCAGGCGGTTCTCGATCTCGCGCTGGTGCTTGCTGGAGGCCATGTCGATGAAATCGATCACCACCAGCCCGCCGAGGTCGCGCAGGCGCATCTGGCGCGCGACCTCCTCGGCCGCCTCCAGGTTGGTGTTGAATGCGGTTTCCTCGATGTCGCCGCCCTTGGTGGCGCGCGCCGAGTTGACGTCGACCGCGGTCAGGGCCTCGGTCTGGTCGATCACCAGCGCGCCGCCGGAGGGCAGGCGCACCTCGCGCTCGTAGGCGCCCTCGATCTGCGACTCGATCTGGAAACGGTTGAACAGCGGCACGTCGTCGGTGTAGTGGCGCAGCTTGCGCAGGTTGTGCGGCATCACCTGCTGCACGAACTCGCGCGCCTCCTCGTACATTTCCGGGGTGTCGACCAGGATCTCGCCGATGTCGGGACGCATGTAGTCGCGCAGGGCGCGGATGATCAGCCGCGACTCCTGGTAGATCAGGAACGGCGCCGGCTTGCTCAGCGCGGCGTCGGCGACCGCCTTCCACACGCTCAGCAGGTAGTCCAGGTCCCACTGCAGCTCTTCGGCATCGCGGCCGACGCCGGCGGTGCGGATGATCACGCCCATTTCGTCGGGAATCGCCAGCGCGTCCATCGCGCGCTTGAGCTCGGCGCGGTCCTCGCCTTCGATCCGGCGCGAGACGCCGCCGGCGGTGGGCGAGTTGGGCATCAGCACCATGTAGCGGCCGGCCAGGGAGATGTAGGTGGTGAGCGCGGCGCCCTTGTTGCCGCGTTCCTCCTTGTCCACCTGGACCACGACCTCCTGGCCTTCGCGCAGGAGTTCCTTCAGCCCTGCCTTGTGCGGGTCGACCCCGGCCTGGAAGTAGTCGCGGGAGATTTCCTTCAACGGCAGGAAGCCGTGGCGCTGGCCGCCGTACTCGACGAAGGCCGCCTCCAGCGAAGGTTCGAGCCGGGTGATGCGGCCCTTGTAGATGTTGGACTTCTTCTGCTCTTTGGCGGGTTGCTCGATGTCGATGTCGTACAGGGTCTGGCCATCGACGATCGCGACCCGCAGCTCTTCGGCCTGGGTCGCATTGATCAGCATGCGCTTCATGTGGCGTTCCTCGCGCGCTCCTGCACGCGACCACGCCGTGGGCGTTTCGCCTCTGGACACCGCAAGCCGTCGCTGCGCGATCTCGACCTGGTCGAGCCGGTGACGGGCGGCGGACCGCCCGCGCGCGGCGGGGCTTCAATTTCCAGCGCTACGACACCACGGCGGGCCGCGGGAGCGCTTGTTCTCGTTTTCAGTGTTGCCGGGCCGGCGTCGCGCTGCGAAGCGCGACACGCGGGTCGTGTTCAGCGCCGGCGTCTGACGCGCCGGGCGATGGCCGGGCTTGCCGGCGAGCCGCTAACATGGCCGCCCCGGGGGCGGTGGTCGCGCACTGCAGCCGGAATCGCATGGGAGGGGGCTTTCGGCCCGGTTTGCCCGGTTCCCGGATGCCATGGCACCCCGTGGGCAACTCCCTGCGAAATCAAACCTTTATCTCGCCCGGCGAGTGTAGCAGATCACAGGCGGCCCCATGGCTCATTCCGATCCGACCGAGCACCCGCCCGGCGCCCGCATTGTCCGGGTTCCGGAAGACCGGGGCGGCCAGCGCCTGGACAACTTCCTGCTCGGCCACCTTAAAGGCGCCCCGCGCAGCCTGGTCTACAAGCTGGTGCGCTCGGGCCAGGTACGGGTCAACGGCGGCCGCGCCAAGGCCGAACGCCGGCTCGAGGGCGGGGACGAAGTCCGGATCCCGCCGCTGCGCCTGCCCGCGCCCGGGGAGAAGGGCACCCCGGCCCGGGGGCTGCTGGAGGCGATGGAGGCCAGCATCGTGTTCGAGGATGCCCGGCTGCTGGCGATCGACAAACCTTCCGGCGTGGCCAGCCACGGCGGCAGCGGCATCTCCTTCGGCGCGATCGAAACCTTGCGCGCGTTGCGGCCGCGCGAGTCGCTGGAACTGGTGCACCGGCTGGACCGCGACACCTCCGGCCTGCTGCTGGTGGCGAAGAAGCGCTCGGCGCTGGCCGAACTGCAGGCGCTGATGCGCGAGGGCGCGGAGCGGGCCGGCAGCCTGCGCAAGCGCTATCTGGCGCTGCTCGTCGGCCGCATGCCCGACGGCGTGATGAGCGTGGAGGCGCCGCTGCACGTGGGCCTGCGCCAGGGCGGCGAGCGCCACGTGCAGGTCAGCGCCGCCGGCAAGCCGTCGCTGAGCCACTTCCGGGTGCTGGAGCGCCGCGGCGGCCACTCCTACTGCGAGGTGCGGATCGAAACCGGCCGCACCCACCAGATCCGCGCGCACGCGGCGCACATCGGTCACCCGGTCGCCGGCGACGACAAGTACGGCGATCCGGCGGTCAACCGGCGGCTGCGCGAGCAGATCGGGCTGAAACGGTTGTTCCTGCATGCCGCGTCGCTGGAGTTCGCGCTGGACGGCCGCACGCCCTACGTCCTCAACGCGCCGCTGGCGCCGGAATTGGTCGAAGCGCTGGATCGCCTGTAGGGCGTGGCTGGCGCGACCGCGCGGCGGAGGGGGCGATCCTTCCCGGCGCAATCCTCACAGGCGTCGCGCCCGGCACGCGCCTACGCGAACAGCGTGTCGGCCCGGGCCGCGCAGATGAAGTCGTTCTCCGACAGGCCGCCGGCGTCGTGGGTGGAATAGCGCACCACGCAGCGGTCGTAGTGCACCGACAGGTCGGGATGGTGGTTCTCGCGGTTGGCCATGTGCGCCAGCGCGTTGACGAAGGAGATCGTGCGGTAGTAGTCGGCAAAACCGAAGGTCCGGGTCAGCGCCTTGCCGTCTTCCGCCAGTTCCCAGTCGGGCACGTCCGGCAGCAACTCGCGGATGCGGGCTTCGGGCAGCCGGTGTTCGCTGCCGTGGCGCGCGATGCAGTGGGCCTGGGCGAGGGGGATGAGGTCGGACATGGCTGGCTCCTGCTGGGCCCGGGGAGGGGGTACCGATGCACCCAAGCACATCGGTCGTCGCTGGCGGGTGCAGGCGCGCGATACCCGGCGCGCCTGCCGCTAGAATAACGGCATGATCCAGATCTCCGAGTCCGCCCAGGCGCATTTCCGCAAGCTGATCGAGCGCGAAGACCTGCCGGGCCTGGGCGTGCGCCTGGCCGCCTATCTGCCGGGCACCACCAAGGCCGACGTGCGGCTGGCGTTCGCCGAGCCGGCCGACCTGGAGGGCGACGAGCAGGCGGTGCAGTACGCCGGGTTCACGCTCTGGGTGGACGCGGCCAGCGCGCCTTACCTGGACGGGGCGCAGATCGACTACGAGCAGCAGGCCACCGGTGGCCGGCTGCAGATCCGTGCGCCCGGGATCAAGAGCAAGGAGCCGGATCCCTCGGCGCCGCTGACCGACCGGGTGGCGTGGCTGATCGAGCACGAAATCAACCCGCAGCTGGCCATGCACCACGGCCACGTCGAGCTGGAGGGCGTCACCGAGGACGGCATCGTGGTGCTGGTGTTCGGCGGCGGCTGCCACGGCTGCGGCCAGGTCGACAACACGATCAAGAACGGGATCGAGAAGACCCTGTTCGCCAGGGCGCCGGGGGTGACCGGGGTGCGCGATGTCACCGACCACGACAGTGGCAAGAACCCCTACGCGCCGCGCAGCACGGCGTAGGCGCGGCACCGGCGCGAGCGGCCCGTGACGGCATTCTCCTCCGCCGAACTGATCGAGGCCTTGCGCCGGCGGCTGCGCAGGTCGCTGCGCCCGGAGCGGCCGCCGGGCGAATTCCCGCCGGGTTGGCGCGACTGGTTCGCGGCGATGCCCCGCAGCGTTGGCGGCGTCCATGGTGCCCGCGCCGAGGCGATCGTCGCGCTCCTGCTGCAGCGCACGCCGCGGCCACCGCCCCGGCGCAGCCCTGAACTCAGCCACTGGCAAGCCTTCGCGAGCCTGTGGCGGCAGCAGTGGCAGCCGCCGGAACCCGAGGACCGGCGCCAGCGCATCGCTGCCGGCGCCATCACCGTGGTGGTGCACCTGGTGCTGGCGATCGCGCTGTTGTGGCTGGCCGAAGTACGCTTCGCCGGCGAGCCGGCGCCGCGCGGCGAGGATGTGGTGCAGGTCGAGTTCATCGGCGAGGGCACGCCGCAGGTACCGGGGGGCGGGGCGCCCGGCGGCCAGGTGGAAACCAGGGCTGCGGCGGCGCCGGCCCGGCCCGGGGCCACCGCACGCCAGGCCCCGGCCCCGCAGCCGCAGTTGCAGCCGCCGCCGTCGCCATCGGTTGCAGCGCCGGCCGCCCCGCCGGTGACGGCCGCCGAACCGCCCGCGCCGGCGCCGGAAGTGGCGGCCGCGCTCGCGCAGCCGCTGCAGGTGACGCAGACGCCGCAGCCCGACAGCACGTTCCTGTTGCCTGCGCCGGTGCCGCGGGTGCCGGTGTTGCGGCAGCCGCAGTTGACGGTGCCGGAACTGCGAGAGCCGGTACGCACGCTCGAAGTGGCGGAGGCGCCGGCCCCCGCCGCGAAGCCGGTCGAGCGGATCCAGCCCCGCCTGCCCGCCGCGCAGGTCGCGGTCCCGCAACTGCACACCCGGGTGGAAGCGTTGCCGGCGCCGGTGCCCTTGCCGGACGCCAGCGCGCGGCAGGTGCAGATCCCGCAGGCGCAGCTGACGGTGCCGAGCCTGCCGGCGCCTGCTGCGTTGCCGGTCGCGGCAGCCGCCAATGCGGTCGCGGCCGACGCTGCGGCGGCAGATCGGGCTCCGGGCACCGCCGGCATTGCGGCGGACCGTGCCGCCCCCGCGTCCGGGGCGGTTCCGGGTGCGGCCGCGACGCAGTCCGGGGGCCCGCCTGCGCCGGGCAGCGGCAGCCAGGCTGCGGCGACGGGTACCGGTACCGGCCCCGAGCCGGCGGCCCGGCCCGGCGGCTGGCCGAGTGCGCAAGCCGGCGACGACTGGGGGCTGTCGGACCGCAATCGCCCCGGGGCACAGGCGGGCAAGCCCGGGCTGTTCGATGGCGACGGCCGTCCGCGCCTGCCGCCGGGCAGCCAGCAGGCGCCGGGCGGAGGCCTGCCACCGGGCGCGGTCGAGGAAAGGATCGCCAATCTCGATCGCGCCGGCACCTGGCTCCGACGGCCGCCGATCGATTACACGCCGACCCGCTTCGACCGGTTCTGGATACCTGGCGAGACGCTGCTGGAGGAGTGGGTGCGACGCAACATCCGCGAGGTCTCGATTCCGATTCCCGGCACCTCGAAGAAGCTGCGCTGCGTGGTCTCGCTGCTGCAGCTGGGCGGCGGTTGCGGCATCACCGACCCGAACCTGCAGGACCAGGAAGCCGGCGCCCGCCCGCCGCCGGACGTTCCGTTCAAGCCGGAATTGCAGGACAAGTGAGCGCGTTTCACCGATGCCCCTGCGGCATCGGCGTCGCTCGCCGGCGCACAGCCCCGGTGGCCGGCCGGGCGACCCGAAGCGACCACCGTCGCCTCGACGGCCACAGTCGCCCGCGCGAAGCGGCGTTACCGATTTGCGTGCGCAAGGAGGGCCAGAACCTGCCTCGTTGCTTGACGGGAGCGGTCGCCCCCCTTTTCGGGGATCGGCTTCGGCAGGAGGCGTCGCCCTGCGGGCTGGGTGCTGCGCCCTCCCGGCGACGTCCTGTCTTCAAGTCGGGGCGCGGGCCATTCATGCCCTAACGGGCCGTCACGTCTGCAATCTGGAGATCGGCTTCGGAGAGAGTCGCCGTCCGGCGGGCTGGGGGTGCTGCGCCCTCCTGACGACCTCCTGTCTTTAAGTCGGGGCGTGGGCCATGCATGCCCTAACGTGCCGTCACGCCTGCAATCTTGAGATCGGCTTCGGAGGGAGTCGCCGCCCGGCGGGCTGGGGGTGCTGCGCCTCCTGACAACCTCCTGTCTTCAAGTCGGGTCGTGGACCCTCCATGGTCCACTCTCCGCACCCCCAGCCCGTCGGCCGGCGACTGCGTGAGATTGGAGGTTCGTCGCTTCGGCTGGTTTTTTCTGCAAGCGCCGACTCACTTGCCAGAAGCCGGTGGCCCGGCCTGTGCGGGACCGTCGGCGGCATGGATGCCGCCGAGGAGCCTACAGGGACGTATTCACGGCGTGTCCCGTACAGGCCGGGCCGCCGGCTTCCCCCCACGGAAGCTTCCGCGCTCGGAGACGGATTCACAGCGGCTTCTTCCGCGCCCCGCACAGCCGCCGGCTTCCCTACAGAGGGTTTTTTTCCGCACTTGAAGGATGCATTCACGGCGGGCCCCGCACAGGTCGGGCCGCCGGCTTCCTCGCGGAGGTTCCCGCACTTGAAGCATGCATTCGCGGCATGTCCTGCACAGGCCAAGCTACCGGCTACCCCGCGGAGATTCCCGTGCTTGGCGGAAGAACCGAAAAACCCGGCCGGAGCCGGGTTTTGGTGTCGGTCGCGCGGATGCCCGCGGCTCGATGAAGCGGGTGGCTACAGCCCGCGCAGGTCGCGCAACTGCGAGGGTTGCGCTCCGAAGTACGCGGCGAGGTCGGCGATCTGCTGGTCGGTGAGGGCCTTGGCCTGGGCCGCCATGATGTCGGCGGTCGGGCTGCCGCCGCGCTGGCCGCTGCGGTACATCTGCAGCGAGTGGGCGATGTAGTCGGAGTACTGGCCGCCGATCTTGGGATAGGCCGGGGTGATCGGCGCGTTGCCCTGGGCACCGTGGCAAGCGGTGCAGGTCGTGGCGAGCTGCTCGCCGGCGGCGGCATGGCCCTCCGGCAGGCCGGCGGAGGAAGTGGCGGGAGCTTCGGCCGCGGCGTGCCCGCTGGCGGCCTGGTCGCCCGGGCTGCAGGCGGCGAGGGTGGCGGTGGCGGCGAGCAGGGCGATGGCGAGGAGAGGCGATTTCGTCATGGGAGGTCTGCTCACTTCAGGCTGGACAGGAAGGCGGCGATGTCGGCGATGTCCTGCTCCGAAAAGCTGCCGGCCTGGGCCTGCATCGTCGGGTGCTTGCGCTTGCCCTGCCGGTATTCGGTCAGGGCGTTGGCCAGATACTCGGCCGACTGTCCGCCGATCCTGGGCACGTGGTAGTTGGGGTAGGCGTTCTTGTAGCCGACCACGCCATGACAGCCCTGGCAGGTGTAGGCCAACTGCTTGCCGCGGGCGAGGGCATCGCCCGCGGCCGCGGGCGGCGTCGCGGTGGCGGCAGGCGCCGCGGCGGGTTCCTGGGCCATGGCGCCGGTGGCGGCCAGGGCCAGGCTGGAGGCAATCAACAACGATCGGATCATGGGCTTGTCCGCTGTCGGAAGACGAATCGGGAGTGCGCCGGCTGTGCAACCCGCAGCGCACGATTCGTCCAGTATAGCGACGTCGCGTTCACAAGCCCAAGCGCAAGGCTGGCTGTCGCCGGCGCGGCCGCCGCTCCGGCGAACGGACGCGGCCGCGGGTCCCCGGAAAAAATGCACCATGACCTCTGGCGGATTTGGGCTTTTTGCCGTGGGTGATATACCTAGATACAACACCCCTACGACGAGCCTTCCCATGATCCTCCCGACCGACCCCGCCCGCGGCCGATCGCGCCTGCTGGCGCCGCTGCTGCTGTGCGTGCTGTTGCCCGCGGTGTTCGCGCTGGGCGCCTGCAAGCGCGGCGGCGACGGCGCGCAGGCTGCCGGCAAGGACGCCGACAAGGGGCCCGAAGCGGTGCCGGTGGAAGTCGTCGCGGTCGGCCGGCGGGCGATCGCCGCCAGCTATGCCGGCACCGCGGCGCTGGAAGCGCGCGCCGAGTCGCAGGTGGTCGCCAAGACCTCCGGAGTGGCGTTGAGCGTGCTGGTCGAGGAAGGCCAGCAGGTGCGCGCCGGGCAGGTGCTGGTGCGGCTGGATTCGGCGCGCGCCGCGCTGCAGGCCGCGCAGACCGCGGCGCAGATGCGCAAGCTGGAGAGCAACTACGCGCGTTCGCTGCAACTCGCCGAGCAGAAGCTGATCAGCGCCAACGACATCGACCAGATCCGCTACGACCTGGAGAATGCGCGCGCGGCCAATCGCCTGGCCAACCTCGAGTTGTCCTACGCCAACGTCGTCGCGCCGATCTCCGGCGTGGTCGCGCAGCGTTCGATCAAGCCGGGCAACTTCGTCCAGATCAACACCCCGATCCTGCGCATCGTCGATACCTCGCGGCTGGAGGCGACCCTGAACGTGCCTGAGCGCGAACTGGCCACGCTCAAGGCCGGGTTGCCGGTGCGGCTGCGCGTGGACGCGCTGCCGGGGCGGGATTTCGCCGGCAGCGTGGACCGGGTCGCGCCGGTGGTGGATGCGGGCAGCGGCACCTTCCGCGTGATCTGCGCCTTTGCCGGCGACGGCGTGCTGCAGCCGGGCATGTTCGGGCGTCTGCAGATCGACTACGACCACCGCGCCGATGCGCTGGCGATCCCGCGCGGCGCGCTGCTCGACGACGAGGCGCAGCCGGCGGTGTACACCGTGCGCGCCGGCAAGGCGGTGCGGGTGCCGGTAAGCCTGGGCTACGTCGACGGCGAATGGGTCGAGCTGCGCGGCGGCCTGAAGCAGGGCGAACCGGTGGTCACCGCAGGCAAGGTCGCGTTACGCGAAGGCAGTCCGGTGCAGGTGATCGGCGCGCCGGCCGCGCCGGCCGCGGCCCGGCCCGCCGCTGCCACGGGCGCCAAACAGTGAGTTCGCCCGTCTCCGGCGCCCCGGGGCCGGTGCCCGGGTTCGAGCTGGTCGAGTTCGCCACCCGCCGCCGGGTGACGGTGGCGATGGTGACGCTGACCTTCGTGCTGTTCGGCCTGATCGCGCTGGGCAACCTCAAGGTCAACCTGCTGCCGGACCTGAGCTATCCGACCCTGACCGTGCGCACCGAATACACCGGCGCGGCGCCGTCGGAGATCGAGACCCTGATCGCCGAGCCGGTCGAGGAAGCGCTCGGCGTGGTCAAGAACCTGCGCAAGCTCAAGTCGGTATCGCGCACCGGGCAGAGCGACGTGGTGCTGGAGTTCGCCTGGGGCACCGACATGGACCAGGCGAGCCTGGAGGTACGCGACAAGATGGAGGCGCTACAACTGCCGCTGGAGGCCAAGGCGCCGGTGCTGTTGCGCTTCAATCCCTCGACCGAGCCGATCATGCGTCTGGCGTTGTCGGCCAAAGACGCGGGCACGAGCGCGGCCGAGGCACGGCGGCAGCTGATCGAATTGCGCCGTTACGCCGACGACGACCTGAAGAAGAAGCTCGAGCCGGTCGCCGGGGTCGCTGCGGTCAAGGTCGGCGGCGGCCTGGAGGACGAGATCCAGGTCGACATCGACCAGCAGAAGCTGGCGCAGCTCAGCCTGCCGATCGACACCGTGATCCAGCGCCTGCAGCAGGAGAACATCAACATCTCCGGCGGACGCCTGGAAGAGGGCTCGCAGCGCTATCTGGTGCGCACCGTCAACCAGTTCGCCAGCGTCGAGGAAATCCGCAACATGCTGGTCACCACGCAGGCGGCCGGCGGCGGCGCGGCGGCGAGCGCGGCCGAACAGATGGCGCGGGTGGCCGCGGCCACCGGCGACGCCAGCGCGATGGCCGCGGCCGCCTCGGTGCAGAGCGCATCCGCGGCCGACAGCAGCGCCGCGGCCGGCGGCGTGCCGGTGCGGCTCAAGGACGTCGCCAGCGTGCGCCAGGGCTACAAGGAGCGCGAGGCGATCATCCGCCTGGGCGGCAGGGAAGCGGTGGAACTGGCGATCTACAAGGAGGGCGACGCCAACACCGTCGCCACCGCCGACGCGATCGAAAAACGCCTGCAGCAGATCCGGACGCAGATCCCGCCGGACGTCGAACTGACCACCATCGACGACCAGTCGCAGTTCATCCGCCACGCCATCAGCGACGTCAAGACCGACGCGGTGATCGGCGGCGTGCTGGCGATCCTGATCATCTTCCTGTTCCTGCGCGACGGCTGGAGCACGTTCGTGATCGGGCTGTCGCTGCCGGTCTCGATCGTCACCACGTTCTTCTTCATGGACCAGCTCGGGCTGAGCCTCAACGTGATGTCGCTGGGCGGCCTGGCGCTGGCCACCGGGCTGGTGGTGGACGACTCGATCGTGGTGCTGGAGTCGATCGCCAAGGCGCGCGAGCGCGGCCTCGGCATCCTCGAGGCGGCGATCGCCGGCACCCGCGAGGTCAGCATGGCGGTGATGGCCTCGACCCTGACCACGGTTGCGGTATTCCTGCCGCTGGTGTTCGTGCAGGGCATCGCCGGCGAGCTGTTCCGCGACCAGGCGTTGACCGTGGCGCTGGCGATCGGCGTGTCGCTGGCCGTGGCGATGACACTGATCCCGATGCTCAGCGCGCTCAAGGGGCGGCCGCCGATGGCGTTTCCGGAAGAGCCCGCGCATCCGCGCTGGCAGCCGGGCGCGCGCTGGCAGAAACCGCTGGCGACGACCGGGCGTGGCCTGGGCGGACTCGTGCGCGGCGTTTTCTTCGGCGTCGCCTGGGCCGCGGTGCGCCTGTGGCGCGGCCTCGTGGCCGTGGTCGGCCCGCTGATGCGCGAGGCCAGCGAGCTGGCGATGGCACCGTACGCGCGCGCCGAACGCGGCTACCTCAAGTTGCTGCCGGGTGCGCTGCGGCGGCCGTGGCTGGTGCTGGGCTTTGCGGCGGCCGCGTTCGCGGCGACCGTGCTGGTGGTGCCGCTGCTGGGCGCCGACCTGATCCCGCAGCTGGCGCAGGACCGCTTCGAGATGACGGTCAAGCTGCCGCCGGGCACGCCGCTGGCCGAAACCGATGCGCTGGTGCGGCAGTTGCAGCGCGCGCACGGCAAGGACCCCGGCATCCGCGCGCTGTACGGCGTCAGCGGCAGCGGCACGCGGCTGGACGCCAACCCGACCGAGTCCGGCGAGAACATCGGCAAACTCACCGTGGTGATGGAAGACGGCGGCAGCGAGGAGCTGGAGGCCAGCGAAACCGAGAAGCTGCGCGCCTCGATGCGCGCCCACCCCGGCGCACAGGTCGACTTCAGCCGCCCGCAGCTGGTCAGCCTGTCGACGCCGCTGGAGATCGAGCTGCGCGGCCAGGACCTGGAGACGATCCGCGTCGCCGGGCAGAAAATGGCCACGCTGCTGCGCGGCAACCCGCACTACGCCGACGTCAAGTCGACCGTGGAGCAGGGCTTCCCGGAGATCCAGATCCGCTTCGACCAGGAGCGCGCCGGCGCGCTCGGACTGACCACGCGGCAGATCGCCGACATCGTGGTGAAGAAGGTCAAGGGCGACGTCGCCACCCGCTACAGCTTCCGCGACCGCAAGATCGACGTGCTGGTGCGCGCGCGCGAATCCGATCGCGCCTCGCTGCAGGACATCCGCCAGCTGATCGTCAATCCCGGTAGCGCGCGTCCGGTGCGGCTGGAGTCGGTCGCCGAGATCGTCGCCACCACCGGCCCCAGCGAGATCCACCGTGCCGACCAGGTGCGCGTGGCGATCGTCTCGGCCAACCTGCGCGACATCGACCTGGGTACCGCGGTCGACGAAGTCCACGCCATGGTCGCCGCCGACCCGCTCGGCGCCGGGGTCGGCATGCACATCGGCGGCCAGGGCGAGGAGCTGGCGGAATCGATCCGCTCGCTGCTGTTCGCGTTCGGGCTGGCGATCTTCCTGGTGTACCTGGTGATGGCCTCGCAGTTCGAGTCGCTGCTGCATCCGTTCGTGATCCTGTTCACCATCCCGCTGGCGCTGGTCGGCGCGGTGCTGGCGTTGCTGCTGACGCGCTCGCCGGTGTCGGTGGTGGTGTTCATCGGCCTGATCCTGCTGGTCGGGCTGGTGGTCAAGAACGCGATCATCCTGATCGACAAGGTCAACCAGTTGCGCGAGGCCGGGGTGGCCAAGCGCGAGGCGCTGGTGGAGGGCGCGCGCTCGCGCCTGCGGCCGATCGTCATGACCACGCTGTGCACGCTGTTCGGCTTCCTGCCGCTGGCGCTGGCGTTCGGCGAAGGCGCCGAGGTGCGCTCGCCGATGGCGATCACGGTGATCGGCGGCCTGCTGGTGTCCACGCTGCTGACGCTGGTGGTGATTCCGGTGGTGTACGACCTGCTCGACCGCCGCCCGGACGCGTACTACCGCGAGCGCGCCCGCCGCGTGCGCGTGGAGTCAGTCGCTGCCGCCGAGCGCCTGCGGCACGACCAGGATCCGCTGGCCGACGCGGGGTCGGCATGAGGACCGCGATCCCGGGGGCGGCCGCGCCATGACCACCATCGCCGAGCGCAGCATCCGGCGGCCGGTCACCACGGTGATGCTGTTCGTGTCGCTGTTCGTGATCGGCCTGATCGCGGCGGTGCGGTTGCCGCTGGAATCGTTCCCGGAGGTCACGCCGCCGTTCATCTTCGTGTCGCTGCCGTACGCAGGTTCCACCCCGGACGAGGTCGAGCGCAGCCTGCTGCGCCCGGTCGAGGACACCCTGGCGACGATGAGCGGCATCAAGTCGATGGAGTCCACCGCGCGTTCGGACAACGCCGGCATCTTCATCATGTTCAACGACTGGGAACGCGACACGGCGATCGCGGCCTCGGAGGCGCGCGAGCGCATCGACGCGATCCGCGGCGAGCTGCCGGACGACCTGCAGCGCTACAACGTGTTCAAGTGGTCCACCAACGACCAGCCGGCGTTGAGCCTGCGCCTGACCGGCGCGACCGACATGACCGGCCAGCACGACCTGATCGACCGCGAATTCAAGCGCCGGCTGGAGCGGCTGCCCGGAGTGGCGCGGGTGGAAGTGGAGGGCGTGCCGGAAAACGAGGTGGAGATCGCGATCGACCCCGATCGCCTCTCCGCGCACGGCCTCGATCTCAACGCCCTGACCACGCGGCTGCAGAGCGTCAACTTCTCGGTCTCCGCCGGGCAGATCGACGACGCCGGGCGCCGCCTGCGGGTGCGCCCGATCGGCGAGCTGAGCGACCTGGACCAGTTGCGCGGGCTGGTGATCGACGACGACGGCCTGCGCCTGGGCGACATCGCCCAGGTGCGACTGAAACCGGAACGGATGACCTACGAGCGCCGCGTCGACGGCCACCCGTCGGTCGGCGTGGACATCTACAAGGAGCGCAGCGCGAACCTGGTGGCGATGTCGCGCGTGGCGCTGGCCGAGGTCGAGGCCATCTCCAGGGAGCCGGCGCTGGCGGGGATCGACATCGACGTCACCGACAACCAGGGCGAGAACGTCACCAGCTCGCTGCGGGAACTGGCCGAAGCCGGCACCATCGGCCTGCTGCTGTCGATCGCGGTGCTGTTCTTCTTCCTGCGCCACTGGGCCTCGACCCTGATGGTGACGCTGGCGATCCCGATCTGCTTCGTGATCACGCTGGGCTTCATGTACTTCGCCGGGGTCACCCTCAACGTGCTGTCGATGATGGGCCTGCTGCTGGCGATCGGCATGCTGGTCGACAACGCGGTGGTGGTGGTCGAGAGCATCTACCAGGAGCGCGAACGCATGCCCGGGCAGCCGCGGCTGGCCTCGGTGGTCGGCACCCGGCACGTGGCCATCGCGCTGTCGGCCGGCACCCTGTGCCACTGCATCGTGTTCGTGCCGACGCTGTTCGGCGACCGCAACTTCCTCAGCATCTACCTGGCGCAGATCGCGATCACCATCTCGGTGTCGCTGCTGGCCTCCTGGCTGGTCGCGGTCAGCCTGATCCCGATGCTGTCGGCCAAGCTGAAGACGCCGCCGGCGGTGCGCGACGAGCGCGGCCTGATCGTGCGCATGCAGCAGCGCTACGCCCGGATCCTGCGCTGGACCCTGGAGCACCGCGGTTGGAGCGTGCTGGGCATCGCGCTGATCGTGGCGGTCAGCATCGTGCCGATGACCCTGACCAAGACCAACATGTTCGGCGGCGACGAGGCCGGCGAGGCCGACATCTACTACCAGTGGAAGGGTTCCTACACCCGCGAGCAGATGTCCGACGAGGTGCGTCGGGTCGAGCGCTACATCGACGCCAACCGCGAGCGCTTCCGCGTCGCCCAGGTGTACTCGCGCTTCAGCGAGCAGGGCTGGGCCCGCACCGAGGTCAAGTTCGACAGCAAGGACCCGGCGGTCACCGGCCCGTTGGTGGAGGAAATCCGCAAGGGCCTGCCCAAGTCGGCCCGCGCCAACCTCGGCATCGGCGACCAGGGCGGCGCCGGCAGCGGCGGCGCGCCCGGGCAGAAGGTGGAGGTGCGGCTGGTCGGCGATTCGACCCGGACCCTGCAGGAACTCGCCGACGAGGTGGTCCCGATCCTGGCGCGTCGCAAGCAGCTGCAGGACGTGCGCGTGGACACCGGCGACAGCAGCAGCGAGCTCACGGTGCGCGTGGACCGCGAGCGCGCGGCGGCGTTCGGGTTCGGCGCGCAGGAGGTGGCGCGCTTCGTCGGGCTGGCCTTGCGCGGCGCGCCGTTGCGCGAATTCCGCCAGGGCGAGAACGAGTTGCCGGTATGGGTGCGCTTCGCCGGCGCCGACGACTTCGGCGCCAAGGACCTGGAGAGTTTCAGCGTGCGCGCGCCCGACGGCCGCAGCGTGCCGCTGCTGGCGATGGTCGATGTGACGCTGCGGCCCGCGGCGACCCAGATCAAGCGCAACGACCGCCAGACCACGCTCACCATCCAGGCCAGCCTCGGCAAGGACGTGACCATGCCCGAGGCGCGCAAGGCGATGGAGCAGACGCTGCAGTCGCTGACGTTCCCGGCCGGCTACGGTTACAGCTTCGAAGGCGGCGGCTTCCAGGACGACCAGGAGGCGATGCAGCAGATGCTGTTCAACCTGGCGATCGCGCTGGTGATGATCTACGTGGTGATGGCGGCGGTGTTCGAATCGCTGCTGTTCCCCTCCGCGATCATGAGCGGCGTGCTGTTCTCGGTGTTCGGGGTGTACTGGCTGTTCTGGCTGACCGGTACCGAGTTCAACATCATGGCCTTCATCGGCATCCTGGTGCTGATGGGCGTGGTGGTGAACAACGGCATCGTGCTGGTGGAGCACATCAACAACCTGCGCCGGCGCGGCATGGGCCGCACCGAGGCGCTGGTCACCGGCGGACGCGAACGGCTGCGGCCGATCCTGATGACGATGGGCACCGCGATCCTGGCGATGGTGCCGATCGCGATCGGCAACACGCAGCTGGCCGGCGACGGCCCGGCCTACTACCCGATGGCGCGCGCGATCGCCGGCGGGCTGGCGTTCTCGACGGTGGTGAGCCTGCTGTTCCTGCCGACCATCTACGCGATCCTGGACGACCTGAGCCACGGTACCGCGCGCCTGCTGCAGCACGCGCGCCGCCGCCGCGGCGATCCGCTTCCGTCTCCCGCCGTTTGAGTCCTGGCGGGGCCGTCCCGGCCCTGCCTCGCCCCGGCCGCGCGCGCGTCGACACGCCGCCCGGCCGGCGCTGCGGTTGCCGTGCGGCGGAAGGGATCGCAGTGGGCATGCAGGCAGGACCACGGGTGGCCTGCGTCCGCGATATCGATCTGGGCGACGGGGGCCGAGCGCGCTACCCCCGCCGCGATTCCCGCCCCCGGGCCCGAAGCAACGCCCTCAGGCGAGGAGCTTGCCGAGCATCCTGGCGCCGCCCAGCCACACGCCGATGGCGGTGCCCAGGCTGGTGAGGAAGAAGTTCAGCAGCACCCGCGCCACGCGGTTGCGCCACCAGCCGCGCACGCTGGCGACATCGTTGCGCAAGGCCATGAAATCGGCGTAGGTCGGCTTGCGGACCCAGGCTTCCACCAGCGCGCTGAGCGTGCCGGAGGCCAGCGCCGGATGCAGCGGCGTGACCGGCGAGGCGATGAACGCGGTGAGGATGCTGAGTGGATGGCCGCCGGCCGCGGCGCAGCCGACGGCGCCGAGGCTGCCGGTGAGCAGCACCCAGTACAGCAGCAGGTCGGCGCCGACATCGACGCCGCCGTGCCAGAAGCCCCAGGCGAACCCGCCCAGCACGAATGCCGCCAGGGCGAGCGTGAACCACGGGATCGGCGACTTCTGCCGCAGCGTTTCCAGCTCGGCGCGAACCGTCGCCGGCGCCTGCGTGTCCTCGCGCAGGTGTCGCGCCAGCCCCTGCAGATGGCCGGCACCGACCACCGCCAGCACCTCGCGCGCGCCGCTGGCCGCGGTGGCCGATTCGCGCAGGCGCGCGGCCATGTAGCGGTCGCGCTCGGCGATCACGGTGTCGTACAGGGCCGGATTGTCGGCGGCGAACTCGCCGAAGCTGGCTTCCAGCAGGTCGCCCTGCTTGAGCTTCTCGATCTCGGCGTCGCCGACTTCCTCGTCGCCGAACAGCGCCGCGACCAGGCCGCCGGCGAGCTTCGCCCGGCCCCACCAGCCCAGCCGCTGCGAGGTGCGCCGGAAGGTCAGACCGACGTCGCGGTCGATCAGGTGCAGCGTCAACCCGCGCCCGCGCGCCTCCAGTGCCGCGGCCTTGAGCTCGGCGCCGGGCTCGATGCCGAGCTGCTCGGCCAGCCGGCGCTGGTAGGCAGCCAGCCCGAGATTGGCGGCGAACAGCGCGGTCTTGCCGGACCGGATCACCTGCACCAGGTCCAGCCGGGCCAGCGCATCGGGATCGGTCAGCGACTGCAGCCGTTGCGGATCGAGCTCCACGGCGATGGTGTCGAAGGCGTCGCTGTCGATCGCCGCGCGCACCGCGGCGACGCTGCTGCTGGAGACGTGCGCGGTGCCCAGCAGCGTGTAGCGCACGCCATCGCGCTCGACCAGCGCATGCGGCTGCGTGCGCCAGTCCTGCGGTGCGGCCGGGTTCGCGGCGGCGGCGTCAGTCACGGTAACGCTTCGTCAGATCGCCGTACGCATCGATGCGGCGGTCGCGCAGGAACGGCCAGATCCGGCGCACGTGCTCGCTGCGCTGCAGGTCGACCTCGGCCAGCAGCAGCTGCGGCTCGCCGCCGGCTTCGGCGATGAACTCGCCCTGCGGGCCGAGCACATGGCTGTTGCCCCAGAAGTCGATGCCGGAGGCCTCCAGTGGCGAGGGTTCGTGGCCGACACGGTTGCACGAGAGCACCGGCAGGCCGTTGGCGACCGCGTGCCCGCGGTGGCTGAGGATCCAGGCGTCGCGCTGCCGGTTCTTCTCGGCCGCATCGTCGTCCGGATCCCAGCCGATCGCGGTCGGGTACAGCAGCAGTTCCGCGCCGGCCAGCGCCATCAGGCGCGCGGCTTCCGGATACCACTGGTCCCAGCACACCAGCACGCCCAAGCGCCCGACGCTGGTGTCGATCGGGGTGAAGCCGAGGTCGCCGGGGGTGAAGTAGAACTTCTCGTGGAAACCGGGATCGTCCGGGATGTGCATCTTGCGGTAGGTGCCGGCGAGCCGGCCGTCGGCGTCCAGCACCACCGCGGTGTTGTGGTACAGCCCGGGCGCACGCCTCTCGAACAGCGAGCCGACCAGGACCACGCCGTGCTGCCGGGCCAGTTCGCCCAGGCGTTGCGTGGTGGGCCCGGGGATCGGTTCGGCGCGGTCGAACTCGGCCACCGCTTCGTGCTGGCAGAAGTAGGCACCGTTGTGCAGTTCCTGCAGCAGCACCAGCTTCGCGCCCTGGCGCGCGGCTTCAGCCACGCGTTGCGCGATCACCGCCAGGTTGGCCGCGGGGTCGCCGTGGTTGGTTTCCTGTACCAGGGCTACCGGGAGTGTCTTCGTCGTCATGCGGGCATTGTAGGGGGGCGTGGGGCCACGGGCTTGCGGGGTTTGCGCGACCCGCCGCAGCGCATCCGGCGACCTGCTCGCGACGGGCCTGGCGGCATTCGGGAGGAACTGCCTGCCTTACACCAGGCCGGCAGGCAGCTGCATGGTGAGGCAGTGCAGGCTGCCGTTTTGCCAGATCAGCGGCCGGCACGGCACCGGCACGATCTCGCGGCCCGGGAAAGCGTCCGCGAGCACTGCGGCGGCGGCGGCGTCGATGCGGGTTTCCTCGGCGGTCAGGCCGTAGGCGGGCATCAGCACCGCACCGTCGACGATCAGGAAGTTGGCGTAGCTGGCTGCCAGGCGCCGGCCGTGGTCGTGGATCGGCCGCGGCCAGGGCAGCGGAAACAGCCGATAGGGGCGGCCGTCGCGGGTGCGCAGGGCGGCGAGTTCGGCGGCCATGGCCTGCAATTCGGCATGGTGCGTATCGGCGGGATCGTCGCAGGCCTGGAACACGATCGCATCGGTGGCGGCGAAGCGGGCGAGGGTGTCGATGTGGGCGTCGGTGTCGTCGCCCTCGAGGTAGCCGTGGTCCAGCCACAGCACGCGCTCCTGCCGGAGCCAGCCGGCGAGCCGGTTCGACAGCGTCTCCCGCGTCGTCTGCGGGTGACGCTCGTGGAGGCAGCGCCAGGTGGTCAGCAGCGTGCCGGCCCCGTCAGTCTCGATTGCGCCACCTTCCAGTGCAAAATCAATGCTATGGCGCTTGCTCTTGATGAAGATTCCCGCTTGCTGGAGGCGCTCGACCAGGCGGTCGTCCCGGCGGGCATCGAACTTGCCGCCCCAGCCGGTGAAGCGGAAGTCGAGCAGGTGGAACCGCGGCGCCTCGGCCGCCGGCTGCGCAGGCTCCTTTTCTTCCGCCGGCGGAGACGGGGAGGCTGGCGGGCCGCCTGCGGCGACCAGCGTGATCGGGCCGCTGTCGCGCAGCCAGGTATCGTCGTAAGGCGCGGATACGAAGCGCACGCGGGCCATGTCGACCCGTGCCGAGACCAGGCGGGCGCGGGCATGGGCTTCCACGGCGTCGTCGGCGACGCAGACCAGCACCGGTTCGAAGCGGACGATGGCGGCGACCAGCGCGATGTAGGTGTCCTCGACCGCAGCCAGGCGCTCGGCCCAGTCGGTGCCGGCGTGCGGCCAGGCGATCAGGACCGCGGACTGGGGTTCCCATTCCGCGGGAAAACGCAGCGATGCGGTCATCGGCGCAGCGCCGCGCGGCTTGCGGCGGTCGCACCTGCGCCGGCCTGTGGGCCGGGTTCGCGCCGGTGCCGGTGGGGAGGGCCGCAACGGGAGCGGCCCGGGTTCCGGCCGGGGCGGGGTGCCATCATCAACGGATCGCCGGCTTGGGGCCGATTTCGGCGGCGTCCGCCTGGTTGGCGACGGCATCGATCACGTGGCCGTGCTCGAAATACACGGTGAAGGCCGGGTAGCTCCAGCGGTGGATGGTCGGCCATTGCCGTTTCTGTCCGCCGCGCGGCTCCAGGCGCCCGGCCGGGGCGCCGAAGCGGGCTTCGACCTGGGCCATGGTCATGCCGCGGGTCGGCAGCGCCGCCGGGTTCTCCTGCTGCACGCGATCGATCAACAGGGTTTCGGCCGTGGCCGTACCGGCAAGCGCGAACAGGGCCAGCAGCGAAACGGTGCGAAGGCGGTTCATGGCGCGACTCCTCGAGCGGTGGACGTGGGTTGTAGCAGATCGCCAGGGCGACAGGCTACGCCGCAACGGCGAGGGCGACGGGCCAGCGCCGCCACCGGGGCGCGCCAATGCAAAAGGCCGCATCGCTGCGGCCTTTCGGGCCCCGCACCGGGGTGCGGGCAAACCTGCCGAACTCAGCGCTGGCGCGCCTTGAACCGCGGATTGGATTTGCAGATCACGAAGACCTTGCCACGACGGCGGACCACCTTGCAGTCGCGGTGACGGGTCTTCGCCGACTTCAGGGAGGACAGGACCTTCATGGCGGAACCTCGGCAAAAAATGGGCGGGGACAACGAAGCCGTGCATTCTAGCGTGCTTTTCTTCGTCCATTCAAGTGCTTGCGGGACCCGGCCAGGCGTCCCGCTACAATCCCCGCGAACCCTGGGGGCGGCATGTCCGACGAAACCAATCCGGCGACCGATCCGGCGATCCCGGTCCTGACCATCGACGGCCCCTCGGGCTCGGGCAAGGGCACCGTCAGCCGGCTGGTCGCCCGCGCGCTGGGCTGGCATTACCTGGATTCGGGCGCCCTGTATCGCGCCGTGGGGGTCGCCGCCGGCTGGGCGGGGCTGGATCTGGACGATGCCGGCGCGCTGGTGCGCTGCGCCTTCGACACCGACATCGCCTTCCGCGAGGCCGCCGACGGCGAACTGCGGGTGCTGGTCAACGGCCACGACGCCACCGACGAACTGCGCACCGAAACCGCCGGCGCCGCGGCCTCGGCCATCGCCGCCATCCCCGAGGTGCGGGCGGCGCTGCGGGACCGGCAGCGCGCCTTCCGCCAGCCGCCGGGGCTGGTGGCCGACGGCCGCGACATGGGCACGGTCATCTTCCCGGATGCCCGGTTCAAGGTGTTTCTCACCGCCAGCGCCGAAGAACGGGCGGAAAGACGCTATAAGCAGTTGAAGGACAAAGGGGTTTCCGTTACATTGGCCGGTCTGCTGCGGGAGATTCTGGCCCGCGACGCCCGCGACGCCAGCCGCGCGGTGGCGCCATTGCGACCGGCCGAAGACGCCGTGCGCATCGACACCACCGGCCTGCCGATCGCCGCGGTCGTCGAACGCGTGCTGGCATTGTTGCCGGCACGCCGGGACTAGCGCTCGCGCCGCAGACCAGCCCCCGCCCGCAACCGCGGCCGGGTCATCCACCTCGCACATGGCGCCAGTTTCGATCCCGGTTTCCTTCGAAGCGCCGCGCCACACCCCAGGTGGGTCGGACGCACCGCCAATGCCGGCGGCCCCGGCCCGTGTATCCACCAGAGATTTTTCATGACTCCTGCAACCACCGAATCCTTCGCCGAACTGTTCGAACAGAGCCAGGCCCACATCGCCAAGCTCAAGCCCGGCGCCATCGTCAGCGGCGTCGTGGTCGACGTGCGCTCCGACGTGGTCGTCATCAACGCCGGCCTCAAGTCCGAGGGCATCGTCCCGATCGAACAGTTCCGCAACGACGCCGGCGAGATCGACGTGGGCATCGGCGACACCGTCAAGGTGGCGCTGGACGCGCTCGAAAACGGCTTCGGCGAGACCGTGCTGTCGCGCGAGAAAGCCAAGCGCGCGATGGTCTGGGACGAACTCGAGGAAGCGCTCGAGAAGAACGAGACCATCACCGGCCGCATCAGCGGCAAGGTCAAGGGCGGCTTCACCGTCGACATCAAGGACGTCCGCGCGTTCCTGCCGGGCTCGCTGGTCGACGTGCGCCCGGTCCGCGACCCGGTGTACCTGGAAGGCAAGGAGCTGGAGTTCAAGCTCATCAAGCTCGACCGCAAGCGCAACAACGTGGTGGTCTCGCGCCGCGCGGTGGTCGAGAGCGAACATTCCGAGGAGCGCGAGGCGCTGCTGGAGAAGCTGGTCGAGGGCGCCGTGCTCAAGGGCGTGGTCAAGAACCTGACCGACTACGGCGCGTTCGTGGACCTCGGCGGCATCGACGGCCTGCTGCACATCACCGACATGGCCTGGAAGCGCGTGCGCCATCCGTCGGAAGTGGTGGAAGTCGGCCAGGAGCTCGACGTGCGCGTGCTCAAGTACGACCGCGAGCGCAACCGCGTCAGCCTCGGCCTGAAGCAGCTGGGCGAGGATCCGTGGGACAACATCGGCCGCCGCTACCCGGCCAACACCCGCGTGTTCGGCAAGGTCTCCAACGTCACCGACTACGGCGCGTTCGTCGAGATCGAGCCGGGCGTCGAGGGCCTGGTGCACGTGTCCGAGATGGACTGGACCAACAAGAACGTCAACCCGTCCAAGGTCGTGCAGGTCGGCGACGAGGTGGAGGTCATGGTCCTGGACGTGGACGAGGAGCGCCGCCGCATCTCGCTGGGCATCAAGCAGGTCACCAGCAACCCGTGGGAGACCTTCGCCGCGATCCACAAGAAGGGCGACAAGGTCGAGGGCCAGATCAAGTCCATCACCGACTTCGGCATCTTCATCGGCCTGGAAGGCGGCATCGATGGCCTGATCCACCTGTCCGACATCAGCTGGAACTCCACCGGCGAGGACATCGCCCGCAACTACAAGAAGGGCGACACCCTGGAAGCCGTGGTGCTGGCGGTGGATCCGGAGCGCGAGCGCATCTCGCTGGGCGTCAAGCAGCTCGAGCAGGATCCGATGGGCCAGTTCCAGGCCACCAACGCCCGCGGCTCGATCGTCAAGGGCACGGTCAAGGAAGTCGACGCCCGCGGCGCCACCATCGACCTGGGCGATGGCGTCGAGGGTTACCTGGCCGCGCGCGACATCGCCCACGAGCGGGTCGAGGACGCCAGCCAGCGGCTCAAGGTCGGCGACGCGATCGAGGCCAAGATCGTCGGCACCGACCGCAAGAGCCGGCTGATGCAGCTCTCGATCAAGGCCAAGGACGAGGCCGAGACCCAGGAGGCCCTGGCCGAGTACAACAAGTCCGCAGCGGACGCCTCCAGCGGCACCACCAAGCTCGGCGCGCTGCTGCGCGAGCAACTCGAGCACAAGTCCGAGTAAGTACCGTAGGCACCCTGCAGCGGCCCGGCGCTCCATCGCCGGGCCGTCTGCCGCACCCGAGCCGGCCGCGTGTCCATGACCAAGTCCGAACTGATCGAGATCCTCACCCGGCGTCAGGGGCATCTGAAGGCGGAGGACGTCGATCTGGCGGTCAAGTCGCTGCTGGAAATGATGGGGGGTGCGCTCGCCGGGGGCGAACGCATCGAGATCCGCGGTTTCGGCAGTTTCTCCCTGCATTACCGTCCGCCGCGCACCGGCCGCAATCCGAAAACCGGCGATGCGGTGGCCCTGCCTGGCAAGTACGTCCCGCACTTCAAGCCGGGCAAGGAATTGCGCGAGCGCGTCAGCGGCGCGATGCCGGTCGCCGCCGACGACTAGAATGTCCCGCGCCAGGGCCGCCGGCTCCGGCATGGCTGAACAAGGCGGGACGCCTCGGCTAAGCTGGCGCGCACACGCACCCGGAGCCGAACGATGCGCCTGATCCGCCTCCTGATCGCGATCCTCTTCCTCGTCGCCGGCCTGGCCATCGGCGGACTCAACCCGCAGCCCGTGGTGCTGGACCTGGGCATCGCCTCGCTGCGCGCGACGCTGGGCGTCAGCGTGCTGGCGGGGTTGCTGGTCGGCGTCGTCGTGGGTGGGCTGGTACTGACCACAGCCGTGGTGTTGCCGCTGCGCCAGCGCCTGCGCCGCGCGCTCGCGTCCGCGGCCGCGAAGCCGGAGCGCTGAGCATGGCTTTCCTCGACCAGTGGTTCTGGTTCGTGCTGCTGCTGCCACTGGCCGCGCTCAGCGGCTGGGTGATCGGCCGTCGCGGCGGCGAGCGCCACAGCGACAGCCAGGTCAGCAAGCTCTCCACCACCTATTTCCGCGGCCTGAACTACCTGCTCAACGAGCAGCCCGACAAGGCGATCGAGCTGTTCCTGCACATCGCCGAGCTGGACAAGGACACCTTCGAGACCCAGGTCGCGCTCGGCCACCTGTTCCGCCGCCGCGGCGAGGTCGACCGCGCCATCCGCCTGCACCAGGCGCTGGTGCAGCGCCCCGACCTGACCGACCAGCAGAAGGTGCAGGCGCTGCTGGCGCTGGGCGAGGACTACATGAAGTCCGGGCTGCTCGACCGCGCCGAGACGGTGTTCACGGACCTGGCTCGGATCGACCAGCGTGCGCCGCAGGCGCTGCGCCATCTGATCGGCATCTACCAGGCCGAGCGCGACTGGGCCAAGGCGATCGAGAACGCCACGCGCTATGAAGCGGTGACCGGCGAGCCGATGGGCAAGCTGGTCGCGCAGTTCGAATGCGAGCTGGCAGACCGCCAGCGCGCCTCCGGCGACATCGCCGCCGCGCGGGACTCGATCGCGCGCGCCTACGCCGCCGATTCCACGGCGGTACGCGCGGGCCTGCTGGAGGGGCGCATCGAAGTCGATGCCGGCAACGACGCCGCCGCGATCCGCGCCTTCGAGCGCGCCGCACGCCACGATCCCGACTACCTGCCAGAGATCCTGCCGTCGCTGCTGTCCAGCTATGCCCGCGTGGGCGACAGCACCGGTGCGCGCGCGTTCCTGACCGAGATGGCCGAGCATTACCGCGGAGTGTCGCCGGTGCTGGCCCTGACCCGGCTGGTCGAGGCCGATGAGGGCGCCGGTTCGGCGCGCGCCTACCTGGCGCAACAGCTCAAGGACCGGCCCTCGGTCCGCGGCGAGGCGGCCCTGATCGACCTGACCCTGATCGAGCAGGCCGATCCGGTCGCCACCCTGCACGATCTCAAGCACATTACCGACCAGTTGCTGGTGCGCAATCCGAGCTACCGCTGCAGCCGCTGCGGCTTCGGTGCGCGCAGCCACCACTGGCAGTGCCCCAGCTGCAAGGAATGGGGCACGGTCAAGCCGCTGCTCAACTACGCGGTGGTGTGAGCGTGCCCGGCGCCGGCCTGCCAGGGTGGCTTGCGCTGCATTGCGCGGTCGGCCTCATCGGCACCTGGCTCGCACGTGGTTACGCATTGCAGCACGCCTTGATCGACCAGCCGGGAGCGCGGCGCAGCCATGCCGTGCCGACCCCGCGCGGCGGCGGGATCGCGATCGTGGCGGCCCTGTTGCTGGCGCTGGCATGGCTGGCGCTGGCCGATCCGCAACACGCGCCGTTGCATGCCGCAATCGGTGCCGGGCTGTCGCTGGTCGCCGGCATCGGCTGGCTCGACGATCACCGCCCGCTGTCGCCGTGGCTGCGCCTGGCCATGCATGCGATGGCCGCAGCGCTCTTGGCCGGGGCGATCTTTGCCGCCGGGGGCGGTGCACTGGTCGCCGCGGGCGCCTTCATGCTTGCTCTGGTGCTGGTGAACGTCTGGAACTTCATGGATGGCATCGATGGTCTGGCGGCGAGCCAGGCGGCACTGGCAGCAGTGGCCTATGCCTTGCTCGCCGGCAATGGCCCGGTGTTCTGGCTGGGGCTGGCGTTGGCGGCGGCCTGCGCCGGCTTCCTGCCCTACAACTTGCCCCGGGCGCGGATCTTCCTGGGCGATGTCGGCAGCGGCGCGATCGGGTTCGCGTTGGCGGCGCTGGTCTCGATGTTGCTGCTGGGGGTCGAAGGCCGGCGGGCACCACTCCTGCTCCTCCCCCTGTGCGCATTCGCAGTTGACGCGGCGCTGACACTGGGCGCGCGCATGCTGCGCGGGGAACGCTGGTGGTTGCCGCATACCCAGCACGCCTATCAGCGCTGGGCGCGGAGCAGGGGCGGGCACGCCGGGGTGACCGCGGGCTATGCAGGCTGGACGTTCGCGGCGGGGGCGATCATGCTTGCCGCGAGCTCGCAACCGACAGTGGTTATCATGGCCTCGGTCGGGGGCGTGTATCTCGCCGCCTGCGTAGCGTGGTGGCGACTGCAAGGGATGGCCGGAAGGACCATGGAGGACAAGGGATGATCGGCTGGAAGGAGCGGGTCGGCGCCGGCTTGCCGCGTGTCGCCGTGGTCGTGCACGACCTGTGCATGGTGTGGCTGGCCTGGACCGGCTTGCATCTGTTCCGTTACGCGATGCGGGCAGAGGTTTCGCCGCTGTCGCCCTGGTCGACCGAGATCGCGCTGGTGCTGCTGGCGCAGGGCCTGGTGTTCTGGCGGGTCGGCCTGTACCGCGGCATCTGGCGCTTCGCCAGCGTTCCCGACCTGGTCAACATCCTCAAGGCCTGCGTGTTCGGCCTGCTGGCGATCGTCGCCGGCCTGTTTCTGTACAACCGGCTCGACCAGGTGCCCCGGACCGTCCTGGTGCTGTACCCGATCGTGCTCACCGCGCTGCTCGGGATGCCGCGGCTGCTGTACCGCGCCTGGAAGGACCATCAGCTGTCCAGCTCCGACCGTACCGCGTTGCGGGTGCTGATCCTGGGGGCCGGGCAGGCGGGCGAGGCCCTGGTGCGCGACCTGCGGCGCACCGGCGCCTACCAGCCGGTCGGCTTCCTCGACGACGCCAGCAGCCTGCACGGCAGCCAGCTGCAGGGTGTGCCGGTGCTGGGCCGGATCGATGAGGTCGGGCGGATCGCGCCGGAAACCGCGGCCGGGCTGCTGGTGATCGCGATGCCGTCGCTCGACGCGACGGCGATGCGTCGCATCGTGGCCATCTGCGAACGCACCGGCCTGCCGTTCCGCCGGGTGCCGCGGCTCGACGACCTGCTCGAAGGACGCTCGCTGCCCGGCGAATTGCGCGAGGTAGCGATCGAGGATCTGCTCGGCCGGCAACCCGTCACCCCCGACTGGAAGGCGATCCGCGGCTGGCTGGGCGGGCGCAGCGTGCTGGTCACCGGCGCCGGCGGCTCGATCGGCTCCGAATTGTGCCGCCAGTGCGCGCGCCACGGCGCCCGCCAGATCGCCTTGCTGGAAATCGACGAACTGGCGCTGAGCACGATCGAGACCGAATTGCGTCGCGACTTCCCCCAGATCCGCTGCGTGCCGGTACTCGGCGACTGCGGCGACCCGGCGGCGGTGCGCCACGCACTGGCACAGTCCTCGCCCGAGGCCGTGTTCCACGCCGCCGCCTACAAGCAGGTGCCTTTGCTGCAGACGCAACTGCGCGAAGCGGTCCGCAACAACGTGCTGGCCACCGAGACGGTGGCTCGGGAAAGCCAGCGTGCCAGGGTCGGCACTTTCGTGCTGATTTCCACCGACAAGGCCGTGGATCCGGTCAACGTGCTCGGGGTGACCAAGCGCCTGGCCGAAATGGTGTGCCAGGCGCTGGCCGGGCCCGGCGTCACCCGCTCGGTGACGGTGCGTTTCGGCAACGTGCTGGATTCGGCCGGCAGCGTGGTCCCGCTGTTCCGCGAGCAGATCCGCAACGGCGGGCCGGTGACCGTGACCGATCCGGAAGTGACGCGCTACTTCATGACCATTCCGGAAGCCTGCCAGCTGATCCTGCAGGCGGCGGCCTCCGGTTCGCAGCACGCGGTCTATACCCTGGACATGGGCGAGCCGATCGCGATCAAGCTGCTCGCTGAACAGATGATCCGGCTGGCCGGCAAGCAGCCCGAGCGCGACATCGCCATCGTCTACACCGGCTTGCGCGCCGGCGAGAAGCTGCACGAAACCCTGTTCCACGCCGACGAACGCTACCGGCCCACCATGCATCCCAAGATCCTGCAGGCCGAGGCGCGCGAGGTCGCGGCGGAGCGCATCGCGGAAGCCAGCGCGCGTCTGCGCGATGCGGTCGCGCGTTACGACCTGGACGAATTGGCGCTGCTGTTGCGCGAGACGGTCCCCGAGTTCGCGCCCGCCGGCGCCGCCGTGGCCGAAGCCGCCACCGTGGTCGCGTTTCCCGCCCGCAACGCCCGGAAAACATGATGGGCCAGATCCCTCAAGGCAATCGCCGCATCCGCAAGGCGGTGTTCCCGGTGGCCGGCCTGGGCACCCGGTTCCTGCCCGCTACCAAGACCGTGCCCAAGGAGATGCTGCCGATCATCGACAAGCCGCTGATCCAGTACGCGGTCGATGAAGCGATCGAGGCCGGTTGCGACACGCTGGTATTCGTGACCAATCGCTACAAGCACGCGGTCGCGGATTATTTCGACAAGGCCTACGAGCTGGAACACAAGCTCGAGCGTGCCGGCAAGACCGAGCAGCTGGAACTGGTGCGCCACGTGTTGCCCGATGGCGTGCGGGCGGTTTTCGTGACCCAGGCCGAAGCGCTGGGCCTGGGGCATGCGGTGCTGTGCGCCCAACCGGTCGTCGGCGACGAGCCGTTCGCGGTGCTGTTGCCGGATGACCTGATCTGGAACCGCGGTCCGGGGGCGCTGAAGCAGATGGCCGATGTGGCGCAGGCCACCGGCGCCAGCGTGATCGCCACCCAGGACGTGCCGCGCGCCAAGACCGGCAGCTACGGCATCGTCGCTACCGAGGATTTCAGCGGGCGCCAGGGGCGGGTGACGGCGATGGTGGAAAAGCCGGAACCGGAGGTCGCCCCGAGCACCCTGGCGGTGGTCGGGCGCTATGTCCTGTCGCCGCGCATCTTCGACCTGCTGCAGGCCACCACGCCGGGAGCCGGTGGCGAAATCCAGCTCACCGACGCGATCTCGGCGCTGCTGCGCGAACAGCCGGTGCTGGCCTATCGCTTCCAGGGAACGCGCTTCGACTGCGGCACCCACATCGGCCTGGTCGAGGCGACGATCCGCTACGCGCTGGACCACGAGATGCTCAGCGACGCCGCGCGCGTCATGATGCAGGACGCGCTGGGCGAGATGGGCGTGGTCGAGCTGTAGCTGCGGGTGGGGCCCGCGCGGGCACTTAGCCGAACCGCCACCAGGCCCACGCGGCCCAGAGCAACAGCGATGCCGCCAGCGCGATCGCGGCCAGACCGGCGCGTTCGGCTCGGCGTGCCCAGCGCAGCGCTGCGGCATCGCGCAACACGCGGACATCGCGCAGGGTTTTCCAGGCCCGGGGCGGGAACCGGCCCTCGATCCGCGACGCCAGCCCGAGCCGGCGCAAACCGGCACCCAGCAGTGCGGCCGGAACCGCCAACCCGATGCCGAGCCCGGCAAGCAATCCGCGCAGCCAGCGCCGCACGGTATCCGGATCGCTTTGCGCCAGCTGTCCGTCGATCCGCCCCAGCCAGGCTTCGAGCAGCAACAGCAGGACGGCGCACAACAGGACGGTGAAAGCCAGCAGCAACAGGGTGCGGCTGCGGTAGGACGGGTCGGCGCGATGGATTTCCATCGCTGCATCAAACTCGGCAGCGGCCGGGTTGTCCAGTCCGCCGGTCGGCGACTCGCGTGCTGCCGTCCGCATCGCAGGCGGGCCGGTGCGTGTCGACGCCGCCGGCGGCGCGGTTGCCGTCGTCGGCGCCAGGTGCCGTCGCGCAGCACACACGGCATCGCGCCCACCGCAGGCATGCCGCCGGTGCGCCGCCGCGCGCGGCAACTCAAGCCGCGCAGGTCAAAGCGCTTCGAAGATGCCGGCGGCGCCCATGCCGGTACCGATGCACATCGTCACCATCCCGTACTTCTGCTTGCGCCGGCGCAAGCCGTGGAGGATGGTCGCGGTACGCACCGCGCCGGTGGCGCCGAGCGGGTGACCGAGGGCGATCGCGCCGCCCAGCGGGTTGACCCTGGCCGGGTCGAGTTCGCAGTCGCGGATCACCGCCAGCGCCTGCGCGGCGAAGGCCTCGTTGAGCTCGATCCAGTCGAGCTGGTCTTTTGTCAATCCCGCCTGCTTCAACGCCTTGGGGATGGCCGCGATCGGGCCGATGCCCATCACTTCCGGGCGCACGCCGGCGACGGAGAAGCTGACGAAGCGGGCGAGCGGGGTCAGGCCGTAGTCCTTGATCGCCTGTTCGGAGGCGAGCAGCACCGCGCCGGCGCCGTCGGACATCTGCGAACTGTTGCCGGCGGTCACGCTGCCGCCGAACTGGGCGTTGCGAAATACCGGGCGCAGCTTCGCCAGGCCCTCGGGCGAGGTGTCCGGACGCGGGCCCTCGTCGGTGTCGACCAGCAGCTTCTTCAGGCGCACGGCATTGCCGGCCGGGTCCGGCAGGCGCGCGACGACTTCCAGCGGCGAGATCTCGTCGCGGAACTCGCCGGCGGCGATCGCGGCGAGCGCCTTGCGGTGCGAGGCCAGGGCGAACGCGTCCTGGTCCTCGCGCGAGACCTTCCACTCTTCGGCGACCTTCTCCGCGGTGATGCCCATGCCGTAGGCGATGGCGATGTGGTCGTCCTCGAACACCGACGGCGACAGCGCGACCTTGTTGCCCATCATCGGCACCATCGACATCGACTCGGTACCGCCGGCCAGCATCAGGTCGCTGTTGCCCAGCCGGATCTGGTCGGCCGCCAGCGCCACCGCCTGCAGGCCGGAGGAGCAGAAGCGGTTGATGGTCTGCGCCGGGATCGTGTTTGGCAGCCCGGCCAGCAGCACGCCGATGCGCGCCACGTTCATGCCCTGCTCGGCCTCGGGCATCGCGCAGCCGACGATCGCGTCGTCGATGCGGTTGACGTCGATCCCCGGCGCCTGCGCGATCACGCTGCGCAGCACGTGCGCCAGCATGTCGTCGGGACGGGTATTGCGGAACACGCCGCGCGGCGCCTTGCCGACCGGGGTGCGGGTGGCGGCGACGATGTAGGCGTCCTGGATCTGTCTGCTCATGATTGTTCTCGATTCGTAGGCCGACGGTGTGGCGTTGCCATCCCTGCGCAAGCGCGGGCGCGGCGCCTTTGTCGTTCGGAAACGGGATGCCGGATTCCGGCCTCCGCGGGAATGGCGGGCGCTTGCATCAGTTCCTCAGCGGCTTGCCGGTCTTGAGCATGTGCGCGATGCGGGCCTGGGTCTTTTCCTGCTGCGCCAGGGCGACGAACTGCTCGCGCTCCAGCCGCAGCAGCCAGTCTTCGTCCACCAGCGCGCCGCGGTCGACCTCGCCGCCGCACAGCACGGTGGCGATGCGCGAGGCGATCTCGTAGTCGTACTCGCTGATGAAGCGGCCCTCGAGCATGTTCACCAGCAGCATCCTGAAGGTCGCGATGCCGACGTCGCCGGCGACCGGGATGCGGCGCGCCGGCAGCGGCGGGCGATAGCCGGACTCGGCCAGCACCAGCGCCTGCTGCCGGGCGATGTGCAGGGTCTCGTGGGCGTGGAAGGCGACCACGTCGGCCGCGCGCAGCAGCCCCAGTTCCTTCGCCTCGACCGCGGAGGTGCCGACCTTGGCCATCGCCACGGTCTCGAACACCTTCTTCAGTTGCGCGAACACGTCGCCGCCGGGGCCCGCGGCCTGCGCGGCGCGCACCGCCAGTTCCTTCAGCCCGCCGCCGGCCGGAAGCAGGCCGACCCCGGCCTCGACCAGGCCGACGTAGCTTTCCAGATGCGCCACGGTGCGTGCGGAATGCATCTGGAATTCGCAGCCGCCGCCCAGCGCCAGCCCGCGCACCGCCGCGACCACCGGCACCAGCGCATACTTGATCCGCTGGCTGGTGGCCTGGAAGTCGGCGACCATCGCCTCGAATCCCTTGAGGTCGCCGGCCTGCAGCAACCCCAGCGCGCCGGCCAGGTCGGCGCCGGCCGAGAACGGCTCCCGCGGCTGCCAGATCACCATGCCGCGAAAATCGCGCTCGGCGCAGGCGACGGCTTCCTGCAGCCCGGCCAGCACCTGGTCGTCGACGGTGTGCAGCTTGGTCTTGAACGAGGCCACCAGCACGCCGTCGCCGTCGTGCCAGGCACGCAGGCCGGCATTCTCGAACACGGTCTCGCCCGGATCGGAACGCTCGCCCAGCACCGGGTCCGGAAAGCGCTGGCGACGGTAGACGGGCAGGGCGGAGCGCGGCAGCTTGGCGTTCTTCGCCGGGCTGTAGCTGCCTTCGGCGCCGTGTACGCCGTCGCGGCCGTCGAACACCCAATCCGGCAGCGGCGCGGCGCTCATCGCCTTGCCGGCGACGATGTCCTCGGCGATCCAGCCGGCGACCTGTTTCCAGCCCGCGGCCTGCCAGGTCTCGAACGGGCCGAGCGACCAGCCATAGCCCCAGCGGATCGCGAGGTCGACATCGCGTGCGGTCTCGGCGATGTCGGCCAGGTGGAACGCGCTGTAGTGGAACAGGTCGCGGAACACCGCCCACAGGAACTGCGCCTGCGGATGCGCGCTGCCGCGCAGCGCCGCGAACTTCGCCGCCGGATCCTTCTCTTTCAGCATCGCCGCGATTTCCGGCGCGACCTCGCCGGCGCTGGCGCGGTAATCCTGCGCCTGCAGGTCCAGGACCAGGATGTCCTTGCCGCGCTTGGTGTAGAGGCCGGCCCCGGTCTTCTGTCCCAGCGCCCCCTTGGCGACCAGCGCCTCGAGCCATTTGGGCGTCTTGAAATACGCATGCCAGGGGTCGTTCGGCAGGGTGTCGGCCATGGTCTTGATGACATGCGCCATCGTGTCCAGCCCGACCACGTCGGCGGTGCGGTAGGTCGCCGACTTCGGCCGTCCGATCGCCGGCCCGGTCAGCGCGTCCACCGTGTCGAAGCCGAGGCCGAACGCCGCGGTGTGGTGCATCGTCGCCAGGATCGAGAACACGCCGATGCGGTTGCCGATGAAATTGGGCGTGTCGCGGGCGTAGACCACGCCCTTGCCGAGTGCGGTGGTCAGGAACGTCTCCAGGCCCTCCAGCACCGCGGCGTCGGTGGTCCGGGCCGGGATCAGTTCGGCCAGATGCATGTAACGCGGCGGGTTGAAGAAGTGCACCCCGCAAAAGCGCGGGCGCAGCTGCTCGGGCAGGACGTCGGCCAGCGCATTGATGCCCAGGCCCGACGTGTTGCTGGCCAGCACCGCATGCGGAGCCACGTGCGGGGCGATGCGCCGGTACAGGTCCTGCTTCCAGTCCAGCCGCTCGGCGATGGCCTCGATCACCAGGTCGCAGCCTTGCAGCAGCGCGAGGCCGGTGTCGTAGTTGGCCGGCGCGATCGACGCGGCCAGCGCCTTGCTCGCCAGCGGGGCGGGGGAGAGCTTGCCGAGATTGGCGATGGCCTTGAGCGCCACGCCGTTCGGGTCGCCGTCCTTGGCGGCCAGGTCGAACAGCACCGTGTCGACCCCGGCATTGGTGAGCTGGGCGGCGATCTGTGCGCCCATCACGCCGGCCCCGAGGACCGCGGCCCTGCGTACAAGCAGTTTATTAGACATGGTTTGCAAGCCTTTGAAATAAATCAGTTCGTCTCGGCCTTGAGGCCGGCGGAAGCGAAGCGGATGAGCTCCCGCGCAGCGCGCTCGCGATGCGCGGCCTCGGACAGACCGGCCGGCCGCTTGATCAGGCCGAAATCGGCCATGGCGTAGGTCAGCGCGCCGGACAGGAAGTCCAGCCGCCAGTACAACTGCTCCTTGCCCAGCCCCGGCACGCAACCGGCGATCGCCTTGGCGAAGGCGCGCAGCACGTGGCCGTAGCGGTCGGACAGGAACTTGCGCAGGCTATCGTTCTTCTCGGCGTAGGCGCGGGCGATCACGCGGATGAAGGCGCCGCCGCCCTGGCGGTCCCGGGCCATGGCCAGCGCCGGTTCGACGAAGGCGGCGAGCACCGGCTCCAGCTCCCCGGGGTGCTGCTGCAGCGCCGCCTGCAGTTGCGCCAGGCGGCGCGCGCTCATCTCGTCCATGCGCCGGCGGAAGACCTCGTTGACCAGGTTTTCCTTGCTGCCGAAGTGGTAGTTGACCGCGGCGATGTTGACGTCGGCGCGGGTGGTGACCTGGCGCAGCGAGGTGCCGGCGAAGCCGTGCTGGGCGAACAGTTCCTCGGCCGCGCCGAGGATGCGGTCCTTGGTCGAGAAGGGGGCAACGGCGGCCATCGTCATTCCTGAATCAAACGCTTGTTTGAGTCTGCGCCACGACAGGCGGCGCGTCAACCGACGCTGGTGGAAAGCGATCCGTGCCGCCGCTGGCTCCGCAAGCGTGCCGGCGCGGCGGTCGTGCTCAGCGCGACAGGACGAAGGCGGTGACGATGGCCAGCAGCGCCAGCGGGTACAGGCTGGCACGGTCGAACAGGCGCGCAGCCTGGCGTCCGTCGAGCGTGCGTGCGAGGCGCAGCGCCGGCCACAGCAACAGAACCGCGCCCGCCGCCAGCAGGGCCAGCTGGAACGGCCAGCCCAGCGCCAGCGGCGACAGTCGTGGCAGCAGCAGGCTCAGCCCGACCGTCGATGCCAGGAGCACGACCACCATCGCTCCGGCGGCGCGGAGCCCGAACACCAGCGGGATGGTGCGCGCACCGATGCGGCGATCCTCCTCGATGTCGTTCCAGTCGGCCGGGATGTTCTGTCCGCCGATTTCCCACGGCATCAGCCAGGCCAGCATCAGCGCCAGCCCCGCCCACGACGGTGCGGGGACCACCGCGAACACCGCCGCCACCGGCCCGGCCGACTTCACCAGGCCGCTGACGACCGTGCGCCACCAGGTGACCTTGAGCAGCTTGACGTACGCCACCTCCAGCATGGCGGCGGCGAACAGGATGACGAGGATCGCGGGATTCAGCAGCCAGATGCCGACCATGGCCACCGCGAACCAGAAGCCGAACCAGGCCAGTCCGCCTTTCATGCTGATCAGGTTCTGCGCCAGCGGGTAGCGCAGCTCCGAGGCTTCCACCGCGTAGCCGGGCTTGATGCCGCCGGCGACCTTCTCCTTGTCGTCCTTCACCCCGATCAGGTCGTTGAGCGCATAGATCGCCGTATAACCGGCCAGCGCCGTCAGCAGGCACAGTCCCAGCACCCGCCAGGGCGGGAAATGCCCCAGCCACAGCAGCGCCGCGAAGCCGGGCATGGCGATGTCCAGCACCCCGTGGGTGGAGCGCGAGAGCGCGAGGAAGCGACGCAGCATGGTCAGTCCTTCCTGATGAAACCGGCCATGTAGTTGATGTCTTCGCGGTCCGGGGCGACGCGGAATCTGCGCGTCAGCGGGTTGTACATGAGGCTGGCCACGGCGCTGAACTCCAGTCCCGCGGCACCGGCCCAGGCGCGCAATTCGCCGGGACGTATCAACTTGCCGTAGCTGTGGGTGCCGCGCGGCAGCAGGCCCAGGATGTATTCGCCGGCGACGATGGCGAAAGCGAAGGCCTTGAAGGTGCGGTTGATGGTGGAGAAGAACGCCACGCCGCCGGGCTTGAGCAGCGTCGCGCAGGCGGCGATGACCCGGTCCGGGCGCGGCACGTGTTCCAGCATTTCCATGCAGGTCACGGCGTCGAAGCTGCCGGCTTCTTCCTGCGCCAGGGTTTCCACGTCCATGTAGCGGTAGTCGATGTCCAGGCCGCCGCGCTCGGCGTGCTGGCGAGCCACTTTCAGCGAGAGCTCGGACAGGTCGATGCCGGTGACCCGGGCGCCGGCCTTGTGCAACGCCTCGGTCAGGATGCCGCCGCCGCAGCCCACGTCGACCACGCGCGGATGGGCCACCGGGATGCGGTCGGTGATGAAGCGCAGGCGCAGGCCGTTGATCGCGTGCAGCTGGCCCATCTTGCCGGCCGGGTCCCACCACAGCTGGGCGATGCGGTTGAAGTGGGCGATTTCCGCGGCATCAACATTCTGCGACTGGTTCATGTTACGGCCTGGTCCATTGTTTCAGGGTATCGATCGAGGCGGCGATTTCCGCACGCGCGATGTCGTCGACGAACACGCATTCGCCGATCGCGGCGGGCAGGGGGACGCGCTGGTGGCCGTTGCGGTGTTCGACGCGGTCTTGCAGCGATTGCCACATCAGCTCGACATCCAGCAGTTCGAGGGCCGGCGCGATGCCGAGCCGCCCGACCAGGCCGAGGATGCGCGCGGCGTGGCCGACAGCCAGCAGGCCGCGATGGCGCGCGATGGCGGTGGAGACCAGGATGTCCAGCAGCACCGCCTCGCCGTGCAGCAGGCGGTCCTCGAAACGGGTTTCCAGGCCGTAGCTGAAGGTGTGGCCGAAATCGACCTTGCGCGCCAGCTCGTCCTCGAACAGGTTCGGCGCCAGCTCTTCCAGCATGCCGTCGATGGCGCGGTCGAGGATGTCGCCGCCATGCGCATCCTGGAATGCCGCGCGCAGGCCGGTGGCGCCGTGCCGCTCCAGCAGGCCGAACAGCTCGGCATCCTTGATCACGGCCAGCTTGACGATTTCGCACAGGCCGTTGCGCAGGTGGCGCGGCTCTAGGGTGGCCAGCAGGCGGCGGTCCAGCAATACCCGGCGTGGCGGCTCGAAGCTGCCGAGGCGGTTCTTGCGGTCGTTGAAATTCACCCCGGCCTTGATCCCGACCGAGGCGTCGACATAGCCCATCAACGTGGTCGGCACCTTGATGTGCGGCACGCCGCGCCGGTAGCTGGAGGCCACGAAGCCGACCACGTCGGTCAGCGCGCCGCCGCCGATGGCGATGACCGGCTCGTCGCGGCGGTGGATGGGGAAGTCGTCCAGTTCGCGCAACAGGCCCAGCCAGCGCTCCACCGTCTTGCCGGCCTCGCCGCCGGGGAAGGGCACGATCCGCGCCTGGATCCGGTGATGGGCGAAATAAGCGTGGATGCGCGGCCCGTGGTGCCGGTACACGCACTCGTCCACCACCACGAAGCGGCGGCCCGCGCGCACGCGCCCCATCGACAGCAAGGCCTCGCTGCCGGGATCGAACACGTCCTCGACGTTGACCAGGTCATATTCGACCCGCCGCGTCTGGCTGACCTGCCAACGCATGCCGCTTGCCCCGCTCACGCGATGTCCCGCCACGCCGCGCGCCGCTCCAGCACCTCGCGCGCCACGGCCTGGGCGCGGGCGAGGTCGTGGTCCCGCCAGTGACCGCACTGGTCGATGCGGGCGTAGGGCACGGCGGTCGCCGCCAGCACGCCGCGCAGGATGGTTTCCAGCGCGTCCTCGATGCGCGCGCGCCGGCCTTCGTTGTGCAGGGTGAGGTAGAAGCCGGTGCGGCAGCCCATCACGCCCACGCCGATGAAATGCCGCGGCAGCAGGCGCTGGAAGCCTTCCAGCAGGAAGTGCTCGAGCGAGTGCGATTCCGCGCTGCCGAGGGACTCGCCGGCGTTGGGTCGGCGCAGACGCAGATCGATGCAGTAGACCGTGTCGCCGGCCGGCCCCGGATGCGCGCCGCGCAGCTTGACGCTGGGCGCTTTCAGCAGGTGGTGATCCAGTTCGCCGACGGTGCCGGGCGCCCAGCCCAGCGCTTCGTGGTCGATGATGGCGCTGCCCGGCATCTGTATCAGGCCGATTGCGGAATCGCGGCCAGGTGACGGTAGCTGTCGTCGAGCGCCTGCTGCCAGGACTCGACGTGGTGGTACAGCTCGACCGAGCCGAAGCCGTCGAAACCGTTGTCGTTCAACGCCTTGAAGCTGGCCGCCAGATCCAGCGTACCCGCGCCCGGGATCTCGTGGAAATGCGCGATGCCGGTCAGGGTGTTGGCCACCATCTCGTGCACCAGCGCCGGGCCGCGCACGCCGCGCAGGAAGGCGATGACCGGACGGGCGCGCTCCAGCACGTCGTAGGAGAGTCCCGGCACCGAAATCAGGTAAGTGAAGATCTCGTCGTCCAGCGGCGAGCTGCCTGCGTAGAGGCCGGCATGGTCGACCAGCTGCAGCAGCGAGGCGTCCACGCCGGCGCGGGTCAGGTGCCCGTCGATGCGCGCGCGCTGCGCGGCAGTCGGTGTGTCGTCGCAGAAGTACCGCGGATGGCGGCGATCCACCAGCAGGAACGCTGCGGTGGCCGGGAAGTACACCAGATAGCTGGCGAAATCCAGGTCGAGCTCGAGGTGTTCGGCGTCCTCGACGATCTTCAGGTTGTAGCCCTTGCGGGCGTCGGAAATGTGCAGGTAGCGCGCATGGGGAGCGGCCTTGGCCAGCGCGCCGATGTAATCGGCTTCGGAGCAGTAGGCGTGGCAGATGTCGATGTGCAGCCCGAAGCGCTTCGAGCCGACCATGTCGAGCAGCTCCAGCCCCTGCTCCAGGGTTTCGACGACCATGCCGGGCTCCGGCTCGATCAGCAGCGTGATGTCCTCGTCGTCGCGGATCTCGCGCAGACACTCGCGGATCGAATCCGCCAGCAGCTCGCGCGGGTCCAGCGACGGGTTGCGCGCGTGGTCGTCGCGGCGGAAGCCGCTGCCGAAGGTCACCAGGTTCACGCCCAGGCGCCGGGCCACGCGGATGCCGCGCTTGACCAGGTCGATGCGGCGCTTGCGCCCGGCCAGGTCGAGGGTCAGCAGCGAGGGTTCGTGCGGCCGCTGGGGGGTGAAGAAATGCGACGCGGTGGCCACGCAGGGGGCGGCGATGCCGGCCCGGTCCAGTCGCCGCTTCACCGCATCCAGATCCGCGTCGGTGAGCTCGAACGGGTTGAACTGGTCGCGGTGGAAGCCCAGTTCGACGCCCGCATACCCAGCCTTCGCCACCGCATCGATGGCCTCGCCGAAGGGCAGGTTGGTGAGGCCGAAGGTGCTGTAGCTGAGCTGGATCATGCCGGGGCCGCGGTAGAGGGCGGGAAAGGGAGCGTTGCAGGCCGCTTGCCCGGACATCCGCCTGATGCCAGCGCGCGACGCCAGTCCGGGGGCGTCCGTTCGGCCGTCAAGCCTGCTGGCTGCCCCCGCGGCCCGCCATGACTCACATCAAGCCCGTGCATTGGCGGTTGCTCGGGTCGTGCGGGGCGGCCGGCATTTCGGTTAGAATTGTCCGCAGCCATATCGGCCAAACCCGCGCCAGCACGCGGGTTTTTTCTGTTATCCTCGGGCGATCCGGCATGGACGCCCGCCAATTGCGGAGATTCCCATGGCGCTGGAGCGCACCCTCTCGATCATCAAGCCCGATGCCGTCGCCAAGAACGTCATCGGCGAGATCTACTCGCGTTTCGAAAAAGCCGGCCTCAAGGTCGTGGCCGCGAAGATGAAGCACCTGTCCCGGCAGGAAGCCGAAGGTTTCTACGCCGTGCATCGCGAACGCCCGTTCTTCGCCGCGCTGGTCGACTTCATGGCATCCGGGCCGGTGATGATCCAGGTGCTGGAGGGCGAAGGCGCGGTGCTGAAGAACCGCGAGCTGATGGGCGCCACCAATCCGAAGGACGCCGCGGCGGGCACCATCCGTGCCGATTTCGCCGACTCGATCGACGCCAACGCCGTGCACGGCTCGGACTCGCTGGAGAACGCCGCGATCGAGATCGCGTATTTCTTCCCGGCCACCGACGTCTACGCCCGCTGAGCCCGGCATGATCCGCGACGACGCCATCGACAATCCCTCCGCCGCCGGCATCCCCAGCGGCAGCGGCACGATGGTCGCGTCCGCATCCGGCCCCGCCGTCGCGGCGACGGGGCCGAAGACCAACCTCTTCGACCTCGACCGCGCCGCGCTCGAGGATTTCTTCGAGCGGGTCCTGGGCGAGAAGCGCTACCGCGCGCACCAGGTGATGAAATGGATCCATCACCGCTACGTCACCGATTTCGGGCAGATGACCGACCTGGGCAAGGCCCTGCGCGCCAAGCTCGAACAACATGCCGAGGTGCGGGCGCCGACGGTCCTGCTCGACAAGCCCTCCGCCGACGGCACCCACAAGTGGCTGCTCGGCATGGACCCGAAGAACGCGATCGAGGCGGTGTTCATCCCCGACAAGGGCCGCGGCACCCTGTGCGTATCCAGCCAGGTCGGTTGCGCCCTGAACTGCCGGTTCTGCTCGACCGCGACCCAGGGCTTCAACCGCAACCTGACCACCGCCGAGATCATCGGCCAGGTGTGGGTCGCCGCGCGCCACCTGGGCAATGTCCCGCACCAGCAGCGCAAGCTGACCAACGTGGTGATGATGGGCATGGGCGAGCCGCTGGCCAACTTCGACAACGTCGTGCGCGCGATGAGCATCATGCGCGACGATCTCGGCTACGGCCTGGCCAACAAGCGCGTCACCCTGTCCACTGCGGGCATGGTGCCGCAGATCGACAAGCTCGGCGAGGTCAGCGACGTGTCGCTGGCGGTCTCGCTGCATGCGCCGTTCGACGAGCTGCGCAGCGAGCTGATGCCGATCAACCGCAAGTACCCGATCGCCGTGCTGATGGACGCCTGCGTGCGCTATGCGCAGCGCCGGCCCGGCACCTCGGTAACCTTCGAATACACCCTGATGCAGGGCGTCAACGACCAGCCCGAGCATGCGCGCGGGCTGGTCGGGCTGATGCACGCATTCGAGCGCCGGGTGCAGATGAAGGACGCGGCCAAGGTCAACCTGATCCCGTTCAACCCGTTCCCGGGCACGCGCTTCGAACGCCCCGACGAAGGCGCGATCCGCGCCTTCCAGAAGCTGCTGAACGAAGCCGGCCTGATCGCGCCGGTGCGACGCACCCGCGGCGACGACATCGACGCCGCCTGCGGCCAGCTCAAGGGCCAGGTGCTGGACCGGACCCGCCGCCAGGCCGAGTTCCGGCGGCAACTCGTCGCCCAGGGCCTCGACGCCGAGGCAGGAGCGGGACATGCGGCCGCATAGGGCGATCGCCTGCGCCGTGCTGGTGTGCGTGGTGGCCGCGGGCTGCTCGCGCCTGACCTTCATCAAACCCAAGCTCGAGCGCGGCGAATACACCCGGGTCGCGCCCGAATACAACGTGCGCGAGGACCCCCAGGACCAGAAGCGGATCGCGGCGATGGAGCGGGTGGCGCTGGCCGAGCAGCGGCTGCGCAGCGGCCAGCTCGACCAGGCCGAGGCCGAGGCCGAGGCCGCACTCAAGGCCGACCCGGCTTCGGCCGACGCGCATACGCTGCTGGCGGTGGTCGCCGAGCGCCGCGGCGATGCTGCCCGCGCCGGCGGCCATTACGCCCGGGCCGTGGAACTGGCGCCGACGCGCGGCGCGGTGCTCAGCAACTACGGCGCCTGGCTGTGCGGCAACGGCCGGGTCGCCGAGTCGCTACCTCTGTTCGACCGCGCGCTGGCCGACCCCGGCTACCGCACGCCGGCCGTGGCCCTGGCCAACGCCGGTTCCTGCGCGCTGACGGCGGGGCAGACCGCGCGCGCCGAACGCGACCTGCGCCGCGGGCTGCAGTACGATCCCGCCAATCCGACCGCGCTGGCTGCATTGGCGGCGCTCGAATACCGCGCCGGCGACTACCTGCAGGCGCGCGCGTTCTCCGAACGCCGGCTGGCGGCTGCACCAGCCACGCCGGACGTGTTGCGACTTGCGTCACAGATCGAGCAGAAACTCGGCGACACTGCCGCGGCCGCTCGCTATGTTCAACGGATCAGGACGGAATTCCCGCAAACGCCGGGGCCGTCGGGGGAATTGGGGCAGCGATAATGCAGGCGAATCCCACGCAGTCCGGAAACGGAGTGCCCGAGGGCGACCGCGGTTGCGGCGCCCGGTTGCGCAAGGCCCGCGAGGCGGCCGGTCTCAGCCAGGCCGATGTCGCCGCACGCCTGAAGATGCCGCTGCGCGTGGTGCAGTCGCTGGAAGTCGAGGACTGGAGCCGCCTCGGCGCGCCGGTGTTCGTCCGCGGCCAGTTGCGCAGCTATTCGCGTCTGCTGGGTTTGACCACGGCGCCGATGTTCGAGGCCTCCGGCGTCGCCCCGGTGGAGCCGCCGAAGCTGGTGCCGCGCACCTACACCCGGCCGTTGCAGCACTTTGCCGAGCAGGCCGCACGCCGCCTGGTCTACGTGGTGATGACGATCGCGATCGCGATTCCCGTCTGGCTGGCCACGCGCCCGCACCTGGGCAGCGTCGCGCACGACGCCGCGCCGCTGGATGTGCCCGCTTTCGGCGACGCCGGCACGCGCGATGCCGTCGACCAGGCGCGCCCGCTGGTGGCATCGCTGGCGCCGCTGCCGGCGCCGGCAGCCCCGGCGCTGTCGCTGCGCCTGCGCGGGGACAGCTGGGTCGAGATCGTCGCCCGCGACGGCCGTACCCTGGAGCAGTCGCTGCTGCGTGCCGGCGAGCAACGCAGCTACGACGTGGACGAAGTAGGCAGGGTAGTGCTGGGCGACGCCAACGTCGTGGACGTGCGCAGCCATGGCCGGCCGGCAGACCTGACCCCCTACCTGCGCGCGAATGTCGCGCGCTTTACGGTATCCTCTGACGGATCCCTCGCGCCTGCCGCCGACTGACCCGGCGCCGGCCCCGACCACGGGGCATGAGGCCGAGCCAGTCCACCCCACCGGTCGCAGCCGACTGCGCCGGCCAACAGGCAGCATGGCAGCCGCATGGCAATCGACGATCTTCTCGACGAACACGAACAGGGCGAACGGGTCCGTACCTGGCTGCGCGACAACGCCGCGGGCCTGATCGGCGGTCTGGCGCTGGGCCTGCTCCTGATCTGGGGTTGGCGCTGGTGGCAGGCGCAGCGGGTCCAGCAGAGCATGCAGGCCGGCACCCAGTACCAGGCCCTGATCGACACCCTGCAGTCCGGCAAGCTCGCGCAAGCGCAGGCGCAGGTCGAGGCGCTGCCAGCCGGTACCTACGACACGCTCGCCGCGCTGGCGCTGGCCGAGGCGCAACTCGCGGCCGGCCAGCGCGACGCCGCCATCGCCACGCTGCGCGCGGCCAAGCCCGACGGAGCGGAAACGGCCGCGATCGTCGAGCAACGCCTGGCGCGGCTGCTGATCGATGCCGGCAAGGCGAAGGAGGCGCTGGCGCTGCTGCCCGGCGACAGCCGCGACCCGGAAACCCTGCAGGTGCGCGGTGACGCTTTCAGCGCACTGGGCCAGAAACCGCAGGCGCAGGCCGCCTACAGCCAGGCGCTGACCGGGCTGGAAGTCGGCTCGCCGCAGCGCAACGTGATCGAACTCAAACTCTCCGAGGTCGGCGGTGCGCCGGCCCAGCCCGAGGCCCGTAGTTGATGAAGCCAGCACACCTGCGTTCCGCATCGCGTACTCCGTCCGGCAGGTCTGGCGCGAGCCTGGCCCTGCTGCTCGTCTGCGCGGTTGCGCTGGGCGGTTGCAGCACCGTCAAGGGCTGGTTCGGCGGCAAGCGCGGCGAGACCCTGAAGCCCGCCGAGCTCACCGAATTCGCGCCCTCGGCGAAGGCCCAGAAGCTGTGGTCGGCCCGAGCCGGCAAGGGCGAGGGCCGGCTCGGTGCGCGCCAGGGCCCGGCGGTCGCCGACGGCCATGTTTATGCCGCGGCCGTGGAAGGGGGCGTGCGTGCCTTCGACCTGCAGACCGGCGCTGCACTCTGGCAGCACGAGAGCGAGCTGCCGCTGTCCGGCGGCCCCGGCGCCGGCGACGGCCTGGTGGCGGTCGGCAGTCTGGAAGGCGACGTGCTCGCGCTCGACGCCGCCACCGGTGCGCAGAAATGGACCGCGAAGGTCGGCAGCGAGGTGGTCGCCGCGCCGGCGGTCGGGCAGGGGCTGGTGCTGGTGCGCTCCAACGATGGCCGCGTTACCGCCTTCGACGCGGCCAGCGGCGAGCGTCGCTGGTTCTGGGAGCGCGAGACCCCGACTCTCAGCGTGCGCGGCAACGGTTCGCCGCTGCTGGGGCCGGGGCTGGCTTTCGTCGGCAACGACGACGGCACGCTGTCGGCGCTGGCGCTGGCCGACGGCCGCCTGCTGTGGGAACAGACGGTGGCCGCCGCCGAAGGCCGCAGCGAGCTCGACCGCATGGCCGACATCGACGGCACCCCGGTGCTCGACGGCACCGTGCTGTTCGCCACCAGCTACAAGAAGCAGACCATGGCCATCGACGGCCCCAGCGGGCGTCCGCTGTGGGCGCACGACGCCGGCGGTCCGGGACAGGTCGCGGTGTCCGCGGACCGCGTCGTGGTTACCGATCCCGACGGTACCGTCTGGGGCCTGGACAAGGCCAGCGGCGCCGCGCTGTGGCAACAGGCCGCACTCGCGCGCCGCAACGTCACCGCGCCGACGCTGCAGGGCGACTACGCCGTGGTCGGCGACTACGAAGGCTACCTGCACTGGCTCAAGCTCGACGACGGCGCCTTCGCCGCCCGCGTCGACGCCGCCGGCGACCCGATCCGCGCCGCACCGGTCGTGGCCGACGGCATCCTGGTGGTGCAGAGCACCGGTGGCGAGATCAGTGCCTGGCGCCTGGGACAGTAACCGCCAACGGCAGGCCCTGCGCGACCCCGGGCGAGGTTGTTGCCCGGGGTCGCGCGTTTGATGGATCCCGTCATGCCCGCAACCCCGCCTGCAGCCATGTTGCCCCTGGTCGCCCTGGTCGGTCGCCCCAACGTCGGCAAGTCGACGCTGTTCAACGCGTTGACCCGCACCCGCGACGCCCTGGTGCACGACGCGCCCGGCGTCACCCGCGACCGCAACTACGGCGTGTGCCGCCAGGACCCTGTGCGCCCATTCGTGCTGGTGGACACCGGCGGCATCGCCGGCAGCGAGGAAGGGCTGGCCGGCGCCACCGCACGGCAGTCGCGCGCCGCGGCCGAAGAGGCCGACCTGATCCTGTTCGTGGTCGACGGCCGCGAAGGCGCCTCCGCCCTCGACGACGCGGTCCTGGCCTGGCTGCGCAAGACCGCCAAGCCGGTGTACCTGGTGGTCAACAAGACCGACGGCATCGATGCGCAGGCGGCGCTCGGCGAGTTCGCGCGCTACGGCATCAAGGACATGTTCGGCGTGTCCTCGGCGCACCGCCAGGGCCTGGACGGGTTGCTGGCGCGGGTGCTGCAGGTGCTGCCCGGCGACGGCGATGCGCCGATCCTGGACGAGGATCCCGAGCGCATCCGCATCGCCTTCGTCGGCCGCCCCAACGTCGGCAAGTCGACCCTGGTCAACCGCATCCTCGGCGAGGAGCGGATGATCGCCTCCGACGTGCCCGGCACCACCCGCGACTCGATCGCGGTGGACATCGAGCGCGACGGCCGCAAGTACCGGCTGGTGGATACCGCCGGCCTGCGGCGCAAGTCCAGGGTCGAGGAGGCGGTGGAGAAGTTCTCGATCGTCAAGACCCTGCAGGCGATCGAACACTGCCAGGTCGCGGTGATCCTGCTCGATGCCGGCGAGGGCGTGACCGAGCAGGACGCCGGCGTGCTCGGCGCGGTGCTCGACGCCGGGCGCGCGCTGGTGGTGGCGGTCAACAAGTGGGACGGACAGAGCGACTACCAGCGCCAGCAGACCCAGGCGCTGCTGGCGCGCAAGCTGGCGTTTGTCGACTGGGCCGAGGCGGTGCGCATTTCCGCGCTGCACGGCTCCGGCCTGCGCGAGCTGTTCCGCGCGATCCACCGCGCGCACGCCTCGGCCATGCGCCAGTTCGGCACCGCCGAGGTGACGCGGGCGCTGGAGGCGGCGGTCGAGGCGCATCCGCCGCCGATCGTGCGCGGACACGCGCCCAAGCTGCGCTTCGCCCATCCCGGCGGCGAGAACCCGCCGACCTTCGTGGTCCATGGCAACCGCCTGCGCGCGCTGCCGGACAGCTACCGCCGCTACCTCGAGAATTTCTTCCGCAAGCGCTTCAAGCTGGTCGGCACGCCGGTGCGCTTCGTGTTCAAGGAAGGCGAGAATCCGTACAAGGACAGGAAGAACGTCCTCAGCGAGCGCCAGGTCGCGAAAAAACAGCGCCTGATCCGGCACGTCAAGCGCGGGAAGTGAGCGTGGCCGGCCAGGCGAGCAGCGCATCGCGCGACCTCACCCTGGGCATCCTTGCCGGGGGACGCGGCACGCGGTTGGGCGGTTGCGACAAGGCCTGGCTGACGCGCGAAGGGGTGCCGCAGGTGCTGCGCTGGCAGCGGCGCTTCGCCGACGTGGTCGGCGCCGTACTGGTCAGCGCCAACACCGACCCCGGGCGCTACGCCGCGCATGGTCTGCAGGTGGTCGCCGATCGCGCCCCCGCGGGCGGGCCGCTCGCGGGGCTGGAGGCGCTGGCACAGGCCTGCGCCAGCCCGTGGCTGCTGACGCTGCCGGTGGACCTGGTGGAGGTCGACGCGTGCCTGTTGCCGACGCTGCGTGCCGCGGCCAGTGCCAATGGCGCCTTTGCCGCCGACGACGACGGCCCGCAACCGCTGGTCGCGTTGTGGCGCGTCGCGGCGTTGCGTGCCGCCGCGCCGCGCGCGCTGCAGGCCGGCGCACTGGCCGTGCATGCGCTCCAGGCCGGGCTCGGCATGGCGTGCGCGCGTTGCGCCGGGGTGCGTTTCGGCAATCTCAATACGCCCGACGACCTGCAGGCGGCGGGCGTCACGCCCAGATGAACCGGCTGCCCGTCGCGCCGGGCAGGCGCCTGCTGCCGGCCACGGCAACCGGCGGATAATGGCGGCATGAGCATCCGCGAACTCACGCCCGCGCAGGCCCTGGCCCGGTTGCAGGCCGGAGCCGTGCTGATCGACGTGCGTGCCGAGCACGAATGCGCCCTGGGCATGGCGCGAGGTGCCCGCAGCATCGTCCGCGAGGCGCTGGAGGCCACGCCGGCACGGCACCTGCCCGACCCGGACGCCGAGGTCCTGCTGATCTGCCAGAGTGGGCGCCGCTCGCAGCTGGCGGCGCAGGCGCTCGCAGCCCGCGGCTACCGCAACGTGGCCTCGGTCGCCGGTGGCACCGACGCCTGGGCGTCGGCCGCGCTGCCGATGCTGCGGCCGGACATCGATGCCGACTTCGGCGAGCGTTACTCGCGCCACCTGCGCCTGCCGGAAATCGGCCTTGCCGGGCAACGGCGATTGCAGGCCGCGCGCGTGCTGCTGCTCGGTGCCGGCGGCCTGGGTTCGCCGGCCGCGTACTACCTGGCCGCCGCAGGCGTCGGCGCGCTGCGCATCGCCGACGACGACGTGGTCGAGCGCAGCAACCTGCAGCGGCAGATCCTGCATACCGAGGCGCGCATCGGCGTGGCCAAGGTCGCTTCCGCCGCGACCGCGCTGTCGGCGCTGAATCCCGAAATCCGGATCGAGCCGCTCGCCGAACGCGTCGACAGCGCCAACGTCGAGCGCATGCTCGAGGGCGTGGACGTGGTCGTCGACGGCGCCGACAACTTCCCGGTGCGTTACCTGCTCAACGACGCCTGCGTGAAGCTGGGAAAACCGCTGGTCTATGGCGCGGTGCACCGCTTCGAAGGGCAGGTGAGCGTGTTCGACGCCGGTCGCCGGCGCGGCCAGGCGCCGTGCTATCGCTGCCTGTTCCCGGAACCACCACCGCCGGACGCCGCGCCCAACTGCAGCGAGGCCGGCGTGCTGGGCGTGCTGCCGGGGGTGATCGGCATGCTGCAGGCGACCGAGGCGCTGAAGCTGCTGCTGGACCTGGGCGAACCGCTGGCCGGGCGCCTGCTGCATTTCGACGCGCTGGCGATGCGGTTCCGCGAAACCCGCCTGGCGCCGGATCCGGCTTGTCCGGTGTGCGCGGCCGGGACGCCGTTCCCCGGCTATATTGACTACGCGAGGTTCTGCTCCGGTCATTAGCCGCGCCCGGCGCCCGTCGCGCGCGGGTTGCTCCGCAAGGGGATCCGATGGCGTTCGCCCGTCCGCATCGCTCCATCCCGGCGCTGTTGCTGCTGGCCGCGCTGGCCCTCGCTGCGGGCGACGCCGCGGCCGCCGGCGACTGCGGATCGTCGCAGCCGGCGCCCGCGGACAGTCTGGCCGCGCGCATCGCCGCGATCGCCTGCCGCGAGAACGCACTCTGGCACAGCCCCTTCATCGATGGCCGCGGGCGCCTGGCCAGCATGACCGTGGCCGAAGCCGAGACCGCCCGCCTGCGCGACGGCGTGACGCCGGCCTGGAAGCGGGTCGTCGACTACTGGCGCGGCAGCGGCCTGTTGTGGGGCATGCGCGGCGCCGCCGGCGCGGCCACGTGCGGCTACGCCACCGACGCAGGCGATTCGTCGCCGGCGTGCCGCGCGTTCCTGGTCGACAAGCCGTGGTCGGCGGCGTTCGTCTCCTACGTGCTGCTGCAGGCGGGGGTGCCGGGATTCCGTCCCTCGGCCAGCCACATCGATTACGTCCGCGACGCCTACCGGCGTCCCGACCGCAGCCCCTACACGCTGGTCGATCCGGTTGCGGCCATCCCGGCGCCCGGCGACCTGCTGTGCTATGTGCGCGGCAGTACCGCAGTCGTCGACCATGCCGGGTTGCTGGCGTTCCTGGCGGATAACGCCGACGCCGGACTGGCCATGCACTGCGACATCGCCGTGGCCATCAGTCCGGCACCCGACCGCCTGTATCTGGTCGGCGGCAACGTCCTGCAGGGCGTCACCTTGCGCATGCTGCCGCTCAACCGCCGCGGCCGGTTCTGGTCGTTGCCGCAGGGCACGCCCGTGGGCTGCGCGCCGGACAATGAAGACGCCTGCAGTTTCAACCGCCAGAACTGGGTGGCGCTGCTCAAGCTCAAGCCGCTGTCGCCATTACCGGCCGTGCGGCTGCCGCTGCCGCCAGCGCCCGTGTCGCCGGGACAATGCTGCGTCCACTGCGTGCTCGGCGCCGGTATCCCGCGCTGTCCGCGCACGCCCTAGTGCGCGGCGCCCGCATCGCGTTCACCGGGCGTCGCGCCCGCGTTGCGCTGCCGCCAACGCCGCCAGCTGCTCGGCCGTGGCCTCGCGCTGGTGCCGGGCTTTCCACTGCGCAGCCGGTTCGCCGTAGACCGCCGCGCGCGCCTCGTCGCGGGTCATGGCGATGCCACGGGCCTGCGCCGCTTCCCGGTACCAGTCGGCCAGGCAATTGCGGCAGAAGCCGGCGAGCGCCATCAGCTCGATGTTCTGCACTTCCGGGTGGTCGCGCATCAGATGCTGCAGCAGACGCCGGAATACGGCGGCCTCGATCTGGGTTGTTTCGTGGTCGGACTCGGTCATGGCGGCGGCCCTGCGCGCGGATGGGGGATAATTGCCGGGCCCGGGCAGCTGTCGGGCAACCGGCGCCACAGCCTAGCGCCGATTGCCGCGCCTGGCGCGGCGCTCCTGCCGCATCGCCGGCCCTGACCGCACACCACAAGAACGGACCATGACCGCACGCATCCTCGACGGCAAGCGCATCGCCGAAGACCTGCTGGACTCGCTCAAGCTGCGGGTCGACGCCCGCCTGGCCGCCGGCCGCTCCCGTCCCGGGCTGGCGGTGGTGCTGGTGGGCAACGATCCGGCCTCGGCGGTGTACGTGCGCAACAAGCGCCGTGCGGCGGAGAAGGTCGGCATCCGCGCCTTCGACTTCGATCTGCCCGCGGACACCGACGACGCGGAACTGCTGGCGCTGATCGATCGACTGAACGCCGACCCGCAGGTCCACGGCATCCTGGTGCAGTTGCCGCTGCCCGATCGCCGCGATCCTGCCGCGCTGATCCATCGCGTGGATCCGCGCAAGGACGTCGACGGCTTCCATCCCGAGAATGTCGGCCACCTGGCGTTGCGCCAGTTTGGCCTGCGCCCGTGTACCCCGCGCGGCATCACCACGCTGCTGGCGTATACCGACCGCCCGGTGCGCGGGCAGAGCGCCACCATCGTCGGCGTCAGCAACCACGTCGGCCGGCCGATGGCGCTGGAACTGCTGATCGCCGGCTGCACCACCACCTGCTGCCACAAGTTCACCCCGCCCGCGGTGCTGGAAGCGTCCGTGCGCGGCGCCGACATCCTGGTGGTGGCGGTCGGGCGCCCGGCGCTGATTCCGGGCGAATGGGTCAAGCCGGGCGCGGTGGTGATCGACGTCGGCATCAACCGCCTGGACGACGGCCGCCTGGTCGGCGATGTCGGCTTCGCCGCGGCGGCGCAGCGGGCCAGCTGGATCACGCCGGTCCCGGGCGGGGTGGGGCCGATGACCGTGGCCACGCTGATGCAGAACACCCTGGAAGCCGCGGAAGCCGCGGATCCGGCGTAAGCGCGGCCGCGCGGGTGGCGCGCCCGTGCAAGCCCGCACGGCCGGGCCAGCCCGCGCACGAGCGCGCGCCGCAAACGGGCGCCAAGCGAATGGCGCCCTTGCGCGCTACAATGACGCGCTTCATCCACTCCGGACCGGCCATGCTCCGCATCCAGGCTGAAGCGCTCACCTTCGACGACGTCTCCCTCGTCCCCGCGCACTCCACGGTCCTGCCCCGGGACGTCTCGCTGGCCACGCGCCTGACCCGCAACCTGCGCCTGAACCTGCCGATCGTGTCTGCGGCCATGGACACCGTGACCGAGGCGCGCCTGGCGATCGCCATGGCCCAGCTCGGCGGCATCGGCATCATCCACAAGAACATGCCGCTGGAGCGCCAGGCCGCGGAAGTCGCGCGGGTCAAGAGCTTCGAGGCCGGGGTGATCAAGGACCCGTTCACCGTCGGCCCCGAGACCACCATCGGCGAGGTGCTCAAGCTCACCCGCGCGCGCAACATCTCCGGGGTGCCGGTGGTCGACAGCGACGGCCATCTGGTCGGCCTGGTCACCGGCCGCGACATGCGCTTCGAGAAGAAGCTCGACGATCCGGTGCGCCACATCATGACCAAGCGCGACAAGCTGGTCACGGTGAAGGAGGGCGCCTCCGACGACGAGGTGCTCGGCCTGCTGCACAAGCACCGGATCGAGAAGGTGCTGGTGGTCAACGACGGTTTCGAGCTGCGCGGGCTGATCACGGTCAAGGACATCCAGAAGAAGCAGGACAACCCCAACGCCGCCTACGACAGCCACGAGCGCCTGCTGGTCGGCGCCGCGGTCGGGGTCGGCGGCGACACCGAGCGCCGCATCGAGGCGCTGGTCGCCGCGGGCGTGGACGTGGTCATCGTCGACACCGCGCACGGGCACTCGCAGGGCGTGATCGAGCGCGTCGCCTGGACCAAGCAGCGCTTCCCGCAACTGCAGGTGGTCGGCGGCAACATCGTCACCGGCGATGCCGCATTGGCGCTGATGGATGCCGGCGCGGACGCGGTCAAGGTCGGCGTCGGCCCGGGTTCGATCTGCACCACCCGGATCGTGGCCGGGGTCGGCGTGCCGCAGATCACCGCGGTGTCGATGGTGGCCGAGGCGCTGGCCGACCGCATCCCGCTGATCGCCGACGGCGGCATCCGTTACTCCGGCGACATCGGCAAGGCGATCGTCGCCGGCGCCTCCGCGGTGATGGTCGGCGGCCTGTTCGCCGGCACCGAGGAATCACCGGGCGAGAGCGAGCTGTTCCAGGGCCGCAGCTACAAGAGCTATCGCGGCATGGGCTCGCTGGCGGCGATGGAGAAGGGCAGCAAGGACCGCTATTTCCAGGAAGCCTCCGACCCGGACAAGCTGGTGCCCGAGGGCATCGAGGGCCGGGTGCCGTACCGCGGCCCGCTGGGTGGCGTAGTCCATCAGCTCGCGGGCGGCTTGCGCGCGGCGATGGGGTACGTCGGCTGCGCGACCATCGAGGAGATGCGCCGCAAGCCTTCTTTCGTCAAGGTCACCACGGCCGGCACCCGCGAAAGCCACGTCCACGACGTGCAGATCACCAAGGAACCGCCCAACTACCGGATGAGCTGACGCCGGCGCGGGGCCGGGGATTCGCGCCCCGGGCTCCAGCGTCCGCCGCAGCCGCTTCCGATCCCGCCCCAGCCCGACTCCGGCCCCATGACCGACCCGCAGCGCGACGACATCCATTCCGACAAGATCCTGGTCCTCGACTTCGGTGCGCAGTACACGCAGCTGATCGCGCGCCGCATCCGCGAGCTGGGCGTGTACTGCGAGATCTGGGCCTGGGACCACGATCCGGCGCAGATCGCCGGCTTCGGCGCCAAGGGCATCATCCTGTCCGGCGGCCCGGAATCCACCACCGTCGCCGGCGCGCCGCGCGCGCCGCAGCAGGTGTTCGACGCCGGGGTGCCGATCCTGGGCATCTGCTACGGCATGCAGACCCTGGCCGCGCAGCTGGGCGGCGCCACCGCGGCCGCCGACCAGCGCGAATTCGGCCACGCCCAGGTGGAGCTGGTGGCGCCGGACGCGCTGCTGGACGGGTTGCAGGACCGGCCGGGCTCGCCGCCGCGGCTGGACGTGTGGATGAGCCACGGCGACCACGTCGCGGTCGCGCCGCCCGGCTTCACCGTCACCGCGCGCACCGAGCGCATCCCGGTGGCGGCGATGGCCAACGAGGCCAGGCGCTGGTACGGCGTGCAGTTCCATCCCGAGGTGACGCATACCAAATCGGGGCAGGCGCTGCTGCGCCGCTTCGTGGTCGACATCTGCGGCTGCGCCACGTTGTGGACGCCCGAGCACATCATCGAGGACCAGATCGCGCGTGTGCGCGCGAAGGTCGGCAGCGACGAGGTGATCCTCGGCCTGTCCGGCGGGGTGGATTCCTCGGTGGTCGCCGCGCTGCTGCACAAGGCGATCGGCGAGCAGCTGACCTGCGTGTTCGTCGACACCGGCCTGCTGCGCTTCAACGAGGGTGACCAGGTGATGGCGACTTTCGCCGAGCACCTGGGCGTGAAGGTGATCCGCGTCGACGCCGCCGAGCGCTACTTCAAGGCGCTGGCAGGCGTCACCGATCCGGAAGCCAAGCGCAAGGTCATCGGCAACCTGTTCGTCGAGATCTTCGACGAGGAGGCCGGCAAGCTCGCCAACGCCCGCTGGCTGGCACAGGGCACCATCTATCCCGACGTGATCGAGTCGGCCGGCAGCCGCACCGGCAAGGCCCACGTGATCAAGAGCCACCACAACGTCGGCGGCCTGCCCGAGCACATGAAGCTCGGGCTGGTGGAGCCGCTGCGCGAGCTGTTCAAGGACGAGGTCCGGCGGCTGGGCGTGGAACTGGGGCTGCCGCGCGAGATGGTCTACCGGCATCCGTTCCCGGGCCCGGGCCTGGGCGTGCGCATCCTCGGCGAGGTGCGGCCGGAATATGCGGATCTGCTGGCCAGGGCGGACCATGTCTTCATTGAGGAATTGCGCGCCGCTGGACTGTACGACCAGGTCAGCCAGGCGTTCGCGGTGTTCCTGCCGGTGAAATCGGTCGGAGTGGTCGGCGACGCGCGCGCCTACGAATGGGTGATCGCATTGCGTGCGGTGGAAACCGTCGATTTCATGACCGCGCACTGGGCGCAGTTGCCGTACGAGTTTCTCGGCAAGGTTTCAAATAGAATAATCAATGAATTGCGTGGTATTTCTCGCGTTGTTTATGACATCAGTGGCAAGCCCCCCGCGACCATCGAATGGGAGTAGGCGGCCTGTCTGCTTGCGGGCCTCGGCCTGCAGCGCGCTGCCGAGCGGCCGTGGCGGCCGGGCGCTCCGAAGCCGAAGTCATGACGCATGGATGGCGGCAATGAGATCGGACCAAGCCTGGGAGCGCGCGTGACGGATCCTGATTCGATGGCGACCGACGACGCACGCTGGATGCGGCATGCGCTCGCGCTCGCGCAGCGCGCCGAGCACGAGGACGACGAGATTCCGGTCGGCGCCGTGCTGGTCTCGGCCGACGGCGAGGTCCTGGGCGAAGGCTGGAACCGCAACATCACCGAGCACGACCCGACCGCGCACGCCGAGATCGTCGCCTTGCGCCAGGCCGGCCGGCGCCTGGGCAACCACCGGCTGCTCGGCGCCACGCTGTACGTGACCCTGGAACCCTGCGCGATGTGCGCGATGGCGATGGTCCATGCGCGCATCGCGCGCCTGGTCTACGGCGCCGCCGACCCCAAGACCGGCGCCGCCGGCAGCGTGTTCGACCTGCTCGCCGACCCGCGCCACAACCACCGCATGGCGGTGCAGGGCGGGGTGCTGGCCGGGGAAGCCGGTGCCCGTCTGCGCGACTACTTCCGCCGCAAGCGCGGCAAGCCGCCGCTTTGAGCCGCGGTAGCCGCGCATGGAGGCGGCGGTATGATGCCGGGACCCTGGACACCGACCGCGAGCGCATGGCCCACAGCCCGAACGGAAACAGCGAAGGACGCCTGATCTGGATCGACCTGGAGATGACCGGGCTCGACACCGATCGCGATTCGATCCTGGAAATCGCCACCGTGGTCACCGATTCCCAGCTCAACGTGCTGGCCGAAGGCCCGGAACTGGCGATCGCGCATCCACTGTCGGCACTGGAGGCGATGGACGACTGGAATCGCCGCCAGCACGCCAAGACCGGACTGTGGCGACGGGTGCTGGAGGAGGGCGTGTCGATGGCCGAAGCCGAGGCCCGCACGCTGGCGTTCCTGGCGCAGTGGGTGCCGGCCAACGCCTCGCCGATGTGCGGCAACTCGATCTGCCAGGACCGCCGCTTCCTGCACCGGCAGATGCCGATGCTGGAACGGTATTTCCACTACCGCAATCTCGACGTCAGCACGCTCAAGGAACTGGCGCGGCGCTGGGCCCCGCAGGTCCTGGCCGAAGTCAGCAAGGAGGCTGCGCACACCGCGCTGAGCGACGTCCACGATTCGATCGCCGAGCTGCGCCACTACCGGCAGCCGATGGGCGTGTTCGGCGGCCTGCCGCAGGGCGGCGCCTGACGGTCATTCCGCGTCGGCAGCGGGCCGTAGTCCGGGGTTGCCGGACGCGCCGGCCATGCGGCCGCTTTCCCCCGATTGCGGCGCGGGCGCGTCGGCATCGCCGGCGGGACGCGGGAACAGGTGCACGTCGCGCTGCGGGAACGGGATGCTGATGCCGGCCGCGTCGAAAGCCTGCTTGATGCGTTCGGTCAGTTCGCACCGGGCGGCGAAATGGTCGTCGTTGCGCACGTGGCAGCGGATGCCGAGGTTCACGCTGCTGTCGGCCAACGCGTACACCAGCACGTCCGGGGCCGGGTCGGCGAGCACCCGCGGGTCGGCGTGCATGACCGCCAATGCCGCAGTCCGCGCGGCGCCGATGTCGTCCTGGTAGCCGATGCCGACGACCAGCTCGATCCGGCGCATCGTGTCCGGCGTCAGGTTGATGATCGCGTCGGCCGTGATCAGGCTGTTGGGCAGGACGATGGTCTGATTGTCGCCGCCGCGCAGACGGGTCTGGAAGATGCTGACCTGTTCGACCTTGCCGGTTTCCCCGGCGATGGTGACCACGTCGCCGACTCGGAACGGCTTCAGCGACACCAGCATCACCCCCGAGGCGATGTTGGACAGCGAATCCTTCAGCGCCAGGCCGATGGCGAGACCGGCGGCGCCGAGCACCGCGATCATCGAGGTCATCGGGATGCCGATCACCTGCAACGCCGCCAGCACCAGCACCACCAGCAGGATCACGTAGGCGACCTTCTGCAGGAACAGTGCCGAGGTGGGTTCGACCTCGGCCCGCGTCAGCGCACGCTGGATGACCTGCGCGATCCAGATGGCGACGCGGCGCCCGATCACGAAGATCAGCAGGGCGATCGCCAGTTTCGTGCCCCAGGTCAGCAGGACGCCCTTGAAGGGAAGCTGTTCCAGGAAAGCGGTCAGGTCCATGTCGAGTCCTCCACGGGGCGCCATGGCGGCATCCTGCGGCGCCCGCGTCCCGGGTCAGCGGCGGAGATGGCCGCGGGAACAGGCGCGCGAGAGTGTCCGCCTGCCAGCGGCATGGCCACCTCCGGAGTCAACCGGCCTTCGCCTTGGCCAGTCGCAGCCAGGTGTCCACGACGGTGTCCGGATTCAGCGACACCGACTCGATCCCCTGTTCCATCAGCCACTGCGCCAGGTCCGGATGGTCGCTGGGACCCTGGCCGCAGATGCCGACGTACTTGCCGCGCGCGCGCGCGGTGGAGATCGCCATCGACAGCAGCTTCTTGACCGCCGGGTCGCGTTCGTCGAACAGCCCGGCGACGATCGCCGAATCGCGGTCCAGGCCCAGGGTGAGCTGGGTCAGGTCGTTGGAGCCGATCGAGAAGCCGTCGAAGATGTCGAGGAACTCGTCGGCCAGCAAGGCGTTGGACGGCACCTCGCACATCATGATGATCTTCAGCCCGCCTTCGCCCTGGCGCAGGCCGTTCTCGGCCAGTACCTCGATCACCCTGCGACCCTCGCCGAGCGTGCGCACGAACGGGATCATCACCCACAGGTTGTCCAGGCCCATCTCGTTGCGGACCTTGAGCACCGCGCGGCATTCCAGCGCGAAGGCGTCCTTGAACGAGGGATCGACGTAGCGGCTGGCGCCGCGGAAGCCGATCATCGGGTTCTCCTCGTGCGGCTCGTACTTTGCACCGCCGAGCAGGTTGGCGTATTCGTTGGACTTGAAGTCCGACAGCCGCACGATCACCGGTTTGGGCGCGACCGAGGCGGTGATGGTGGCGATGCCTTCGGCCAAGCGGTCGACGTAGAAATCGACGGGACTGGCGTAACCGGCGATCTTCGCGTCGATCTTCGCCTTGGTCGCCGCGTCCTGGGTGTCGTATTCCAGCAGCGCCTTGGGGTGCACGCCGATGTGGCTGGCGATGATCATCTCCAGCCGCGCCAGGCCGATGCCGGCGTTGGGCAGCATGCCGAAATCGAAGGCGCGGTCGGGGTTGGCCACGTTCATCATGATCTTCAGCGGCGCCGGCGGCATGTTGCCCAGGTCGGTGGTGGCGCGTTCGAAGGGCAGGGCGCCGGCGTAGATGAAGCCGGTGTCGCCCTCGGCGCAGCTGACCGTGACCGTGGCGCCGTCGGCGATCGTGTCCAGGGCATCCCCGGTACCGACCACTGCCGGCACGCCGAGCTCGCGGGCGATGATCGCGGCGTGGCAGGTGCGGCCGCCGCGGTTGGTCACGATCGCCGAAGCCCGCTTCATCACCGGTTCCCAGTCCGGATCGGTCATGTCGGCCACCAGCACGTCGCCCGGCTGCACGCGATTCATGTCCTCCAGCGAGCGCACCACGCGCGCCGTGCCGCTGCCGATCTTCTGGCCGATGGCACGGCCCTGGGCGAGCACCTCGCCGCGCTGCTGCAGCGTGTAGCGCTCGATCTGGGTGGCGTGGCCGCGCGACTTCACCGTTTCCGGGCGCGCCTGCAGGATGTAGAGCTTGCCGGTGATGCCGTCCTTGCCCCACTCGATGTCCATGGGGCGGCCGTAATGTTCCTCGATCACCAGCGCCTGCTTCGCCAGCTCGTGCACGTCGGCGTCGCCGATCGAGAAACGGGCACGCGCATCGGCCGGAGTTTCCTCGGTGCGCACGCGCTCCCCGGGCCGGTCCGAATACACCATCCGCATCTGCTTGGCGCCCAGCGAGCGGCGCAGGATCGCCGACTTGCCCTGGCGCAGGGTCGGCTTGTAGACGTAGAACTCGTCGGGGTTGACCGCGCCCTGCACGACCATCTCGCCCAGGCCGTAGCTGGCGGTGATGAACACCACGTCGCGGAAGCCGGACTCGGTGTCCAGGGTGAACAGCACGCCGGAGGCGCCGGCGTCCGAACGCACCATCAGCTGCACCCCGGCGGACAGGAACACGTCCTCGTGCTTGAAGCCGTGGTGCACGCGGTAGGCGATGGCGCGGTCGTTGTAGAGGCTGGCGAAGACTTCCTTCACCTTGTGCACCACGTCGTCGGCGCCGGTGACGTTGAGGAAGGTCTCCTGCTGGCCGGCGAAGCTGGCGTCCGGCAGGTCCTCGGCGGTGGCCGAGGAGCGCACCGCCACGGCGACCTCGCCGCCACCGTTGTCGGCGCACAACTTTGCGTAGGCCACGCGGATCTCGCGGTCCAGTTCCGGCTGCAGCGGGGCGTCGATGACCCAGCCGCGGATTTCGGCGCCGGCCGCGGTCAATGCCGGGACGTCCTCGACATCGAGGCTGCCAAGCCGGTCGTAGATCCGCTGGTGCAGGGTGTTGTGGGCGATGAAGGCCTTGAACGCGTCGGCGGTGGTGGCGAAGCCGCCGGGTACCGAGACCCCCAACCCGGAGAGCTCGCCGATCATCTCGCCGAGCGAGGAATTCTTGCCGCCCACCTGGGCGAGGTCGGTCAGGCGCAGGTCGTGCAGCCACAGGACATTGCTGATCGAAGCGGGAACGCTCAAGGCGGAACTCCAGGGGGTCGAATCCAGGGGGGGCGAAGCGGGATTTGCGGGGGAAGGCCGGACAATTGCCCGGTCCAGCGGCTATTTTAGCAACCCGATCCGCCGCGGCGCTCGCCGCCCGCCCTGGAGCCCCCATGTCCAACCTGCGCCCGGTGTTCTACGTCTCCGACGGCACCGGCATCACCGCCGAGACCATCGGCCACAGCCTGCTGACCCAGTTCGCCAACATCCGCTTCGTCACCGACCGTATCCCGTTCGTGGACACGCTGGAGAAGGCGCAGGTCGCGGCCATGGAAATCCGCCGCGCCGGCGAGCAGTCCGGCTACCGCCCGGTGGTGGTGAATTCCTGCGTCGATCCGGCGCTCAACGCCGTGCTGGCCGAAAGCGGCGCGCTGATGCTGGACGTGTTCGCGCCGTTCATCGAGCCGCTGGAGCGCGAGCTGGGCATGCAGCGCCAGTCGCAGGTCGGACGTGCCCACGGCATGGTCGATTTCGACAGCTATCACCGCCGCATCAACGCCATGAACTACGCGCTGGCGCACGACGACGGGGTCAGCATGGACTACAGCGAGGCCGACGTGATCCTGGTCGGGGTGTCGCGCGCCGGCAAGACCCCGACCTGCGTCTACCTGGCGCTGCATCACGGCGTGCGCGCGGCCAACTATCCGCTGACCGAGGAGGACCTGGATTCCGACCGCCTGCCGGCCAAGCTGCGGCCGTATCGCAGCAAGCTGTTCGGCCTCACCATCGACCCGGTGCGGCTGCAGCAGATCCGCCAGGAGCGGCGCCCCAATTCGCGCTATGCGCAGCTGGATACCTGCAAGCACGAGGTGGTCGCGGCCGAGGCGCTGCTGCGCGCCGAAGGCATCCAGATGCTGAGCACCACGCACGCCTCGATCGAGGAAATCGCCAGCCGCATCCTGGAAGTGCTGGGGCTCGGCCGGGAGATGTTCTGAGCCGCGTTGCGGCCGCGATTGCGGCGCGAAAATCGACTCCACGCAGATCGCCACCGTAGGCCGGCACGCGCGATCCGTCAATGCTGCCGGGGCCGGATTTTCGCGTGTAGGATCGGGCCATGGCTCCGGTGCTTTCCCGCGTTGCGCGCATCCCCACGATCGGCCGTTTCGGCTGGCTGATGGGGCTGTATGCGGAGAACCACGACCTGCTGGTGCGCCTGTTCGAGCCGGGCGATCTGGCGCCGGGACATTATTTCTCGCGGATCGGCGACGGCCTCGACCTGCGCCTGGACGTGCTCGCGCAGCACGCCTACACCAGCGAGCTGCGCCTGACCTACGCATTGCGCGACCCGGTCACCGGCGAACCGGACCCGTCCGCCTACCTGCGCCTGTACCGCGACGCGCGCCAGGTCGAGGCGACCCACTGCTACGTCGGCCGCCGCTGGCAGGATGTGCTCGGCATGTTCCCGCCGCCGGCGCGGGTGCTGGACCACCGCCTGCGCATGAACACCTTCCTCGGCAAATGGCTGCGCTATCTGGCCGAAGGCGGCCACGGCGTGGCCACCCTGCAAAAAGCGACGGGCCCGACCTTGGTCGAGCCCGTTGCCTGATTGCGGATGGCGTCCCCACGGGGATTCGAACCCCGGTGTCCACCGTGAAAGGGTGGTGTCCTAGGCCTCTAGACGATGGGGACGGATTCCGGTGACGCGGTCCGGCGGATTGGTGGAGCCAGCCGGGATCGAACCGGCGACCTCTTGCATGCCATGCAAGCGCTCTCCCAGCTGAGCTATGGCCCCACGCGCTGGAAAGCGGCGCAGTCTATCCGGCACGCCCGCGGTGCGTCAAGCAGCGCGGGGGCAAGAGTCGCGGCAGACTGTCGTTCAGCATCGGCACCGACTGCGCGACGGCAGGACACGCACCGCCTCGAGCAGCAGTTCGGCGGCCTGCGCACGGTCGCGACCAGCGCGCAATCCGCCGATGCGCCCGTGCCGCCTGTAGTTGTGCCTCCGGCTCCTTCGGCTTGAACGGCTTGACCATTCATCACGTGCCCGCCAAGCTGAGTGACGGCTGCGCCGCGCGCGCCGATGCCGATGGGATCGCCCGATGCCGCTGCGCCCGCTTGCCCCGCGCTACCGCCCGCTGGCCTGGCTGTCGGCGGTATTCCTCGCAGTCTCCGCACTCACCCGACTGGCGCTGCTGCTGCGGGCAGGCGCCGGGGTGCCGCCGACCCCTGGCCACTGGCTGGCCGTGTTCGGCATCGGCCTGGGCTACGACCTGCTGACCTTCGTCTATTTCGCCTGGCCGCTGGTGCTGCTGCTGTGGCTGCTGCCGCGGCGCTGGTTCGCCGCCCCCCTCGGGCGCTGGTCGGTGGCGCTGCTGGGCGGGCTGCTGGTGGCTGGCTGCCTGTTCATCGCGGTTGCGGAATGGACGTTCTGGGAGGAATTCCAGACCCGTTTCAACTTCATCGCCGTCGACTACCTCGTCTACACCACCGAGGTGATCGGCAACATCCGCGAGTCCTACCCGGTGCCGGCGATCCTGACAGCGCTGTTCGTGGCGACTTGCATCGCATGCTGGCGAGGACGGCGCTGGCTGCTGCCGCAGGCGGACGACAACATGCGCTTCGGCCGCCGCGGACTGGTCACGCTGGCCTGGCTGGCCGCCACCGTGCTCGGCACCGCGCTGGTCGATGCCGACATGAAGAACCGCTCCGACAACGAATACGTGAATGCGCTCGCCGGCAACGGCATCTACCAGTTCTTCGCTGCTTATCGCAGCGCCAGCATCGATTACGCACGGTTCTACCGCAGCCAGCCCAGCCGCGAGGCGTTCGAAGGGCTGCACACGCAGCTGCAGTCGCCGGACAGTACGTTTCTCAGCGACAACCCCTACGACGTCACCCGCCGGATCCACGCCCATCGCCCGCTGCGCCGGCTCAACGTGGTGCTGGTCAGCGTCGAGAGCCTGTCGGCGAGCTTCTCGAAAGGTTTCGGCGGCAATCTCGACCTGACGCCGCGGCTGGATGCCCTGGGTCGGCAAAGCCTGGTGTTCGACAATCTCTACGCCACCGGCACCCGCACCGTGCGCGGGCTGGAAGCGCTGTCGCTGTCGGTGCCGCCGACACCGGGCGAATCGATCGTCAAGCGGCCGCACAACGAGGATCTGTTCAGCCTGGCCAGCGTGTTCAATCGCCAGGGCTACGTGTCGGAGTTCCTGTACGGCGGCTACGGCGCGTTCGACAACATGAATTACTTCTTCGCCCACAACGGCTACCAAGTCCGGGACCGCGAAAGCATCCCGGATGAAAACATCCATCACGCCAATATCTGGGGCGTGGCCGACGAGGACCTGTACACGCTGGCGCTGGCGGAGTTCGATCGCCTGCAGGCGGGCGGCCAGCCGTTCTTCGCCCACATCATGACCACCTCCAACCATCGTCCCTACACGTTCCCGCAGGGGAGTGTGGATTACCCGCAGGGCCAGCGCGCCAGCGCGGTGGCCTACACCGACTGGGCGCTCGGCGATTTCATTGAGCGCGCGCGCCGCAAGCCTTGGTTCACCGACACCGTGTTCGTGATCACCGCCGACCACTGCGCGTCCAGCGGCGGGATCGCCACGCTGCCGACGTTCCGCTACCACATCCCGCTGTGGATCTACTCGCCGGCGCACATCGCGCCGGCGCATGTGGCGCGGATGCTGAGCCAGATCGATATCCCGCCGACGGTCCTCGGGCTGCTGGGCTTCGACTACCCCAGCCGTTTCTACGGCCAGGACGTGTTCGCGCTGGAGCCCGGGCGCGAGCGCGCCTTCATCGGCAACTACCAGCAGTTGGGTTACCTCAGGCGCGACCGGCTGCTGGAACTGGGCCCGAACCGTGCGGTGCGCGAAGTCCTACCGGACTACACCGACGACCGCGCCCAGCCCGCGGTTGCGGTCGATGCCGCGCTGGAGGCCGAAGCCGTGCGTTACTACGAGACCGCGAGTTTCCGTTTCGCGCACGGGTTGATGGGCGCGGACACCGCCGACCGCGTGGCCACGACCCTGCTGGCGCGCGGCGAGGCCGAGGCGGCCGTCGCCGCACACGGCAGCTCGCGCTGAGCGAGTCGCCGGCTACGGGGAGCGGGCGGCGGCCGCTGCCGCAGGCCCGGTCTCCGGCAGCGGCGTGCGCGACAGCCGCAACGCGTTGCCGACCACCGACACCGAGCTCAGGCTCATCGCCAGTGCCGCGATCATCGGGCTCAGCAGCGGGCCGCCGAGCGGATACAGCACGCCCGCCGCGAGCGGCACGCCGGCGGCGTTGTAGAGGAACGCGAAGCCCAGGTTCTGCTTCATGTTGGCGACCGTGGCCTGCGAGATCGCCCGCGCGCGCAGGATGCCGCGCAGGTCGCCCTTGACCAGCGTCACCTGCGCGCTGGACATGGCGATGTCGGTGCCGGTACCCATGGCGATGCCGACATCGGCGGCGGCCAGCGCCGGCGCGTCGTTGATGCCGTCGCCGGCCATCGCCACGCGGTGGCCTTCGGATTGCAGTCGGCGCACCAGCGCGACCTTGTCCTGCGGCCGCACCTCGCCATGCACCTCGTCGATGCCGAGCGTGCGCGCCACGCCGTGTGCGGTGGTGGGGCCGTCGCCGGTCGCCATCACGATGCGCAGGCCGGCCGCGTGCAGGGCGTCGAGCGCGGGTCGGGCGGTGGGCTTGATCGGGTCGGCAACGGCGATCGCACCGGCGAGGCGGCCGTCGACGGCCAGGTGCATCACGCTCGCGCCCTGCTGGCGCAGATGTTCGGTGGCGGCGTGCAGGCTGCCGACGTCGACGCCGATTTCGGCCATCAACGCGGTGTTGCCCAGGGCCAGCATGTGGCCGCCGACCCGGCCGCGCACGCCCAGGCCGGTGACCGAGTCGAATTCGGCAACCGGATCCAGCGCCAGTCCGCGCCGACGCGCTTCGGCGACGATCGCCTCGGCGAGCGGGTGCTCGCTGCCCTGGTCGAGACTGGCGGCAAGCCGCAGGACGTCGCTTTCGTCGTGGCCTTCGGTGGCGAGCACGGCAGCAAACGCCGGGTGGCCAGCGGTCAGGGTGCCGGTCTTGTCGACGATCAGGGTGTCGATGCCGCGCAGGCGTTCGATCGCCTCGGCGTCGCGGAACAGCACCCCGGCCTGCGCGGCGCGGCCGCTGGCGACCATGATCGACATCGGCGTGGCCAGGCCCAGCGCACAGGGGCAGGCAATGATCAGCACCGAGACGGCGTTTAGCACCGCATAGGTCCACGACGGCTCCGGCCCGAACAGCCCCCAGGCGAAAAACGTGGCCACGGCCACGGCCAGCACTGCCAGCACGAACCAGTACGCGACCTGGTCGGCCATCCGCTGCATCGGCGCGCGCGAGCGCTGCGCCTGCGCGACCAGTTGCACGATCTGCGCCAGCACCGTGTCGGCGCCGACGCGGGTGGCGCGGATCACCAGCGCGCCGGTGCCGTTCATGGTGGCGCCGATGACGGTATCGCCGACCGTCTTGGCAACGGGCATCGGCTCGCCGGTGAGCATCGCCTCGTCGACGCTGGAGCGGCCCTCGACGACGTCGCCGTCGACCGGCACCTTCTCCCCCGGCCGTACCCGCAGGCGGTCGCCGACGTGGACGTGGGCCAGCGGGATGTCCTCCTCGCTGCCGTCCGCTTCGATCCGGCGCGCGGTCTTCGGCGACAGGCCGAGCAGGCCCTTGATCGCGGCCGAGGTTTTGGAGCGGGCGCGCAGTTCCAGCAACTGGCCGAGCAGGGTCAGCGACACGATCACCGCCGCGGCCTCGAAATACACGCCGACGCGGCCGTGCTCGTGGAACGAGGCCGGGAACAGGTCGGGCGCGAGCGTGGCCACCACGCTGTAGCCGTAGGCGGCCGCCACGCCGGTGCCGATCAGGGTCCACATGTTCGGGCTGCGGTTGTGCAGCGATTGCCGCCAGCGCACGAAGAACGGCGCGCCGGCCCACAGCACCATCGGCGTCGCCAGCAGCAGCTCCAGCCACGTGCGCGTGCCGATCGGCAGCCACGGCAGGCGCTGGCCGAACATCGCCAGCACCAGCACCACCGCGGTCAGCGGCAGCGTCCACCAGAAGCGGCGCGAGAAGTCGCGCAGTTCCGGGTTGTCCTCGTCCTCCAGCGACGGCAGTTCCGGCTCCAGCGCCATGCCGCAGATCGGGCAGGTGCCGGGGTGGTCCTGGCGGATCTGCGGGTGCATCGGGCAGGTGTAGATCGTGCCCGCGGGCGCGGCGACCTGGTCCGCGGCGGCCGCGGCGGCGGCGCCCGGCGCGGCGACGTATTTTTCCGGAGCGGCAAGGAAGCGCTCGCGACAGCGTGCCGCGCAGAAGTGGTAGTCGTGGCCCGCGTGCGCGGCGTGGTGCGGCGTCCTGGCCGGGTCCACCTGCATGCCGCAGACCGGATCGGTCGCCAGCGGCGTCGCGGCGGACGTTCCTGCCGCGGGCGCGGAGTCGTGCCGGTGCGGGTCGTGTCCGTGGGAGTGCGAGGGTGCATTCATGTTCATGTCGGCTCCGATTCCGTGTCCAGCGCGTGCAGGATCGGGCACTGCGCCAGGGCGCCGTGCCCGGGGCAGGACGCGATCAGGGTGCGCAGCCCGTCGCGGATGCGCGTGAGCTCCTGCAGCCGGCGTTCGACGTCGGCCAGCTTGTCGGCTGCGGCCGCCTTCAGGCCGCCCATGTCGTCCTGGCGGCGATCCGACAGCGCCAGCAACCCGCGAATCTCTTCCAGGGTGAAGCCGAGCGCCTTGGCTCGGCGCACGAAACGCAGGCGCGCGACATCGGCCACGGCGTAGCTGCGGTAACCGGAGGCGCGCCGCAGCGGCGGCGGCAGCAGGCCTTGTCGCTCGTAGAAGCGCACGGTGTCGACGGCGACGCCAGTGCGTTGGGCCAATTCACCGATTCGCATGGGGTTCCTCGTGGCGTTCGCGCGGATGGGCGACAGCCTACAGCCTGGACCTTGATCCAGAGTCAAGCATCCTGGCTGGCGTAACGCTTCGGGCCACGAGCGGAACGCCGCGGACGACTTTGGCCGGCCCGTCAATGCCGGGCGAACGCCGTGACGGTGCCGTCGCGGGCGACCAGTTCGACCGTGTACGGCTCGCTCCGGCCGTCGGGCAGCTCCATCCCGGGCGAGCCGATCGGCATGCCCGGCAACACCAGCCCCCGGGCCTGCGGGCGCTGCGCGAGCAGCCGCTTCACGTCGGCGGCCGGGACGTGGCCCTCGACCAGATAACCGTCGATTTCGGCGGTGTGGCAGGAGCCCTTGCCGTAGGGCACGCCCAGCCGCCGCTTGACCGGCTCGAGATTGTCCGCGTCGTGCACCTCGACCGTGAAGCCGGCCTGGCGCATGTGCTCCACCCACGCCCCGCAGCAGCCGCAGGTGGGCGTCTTGTGGACGACCAGCAGGGGCAGCGCGGCCGGCGACGCGGGCAGGGCAGGCGCGGTCGCGGGGGGCGCCACCGCTGTCGCGGTTGCCACCGCCGGCGCGTCCGCGGATGTCGGTGCGGGTGCCGCCGGAAACATCGGCGTCGAGGTCGTGGCAGGTGCCGGTGCAGGCGCGGTGGTAGCGGCCGGCACCGTAATGGCCCCGCGCTCCGCATCCGGCGCGCAGGCGGTCGGAGCGAGGGCGATTGCCGCGGACAGGAGCAGGGCAGGGCGGATGTTCATGGATCTCTCCTTCTTGGAAACAAGGGACGTTGTCATCGAATGCGGGGTCGGGCGCCCCCGGGGTTTCGGCGCCCTGGCGGCGTCGCGCGCCGGGCCGCCGGACGTCGGTACCGCCGCGAGTTCCGGCGACAACGTGGCGGGATGGCCGATGCCGGCGCGCAAGCGCGGACCTTGCGGCAGGTCGCCTGGGGGCGCCATCCGGGCCACCGCAGGGTCGGAACCCGGCGTCATGGCTGCCCCGCGGAACCGGGCGGCTGCGGCCGCAACCGCCCGCGTGCCAGCGTGCGCCGCTTCACCAGCGCGTACAGCGCGGGAATCACGACCAGCGTCAGCAGCGTCGACGACACCATGCCGCCCACCATCGGCGCGGCGATCCGGCGCATCACTTCCGAGCCGGCGCCGGTGCTCCACATGATCGGCAGCAGGCCGGCCATGATCGCGACCACGGTCATCATCTTCGGCCGCACGCGCTCCACCGCACCCTCGACGATGGCCTCGTGCAGGTCGCGGTCGGTCAGCGCCGCGCCTTCCGCCTGCCGTTGTGCGGCCCGCGCCTGCAGCGCGTGGTCGAGGTAGATCAGCATCACCACACCCGTTTCCGCGGCGACGCCGGCGAGGGCGATGAAGCCGACCGCGACCGCGACGCTGAGGTTGTAGTCCAGCAGCCACAGCAGCCAGGCGCCACCGACCAGGGCGAACGGCACCGACAGCATCACGATCAGCGATTCGGTCACCCGGCGGAAGTTCAGGTACAGCAGCAGGAAGATGATCGCCAGCGTCACCGGGACGACGATCCGCATCTTCGCCGCCGCCCGCTGCATGTATTCGTACTGGCCGCTCCAGGTGGCGTAGGTGCTGGCCGGGAAGGCGACCTCGTGCGCGACCGCCTGCTGCGCCTGGTGCACGTAGCGGCCGAGGTCGCCCTCGCGGGTATCGACGTAGATGTAGGCCGAGAGCATCGCATTCTCGGTGCGAATGCTCGGCGCGCCCTTGCGTACCTGCACGCGGGCCAGTTCGCCCAGCGGCACCTGCGCGCCGTCCGGGGTCGCCACCAGCACCTGGGCGGCGATGCGCTGCGGGTCGTCGCGCAGCTCGCGCGGGTAGCGGACGATGACGCCGAAGCGCTCGCGGCCTTCGACCATCGTCGTCACCGTTTCGCCGCCCAGCGCCATGGCAACCACGTCCTGCAGTTCGCCGGCCGGAATGCCGTACTGCGCCAGACCCTCGAGGTCCGGGTCGATGTCGAGGTAGTAGCCGCCGGTCAGCCGCTCGGCGTAGGCGCTGGAGGTGCCCGGCACCTTGCGGACCACCGCCTCGATCTGCCGTGCCAGGTCCTCCATCTGCTGCAGGTCGCGGCCGAAGACCTTGATTCCCACCGGCGTGCGGATGCCGGTCGCGAGCATGTCGGTGCGCGCCTTGATCGGCATCGTCCAGGAATTGGCGACACCCGGGAACTGCAGGGCCGCGTCCATCTCGGCGATCAGCTTGTCGACGGTCATGCCCTTGCGCCATTGGTCCTCCGGCTTGAGGTTGATGACGGTCTCGAACATCTCCAGCGGCGCGGGATCGGTCGCGGTCGCGGCGCGGCCGGCCTTGCCGAACACCGATGCCACCTCCGGGAAGCCCTTGATGATCCGGTCCTGCTGCTGCAGCAGCGCCGAGGCCCGGGTCACCGACATGCCGGGTAGCGACGCCGGCATGTACAGCAGCGTCCCCTCGTTGAGCGTGGGCATGAACTCGCTGCCCAGGCGCGCGGCCGGCCAGACGCTCGCCAGCAGCGCCAGCAGCGCGATCGCGAGGGTAGCGGGCTTGTGCCGCAGCACCACGTCGATCACCGGGCGATAGACCGCGATCAGGAAGCGGTTTACCGGATTCTGTTGCTCGGGAACGAGCTTGCCGCGCACGAACAGCAGCATCAGCACCGGCACCAGCGTGACCGACAGCAGCGCCGCACCCGCCATGGCGAAGGTCTTGGTGAACGCCAGCGGCTTGAACATCCGCCCCTCCTGCGCCTCCAGCGCGAACACCGGCAGGAACGAGACGGTGATGATCATCAGGCTGAAGAACAGCGCAGGACCGACCTCGCGGCAGGCGTCGACGATCAGCTGCGCGCGGCTGCGCGAGCCGTCGTCGCGTTCGATGTGCTTGTGCGCGTTCTCGACCATCACGATCGCCGCGTCCACCATCGCGCCGATCGCGATCGCGATCCCGCCCAGGCTCATGATGTTGGAATTCATGCCGAGCAGACGCATGGCGATGAAGGCGATCAGCACGCCGAGCGGCAGCATCACGATCGCCACCAGCGCGCTGCGCGCGTGGAACAGGAACACCAGGCACACCAGGGCGACGATCAGGCTCTCCTCGAGCAGCGTCGTGCGCAGCGTCCCGATGGCGCGCTGGATCAGGTCGGAGCGGTCGTAGACCGCCTGGATGCTCACGCCTTCCGGCAGGCCGCGCGAGATCTCGGCGATCCTGTCCTTCAGCCCGCGGATCACTGCCAGCGCGTTCTCGCCGTAACGGGCGACGGCGATGCCGGCGACCACGTCGCCTTCGCCATCGAGATCGGCCAGGCCGCGGCGTTCGTCCGGCACCAGCTCGACCCGGGCGACGTCGCCGATGCGCACTGAAGCGCCGTCCTCGGCGCGCAGGACGAGGTTTTCGATGTCGCCGGTGCCGCGCAGGTAGCCGCGCCCGCGCAGCATGTACTCGGTCTCGGCCATCTCGATCACGCGGCCGCCGACGTCGCGGTTGCTGCCGGCGACGACTTCGGACACGCGGCGCAGCGGGATGCCGTACTCGCGCAGCCGCACCGGATCGACCGTGACCGAATACTGGCGCACGAACCCGCCGACGCTGGCGACCTCGGCAACGCCGGGCGCGGTGGTGAGCTGGTAGCGCACGAACCAGTCCTGCAGCGCGCGCAACTCGTCCAGCGAATGCCGGCCGCTTTGCAGCACGTACTGGTAGACCCAGCCCACGCCGGTGGCGTCGGGCCCGAGCGTCGGCGCGATCCCGGCCGGCAGGTTCTTCGAGGCGACGCTGAGGTTCTCCAGCACCCGCGACCGCGCCCAGTACAGGTCGGTGCCGTCCTCGAAGATCACGTACACGAACGAGGCGCCGAAAAACGAGAAGCCGCGGACGACCTTCGACCTGGGCACCGTCAGCAGCGCGCTGGCGAGCGGGTAGGTGACCTGGTCCTCGACCACCTGCGGCGCCTGGCCGGGCACTTCGGTGAAGACGATGACCTGCACGTCGGACAGGTCGGGCTGCGCGTCCAGCGGCGTGTGCAGCACCGCGTAGATGCCGCCGGCGACCACGGCCAGCGCCAGCACCAGCACCAGGAAAACATTGCGCGCCGACCACTGGATGAGGCGGGCAAGCATGTCAGTGGCCCTCGTGCGGGTCGCGATCCCCGGTCGGCGCCGGTCCGGACATCGCGCCGTGGCCGGCGTGCGGGTCGATCGCGCCATGCCCGGCATGCGGGTCTGTCGCGCCGTGGCCGGCATGCGGGCCCCGTGGTGCGACGGGCGCCATCGCGGCACTCGTGCCATGGTCGGCATGCGGATCCTGTGGCGCGGCAGGCTCCGTCGCGGCATCCGCGCCATGACCGTCGTGGGGCACGGCTGCGGGCGTCACGACCGGCTTTCCGGGATTGCTGTGCGACGCCGACGCCGGGCGACCGGTACCGGGAGGCCGTGCCGATGCCCCTGGATTTCCGTGGTCGCCGCCGGCGTCCTTCTCCGCGGCCGCATCCGTGGCGGCGCCCGGCGCAGCGGCCGCAGGCATCGCGTGCCCCGCGTGGTCGCCGCCCAGCCCCTGCAGTGCCGACTGCAGGTTGCTTTCGGCATCGATCAGGAAGTTGGCGGCGACGACGACCTCCTCGCCCTGCGCGAGTCCCGCGAGGATTTCGACGCGCTCGCCGGCGCGGCGGCCGGTCGTCACTGCGCGCGGAGCGAAGCGGCCGGGCCCGGTCTGCACCAGGACCAGCTGCCGCGTGCCGCTGTCCAGCACCGCCGAGCGCGGCACGCTCAGTACCGGCGCCGCGACCGGCTGCTCCAGCCACACCGTGCCGTACAGGCCCGGGCGCAGGTCGCCGTCGGGGTTGGGGAAGACGATGCGCACGTCGACCGTGCGGGTGGCGGCATCGACCAGCGGCTGCACGAACTTCACTTCGCCGTCGAAGCGGCGGCCGGGCAGGGTGGTCGATTCGAACCGCGCCGGCTGCCCGACCGCGATCGCGGTGGCCTGTGCCGCCGGCACCTTCGCCTGCACCCAGACGACGGACAGGTCGGCCAGGCGCAGGATGGTTTCGCCCGCTTCGAAGCGCGCGCCCTGCACGACGGGCTTTTCGATCACGGTCGCATCGGCGGGTGAGGTCAGGACGAGCGTGTCGTTGCCGCCGTGCTGGCTGCGGCGGGCGCGGTGCGCGCCGTCGACTTCCCAGTTGCGCAGGCGCGCACGCGCGGCGTCGCGCAGGCGCAGCATCGAGGCGGCGCTGGCGGGGTCGGACGACGCCAGCCGCTGCGCCGCCGCGTCGGCGAGACGGTACTCCTGCTGCGCGGCCGCGAGCTGCGGGCTGTACACCGCCAGCAACGGCTGCCCGGCGCGCACCCGCATGCCGGTCTGGTTGGCGTAGAGCGTCGCCACCCAGCCCTCGAAGCGCGGAGCGATGGCGTACTGGCGGGTTTCATCGACCTCGACCGTGCCGCTGGCGCGCACCAGGCTCGCCAGCGCGGAGCGCCGCACCGGTTCGGTGCGCACGCCCAGGGTCTGGAGCTTCTGCGGCGACACGACGACGGTGCCCGCAGCCGCGGGGGCGGCGTCATCGGCGTAGACGGGGATGTAGTCCATCCCCATCGCATCCTTCTTCGGCACCGGCGAGGTGTCCGGCAGGCCCATCGGGTTGCGGTAGTACAGCGGCTTGCGTTCGTTGGCTGGAGCGGTCGACGCCGGGGCGGCGGGTGCATCCCCGCGATCGGCACGGCCGAGCATCCAGCCGGCGGCGAGCGCGGCCAGGACGGCGGCGACCGCCAGCGACAGGGTCTGGGGGCGGGTCATGGCGTGTCTCCTTCGATGGCGCGCACGGCGGCGGCGCCCAGCAGTTCGTCGCGCAGCGCGTCGACCCGATCCAGGTCGGCGCCCTGCCATTGGTCGAGCGCTTCCAGCAGCGTGCCGAAGTCGACTTCGCCGACCTGGTAGCTGGCGAGCGCGGACTGGAACGCGGCGTCGGCCTGCGGCAACAGCGTGTTTTCGGTGAGCTCGCGGCGCTCGCGGGCGCTGCTCCACTGTGTCCAGGCGCTGGCCACCTCGCCCGCGAGCGCGTTGCGGGTGGCCTCGACCCGGGCGAGCGCGGCCTCTTCCCGCAGCCGCGATTCACGCTCGCGTTCGCGGCGGGCGCGTTGCTGGAAGGGGATCTCCACCTCCAGCATCAGCTCCATGCTGTCCAGCCCGTCCTCGCGCTGCATCGCGCCGATCCCGAGGGTCACGTCGGGATAGCGATTGCGACGTTGCAGCTCCACCTCGGTGCGCGCCGCCTGCGCGCGGGCCTGCTGCGCCAGCACCGCGGGATGCCCGCCGCGTTGCAGGTCGCGCAACGCGCCGGCCAGCCCGTCGCTGCGGACGGGCAGAACCGGCGGGCCGGCGGGGGGTGCCAGCGGGGCGTCGGCGGGGCGGGCGAGCACGGCATTGAGCATGGCGACGGCCTCGCGCTGGCGCGCGAGCCGCTCGATGCGTTCGCGCTGCATGCGGGTCTGCTCGACCTGGGCCCGGATCGCATCCTGCTGCGCGGCCAGGCCCAGCGCGTAGCGCACGCCCGCGATCTCCTCCACCTGTCGCAACAAGGCCAGGCGACGATCCAGCACCGCGACGGCCCGGTCGGCATGCCAGTAGCGCACGTAGGCTGCCTCCGCTTGCGCCAGCAGGTCGCGGACGACGGCATCGCGATCCAGCTCAGCGGCGTCGGCTTGCTGCCGTGTGGCGGTGCGCGCCAGTCCGCGCTTGCCCCACAGGGGAAACCGTTGCCGCAGCGCATAGTCGACCGCGCGGTCCGCGCCCGGGACGCGCCAGGGGCGGCCGGGATCCAGTTCGCGGAAGGCGATCGAGGCCGCAGGATCCGGGAGCGCCCCGGCCGGCTGGATGCGCGCGCGCGCCGCTTCCGCTTCGGCGGCGAGCGCGCGCAGTTCCGGGTTGTGCTCGCGCAGCCAGACGTGCACCGAGGCGACGTCGCGCCCGGGCGGCGGCGACTGCGCCCAGGCCGGTGGCAGCGCCCAGACGCAGGCCAGCAGCACGCCGAGCACAATCGAGCGCGGCCGTCGCGGATCGAAGTGGGAATGGATGGCGGCAGGACGACGGAACGGATCCCGGGTCGACCGCAGGTACGCTATGGATGCCATGTCGGGTGTCCATGAAGCCCGCTGGCGCGGCGCGTCAGCGGTTCAAGGGGCGAGGGACAGGCCGTGCGGGCACGGCGCGAGCACGCAGCGCCACCCGCGCACCGGCGCGGGCAGCGGAGGCTCGGGCATCAGATCAGCAGGAGAGCCGCCGGATGGGCGGTCGGGCGGTGCCAGGAAACGGGTGGCGGGCCGTCGACGGCGTCAGGCAGCACGGCGGCCGCCTGCGGGGCAGCGATCACGGCCACGAAAGACTGTGCCGGCATGACCGGCAACGGCAGTACCGGCGGGACCCGGGCGACATCGCTGCTCAACTCGCCCTGGCTGCAGTGGGATTGGCAGAGGGGTTCCTGGTGCGGCGGTGCTTCCTGCTCGCAGCCGTGGCTGGCCATGGCAACCGCAGGTTCGGACGCCGCGGGGATGGCGAGGCAGCCGGGATGCGCCGCCATCGCCAACTGCGACCACAGCAGCGCCACCATCGCCAGCAGCGACAGGCGGGCACGCAGGCGGTGGCGGCGGAACGATCGCATCGTGCTGCGGATGGTACAGCCCGGCCAGCGGACCGCCACCCACCCACAGTCGGAAATGACATAATAGGCATTATGCGAAATATCATCGAGCCGGCAGCTGCACGGTGGAACCCTGCCGCCGCCACCATGACCGCAAAGGAACCCCATGATGGACCGCCCGCCTTGCTGGCCCGACGACCAGACGCAACGGCCCAACGCCTGCGCACATGCCCAATACGCGCGCGTGATTCACAACATCACGCCGTTGTACGGTCCCTGGGCCGGCTGGCGCATGGCCGGCCGCGTGCTGGTGTCGCCCGATGGCGACCGGATCAGTCCCGAGCGGCTGCGCGGCCTCCTGTGGCGCGAAAACCTGCGCATATGTTCCACAGGCAGAACACGATCCGGCCGGCGTTCGCTTGTCGCGGTGGCGAAGCTGCCGGCACGGGGGCACTTCGCAGACGACGACTGAAGACCGCTGCACGTGTCCGCACCGCGGCGTCGACCCGCGAATTGACCAAGGTCAACATGCCGGCACGGCGAGCCCCGACACTGCGGCTTCCGGATCCCTCCGCGAGGCTTGCCATGTCCACCTGGGTCCTGGTTGCCGATCGCGCCCGCGCGCGGCTGTTCGGCCTGCATCAGGGCGGCCGCGGGCTCGACGAGATCGGCGACTTCCTCAATGCCGAAGGCCGGGCCGCCGGCCGCGAGCTGTCCGGCGAGCGGCCACCGCGCACGCACGACCGTTTCGGCCCCGGCCGCCACGCGATCGAGCCGCAGACGACGCAACGGGAGAAAACCGCCGAACACTTCGCCCGCCAGCTGGATGCGGTACTGGAGCACGGCCGCGTCGACCACCAGTACGAGGATCTGGTGCTGATCGCGCCCGCGCAGTTCCTCGGCACGCTGACCGCAGCCCTGGACGACCAGGTGCGCGCGCGCGTGGTCGCCGAAATCCCCAGGGACCTGACCACCGCGGAGCCGGAGCGCATCTTCGACTACCTGCCGGTGCGGCTGCATGGTCGCCCGCCCGGTCCCGGCCCGCATGCCTGAGGCTCCCGCCGCGGCGACGGCAACGTCCGCGGCCGGGCCGGGCGCAGGACGCGACCGTGCCCTGCCCCGTTCCCTGGTGCCGCGCTTGGGGCGCGCGCCGGCTCGCGCCGCCCTGCCGGTCGCGTAGCGACGAGGCACGGCCGCCATGCCGGCGCTGCTGCTGTTCGGGCTGGGCGCAAGCCAGCCCCAGGCCCGGGCGGTTGCCGCGACGCTGGGGCTCGCCCCGGGCCGGCACGAGGAGCGCGACTTCGAGGACGGCGAGCACAAGACCCGTCCGCTGCAGAGCGTCCGCGGCGCCGACGCTTACGTGCTCCATTCCCTGCACGACGATGCGGAGAGCAGCCCGAACGACAAGCTGTGCCGGTTACTGTTCTTCCTCGCCGCCCTGCGCGACCACGGCGCCGCGCGGGTCACCGCGGTGCTGCCCTACCTGTGCTATGCACGCAAGGACCGCCGCACCAAGCCGTTCGATCCGATCACGCTGCGTTACGTGGCGCAGTTGTTCGAGGCGGTCGGCGTGGACGGCGTGCTGGTGCTCGACGTGCACAATCCCGCGGCCTTCGAGAATGCGTTCCGTTGCCGGACCGAAGTGCTGGAGGCGCGGCCGCTGCTGGTCGCGCGCCTGGCGCAGTGGCTGGGCGCGCAGGAGGCGACCGTGCTCTCGCCCGACGCCGGCGGGCTCAAGCGCGCCGACGCGTTCCGGCAAGCGCTGGCACAGGCGCTGGGGCGCCCGGTCGAACTGGGGCTGATGGAAAAACGTCGCAGCGCCGGGGTGGTGTCCGGCTCGGCGCTGTTCGCCGATGTCGGCGGACGCGACGTGGTGATCGTCGACGACCTGATCGGCACCGGCACCACGTTGCTGCGGACGGCCGCGGCCGCGCGCGCGGCCGGCGCGCGGCGGGTGTTCGCTGCCGCCAGCCACGGCCTGTTCGTCGGCGCCGCCCCGCAGGTGCTGGCAGATCCGTCGCTCGACCGCATTTTGGTGACCGACAGCGTGCCGCCGTTCCGGCTCTGCGGCAGCGCCGCGGCCGCCCGGGTCGAGGTGCTCGCCAGTGCGACGCTGTTCGCGCAGGCGATCGCCCGTCGGCACGGCCTGCCGGCGTCGCCCGACGAGGTGGCCGCGGAGAGCGGGGATCGCCCCGGATAGTCGTTGTCATCGCCGCGCGAGCCGGCCCCGTTTGTCGAAGGACGGCAATGCCACGACTCCCGGCCGCGGGGGCGGGGACGCCGGGTCGACGGTCATGGGTCCGCCGCAAACCCCGCCTCACGGGGATGGCATCAAGCCCCCGTTCGTTCGTGCATCCCCCGGGCCTGGGCGAGATAACCCCGTGCCTGCTGCAGGTAGGCGCGGGCGCGCGCGGTCCAGTGCGCCCGGGGCCCGGTGTCGGGATCGTCCAGATGCGCGATCGCGATCGCCGCGCGCACGAAGGCGCTGTGACCCTTGTGGAATTCGACCAGCGGGCGCGGCGGGCGGTCGCCCGCGAGGTCGGCGTGGGCGTCGAACAGCCAGGCATCGAAGTCGGGGCAGCCGAGGCGGTCGCATTCCATGGCCAGGAATGCCAGCTCGTCGACCGGATCGCGCAGGCGCAAGCCGCGATCGAACTCGATGCAGTCGATGATCGTCGGCGGATCGCTCAGGTAGATGTGCTCCGGGCGCAGGTCGCCATGGCCCTCGACGATGCGCGCGCCGCGGACCCGTGCGTCCAGCAGATCGCCGTGCCGGGCGGCGAACTCCCGCAGTGCATCGGCGACCGTATCGGCCTCGGCACGGGCCAGCCCGTATGCGGGGCGCACGAGGTCGCGGGCAGCGGATGCGACCGCGGACAGCAGATGGCGGCGATAGCCGGCCGGGGTCCAGCGGGCATGGGCCGCCCCGGCGTAGAACGAGACCAGCCGCGCGACGATCCGGCGCGCCGCGTCCGCCCCCGCCTGCCGCGCGAGCAGCCGGCGTTCCAGGCTCTGTTCGGCCGGCAGGCGCCGCATCCGCAGCAGCCAGTCGATGCGCTCCCCCGCCCCGCCCAACGCCAGCCGGCCGCTGCCATCGATGGTCAGCGCCACGACATCCAGGTACACGTCGGGCGCCAGACGCCGGTTCAGACGCAACTCGCGCAGGCAGCTCCGGCGGCGCGCCGCCACGGTGGTGTAGTCGATGCGGCCGCGGCGGAAGGGTTTCTTCAACTTGTAGGCATGGCGTCGGGTGAGGAAGACCCACGACATGTGCGTCTCAAGCACCTCCACCGCAGGCGTGGACTCGGGGTAGTTTTCCGGCCGGCACAGGAAGGCGAGCAGCGCGCCCTGCCCCGGCAGCCGCTGCGACGCGGGGACGTCAGGCCGCATGGCCGCCGCCGATCCCGCAGGCCGGGTCCGACGGTGCCGGTCGAGCCGCGGCTGGGTCGCCCGGCTCATCGCACGCCCGCGGTGCCCACGCCGCGGCCGGATGCGGACAATGGCGCTCCCGCCGTGTCGACGAATCCGGGACGCGCCTGCCCGCAGGATTCCCACCGGGCCTGCCCCGCATCCGCCGGTGCCGATGGCGTGACGCCTGTCCTTGTCGGTTTGTGGGTGGCCTGCACGTTCACGCGGTGCTCCCGCACGAACCCAGCGGGAGTGTCCGCGCCACGGCGGCGGCGATGTTGATCCCGATCAAGCCCGCCGACCGTGGGGGTTCGCACCCCGGACGCTCACCGCCTTGCCAACGGGCGGCGCGGTTTGTTGACCCACGTCAACCCGGTGGCCGCGGAGCCGGCGATGCTGCCGGCAACGCAGGCAGGAACGAGGCCCGACATGCGGATCGCCGACATCTGTACCCGGGACGTCGTCCAGATCGATGCCGAAGCGTCGCTGCGCGAGGCGGCCACGATCATGCGCAGCCAGCATGTCGGCACCCTGGTGGTGACCGGAGCGGACGGCAGTCGCGCCCCGGGCGGGATCCTGACCGACCGCGACATCGTGTTGTCGGTGGTGGCCGTCGGCATCGATCTCGACGTCCTGACCGTGGGCGACGTGATGACCGCCGATGTGGCGACGTGCAGGGAAGGCGACGGCCTGTTCGACGCCATCCACACCATGCACGAGCGCGGCGTGCGCCGCCTGCCGGTGCTCGACGACGCCGGCGGGCTGGCCGGCATCGTCGCCGCCGACGACATCTACGCCGCGATCGGCAAGCAACTGCACGATCTCGGCTATGCGCTCGCCCGCGGACAGGTGCGCGAAATGCGGCTGCGCAACCCCTGACGACGGAGGATCGGCCATGGCCCGGCGAACCCTGATCGCGTACTACTCAATGACCGGCAACACCCGCAAGATCGCCGACGAACTGCGCACGGCCATGGGCGCCGACTGCGAGGAGATCCACGAGCCTCGCGCCCGCCGCGGCGTCGGCGGCGTGCTGCGCGCCATGGTCGACACCCTCGCCCGCCGCGAACCGCCGATCGAACCGGTGCAGCGCGATCCGCTCGACTACGACCTGCTGGTGCTGGGCGGACCGGTCTGGGCGGGCCGGATCGCCGCGCCGATGCGCACTTACGCGCACCGCTACGGCGCGCTGGCGCCGGAAGTGGCGTTCTTCTGCACCGAAGGCGGCCGCGGCGCGGAGGGTGCGTTCGCCGAGCTGGAGGAGTTCTGCCGGCACGCGCCCAAGGCGACCCTGGTACTGGACGCCGAGCACATGGAGGCGAGCGCGCATCGCGACAGCCTGCAGCGTTTCGCCGCCACGGCGCATCCGGCCGCGCACTGAGCGCGGCCTGCGCTCCTGACGCCTCACGGCCCCTGCATGCCCGAATATCCGCTGCGATCGTCGTCCCCGCAAAGGCGGGGCTTTCGGCAGACGGAGTCCGTCCATCCGGTGTTGCCGTTCTGCGATGGATCGAAGTCGCGTGATCTCGAAGTCGCGTGATCTCGAAGTTGCGTGATCTCGAAGTCGCGGATCTCCGTACCGGGATGACGGCAAGCGCCCGGATCACCCTCCCGGCACCAGCACCGCCGCACCCTGGAAGCGCCCTTCGCGCAGGTCCGCCAGTGCCCGGTTCGCGGCGGCCAGCCGGTAGACGGTGGTCGTGCTGCGGACGCCGGCGCGCCGCGCGAGGTCGAGGAATTCGCGGGCGTCGCGCCGGGTCAGGTTGGCGACCGACAGCAGTTGCCGCTCCTGCCACAGCAAGCGGTAGGCGAACCCCGGGATGTCGCTCATGTGGATTCCCGCGCACACCACCCGGCCGCCCTTGCGCGTGGCCGCCAGCGCCCGCGGCACCAGCGCACCCACCGGCGCGAACAGGATCGCGCTGTCGAGCGGTTGCGGCGGCAGCTCTTCCGAACTCCCGGCCCAGACGGCGCCGAGCGCGCGCGCATGGGCCTGCGCCGGCTCGTCGCTGGGACGGGTGAAGGCGTACACCTCGCGGCCTTGCCAGCAGCAGACCTGCGTCAGCAAATGGGCTGCGGCGCCGAAGCCGTACAGGCCCACCCGCCGCGCGATTCCGGCCAGGCGCAGCGCACGCCAGCCGATCGCGCCGGCGCACAGCAGCGGCGCCGCCGCGACCGGGTCGGCGAAGCCGGCCAGCGGCAGGACGAAGGCCGCATCGGCGCGCACGTGCGTGGCGAAGCCGCCGTCGCGGGTATAGCCGGTGAACTGCGGCCGGTCGCAGAGGTTCTCGCGCTCGGTGGCGCAATACGCGCAACTGCCGCAGGCGTGGCCCAGCCAGGCGACGCCGGCCCGGGTCCCGGGCCGCGGGGCCACGACGCCCTCGCCCAGCGCCTCGACGACGCCGACGATTTCGTGCCCGGGCACGATCGGCAACGGCGGATCGGGCAACTCGCCGTCGACCAAGTGCAGGTCGGTGCGGCAAACCGCGCACGCTTCCACCCGCAGCACGAGTTCGCCGGGTCCGGGGGTCGGGTCCGGGCGTTCCTCCGGCGACAGCGGCCGCCCGATCGCATGCAGGACCATGGCCTTCATGTCCACCTCCGGCGGTGCGCGGAAACCGGGACGACGCGACGCACCGCCGGCGATCCGCCGCCACCGGGCGGTCGCGTCCCGTCCGGTCAGTGGCGGAGCATCCGGTCGGCGGCACGGCCCGGTGCCGACCGGCGGTGGCCGGGCGCGGTGCCGCGGGCCGGGTCGGCCTCGTCGCGATCGTCCAGCCATTGCCCGAACCAGTCGCCCGCCAGCTCCGCCGCCCGCTCCAGGGCGCCGGGCTCCTCGAACAGATGGGTCGCGCCGGGCACCACGGCCAGGTTCGCCCAGGGCCGCATCGCCAGCTGCGCCGCGCGGTTGAGCGCCAGCACCTCGGTGTCGGCGCCGCCGACGATCAGCAGTACGTGGGCCCGCAGCTTCGTCAGTGCCGCTTCGCCGGCCAGGTCCGGACGACCGCCGCGCGAAACCACGGCGACGACCTCGGCCGGACGCGCCGCGGCCAGCGCCAGCGCCGCTGCAGCGCCGGTGCTGGCGCCGAACAGGCCGATCGCCAGGTCGCGATGCGTGGCCTGCGTCCGCACCCAGTCCAGTGCCGCCTCCAGCCGTTGCGTGAGCAACGGGATGTCGAAGCGCAGCGTCGTGTCCTGATCCTCCTGCGGCGTCAGCAGGTCGAACAGCAGGGTCGCCAGGCCCCGCCGCTGCAGGGCCGCGGCCACCTGCCGGTTGCGCGGGCTGCGCCGACTGCTGCCGCTGCCGTGGGCGAAGATCACCAGCCCGTGCGGCGGGATCGGCGTCACCAACTCGCCTTCCAGGACCACGCCGTGGCTGCGGATCCGCGCCGGCCACGCCGCGGTCGGGCGGAAGGCATCCTCGTCCCGGGCCAGGATCCGGGCGACGTCCTCGTCGCTGACGCCGGGGAAGTCGAGGTAATGCTGGCCGACGGCGATGAAGGGCGACGGCGTGGCCAGGCACACCACGTGGTCGGCCAGCCGTTCGACCTGGGCCAGGCTGTCGCGGGCCGCCACCGGGACGGCGCACACCAGCCGCGCCGGGTCCTGCGCGCGCACCGCCTTCAGGGCGGCCAGCATGGTCGCGCCGGTGGCGATGCCGTCGTCCAGCACGATCACCGTGCGTCCGCCCAGCGCAATGCCCGCATGTCCGCGGTAGCGCTGGCGGCGCTCGCGGATCAGCGCCAACTGGCGTTGCGCTTCCTGGTCGACATAGGCGTCGTCGGCACCGATCCAGGCCGGGTACGGGTTGAGCATCACCCGGCCCTGCTCGTCCACCGCCCCGATCGCGTATTCGGGGTTGCCCGGAGCGCCGAGCTTGCGCACCAGCACCACGTCGAGCTCGCCGTCCAGTTCGTCGGCGACGATGCGCCCCATCGGTACCGCGCCCCGCGGGATCGCCAGCACCACCGGGCGCGACTTGCGATAGGGCGCGAGCGCCGCCGCCAGCTGGCGGGCGGCATCGGAACGATCGCGGAACGGCAACTGGCTCATGGCGGCACCCCGGAAACGCGGTCCGTGCACTGTGCCGCGCCCGTCTTGCCGCCCATTGACCTGCATCAAACAAACCGCCGCCACGGTGGCGGCCGGGCGACGGGCGCCGCGGGCGCTGTTCAGTCGCCGCCGGTGATGCCGGATTGCGCGGGAACCAGGCAGTACACCAGCGCCAGCCCCGCCGCTGCGGCGGCGTCGACGAGGCGTTGCGCCTGTTCGTGGCTGGCCATGAACATCACTTCCATCGGCAGTTCGCCGGCCAGCTCGTAGAAATGCGCCTCGTGCAGCATGCGGTGGCGGCCGAAGCCGGCGACCGCGCGCATCGCCGAGCCCCCCGGCAGGCCCAGGTCGGCGGCCTGGCGCAGCAGCCACTGGTACACGGGCTGGCCGCCATGGCGCTGGTTCTCGGCGACGAAGAACGTCAACCGCACGCAGTCCTGCATCGCTATGCCCTCATCAGCCGCCAGCTGGCGAAACCCAGCGCCGTCGCCAGCAGCGAGCCGCCCAGATGCAGGCCGACATGGGCGATGGCCCACGCGTACTGCTGCCGCGCCAGCAGGCCGACGGCCTCGGCGGAAAACGTGGAGAAGGTGGTCAGTCCGCCCAGAAAACCGGTGATCAGCAGCAGCCGCAGTTCCGGCGGCAGGCCCTCGTTGAGCGCGAACCAGCCCAGCGCGAGGCCGACCAGGTAGCCGCCGATCAGGTTGGCGGCCAGCGTCCCCAGCGGCAATTGCGGCAACGTCGCGTTGAACCAGTGCCCGAGCCCCCAGCGCGCCCAGGCCCCGACGGCGGCGCCGACGCCCACCGCCAGGAAGCCACCCCAGTTCACGTCCGCTGCGTTCATCGGCCGATGATCGCCCCTGGGACTCACCGCCGCCAGCCCGGCGCGTCCGCGAGCATTGCGGTTTTCCGGGCCGCCGCTTGACCCAGATCATCTCTCCGCATCGCCGCGGCGATCCGGGCCGCGCGCCCCGCAAGCGCTTGATTCAGGTCATTTCCCCGCATGACCGCGACGGCGAGACTGCGCGCCGCTCGCACCCTCCCCCCTCTGCAGATCCAGGAGTCCACGATGAAAGCACCCCGCCACCGGCCCGGCACGGTCATCGCCATCGCCGTCTTCGCCGTCCTGCTCGCCGGCTGGGTCGGCAAGCAGTTCGCCGCGCAGCCGGGCGACACCGAGGTGCAGACGGCGTCGTACATGTCGGTGCCGTTCTGACGGCTGCGGCCGGGGCGCGCCGATCGCCGGTCACGCCCCGGTCGCGTCGTCGCGGGCCGCCCGTGCGCGCTCGCGGGCGGCCCGCAGCGCGTCCAGTTTTTCCTTGAGCCGCAGCTCCAGGCCGCGTTCCACCGGCCGGTAGTACACGCGTTCGCCCATGGCGTCGGGAAACCCGGTCTGGTCCAGGGCGATGCCGCCCTCGGCGTCGTGGTCGTACTGGTAGCCCTTGCCGTAGCCGAGCTGCTTGAGCAATTGCGTCGGCGCGTTGCGGATGTGCAGCGGCACGTCCTGGCTGCCGTATTGCTCGACATCGCGGCGCGCGGCGCCCAGGGCCATGTAGGCCGCGTTCGATTTCGCGGTGCTGGCCAGGTACAGCACCACCTGCGCCAGTGCCAGGTCGCCCTCCGGGCGGCCGAGGCGCTCGAACGCGTCCCAGGCCGCGAGCGCCATCGGCAGCGCGCGCGGATCGGCCAGGCCGATGTCCTCGACCGCCATCCGCGTGATCCGCCGCGCCAGGTACGCGGGGTCGGCGCCGCCATCGAGCATCCGCGCGAACCAGTACAGCGCAGCATCGGGATTGGTGCTGCGCACGGATTTGTGCAACGCCGAGATCTGGTCGTAGAACTGCTCGCCGCCCTTGTCGAAACGCCGGGTGCGGTCGGCCAGCACCTGCGCCAGGGTCGCCTCGGTGATGCGGGCCCCGCCCGCTTCCGCCGCGCCGCGGTCCCCGCCCTCCGCGGCCAGCTCGGCGGCGATTTCCAGCAGGGTCAGCGCGCGCCGCACGTCGCCGTCGGCGGCCTGCGCGATCAGCGCCAGCTGCGCGTCCTCGACCTGCAGGCCGCGGCCGCCGAGGCCGCGTGCGGCGTCGTCCAGCGCCTGCCGCAGCGCGCGCACGATGTCCTCGACCGCCAGCGCTTCGAGCACGTGCACGCGACAGCGCGACAGCAGCGCGGAGTTCAGTTCGAACGAGGGGTTCTCGGTGGTGGCGCCGACGAACAGGATGCTGCCGCGCTCGATGTGCGGCAGGAAAGCGTCCTGCTGCGCCTTGTTGAAGCGATGCACCTCGTCGACGAACAGCACCGTGCGCCGGCCTTGCGCAAAACGCTGCCCGGCTTCGGCCAGCACCTGCCGCACTTCCGGCAGGCCCGACAGCACCGCCGAGATCGCGCGGAACTCGGCGTCGGCGTACCTGGCCAGCAGCAGCGCCAGCGTGGTCTTGCCGCAGCCCGGCGGCCCCCACAGGATCATCGAATGCACGCGCCCGGACTCGACCGCGCGACGCAGCGCCGAACCCGGCGCCAGCAACCGGCGCTGGCCGACCATCTCGTCCAGGTTGCGCGGACGCATGCGCTCGGCCAGCGGCCGCAAGGCGTCGTGGTCGGCGCGCAGCAGATCGGGAGCGTCAGGAGGCGGAACGTTGCGCCGGGCCACGGGAGCGGGAAACGGGACGGGTCACCACGATAGCAAGAGCGGCCGCGGCAGGCTTGCGCGGCGGCGACTTCCGGCAGCCGGCAGGCGCGACCACGACTGGCGAACGCCCGGTAACCACACCAACGCAAACGGCAGGCTCGCGCCTGCCGTTGCCCACCGCGGTCCCCGGCTGCGCGGCTCAGCCTTCGCCGACTACGTCCACGCCCTTGGGCGGGCTGAACCGGAAGGTGCCGCCGGCGAAGTCCGGGTTGCGCTGCCAGTGGCTGAAGCGGATCTGCGTCTTCTGTCCCAGCGCATCGACCACCTGCATCGTGGCCAGGCCGTGCGCGCCGAAGCCCAGGCGGGCGGACTGGAAGCCGGCGCCGTCCGGCTGCCTGGGCTGCAGCGACAGCCACGCCAGGCCGTCGGCGGTGCCGGTTTCGCGCACGAGGTAGTCGCGGTCCAGCCGCGAGGGATCCAGCAGCGCGGCCAGCGGGCTGTCCTGCTCGGCGGCGCCCTGTGCGCGCCGGGTGACCTGCTGCAGGTCGGGGTCGTACACCCATACGCGCTGGCCGTCGGCGACGATCAACTGCGCGTAGGGCTTGACGTATTCCCAGCGGAACAGCCGCGGCGTCGACAGCGCCACGCGGCCGCTGGAGGATTCCTTGAGTTTGCCGTTGGCGTCGTAGACCTGCTGCACGAACTGGCCCTGGAGGCCCTGCAGTCCGCGGGTGAAAGCGGCCAGGTCGTCGCGGGCGCCGGCGTCGGCGCTGCCGGCCGCCAGGCCGACGACGAGGACCAGGGCCAAACCAGGCAGGCGGGCGTAGCGCATGGAAAGCTCCGGGAAGAGGACAGGCGCAGAGTCTGCGACGTACAGGCTGAATACGGCCTCACGGCCTCACGGCCGCACCGGCCGCGGCATGCGTTCAGTGACGGGTCAAGCGCGCCGCGAGGCTCACTTGGGCGGCGGCGGCGCGAGCACGCTGCGGTCGCCGTTGTGCTCCGGCGGGGTGACGACGCCGGCCGCCTCCATCGCCTCGATCAGGCGCGCGGCGCGGTTGTAGCCGATCTTCAGCCGCCGCTGCACGCCGGAGATCGAGGCGCGCCGGGTCTCGGTGACGATGCGCACCGCCTCGTCGTACAGCGGGTCGGACTCGTCCCCTGCCCCGCTGGACTCCGGCAGGCCGGTGGCGCCGACCACCACGCCGTCGCCGAGCGACTGCACCTCCTCCAGCACGCCGTCCATGTACTGCGGGCCGTCGCTGGACTGCTTCAGGTGCTCGACCACGCGATGCACCTCGTCGTCGCTGACGAAGGCGCCATGGATGCGCTCGGGCATCGCCGTGCCCGGCGGCAGGTACAGCATGTCGCCGTGGCCGAGCAGGGTTTCGGCGCCGGACTGGTCGAGGATCGTGCGCGAGTCGATCTTGCTCGACACCTGGAAGGCGATGCGGGTGGGAATGTTGGCCTTGATCAGGCCGGTGATCACGTCCACCGACGGCCGCTGCGTGGCCAGGATCAGGTGGATGCCGGCGGCGCGCGACTTCTGCGCCAGGCGCGCGATGAGCTCTTCGACCTTCTTGCCGACGATCATCATCATGTCGGCGAATTCGTCGATGAAGATGACGATGAACGGCAGCGCCTCCAGCGGCCGCGGCGCCTCGTTCAACTCGGCGTTGGGCTTGAACAGCGGGTCCATCAGCGGCTGCCCGGCGTCCTGTGCGTCGCGGACCTTCTTGTTGAAGCCCGACAGGTTGCGCACGCCGACCGCCGACATCAGCTTGTAGCGCCGCTCCATCTCCGCCACGCACCAGCGCAGGCCGTTGGCGGCCTCCTTCATGTCGGTGACCACCGGCGCCAGCAGATGCGGAATGCCCTGATAGACGCTGAGCTCCAGCATCTTCGGGTCGATCATCAGCATCCGCACGTCCTGCGGGCTGGCCTTGTACAGCAGCGACAGCACCATCGCGTTGACCGCCACCGACTTGCCCGAGCCGGTGGTGCCGGCGACCAGCAGATGCGGCATGCGCGCCAGGTCGGCCACGGTCGGGCGGCCGCCGATGTCCTTGCCCAGCGCCAGGGTCAGCACGCTGGCGGCCTTGTCGTATTCGCGCGAGCGCAGCAGCTCGCTGAGGTAGATCATCTCGCGGTGCGTGTTGGGGATCTCCAGCCCGACCACCGACTTGCCCGGGATCACGTCGACCACGCGCACCGCCTTGACCGAGAGGCCGCGGGCGATGTCCTTGTCCAGCGAGGAGATCTGGCTGACCTTGACTCCGGGCGCCGGCTCGACCTCGAAGCGCGTGATCACCGGCCCGGGATAGGCGCCGACCACCTGCGCGTCGATGCGGAAATCCTTGAGCTTGAACTCGATCTGCCGCGACAGCGTGTCCAGGGTCTGCTCGTCGTAGCCCTTGGCCTGCGGCTTGGGATCGTCGAGCAGCGCCAGCGGCGGGATGCCGGAGCCGTCGCCGACGTGGAACAGCGGGATCTGCTGCTCGCGCTTGGCGCGGTCGCTTTTTTCCACCTGGGTCGGCGCCGGCGGTTCGATCTTCACCGGCGCGCGTCGGGCGCGCAGCTCGGAATCGAACTTGCGCACCTCCTCGCGCTCCTCGCGCATCGCCCGCGCCTGCTGCCACTGGCTGGCCTGCTGGCTGCCGCGCCGGAACAGCGGTCCCAGCGCCAGCACTGCGCGCCCGATCCGGTCCATCACCCCGAGCCACGACAGCCCGGTCGCCAGCGTGACCGACACCAGCAGCAATGCCAGCAGGAACAGGTTGCCGCCGACCGGGCCGAAGCCGCGGTACAGCGAGCGGCCCACCAGCTGCCCGAGGATGCCGCCGCTGCCGGCGGAAAAGTCCACCACCGCGCCCAGGCGCAGGTGCAGCAGGCCGGTCGCGGACACCAGGAAGCCGACGATCCCGACCAGCCGCAACGCCGGGCCGAGGTCGGCGTCGCCATCGCCGTCGCTGTCCAGGCCGAACAGCGCGATCCAGGCGACCAGCCCCAGTACCAGCGGCAGCAGGAAGGCGACGTAGCCGGTCAGGTACAGCAGCACGTCCGCCAGCCACGCGCCGACCCGACCGCCGAGGTTGTGCAGCGGCGCGGTGACGCTGCCCGAATGCGACCAGCCCGGATCCTGCGGCGAAAACGTGAACAGACTCGCCAGCAGGTACAGCAGCAGCGGCGCGATCAGGATCAGCGCGATGTCGCGCCACAGCCGCTGGCGGCGCGGGCTGCCCGCGGCCGGCGGTTTCCTAGCGCCGGCGCGGGTACCTTTGCTGCGTTCGGAGAGCGGGCGTGCCACGTGCGATCAGGCCTTAAGAGAATCCCCTAATAGCTTGATGGTACAAGCCGTCAGGGACTGCCGCCAGCGCCGTGCCCGGCCGCGGCGGGTCAGGGTTTCATGCCCTGCAGGGCCGGGTGCACCAGCTTGCCGCCTTCCACGTTGATGCCGCGGACCAGCGCCGCGTTGTCGCGCCAGTTGCCGCCGGACGCCAGCTTGTTGACCCACGGCAGGATCGCCGCGCAGATCGCCTGCGAGGAGGTCTGCGGCACCGCGCCGGGCATGTTGGTCACGCAGAAGTGGGTCACGCCCTCCTCCACGAAGGTCGGCTCCTTCCAGGTGGTCGGCCGCGAGCTCTCGAAGCAGCCGCCCTGGTCGATGGCGATGTCGACCACCACGCTGCCGTCCTCCATGTCCTTGAGCATGTCGCGGGTCAGCACGTGCGGCGCCCTGGCGCCGGTGACCAGCACCGCGCCGACCACCAGATCGGCCGCGGCGACCTCGCGCGCGACCACGTCGTGGTAGGGATACAGCGCGGTGACGTTGTTGCCCAGCCGCATCATCTCGTCCATGCGGTCCTGGCGCATCTCGAACACGGTCACGTTCGCGCCCGCGGCCGCGGCCAGCGCCGCGGCGGCGCCACCGGCCTTGCCGGCGCCGAACACCACCACCTTGCCGCGCTCGGTCGACGGCAGGCCGCCGAGCAGCTTGCCCTTGCCGCCTTGCGGCTGGTGCAGCAGCGTGGTGCCGATCTGGGTGGCGATGCGGCCGGCGATGATCGACATCGGCGCCAGCAGCGGCAGGTCGCCGTTGGGCAGTTCCACGGTTTCGAAGGCGATCGCGGTCAGGCCGATGTCGAGCAGCTTGCGGGTCAGGGCCGGTTCGGCCGCCAGGTGCAGGTAGCAGAACAGCAGGTGGTCGCGGCGCAGGTGCGCCAGGTCGCCGGCGATCGGCTCCTTGACCTTCACGATCAACTCGCCTTTGGCGTACACGTCGGCCGCGTCGGCGGCGATCTTCACTCCCAGCCGGGTGTATTGCTCGTCGCCGAAACCGCTCTTGACACCGGCGCCGCATTCCAGCCAGACCTCGTGGCCGCGCTTGACCAGGTCGCCGGCGGCGGCCGGCACGAGCGCGACGCGCCCTTCGAGAGTCTTGGTTTCCTTGGGTACGCCGATCCGCATTTTCGTTGGCCTCAAACAGGATGAAGGTGCCGGCCATGCCGGCCGGGGTGTGATGGGTGTCGTCGTCGTGATGCCCCGCCTTGTTTTGCCGGGCACGGGCCGCCACTCTATTGGGGGCCGCGCACCCGTGGCGGCAGCGCGATTTCTCCCGACGATTATACCCATGACCCCATCCACGATGAGTTCCGCCAAGCATTGCAGCCTGCTGATCCTCGGTTCCGGCCCCGCCGGCTGGACCGCCGCCGTCTACGCGGCGCGCGCCAATCTCAAGCCGGTCGTCGTCACCGGCCTGCAAATGGGCGGGCAGCTGACGACCACCACCGAAGTCGACAACTGGCCCGGCGACGCGCACGGGCTGATGGGGCCGGCGCTGATGGAGCGGATGCAGGCGCATGCGGAGCGTTTCGGCACCGAGGTCGTGTTCGACCACATCCATACCGCCGACCTGTCGCGACGTCCGTTCCGGCTCAAGGGCGACAGCGGCGAGTACACCGCCGACGCGTTGATCATCGCCACCGGCGCGACCGCCAAGTACCTCGGGCTGCCGTCGGAGGAAAAATTCAAGGGCCGCGGCGTCTCCGCCTGCGCCACCTGCGACGGTTTCTTCTTCAAGGACCAGGACGTGGCCGTGATCGGCGGCGGCAACACCGCGGTGGAGGAAGCGCTGTACCTGGCCAACATCGCGCGCAAGGTCTACCTGGTGCACCGCCGCGACACCCTGCGCGCGGAGAAGATCATGCAGGACAAGCTGCAGGCCAAGATCCAGGCGGGGAAGATCGAACCGGTCTGGCACCACGTGGCCGACGAGGTGCTGGGCGACGACAGCGGCGTCACCGGGCTGCGGGTGAAGTCGACCCTGGACGGCACGACCCGCGAGCTGGCCATCCAGGGGTTCTTCGTCGCCATCGGCCACACCCCCAACACCTCGCTGTTCGAGGGCCAGCTGGCGATGCACAACGGCTACATCGAGATCCGCTCGGGCCTGTCCGGCGATGCCACCGCGACCTCGGTGCCGGGCGTGTTCGCGGCCGGCGACGTCGCCGACCAGCACTATCGCCAGGCGATCACCTCGGCCGGCTTCGGCTGCATGGCCGCGCTGGACGCGGAGAAGTTCCTCGACAAGGGCGAGTGAACGCGCCCGGCCGATGCCCTGCCGGCATCGGCCTTGTTCCCAAGCACCCGACCCGGGATTTCCATGCCGGACGATCCGTAACCGGCAAGATCGCGCCACCGGCGGCAACGGTCGCATGACGGGAGCGCATGATGGCAGCGCGTGACGCAGGCCCTGCAGACACAGGCGCCTCCCACTAGCGCGGACTTTCGCGTTTTTCCTCCCATGCCCACCGTCCACACGCTCGACTCGCTGGACCAGGTCCCCGCCGCGCAGTGGGACGCGCTGCACGACGGCCGCAATCCGTTCGTCTCCCACGCCTTCCTCTGCGGCCTGGAGCAGTACGGCGTGCTGCAGGCGCGACTCGGCTGGACGCCACGTCATCTCGTGCTGCGCGAAGGCGGGCGCCTGCTTGCGGCGGCGCCGACGTACCTGAAAACCAATTCGCACGGCGAGTTCGTGTTCGACCACGCCTGGGCACGGGCCTATGCGCAGCACGGACGCGACTACTTCCCCAAGCTGCTGTGTGCGGTGCCGTACACCCCGGTCACCGGGCCGCGGCTGCTGGCCCGCGATGCCGCCGCGCGCCGCGCGCTGCTGCAGGCGCTGGCCGGGTACGCGCGCGACCATGGGCTGTCGTCGGCGCACGTCAACTTCCACGACGAGTCCGAGGACGCGCTCTTCGACGCCGCCTGGCTGCCGCGGATCGACGTGCAATACCACTGGCGCAACGCCGCCGGTTGGCGCGATTTCGACGATTTCCTGGCCGCGCTGGACCACAAGCATCGCAAGAACATCCGCCAGGAGCGCGCCCGGGTCGCGCGCGCCGGCGTGGCCCTGCGCATCGTCCACGGCGGCGACGCCAGCGACGCCGAACTGGCCGGCATGCACCGCTTCTACCTGCGCACCTTCGCCGAATACGGCAATACGCCGACCCTGACGCTGGAGTTCCTGCGGCATCTGGCGCGGGCGCTGCCGCGGCAGCTGGTGCTGGTGCTGGCCTCGCGCCACGGCCGCGACATCGCCGGTGCGCTGTGCCTGCGCGGCGGCGACACGCTGTACGGACGCTACTGGGGCGCGGACGACGACGCTCCGGGCGGCGCCCGGGTGCCCGGACTGCACTTCGAGACTTGCTATTACCAGGGCATCGACTATTGCCTGCGCGAGGGGCTGACGCGCTTCGAACCGGGGGCGCAGGGCGAGCACAAGCTGGCGCGCGGCTTCCTGCCGGCGCTGGTGCGCAGCCGCCACTGGATCGCCGACCCGGCGTTCGCCGCGGCGCTGGCGCCCTGGTGCGCGCAGGAGGCGCGGGAGGTGCGGCGCTATGCCGCGGCCCTGACCGCGCATTCGCCGTTCCGCAGCGGCATGGAGGCTTAGGATCGTTGCCGCGGCCCTTGCGCAGACGACGACCCGGCCACCTCGGGCCCTTGAGCCCGTGGACCGGCCCGCCCGCGGCACGCTCCTACAATCCGCGCCATGGCCATCCGCCTGCCGACCTTGCCCGCAGACCCGCTGGCGCCGTTCCCGCCCGCCGAAAGCGCCCTGCGCGCGCCCGCAGGGCTGCTCGCCGTCGGCGGCGACCTGTCGCCCGCACGCCTGCTGCAGGCCTACCGTCACGGGATCTTTCCCTGGTATGAGGACGGACAGCCGATCCTGTGGTGGACGCCGGACCCGCGCCTGGTGTTCCGCAGCGACGGCGTGCGTCTGTCCTCGCGCTTCCGGCGGTCGCTGCGGCATTCGTCCTGGGTGGTGCGCGCCGACACCGGCTTCGAGGCGGTGATCGATGCCTGCGCGCACCTGCCCCGCCGCGGCCAGCACGGCAGCTGGATCACGGGGGAGATGCGCGCGGCCTATTGCGAGTTGCACCGGCGCGGCCATGCGCATTCGATCGAGGTGTTCGACGACGCCCGCCTGGTCGGCGGCCTCTACGGAGTCGCCTGCGGACGCATGTTTTTCGCCGAAAGCATGTTCAGCGCGCGCTCCGGCGGCTCCAAGGTGGCATTGGCCGCGCTGGGGCGGTGCCTGCATGCCTGGGGCTGGCCGTTGATCGATGCCCAGATCGAGAGCCCGCACCTGCTCAGCCTGGGCGCGGAGGCCTGGGCGCGGGCGCGGTTCCTGCGCCGGGTCGCGGACCTGGTGGCGATGCCCGAAGCGCCCGGCCCCTGGACCCGGCGCTTCGCCGAGCTGCCCGCCGCCGCGCTCGCCCGCTGACGTCCGGTTTTGCGCGCGCCCCCCGCGCGTGTCAGAATGTTGGACTTTCGGGCGCCAATCCGCCCGCCAGCCACCCCGCAGGCCCGTCCTGCAAGCCCGCGCGGGCACCCAGGAAACACATGGCGAAAGACGACGTCATCGAATTCGAAGGCACGGTCTCCGAAACCCTCCCGAACACCATGTTCCGGGTGAAACTGGAGAACGGTCACGAAATCATTGCCCACATCTCCGGGCGGATGCGCAAGAACTACATCCGCATCCTGACCGGCGACAAGGTCAAGGTCGAGATGACCCCCTACGACCTGACCAAGGGACGCATCACCTACCGCATGAAGTGAACGCGCGGGCGCGATCGTGAAAAGAAGGCGGCCAGTGGCCGCCTTTTTTCGTCTCCGCCACCCGACCGGACACCGCGCGCCCGGGGCATTCGTCCGCCGGGCACGGCTGCAGCCGCGTCCGGATCACACCACCGCCGGCAACAGCTTCTCCGGCTCGGCCTGGGCGTCCACCACCAGTTCGCCGTCCTTGACGTCAATGCCGACGCGGCCGCCGCCGACCAGCTTGCCGAACAGCAGCTCGTCGGCCAGCGGGCGCTTGACCTTGTCCTGGATCACCCGCGCCATCGGCCGCGCGCCCATCAGCGGGTCGAACCCGTGCTGCGCCAGCCAGTCGCGCGCCGCCGGCGTCGCCGACAGGCTCACGCCCTTTTCGTGCAGCTGCGCTTCCAGCTCGATCAGGAACTTGTCGACCACGCGCAGGATGTGTTCCATGCCCAGCGCCTGGAACTGCACCACCGCATCCAGCCGGTTGCGGAACTCCGGGCTGAAGCCGCGACGGATCACCTCCATCGCGTCGCTGGAATGGTCCTGCTGGGTGAAGCCGATCGAGCGCCGCGCCGCCTGCGCCGCGCCGGCGTTGGTGGTCATCACCAGGATCACGTTCTTGAAGTTCGCCTCGCGGCCGTTGGTGTCGGTCAGGATGCCGCGGTCCATCACCTGCAGCAGGATGTTGAAGATGTCCGGGTGCGCCTTCTCGACCTCGTCCAGCAGCAGCACGCAGTGCGGGGTCTTGACGATCTTCTCGGTCAGCAGGCCGCCCTGGTCGAAGCCGACGTAACCCGGGGGCGCGCCGATCAGGCGCGACACCGAATGCGGCTCCATGTACTCGCTCATGTCGAAGCGCACCAGCTCGATGCCGAGCTGCAGCGCCAGCTGCCGGGTGACCTCGGTCTTGCCGACGCCGGTGGGGCCGGCGAACAGGAAGTTGCCGATCGGCTTTTCCGGGTTCGCCAACCCCGAGCGCGCCAGCTTGATCGCGCCGGTCAGGGTCTCGATCGCCTGGTCCTGGCCGAAGATCACCATCTTCAGGTTGCGCTCCAGGTGCTCGAGCACGTCCTTGTCGGAGGCGCTGACCTGCTTGGCCGGGATCCGCGCCATCCTGGCCACGATCATCTCGATTTCCTCGACGTCGATCAGGCTCTTGCGCACATCCAGCGGCAACAACCGCTGCCGCGCGCCGGCCTCGTCGATGACGTCGATCGCCTTGTCCGGCAGCAGGCGGTCGCCGATGTGCTTGACCGACAGGTCGACCGCGGCCTGCAGCGCCTCGTCGGCGTAGGTCACGCCGTGGTGCGACTCGTACCGGGGCTTGAGCCCGTGCAGGATCTCCACCGTCTCGCCGACGGTCGGCTCGACGATGTCGATCTTCTGGAAGCGCCGCGCCAGCGCGCGGTCCTTCTCGAAGATGCCGCGGTATTCCTGGTAGGTGGTCGAGCCGATGCAGCGCAGCTCGCCCGACGCCAGCATCGGCTTGATCAGGTTGGACGCGTCCATGGTCCCGCCCGAGGCCGAACCGGCGCCGATGATGGTGTGGATCTCGTCGATGAACAGGATCGCGCCGGGCATCTTCTTCAACGCCGCCAGCACGCCTTTCAGGCGCTTTTCGAAGTCGCCGCGGTACTTGGTGCCGGCGACCAGCGCGCCCAGGTCCAGCGCGTAGATGGTGGCATCGGCCAGCACCTCGGGCACATCGCCCTCGACGATGCGCTTGGCCAGGCCCTCGGCCAGCGCGGTCTTGCCGACGCCGGCCTCGCCGACGTACAGCGGATTGTTCTTGCGCCGGCGGCACAGTACCTGGATGGTGCGCTCGATCTCTTCGACGCGGCCGACCAGCGGGTCGATCCGGCCCTCGCGCGCCAGCGCGTTGAGATCGTTGGCGAACTCGGTCAGCGCGTCGGCCTTGGCCTCGCCTTCCGCGCCTTCCGCGTGCGCCCCGTCCTCGGCGCCGTGCGGCTCCTCGCCGCCCTGCTTGGCGATGCCGTGCGACAGGTAGTTGACCGCGTCCAGCCGGGTCACGTCCTGCTGGTTGAGGAAGTACACCGCGTGCGAGTCCTTCTCGCCGAAGATCGCCACCAGCACGTTGGCGCCGGTGACTTCCTTCTTGCCGGAGGACTGCACGTGGTAGACCGCGCGCTGCAGCACGCGCTGGAAACCGAGCGTGGGCTGGGTGTCGCGGCCGTCCTCGGCGTCGAGCTTGACCACCGAGCGGTCGATCGCCTGCTCCAGATCGGCGCGCAGCCGCGGGAAATCGGCGCCGCTGGCCTTGAGCACGGCCTCGGCGGACGGGTTGTCGAGCAGCGCCAGCAGCAGGTGTTCGACCGTCATGTACTCGTGGCGCGCCTCGCGGGCGCGCTTGTAGCACTGGCCGATGCTGTATTCGAGATCCTTGCTGAACATGGGGCGGGAGCCTCCGAAAGCACTGCTGCTGATGTGGGGCGGCCGACGGCCCCGCTCAAGCCCTTCTACGCCTTCTCCATCGTGCACAGCAACGGATGCTGGTTGAGTCTTGAATATTCGTTCACCTGCGCCACCTTGGACTCGGCCACCTCGCGGGTGAAGACCCCGCACACCCCGCGGCCGCGGGTATGCACGTGGAGCATGATCTGGGTCGCCTTGTCGAGATTCATGCCGAAAAAGCGCACCAGCACGTCGACCACGAATTCCATCGGCGTGTAGTCGTCGTTCAGCAGCAGGACCGAGTACAGCGGCGGCCGCGCCACCTCCGGCTTGCTGGTCTCGACCACCACCCCGTGGTCGCGTTCGTTGCCTGGTTGGGTGCCCATGCGTCGATTATACGAACGGGGCGTGGACGCCGCGGCGGCCGCCGACGGACAATGCCCGCATGACCTATCGCGAAGGCCGTTACTGGCAGCCGGACGTGACCGTGGCCACGGTGGTGGTCCGCGACGGCCGCCTGTTGTGCGTGGAGGAACGGGCGCGCGACGGCGCGCTGGTGCTCAACCAGCCCGCCGGGCACCTGGAACCCGACGAGAGCCTGGCCGAGGCGGCGCTGCGCGAGACCCGCGAGGAGACCGGCTGGGACGTGCGCCTGACCGCCTTCGTCGGCGCCTACCAGTGGACGGCCCCGGAGACGCAGCGCCAGTACCTGCGCTTTGCTTTCGCCGCCGAGCCGCTGCGGCACGACCCGACCCGCCCGCTGGACACCGGCATCGTGCGCGCGCTGTGGCTGACGCCGGCGGACCTGCTGGCGGCGCGCGAGCGGCACCGCAGCCCGCTGGTCTGGCAGGCGGTCGCCGACTGCCTGGGCGGGCGCCGGCAGCCGCTGTCGCTGCTGCGGCAGGTGCCGTGAGCGGGCCGCGCACCATCGTCGGCATGTCGGGCGGGGTCGACTCCTCGGTTGCGGCCCTGCTGCTGCAGCGCGCCGGCGAGCCGATCGCCGGGCTGTTCATGGACAACTGGGCCGACGACGGCAGCGGCGACTGCCGCGCCCGGGACGACCGCCGCGACGCGGTCGCGGTCTGCGGGCAGCTCGGCATTCCGTTGCACTTCCGCGATTTTTCCGCGGAATACTGGGAGGGCGTGTTCGCCCATTTCATCGCCGAATACGCCGCCGGGCGTACCCCGAACCCGGACGTGCTGTGCAACCGCGAGATCAAGTTCCGGCATTTCCTCGACGCCGCCCGCGCCCTGGGCGCGGAGGGCATCGCCACCGGCCACTACGCCCGGGTGACGCACGCCGACGGCGGCTGGCAGCTGCTGCGGGCGCTGGATCGCGGCAAGGACCAGAGCTATTTCCTGCACCAGCTCGGCCAGGCGCAGCTGGCGGGCACGCGTTTCCCGCTCGGCGAGCTGGCCAAGCCCCAGGTGCGCCGGCTGGCCGCCGAGGCCGGCCTGCCGACCGCGGCCAAGAAGGATTCGACTGGGATCTGCTTCATCGGCGAACGCGATTTCCGCACGTTCCTCGCCCGCTACCTGCCCGCTCGCCCGGGCGAGATCCGCGACCCGCAGGGGCGCGTGCTGGGCACCCATGCGGGCGTGTTCTATTTCACCCTGGGTCAGCGCGAGGGCCTGCAGTTGGGCGGTATCCGCGGGCGCGAGGCGGCGCCGTGGTACGTCGTCGGCAAGGACGTGGCGGCCAACGTGCTGTACGTCGACCAGGGGCACGACAGTCCGTGGCTGCAATCCAGCGCGCTGTGGACCGAGCCGGCGCACTGGATCGCCGGGTGTCCCCCGACGGCGTCCCTGGCCTGCACCGCGCAGGTGCGCTACCGGCAGCGCGACGAGCCCTGCCGGGTGCAGGTGCGCGACGACGGCAGCCTCGCGGTCCGCTTCGCCCGCCCCCAGCGCGCGGTCACGCCGGGACAGTCGCTGGTGCTGTACGCCGGCGAACGCTGCCTGGGCGGCGCAGTCATCGCCGCCACCGATGCGGCCCTGGAAACCCGACTCCACGAGAGGACTCCCATGCAACTTCGCGCAGGACAGGCATGAGCGCACTCGAACACCGCATGCTGGCGCTGGCCGGCCTGGTGCAGGCGCTGGCGCAGGTGCGCCGGATCGCCGACACCGGCCAGGCCGATGCCGGCATCCTGGCCACCGCGCTGGACAGCGTGTTCCGGATCGACGCCGAGTCGCCGGCCGCCGTCTATGGCGGGCAGGCCGCGCTGCGTCCGGGGCTGCTGCTGCTGCGCAGCTACTTTCGCAACGAGGCCCGCGACCCGCTGCTGCCGCGCCTGGCGCTGGCGGTGCTGCAGCTGGAGCGCCGGTTCTCCCGCGACCCGATGGCCCGGCGCGTGCACGATGGCCTGCTCGCACTGGCGCCCGACGCCCGGCGCCTGGACAGCACGCACCCGGAGGTGCTGGCCGCGCTCGGCAGCCTCTACGCCGATACCGTCAGCCAGCTGCGGCCGCGGGTGATGGTCCAGGGCAATCCGCATTACCTGGGCCAGCCGGGGGTGGTCGCCGAAATCCGCGCGGTGCTGCTGGCCGCCTTGCGCTCGGCGGTGCTGTGGCGGCAACTGGGCGGCAGCCTGTGGGATTTCCTGCTGCGGCGCCGGGCCATGCTGGCCGCGATCGACACCGCACTGGCCTGATCCGGCCGCCCGGTCGCGGCTGCTGGCGGTGCGGCCGCAGGCCGTTTCCGGCATAATTGCGGGGCTGAATGCGGTGTGTTTGCCCGCCTCCCTCCCTCCTTCGGAGCCCCACCATGGCTGACTCCTTCGCCACCCGCGCCCGTCTCGACGTCAACGGCAAGTCCTACGTCTATTGCAGCCTGCCCGAGCTGGGCAAGCGTTTCGACCTGGCGCGGTTGCCCTATTCGATGAAGATCCTGCTGGAGAACCTGCTGCGCCACGAGGACGGCGTGACGGTGCTGCCCAGCCACATCGAGGCGGTGGCCCAATGGGATCCGAACGCCGTGTCGGATACCGAAATCGCGTTCATGCCGGCGCGGGTGCTGCTGCAGGACTTCACCGGCGTGCCCTGCGTGGTCGACCTGGCGGCGATGCGCGACGCGGTGCGCAAGCTCGGCGGCAAGCCCAGCCAGATCAATCCGCTGATTCCCTCCGAGCTGGTGATCGACCACTCGGTGCAGGTGGACGTGTTCGGCCGCGCCGACGCGCTGGAACTCAACGCGCGGATCGAGTTCGAGCGCAACAAGGAGCGATACGGCTTCCTGCGCTGGGGCCAGAAGGCGTTCGACAACTTCAAGGTGGTGCCGCCGGATACCGGCATCGTCCACCAGGTCAACCTGGAATACCTCGCGCGGGTGGTGATGGAGCGCGAGATCGTCAACGACGAAGGCGTGGGCGAACTGATGGCGTTCCCGGACACCCTGTTCGGCACCGACTCGCACACCACCATGATCAACGGCCTGGGCGTGCTCGGCTGGGGCGTGGGCGGGATCGAGGCCGAGGCCGCGATGCTGGGCCAGCCGTCCTCGATGCTGATCCCGCAGGTGGTCGGCTTCCACCTGACCGGCAAGCTGCCCGAGGGCGCCACCGGCACCGACCTGGTGCTGACCGTCACCCAGATGCTGCGCGGCCTGGGCGTGGTCGGCAAGTTCGTGGAGTTCTACGGCGACGGCCTGCAGCACCTGCCGCTGGCCGACCGCGCCACCATCGCCAACATGTCGCCCGAATACGGCGCCACCTGCGGCATCTTCCCGATCGACGCCGAGGCGCTGCGCTATCTGCGCCTGTCCGGCCGCAGCGAGGAGCAGATCGCGCTGGTGGAGGCCTACGCCAGGGCCCAGGGCCTGTGGCACGAACCGGATTCTCCGCACGCGCGCTACAGCGCCACGCTGAAACTGGACCTGGGCGACGTCAAGCCGTCGCTGGCCGGCCCCAAGCGGCCGCAGGACCGGGTGCTGCTGGAGGACCTGGGCGAAAACTTCCGCACCCACCTCGAGGCCTTTGCCGCCAACCGCGCGCCGCGCAACGGCGACGCCAGGCGCATGGATGCCGAGGGTGCCGCGCAGACCCAGGCCGCGCGCCTGGCCGCCAAGCCAAGCTCGCGGATCCGCATCCAGGACCAGGAGCACGACCTCACCGACGGTTCGGTGGTGATCGCCGCGATCACTTCCTGCACCAACACTTCCAACCCGGCGGTGATGCTCGGCGCCGGGCTGCTGGCGCGCAACGCGGTCGCCAAGGGGCTGAAGTCCGCGCCGTGGGTCAAGACCTCGGTCGGCCCCGGCTCGATGGTGGTCACCGACTACCTGAAGAAGGCCGGCGTGCTGCCCGATCTGGAGAAGCTCGGCTTCTTCATCGTCGGCTACGGCTGCACCACCTGCATCGGCAACTCCGGCCCGCTGCCGGAGGAAGTCTCGCGCGGCATCGCCGAAAACGACCTGGTGGTGGCCTCGGTGCTGTCGGGCAACCGCAACTTCGAGGGCCGGATCCATTCCGAGACCAAGATGAACTACCTGGCCTCGCCGCCGCTGGTGGTCGCCTACGCGATCGCCGGCACCGTCGACATCGACCTGAGCACCCAGCCGCTGGGCAAGGGCAGCGACGGCCAGGACGTGTACCTGCGCGACATCTGGCCGTCCAACCGCGAGATCAGCGACCTGATCACCGCGACCCTGGACCCGGAGATGTTCGCCAAGAACTACGCCGACGTGTTCAAGGGCGACGCCCGCTGGAACGCGATCGATTCGCCGGACGGCGAGAGCTACGCCTGGAGCGGGGATTCGACCTACATCAAGAATCCGCCCTATTTCGACGGCATGACCATGGACGTCGACGCCATCCAGGACATCCACGGCGCCCGCGTGCTGGGCCTGTTCGGCGATTCGATCACCACCGACCACATCTCCCCGGCCGGCGCCATCAAGAAGGATTCCCCGGCCGGCCGCTACCTGATCGAGCGTGGCGTGGAGCAGCGCAATTTCAACAGCTACGGCAGCCGTCGCGGTAACGACGACGTGATGGTGCGCGGCACCTTCGCCAACATCCGCATCAAGAACCTGATGCTGGGCGGCGAGGAAGGCGGCAATACCGTCTATTACGGCGGCGGCGGCGACCACGGCAAGAAGCTGTCGATCTACGACGCGGCGATGCTGTACAAGGCCGCCGGCATCCCGCTGGTGGTGATGGCCGGCAAGGAATACGGCACCGGCTCCTCGCGCGACTGGGCGGCCAAGGGCACGATCCTGCTCGGGGTCAAGGCGGTCATCGCCGAGAGCTTCGAGCGCATCCACCGCTCCAACCTGGTCGGCATGGGCGTGCTGCCGCTGCAGTTCAAGGACGGCGAGAACGCCGGCACCCTGGGCCTGGACGGCAGCGAGGAGATCGCCGTCACCGGCCTGGAGGACGGCGCCGCCAAGACCGCGACCGTCGTCGCCCGCAAGGTGGACGGCAGCGAGAAGCGTTTCCAGGTCAAGGTGCTGCTGCTGACGCCGAAGGAAGTCGAGTACTACCGCAACGGCGGCATCCTGCACTACGTGCTGCGGCAACTGGCGGCGAAGCAGGCCGCGTAACCGCTCCGGGCCGGGCCGGGCTCGGCCCGACGCAGCGCGCGCGGGGCGTTACCGCGGGCGGCACCGCGATGCTCCGCACGCGCAATGCCGGCTCGCCCGCACGGCGGCATCCCGGACTGCGTGCCGCACCTGCGGCAGGCAGGTCATGCATACCCGCCGTGCCCCGGCGCGCGCCCCTGCCGGGGTCGCGGGCCGTGACGGGCGTGCCCCAACCGGACCGCTACAACCTCGGCGTCCAGCGGGCGCTGGTCAGGCGCCAGTCGCCGTCCTCCAGCCGCCAGCCGGTTTCCACGCTGTAGATCCGCGCCGACTCCGGCAGCACGCCCCCCGAGCCGCCCGTCAACGCCAGTTCGAAACGGACGCTGGCGTGGCCCGGCTGCAGTTGCACCTGCAGCGGGCCGAGGATGTCGGCGCCGATCCGGCGATGGCGCAGGAACAACCCCTGCGCCAGCCGCACCGCGGCGTCGCGATCCAGCCCCTCGGGCCCGACGAAATCCTCGGCCAGCGTCTGGCGCAGCGGGCCGGCCTGCCGCGCCTGCAGCGCGGCCTGCAGCGTCGCGACGGTTTCGCGCAACCGCTGCTCCGGCGGCGTGCGTGCGCACGCGCCCAGCGCCAGCAGCAGTGCCGCCGCGGCCAGCCAGACCCACCCCCGCATCGCCATGGACGTCCTCCCGGCCGCGCGCGAAACGGGCGGCACGGCGCAAGCGTACGACGTAACACCGGCCGCACTCGCCTTGCCAGCCCCCGCAGGCCTATGCTCCAATCGCGTGAGCACCGTACTGCGGCGTGCAGGTCCGGATCGCGACTATTTACAGGGGGAATTGCGATGAGTTCCGAGCGCCCGTGGCTTGCCCAGTACCCGGCCGGGGTGCCGGCCGAGATCGACGCCGACGAATACCCCTCGATCGTCGCCGTGCTGGAAAGCGCCATCGCCAGCTATCGCGATCGCCCCGCCTTCGCCAACCTCGGCAAGGTCCTGACCTACGCCGACATCGACCGGCTCAGCGCACAGTTCGCCGCCTACCTGCTCGGCGAGCTCCAGCTCAAGAAGGGCGATCGCGTCGCGATCATGATGCCCAACTGCCTGCAGTACCCGATCTCGACCTTCGGCATCCTGCGCGCCGGGCTGACGGTGGTGAACGTCAACCCGATGTACACCCCGCGCGAGCTCAGGCACCAGCTGGTGGATTCCGGGGCCGCCGCGATCGTGGTGCTGGACAACTTCGGCCACACCGTGCAGGAGGCGATCGCCGGGACCCAGGTGCGGCAGGCGATCACCACGGGGCTGGGCGACCTGATCGGCTTCCCCAAGGGCGCGATCGTCAATTTCGTACTCAAGTACGTCAAGAAGATGGTGCCGGACTACGACCTGCCCGGCGCGATCCGCTTCCGCGACGCGCTGGTGCTGGGGCAGTTGCAGAAACTGCCCAAGGTGGCGATCGATTCCGGCGACATCGCCTTCCTGCAGTACACCGGCGGCACCACCGGCGTGGCCAAGGGCGCGATGCTGACGCACCGCAACCTGGTCGCCAACATGCAGCAGGCGGCGGCATGGGTCCGCGCCAACATCAAGCCCGGCGACGAAATCATCATCACCGCGCTGCCGCTGTATCACATCTTCTCGCTGACGGCCAACGGTCTGGTGTTCATGAAGTTCGGCGCGCTGAACTACCTGATCACCAACCCGCGCGACATGCCCGGCTTCGTCAAGGAGCTGTCGAAGATCCCGTTCACGGCGATCACCGGCGTCAACACGCTGTTCAACGGCCTGCTCAACACGCCCGGCTTCGACAAGATCGACTTCTCGCACCTGCGCCTGACCCTGGGCGGCGGCATGGCCGTGCAGCGCGCCGTCGCCGAGCGCTGGAAGCAGGCCACCGGCTGCACCCTGGTGGAGGCCTACGGCCTGACCGAGACCTCGCCGGCCGCCTGCATCAATCCGATGGACCTGGCCGAATACAACGGCGCGATCGGCCTGCCGGTACCGTCCACCGACGCCTGCGTCAAGGACGAGGACGGGCGCCAATTGCCGGTCGGCGAAGTCGGCGAGCTGTGCATCAAGGGCCCGCAGGTGATGAAGGGCTACTGGAACCGCCCGGAGGAAACCGCCAACGTCATCGACGCCGAAGGCTGGCTGCACACCGGCGACATGGCGCGGATGGACAAGCAGGGTTTCTTCTACATCGTCGACCGCAAGAAGGACATGATCCTGGTGTCCGGCTTCAACGTGTACCCCAACGAGATCGAGGACGTGATCGCGCTGATGCCGGGCGTGCTCGAAGTCGCCGCGGTCGGCGTTCCCGACGACAAGTCCGGCGAGGCGGTCAAGGTGGTGATCGTGAAGAAGGATCCGGCGCTGACCGTCGAACAGGTCAAGGCGCACGCGCGCGAGAACCTCACCGGCTACAAGCATCCGAAGTACGTCGAGTTCCGCACCGAGCTGCCCAAGACCAACGTCGGCAAGATCCTGCGTCGCGAGCTGCGCGACGAGGCCGCCCGCTAGCCGCGCCGCTCCACGGACGACGGGCCGGCCTCGGACAGGCAATTGCGGTTTCCCCTGTCGGCGGGCATAGAATCGCCCGGTCGGGCGCAGCTATGCCTTTTCCATGGCCAGCCACACCGGAAGCCCGACCCGCCTGGCGGCCCGTTTCCCGAGGGGGACACCATGCGTAACGTCGAACCGCTCCATCGCGACACCCTGTCCGCGATCCGCATCCAGCACGACGCGTCCAACGCTTCCCACTGGTGCTTCATGCACGCGCAGCAGGCGTTCGCGGACTCCGCCTACCGGCCCTGCTTTTCGCCGCGGCTGCTGCGCGAACTGCGTCTGTTCGCGCAGCAGACCATCGACGCGATCGGCGCGTCGGCCGCCGAGGACGATACCCATCTCGCCCACATCGTGCTCGCCTCCGACGCCCACGTGTTCAACCTGGGCGGGGATCTGGAGCTGTTCTCGCAGCTGATCCGCAACCGCGATCGCGACGGGCTGCTGCGTTATGCGCGCGAATGCGTCGACAGCGTGCATCTGCTGCATACGCGCCTGCACCCGAACGCGCACACCATCGGCCTGGTCGAGGGCGACGCGCTCGGCGGCGGCTTCGAGCTGGCCCTGGCCTGCCAGACGATCGTCGCCGAAAGCGGCGTGCAGATGGGGTTCCCGGAAGTGCTGTTCGGGCTGTTCCCGGGAATGGGCGCCTACTCCCTGCTGTGCAGCCGCGTCAGCCCGAAACTGGCCGAGGAAATGATGCTCAACGGCCGCATGTACAGCAGCGACGAGCTGCACCGCATGGGCATCGTCGACGTGCTGGTGCCCAAGGGCGAAGGCGTGCGCGCGGTGCACGAGGCGATCCGCCAGAACCGCAGGATCGCGGCCGCGCGGCTGGCGCTGCACCGGGTGCGGGATCTGGTGCATCCGGTCGCCCTCGACGAACTCATGCGGATCACCGAGATCTGGGTCGACACCGCGCTGCAACTCGGCGACAAGTCGCTGCGGACCATGGAACGCCTGGTCCGGGCGCAGTTGCGGCGTCCGCAGGCGCAGGCACCGGAAACCACGGCCGGCACGCGCTGAGCGAGCGCGTCAGGCGCCGTCGGAATCCGCTTCCTGCCGGGTCAGGTCGCCGCGTTCGCGCAACGCGGCGAGCGCCTGCTGCAGCAGCTGGCGCAATTGCTGCAGCAAGCCGTGCCATTCCTGCCGCAGCCGGTCGTTGCCCATGGTCATGCCTTCCGAGGCGCTCGCGGCCAGGCGCACCGCGCCCATGTTGCCGGCGGCGCCCTTGAGCGCGTGGCAGCCGTCGCGGAATTCGTCCCATTGCGATGCGTTGCCGGCGGTTTCCATGTCGGCCAGCGCCTTGCGCGCGTCGCGGGCGCACTCGGACAGGAACCGGTGCACGAAATCCTCACCGAGCTTCATCTCGCGCAGTTCTTCGAGGATGTGCTGCGACAACGCGGCACCGCCCGCGGTGTCCGCAGCCGCGCCTTTTCCGGCGGCGGGCCCGGGCTCGGGCGCGATCGCGGCCGCGACGCCCTCGCCGACCGCGGCGAGCTTCTCCAGCAGGCGGTCGATCGCCAGCGGCTTGGTCAGGAACGCATAGGCGCCGGCGCGCTCGCTTTCCAGCCGCGCTTCCGGCGTGGCGTCCGCGGTCAGCACGATGAAGGGCGTGCGCGCGCGTCCGGCCTCGATGAAGCGCATCTGCTTCATGATCTCGATGCCGCTCACGCCTGGCATGTGCAGGTCGATGATGACGGCGTCGTACTGCTGCGCCTCCAGCGCGTTGAGCACGTCGTTGCCGTCCTCGACCACCTGCGGCCGGTGTCCGGCCTTCTCCAGCAGCCGCCGCATCACCAGCAGGTTGGCCGCCTGGTCGTCGGCCACCAGGATCCGCAGCGAACGCACCCGCGCACGATGGCGCACGAACGGGTCGTCGAAGGCGATGACGTTGCTGGATTCGGTCGCAGCAGCGCCGGTGGCCGCACCCAGCCGGAACGGAAGCTCGAACCAGAACATCGAACCGGCGCCGAGCCGGCTCTCCACGCCGATCCTGCCGCCCAGCAGCTCGGTCAGCACCTTGGCGATCGTGGTCCCCAGGCCGGTGCCGCCGAAGCGGCGCCCGCGGCCGGAATCGACCTGCTCGAAGGCATCGAAGATGCGCCCGAGATAATCCTCCGGAATGCCGATGCCGGTGTCGCGCACGCAGAACCGCAGCCGCGCCCCGGCCGCGTCCGCCTGCAGCAACTGCACGTCGAGCGAGACCTTGCCGTGCTCGGTGAACTTGATCGCGTTGGACAGCAGGTTGATCAGGATCTGGCGCACGTGACCGCTGTCGCCGTGCAGGGCGTCGGGGACCTCGCGCGCGATGCCGGTTTCCAGCGTCAGCCCCTTGGCCTGGGCGCTGGGCAGCAGCATCACGTGCACGCTCCGGGTCAATTCGACCAGGCTGAAATCGGTATCGCTGCGCCTGAGTTTGCCGGCCTCGATGGTGGCGAAATCGAGCACGTCGTCGACCAGCAGCTGCAGCGCCCGCGCCGAGGTCCGGATCACCTCGGCGCTGTCGCGCTGCTCGGGGCTCATCGGCGTGGTCGCCAGCAGTTCGGCCATGCCGACGATGCCGTTGAGCGGGGTGCGCAACTCGTGGCTCATGTTGGCCAGGAAGCGGCTCTTGGCCTCGCTCGCGGCCTTGGCCGCCTCGGTGGCGCGGGTCAACGCCCGCAGCAGCGAGCTCAGGTACAGCGGCACCGCCACCAGCCCGCCCAGCAGGCCCCAGCCGAGCCATGGATTGGCCTGCCAGTACGGCGTGCGCAGGATCACGATCAGGAAGGTGACCACCGCGAACCCGATCGCCGCATGCAGGAACCGCGACCCGAAGCGCAGGCCGTTGCCGACCGTCACCCACATCAGGATCACGTACATCGGCGCCAGCAGCTCGCCCAGCAGCACCATGCCGACGCCCATCAGGCTGTAGTCGGCGATCATGCCGAGCACGCGCCGCGGCATCGAGATCCCCGGGCGCGCCAGGATCCAGCCCAGGATCGAGAACGCCACCACGAATTCCAGCGCCAGGAACAGCAGCGACAGCCGCAGCGGCGCGGCCACTCCCGGGCGGCCCTCGACCACGCCCGCCAGGTAGGCCAGGACCACCCCCAGCATCACCAGCCGCACCAGCGCCTGCTGATGCTCGCTGTCGGGGCGGTTGGACAGGCGCGCAGCCAGCAGGGACAGGACCGGGGTCATGGCTGCGGCATCATTCCACACCCGGCCGCGGCGTGCTGGCCGAGTAGCGCCGACAGATGTCGCCGAGCCGCTCGCGGCTGCGCAGCAGCGCCTCCACGCAATGCGGATCGAACAGGATCCCGCCCTGCCGGCGCAGATAGTCCAGCGCCTCGTCCAGCACCCAGGCCGGCTTGTACGGGCGCGGCGACAGCAATGCGTCGAGCACGTCGGCGACGGCGACGATCCGCGCCTCGATCGGGATCGCCTCGCCCGCCAGGCCATCCGGATAGCCGCTGCCGTCGTAGCGCTCGTGGTGGCGCAGCGCGATCACCGCGCCCTTCTGGATGAAACGGTTCTGGCTGCCGTTGAGCAGCTGGTGGCCGATCAGCGGGTGCCGGCGCATGACCAGGATTTCGTCCTCGTCGAGCGGGCCCGGCTTCATCAGCACCGCGTCGGGGATGGCGATCTTGCCGATGTCGTGGAGCGGCGCGGCCAGCTCGATCATCCGCACCTCGTCCTCGAACATGCCCAGGTCCTCGGCGACCAGCCCGGCGATGTGGGCCATCCGCTCCAGGTAGGCGCTGGTGCCGGTGTCGCGGTACTCGATCGCGCGCGCCAGCCGCGACAGCGTCTCGCGCTCGCGCTCCTCGACCTCGTGCATGCTCGACAGCAATCGCTGCTCCAGCGACAGCGCGCGCTGCTTGACCGACTCGGACTGCTGCCGCAGCTGCAGCAGGTTGCGGCAGCGCGCCCGCAGCTCGCGCGGGCGGATCGGCTTGACCAGGAAGTCGATGACCCCGGCGTCCAGCGCGGCCTGGCGCACCGGCTCGTCGCCCACCACCGTGACCAGCACGATCGGCACGTCGCGATGCATCAGCGAGCGGCGGAAGCGGCGCGCGAACTCCAGGCCGTCGATGCCCGGCATGCGGTAATCGAGCAGCAGCAGGTCCGGGCGGTTGCCCTCGCACCAGTCCAGCGCCGATTGCGGCGCATCGAAGTCGAGCACCTGCAGCTCCGGACTGATGTCCTCGAGGATGTGGCGCAGCATCGAGCGTGCTGAAGTCTGGTCGTCGACGATGACGATATTCACGTTGTCGTCCCGGGTTTGAGGCATGCGGCATCCGTGCGCGGCCATGCCGGTATCCTTACCGTGAGCGCGGATTCGGGCAAGTGCCGTGGTGCGGAAGGACCGTGCAGCCGCCCCGGTCGCCCTGGATACGGAGAAACCGGCGCACGCGGGCCAAGGTCAGCCGCGACCTGGCCGGCGCATGCGCCGCATCGGCTTCAAGCGGGGCTTTCCGGACGCATGTACGGGAACAGTAATACATCCCGGATCGAAGCGGAGTCCGTGAACAACATCACCAAGCGGTCGATGCCGACGCCGAGGCCGCCGGTCGGCGGCAATCCGACCTCCAGCGCGCGGATGTAATCGGCGTCGTAGTGCATCGCCTCGTCGTCGCCGCCGGCCTTGGCCTCGGCCTGGGCGCGGAAGCGCGCGGCCTGGTCCTCCGGATCGTTGAGCTCGGAAAAGCCGTTGGCCATCTCCTTGCCGCCGATGAACAGCTCGAAGCGGTCGGTGATGCCCGGCTCGCGGTCGGACTCGCGCGCCAGCGGCGAGACTTCCACCGGATAGTGGGTGATGAAGGTCGGCTGCACCAGCTTGTGCTCGACCGTCTTCTCGAAGATCTCCAGCAGCAGCTTGCCCCAGCCGTAGCCGGGCTTGACCGGGATGCCCAGGCGTCGGCAATGCTCGGCCAGGGCCGCGCGGTCGCGGCCATCGGCGACGCCGATGGCCGGGTTGAGCTCGCGCACCGCCTCCTCCAGCCGCCAGCGGCGGAAGCCCGGCCCCAGGTCGATCGCCTTGCCTTCCCACTGCAATGCCGTGGTGCCGAGCGTCTCCAGGGCGACGTCGCGGATCATCGACTCGGTCAGGTCCATGATCTCCTCGTAGCTGGCGTAGGCCTCGTACAGCTCGAGCATGGTGAATTCGGGGTTGTGGCGGGTGCTGACGCCCTCGTTGCGGAAGTTGCGGTTGATCTCGTAGACGCGCTCGAAGCCGCCGACCACCAGGCGCTTGAGGTACAGCTCCGGCGCCACCCGCAGGAACAGGTCCAGGTCCAGCGCGTTGTGGTGGGTGGTGAACGGCCGCGCGGTGGCGCCGCCGGCCAGATAATGCATCATCGGGGTCTCGACCTCGAGGAAGCGGCGCGCATCGAGCCAGCGCCGCAGCGCGGCGATCACCTGCGAACGCTTGACGAAGACCTCGCGCGCCTCCGGGGTCACGATCAGGTCGACGTAGCGGTGACGATAACGCTGCTCGACGTCGGCCAGCCCGTGCCACTTGTCCGGCAGCGGCCGCAACGACTTCACCAGCAGCCGCAGGCCGTCGGCCTTGACCGACAGCTCCCCGGTCTTCGTGCGCATCAGGGTGCCGGTGGCGGCGACGATGTCGCCGATGTCCCAGCCCTTGAATGCCTCGTAGGCCGCGCCGAGCGCGTTGGCCTGCAGGAACAGCTGGATGCGCCCGGACACGTCCTGCACCTGCGCGAACGCGGCCTTGCCCATCACCCGCTTGGCCAGCAGGCGCCCGGCCAGCGCCACCCGCCTGCCCTCGCCTTCCAGCGCCGCGCCGGTCCAGCGTTGTGCATCGGCATAGGCGTCCTGCAGGTCGCCGGCGTAATCGGCGCGACGGAAATCGTTGGGAAAGGCGACGCCCTGCGCGCGCAGCGCCGCCAGCTTGCCGCGGCGCTCGGCGATCAGGTGGTTTTCGTCGATGGGCGGCTGGGCTGCGTCGTCGGTCATGTCTTGTCGCTCTGCTCTGGCGCGTCGTGCCTGCGGAAGCGGAAAGCAGGCACCTTGCTGCACTCGTGATCGGAATAGATTAGCCGGGTCCCCGCTTGTGCGGGGACGACGGCTTCAGGCGGCGTCGCTGCGTTTGGATCCGGCTTGCAGGCCGGATTTCAGGCTGGCCTCGATGAACTCGTCGAGGTCGCCGTCCAGCACCTTCTGCGTGTCGCTGCGCTCCACCCCGGTGCGCAGGTCCTTGATCCGGGACTGGTCGAGCACGTAGTTGCGGATCTGGCTGCCCCAGCCGATGTCGGACTTGGTGGCTTCCACCGCGTCGCGTTCGGCATTGCGCTTCTGCACTTCCAGCTCGTACAGCTTGGCCGCCAGCATCTTCATCGCGCGGTCGCGGTTGGCGTGCTGGCTGCGCTCGGTCTGGCAGGCCACGACCACGCCGCTGGGCACGTGGGTGATGCGCACCGCGGACTCGGTCTTGTTGACGTGCTGGCCGCCGGCGCCGGAAGAGCGGTAGACGTCGGTCTTCAGGTCCGCCGGGTTGATGTCGATGTCGATGTCGTCGTCGACTTCCGGCGACACGAACACCGAGGTGAAGCTGGTGTGGCGGCGGTTGTCGGAGTCGAACGGCGACTTGCGCACCAGCCGGTGCACGCCGATCTCGGTCTTGAGCCAGCCGTAGGCGTAGTCGCCCTCCACGCGGAAGGTCGCCGACTTGATCCCGGCGACGTCGCCGCCGCTGACCTCCAGCAGCTCGGTCTTCCAGCCGCGCGATTCGGCCCAGCGCAGGTACATGCGCAGCAGCATCTCGGCCCAGTCCTGCGCCTCGGTGCCGCCGGCACCGGCCTGGATGTCGACGAACGCGGCATTGGCGTCCATCGGCCCGGAGAACATGCGCTGGAACTCGAGCTGGTCGACGCCGCGCGCATAGCGCTCCACATCGGCGGCGACGGCGTTGGCGGCGTCCTGGTCGTCCTCGGCCTCCACCAACTCCAGCAGTTCCTCGGCACCGACCAGGCCCTGGCTCAGCTCGCGGATGCCGGTGACGGTCTTGTCCAGCAGCGAGCGCTCGCGCCCCAGCGCCTGCGCGCGTGCGGAATCGTTCCAGATGTCGGGGCTTTCCAGCTCGCGGTTGACTTCCTCCAGCCGCTCTACCTTGCTGTCGTAGTCAAAGATACCCCCTGAGCGCATCCAGCCGGCCGCGGAGGTCGTCGATGCGCTGGCGCACGGGATTGAGTTCGATCATTGCCGATCCGCCGACGTGGGAAGGGTGCGAATGATAGCAGCCGCGACCGGGAACCCCGGCCGCCGACGCCGCGGTGCGCACAGCGAATCCGCCGGCCCGGGCCGCGTCCGGCGGACGGGCTAGGCGGGCGGCCGCGCCGACAGCGGCTCCCCCGCTCCCGCGCGTTCGCGCAGCGCGTCGCGGTGGCGGCGGCTGCACGGCAGCGCCGTGCCGTCCTTCAGGTGCACCCGGGCATCGCCGGTGTCCAGCGGCTCGATCGCGGCGAGTTGATCGAGGTTGACGATGTAGCTGCGGTGGATGCGCGCGAAGCGCGCCGGGTCGAGCCGCATCTGGATGCCGGCGATGGTGCTGCGCAAGGGGTAGTCGTGGCCGCGCACACGCAGGTTGACGTAGTTGCCGGCGGCCTGCAGCCATTCGATGTCCGCCGTCGATACCAGGAATTCGCGCCCCAGTTTGCGCACCAGGAAGCGCTCGGGGCGCTCGACGGGCTCCGCCGCCGCGCCTTCATCAGGCGCGTCCAGCAGACGGGCTTCGCCCTGCCAGCTGCGCAGCAACCAGCGGTAGGCGAGCATGATCCCGGCGATCAGCAGGAACGAGCGCAGATCCTTGAGATACTCGTACGCGATCTCGCGGGGCCAGTAGCCGAACACGTAGCGCTCGCCGTGCGCGGCGTAAGCGGCGTGACGCAGCGCCGCCATGCCGCCGATGTGGAGCAGCGACCAGACACCGCTGGCGGCCAGGTACAAGGGCCAGCGACGGCGCCAGGTGTCCCAATGCAGGGCCCAGCGCCGGGTGAACCAGGCGGTCGCCGGGACCAGCGCCAGCACCATGAGGTTGCTCGACCATTCCCAGGCCAGCGGCTCCCAGGTCGCCATGGGTTCGCCCCGGCGCTGGTATTCCAGTATCGCCACGGCGCTGTTGGCGAACGCGTTGATGGCGGTGGCGGCCAGCCAGAACCCCGCTTCCAGCCATGGTTTCCACGGCAGGAAACGGCGGTAGGCGGTCGCGGCGGGGCTCGGCATGCGCGCATTCTAGCGATGGCGGTCGCAGCCTTCCGGCATTCGTCCCCGCCTGCCCCCGGTTCGTCCCGTGGACCGCGCAGCCCGTCACCCGGGCGTGGCAAGTCCGCGAGCGCCCGGGAAGGATGGCCGCGTCCTCCATCCACGGCCCCGCCATGACTCCGCCCGCCCCCGCCGCCAGCACCCGCCGCCACGACCTCGACTGGATCCGCGTCCTCGCTTTCGGCCTGCTGATCCTCTACCACGTCGGCATGTACTACGTGACCTGGGATTGGCACGTCAAAAGCCCCTTCGCCAGCGCCGCCCTCGAGCCGCTGATGCTCGCAACCTCGCCCTGGCGGCTGGCGCTGCTGTTCCTGGTCTCCGGCGCGGCCACGGCCTTCATGCTCCAGCGCCCGGACCGCCCCTTCCTCGGCCCGCGCAGCGGACGACTGCTGCTGCCGCTGGTTTTCGGCATGCTGGTGGTGGTGCCGCCGCAGGCCTATTACGAGGTGGTCGAGGCGCTGTGCTACGGCGATGGCTATCTGGCGTTCTGGGGCCGCTACCTCGCCGCCGACGCCACGTTCTGCGACGCCGACGGCTGCCTGATCGTGCCGACCTGGAACCACCTGTGGTTCGTGGCCTACTTGTGGGTCTACAGCGTGCTGTTGTGGTTCGCGCACCGCCTGCTGCCGGGGACGCTGGCGCGCGGCGGCGGCTGGGTCGCGGCGCGTCTGGCGTCCGCCTGGGGCGTGCTGCTGTGGCCGGCGCTGCTGCTCGCCGTGGCGCGGGTGACGCTGGCGCCGCGATTCGGATCCACCCACGCCCTGGTGGACGATTGGTACAACCACGCGCAGTACCTGCCGGTGTTCCTGCTCGGCTACTGGATCGCGCAGGCCGATGCGGTGTGGGAACGGCTGCGCCGGCTGCGCTGGCCTGCGCTGGCGATTTCGGCCATGAGCTATGCGTTCATTGCCTGGTACTTCGGCCGCTTCGACCACGCCCATCCGCCCGCCGACGCGCTGCGTTTCGCGCAGCGCGGCATCTGGGCGGCATTCCAGTGGTGCACGATCGCCGCCATCCTCGGCTTCGGCCGGCAGCTGGCACCGCGCGATAGCCGCCTGCTGCGCTACCTGACCCTGGCCGTGTTTCCGTTCTACATCCTGCACCAGACGGTGATCGTGGTGCTGGCGCACCGCCTGCAGCCGTTGGGCCTGTCCCCGGCCGTGGAGGGGCCGCTGCTGGTCGTCGCCACCTTCGGGGCGTGCCTGCTCGGCTACGAGCTCATCCGCCGCGTCGGCTGGCTGCGGCCATTGTTCGGCCTGAAGACGCTGCGCGCGCGCGCCTCGGCACCGCAAGCCGGCGTCGAGGCCGCCGGCTGAATCGCGCCGCGCGAACCGGCTGCGCGGGCCGGCCGGATGCGTCGGGCCGGTTCCGGCCGGATCAAGCCGGCTCGCGGTGTACGGCGACCAGCTGGATGGCGTCGCCGCCGCGATAGTCGTCGGGCTGCAGCCGATAGGCCAGGCGCACGCGGCCTGGCGGCGGGGTGCCGTCCCAGCCACCGAACTCGATCGCGTCGAGGCGGCGGCCGTGGTGGTCAAGTTCCAATTTGAGATGGCGCTCGCCGACCACGCGCCAGGCGCTGACCGCGAATTCGCCATCGAACAGCGGCTCGGGATAGCCCTGCCCCCAGGGGCCGCCGTCGCGCAGCAGACGGGCGTGGGCAATGTCGAATTCGTGCGGCTGCAGCTCGCCGTCGCTGAGCAGCTCGGCCTGCAGCAGCGCCGGATCCAGCAGCCGCGCGGCCTGGAGATGCAGGGCCTGCTCGAAGCGCGGCAGCGCGGCGCGGGCCAGGCTCAGGCCGGCGGCCATCGCGTGGCCGCCGAAGCGCTCGATCAGGCCCGGCTGCGCGCTGTCCACCGCCGCCAGCAGGTCGCGGATGTGCAGTCCCGGGATCGAGCGCGCCGAGCCGCGCAGCGCGTCGCCGCCGGGCTGCGCCGGCGCGAACGCGAACACCGGCCGCTGCACCCGATCCTTGAGCCGGGACGCCACCAGCCCGACCACGCCCGGGTGCCATTGCGGATCGAACAGGCACAGCGCCGGCGGCAACGTCCCGTCCAGGGCGATCCGCGCCAGCGCGCGCTCGGCGTCCTCGGTCATCTGCTGCTGCACGGCGCGGCGCTCGGCGTTGATCCGGTCCAGCGTCGTCGCGAGTGCGCGCGCGTGGCCGGGGTCGTCGCTGAGCAGGCATTCGATCCCCAGCGCCATGTCCTCCAGGCGGCCGGCGGCGTTGAGCCGCGGCGCCAGCGCAAAGCCGATGTCGGCCGCCGACAGCGTGGCCGGATCGCGACCGGCGACTTCGATCAGGGCGCGCAGGCCGGCACCGCCCTGCCCGGCGCGCAGACGTCGCAGGCCGGCGCCGACCAGGGCGCGGTTGTTGCGGTCCAGCGGCACCAGGTCGGCGACCGTGCCGACGGCGACCAGGTCCAACAGCGCGGAGAGGTCGGGCCGGTGTTGTCGAGCAGTGCGACCATGGATGGCCGCTGTCGGATCCTCGCGATCAGGACGATCGCAAAGGTAACGGCGCAGCGCCAGCAGCACGTAGAACATCACCCCGACCCCGGCCAGCGCCTTGCTGGGGAAGGCGTCGCCGCGCAGGTTGGGGTTGACGATGGCGTCGGCCGGCGGCAGCGCATCGCCCGGCAGGTGGTGATCGGTGACCAGCACCTGCCAGCCGCGCGCCCTGGCCGCGGCGATGCCGGCATGGCAGGCGATGCCGTGATCGACGGTGACCAGCAGCTCGGGCTGCAGGGCGGCCAGGTCCTCCACCAGGCCCGGCGACAGGCCATAGCCATGCCGCAGGCGGTTGGGCACCGCATGCGAGACGCGGCGCGCGCCGAGCAGGCGCAGCCCGCGCACGCCGACCGCGCAGGCGGTGGCGCCGTCGCAGTCGAAATCCCCGACCACGACGATATGGCGGTCGGCGGCGATCGCCGCGTCCAGCAGCCGCACCGCGGCGTCGAGCCCGCCGAGCGTATCCGGCGGCAGCAGCTGCGCCAGCTTCGGCAGCGCCTGCGCCGGATCGCTGGAGCCGCGCGCCGCGTGCAGGCGCTGCAGCAGCGGCGGCATCGTCCCCCAGTCGCCGGTGACGGGCGCCGCCGCACGGCGGCGGATCGTGCGGCTCGCGGTCACGCCGACGTCGGCCGCGCCGGCGCGGCGGCGAACTCCCGCACGGGACGTCGCCACCACCGCCAGCGCTGCGGACGCAGCAGCAGATAGCCCTCGCCATCGGCGAAATCCAGCTGCAGCCGCGCAAGCTCCCCGCGCCGCAGCGCGTCCAGCGCCGGCGCCAGCCAGTCGGCGCACAGTGCGTCGGGGTCGCGCAGCTCGCGCAGGTCGCACAGGGCGGCCGTCGCCGGCAAGCGGAATCGCGGCGCGTACGGCGCCAGCGCCAGCCCCGCTTGCGCCGCCAGCGCCCGCAGCAGCGTGTCGTCGGCCTGCACCGCGGCGTGGGGGCTGGACACGTGATCGGGCAGCTGGCCGCCGCCCCAGAACCACAGCGAGTTCACCGGCGGCTTGCCGGCAGCGACGCGGCGCTCGTTCCAGGGGTGGGTGTGCAGCACCACCTGCGCCTCGTTCAGCAGCACGCGCCAGCGCCGGCTCACGGCATCGGCGCCGGTGGTGGTGGCGTCCAGGGAGTCCAGCAAATCGGCGCCGAGCGCGTCTTCCGGGGCCACGAACACCGGCAACGGCGTCCCCGGCGGCAGCCGCAGGTACCAGCGTGCGGGATTCGGCGCATCGATGGGAAAGCCCAGATCGCCGAACAGCGGCCGCAGCGCCGGCAGCAATGCGTCGACGTCGGCCTGGACCAGCTGCATGCCTTCGGCGCAGGCGAACAGGCGCGCGCCGTTGATGTCCGGGCGCACCCACGCCGGGTCGGCGCGCAGCCATTGCGCCCCGGCGGCGTCGCCCACGTCCATCTGGCGGGTCAGTGCCGCGGCCGGCCAGCCGCGCGGCAGCAACTGGAAATGGCGCAGCAGCTGCGCGCGTTCGCCGGGTTCGCCGCCGGACAGGCGGTCGGCGCGTCCGAGCGCGCGCGCCATGGTCTCCGGCAGCGGCGCGCCGACAAGACGCGTGCGCGCAGGCAGCAGCAGCGTCGCCGAGGCCAAGGTCGTGTCAGCCTTCGTAACGGACGCTGGCGATCTCGTATTCGCGCTGCCCGCCCGGGGCGTCGATGGTGATGGCGTCGCCTTCGTACTTGCCGATCAGCGCGCGCGCCACCGGCGAGGAAATCGCGATCAAGCCCTGCTTGATGTCGGCCTCCAGGTCGCCGACGATCTGATAGGTCTTCTCCTCGTCGGTCTCCGCGTCCACCAACGCCACGGTGGCGCCGAACACGACCTTGGAACCGGCGTTGAGGGTGGACACGTCGATCACCTGCGCGTGCGACAGCTCGGCCTCGAGCTGCTTGATCCGGCCCTCGATGAAGCCCTGCTGCTCGCGCGCGGCGTGGTACTCGGCGTTCTCCTTGAGATCGCCGTGGGCGCGCGCCTCGGCGATCGCGGCGATCACCGCCGGCCGCTTCACCGACTTGAGTTCCTCGAGTTCCGCGCGCAGCCGTTGCGCGCCCTTGGTGGTCAGTGGTGCCCGCATGAATGGATGTCCTTTGCGTCTGTATTGCCCGAAGCCTCGCCGCACGCCCGGGTTCCGGGCGCGGGCGGCGGCCCGTTCCGACTATGCGCCGATTCCGGCGTGGAGTTCCTGCAGCGACCATACCGGGCCGCTGTCGCGGTAGTCCAGCGAATGCAGCAGCGCCTTGGCCCCGGCGATGGTGGTCGAATAGGTCACGCGCTGCTGCAGCGCCTCGCGCCGGATCGAGAACGAGTCGGCGATCGCCTGCCGCCCCTCGGTGGTGTTGACGATGTACACGATCTCGCCGTTCTTGATCAGGTCGACGATGTGCGGGCGGCCTTCGATCACCTTGTTGACCTGCTCGCATTCCAGGCCCTGCTCGCGCAGGAACGCCGCCGTGCCCCGGGTCGCCACCAGCCGGTAGCCGCGGCGCACCAGGTCGTGCGCGACCGGCAGTACCCGGGTCTTGTCCGGGTCGCGCACCGAGAGGAACGCCTTGCCGGCCGCCGGCGCGCGGATGCCGGCCGCTTCCTCGGCGCGCGCGAACGCCGCGCCGAAGCTGCGACCCACGCCCATCACCTCGCCGGTGGAACGCATTTCCGGGCCGAGGATCGGGTCCACGCCCTGGAACTTGGCGAACGGGAAGATCGCCTCCTTGACCGAGAAGTACTCCGGCACGACTTCGGCCGTGGCGCCCTGCTCGGCCAGGGTCCTGCCGGCCATGCAGCGCGCCGCGATCTTGGCCAGCGCCACGCCGGTGGCCTTGGACACGAACGGCACCGTGCGCGAGGCGCGCGGATTGACCTCCAGCAGGAACACCACCGCTTCGCCCTCGCCGTTGGCCTGCACCGCGAACTGGGTGTTCATCAGCCCGACCACGTGCAACGCGCGGGCCAGCGCCACCACCTGCTCGCGCAGCTGCGACTGCACCGCTTGCGGCAGCGAATACGGCGGCAGCGAGCAGGACGAGTCGCCGGAATGCACGCCGGCCTCCTCGATGTGCTCCATGACGCCGCCGATCAGCACGTTGCCGTCCTTGTCGGCGATCACGTCGACGTCGACCTCGACCGCGTTGTCGAGGAAGCGGTCCAGCAGCACCGGCGAATCGTTGGACACCCGGACCGCGTCGCGGATGTAGCGCGACAGGTCGGCGTCGGAATGCACCACTTCCATGGCGCGGCCGCCGAGCACGTAGCTCGGGCGCACCACCAGCGGATAGCCGATCTCGCGCGCCAGCGCCAGCGCCTCGTCCGGGTTGCGCGCGGTGCGGTTGGGCGGCTGCCGCAGGCCCAGCTGCTCGACCAGGTGCTGGAAGCGCTCGCGGTCCTCGGCCAGGTCGATCGAGTCCGGCGAGGTGCCGATCACCGGCACGCCGTTGTCCTGCAGCGCCTGCGCCAGCTTCAGCGGAGTCTGGCCGCCGTACTGCACGATCACCCCGACCGGCTTCTCCAGCTCGACGATCTCCAGCACGTCCTCCAGCGTCAGCGGCTCGAAGTACAGGCGGTCGGAGGTGTCGTAGTCGGTGGAGACGGTTTCCGGGTTGCAGTTGACCATGATGGTCTCGTACCCGTCCTCGCGCAGGGCGAGGGCCGCATGCACGCAGCAGTAGTCGAACTCGATGCCCTGGCCGATGCGGTTGGGGCCGCCGCCGAGGACGATGATTTTCCTGCGGTCGGTCGGCGCCGCCTCGCACTCGTCCTCGTAGGTCGAATACAGGTAGGCGGTGCCGGTGGCGAACTCGCCCGCGCAGGAATCCACGCGCTTGTACACCGGACGCACGCCGAAAGCCTTGCGCAGCGCGCGCAGCGCCGATTCGCTGGTGCCGGTGAGCTGGGCCAGGCGGGCGTCGGAGAAGCCGCGGCGCTTGAGCGCGCGCAGGCGCCTGGCGTCGAGCGCCTCCAGGCCGGCGGCGGCGACCTCGGCCTCGACCGCCGCCAGTTCCTCGATCTGGTCGAGGAACCAGGGATCGACGAACGACAGCGCGTGCACGTCCTCGACCGACATGCCCGCGCGGAACGCGTCGGCGAGGTAGAAGATCCGCTCCGGGCCGGCTTCCTTGACCTCGCGGCGCAGGGTCGCCAGGTCGGCTTCGTCGGCCAGGTCCAGGCCGGTCGGGTCGAGTCCGACCTTGCCGATCTCCAGCCCGCGCAGGGCCTTCTGCAGCGATTCCTGGAAGCTGCGGCCGATCGCCATCACCTCGCCCACGGATTTCATCTGCGTGGTCAGGCGCGCGTCGGCGGCCGGGAACTTCTCGAACGCGAAGCGCGGGATCTTGGTGACGACGTAGTCGATGCTCGGCTCGAACGAGGCCGGGGTCAGGCCGCCGGTGATCTCGTTCTTCAGCTCGTCCAGGGTGTAGCCGACGGCGAGCTTGGCCGCGACCTTGGCGATCGGGAAGCCGGTGGCCTTGGAGGCCAGCGCCGAGGAACGCGATACCCGCGGGTTCATCTCGATCACCACCACGCGCCCGGTTTCGGCGTTCACGCCGAACTGCACGTTGGAGCCGCCGGTGTCGACGCCGATCTTGCGCAGCACCGCGATCGAGGCGTCGCGCAGGCGCTGGTATTCCTTGTCGGTCAGGGTCTGCGCCGGAGCGACGGTGATCGAGTCGCCGGTGTGCACACCCATCGGATCCAGGTTCTCGATCGAGCAGACGATGATGCAGTTGTCCGCGTGGTCGCGGACCACCTCCATCTCGAATTCTTTCCAGCCCAGCACCGATTCGTCGATCAGCACTTCATGGGTGGGCGAGAGCTCGAGTCCGCGCTTGACGATCTCCTCGAACTCTTCCCTGTTGTAGGCGATGCCGCCGCCGGTGCCGCCGAGGGTGAAGCTCGGGCGGATGATGGTCGGATAGCCGAGCCGGGTCTGGATGTCGAGCGCCTGCTCGAAGCTGCGCGCGACTTCCGACTTCGGGCTTTCCAGCCCGATCTCCGACATTGCCTGCTTGAACAGCTCGCGGTCCTCGGCCATCCGGATCGCATCGCGCGAGGCGCCGATCAACTCGACCCCGTAGTGCTCCAGCACGCCGTGGTCGGCGAGGTCGAGCGCGCAGTTGAGCGCGGTCTGCCCGCCCATCGTCGGCAACAGCGCGTCGGGTTTCTCCTTGGCGATGATCTTCTCGAGCGACTGCCAGTTGATCGGCTCGATGTAGACCGCGTCGGCCATGTCCGGATCGGTCATGATCGTGGCCGGGTTGGAGTTGACCAGCACCACGCGGAAACCTTCCTCGCGCAGCGCCTTGCAGGCCTGCGCGCCGGAGTAGTCGAACTCGCAGGCCTGGCCGATCACGATCGGGCCGGCGCCGATGATCAGCACGGTCTTGATGTCGGTGCGCTTGGGCATGTCAGCGCGCCTCCATGGACGCAATGAAACGATCGAAGAGGTAGGCCACGTCGTGCGGCCCGGGGCTCGCCTCGGGATGGCCCTGGAACGAGAACGCCGGAGCGTCGGTCAGCGCGATGCCCTGGTTGGAGCCGTCGAACAGCGAGCGGTGGGTGACGCGGGCGTTGCCGGGCAGGCTCGCCTCGTCGACCGCGAAGCCGTGGTTCTGGCTGGTGATCAGCACGCGCCCCGTGTCGAGGTCGATCACCGGGTGGTTGGCGCCGTGGTGGCCAAATTTCATCTTCACGGTGCGGGCGCCGATCGCCAGACCCAGCAGCTGGTGGCCCAGGCAGATGCCGTACAGCGGGATCCGCTTGGCGACGAACTCGCGGGTGGCGGCGATCGCGTAATCGCAGGCGGCCGGGTCGCCCGGACCGTTGGACAGGCAGATGCCGTCGGGCCGCAGCGCCAGCGCCTCGGCGGCGCCGGTCTGCGCCGGCACCACGGTCACCTCGCAGCCGCGCTCGGCGAGCATGCGCAGGATGGTGTGCTTGACGCCGAAGTCGTAGACCACGACGCGGTATTTCGGCTCGACCCGGACGAAGGCGTTGGCATCGAGATCGAGCCGGCCGTCGCGCCACGGGTGGGCCTGCGCCGTGGACACGACCTTGGCCAGGTCCATGCCCTGGAGGCCGGGGAACTTGCGCGCGGCCTCGATCGCGGCATCGACGTCGATGTCCTCGCCGGCCGCCAGCGCGGCGTGCTGCGCGCCGCGGTCGCGCAGGATGCGGGTCAGCTTGCGGGTGTCGATGCCGCTGATGGCGACCACGTTGCGCTCGCGCAGCCACTGCGGCAGCGCGACCTGGTTGCGCCAGTTCGACGGCCGCCGCGGCACGTCGCGCACGATCAGGCCGGCGGCCCAGGCGCGGGTGGATTCGTCGTCGGCGGCGTTGCAGCCGGTGTTGCCGATGTGCGGGTAGGTCAGCGTGACCAGTTGGCGGGCGTAGGACGGGTCGGTGAGGATCTCCTGGTAGCCGGTCATGGCGGTGTTGAACACCACCTCGCCGACCGCCAGGCCGGGCGCGCCGACGGAATCGCCCTCGAACACGGTGCCGTCTTCGAGCGCGAGGATTGCGGGCTGGGTCACGGGCGTCGCCTTGGCTATGGTGATCCGTCGCCGCCAGCGCCTGCGAATGCGCAGGTTGCAGCAAAGCGCGGACGCGGTGGTCAACCGGTCCGTGCTGGCGGGACGTGCCAGATCGGGGAATCAGGGCGAGCGGGAATTCTACCGACGCGAACGACCGGGCGCCAGCGCCGCGGCGTTCAGGCGACCAGGTCGGCCAGCCGGTACAGCCCCGGCGCGCGCGCCGCCAGGCGCGTGGCCGCATGCAGCGCGCCGCGGGCGAAGATGTCGCGGCTGCTCGCGCGATGCACCAGTTCGATGCGCTCGCCGACGGTGGCGAACTGCACCGTGTGCTCGCCGACGATGTCGCCGGCGCGCAGCGAGGCATAGCGCGGCTGCGCCCCGCCCCGGCCGGCGGCGGCGCCCAGCGCCAGCGCGGTGCCCGAGGGCGCGTCCTGCTTGCCGGCGTGGTGCGCCTCGACGATGTCGCAGTCCCAGCCTTGCAACGCGTGCGCGGCGCGTTCGACCAGTTCCGCCAGCACCGCCACGCCGAGGCTGAAATTGGCGGCCCACAGCACCGGGATGCGCGCGCCGGCGGCCTGCAACGCGTCGCGCTGGTCCTCGCCCAGCCCGGTGGTGCCCGACACCAGCGCCACGCCGCGCTCCACGCACAGGGCGAGGACGCGGTCGAAGGCCTCCGGGCGGCTGAAGTCGATGGCGACGTCGAACGCCGGCACCCCGGACAGTTCGCTGGCGGCGAATTGCGGCACGCCGTCGATCACCCGCTGCGCAGGCTTGCGCGACACCGCGCCGGCCACCGCCAGCACCGGTGCCTGCGCGCACAGCCGCAGCAGCGCCCGGCCCATGCGCCCGGAAGCGCCGTGGATCAACACCCGGATCGGCTCGCTCATGGCCGGCAGGCTAGCCGGGCGGCCGGCGCGCGACAAGCCGGGCGGGCGGGCGGCGGGCGCGGCCGCCGCAGCCGGCTACGACACCATGCGGTCCCAGAAGCCCTTGACTCCGTCGAGGAACGTGCTCGACTTGGGCGAATGCCGGCGCGCGCCCTCACCGACGAAGGTGGCCTCGAACTGCTCCAGCAGCGCGCGCTGCTCGTTGGTGAGGTTGACCGGCGTCTCCACCACCACCTTGCAGTACAGGTCGCCGGGCTTGCGGCTGCGCACCGACTTGACGCCCTTGTCGCGCAGGCGGAACACCTTGCCGGTCTGGGTCTCGGCCGGGATCCGGATTTCGGCCTCGCCGCCGAGCGTGGGCACGCGCACGCTGTCGCCCAGCGCCGCCTGCGCGATCCGGATCGGCACGTCGCAGTGCAGGTCGTCGCCGTCGCGCACGAAGATCGCGTGCGGGCGCACCCGGACCTCGACGTACAGATCGCCGGGCGCGGTCCCGGCCGGGCCGGCTTCGCCCTCGCCCGCCAGGCGGATGCGGTCGCCGTTGTCGACCCCGGCGGGGATCTTCACCGACAGCACCTTCTCCTCCTCGACCCGGCCGTTGCCGTGGCATTCGGGACAGGGGTTGGCGATAGTCTGGCCACGGCCGCCGCAATGCGGGCACGGCTGCTGCATGGTGAAGATGCCGCGCTGCATGCGGATCTGGCCGCGGCCGTGGCAGGTGGCGCAGGTCTCGAGCCGGCCGTCGGCCGAGCCGGTGCCCTTGCACGGCGCGCAGGCCGCCAGCGTGGGGATCTCGATGCGCTTCTCGACGCCGGCGACGGCGTCCTCCAGGTCCAGCTCCATCACGTAGCCGATGTCGGCGCCGCGGCGCGGGCCGCGCCCGGGGCCGCCGCCACCGAAGATATTGCCGAAGATGTCGCCGAAGATGTCGCCCATGTCGCCGAATCCGGGTCCCGGGCCGGCGCCGCCCATGCCCTGCTCGAAGGCGGCATGGCCGTGGGCGTCGTAGAGCCGGCGCTTGCCCGGCTCCGACAGCACTTCGTAGGCTTCCTTGCACTCCTTGAACGACTCCACCGCTGCCGCGTCGCCCGGATTGCGGTCAGGGTGGTACTTCATCGCGCAGCGCCGGTAGGCCTTTTTCAGCTCCTCGGCAGAGGCGGTGCGGGCCACGCCCAGGATCTCGTAGTAATCGCGTTTGCTCATGCGCGGACAGCCGCTCCCCTAAAGGCGACGGGCAGGCGCGGCGCCTGCCCGTCGATACACCGGTATACACCGGTCCAGTGTTCGACGCGGCCTGCCGGTAGCGGCAGGCCGACCGGTCAGGCCTGCTTGTCGTCGTCCTTGACTTCGGTGAACTCGGCGTCGACCACGTCCTCGTTGCGCGGCGCGCCTTCGCCGCCGGCAGCCTGCTCGCCGCCGGCCGGCTGCGCGGCGGCGGCCGCGGCGGCGAACAGCGACTGCGCGGCCTCCTCCAGTGCCTTGGACTTGGCCTCGATCTGCGCCTTGTCGTCGCCCTTCATCGCGGTCTCCAGCTCGGCGATCGCACCCTCGGTGCGGCCGATCACCTCGCCGCCGACCTTGTCGCCGCTGTCCTTGATCGCGCTGCGCGCGGTGTGGATCAGGGCGTCGGCGTGGTTGCGCGCCTGCACCAGCTCGTGGAACTTCTTGTCCTCCTCACGGTGCGACTCGGCGTCGGCGACCATGCGCTGGATCTCGTCGTCCGACAGGCCGGAGCCGGCCTTGATCTCGACCTTCTGCTCCTTGCCGGTCTTCTTGTCCTTGGCCGACACGTGCAGGATGCCGTTGGCGTCGATGTCGAAGGACACCTCCACCTGCGGCATGCCGCGCGGCGCCGGCTCGATCCCGGCGAGGTCGAACTTGGCCAGCGACTTGTTGTAGCGGGCCTGCTCGCGCTCGCCCTGCAGCACGTGCACGGTGACCGCGGACTGGTTGTCCTCGGCGGTGCTGAAGGTCTGCGAGGCCTTGGTCGGGATGGTGGTGTTCTTCTCGATGATCTTGGTGAACACGCCGCCCAGGGTCTCGATGCCCAGGCTCAGCGGGGTCACGTCGAGCAGCAGCACGTCCTTGACGTCGCCGGCCAGCACGCCGCCCTGGATCGCGGCGCCGATCGCCACCGCCTCGTCCGGATTGACGTCCTTGCGCGGGTCCTTGCCGAAGAACTCGCCGACCGCCTGCTGCACCTTCGGCATGCGGGTCTGGCCGCCGACCAGGATCACCTCGTTGATGTCGCTGGCGCGCAGGCCGGCGTCGTTGAGCGCGATCCGGCACGGCTCGATGGTCTTGCGGATCAGGTCGTCCACCAGCGCTTCGAGCTTGGCCCGGGTGAGCTTGATGTTCAGGTGCTTGGGGCCGGAAGCGTCGGCGGTCACATACGGCAGGTTGACCTCGGTCTGCTGCGCGCCGGAGAGCTCGATCTTGGCGCGCTCGGCCGCGTCCTTCAGGCGCTGCAGGGCCAGCGGGTCCTTGCGCAGGTCGATGCCCTGGTCCTTCTGGAATTCCTCCACCAGGTAGTCGATCACGCGCTTGTCGAAGTCCTCGCCGCCGAGGAAGGTGTCGCCGTTGGTGGACAGCACTTCGACCTGCATCTCGGCGTCGACCGAGGCGATCTCGATGATCGACACGTCGAAGGTGCCGCCGCCCAGGTCGTAGACCGCGATCTTGCGGTCGCCGCCCTTCTTGTCCATGCCGTAGGCCAGCGCGGCCGCGGTCGGCTCGTTGATGATGCGCTTGACGTCGAGGCCGGCGATGCGGCCGGCGTCCTTGGTCGCCTGGCGCTGGGAGTCGTTGAAGTAGGCCGGCACCGTGATCACGGCCTCGGTGACGGTCTCGCCGAGGTAGGCCTCGGCGGTCTTCTTCATCTTCTCCAGCACCTTGGCCGAGACTTCCTGCGGCGCCATCTTCTTGCCGTCGGCCAGCGCCACCCAGGCGTCGCCGTTGTCGTGCTGGGTGACCGCGTACGGCACCAGGCCGAGGTCCTTCTGCACCTCGGTGTCGGTGAACTTGCGGCCGATCAGGCGCTTGACCGCGTAGAAGGTGTTCTTGGGGTTGGTGACCGCCTGGCGCTTGGCCGAGGCGCCGACCAGGACCTCGCCGTCCTTGGTCCAGGCGACGATCGACGGCGTGGTGCGGTCGCCTTCGCTGTTCTCGATGACGCGGGCCTTGCCGCCCTCCATGACCGCCACGCACGAGTTGGTCGTGCCGAGGTCGATGCCGATGATCTTGCCCATGATGGTGCTCCCTCTCGATACGTTGTCTGGGTGGCGGCGCAACCGCCGATGGTCGTTATCTGGGGGCCGGTCGATGCAGTTCAAGCGGCCGGTTTTGCTGCGGGAGCGCTGTGGCTCGCGGTCGGCCCGGCGGTCGGTCGCGGCTGGCGCCGCCCCTGCGAAAGCGGGTCAATCCCCGTGCTGCGCCACCACCACCAGCGCCGGCCGCAGCAGCCGCTCGTTCAGCGCGTAGCCCTTCTGGAACAGCTGCGCGATGCTGCCGGGCGGCACGTCGCCGGTCTCGATCATGCTCATCGCCTGGTGGCGTTCGGGGTCGAAGCTGTCGCCCGGCGCCGGCGCGACCTCGGTGAGGCCGTTGCCGGCGGCGATCCGGTGCAGCTGGCGCAGGGTCAGCTCCAGGCCCTCGCGCAGCGGGTCGGCCGGGGCCGCGGCGGCCAGGCCCGCTTCCATGCTGTCGAACAGCGGCAGCAGTTCGCTCAGCAGGCGCTCGTTGGCGAAGCGGCGCGCGTTCTCGAGCTCGCGCGCCAGGCGCTTGCGCTGGTTGTCCAGGTCGGCGCGTTCGCGCAGCGACTCGGCGCGCAGCTGCTCGACCTCGCCCCGCAGGGCCTCCAATTCGGCGGCCAGCGGGTTGTCGACCTCGGCCTCCTCGGCCGCGCCCGCCGCCCCGGCGTCCTGCATCGGTGTATTGCTCATGCTCGGCATCCGTCCGCGGCACCCATGCCGCGCTCATCCGGCAGGTATTAGGGCCTCCGCGGCAGGTTTCAACCCGGGCCGCGCCGGGACCGTCCGGTCGCCTGAGTCTGCCGGCGCCGTTCAGGCCGGGGTCTTCAGCGCCGCGCCGAGTACCTCGGCTGCGGCCTGGACCACCGGGATGACCCGGTCGTAGGCCATCCGCGAGGGCCCGATCACGCCGAGCACGCCCAGCGTGCGGTCGCCGGCGGCGTACGGCGCGGTCACCAGCGACATGCCCTCCAGCGGCGCCAGCCCGGTCTCCTCGCCGATGAAGATGCGCACCCCGGGGGCGCGCATGGTCCGCTCCAGCAGCTGCAGGATCTCGCGCTTGCGGGCGAACGCCTCGAACAGCTCGCGCAGGCGCTCCAGGTCCGACAGGTCCTGCACCGCCATCAGCCGGGTCTGGCCGGCGAGCACCATGCCTTCGCTGAGCGTGTCATCGCCGCCCTCCTCGCCCGCGCCCAGGGCCTGCTCGGCCAGCTCGACGCTGTGCGCCAGCAGGGTTTCCATCTCGCTGCGCGCGGCCTGGAGCTCGTGCAGCAAGGCGCTGCGGATGTCCGCCAGCGGGTGTCCGGCGAAGTGCCGGTTGAGGTAGTTGGACACCCGCTCCAGCTCGCCCGCGTCGAACGCGCGGCGGGTGCGGATGATGCGGTTCTGCACGTCGTTGTCGGCGAACACCAGGATCGCCAGCACCCGCTGCGCGTCCAGCGGCACGAAGTCGATGTGGCGGAAGGCAAACTGCTCGCGCCGCGGCACGCTGACCACGCCGACGAACCGGCTCATCGCCGACAGCAGTTCCGAGGCGTTGCCCAGCAGCGCCTGGGTGCCGCCGCCGGCCGGCAGCTCCTGCCGCAGCCGCGCCATCTCGCCCTCGGGCAGCGGCCGCAGCCGCAGCAGCGAGTCGACGAACACGCGGTAGCCCTGCGCGGTGGGCACCCGCCCGGCCGAGGTGTGCGGCGAGCTCAGCAGGCCGATCTCCTCCAGGTCGGCGAGGATGTTGCGGATCGTCGCCGGGCTCACGTCCAGCCCCGCATGCCGCGCCAGGGTCTGCGAGCCGACCGGCTCGCCGTCGCGGATGTAGCGCGCGATCAGCGTGCGCAGCAATTGCCGCGCACGCGGGTCCAGGGTGTTGTCGTCGGCGAAGACGCGGGCCATGGGGTGGATATAGGCCCGGGCGCCGGCCGGCGCAAGTCGTCGGCGGCGGCCGGGCCGGCGCAGCGTTTGCGACCGCAATCTCTTAGGCTATTGCGATGCTGACCCGCCTTGCCATCCGCGACTTCGCCGTGGTCGCCAGCGCCGAACTGGAGTTCGGGCCGGGCCTGACCGTCATTTCCGGGGAAACCGGCGCCGGCAAATCGCTGCTGGTGGATGCCCTGGGCTTCCTCTCCGGGCTGCGCGCCGACAGCGGCGTGGTCCGCCACGGCGCCGAACGCGCCGAGCTGGTCGCCGCCTTCGACCTGGGCGACGCCCCGGCGGCGCAGGCCTGGCTGCGCGAAGCCGAGTTCGACGACGGCGACGACTGCCAGCTGCGCCGCACCCTGCGTGCCGACGGCGGCTCGCGCGCCTGGATCAACGGCCGCCCGGCGACCCTGGCGCAGCTGGGCGCGCTGGCGCAATGCCTGGTCGAGATCCACGGCCAGCACGAGCACCAGGCGCTGCTGTCGCGGGCCAGCCAGCTGGCGTTGCTGGACGCCTACGGCCGCAGCGACGCCGAACTGGCCGCCGTGCGCGCGGCGGCGCAGGCCTGGAGCGTGCTGCTGCGCGAGCGCGACGCGCTGGCGCGGCAGGGCGACGTCGGCGAGCGCATCGACTGGCTGGAACACCAGCTGGAGGAACTGCAGCGCGAGGCGCTGGAACCCGAAGCCATCGCCGAGCTGGTCGCCGCGCATCGCCGCCACGCGCACTCGGCGGCCCTGATCGGCGCTTGCGACAGCGCCCTGGCCCGCCTGGGCGACGACGACGGCCCGGCGCTCGGCCGGCAGCTGCAGCAGGTCCGCGCCGAGCTGGCGCGCCAGCGCGAGCACGAACCGCGGCTGGGCGAGGTCGACGCGATGCTCGATTCGGCCGCGATCCAGCTGGACGAGGCGCTGGCGCTGCTGGACCAGGTCCGCGCCGACCTGGACCTGGACCCGGCCGCCTTCGACGCGCTCGACCGCCGCCTCGCCCGCCTGCACGAGCTCGCGCGCAAGCACCGGACCGCGCCGGAAGGCCTGGCCGCGCAGCGCGATGCCCTCGACGCCGAACTCGACGCGCTGCGGGGCGCCGGCAAGCGCGCGCGCGTGCTGGACGCGGAGATCGCAGCCGCGGCGGCGCACTGGCGGACCGCGGCGCAGGCCCTGAGCGCCGTCCGCGGTCGCGCCGCTGCGGCCCTGTCGCAGGCGACCACCGCGCTGATCGCCGAGCTGGGCATGGGCGGCGGCCGCTTCGAGGTCGCGCTGGAGCCCACGACCGATGCGCAGGCCCCCGAAGGCCGCCCCGATCCGCAGGGCGCCGAACGGGTCGAATTCCTGGTCGCCGCCAATGCCGGGCAGCCGCCGCGGCCGCTGCGCAAGGTGGCGTCGGGCGGCGAGCTGTCGCGCATCAGCCTGGCGATCGAGGTCGCCGCGCTGGGCCTGGACGCGGTGCCGACGATGGTGTTCGACGAGGTCGATTCGGGCATCGGCGGCGCGGTCGCGCAGATCGTCGGACAGAAGCTGCGCGCGCTGGGGGCCACCCGCCAGACGCTGTGCGTGACCCACCTGCCGCAGGTCGCGGCGCAGGGCCATACGCACTACGCGGTCAGCAAGGCCGAGCGCTCGGGCATGACCCAGAGCGCGGTGCAGCTGCTGGACGCCCGGCAGCGCGAGGCGGAGCTGGCGCGCATGCTCGGCGGCGTGGAGGTCGGCAAGGAGGCCCGCGCCGCGGCCCGCCGGCTGCTGCGCGACGCGGGGTGATTTCCCTTCTACCCGCTTGCGGGGAGCTCAAATCGGCAGGATGCCGATTTGCACGGCGCAGCCGCCCCGCGGGGGTCGGCGACAGGGATGTCGCCGATGTAACGTGCCCGAAGGGCGGATGAGGGGTGCCGCTTTTCGACAGGGGTTGAACACGCACCCCCCACCCTGCTTCGCTGCGCGAAGCCGTTCCTCTCCCCGCATGGCGGGGAATGGCGTCAGCGCTGCTTGCGCACGTACAGCACCAGCGCGTGGTCCTCGATCCGGTAGCCGTGCTGGGCCGCGATCTTGTGCTGCAGCTGCTCGATTTCCTCGCTGTGGAATTCGATGACCTTGCCGCTGTCCACGTCGACCATGTGGTCGTGGTGCTCGCCGCGGTCCAGCTCGTACACCGCGTGTCCGCCCTCGAAGTTGTGCTTGAGCACCAGCCCCGCGGCCTCGAACTGGGTCAGCACCCGGTACACCGTGGCCAGCCCGATCTCGTCGCCCTGCTCGAGCAGTTGCCGGTAGATGTCCTCGGCGGTCATGTGCCGCGGCTTGATCTGGTCGAGCAATGCGAGGATCCGCATCCGCGGATGAGTGACCTTGAGTCCGGCCTTGCGCAGCTCGTGCAGTTCCATGGTGGCTCCTGGTTCTCTCGTGGCCGTGCCCGGCAGGCTGGGCGCGGTTACGGATCGGGGCTTGCGTGTATTATCGGTCGGATTTCCCACTTCCGCGAATCCCGCATGCGCCAGCTCCCCCTGCCCCTCACGCTTGCCGCCCTGGTGGCGCTCTCCACCGCCGGCTGCGGCATCCTGTACAAGCAGCCGATCTACCAGGGCAACCTGATGGAACAAACGGCCGTGGAGCAGTTGCAGGCGGGCATGAGCATGCAGCAGGTGCAGGCGCTGCTGGGCACGCCGTCGATCGCCGATCCCTTCCACCACGACCGCTGGGACTACACCGCCAGCGAGCGCACCGACCGCCTCGGCCACATCGAAGTCAAGACCTTCACGGTCTGGTTCGACAACGGCGTGGTCAGCAGGTGGGAGGGCGAGTACTTCCCGGAACAGGACCAGGCGCTGGCCGTGCGGATGGCCCAATACGGCAACCTGTCCAAGGACGACAAGAAGAAGGGCCGCTAGCCGGCCCCGTCGTCCCCGCCGTGGACCGGCCTCGCGCCGGGCGGACGCACCTCAGCCGCTGCCGGCCCGGCGCCGTCGCGCTTCCTTGGGATCGATCACCAGCGGGCGCAGCAGCTCCAGGCGGTCGCCATCGCGCAGCACCGTCGCCGGCGTCGCCGTCTCGCCGAAGATCGCCTGCCCGCTGATCCCCGCCAGCGACCAGCCGCAGGCCGCCAGCGCCTCGGCGACGGTGGCGCCGTCGGCCAGTTGCAGCACCGCCGACCGCTGCCGGCGCGGCCAGGCCTGCACCACCTCGACCCGGATCACGGCCGCGGCTCGCGGGCGTCGGCGACGCGCACGAAATCGTCCACCATGCGGTCGGCCAGCCCCTGGAAACCCAGCGTCAGCGCCGGCGCCAGCAGCCGGCTCTGGGGCTCGAACTCCAGCAGCAGGGAAACCTTGCACGCCGACTCGTCCAGGGCATGGAACTGCCAGCAGCCGGACAGCTTGCGGAACGGGCCGTCGCGCAACTGCATGTCGATGTGGTGCGGCGGCGACAGCGTGTTCCAGGTCGTGAACCAGGTGCGCAGCGCCCCCAGCCCCAGGTCCAGGCGCGCGACCACGTGCGCGGCATCGGCCTCCAGCACCTGCGCGGCCTCGCACCAGTGGAAGCGGCGCGGATAGGCGGCGATGTCGTTGACCAGGGCGAACATGCGCGCAGCCGAGTGCTCGACAAGGGCGCTGCGTTGGATGATCGGCATCGGCGGCGTGGTCCACCCGGACGTCCGCCTTTCGGGGACAATGGGCACGATGAGCAGGAAGTCGACCAAGGATAAGGCAAACGCCGGCGGTTCCGGCGCGGCGGTCAAGACCATCGCGCTGAACAAGCGCGCGCGCCACGAATACCACCTGGAGCAGCGCTTCGAGGCCGGCCTCGCGCTGCAGGGCTGGGAGCTGAAGTCGATCCGCGCCGGCCGCGCCAACATCACCGAGGCCTATGCGCTGATCCGCGACGGCGAGCTGTTCCTGTTCGGTGCGCAGATGACACCGCTGATCTCGGCTTCCACCCATGTCGTCGCCGACGCCCACCGCACCCGCAAGCTGCTGCTGCACAAGCGCGAGATCGAGCGGCTGATCGGGAACGTGCAGCGCGAGGGCTACACCCTGGTGCCGACCGCGCTGTACTGGAAGGGCAACAAGGTCAAGGCGGAACTGGCGCTGGCCAAGGGCAAGCAGACCCACGACAAGCGCGAGGCCAGCAAGGAGCGCGACTGGAACCGCGAAAAGCAGCGGGTGCTGCGCCGGCACAACAAGGACGCGTAGCCGCGCCGCGGCAGCGGCCGGCCTTCCCTGCCCACGCCCACGGAACCCGGCCCGTCCCTTCTCCCCGCCTGCGGGGAGAGGGTGCCCGAAGGGCGGATGAGGGGTGCCGCTTTTACAGCGCGCAGGCGCGCCGCGGCAGCGGCCGGCCTTCCCTGCCCGCGCCCACGGAACCCGGCCCGTCCCTTCTCCCCGCCTGCGGGGAGAAGGTGCCCGAAGGGCGGATGAGGGGTGCCGCTTTTGCAGCGCCGGTACGCCCGCCCTCACACCTCGTCGGGCGCCTGCGCCGGCAGCGTGAACCGGAACGTGGCGCCCGCATCGACGGCGCCCTCGGCGTGGACTTCGCCGCCATGGCGCTCGACGATGCGCTTGACCGTCGCCAGCCCGATGCCGTCGCCGGCGAACTGCTCCTGGCTGTGCAGGCGCTGGAACGGCCGGAACAGCTTGTCGGCGTACTCCGCCGCGAACCCGGCGCCGTTGTCGCGCACGAAGAACGCGCCGTCGGCCTCGCGCCCGAACTCGATCCGGGCATCGGGGCGGTCGCGGGTGAACTTCCAGGCGTTGCCGAGCAGGTTCTGCAGCAGGTTGCGCACCAGGCTGGCGTCCCCGGTCGCCTGCAGTCCCGGCGCGATCTCGACTTCGACCGTGCGCCCGGGCTCGCCGGCGCGCAATTCGGCGAGGATCTCCGCGGCCATGCGGCTCAGGTCCAGCGGCACCGGCTTGATCCCGCCGCGGCCCAGCCGCGCCATCTTCAGCAGCGCCTCGATCAGCGACCCCATGCGCGCGGCGGCGTTGCGCACCCGCGCCAGGTAGTCGCGCCCCTCCGCGCCGAGCGCGGCGCCGTAACGCTCCTCCAGCAGGCGGCTGAAACCGTCGATCGCGCGCAGCGGCGCACGCAGGTCGTGGGAGACGCCGTAGGCGAAGGATTCCAGCTCGCGGTTGGCCAGGGTCAGCTCGCGGGTGCGCGCCGCCACCCGCGCTTCCAGGGTGCGGTTGAGCGCCAGCACCTGGGCTTCGGCGCGCAGGCGGTCGGTGACATCCTCGACCTGCACCAGGCGGGTGATGTCCTGGCCGATGTTGCCCGGCACCGGCGAGAAGGTCAGCTGCGCCTGGCGCAGGCTGCCGTCGTCGCGCAGCAGGGTGCGGGTGCCGCGGTAGACACCCTCGCCGGCCGCCAGGTCGCGCTCGCGGCCGCGCTGAGGCTGGTCCGCGCCGTCGACGAAGTGGCCGTCGAAGGCCGTGCCCAGCAATTGCGCGCGGGTGCGGCCGAGGATCCGCGCCAGCGAGGGATTGAGATCGACGATGTGGCCGGCATGGTCCAGCAGCGCCTTGCCGATGGCCGAGTATTCCATCGCGCTGCGGAAGCGCAGCTCGCTGCGGCGGTAGGATTCGGTCATGCGCGCGGCCAGGCGCTCGGCCCGCAACTGGGTGCGCGCCAGCACCAGCGCGATCCCGAACAGCAGCAGCGAAGCCAGCATGCCCACCGCCAGGGTCGTGCGCAGCCCGGTCATCCGCGCATCGATCGCCGCCCACGGCTCGGACGAGAAATCCAGCCGCCAGCGCCGGCCATAGGCCTCCAGCGTGGTGCTCTTGGCGAACGCCGGCGCCCCCGCGGGGGGCGGATCGGCGTACAGCAGCTCCTCGCCGGCGGTGACGTCGACGATCCGCAGTCCCGGACGGTAGGCGACCTTGTCCAGCGTGGCATCGACGAAGCCGGGCACCCGCAACGGGCTGTAGACCCAGCCCTGCATCGACTCGCGCCGCGCCGCGATGCTGCCAGGATGGTCGCCGGCACGGTAGACCGGCAGGAACAGCAGCAGCGCCGGCCCCGGCTTGCCGTCGTCGCGCACCAGCTGCACCCGGCCGCTCATGCGCGGCCGGCCGCTGTCGCGGGCGGCCGCCATCGCCTCCTGCCGCACCGGGTCGGAATACATGTCGTAACCGATGGTGGCGAGGTTCTCGCGGGTCCTGGGATCCATGTACAGGACCGCGCCGTAGCGCTCGCGCACGCCATGCGGCCATACGCTGAACAGGCCCTCGCCGCTGTCGCGCATCAGCTGCTGCAGGGCCGACAGCTGCACCGCGGTGGCGTAGTTGGCGAAGCCCAGGCCCACCAGTTCGGGATAGCGCGTGCGCAGGTTCAGGCCATCGACGTAATCCTGCCATTGCCTGCGGCTGGGGCGCGCCACCGAGGCGAACAGCGCGACCCCGCCGCGGGCCACCAGTTCGTAAGTGGCCAGGCGCTGGGCCAGCTGGGCCGAGGTCTCGTCCACGCGCGCGGCGAATTCGGCTTCGGCGGCCTGCACTTCGCGGGCATGGGCGTTGCGCCAGTACAGGAACACCAGCACCAGGGAAGCCGCCAGCACCAGCCCGGCCAGCACGTAGCCGCCCCGGGCACTGGCGGGAATGCGCGGATCGGTGTCGTCGGCCGGAGTCTGCCGCATGGTCGGGAGCATAGCCGCTGGCGGCCGGCCGCGCCGGGTGAACCGCCCCTGCACCGCCGCCCCGGCGCCCTTGCGCCCCCCCTGCCCGCCCCTATACTGGCGGCGTCGGCGACATCGACGCTTCCCGGGGGTGCACTGGCTTCGACGGGGGTCGCGAAATCGTCTGGCGCATGCCGAGGGGGTAGCTTTCCTCGTTAATCCAGCTGCAAAAACCCAGACGCCAACGACGACGTCTACGCTCTCGCCGCTTAAGGCGTAAGCCCCGAACCCACTTGTGCCCTTGCTCGTGGATGTAGGGTCATCATCAAGGGATAGGCTTTGGCGGCGACCCGTCAACCGATGCCGAAATCAAAGCGGGTGTGGATGACGGTGTGCCTCGCACGTTGTGTTGCCGCCATCCGAGATCGAACAACGGGCTAAGCATGTAGTGCCGGGCATGGAGTGCCTTCGGACGGCGGTTCGACTCCGCCCACCTCCACCAACAACAAAACCCCAGCCGTTCCCGGTTGGGGTTTTTCTTGCCCGGCGATCATGTCGGGCGCGCGTGGCCAGGTCGACCAGCCGGCTCACGAAACTGGCGTCGCCCCGCCCGCGTGGCGGCTGCCCGGGCGACGTCGCCAGCTTCGATCCAGGCAGGGCCGGCCAGCCGCAGCGGCCCGCGCAGCGCCGATCCTGCAGATCCGGCCCCGCGCCGCTCAGGCCGCCTGCGGCATCAGTCCGCGCTGCATCAACCCGCGGGCGAGGAACAGTTCGACCCGCTCCAGCGGGATGCGGTCGCCGGCGTCGCTGCCGTAATAGGTTTCGACGATGCGGCCGTGCTCGTCGATCAGGAAATCCGCCGGCATCAGGTTGTTGGTCTTGAGTCCGGCCAGGCCGACCATGCGCAGCCCGCGGATCAGGGTCGGCAGCCGCAGCAGCACCGCCTTGAACTTGCGCCAGCGCGAGCTCTGGATGCCGAACCGCGCGTGCGAGGCGCCGGTCGGGTCGGCGGCGATGCGGAACGGCCGCGGGTGGCGGGCGACGAAGCGCAGCACCTCGGCCTGCGAGGACCCGAACACCGCGACGATGTCCAGCCCCAGCGCCGCCAGGGCCTGGTGGTGCTGGGTGAGCTCGTAGACGCGGAAATTGCAGAACGGGCACGCCGCGTCGCGGAAGAACGACAGCAGCGTGCGGTGGCCATTGCCGCCGATCCGGATCGGCTGGCCGTAGATGTCCACCAGGTCCAGCGCCGGCACGGGCGCGGGTGCGAGCAGTCTCATGACAGTCCCCCAGGTTGCGGTCACGGGGTCACTGTCGCAGCCCTGCTGCAAATCACCATATCCGCATGTGTAAAGGTTTGCGTGCCTGTTCACGCCTGCGCACAGCCCGAAGCCCGGATGAGCGTGGCGGGCCTGCGACTGCCAGCGCAGGTCCTGCGCGGCCCTGCGCCGCCGACACCGCACCCCACGCCGACGCATCCGACCGCCGGGCCCGTCGGGGCAGCTGGCATCGCCGCCGCGCGGCACTTGCGCTGCGCCGCGCCGTCGCCCGGCCTGCCGCGGCCGCGCGGCTCAGGCCACGTGGGTCCGGTTGCGGCCCGCCGCCTTGGCCGCATACAGGGCCTGGTCGGAGCGGGTGACCACGCGTCCGGGCAGCGTCTCCCCGCGCAGCACCGCCACCCCCAGGCTCACGGTCACCGGCAGCGGACCGGCGCTGGTGTCGATCGGCTGCCCGGCGATGGCTTCGCGCAGTTTCTCGGCGGTCTCGAACGCCTGGGTCTCGTTCGCCCCGCGCAGCAACAGCAGGAATTCCTCGCCGCCCCAGCGCCCCAGGCGGTCGTCGGCGCGCAGCGCCGCCCGCATGCGTCGCGCCACCTCGCGCAGCACCTCGTCGCCGACGTCGTGGCCGTAGGTGTCGTTGACCCGCTTGAAGCGGTCCAGGTCGGCCATCGCCACCGCATAGCTGCCGGCATGGCGCTGCGCGTGGGCGTGCTCGCCCTGCAGCGCGTCTTCCAGGGCGCGGCGGTTGTCCAGCCCGGTCAGCGCGTCGGTGAGCGCGTGGGCTTCCAGCTGGCGCTCGCTGAGGAAGGTGCGCACGCGCTCGTCGTGCAGCATGCGCGCGATCACCATGCCGATCGCCACCGCCAGCACCGGGTATAGGGTGGCGTCGACCAGCAGGCGCAGCGGCTGTCCGCTGCGGGCCAGCAGCGCCATCGCCAGCAGCAGCGCCGGGACGTAGACCCACGCCGCATCGTGGCGCCCGCCGGCGCACAGCACCGACACCGCGACGATGGCGATGGTGAGCGCAGCCGATGCCGCATGCAGATGGCCGCTGCCGTCGGGAAAGTGGTAGACCACCATCCACCAGGCGCTGACCACGGTGACCAGGGCCAGCCCGGCCCCGGCGGTGCGCGTATGCCATTGCCGCCGGCCGCGATGGCGCACGAGCAGCAGCGTCAGCGCCAGCAGCACCGCCGGCGCGCGGATGGCCGCGTGCATCCACGCATCGCGGCTGACGCTGGGATCCAGCAGGTACTCGGCCAGCTGCAGCAGCGGAAACACCACCAGCACCACCCGCGCGCCGGCGTCGACCACCGACCAGCCGTACCAGCGCCCGTAGTCGCGGAAGGCGTCCTGCAGCGACGGCGGCACCTGCGCGAGGATCGACCCGCTGCGGTCGCGCGCAAGACTGGCTGCATTCACGACGTCGCGCGTGGCATCTGCTGGCATGGACCCGCCTCCCGGCCGCAACCGCAGTGTGCCAGAGCGCGAAGGCGAATGGCGCTCCCGGGCGGCCTAGAACATCCCCAGCGCGTTCGGCGAATCCTTCGGGATCTCCTGCCCCAGGTCCCACAGCTCCGCGATCCGGCCGTCCACGAACCGCGCGATGTGCACCACCGCATACTCGGCACCGGTCCCCGCCCGAACGAGGTGCGACAGCACCGCCACCAGGTCGCCGCCATCGACCACCTGCTTCACCTCGAACGCCTTGTTCGGCTCCGCCGCCGCGCTGGCCTCCATCGCCCGCAGCAGCGACTCGCGGTCGCCCGGAAACCAGGCGTTGTGGTGCACGAAATCCGCCGCCACGTAGCGGTCGTAGGCTTCACGCACCTCGCCGCGCGCACACATCCGCAGGAAGGTGGTGGCGATGTCGGGGTTGTTCATGGCAGTCGCTCCGTCGGTGCATGGCGATCGATACGTCGGATACCGCATTCTCTGTTGGCCACCCATATGGGCCTCACCCCCGCGCCGACAACCCCCGCGGATTGCGCAACACCGCCGCCGACACCAGCGACACCAGCACCCCGACGGGGAAGATCTCCGCGAACGTCATCGGCAGCCGGAACAGCGGATCGGCGTACTGCAGCCGGAACGACTCCATCTGCGCGGTGAGCCTGGCGAGCGCGGCCGCGTCCGCACCGTCTGCCTTCGCCTGCGCGATCGCCGCGGTGGCGTAGTGGCCGGCAAAGTCGCCCACCACCGTGGCCTGCGCCAGCTCCCAGGCAAAGACGTAGAAGATCGCCGCGATCGCAGAAATCCCCAGCCCCAGGCCGAACGCCGGCCAGAAGCCGACTACCCCGCCGCGGTCCACGTCGCGATGGTGCTTGATGCCGACGAACACCGCGCTCAGCGCCACCAGCATGCTCAGGTAGCCCAACGCCATGCCGAGCCAGCCGTGCGGCATGTCGCCGCGGAACGCCAGCAGGGTGCCCCACATGCCGGCGGCCACCACCAGCCCCGCGATCACGCCGTACTTCAGGATGTTGTGCCTCATGGACCTACCCTCCTGCAGTGAAAGGCGCAGCGCTACATCTCGGATGCGGCCCCGGGAACACGTGCCGTTTCATCCGCTTACGCCGGTATTTCGATTCATTCGCCGACACGTGCTTCGACAAAATGTCCCTGAGACCCCGCACTTCCTCTCGATGGGACGCGGGAAACACTGTGGTCGGTAAAGTCTTCCCGAAGCGAAAAGGATGGATCAGAAATCAAATTGATCGTACTTTTTGGCAGATCCACGCGCCTTTTCGACAGGGTAATGTTGCCCATTCAATTCAAGCTTGTCCGCCACCGCTTTCTCGAGATCAATTCCCATGTCATGGACGAGATAACTGACAAGAATCACGATATCCGCAATCTCTCGCGCAATATCCATTTTCTTTTCACGCGTAATGTCAAGAATCTGGTCGTCTCGCGCCCACTGGGTGAACTCGGCCAACTCGGCAGCTTCTAGGGCGATCGAGGTCGAAAGCGTCCGCAGGTTGTGGAACTGTTCCCACTCCCGCTCCGCACGGAATTCAAGCAACTTCGTCTTTAGCTTGTCGCTGATCATTCCTACTCCACGAATCTGTTCTCGTTGTGCCAGCGCAGATAAGCGGCATTCGGATGGTCGATGCTTTCCAGCGGTAAGGCCGCGAGTGTCTGGCCATGCAGGCGGTAGTACGCCTTGCCATTGAAATACCGGTCGCGGATCCGCCCGCTTACGCGCACCTTGAGGTCGGGTTCGACAGTCACCAGCCCGGCATCGAAGAGCTTGTGGAAATCCGAGCGCAGAAGCATCCCATTGCTGATGTGATGAACCGGCTCGATGGAATAGGGCTTGATGTGCGCAGCCTCGAGGACAGGCAGCGTATGTTCCCCGGTAATGGCGCAGCGACGCTGGTAGGCATCAATGACCAAGGTGCGGAACGAGCCTTGCCCCAAACGGGCACGCTGCAGGAATGGCTTGCCGAATCCGCCTTGAGCTACTTCACTTTCGTCAGCTACCCATTGCCCGTTGGTGGCGGATTGCAAGTCGGCCAACAAACTCGCGCCGACCAACTCCGTGCTGTCGTACTTCTTTCCCACCATGATGTTGCGGTTGAACCTGTCTCCGACCTCGAACCACTGCTCGGGCCTGAGGTAGAACACATCCGTCAGCACTGTGCAGCCGATTTCCGTATCCAGGGAGGCTGGCTCGGCGCGGTGGCTACTGATCAAAGAGCACAGTTCGGACAGGCTCGACGCGCCGTTCTGCTGCTCGAAAACCTCCCATGCGGTAACCAGAGGCAATCGCGTGAAACGCACGAAGCGCCCGCCGCCGACCACGTGGTTGTGTGGCGCCTTGAGCTTGAACAGGAACAGTGTTCCTTCGGGCAGCCCCGTGAATGGAGCGCGGGCGGAGGGCTGCCAGAAATTGACTTCGTCGCTACGTGATCGCGCCACGTGGCGAAACCAGCGGTTATCGGTAACGCCCAACCAAAACAGCATCGTGGCCCCTCCCCCCTGCAATAGTGCCCGTAGTCGCCAAGTTGCACCAACTGTGGCTCCTCTCACGGTTCGCCCCAGTCTCTGTCTCTCCCCTTCACTGGGGCTGCTTTGCGCCATGTTCTCAAATTGAGTACAAATGTTCTCGAATTGAGACATGAAATTACTCATCCACCACCTCCTGGGCGAAACCCGGACGGCGATCCTGGCCGCGCTGCTGTTGCGACCGGAGCGGCCGCTGCATGTGCGCGCGCTGGTGCGCATGACCGGCGCGTCGCCCGGCTCCCTCCACCGGGAACTCAAGGCGCTGGTGGCGTACGGCGTGCTCCGGCGCGAGGGCGTCGGGCGCCAGGTGTTCTATCAGGCCAATCCGGATTCTCCGGTGCTGCCCGAACTGACCGGTCTGATCCGCAAGACCGCGGGCCTGGTGCTGCGCGTGGCGCTGCTGCCGCCGGCGGACCGGATCGATGGCGCAGGAAGCGCAACGTCAACGGCTATTCCGGCGAACTGATGGAACCGGACGCGGTACGCGAATGCATCGCGCAAGCGGACAACCTGCTCGTGCGAACGGTCGCATGGCTGCAAGCCAACCGCCCCGATCTGCTGGCCTGATCCGGTCGATCGCCTGCGCCGATCGGCAACATCGCATGACGGCAACAGGCCCTGGAGCATCATGGATGCGGCCGACGCACATCGGGAGGTGGCATGGAACTGGGCATGATCGGGCTGGGCCGGATGGGCGGCAACATGGCGCGGCGGTTGCTGCGCGGCGGGCACACGGTGGTCGGTTTCGACCCGGATGCCGGGGCGCGCAAGGCGCTGGCAGACGCAGGCGGCGGCGTGGCGGACTCGCTGCCGGCGCTGGTCGCGGCCTTGCCCGCGCCGCGCGCGGTGTGGCTGATGCTGCCGGCCGGCCGGATCACCGACGACACCGTCGACGCGCTGGCCGGGCTGCTGGCGCCGGGCGACGTGATCATCGACGGCGGCAACTCCCACTACCAGGACACGCTGCGGCACGCGCAGGCGCTGGCCGGCCAGCGCATCGATTACGTGGATTGCGGCACCAGCGGCGGGGTGTGGGGGCTGGCCGAGGGCTACAGCCTGATGATCGGCGGCGACGCGGCGGTGGTGGCGCGGTTGCGGCCGCTGTTCGCGACGCTGGCGCCGGCCGCGGATGCGGGCTGGGGGCATGTCGGCCCGGTCGGCAGCGGCCACTTCGTCAAGATGGTCCACAACGGCATCGAGTACGGGCTGATGCAGGCCTATGCCGAGGGCTTCTCGATCCTGCAGCACAAGCGCGAGTTCGCGCTGGACCTGCACCAGGTGGCGCAGATCTGGCGCCAGGGCAGCGTGGTGCGCTCGTGGTTGCTGGATCTGACCGCCGAGGCGCTGGGCAAAAACCCGACCCTGGACGGGATCGCGCCGTGGGTGGCCGATTCCGGCGAAGGCCGCTGGACGGTGGCCGAGGCGATCGATCTGGACGTGCCGGCGCCGGTGATCGCGTTGTCGCTGATGGCGCGGCTGCGCTCGCGCGACAGCGCGTCCTTCGCCGACCGTCTGCTGGCGGCGATGCGCAACGAGTTCGGCGGACACGCGATCAAGCCGGAGTAGCGCGGCCGGGGGATCGGGACGTGGCCGCCCCGCGAACGCGGGATCCGGTGCCTTCGAGCCGTTGCCGACCGCTGGCGCAGGGCGGCTCCGCCGGCGTCTGCGGTCGGGGCCGCCCTGCGTCAGCCGCAAGCCGCTTTCGCGGGGACGGCGCGTGAAGGCTGGCCCGTGCGGGATTCCCGCCGTCAGGCCTTGTGCAGCGCGCCGCCCTTGTGCACGGCGACGTGGTCGGTCTTGTCGCTCTTGATTTCGTATTGCGGGTCGTCCTCGCTGCAGTGGCGGGTGTAGCCGTGCCACTGGAAGTCGCGGGTGTGGACACGAGTAATGGTGCCGCCGACGTGGCCGGCTTCGGAATTCCAGCGCACGTGGTCGCCGGGCTTGAATTTGCGGGACATGGCGTCTCCTCGGGGCGCGGCGGCGACAGCGGCGATCGCGACGTCGCCCGCCCGCCGGTTGGTCCGACGATACGCCCGCCGGGCCGGGGCGGAACCGGAGCGGCGGTCGGAGCGGGGTCAGCCCGGTCCGCGGCGTTCGCGGTAGTGCCGGATCAGCGCGTTGGTGGAGCTGTCGTGTTGCAGCTGCGGCGCGGCGGTGGCAAGTTCGGCTTCGGTGGTTTTCGCCAGTTGCTTGCCCAGTTCCACGCCCCACTGGTCGAAGCTGTCGATGTTCCAGATCGCGCCCTGCACGAACACGCTGTGCTCGTACAGCGCCACCAGCGCACCGAGGCTGTGCGGCGTGAGCCGGTCGGCGAGGATCGTGCTGCTGGGCCGGTTGCCTTCGAACACGCGATGCGGCACCAGCGCCTCGGCCGTGCCTTCGGCGCGCACCTGCTGCGCGCTCTTGCCGAACGCCAGCGCCTCGCCCTGCGCGAACAGGTTGGCCATCAGCAGGTCGTGCTGCGCGTTGCCCGGGTCGAGCGGCTGGCAGAAGCCGATGAAATCGCACGGCACCAGTCGCGTGCCCTGGTGCAGCAGCTGGTAGAACGAATGCTGGCCGTTGGTGCCGGGCTCGCCCCAGTGGATCGGGCCGGTGTGGACCTCGACGCGGCGGCCGTCCAGGGTGACGTGCTTGCCGTTGCTCTCCATCGCCAGCTGCTGCAGGTAGGCCGGAAAGCGCCCGAGGTACTGCGCGTACGGCAGCACCGCGACCGTGGCCGCGCCGAGGAAGTTGTTGTTCCAGATGCCCAGCAGGCCCATCAGCACCGGCAGGTTGCGGTCGAACGGGGCGTCGCGGAAATGCACGTCCATGGCGTGGAAGCCGGCCAGCATCTCGCGGAACCGCGCCGGGCCGATCGCGATCATGGTCGACAGCCCGATCGCCGAGTCCATCGAGTAGCGGCCGCCGACCCAGTCCCAGAAGCCGAACATGTTGCCCGGGTCGATGCCGAACGCGCGCACGCCGTCGGCATTGGTCGAGACCGCGACGAAGTGCCGGGCGACCGCGGCCTCGTCGTGCAGCGCCGCCAGGCACCAGGCGCGCGCGGCGTGGGCGTTGGCCAGGGTCTCCTGGGTGGTGAAGGTCTTGGAGCAGACGATGAACAGCGTCTGCGCGGGATCGAGGTCGCGGGTGGCCTCGAGGAAGTCGGCGGGGTCGACGTTGGAGACGAAGCGGAACGCCAGGTCGCGCTGGCTGTAGTGCCGCAGCGCTTCGTACGCCATCGTCGGGCCGAGGTCGGAGCCGCCGATGCCGATGTTGACGACGGTGCGGATGCGCTGGCCGGTGTGGCCGACCCAGCGGCCGTCGCGGACCTGGTCGGCGAAGGCCGCCATGCGCGTCAGCACCGCATGCACGTCCGGCACCACGTCGTGGCCATCCACTTCGATGCGCTCGCCGGGCGGCGCGCGCAGGGCGACGTGCAGCGCGGCGCGGCCCTCGGTGGCGTTGATGGGTTCGCCGGCGAACATCGCATCGATCCGCGCGCGCAGGCCGCAGGCGTCGGCCAGCTCCCGCAGCAGGCGCAGGGTGTCGTCGCCGACCCGCTGCTTGGAATAGTCCAGGTACAGGCCGGCGGCTTCGGCGGCCAGGCGCTCGCCGCGGTGCGGGTCGGCGGCGAACAGCTCGCGCAGGCTGCGGTCGCCGGTGCCCTGCGCGTGCCGCAGCAACGCCTGCCATTGCGGGCGCCGGGTCAGTGCCGTGCCGGCATTCGTATCGTGCTGGAAAGTGCGATCCATGGCGTGCGTAGCGGCTCCTGCAATGTCCCGGTCGTGCATCGGGGAGAGCTCCGGCGTCTTCTCCGGCATGGCGCCGATGGTACCGCTGCGGCTGCCGGCATCAGCAGGGGGCACTGCCTTCGGGGCGGGGATCGTGCCAGCCCGCTCCGCCCTGGATCACCGCGCGCGCCGCGGCCGGCCCCCAGCTGCCGGCGTCGTAGATCTCCACCGGGGCGGGCGCGGCCAGCACCGGGTCGACCACGTGCCAGGCCGCTTCCACCGCGGCGTCGCGGGTGAACAGGCTGGCGTCGCCATGCAACGCATCGCCGAGCAGCCGCTCGTACGCCGGCGCGGCGGCGGCGGGCTGGTGGCGGGCGACCAGTTCCACCGCCTCGCCGCGCATCGCCTCGCCCGCGCGCTTGACCCGCGCGCCGGTGGCGATCACCACTTCCGGGCCGAGGCGGAAGCGGAAGTAGTTGCCGGGCGCCGGCAGGGCGCCCGCGCGATCGTCGTCGAACAGCGCCAGCGGCGGCCGCTTGAGGTCGACCACGACCTCGGTGGCGGTGATCGGCAGGCGCTTGCCGGCGCGGATGTAGAACGGCACTCCGGCCCAGCGCCAGGTGTCGATCTCCAGCTTCAGCGCGGCGAAGGTCTCGACGTCGGAACCGGCGGCAACGCCGGCCTCGTCGCGGTAGCCGCGGAACTGCCCGCGCACCACCTGCCCCGGCTGCAGCGGCTTCATCGCCCGGAACAGGCGCAGCTTCTCGGCCTGGATCGCACTCGCGTCGTCGCCGATCGGCGCGTCCATCGCCAGCAGCGCCACCACTTGCAGCAGGTGATTCTGGACCACGTCGCGCAGCGCGCCGACGCCTTCGTAGAAGCTGCCGCGGCCCTCCACGCCGAAGCGTTCGGCCATGGTGATCTGCACGTTGTCGACGTAGTTGCGGTTCCACACCGGCTCCAGGAAGGCGTTGGCGAAGCGGAAATACAGCAGGTTCCGCACCGCCTCCTTGCCCAGGAAATGGTCGATGCGGAAGACCGCGTCCTCGTCGAACACCGCGTGCAGGGTGCGGTTGAGCGCCTGCGCCGAAGCCAGGTCGCGGCCGAAGGGCTTCTCCACCACCACCCGCGCGCCGTCCGCGCAGCCCGACTGCGCCAGCGCCTGCACCACGGTGGCGAACAACGCCGGCGGGATGGCCAGGTAATGCAGCGGCCGCCGGGTGCCGTCGAGCGCGCGCCGCAGCCGCTGGAAGGTGCCCGGATCGCCGTAGTCGCCCTCGACGAAGCGCAACTGCGCGGCCAGCCGGGCGAACGCGGCCCGGTCGATGCCGCCTTCCGCGTGCACCAGGCTGTCGCGCACGTGCTCGCGCAGTCGCTGCAGGTTCCAGCGATCCCGGGCGACGCCGACCACCGGCATGTCCAGCTCGCCGTCGCGCACCAGCGCCTGCAGCGCGGGAAAGATCTTCTTGTAGGCCAGATCGCCGGTGGCGCCGAACAGCACCAGGGCATCGGACTGTGCGGGAGGATTGCTCAACGCTCGCTCCATGCGTGGGGGGCGCGTGCGCGCCGGGAGGGCTTGAATCGTTGTTGCCCTCTCCGGGGCCCGGAATTGAAACCCCGGATTGCCGCTTGCGCGGGAGTCGGCGCCAAAGCCGATTTGCCTACGCCCTCGCGGGTACGACACACGGCCTGCATACCAGATCGACGGTTAAGGCATGGTCGTCCTGTCGAAACGCGAACGGGCCGCCGGTGGGCGACCCGTTCGCGAAACTGCCGCTTTTGCCCGGCTCCGCACCACGGGGTGCGGGCAACCGGGCGCTGCGTTACGACTGCACCGGCACGATGGTGATCTCGACCCGGCGGTTCTGGGCGCGGCCGGCCTCGGTGTCGTTGCTGGCGATCGGGCGGGTCTCGCCGGCGCCGACCACGATCATGCGCTGCTGCATCACGCCGCGGCTGCCCAGATAGCCGGCCACCGCATTGGCGCGGCGCTGCGACAGCGCCTGGTTGTAGGCGTCGGTGCCGACGCTGTCGGTGTGGCCGGCGACCTCGATCACGGTCTGGTTGTACTGGTTGAGGGTGCCGGCAACGTTGTCCAGCACCGGATAGAACTGCGGCTGCAGGTTGGCGCTGTCGAAGGCGAAGGTGATGTTGCCCGGCATGTTGAGGACGATGTTGTCGCCCTGGCGGACCACGTCCACGCCGCTGCCGGCCAGTTCGCGCCGCAGCGCGGCTTCCTGGCGATCCTGGTAGGCGCCGATGCCGGCGCCGGCGAGGCCGCCGATGCCGGCGCCGACCAGCGCACGCTGGCGGCGTTCGACCGCGTCGCCGCCGCTGAGCAGGCCGGCGACCGCGCCGATGCCGGCGCCGATCAGCGCCCCGGTGCGGGTGCGGTTGGGGTCGTTGGGATCGCTGGTCTGGCCGGTGTAGGTGGCGCAACTGGTCAACAGCATCGCGCCGGCAAGGGCGGCGCAGAGTCCGGTCGTGGCGAGCTTGGTCATGAGGATCTCCTGAATCACGGGGGATGGCCTGCCGAAGGATCCGCCGGCAGACCTGAATGCGCGATCAAGGTAACCATGGAAGCGTCACCGACGGGTGACGGCAACGGCCGGCGTTTAGCCAGCGGTGGGGATCGGCGCGGCCGGGACCAGCGCGTCGGCCATGGCGGCGTCGAGCGTCCGCTGCCAGTCGCCCATCAGCGCCAGGTACAGCAGCTTGTCGAACTCGGCGCCGAAGCGACCCGCCACCGCGTCCGGGTCGGGAATCAAGCCGGCATCGGCGATCAGTCCGAAATGCACGCGGCCGTTGTAGCTCAGGATCGAGATGCCGACGCCGACCGAGCCGGTTTGCGGCACCCAGAACATCATCTCGCGCAACATGCAGCCGGCCATGTACAGCGGCTGCTGCGGTCCGGGCACGTTGGTCGCAACCGCGCTCGCCTTGCGGCTGAATATTTCCAGGGCCACGTCCTGGAGCATCGGCGGCGCCATCCCCAGCGCCGCCAGCACGCCGAACGCCATGATCGCCTGGCGCGAGGACTTGAGCTGGTCCATGCACGCGGCCACGTGCCGCAGCCGCCGCACCGGGTTGGCCTCGCCCACCGGCAGCTCCAGGAACACCAGCCCGAAATGGTTGCCGAGCTGGCGCGCGTGCTCCAGCGGGCGCAGGTTGACCGGCACGGTGGCGCGCACCACGGTGCCGTCCAGGGATTCGCCGCGCGCCAGCATGTAGCTGCGCAGCGCGCCCGCGGCCGCGGCCATCAGCACGTCGTTGACGGTGCAGCCGCTGGCGCGGCCGACCGCCTTGACCTCTTCCAGGTCCAGCGGCTCGGCCCAGGCCACGCGCTTGTCGGGGCCCAGCGCCCCGCGCAGCAGCGATGGCGGATCGTCCGGCAGCAGCAGCGTGCCGACGAACTCGCGCGCGATCGCGCCGCCCTCCCAGGCCAGGATCGCCGCCAGCGACGGATCGCGCGCCAGGGCGATGCCCTGCTCCAGCACCTTGCCGCCCAGCTCGCGGTAGCGGTCGAGGGCGCCGACCCGGCGCGCCACCCGCGCGCCGTCGTGCTTGAGCCAGGCCTTGTCCAGCTCGCTGCCGCGCAGCGCCTGCCGCGTGGTATCGGTCAGCGACAGCAGCACCTGCACCAGGGCGATGCCGTCGGCATAACAGTGGTGGATGCGCGCCACCAGCGCCGAGCCGCCCTGGTAGTCGGCGACCAGGTCGAAGCGCCACAGCGGCCGCCCTTTTTCCAGCGGGGTGGAGGCGAGCTTGCTGGCGAAGCGCTCCAGCGCGCGCTTCTGCGCCGGACCCGAGGCGGCACGCCCGGGCAACTTCGCCGCGCGCACGTGCCGGTCGAGGTCGAAATCCCCGCTCTCGCACCAGACCGCGCCGGCGCCGTTGTCCAGCGGCGTCTGCCGGAACCGCGGATACGCCAGGAAGCGTTGCGCGATCACCCGCTTCAGCCGCGCCAGCGACATCGGCTCGGCGAACATCAGCACGCCGGTGATCATCATCGGGTTGGTCGGCCGTTCCATCCGCAGCCACGCGGTGTCGACCCGGGACATGGCTTCGCGCCGCCCGTCGGGGGCGCGGCTGGCGCGCTGGCGCGGCTTGGGCGTGGCCATCGACCCTCTCCGGTGATTGCCGCGAGTGAAGCATGCGCCGGCGAACAGCGTCAACGCGCGCCGGTCAGGCCTCCCGCGAGGAACGCGCCGCGGTCGTCGCCGCCACCGAGCCGCGCTGCAGCAACGCGGCGAACTCCGCGGCCGCCACCGGGCGGCCGTGCAGGAACCCCTGCATCTCGTGGCAGCCGTGGCGCTGCAGGGCATCGGCCTGGGCGCAGGTCTCCACCCCTTCGGCGATCACCCGGTAATCCAGCGCCCGCGCCATGCCGACGATCGCCTGCACGATCGCGCTGTGCTTGGGATCGTCCGGCAGGCCCTGCACGAAGGAGCGGTCGATCTTCAGCGCGTCGAACTTGTAGCGCACCAGGTAGGCCAGGCTGGAATAGCCGGTGCCGAAATCGTCGACCGCCACCTGCACGCCCAGCGCCTTGAGCTGCGCGATCAGCTCCTGCGCGCGCTCCAGGTGAGTGAACATCTGGCTCTCGGTGAACTCGATCTCCAGCCACTGCGGCGCCATGCCGGTGTCGGCCAGGGTCTTGCGCACGTGCGCGATCAGCCGCTCCGGGTCGAAGCGCGCCAGCGACACGTTGACCGAGACCGGCACCTGCGGCAGCCCCGCGTCCTGCCAGGCGCGGTTCTGGCGGCAGGCCTCGTGCATCACCCACTCGTCCAGCGCCACGATCAGGCCGGTCTCCTCGGCCACCGGGATGAACTCGCCCGGCGGCACCACCTCGCCAGTGTCGGAGCGGCGCCAGCGCACCAGCGCTTCCATCCCGGTGATGCGGCCTTCCGGCAGCCGCACCTTGGGCTGGTAGGCGAGGAAGAAATCCTCGTTGGCCAGGGCGAAGCGCAGGTCGTGCTCGGTGCGCATGCGCTGGTCGGCGCGCTCGCTCATGATCCCGGTGAAATAGCTGTAGCGGCCGCGGCCGGCCTCCTTGGCGTGGTACAGCGCGGTGTCGGCCTGCTTCATCAGGGTCTTGATGTCGCGCGCGTCCTGCGGGAACAGCGCGATGCCGACGCTGGCGGAGATGTGCAGCACCTGGCCCTCGACGTGGAATGGCTGCTCGATCGCCAGGATCAGCTTTTCGGCCACGCGCGCGGCGTCGCGCGGGTCGGCCAGGCGCACCAGCAGCAGCACGAACTCGTCGCCGCCCTGGCGGCTGACGGTGTCGTCCGCGCGCACCGCCTCCACCAGCCGCCGCGCCACCTCCTGCAGCACCTTGTCGCCGGCCTGGTGGCCGAGGGTGTCGTTGATGTGCTTGAAGAAATCCAGGTCCACGAACAGCAGCGCGCCCTTGGCGCCGCGCTCGGCCGCGGCCAGCGCCTGCGACAGGCGGTCGTGCAGCAGGACCCGGTTGGGCAGGTCGGTGAGATAGTCGTGCTGGGCCAGGTGCGACATCTTCATCGCCATCGCCCGGGTTTCGCTGACGTCGTGGAACACCATCACCGCGCCCAGCGCATTGCCGTCGTCGTCCTGCACCGGGGCGGCGGCGCTTTCCACCGGCCGGCGGCTGCCGTCGCGACGCAGCAGCGCCGAATCCGGCTGCAGGCCGACCGCGCGGTTGGATTCCAGCGCCAGCAGCAGCGGCGAGCGCAACGCCTCGCCCGACTCCTGGGCGCACAGCCGCACCACTTCTTCCAGCGGACGCCCCAGCGCCTCGGCCCGGGACCAGCCGCTGAGTTCCTCGGCGATCGGGTTGAGCAGCACGATCCGGCGCCCGGCGTCGCAGGCGATGACCGCGTCGCCGATGGTCGCCAGCACCGCGCGCGCCAGCGCCTGCTCGTGCTGCAGCGCCTGTTCCAGCTGCAGCTGCGTGCCCAGGTCGCGCAGGCTCGCCGCGAGCGTGCCGTCGTTGCCGGGCAGCGGCGCCAGCCGCAATTCCAGCGGCTGCCCGGCCGCGGCCGCGCCGTCGTGGGGCCGCGTCCACACCGCCAGCGTTTCCTGTGCGCTCTCCGCAGGGGCTGCCCGCAGGCGTTCCAGGGTCGCCTGCAGCGCGTCCCGCGACGCCTCGCCCAGCAGCTCCGCGAACGGCCGCTGCAGCAGCGCGTCGGCGGTCTCGCCCAGCAGCTGCGTCGCCGCGGCGTTGGCCTGCGCGATGCGGCCGGACGCCTCCAGCAGCAGCATCGGTTCGGCCGCCGTCAGCAGGGCCTCGAACCGGCGCTCGCCCTGCCCGCGCCAACTGACGTCCTCGGCGACCAGGTAGAACCCGTCGACGCTGCCGTCGCCGCCGAACTGCGGCTGCAGCCGCGTCTGCAGCTGGCGGCCGTCGGGCATGGGCAGGTCGAACTGCTGCGGCTGGCCGGCCAGCGCCCGGCGCATGCGGCTGGCCAGGCGCGCGGCCACGTCCGGGGCGAGGCTTTCGTGCACGCTGCGCCCCAGCACCTGCGCGGCCGTGAGACCGTGCCATTGCAGGAAATTGTCGTTGGCGTAGCGATAGCGCAGGTCGCGGTCCAGTTGCGCCAGCAACCCGGGGGCATGCTCGGCGACCACCGCGAAGCGCTGGCCGGCCAGCTGCGCCTGCGTCCGGGCGGCCGCGCGCTGCGCGACCAGCACCGCGACCAGCAGCGGCGCCAGCGCCAGCAGCGCGAGCGCAAGACCCAACGCGAGCGCCGGTGGCACGCCCGCCGGCAGCCCCGCAATCGCCACGTCCGCCGACAACGCCGCCCAGCCCATGGTCGCCGCCACCGCGCACGTGCCCAGCGCGGCACTGCCGAAGACGCCGACGCGGCCGGCCGCAAGCAACAGCAGCAGCGCCACCAGGACCGGCGTCATCCCCGACAGCGCGACTGCAGGAACCGCCAGGACCACGGCGAGAAATCCCCAGAACGCCCGCGGCAGCGCTGCGCGATCCGCACTGCGCCAGACCGCGACCACCGGCGTGACCGCCAGCAGGCCGAGCGCGTGTCCCGGCCACCACGCCAGCAGCGCCTCGCGCAGCGGCAGGCCACCGAACTGCTGCAGGGCCAGCGCCGCCGGCAGCGCAGCGGCCAGCGGCGCCAGCACGCCGACGCCCAGCAAGGCCGCGACTGCGGCTTCGTCCAGCGCCCCGCCGCCCGCATGCCAGCGACGCAGCACCGCCCAGGCCAGCGCCACCTCCAGCGTGTCGACCAGCGCCAGGCCCGCGGCCAGCGGCGGCGTGGCGTCGAACAGCAGACGCGCGCCGCCATCGACCAGGGCGCAGGGCAGCAGCCACCACAGCACGTGGCGGTCGACGCGGTGCAGCATCCACCCCAGCAGCACGCCGTTGCCGATCCAGAGCATCGTGTCGCCGCCCAGCGCAGGGCTGGCGTACAGCGCCAGCAATGCCGTCAGCGCATAGACGGCCGTGACCAGCGCAGCCTCACGCAGGCGTGCGGCCAACGACAACCGGGATCCCCTGGCCTCGTCCATGCAGCGGCGTCGCTCCTCAGGACCGCCCGGCGGCGGCGGCCCACCTGTATACCCCAGGACGCCGCGCAGCGGGTGTGCGCAGGATCGCTGTCCGGCCACGCCAGACATGCCGCCGCGGCCGGCCGCGGCGCGATCCTCGACGCAGCGCACAGGCCAGGCGTCGATCCGGTCGTCGCGAACGCGCCGGCGCTGGCGTCCGGCCGGACGCAGTCGCAATCGCTGCGCAAGCCGGCAGCGCCGGCTGCGACGCGCCCCGCGCGCGCCGGCATCGGGCGGCGTCAACCGCCGCGGTACAGGCGCGGGATACGGGCGTTGAGGCCGGTCAGGATCTCGTAAGGGATGGTGCCGGCCGCCTGCGCCACGGCTTCCACCGGGATCGCGGCATCGCCCTGGCGGCCGATCAGCACGACTTCGTCCTCGTTCCAGGCACTGTCCTGGCCGATGTCGACCATGAACTGGTCCATGCAGATGCGCCCGACGATGGGATGGCGGTGGCCCCGGATCAGCACCTCGCCGCGCGCGGACAGCGCCCGCGGATAGCCGTCGCCGTAGCCCAGGGGCACGGTGACCACGCGGGTGTCGTGCGCCGGCGCCCAGGTCGCGCCGTAACTGACCGGATGCCCGGCCTTGACCACCTTGAAGTACACCACCTGCGACACCAGCGACAGCGCCGGGCGCAGGTCCAGCGTGCGCTTTGATGCCGGGTCCGGCTGCACGCCGTACAGCACGATGCCGGGGCGCACCATGTCCAGGTGCGTCTGCGGGAAATGCAGCACACCGCCGGAATTGGCCAGGTGCCGCAGCGGCATCGGCGCACCGAGGCGTTCGAAGTGCGCGCAGGCCTCGGCGAAGCGCTGCACCTGCAGTGCGGTCATCTCCGATCCGGGATCGTCGGCGCAGGCCAGGTGCGAATAGATGCCCTTGATCGTGCACCAGCGCGAGGCCACCGCCGCCGCGATGAACGGCCCGCAGGAATAGCTGTGCACGCCGATCCGCTCCATCCCGGTGTCGATCTTCAGGTGGACGGTCGCCTTGCGCCCCAGCGCCTGCGCGGCAGCCTCGACCTGGTGCAGCTTGTCCAGCGAGGACACGGTGACTTCCAGGTCGTGGGCGATGAACTGCGCCACCTGCGGGCCGAAGATCCCGCCCAATACCAGGATCGGCACGGTGATGCCGGCCTGTCGCAGCGCGATGCCCTCCTCCAGGAACGCCACCCCGAGCTGCTCGACGCCCTGCGCCTGCAGGTGCCGCGCCACCGGCACCAGCCCGTGGCCGTAGGCATTGGCCTTGACGATCGCCATCACCGGCACCCGCACGTGCGCACGGATCGCACGCAGGTTGTGCGCGATCGCATCGAGGTCGACCAGGATCCGGGTCGGGCGTTCGCTGGCGGGGGCGCTCATCGCATTAGTCTAGCGAGAGCATGAGGGGGAGTGCGCTCGTCCCGCCCTTCGCCCAAGTCGGGAGCGCCACGGTCGCGAAAGCCGTCGTGCTGGCCCGCGTCTGCGCGCGCACTGCCGCGCGGCCTGGGCGAACGCCCGCCGCGACGCGTCGGACCGGCCCGACCCGTGCAGCGAATCGAGCCTGCGGCCGCGCGTCGCAGCCGGACGCGGAGCCCCCGCGGCGAGGTGCGCCCGGGCCGGCGCGGCGACCTACCCGAAGCCGGCTGCGCGGCCGACGCCGGCTACTCGAAGCTGCCGACCGCGTCGTGCGCCAGGTTGTCGAAGCGGGTGTATTCGCCGAAGAACTTGAGCTTGATCGCCCCGGTCGGGCCGTTGCGCTGCTTGCCGATGATGATCTCGGCCAGGCCCTTGTCCGGCGAGTTGTCCTTGTTGTAGTACTCGTCGCGGTAGATGAAGACGATCACGTCGGCGTCCTGCTCGATGGCGCCGGATTCGCGCAGGTCGGCCATCATCGGGCGCTTGTCGGTGCGCGTCTCCAGCGAGCGGTTGAGCTGGCTCAGCGCGATCACCGGCACGTTGAGCTCCTTGGCCAGGCCCTTGAGCGAGCGCGAAATTTCGGAGATTTCCGTCGCCCGGTTCTCGCTGTTGCCGGGCACCGCCATCAGCTGCAGGTAGTCGATGACGATCAGGCCGAGGCCGTGCTCCTTCTTGATCCGGCGGGCCTTGGCACGCAGTTTTTCCGGCGACAGCGCCGGTTCGTCGTCGATGAAGATCTTGGCCTCGCGCAGCAGCCGGATCGCGCTGGTGACGCGGCTCCAGTCCTCGTCCTCCAGCTGTCCGGTGCGCAGGCGGGTGGCGTTGATGCGGCCGACCGAGGAGATCAGGCGCAGCGCCAGCTGGCTGGCCGACATTTCCATCGAGAAGATCGCCACCGGCTGCTTGGACTTCATCGCCGCGTACTCGGCCATGTTCAGCGCCAGCGTGGTCTTGCCCATCGACGGGCGCGCGGCCAGGATCAGCAGGTCGGTCGGCTGCAGCCCGGCGGTCATCTCGTCGAACTCGGTGTAGCCGGTGGGCAGGCCGGTGACGCTGCCGCCGCTCTCGTAGCGCTTCTGCAGCACGTCGAAAGCCTCGGCCAGCGCGCTGTGCACGGAGACGTAGTCCATCCGCCCCTTGGCGCTGTGCTCGGCGATCGCCAGCACGCTGGACTCGGCGGCGTCGAGGATCTCGCGGGTCTCGCGGCCGTCGGGCTGGAAGCCGTCGTTGACGATCCCGGTACCGACCTCGATCAGCTGCCGCAGCACCGCCTTGTCGCGCACGATCTCGGCGTAGGCGGCGATGTTGGCGGCCGAGGGCGTGGTGCTGGCCAGTTCCACCAGGTAGGCGCCGCCGGCGACCTGCTCGGCCTGGCCCATCGATTCGAACCATTCGCCCAGGGTGACCGCGTCGTAGGGGCGGTTCTTTTCCGCCAGCTCGCGGATGGCGCGGTAGATCAGCTGGTGGTCGCGGCGGTAGAAGTCGCTGTCGGTCAGGATGTCGGCGACCCGGTCGAACGCATCGGGCGCCAGCATCAGCCCGCCCAGCACCGCCTGCTCGGCCTCCACCGACTGCGGCGGCACCCGCAGCTGCTCGATGCGGTTGTCGCCCCGCCCGTGCAACGGCGGCTCGGTGCGAAAGCCCTGGCGTGCGCTCATCAAACTGGTGACTCCCCCGGGCGGGCCGTCGTCGCGGCCCTGTTGTTGTCGTCCTGCGGTCGTCATCCTAGTCGCGCCACCGCGCAAGCGTTGCAGACAACTCTGTGGATAACCGGTGGGAATCGCACACCTTGCGACTGGTTCATCGCGTTCCTGCAGATCCTGCGCGGAGAAACCCGGGCCAAGGCAGGACACGCCACAAACACATCCATGTGGGCCTGGCGGCGACATCCATGTCGCCGGCACTCCTGCCTTGACCCGGGCGTTCCCCCGCACGGGTATCGCAAGCGTGCATCTCCACACTTTTTTTGTGCGGAAACCTCTGCGGGGAAGCCGGCGGTCCTGCCTCTACGGGGTGCGTCGTAAACCCCCCCTTCAAGCGTGGAAGCTTCTGCGAGGGGAAGCCGGCGGCCCGGCCTGTGCGGGACACGCCGTGAATACGTCCCTGTAGGCTCCTCGGCGGCATCCATGCCGCCGACGGTCCCGCACAGGCCGGGCCACCGGCTTCCAAGCAAGTAAGTTGGCGCTTGCAGAAAAAACTAGCCGAAGCGGCGAGCCTCCACGCTCGCCAAGTCGCCGTCCGGCGGGCTGGGGGTGCGGAGAGTGGACCATGGATGGTCCACGACCCGACTTAAAGACAGGAGGTCGTCAGGAGGGCGCAGCACCCCCAGCCCGTCGGGCGGCGACTCCGTCCGAAGCCGAAGATGCCCGAACGACTCGACTTACAGAAGATCGTCGGGAGGGCACAGCATCCCCGCCCACCGTGCGGTGACTCCAGCCGAAACCGATCCGCACGGTCGGGGGCAGAACCAGAAACAGGACGGGCGCCACATGGGCGCCCGTCCGGGGTCTTGCGGTACGACGACGGTTACGCGGCTTCGGCCTCGACCACGACCTTGACCGGCACCGTGACGTCGGCATGCAGGTGCACGACGACTTCGTTTTCGCCGACATTGCGGATCGCGCCCTCGCCCATCACCACTTCCGACTTCTCGACCGGCATGCCGAGCTTGGTCAGCGCCTCGGCGATCTCACGCGGGCCGACCGAACCGTACAGCTTGCCCTCGGTGGAGGCATTGGCGTAGATGGTGACGCTGGCGCCCTCGAGCTTGGCGCGGCGGGCCTCGGCGTCGCCCAGCAGCGCCTGCGCCTTGGCCTCGTACTCGGCGCGCTTGGCCTCGAACTCGGCGATGTTGGCGGCAGTGGCCGGCACCGCCTTGCCCTGCGGCACCAGGAAGTTGCGGCCGTAGCCGGGCTTGACGTTGACCTTGTCGCCCAGGCCGCCGAGGTTGGTCACTTTCTGCAGCAGGATCAGTTCCATGGCATTGCTCCGTATTCGTTAGCGGCGCCGCACGGGCGCCGCAACTGTTGGCTGTCCGAATGGACGGTGTGGTGGCGCGACCCGCCGGTGCGGCGGGACCGGGTCACACGTTGTGGTTGTCGGTGTAGGGGATCAGCGCCAGGAAACGCGCGCGCTTGACCGCGGTAGCCAGCTGGCGCTGGTAGCGCGACTTGGTGCCGGTGATGCGGCTCGGCACGATCTTGCCGTTCTCGCTGATGTTCTGGCGCAGGGTGTTGAGATCCTTGTAATCGATCTCCTTGACGCCCTCGGCGGTGAACTTGCAGAACTTGCGGCGGCGGAAGAACTTGGACATGGGATGCGGCTCCTAGAGGACGATGGTCAGGCGGCTTCGGCGGCGTCGTCGGCGGCTTCGGCAGTGCCGTTGGCGCTCTCGTCTTCGTCGCGGCGGCGGCGCTCGCTGCGCTCGGGCTTGTCGTTCTTCTCGTCCTTGTTCTTCATGATCAGGGACTGCTCGGTGACCGCCTCGTCGCGACGGATCACCAGATGGCGCAGCACCGCGTCGTTGAAACGGAAGCCGTCGACCAGCTCATTGAGCACGGTCTGGTCGGTCTCGATGTTCAGCAGCACGTAGTGGGCCTTGACCAGGTTGTCGATCGGATAGGCCAGCTGGCGGCGGCCCCAGTCCTCGAGGCGGTGGATCTTGCCGTTGCCGCCTTCGATCAGCGTCTTGTAACGCTCGATCATCGCCGGCACCTGCTCGCTCTGGTCCGGGTGGACCAGGAACACGATTTCGTAATGACGCATGTGGGTTTCCTTGTGGATGCGGCCCGGGATCGCGCGGATCCGGGCCCGGCAGCCCCCCGTCGGCCGGGGCGGACGCGGTGGGGCAAGGGCTCCCCGGCAGGGACGCCGGGAAGCCGGAAATTATGGCAGGTTCAAGGACTTGTGGGCAAGGCGGCGACCGTCGCCCGGCACCGTCGCACGCAAGCCAGCGGCCCGGTCGCGGGCAATGGCCTGCCGCGAACGGCGCGCCGGCACCCGCCGGCATTGGATCCACCCGGGACCTGGGCGCCCCGCCTTGGGATTGTCATCCCGCGAAAACGGGGATGACGGCAACCGTCCCGGACCTGCCTAGGCGGCGCGCCCGGGGTCGGTGGTGAACGACTCGCCGCAGCCGCAGGCGGCGGCGACATTGGGGTTGTCGAACACGAACTGCTCGTTCAGCCCGCTCTTGAGGAAATCGATCCGGGTGCCGTCGACCTGCGCCAGGCTGTCGGCGTCGACGTAGATGCGCACGCCGTCCTGCTCGAACACGGTGTCGCCGGGGCGTTGCTCGCGGGCCAGGTCGGCCAGGTAGCCCCAGCCCGAGCAGCCGCTGCGCTGGACGCCGAACCGGAACCCCAGGGCCTGCGGCGTCTCGGCCAGGAAACCACGGATGCGTTGCAGGGCGGCGGGAGCGAGTTGGATGGCCATGCGCCCATTATAAATGGGTTGCGCCGTCGCGGGTCCGGCGCCCCGCGCCGACGCCGGGAGTCGCGGCTGCCGCCACCGGCACAGTAAACTGCCGGGTTCATGGAGCAGACAGCACGGCGGTATCCAGTCATGACAACGGTCAGCGTCGAACACGCGCTCGCGGGCAAGCTCCCGGTCGGCGGCGAGGTCACGGTCCGCGGCTGGGTGCGGACCCGGCGCGACTCCAAGGCCGGGCTGAGCTTCGTCAACGTCAGCGACGGCTCCTGTTTCGCCCCGATCCAGGTCGTCGCCCCGGCCTCGCTGTCCAACTACGAATCCGAGGTGAAGCGGCTCACCGCCGGCTGCGCGGTGGTCTGCACCGGTACGCTCGCCCAGTCGCAGGGCCAGGGCCAGGCGTTCGAGATCCAGGCCGAGTCGATCGAGGTGGTCGGCTGGGTCGACGATCCGGAGACCTACCCGATCCAGCCCAAGGCGCACTCGCTGGAGTTCCTGCGCGAGGTCGCGCACTTGCGCCCGCGCACCAACCTGTTCGGCGCGGTCACGCGCATCCGCGACTGCCTGGCCAAGGCGGTGCACCGCTATTTCCACGAGCAGAGCTATTTCTGGATCTCCACCCCGATCATCACCACCTCCGACGCCGAGGGCGCGGGGCAGATGTTCCGGGTCTCCACCCTGGACCTGGCCAACCTGCCGCTGGGCGAGGACGGCGCGGTCGACTTCGGCCAGGACTTCTTCGGCAAGGAAACCTTCCTCACCGTCTCCGGCCAGCTCAACGTCGAGGCCTACTGCCTGGCGCTGAGCCGCGTCTACACCTTCGGCCCGACCTTCCGCGCCGAGCACTCCAACACCAGCCGTCATCTCGCCGAATTCTGGATGGTGGAGCCGGAGATCGCCTTCGCCGACCTCGCCGAGGACGCGCGCGTGGCCGAGGAATTCCTCAAGTACCTGTTCCGCGCGGTGCTGCACGAACGCGGCGACGACATGGCGTTCATCGCCCAGCGCGTGCAGCCCGACGCGATCGCGCGGCTGGAGGCGTTCGTCAACGCGCCGTTCGAGCGCATCAGCTACACCGAGGCGGTGGCGCTGCTGCAGCGCTCCGGGCAGAAGTTCGAGTTCCCGGTGGAATGGGGCCTGGACCTGCAGACCGAGCACGAGCGCTGGCTCACCGAGGTCCACGTCGGCCGCCCGGTGGTAGTCACCGACTATCCCGAACACATCAAGGCGTTCTACATGCGCCTGAACGACGACGGCCGCACGGTCGCGGCGATGGACGTGCTGGCGCCAGGGATCGGCGAGATCATCGGCGGCAGCCAGCGCGAGGAACGGCTGGACGTGCTCGACAAGCGCATGGCGCAGTTCGGCCTGGATCCGGCGCACTACCAGTGGTACCGCGACTTCCGCCGCTACGGCACGGTGCCGCACGCGGGCTTCGGCCTGGGGTTCGAGCGGCTGGTGGTCTACACCTGCGGCCTGGCCAACATCCGCGACGCGATCCCCTACCCGCGCGCGCCTGGCCACGCGGAGTTCTGAGCGATGCATCCGGAATTCGCCAGCGTCGACATCGTGATGTTCTTCGCCCTGCTGTTCGTGGCGATGGCCATCGCCGGCGCGACCGCCTTCGTGATCTTCTGGCCGCTGGCGCTGGTGCACATCCGCGACCGGCATCCGGCAGTCAAGGCGCTGCTCGGCGAAGGCGCGTTCCTGAAACCCGCAGCGCTGTGGTGGCTGCTGCGCGGCGGCTACCGCACTACCCCGGACCCCGGCCTCAGCGGCCTGGCGACGCCGGCGCGGATCGCGCTGTCGGTGATCCTGCTGGGGCTGACGCTGGCCGCGCTGCTGTGGCTGTACTCGCTGGCGCTGGCCGCGGCATGAGCACGCCCGCCGACGGGCAATGGTGGCTGGCGACCCTGGGCCGCAACCTGGTGTGGGCGCGGCTGCGGGTGCGCGAGGCCGGCACCGCCGAAGTCCTCGACAGCGACGGCAACACCCTGACCTACGACAGCGAGGACACCGCCCGCGCCGCGCTGCTGGACGCGGACTTCGTCGCCTTCGACGGCCTCGACGCCGACGACGCCCTGGCCCGCGGCTTCGACCTCCACGCCGTCCAGCCGCCGCAGGCAGACAGCGACGAGGCACTGCGGCCGCTGATGTTCCGCAAGCTCGACGCCCGGGCCTGAGTGCCATGTACCTGCCACGCGCCTTCGCCGAAACGGACCTGACGCAGCTCGACCGCCTGCTGCAGGCCGATCCGTTCATCACCCTGGTCTCGATGGATGCGGACGGCGCGCCCATTGCCAGCCAGTTGCCGGTGCTCTATCGCCGCGACGGCGACGACATCCTGATCGAGGGGCACTGGGCGCGGGCCAACCCGCAGTCGCGGCACCAGGGCGAAGCCCTGCTGCTCGTGCACGGCCCGCACGCCTACGTCTCCCCGGCCTGGTATCCGGACAAGGAAGCCGAGGCCCGGGTCCCGACCTGGAACTACGCATCGGCGCAATTGCGCGGAAGCCTCGAGCGTTTCGAGGATGAAGTCTCGCTGGCCGACCTGGTTTCGCGCCTGAGCGACCGGTTCGAAGCGCAGGTCGGCAGCGACTGGCATTTCGAGCCGCAGCGCGAGGACCACCGCGTGCAGCTGCGCGGCATCGTCGGCTTCCGCTTCGTGCCGCGCCGGGTCGATCTCAAGTTCAAGCTCAGCCAGAACCACCCCGCCGCCAACCGCGAATCGGTGATTGCGCACCTGCAGGGCCAGGCGCGCGAACCCAGTCGCAGCCTCGCCACGCTGATGCGCGAACGCGACGCCCGGCCCGGAGACTGACATGGACCTCGCCCTCGATGGCAGACACGCCCTGGTCTGCGGCGGTTCCGACGGCATCGGCCGCGCCGCCGCGCACGAGCTGGCCCTGCTCGGTGCCGACGTCACCGTGCTCGCGCGCCGCGCCGAGGCCCTGCAGGACGTCGTCGCCGCCCTGCCCCGCCGCGACGCGCAGCAGCACGGCTGGATCGCCGCGGACATGGCGCAGACCGACGCCCTGCGCGCGCAGGCGCAGGCGCTGGCCGCGGGCAAGCCGGTCCAGATCCTGGTCAACAACACCGGCGGCCCGCCCGGCGGCCCGGCGCACAGCGCCGAGGTCGCGGCGTTCCTCGACGCGTTCCACCGCCACCTGGTCGCCAACCACACGCTCGTGCAGGCATTGCTGCCGGGCATGCGCGCGGCCAACTGGGGCCGGATCGTCAACGTGATCTCGACTTCGGTGAAGGAGCCGATCCCCAACCTCGGCGTCTCCAACACCATCCGCGGCGCGGTCGCCAGCTGGGCCAAGACCCTGGCGCGCGAACTGGCGCCCTTCGGCATCACCGTCAACAACGTGCTGCCCGGCTACACGCAGACCGCGCGCATCGCGCAGATCGTCGCCGAGCGCGCGCGCAGCAGCGGGCAGCCCGAGGAAGCCATCCTCGCCGGCATGCGCCAGGCGGTGCCGGCCGGGCGTTTCGCGCAGCCGGCGGAAATCGGCGGCGCGATCGCGTTCCTGTGCTCGCCGGCGGCGGCCTACGTCAACGGCATCAACCTGCCGGTGGACGGCGGGCGCACGCTGTCGCTCTGAGCGCGGCGGCGGCCCCCAGACGGGCCGACGCCGTGCCCCGACCGGCTCGTCGCCCCGCCCCGCCGCGCGACGCGGCGGACCACACCCCGGCGGGCCGCACCCTCCCCGCTTGAGCCGCGCCAGGCGCAGGCCGCCCGCCAACCGACGCCCGCCGCCGCGCCCATCGCCGCGTCCATCGGCGTGTCCGCCGCCGGCGCATGCGGCCCGGACAAGGCGCAGCGCGGCGCGCGCCGCGCAACGCCCTGTCCCGCCGCCGCGCCTTTGTCCGTCCTACCCAGGGAGGGCGCAGGGGGGTCGCCTCCGGGCTCACGACCCCCGGGCGCTGCCGCCCCCGGCCGCGTCGGCATTGCGTCCGCGCGCCGCAGCCACGCCCGCCCGCTTGCGAGGACGCCATCGTGAACCCGTCGGCTCGACGCATCCTCCAGCACAGCGGTCTCCCGGAGCTGGTCAAGGCCGTATCCAACCGCCATCGGCCCGGCACCCGGCCCAATGTCTTCCTGATGGCCACGCCGCGTTCCGGCTCGACCTGGCTGATGGAACTGATCTGGAGCCAGCCGGGCTTCAAGTGCTGCGACGAACCGCTCAACCTGCGCCGCCCGGCGGTGCGCCGGGCCAGCCGGATCGCGTCCTGGCGGGAAATGGAAAGCGCGGCCGGCGCGGCCAAGATCGAGCGCTACTTCCGCGCCATCTGCGACGGCCGGCTGCACAGCGTCGATGCCCTGCCCTCGCGCGGCAAGTACCACCGCTTCCGCACCGACCGCATCGTGTTCAAGCTGCTGCACGGGGCCGAAAGCCGGCTCGGCGCGCTCGCCGCGGACTGCAACGCGCGCGTGGTGGTGCTGCTCCGGCACCCGATCGCGGTGAGCCTGTCGCGCAAGGAATTCCCGCGGCTCGACGCGTTCCGCAACAGCGTCGTGTCCACGCGCTTCGATGCCGGGCAGCTGGCGCTGGCCGACCGGGTGCTGGCCGACGGCAGCGAACTGGAAAAAGGCGTGCTGGCCTGGTGTTTCCAGAACGCGCTGGTCCTGCAGGGGCGGCAACCGGACTGGACGGTCGTCAGCTACGAGCAACTGGTGCTCGATCCCGAACCGCTGGTGGCGCAGCTGGTGGAGCGGCTGCAGTTGCCCGACCCGGCGCGGATCTTCGCGCATCTCACCGAAGCCGCCGGCAACAAGGGGATGTCGGACCCGAACACCCAGCAACTGCTGGCCGAGCAGGCCGCGGGTCGGCTGGCGCACAAACAGGCGCTGGTGGAAAAGTGGCGCGCGCGGGTGACGCCGGAGCAGGAAACGGCGGCGATGGCGCTGCTGGACGCGTTCGGCCTGGATGCCTACCGCGCCGGCCGGCTGCTGCCGACGCCGCGCTACTGGATCGGCGGCGCCCCGCCCGCGCTGGCCTGAGCGACTGCGCGCCAGCGGCGCACGCATCCCCGCCACCGGCAGCGCGCCGGCCGAGCGCACCGCGCCGCACCCGGCCACGCTGCCGCCTCGGCGCGGCATCCGTGCCGCAGCGACGCCACATCCGCTGCCGTATCGACCGCCTGCACCGCTGCGTCGGTTTCACGCACGCGTTAAGCTTGGCGGATGCAGTTGCCGCACTGGATCGACGGACAAGCGTGCGCACCGGCCGACGGGCGCTGGCTGGACGTGTTCGATCCGGCCACCGCCGCCCCCTACGCGCAGGTCGCGCGCGGCGGCATCGCCGACGTCGAGGCCGCGGTCGCCGCCGCGCAGCGCGCCTTTCCGGCGTGGTCGGCGCTGCCGGGCAGCGAGCGCGCGCGCTGGCTGGAACGGCTGGCCGACGCGCTGGAAGCGCAGCTGGAAGCGTTCGCGCAGGCCGAATCGCGCGACGGCGGCAAGCCGATCGCGCTGGCGCGCGAAGTCGAGATCCCGCGCGCGGTCAGCAACCTGCGTTTCTTCGCGCACGCAGCGACGCAATTTTCCAGCGAATCCCACCACGGCCAGGCGGGCCTCAACTACACCCTGCGGCAGCCGCTGGGCGTGGTCGCCACGATTTCGCCGTGGAACCTGCCGCTGTACCTGTTCACCTGGAAGATCGCGCCGGCGCTGGCCGCGGGCAACACGGTCGTGGCCAAGCCGTCGGAAGTCACGCCGCATACCGCGACCCTGCTGGGCGAGCTCGCCGCGCGGATCGGCTGGCCCCCGGGCGTCCTCAACATCGTCCACGGCCTCGGCCCGGAAGCCGGCGAGCCGCTGCCGGCGCATCCGCAGGTCAAGGCGATTTCCTTCACCGGCAGCACCGCGGTCGGCCGCCGCATTGCCGGCATCGCCGCCCCGCTGCTGAAGAAAGTGTCGCTGGAGCTGGGCGGCAAGAACCCGACCCTGGTGTTCGCCGACAGCGACTGGCGCGCGCAGCTGCCGGCGATCGTGCGTTCGGCTTTCCAGAACTCCGGCCAGATCTGCCTGTGCGGCTCGCGCCTGCTGGTCGAACGCGGCATCTACGCCGAGTTCCGCGACGCGTTCGTCGCACGCGTGCGGGCGTTGCGGGTCGGCGCGCCGGCCGATACCGACACCGAGCTCGGCCCGCTGGTGTCGCGGGCGCATTTCGACAAGGTCGTGGCCGCGATCGCGCGCGCCCGTGCCGAAGGCGGCCGCGTGCTTTGCGGCGGCGAGGTCCTGCCGCACCCGGGCTGGTTCGTGGCCCCGACCGTGCTCGAGGGCCTCGGCCCGGACTGCGCGACCAACCGCGAGGAGATCTTCGGCCCGGTCGCCACGCTGCAGGCCTTTGACAGCGACGACGACGCGCTGGCGCTGGCCAATGCCGGCGACTACGGCCTGTCCGCCAGCGTCTGGACCCGCGACCTCGACCGCGCCCACCGCTTCGCCGCGCAACTGCGCGCCGGCATCGTCTGGATCAATGCCTGGCTGCTGCGCGATCTGCGCACCCCGTTCGGCGGCATGGGCCAGTCCGGCCTGGGCCGCGAAGGCGGCCTGGAAGCCATGCGCTTTTTCACCGAGCCGCGCAACGTCTGCATCGCCCTTCCCCCCACACAAGGATGAACCACTCCCGATGAAGAACGAACTGGAATCCCTGCTGCGCCGCAACCGCGGCTGGGCCGAACGCATCGAACGCGAGGACCCCGGCTTCTTCGAACGCCTGTCCAAGCAGCAGGCGCCGAAGTACCTGTGGATCGGCTGCTCGGATTCGCGCGTGCCGGCCAACCAGGTCATCGACATGGCGCCGGGCGAGGTCTTCGTCCACCGCAACATCGCCAACGTGATGGTGCACACCGACCTCAACTGCATGTCGGTGATCCAGTTCGCGGTGGACGTGCTCAAGGTCCGCCACATCCTGGTGGTCGGCCATTACGGCTGCGGCGGCGTCGGCGCGGCGCTGCACGGCACCCGCGTCGGCCTGGCCGACAACTGGATCCGCCACGTCGGCGACGTCGCGCAGAAGCACGCCGCACTGATGGAGCGGGTGCCGCAGGCCGAGCGCCACGACGTGCTGTGCGAGCTCAACGTGATCGAGCAGGCCGAGAACGTCGGCCTGACCACCGTGATCCGCGACGCCTGGGCCCGCGGACAGGACCTGGCGATCCACGGCTGGGTCTACAGCCTCGCCGACGGCCTGGTCCGCGACCTCGGCATGGACGTGTACGCGCCCGACGCGCTGACCCCCGTCTATGCGCAGGCGTTGCAGCAACTGCGCGAGCGGCACGGAATCGCGACATGAGCGCTGGCGGCATCCGCGCCGGCAACGCGCCCAGAGCCGTGGGCCATTACCCGCATGCGCGCCGGGTCGGCAACCTGCTGTTCCTGTCCGGCATCGGCCCGCGCGACCCGGGCGACGACTCCATCCCCGGCAACGAATATTTCGCCGACCACCGCGTGCGCAAGTACGACATCCAGGCGCAGACCCGTGCCGTGCTGGCCAATGTCCGTCGCGTGCTGGAAGCCGGCGGCGCGCGCTGGCAGGACCTGGTCGACGTCACCGTGTTCCTCACCGACATGGCGCGCGACTTTCCCGCCTACAACGCGGTCTGGGCCGAACATTTCCCCGACCCGGCCACCGCCCCCTGCCGCACTACCGTCGGCATCGCCGCGCTGCCCACGCCGATCGCGATCGAGCTCAAGTGCATCGCGGTCGTTGCGGACGACCCATGAAACCCCGTTCGTCCTGAGCGGCGCGCCGCAGGCGCAAAGTCGAAGGGCCCTTCGACTCCGCCCGCTGCACGGGCTACGCTCAGGGCGAACGGCAACACAGGAAAGCAAGATGCTGCCCGCACCCATCAACCTCCAGGCCTGGATCGAGGAGCACCGCCACCTGCTGAAACCGCCGGTCGGCAACAAGTGCATCGTCGACGACGACTACATCGTGATGATCGTCGGCGGCCCCAACGCCCGCACCGACTACCACTTCGAAGACGGACCGGAGTTCTTCCACCAGCTCGAAGGCGAGATGGTGCTGCGCATCCAGGAGGATTTCGACGGCGAGCGCGGCACGCCGCGCGACATCCCGATCAAGGCCGGGGAAATGTTCTACCTGCCGCCGCATGTGCCGCACAGCCCGCAGCGCATGCCCGGCTCGGTCGGCCTGGTGATCGAGCGCAAGCGCCTGGCGCACGAGGACGACGCGCTGATGTGGTTCTGCGTCAACTGCAACCACAAGCTGTACGCGGAGTTCTTCCACCTGGTCGACATCGAACAGGATTTCTTCCGCGTGTTCGAGCGTTTCTACCGCGACGACGCCCTGCGCACCTGCAAGCAGTGCGGCACCCTCAACCCGCGGCCCGACCGCTACGAGCCGCCGGCCGATCCGCAGGCGGGCACCCCCTGATGGCTGGAAGCGCTTGATCCGCATGCCTCTGCCGTCCGGCGCGCGGCACTCGGAATGCCGTCGCCCCGCAACGCAAGCCGCCAAGATCTCGACCGCGGTCTAGAATCCTCCCATGCTCAAGATCGACGTCCACGCCCACTACCTGCCGCGCGACTGGCCGGACCTGGCCGCCAAGTACGGCGACAACCGCTTCCCGGTGATCCACCACGGCAAGGACGGCCGCCACCGCATCTACAAGGACGGCAAGTTCTTCCGCGAACTGTGGCCCAACACCTGGGACCCGGACGAGCGCATCGCCGAGTACGCGCGCTTCGGCGTGCAGGTGCAGGTGATCAGCACCGTGCCGGTGATGTTCAGCTACTGGGCCAAGCCGCACCACGCGCTGGAGCTGCACGCCGCGCTCAACGAGCACATGGCCGACACCCTGCGCGCGCACCCGCGCCACTACGCCGGCATCGGCACGGTGCCGCTGCAGTCGCCGCGGCTGGCGATCCAGGAGCTGGAACGCTGCATCGAACAGCTCGGGCTGCAGGGCGTGCAGATCGGCAGCCACGTGGGCGACTGGAACCTGGACGCGCCGGAGCTGTTTGATTTCTTCCAGGCCGCCAGCGACCTGGGCGCGGCGATCCTGATCCACCCTTGGGACATGATGGGCGCCGACTCCATGCCCAAGTACTGGCTGCCGTGGCTGGTGGGGATGCCGGCCGAGCAGTCGCGCGCGGCCTGCTGCCTGGTGTTCGGCGGCGTGCTGGAGCGGCTGCCGGAGCTGAAGGTGTGCCTGGCGCACGGCGGCGGCAGCTTCCCCTACACCATCGGCCGCATCGAGCACGGCTTCCGCATGCGCCCGGACCTGGTGGCCACCGACAACTTCCGCAATCCGCGCGACTACCTCAAGCGCCTGTACTTCGATTCCTGGGTGGCCGACGAGCGCGCGCTGCGCTACCTGCTGGACGTGGCCGGCGCCGAACGGGTGATGCTGGGCACCGACTATCCGTTCCCGCTGGGCGAACAGACCCCCGGCGCCGGGATCGACGCGCTCGGCCTGGGCGCCGCCGAACAGGCGCGGATCTACCACGGCACCGCGCTGGAATGGCTGGGCCTGCCGGCGTCGAGATTCGCGTGACCGTCGCGGCCGACGCCGCTCCTACCGCAAGCAGGAACCGATGACCGACTTGTTTTCCGACGCATACGCGCTGGCGCAGGACGCCGCCGACCCGCTGTCGACGCTGCGCGCGCAGTTCCACGTCCCGCGCCACGGCGACGGCGAGCAGGCCTATTTCTGCGGCAACTCGCTCGGCCTGCAGCCGCGCGGCGCACGCGCCGCGATCGACGAGGTGATGGACAAGTGGGCGCGCGAGGCGGTCGAGGGCCACTTCCGCGAGCCGGCGCCCTGGATGCCCTACCACGCGCTGGTGCGCGACGGCCTGGCGGCGGTAGTCGGTGCGCAGCCCGCGGAGGTGGTGGCGATGAACTCGCTGACCGCCAACCTGCACCTGATGCTGGTGAGCTTCTACCGGCCCACGCGCGAGCGCCCGGCGATCCTGATGGAGGCCGGCGCATTCCCTTCCGACCGGTATGCGCTGGAATCGCAGATCCGTTTCCACGGCTTCGACCCGACCACCGACCTGATCGAGCTGCAACCCGACGAGCCCGAAGGCACGCTGTCGATGGCCGCGATCGCGCGCGCGATCGCGCAGCACGGCCCGCGCCTGGCGCTGGTGCTGTGGCCCGGCGTGCAGTACCGCACCGGGCAGGCGTTCGACCTGGCGGAAATCGCCCGGCTCGCGCACGCGGCCGGCGCGGTCGCCGGCTTCGATTTGGCGCACGCCGTCGGCAACCTGCCGCTGCAGCTGCACGACGCCGATGCCGATTTCGCGGTCTGGTGCCACTACAAGTACATGAACGCCGGGCCGGGCGCGGTCGGCGGCTGCTTCGTGCACGCACGCCACGCGCGCAGCGAGCGGCCGCGCTTCGCCGGCTGGTGGGGCCACGACCAGGCCAGCCGCTTCCGCATGGGGCCGGCGTTCGTGCCCACGCCCGGCGCCGACGGCTGGCAGCTGAGCAATCCGCCGATCCTGGGGTTGGCGCCGCTGCGCGCGTCGCTGCAGCTGTTCGCGCGCGCCGGCGGCATGGAGGCGCTGCGCGCGCGTTCGCTGCGCCTGACCGGCTACCTGGAAGCGCTGATCCGCGAGCGCCTCGCCGATACCCTGCAGATCGCCACCCCGCACGAGCCCGAACGCCGCGGCGCGCAACTGTCGCTGCGCGTGGCCGGCGGCCGCGAGCGCGGCCGCGCCCTGTTCGAGCACCTGGCCGGCCTGGGCATCCTCGGCGACTGGCGCGAGCCCGACGTGATCCGCATCTCCCCGGCGCCGCTGTACAACAGCCACGCCGACATCCTGCGCTTCGCCCGCGCGGTCGCGGCCTGGCGCGACTGATCCGGCCCACCGGCACCCAGGCACAGGCAGCGACATGGCAGACAGCAGACACCTCACCATCGTCGGCGCCGGCCTGGCCGGGGCGCTGCTGGCGATCCTGCTCGCGCGCCGCGGCTGGCAGGTCGACGTCTACGAGCGGCGCGGCGACCCGCGCGTGCACGGCTACGCCGGCGGCCGTTCGATCAATCTCGCGCTGGCCGAGCGCGGCCTGCACGCCTTGCGCCAGGCCGACGCCGACGGCGCGGTGCTGCAGCGCGCGGTGATGATGCGCGGGCGCATGGTGCATCCGCTGCACGGGCAACCGCAGCTGCAACGCTACGGTCGCGACGACAGCGAAGTGATCTGGTCGGTCAGCCGCGGCGAACTCAACATCGCCCTGCTCGACGCCGCCGAGGCCGCCGGCGCGGTGCTGCATTTCGACCGCCGCCTGGAGCAGGTCGATTTCGACGCCCGCATCGCCACCTTCCGCGGCGAGGGCAGCGCGCATCCGCGCCCGTTCAACGCCCTGCTCGGCTGCGACGGCGCCGGCTCGACCCTGCGCGCGGAAATGGCGCGGCGCCAGGATCTGGGCGAACGCACGCAGTGGCTGGACCACGGCTACAAGGAGCTGGAGATCCCGCCCGCAGCCGACGGCAGCTTCCGCATCGAAGCCAACGCCCTGCACATCTGGCCGCGCGGCCGCTACATGTGCATCGCCCTGCCCAACGACGAGAAGACCTTCACCGTCACCTTGTTCATGGCGCTGCATGGCGACGGCGCGAGTACCGACCCCGATTTCGACCGGGTGGTCACCGGCGCCGACGCGCGCGCGCTGTTCGCCCGCGACTTCCCCGACGCGCTGCCGCTGATCCCGCGCCTGGAACACGACTTCGAGGCCAACCCGACCGGCACCCTGGCCACGCTGTACCTCGACCAGTGGCACCTGGGCGGCGAGGCGGTGCTGCTCGGCGACGCCGCGCACGCGATGGTGCCGTTCCACGGCCAGGGCATGAACTGCGCGTTCGAGGATTGCGTTGCACTGGCGCAACAGATCGAGGACCACGGCGAGCTGGCGGCCGCGTTCGCCGCGTTCCAGGCGCAGCGCAAGCCCGACGCCACCGCGATCCAGCAGATGGCGCTGGAAAACTACATCGAGATGCGCGATCTGGTCGACGACCCCGCGTTCCTGCTGCAGCGCGAGCTGGAGCTGGCGCTGCAGCAGCGCCATCCCGGCCGCTTCGTCCCGCACTACGCGATGGTGACCTTCATGCGGATGCCGTACGCGCAGGCGCTGCAGCGCAGCGAGATCCAGCGCGAAATCCTGGTGGCGGCCACCGCCGGGCGCGACACGCTCGACGGCCTCGACTGGGCCGCGGTCGACGCCCAGGTGCTGGCGCGATTGTCGCCGCTGGCTGCGGCCTGACACGCCGGTCGCAGGGCATGCGATCCTGCCCGCGCACGCTGGCGCCCCGCTGCGGTGCGCGGCCGGCCCGCAGCGCCGACTGCCGCGGCGCGGCTCCCGTTCCCTCCCGCTCCGGCTCCTGACGCATGCCCGCCAGCTTCCTGTTCTACGACCTGGAAACCTTCGGCAGCGACCCGCGGCGCTCGCGCATCGCTCAGTTCGCTGCCATTCGCACCGACGCAGCGCTGCACGAGATCGACGCGCCGATCAGCTTCTTCGTGCAGCCCGCCAACGACCTGCTGCCGTCCCCGGGCGCGACCCTGGTCACCGGCATCACCCCGCAGCGCGCCCTGCGCGAGGGCGTGCCCGAAGCCGAAGCTTTCGCCCGCATCTTCGAGGAGATGGCGCGGCCGCAGACCTGCACCCTGGGCTACAACTCGCTGCGCTTCGACGACGAGTTCGTGCGCCACGGGCTGTTCCGCAACTTCCACGACGCCTACGAGCGCGAATGGAAAGCCGGCAACTCGCGCTGGGATCTGCTCGACGTGATGCGGCTCGCCCACGCGCTGCGCCCCGACGGCATCGCCTGGCCGCGGCGCGAGGACGGCGCCACCTCGTTCAAGCTCGAGCACCTGGCGCAGGCCAACGACGTGCGCGACGGCGACGCGCACGAGGCGCTGTCGGACGTGCGCGCGCTGATCGGCCTGGCGCGCAAGCTGCGCACGTCCCAGCCCCGGCTGTGGGACTACGCCCTGCGCCTGCGCGACAAACGCTACGTCGCGCAACTGCTGGACCCGGTGGCGATGGCGCCGGTGCTGCATGTCTCGCAGCGCTATCCGGCGGCGCGGCTGTGCGCGGCCGCGGTGGTGCCGCTGGCCCGGCACCCGCAGATCGACAGCCGCGCGATCGTGTTCGACCTGGACAGCGATCCGGAGGCGCTGCTCGAGCTCGACGCCGAGACCATCGCCGCGCGCCTGTACCTGCGCGCCGAGCAACTGCCCGAAGGCCAGGCGCGGATCCCGCTCAAGGAGGTCCACTTCAACCGCTGCCCGGCATTGATCGCCTGGGGGCACCTGCGCGAGGCCGATTTCGCCCGGCTCAAGATCGATCCGGCGCTGGCTACGGCGCGCGCCGCGCGTCTGCGCGCCGCCGGCCCGGCGCTGGCCGAGAAGATCCGTCGGGTGTATGCGGTGGAGCGCGAGCGCGGCCCGGTGGACGCGGATGCCGCGCTGTACGACGGTTTCCTCGGCGACGGCGACCGCCTCCGCTGCCAGGAGGTGCGGGCCACGCCGCCACAGGCGCTGGCCGGGCGCGATTTCGGTTTTGCCGATCCGCGCCTGCCGGAGCTGCTGTTCCGCTATCGCGCCCGCAACTGGCCACAGACGCTGACCACCGCCGAACGGGAACGCTGGCACGCCTGGCGCCGGCTGCGGCTGCAACCCGGCTCCGGTCTGGCCGATCCGGATCTGGAGGGGTTCACGCGCGAACTGACAGCGTTGCGCGAGCAGCACGCCGGCGACGCCGCGAAACTGGCGTTGCTGGACGCGCTCGAGGACTGGCGTCGCACGCTGTTGCCATAGGCAGGCCCCGCAGGGGGTTACGTTGCCGCAATCGCGCGCAGGCGCGGCGCCAGCCGCGATCCTTTCCGGCCTGCATCCAACTCCGGGGGGTCGGCTTCGGGCACCGTCAAGTCGCCGCTCGAGGGCTGGGGCCGATGCACCCTCCTGACGACTGTCCTGTCTTCAAATCGGGGCGCAGTCCATCCATGGCCTGACTTCGAGTCATGGCCTGTCCTCGGGAGATCGGCTTCGGAGGGAGTCGCCGCCCGGCGGGCTGGGGGTGCTGCGCCCTCCTGACGACCTCCTGTCTTCAAGTCGGGGCGCAGGCCGCGCCGGACCTGACTTCGAACCATGGCCTGGCCTTGAGAGATCGGCTTCGGAGGGAGTCGCCGCCCGGCGGGCTGGGGGTGCTGCGCCCTCCTGACGACCTCCTGTCTTTAAGTCGGGTCGTGGACCCTCCATGGT
>NZ_QVPD01000040.1 GCF_003416885.1 Cognatiluteimonas weifangensis
CTGACGACCTCCTGTCTTTAAGTCGGGTCGTGGGCCATCCATGGCCCACTCTCCGCACCCCCAGCCCGCCGGCCGGCGACTTGGCGAGATTGAAGATCGCCGCTTCGGCGGCTCTTTTTTACAGGCGCCGACTCACTTGCCAGTAGCCGGTGGCCCGGCCTGTGCGGGACCGTCGGCGGCATGGATGCCGCCGAGGAGCCTACAGGGACGTATTCACGGCGTGTCCCGCACAGGCCGGGCCAC
>NZ_QVPD01000041.1 GCF_003416885.1 Cognatiluteimonas weifangensis
TGTGCGGGACACGCCGTGAATACGTCCCTGTAGGCTCCTCGGCGGCATCCATGCCGCCGACGGTCCCGCACAGGCCGGGCCACCGGCTTCCAAGCAAGTGAGTGGGCGTGCGTGGAAACAACCAGCCGAAGCGACGAACCTCCAATCTCGCGCAGTCGCCGGCCGGCGGGCTGGGGGTGCGGAGAGTGGACCATGGATGGTCCACGACCCGACTTAAAGACAGGAGGTCGTCAGGAGGGC
>NZ_QVPD01000042.1 GCF_003416885.1 Cognatiluteimonas weifangensis
CGCCCTCCTGACGACCTCCTGTCTTTAAGTCGGGTCGTGGACCCTCCATGGTCCACTCTCCGCACCCCCAGCCCGCCGGCCGGCGACTTCGTGAGCTTGCAGTCCATCGCTTCGGGCTGGTTTTCTCTACAAGCGCCAACTCACTGTGCAGAAGCCGGTGGCCCGGCCTGTGCGGGACCGTCGGCGGCATGGATGCCGCCGAGGAGCCTACAGGGACGTATTCACGGCGTGTCCCGC
>NZ_QVPD01000043.1 GCF_003416885.1 Cognatiluteimonas weifangensis
TCCTGACGACCTCCTGTCTTTAAGTCGGGTCGTGGACCCTCCATGGTCCACTCTCCGCACCCCCAGCCCGCCGGGCGGCGACTTGGCGAGATTGGAGTTCCTCGCTTCGGGTGGCTTTTTCTACAAGCGCCAACTTACTTGCCAGAAGCCGGTGGCCCGGCCTGTGCGGGACCGTCGGCGGCATGGATGCCGCCGAGGAGCCTACAGGGACGTATTCACGGCGTGTCCCGCACAG
>NZ_QVPD01000044.1 GCF_003416885.1 Cognatiluteimonas weifangensis
GCGGGACACGCCGTGAATACGTCCCTGTAGGCTCCTCGGCGGCATCCATGCCGCCGACGGTCCCGCACAGGCCGGGCCACCGGCTTCTGGCAAGTGAGTTGGCGCCTGCAGAAAAAACTGGCCGAAGCGATGGACTCCAAGCTCGCCAAGTCGCCGGCCGGCGGGCTGGGGGTGCGGAGAGTGGACCATGGAGGGTCCACGACCCGACTTAAAGACAGGAGGTCGTCAGGAGG
>NZ_QVPD01000045.1 GCF_003416885.1 Cognatiluteimonas weifangensis
CCTGTCTTTAAGTCGGGTCGTGGACCCTCCATGGTCCACTCTCCGCACCCCCAGCCCGCCGGGCGGCGCCTTCGGGGGATTGGAGATTCATCGCTTCGGGCGGCTTTTTTTCTGCAGGCGCCCACTCACTTGCCTGGAAGCCGGTGGCCCGGCCTGTGCGGGACCGTCGGCGGCATGGATGCCGCCGAGGAGCCTACAGGGACGTATTCACGGCGTGTCCC
>NZ_QVPD01000005.1 GCF_003416885.1 Cognatiluteimonas weifangensis
CATGGAGGGTCCACGACCCGACTTAAAGACAGGAGGTCGTCAGGAGGGCGCAGCACCCCCAGCCCGCCGGGCGGCGACTCCCTCCGAAGCCGATCTCCCCCCAGATCAGGCCGTGCCGTTCCCCCGAGACTAGGCCGTGCTCTCCGAAATTGATCCTCGCAGGCGGAAGAAGGGTCAAAATCTTTCGCGATACAAGCAGCTTGTCTGGAAACACTGCATGGCACTGGAAATCGAACGCAAATTCCTGGTCACCGACGACACCTGGCGCCCTGCCGCGCACGCGGTGACGCCGATGGCACAGGGCTACCTCAACGACCTGGCCGCGATGGACAGCGGCGCGATGCGCGCCTCGGTGCGCGTGCGCATCGCCGGCGATGACGCTTTCCTCAACCTCAAGTCGCGCGAATTGGGGCACACCCGGCAGGAATTCGACTATCCGATCCCGACCGCCGATGCGCGCGCGCTGCTGGCGCTGTGCGTCGGCGGCCGCATCGACAAACGCCGGCATGAAGTCATGCATGCCGGCCACCTGTGGGAAGTCGACGAGTTTCTCGGCGACAACGCCGGCCTGGTCGTGGCCGAGATCGAGCTGCAGGCCGCCGACGAGGTCTTCGCCCGTCCCGCCTGGCTCGGCGCCGAGGTCACCGACATCGCGCGCTACTACAACCTCGCACTCGCCACACGCCCTTACGCGCAATGGTCGCCGGCTGAAAGGACCCGGTAGCCGCCGAAAAGGTCTCGTAGCGTCGGCCGCGCTTGCTCCGGTGCGCTGTCCCCGATGCCTGCCTCGCCCCGGATCCGGGATTGCGATGGGCGCCGCCGCAAGGGCCGCTGCCGGTGGTCGCCGCGCGCCCAGGCGAGTGCTTGAGCCGGCGTCGCGGCGACCCCATAGTCCGGTCATGCGCATCGACATCTGGTCCGACGTGGTCTGCCCCTGGTGCTGGATCGGCAAGCACCGCTTGCGCGCCGCGCTGGCGCGCCTGGGCGAGGCCGGCCGCAACGCCGAGATCCACTGGCACGCCTTCCTGCTCGATCCCGACGCCGGCGACACGCCGGTGCCGCTGCGCGAGGCCTATGCGCGCAAGTTCGGTGGCGCCGAGCGCACCGAGCAACTCCTGCGCCGGACCCAGGACACCGGTCGCGCCGAAGGCCTGCCGTTCGACTTCGACCGCGGCCAGGTCCGCGTGAGCACGCTCAAGGCGCACCGGCTGTTGTGGCTGGCCGCGCGCGAAGGCGATGCCGACGCGGTCGGCGAAGCGCTGTTCCGCGCCCACTTCGCCGAAGGCCGCAACCTCGCCGAGGCGTCGACCCTGGTCGCTGCCGGCGCCGCGGGCGGGCTGCCGGAGGCGCGCGTGCATGCGCTGCTGGCGGGCGGCGAGGGCCTGGCCGAAGTCCGCGCGCAGATCGCGCAGGCGCAGCAGCTGGGCATCCGCGCGGTGCCCAGTTTCGTGATCGACGGCCGCGTGCTGGTGCAGGGCGCGCAGCCGCCGGAGGCGTTCCTGCAGGCGTTCGCGCAGGCCGGTGTCGGCGCCGCTGCGGAACCGGCCGCGGCGGCCTGCGGCGTGGACGGCTGCAGCTGAGACGGGAGTCGGCGCACGCCAGGCGTGTCGCGGGATGGCCTGGCAGCGTCTCCGCGCGTTCACGCGGGCGCGACCGGCACGGTCGGCAGGCCGGGGCCGGGGCCGCTTACGCCCGGCCGCGCAACTGCGCGACAATGCCGCCCCGGCGCAGGGCGCCGCGCCTGGAGATTTTCCGCATGCTCGTGATCGGCATCGCCGGCACCGAACTCGCCGCGCAGGAACGCGACTGGCTGCAGCACGACGCCTGCGCCGGAGTGATCCTGTTCGCGCGCAACTTCGCCTCGCGCGCGCAGGTGGCGGAACTCGCGCAGGCGATCCGCGAAGCCGCGCCGCGGCCGCAACTGGTTTGCGTGGACCAGGAAGGCGGCCGCGTGCAGCGCTTTCGCGACGGCTACAGCGCGCTGCCGTCGCTGCAGGGTTTCGGCCGCCTGTACGCGACCGATCCGGCTGCCGCGCTGGAACTGGCGCAGGAGCACGCCTGGCTGATGGCCAGCGAGATCCGCGCCAGCGGCGTGGACCTGAGCTTCGCCCCGGTGGTCGACCTGGGCCGCGGCAACCGCGCCATCGGCGATCGCGCCTTTGCCGAGGATCCACAGGTCGTCGCCGCGTTCACCCGCGCCTACGTGCACGGCATGCACGCCGCCGGCATGGCCGCCACGCTCAAGCACTTCCCCGGCCACGGCTCGGTGCCGGAGGACACGCACGTGGACACCGCGATCGACGCGCGCACGCTCGAGGAAATCCGCGCCCTCGACCTCGTGCCCTTCGTCGCCGGGATCGAGGCCAAGGCCGACGCGGTGATGATGGCGCACGTGGTCTATCCGCGGGTCGCGCCGGAACCGGCCGGCTATTCGCGACGCTGGATCGGGGAGATCCTGCGCGGCGAGCTGGGGTTCCGCGGCGTGGTGTTTTCCGACGACATCGGCATGGCCGCGGCGTTCTCCGCCGGCGGGGTCAAGGCGCGGATCGACGCCCACCTGGACGCCGGCTGCGACGTGGTGCTGGTGTGCCATCCGCAACTGGTGGAAGAATCGCTGGCCGCGATCGCCGGCCGCACCCTCAACACCGCCGCGCTGGTCGGCCTGATCGGCCGCGGCGCGATGGGCTGGGACGGACTGCTGGCGCAGGCCCGTTACGGCGCCGCGCAGGCGCGCCTGTCCGGAGGCCTGGCATGAGCGCGGTGCCGGAGCTGGCCACGGCGCTGGCCAATGCCGACATCGTCCACGACCACACCGCGATCGAGCGCGCGATCGCGCGCATGGCCGCGCGCATCCGCAACGACTACGCCGGCAGCGTGCCGGTGTACCTGACGGTGATGCACGGCGGGCTGCCGTTCGCCGGGCAACTGGCGCTGGCGCTGGGCGCGCGCGGGCTCGACCTGCAGTTCGACTACCTGCACGCCACCCGCTACCGCGGCGCCACCTCTGGCGGCACGCTGGTGTGGAAGCACCGTCCGGAAACGCCGCTGCGCGGCCGCCGCGTGCTGCTGGTCGACGACATCCTCGACGAGGGCCACACCCTGGCCACGGTGCGCGCCTGGTGCCTGCAGCAGGGCGCGCGCGAGGTGCGCATCGCCGCGCTCACGGTCAAGCGCCACGACCGCTGCGTGCCCGGCCTGGTCGCCGACTATGCCGGCCTGGAGGTGCCCGACCGCTACGTGTTCGGTTACGGCATGGACTATCACGAACAGGGCCGCAACCTGCCCGCGATCTATGCCTTGCGGGACTGACCTCGCGGTCGCCGCCGCGGGCGCACCCGGCAGGCGGCGGGGAATGACGAATCTGCGCGGCTGCAAGCCGCAGGCCCGCAACGCGACCGCACAGGAGTCGACATGAGTCAACCGCATCCGGCGATCGACCTGGCCGTCATCGGCGGCACCGGCGTCTACGCCCTGGCCGAGCTCGCCGATGTCCGCACCGAGCTGCCCGGTACCCCTTATGGCGCGCCGTCCGGACCGCTGCGGATCGGTGCCCTCGGCGGTCGCCGCGTCGCTTTCCTCGCCCGCCACGGCGAGCGCCACAGCGTGCCGCCGCACCGCATCAACTACCGCGCCAACCTCGCCGCGCTGCAGCAGGCCGGCGCCACGCGCGTGCTCGCGCTCAACACCGTCGGCGGCATCGCGCCCGCTTACGCCCCACGCGTGCTCGGCTGTCCCGACCAGCTGATCGACTACACCTGGGGTCGCATCTCCACGCTGTGCGAGGGCGATGCCGAAGATGGCCGCGGGGGCGCGGTGCTGCACGTGGATTTCGGCGAACCATACACGCCGTCGCTGCGCGCGCAGCTGCTGGCCGCGGCGGCACACGCCGGCGTCGCCGTGGTCGACGGCGGCTGCTACGGCGCCACCCAGGGGCCGCGCCTGGAGACGCGCGCGGAAATCGCGCGCCTGCGCCGCGACGGCTGCGACCTGGTCGGCATGACCGGCATGCCCGAAGCCGGCCTGGCGCGCGAGCTCGGCCTGGACTACGCCTGCCTGGCGATCGTCGCCAACTGGGCCGCCGGCGCCGGGCCAGATCCGGACGCGACCATCACCTTCGACGAGGTGCTCGGCAATGTCGCCGCGGCCAGCGCCGGCGTGTCGCGGATCATCGCCGCGCTGCTGGCGGGGTGATTGCCAGCGCCCCGGCAGCTTTTGCATACTCGGCCCGTGCGCCCGGCCGCCCCACGCGCCAGCGCACGCACACCGCATCCAGACGAGGTCACCAGCGCTATGCAGTACGGCACCGTGAAGTGGTTCAACGACGCCAAGGGTTTCGGTTTCATCGCGCCCGAGGACGGCAGCGCCGACGTGTTCGTGCACTATTCGGCAATCAACTCCAAGGGCTTCCGCAGCCTGCAGGAAGGCCAGCGCGTCAGCTACGAGGTCACCCAGGGTCCCAAGGGCGCCCAGGCCGCCGGCGTGCAGCCGGTCGCCTGAGCCGGCGCGATCCCCGCTTCCAGGCCCCGCTACGGCGGGGCTTTTTTGTGGCTCTTCTTCCGAGTGGGGATCGCTGCGGAGAAACCAGTGACCCGGTCTTCGCGGAACATGCCGTCAATGCATGCTTCCGTGCGGAAGCCTCTGCAGGGGAAGCCGGCGCGCCCGGCCTGTGCAGGACCGTCGTGAATAGGTCCCTCAAGTGTGGAAACCTTTGCGGGGGAAGCCGGTGGCCCGACCTGTGCGGGACACGCCGTGAGACTTCCCTTCAAGTACGGAAGCTTCCGTGGAGGAAGCCGGCGGCCCCACCTGCGCGCGGGACACGCCGTGAGACTTCCCTTCAAGTGCGGAAGCTTCCGTGGGGGAAGCCGGTGGCCCGACCTGTGCGGGACACGCCGTGAATACGTCCTTGTAGGCTCCTCGGCGGCATCCATGCCGCCGACGGTCCCGCACAGGTCGGGCCACCGGCTTCTGGCAGGTGAGTTGGCGCCCGCAGAAAAAAGCCCGAAGCGATGGACTGCAAGCTCGCGCAGTCGCCCATGGCTGCCGGGTGGCGATTGCGTTCGCAACCGATTCCCGGATCCGGGCCAGAATCTTTGCGGTCGGCGGGTGCACAATCGGCAGCGGGCCACAGCGGAGGATGCCGATGGCAGCCGCTACCGAGATTCCCGTCGCCGCCGGCACCGCCGCCATGGGCGATGGCGCCGACAACCAGCCGCCGGAGTTCGCTCCGCGCGACCTGTGGCGCGACGACCTGGCCCTGCGCGAGGCGCTGGCGCGCGAGGGCGCCGCTGCTTTCGCCCCGCGCATCGCCGCCTACGGCGCGCTCGCCGGCGACACGCTGTTGCGGTTCGCCGACGACGCCCACCGCGACCGCCCGCGGCTGCGCCAGTACGACCGCCGCGGCCGCCGCATCGACACGGTCGACTTCCATCCTGCCTATCACGCGGTGATGCAGGCGGCGATCGAGCACGGCGTCGCCGGCCTCTCCTGGCATGAGCCGCAACCCGGTGCCCATGTCGCCCGCGCCGCACTCGCCTATCTGCACTACCAGGCCGAACCGGGCAGCAGCTGCCCGCTGACCATGACCCATGCCGCGGTGCCGGTGCTGCGCCGCGAGCCGGCCTTGCGCGCCTGGGCCGACAAGGCCGCCGCCCCGCACTACGACCCGCGCGCGCTGCCGATCGCCGCCAAGGCCGGCGTCACCCTGGGCATGGGCATGACCGAGAAACAGGGCGGCAGCGACGTGCGCGCCAACACCACCGTCGCCACGCCGCTGCCCGGGCAGGATGATGTCGCGACCTACGCGCTGCACGGGCACAAGTGGTTCCTGTCGGCGCCGATGTCCGACGGCTTCCTGGTGCTGGCGCAGGCGCCGGGCGGGTTGAGTTGCTTCCTGCTGCCGCGGCTGCTGGCCGACGGCACGCGCAACGGCCTGCGCCTGCTGCGGCTCAAGGACAAGCTCGGCGACTGGTCCAACGCCTCGTCCGAAGTCGAGTTCGATGGCGCCCGCGCCTGGCGCGTCGGCGCCGAGGGTCGCGGCATCGCCACCATCCTGGAGATGGTGATGCTAACCCGACTGGACTGCATGCTCGGTTCCGCGGGACTGATGCGCATGGCGCTGGCGCAGGCGCTGCACCACTGCCGCCACCGCCGCGCCTTCGGCAAGCGCCTGGTCGAGCAGCCGCTGATGCGCAACGTGCTCGCCGACCTGGCGCTGGAGGCCGAGGCCGCGCTGGCGCTGTCGCTGCGGGTGGCGCGCGCGGTCGACGTCGCGCAGCGTGGCGACAGCGAGGACAGCCGGCGCGAGGCCGCCTTCGCCCGCATCGCCACCGCGATCGGCAAGTACTGGATCTGCAAGCGCGCGCCGGCGTTCGTCGGCGAGGCGCTGGAATGCCTGGGCGGCAACGGCTACGTCGAGGAATCGCTCCTGGCACGACTGTACCGGCAGGCGCCGCTCAACTCGGTCTGGGAAGGCAGCGGCAACATCCAGTGCCTGGACGTGCTGCGCGCGCTGGCGCGCGAACCGGAGACCGGCGCCGCGCTGCTGGCCGAACTCGAGGCGGCCGGCGGCCTGCATCCGCTGCTCGACGACGCGACCGCGGCGTTGCGCGCGGCGCTGGCCGGATCCGCCTGCGCCGAGGGCGCGGCGCGGCGGCTGGTCGGGCAGCTGGCGCTGGCGCTGGCGGCGGCCACGCTGCTGCGCGCGGGCAGCCCGCTGGCCGACGCCTATTGCCGCAGCCGGCTTGCCGGCGGCGCCGGGCCGCTGTTCGGCGTCTTGCCGGACGAGGTTGCGTGCGACGCCATCCTCGCCCGCGCCTTGCCGGTGGCATAGCCGCTCCCGGCGCAGCCCGGCGCGCAGCCGGGGCGATGCCGGCTCAGGCCGCCGCGGCGGCGACCGACGCCGCCAGCAGCAGCTGCGCAGCGTAGTAGAGCGGCAGCCCCCAGGCGCGGTTGGCGAAGCCGGGCGCAACGAAACGGTCGCGCGCGACCGCCAGGTCGGACGCGGCGAAGGCCACCGCGCCAACCGCGGGTAACCACGTCCCCGCGGCCGCACTGGCGGCGATCGCGAGCGCGCCCATGGCGACGATGGCCAGCACGTAGGCGCTCACCGCGATCCGGTAGAACGGCGTCGACAGATGCCGCCACAGCCACGCCAGCACGCCGCCACCGAAGCCGCCCATCGCCGCCAGCGCCGCCGCCAGCAGCACCGGATCCGACGGCCGTTGCGCGAACGCCAGCGCGAAGGCGACGTGCGCCAGCAGGAAGCTGGCGAGGCCGGCCAGGAACCGGCGGCTTTGCCGCGACAGCAGCAACGCGTCGCCGATCCAGCTCAGTGCCAGCGCCACCAGGACCCAGCGGCCGTACGCCGAGGTCGTGGCGCCGGACTGCAGCGCGACGACCACGAACGCGCTGCTGGCCAGGAGCTTGAAGCTCGCCCGACCGAGCAACGACTGGCGCCACTCGGCCGCGAGCAGCGCCGCGCACGCCAGCAGGCACACGATCGCTGCGATTGCCGTGGCGGTGGCCATGCGTTCTCCCGTGCACCGTTGCCGGAACGCGCCGCGCGGCCGGTGCGCTCAGTCCAGGAACTGCAGTTTTGCCAGTTCCGCGTACAGCCCGCCCTGCGCCATCAGCGCGTCGTGCGTGCCCTCGGCGACGATCCGGCCGCGGTCCATCACCACGATGCGGTCAGCCTTGAGCACGGTCGCCAGGCGGTGCGCGATCACCAGCGTGGTGCGGCCGGCCATCAGGTTTTCCAGCGCGTGCTGCACCGCGCGTTCGCTCTGCGCGTCGAGCGCGCTGGTGGCCTCGTCCAGCAGCAGCACCGGCGCGTCCTTGAGCAGCGCGCGGGCGATCACCACGCGCTGCTGCTGGCCGCCGGACAGGCGCGCGCCGCGCTCGCCGAGCTCGCTGGCGAAGCCCTCGGGCAGCGCGTCGAGGAAGTCGTCGGCCTCGGCGGCGGCGGCGGCGGCGCGGACCTCGGCGTCGGTCGCCTCGAGGCGGCCGTAGCGGATGTTGTCGGCGGCGCTGGCGGCGAAGATCGTCGGCGCTTGCGGCACCAGCGCGATCGCGTCGCGCAGTGCCGCCGGGTCGAGCGCGCGCACGTCGATGCCGTCGAGCGCGATGCTGCCGCGGTCGGGGTCGTGGAAGCGCAGCAGCAGCGCGAACACGGTGCTCTTGCCGGCGCCGGACGGGCCGACCAGGGCGACGGTCTCGCCGGGCTGCACGCGCAGGTCGAAGCCGTCCAGCGCCGGCTGGTCGGGCCGCATCGGGTAGTGGAACGTGACCTGGTCGAAGGCGATCGCGCCGCGCACCGGCCGCGGCAGCGCCTGCGGCTGCGCCGGCGCGGCGATGGCGGACGTGTGCTGCAGCAGCTCCGAGATCCGGCCCATGCCGCCGGCGGCGCGCTGCAGCTCGTTCCACACCTCCGCCAGCGAGCCGACCGAACCGCCGCCGATCAGCGCGTACAGCACGAACTGGCCGAGCGTGCCGGCGCTCATCTCGCCGCTGACCACGTCATGCGCGCCGGACCACAGCACCAGCGTGATCGCGCCGAAGATCAGCACGATCGCGACCGCGGTGACCACGGCCTGGGCGCGGATGCGGCGCCGCGCGGTCTCCACCGCGAGCGCCAGCGCGCTGCCGAAGCGGCCGCGTTCGTAGGGTTCGCGCGCGTGCGCCTGCACCGTGCGCACCGCGCCGAGGGTTTCGGTGGCGAGCATGTTGGCGTCGGCGACACGGTCCTGGCTGGCGCGCGACATCGTCCGCAGCCGTCGCGCGCCGAGCACGATCGGCAGCACCGCCAGCGGGATCCCGAACAGCGCGTAGGCGGCCAGGTGCGGGCTGGTGACGAACAGCATCGCGATCGAACCGATCACGGTCACCGTGCTGCGCAACGCCACCGACATGCTGGAGCCGACCACGCTGCGCAGCAGTTCGGCGTCGGCGGTCAGGCGCGAGACCAGCTCGCCGCTGCGGTTGCGGTCGTAGAAACCGGCGTCCAGGCCGAGCAGGTGCGCGTAGAGCTTGTCGCGCATGTCGGCGACCACGCGCTCGCCCAGCAGGGTGACGAAGTAGAAGCGCGCCGCGGTCGCCAGCGCCAGCGCCAGCGCCACCAGGAACAGGAACACGAAGGCGCGGTCGATGTTGGCGCCGCTGGAGAAGCCCTGGTCGATCATGTGCCGGAACGCGACCGGCAGGCTCAGGGTGGCGGTCGAGGAGCAGGCCAGCGCCAGCAGCCAGGCGACGAACAGGCCGCGATGCGCGCGGACGAAGGGCCACAGCGCACGCAGCGTGCCGACCGGGGCCTTGGCGGGGATGGAATCGGTCATGCCGCCATGATGAAGCCTCGGCGTGCGCGGCGCGACCGCGCAGGTCAAGTGCAAGCGCGATGGCCGCTGTCGCGGAATCCCGCCGGGCACGCTGCGCGGCGGCGACAGCGCGCGGTGACGGGTGGTGCGGGGCCGGAGTCCACGGTCCCGGACGAGAACGTCCATCACGCCAACATCTGGGCGCATCCCCACGATCGGCCGTTTCGGCTGGTTGAGGGGCTGTCCGCGCGCTGCCGCACAGGCAGTGCCGCTGCCCGGCCAGCGCGTGCCTGTCGGTGGTGGCGGCGGCGATGGCAGCGACCGGCGCCGGCCGCGCCGTTCCCGGTAATTGCCGGGGTGGCCGGCCGTGCGGGTACGACCAGGCTTGGCTTACGGCGCGGGGGAGGGATCGACAGCGATGCGCACGCGGTCGCGGGTGGCGTCGCGCAGTTGCTGCCGCAGCGCCTGGACGCGGTCGGCAGGCAGCGATACCCGCAGGTGCAGGCCGTCGGCGGCGAAGGTTTCTTCGAGCTTGTCGGCGTCGCAGCCGGCGAGCGCGGCGTGGACCGCGCCGAGGTCGTCGAACCCGGCCTGCAGCCGCAACGTGCAGCGCGCCACCAGCGGCAGCCGCGGCGCGTTGCGCAGGCATTGCGCCGCGGCGCCGCCGTAGGCGCGCGCCAGGCCGCCGGCGCCGAGCTTGATGCCGCCGAACCAGCGCGTCACCACCACCATCACCCGGTCGCAGTCCTGGCCGTCGATCGCGGCCAGGATCGGGCGCCCGGCGGTGCCGGCCGGTTCGCCGTCGTCGCTGGAGCGGTAGGCGCTGCCGATGCGCCAGGCCCAGCAGTTGTGGGTGGCGGCGGGATCGCGCGTCTGCGCCAGGAAGGCGAGCGCGGCCTCGGCGCTGGCCACCGGCGCGGCGTGGGCGAGGAAACGGCTGTGCTTGACCTCCAGCGCGTATGCCGCGGGTGCGGCCAGGGTGTCGCTCACGGCAGCAACGCGCGCAGGTCGTCGGGCAGCCGATAGTCCGGGTAACGGTGGCGGAACTCGCGCAGGCTGGCGCGGGCTTCATCGCTGCGGCCGGCGGCGGCCAGTTCGCGGATGCGCGCCAGCCAGGCGTCGCGCACCTGCGGTGTGGCGACGGTGGCCGGCGGCACGTCGTTCACCGGTTCGTCGTTGCCGGCGGCCTCGGCGGCCTCGGCGGCCTCGGCGGTTTCGGCGGCGCTGTCGGCAGCGGGGGGAGCCGGAGCCGCGGCGGGCACGGCGAACGCCTGCTGCGCGGTCGGAGCCGTCGGGGCGGCGGGCGCAGACGCGCGTTGCGAGGCGATTGCGGCCGCATCGGCGGTGGCCTGGCGCGTGCCCTTGGCCGGAGGCGCAACTGCGGCGGCCTTGCTCGCGCCGCCCGCCTGGGGCGCGGCAGCGGCGGCCGGGGCCGTGACGGCGCGGTCGGCCGGCGGGGCCGCGGCGGGTTCGGTCGCCGGGGGCGGCGGCGGCGCGGGCTGTGGCATGGGGGCCGGGGCCGGGAACGCGACCGGCGGTTCCTGCGGTGCGGTCGGCGCTGGTGCGGGTGTCGGGAGAGCCATGCGGCGCGGCGCGGCGCGGCGGGTCGCCGGCGGCGCCGTGTCGACGGCGGCCGTGGTTGCGGTCGCCGGGACCGCTGCCGGCGGGGTCGCTGTCGACGGGGCCGCTACCGACGGGGCCGCCGCCGCGGCGCGGTCGGGCAGCGTGGGGACGGCGGCCGGCGCACTGCGCAGCGCGGACTCGGCTTCGGAACGGTAGGCGGGGGCGACGTCGGGCAGGGGCCGCAGACGCCAGGCCACGCCCAGGACCAGCGCCAGCGACGCGGCGATGCCCAGGCCCAGCGGCCAGCCGCGCCACGGTGGCCGGTGCGGCGCGCGGTGGGCTGCGGCATGCGCGGCGGCGAGAATGCGGGTGTCCAGCGCCGGCGACGGCTCGCCGTGCGGGCCCAGCTGCGCCAGGCGTTGCGCCAGCGCGCGTTCTTCGGGACTCAGCGGGGTCGGCTCGTGCGGGCTCATGTCTGGGTCATTCCGGCAGGCGGGCGCGCAGCTTGTCCATGGCGTAGCGCAGCCGCGACTTGACCGTCTCGCGGCCGACGCCGGTGATCGCGCCGATCTGCTCCAGGGTCAGTTCCTGTTCCAGCCGCAGCAGCAGCACCTCGCGCTGTTCCGCGGGCAGGGCGTCCAGCGCCAGTTGCAGCTGCCGGCGCTGCTCGAATTGCGAGAGTGTGCGCTCGGGGGTGTCGTGGTCGGGTATGCGCGCGGCACGCGCCTCGGCGTCGGCCGGCGCCGGCGGGCGATGCTGCAGCGCGCGCCAATGGTCGGTCAGGCGGTTGTGGGCAATGCGGTACAGCCAGGTGCCGAACGGCGCCGCAGGCGCCCAGCCGGCGCGGGCGGCGATGACCCGCTGCCAGACATCCTGGAACAGCTCGTCGGCCAGCGCGGGGTCGTGCAGCTGCCGCAGCAGGAAGCGGTACAGGCGGCCGCGGTGGCGCGCGTACAGCTGCTCGAACGCGGCCGCGGCGCCGCCGGCATAGGCCAGCATCAGCGCCTCGTCGCTGGCGTCGGCGGGGTGGTCGGCGGGGCTGTCGTCCATCGCCGGCAGGGTAAGCGTTGTCCCGCGCAGCGGGAATCCCCGGCCGCCGGCGCGCGCCGCGACCGCGCCGATCCGCTCCGGGTGTGGCCCTGCGGTCGTCACCGTGGCATTGCCTCCCGCGGGCCGCAACCGGCCCGTTCGTCCAGGAACGTCCGCCCGCGCCGGCCGGGGTTGCGGTGGCGGTCGCGCCAGACGTTATCCTGCGGCGATGGGCAGGGGGACTCTCACCGCGGAAGCGGCCAGGATGCCGGCGCCGGTCGTCGCGCCGGCGCTGGCGCGTCTGGCCGAGGCGCTGACCGACGCCCTGCCGGCCGGCTCCGACGTGGTCGTGGCCTGGCGCGATCCGGACGCGGGCAACGGCGTTTCCGCCACGCCCGGCGCCGGCCCCCCGCTGCACGCGCTGGCCCGGGCCTGTCTCGACGGCGACGTCCCGCCGCAGTCGGCGAGCGTGCTCGGCGAGGCCTGGAACGAGGGCGACGCGCGCATCGCCCTGGCTGCGCAGCTGGGCGACGCCCTGCCGCCGGCCGCACGCGCGGTCTGGCTGGCGCTGGTGCGCTGCACGGTCGCCGCCACCCTGGCTGCGGTGCGCGCGCAGGGCCGGATCGAATCGCTGCAGAAGTCGCAGCGCCTGCAGCAGGCGCTGTACGAGATCGCCGACCTCGCCGGCTCCGGCCTGGAGATGCAGGAAATGCTCGGCCGTCTGCATGCGGTGGTCGCCGGGCTGATGTATGCGGAAAACTTCTACATCGTGCTCTACGACGACATCCGCGAGAGCGTGCGTTTCCTGTATTTCGCCGACCGCCTGGACCCCTACGTCGCCGAGCCCGACACCGAGATTTCGATCGCGGAGATGCCCAACAGCCTGACCGTGGCCCTGCTGCGCCAGGGCCGCCCGCTGCTGGGGCCGTCGGCGCGCCTGCGCCAGGAGCTGGGCGTGCACCTGGACCTCCGGCATGGCCCCGACAGCGCCGACTGGCTCGGCGTGCCGATGCGCCGCGACGACCGCGTCAGCGGCGCGATCGTGGTGCAGAGCTACGACCACCCGGCCAGCTACAGCCACGAGGACCGCGCGCTGCTGGAGTACGTCGCCCAGCACATCCTCACCGCGCTCGACCGCAAGCACGCGCAGGTCGAGCTGGAACGGCGCGTGGACGAGCGCACGCTGGAGCTGCAGCAGGCCAACCTGGTGCTGCAGGCCGAGATCGTCGAGCGCCAGCGCGCGGAAAGGCTGCAGCGCGCGCTGTACCGGATCACCGAGCTCTCGGTCACCGCCGGCAGCATGGAGCACTTCTACGCCGACCTGCATGCGGTCGTGGGCGAGCTGCTGTACGCGCGCAACTTCTACATTGCGCTGCTGACCCAGGACGGCAAGCACATCGAGTTCCCGTATTCGGTCGACGAGCGCGACTCCACCCGCGTCACCCGCAGGATCGCCAACGGCCTGACCGAATACGTGATCACCCAGGGCGAGGCGCTGCTGGCCGACCGCGCCCGCATCGCCGAACTGGAGGCCACCGGCGACGTGCGCAGTCACGGCGCGCTGGCGCACTGCTGGCTCGGCGTGCCGCTGTTGCGCGACAGCGCCGTGGTCGGCGCGATCGCGGTGCAAAGCTACACCCCGGACATCGCCTTCAGCCCGCGCGACCAGGAGCTGCTGACCTTCGTCGCCCACCACATCGGCGGCGGCCTGGCGCGCAAGCGCGCGCAGGAATACCTCAAGGCCGCGCACGCGGAGCTGGAGTTCCGGGTCGAGTCGCGCACCCAGGAGCTGGCCGGCGCCAATCGCGAGCTGCGCGCGCAGATCGGCGAGCGCGTGCGCGCCGAACAGCGCCTGACCCACCAGGCCCGGCACGACGCCCTGACCGGGCTGCCCAACCGGCCGCAGCTGCTGGAGCGGCTGGACGCGGCGATCAACCGCATGCGCGGCAGCGCCGACGGCGGCTTTGCCGTGCTGTTCCTGGACCTGGACCGCTTCAAGCTGATCAACGACAGCATCGGCCATGCCGCCGGCGACGAGATGCTGGTGGAGATCGGCCGCCGCATCGCCGGGGCGCTCGGCGAGGAGGGCGTGGTGGCGCGCTTCGGCGGCGACGAGTTCGCGATCCTGGCCGAGCAGGTGGCCGACGGCGCCGGCAGCGTCGCGCTGGCGACGCGGATCCTGGAAGCGCTGGGCAAGCCGCTGTGGCTGGGCGGGCGCGAGCTGTTTCCCTCGGCCAGCATCGGCATCGCGCAGTGGCAGCCGCGCTATCGCCTGGGCGAGGAGCTGCTGCGCGACGCCGACGCGGCGATGTACCGCGCCAAGGCCGAGGGCCGCGACCGCAGCGCGCTGTTCGACGAGGCGATGCGCGCGCACGCGATCCGGCTGCTGGACCTGGAGGCGGACCTGCGCCGGGCGATCATGGGCGATGCCTTCGAGCCGCACTTCCAGCCGATCGTGCGCCTGGCCGACGGCGTCGTGGTCGGCCACGAGGCCTTGCTGCGCTGGAACCACGACCTGCACGGCGCGCTGCCGCCGGGCGAGTTCATCGGCGTGGGCGAGGACAGCGGCCTGATCGAGCAGGTCGACTGGCTGATCTACGAGCGCGTGATTGCCTGGCTGCGCGACCAGCGCGAGGGCTACGTCTCGATCAACGTCTCGCCGCGGCACTTCCACTCCGACGATTTCGCCGAGCGCCTGCTGCGGATGCTCGACGCCGCCGGCGCCGACCCGCACCGGCTGCGGATCGAGATCACCGAGGGCGCGCTGCTGGACGACGCGCCGCGCGCGCTGCGCATGCTCAACACCCTGCGCGGCCGCGGCGTGCAGGCGCTGCTGGACGATTTCGGCACCGGTTTCTCGGCGCTGTCGTACCTGCACCGGTTCCCGATCCAGTCGCTGAAGATCGACCGCAGCTTCGTCTCCGGCCTCGACGGCGAGACCCGCGCCGAGAGCCTGGCGCTGGTGCGCGCGATCCTGGCGCTGGCCGGGACCCTGGGCATCGACACCATCGGCGAGGGCATCGAGACGCCTGCGCAGCGCGACATCCTGCTCGAGCTCGGCTGCCAGTTCGGCCAGGGCTATTTCTACGGGCACCCGCAGCCGGCGTAGGCGCCATCACGCACGGGTCAACTGCGGAGCACCAGCAGCCGCGGCTCGGTCATCTCGGCGATCGCGTAACGCACGCCCTCGCGGCCCAGGCCGGAGCCCTTGACCCCGCCATAGGGCATGTTGTCGACGCGGAAACTGGGGATGTCGCCGACGATCACGCCGCCGACCTCGAGCCGGTCCCAGGCGCGCAGCGCGTGCGCCAGGTTGCCGGTGAACACGCCCGCCTGCAGGCCGAAGTCGCTGCCGTTGACCTGCGCCAGCACGGCGTCGAAGTCGTCGAACGGCTCCAGCAGCGCGACCGGGCCGAAGGCTTCCCGGCGGTACAGATCGCTGTCGTGCGGCACGTGTTCCAGCAGCGCCGCCGGCAGCAGGTTGCCCTGGCGCGGGCCGCCCGCGAGCAGCCGCGCGCCGCCGGCCACCGCGGCGGCGATCCAGCGTTCCACGCGCTGCGCCGCGGCCGTGTCGATCATCGGCCCGATGAACACCTCCTCCTCGCGCGGATCGCCCATGCGCAGCCGGGCGACCGCCGCCGCGAGCTGCCGCTGCAGCGGCTCGTACAGGCTGGCGTGGACGTAGATGCGCTGCACGCCGATACAACTCTGGCCGGACTGGTAATAGGCGCCGGTGAGCAGCCGCGCCACGACTTCCTCCAGCGGGCGGCCGGGATCGGCGTCGACGATGCAGGCGGCGTTGCCGCCCAGCTCCAGCACCACCTTCTTGCGCCCGGCGCGGGCCTTGAGCTCCCAGCCGACCAGGCCGCCGGTGAAACTGAGCAGGGCGATGCGCTCGTCCTCGACCAATGGCGCGGCGTCGTCGTTGGAGCAGGGCAGAATCGAGAACGCACCCGCAGGCAGGTCCGTTTCCGCCAGCACCTCGCCGATGATCAGCGCGCCGACCGGGGTGCGCTCTGAGGGCTTGAGCACGAACGGGCAGCCGGCCGCGATCGCCGGCGCGACCTTGTGCGCCACCAGGTTGAGCGGGAAGTTGAACGGGGTGATGAAGCCGCACACGCCCACCGGCACGCGCCGGGTCAGGCCGCGGTAGCCGCGGCTACGTTCGGAGATCTGCAGCTCCACCACCTCGCCATCGATGCGGGTGGCCTCGCCGGCGGCGATGCGGAAGGTGTCGATCAGCCGCGTGACCTCGCCGCGCGCGTCCCGGATCGGCTTGCCGGCCTCGATGCACAGCGCCAGCGCGAGCTCCTCGTGGCGCTCGCCGAAGCGGCGCACGCAATGTTCCAGCACGTCGCGGCGCGCGTCCGGCGGGAACGCCGCCAGCGCCGCGCGCGCCTGGTGCGCGGCCGCGATCGCCGCGCGCACGGTGGCGGCATCGGCCAGGGCGACGCGGGTGGCGCGCCGGCCCGAATACTTGTCCAGCACGTCCAGGTCGGCGTTGGCGGCGACCGCCCGGTTGGCGAGGTAGTAGGGATAGGACGGCTTCAGCATCGCAGGTCTCCTTGGTGCCAGCTTTGCGCATCCCGGGTCAACGCCGGGTCGTCGCTGCGGTGCGCGACGTTGGGTTTGGTCCTCGTAGGAGCGGCGTCAGCCGCGATCCTGTGGCCAGGGCTTCGCGGCTGACGCCGCTCCTACGGATCGGGGGTCGCGGCTTCCACGCGCAGTCGCAGTTGCCCGTCCGACAGCCGCGCCTCCAGCGCCGCGCCCACGGCCGCATCGACCACGCTGCGCACGATGCGGCCGTCCGGATGCTGCAGGATCGCGTAGCCGCGGGCGACCGTGGCCAGCGGACTGACGGCGGCCAGCGAACGCGCCAGCCCGCGCAGGCGCAACGCGTCGCCGGCGAGCTTGCGCGCGAGTGCGGCGCGCGGCCGCGGCGCGAGCGCCTGCAGCCGCTGCTGCAGGCGGGTCAGCCGCCGCTGCGGATGCAGCGCGCGCAGCACCGCGTCGGCGTGGCGCAGGCGCGAGCGCTCGCGTTCGCCGCGGCGTTGCCAGGCCGCGCGCAGGCGGCGCAGGGCCTCGGCCTGGCGACGGTGCAGCAATTGCAAGCGGGCCTGCGGGCGCAGCGCCTGCAGCCGCAGCGCGGCGCGATCGGCGCGCTGCATCGCCTGGCGCAGGCGTTGCCGCTGCAGGTTGCGCAGGCGCGCGTCGAACGCGCGCAGGCGCCGTTGCAGGTCCTCGGCGTGCGGCACCAGCAGCTCGGCCGCGGCCGAGGGCGTGGGCGCGCGCAGGTCGGCGGCGAAGTCGGCGAGGCTGAAGTCGGTCTCGTGGCCGATCGCGGACACCACCGGCACCGCGGACGCGGCGATCGTGCGCGCCAGCTGCTCGTCGTTGAACGCCCACAGGTCCTCGAGCGAGCCGCCGCCGCGGGTCAGCAGCAGCGCGTCGAAACGGCCGCTGGCGGCCGCCCGGCGCAGCAGGGTCGTGATCTGCGCTGCCGCGGTCGCACCCTGCACCGGCACCGGCAGGATCTCGACCTCGAGCAGCGGGAAACGCCGCGCCAGCACGCTCAGCACGTCGCGCACCGCGGCGCCGGAGGGCGAGGTGAGCACCCCCAGCCGGCGCACGTAGGCGGGCAGGGCGCGCTTGCGCGCGGCGTCGAACAGGCCTTCGGCGGCGAGTTTGGCCTTGAGCTCCTCGAACGCGCGCCGCAACGCGCCTTCGCCGGCCTCTTCCATGTGGTCGAGCACCAGCTGGTAGTCGCCGCGCGCCTCGTACAGGGTCAGCCGCCCGCGCGCCAGCACCCGCAGGCCTTCGCGCGGGGCGAACTTCAGCCACGTGCTCTTGGGCTTGAACATCGCGCAGCGCACCTGCGCGCGCGCGTCCTTGAGGCAGAAATACAGGTGCCCGGACGCCGGCCGCGAAACCCCGCTGAGCTCGCCCTCCACCCACACCAGCGGGAACGCGCCTTCCAGCAGGTCGCGGGCCAGGGTGTTGAGCTGGCTGGGGGTCAGAACCTCGCCGGCGGCTGCGGTATTCATCGACTCAGGATAGGCCATCGTGGCGCCGCCGGCCGACGGCGACGGGCGCGGGCCGCGGAGGTCGCCGGGCGTCGCGGTCGCCGGACGGGCCTGCGGCGGGGTGCGATGGGCCATCGCGGGAGGTTCCGCCGGCCGTGCCTGCCGGCGGCCGGAACGGAACCGCGTGCGCGGTCGCTACAATGCACGCATGGATGCCTATGGTCCCGCGCCGCGCCGCGTCACCCGCCAGGTCCGGGTCGGCAACGTCCTGGTCGGCGGCGGCGCCCCGGTCGTCGTGCAGTCGATGACCAACACCGATACCGCCGATGTCGCGGCCACCGTGAAGCAGGTCGCGGACCTGTGGCGCGCCGGCTCCGAGCTGGTGCGGGTCACGGTCAATACCGCCGCCGCGGCCGCGGCGGTGCCGCGGATCGTGGAACGCCTGCGGATGATGAGCGTGGAGGTGCCGGTCATCGGCGACTTCCACTACAACGGCCACCAACTGCTGGCCAGGGAGCCGGCCTGCGCGCAGGCGCTGGCCAAGTACCGGATCAATCCCGGCAACGTCGGTTTCGGCAACAAGCGCGACACCCAGTTCGCGCAGCTGATCGAGTTCGCGCTGCGCCACGACAAGCCGGTGCGGATCGGCGCCAACTGGGGCTCGCTGGACCAGGACCTGGCGACCCGGCTGATGGACGAGAACGCGCGCCGCGCCGAGCCCTGGGACGCCAGCCGCGTGCTGCGCGAGGCGCTGATCCGCTCGGCGCTGGATTCGGCGCAGCGTGCGATCGAGCTGGGCCTGCCGGCCGAACGCATCATCCTCTCGGCCAAGGTCAGCGGCGTGCAGGAGCTGGTCGCGGTCTACCGCGACCTGTCCGCGCGCAGCGACTTCGCCCTGCACCTGGGCCTGACCGAGGCCGGGATCGGCAGCAAGGGCATCGTCGCCTCCTCGGCGGCGCTGGCGGTGCTGCTGCAGGAAGGCATCGGCGACACCATCCGCATCTCGCTCACGCCCGAGCCGGGCGCCTCGCGCACCCAGGAAGTGATCGTCGCGCAGGAGCTGCTGCAGACCCTGGGCCTGCGCGCGTTCACGCCGATGGTCACCGCCTGCCCGGGCTGCGGCCGCACCACCTCGGAGTTCTTCCAGCAACTGGCCAAGGTGGTGCAGGAGCACGTGCGCGAAAAAATGCCGCAGTGGAAGATCACCCACCCTGGCGCCGAACACCTGACCCTGGCGGTGATGGGCTGCGTGGTCAACGGTCCGGGCGAGTCGCGCCACGCCGACATCGGCATCTCGCTGCCCGGCACCGGCGAGGCGCCGGCGGCGCCGGTGTTCGTGGACGGCGAAAAGACCGTCACCCTGCGCGGCGACGGCATCGCGGCGGATTTCGTCGCCATCATCGACGACTATGTCGAACGCAAATACGGACGGGCCGCCGCCCACAGCGGCTGAGATCGCGCGCAGCGCCCGCGCCGAGGCGCGTTTCGGCGCCGCGTTCCTGCGCCTGCACGGCCGCCGCCTGCTGCTGGTGTTCGCCGGGCTGCTGCTGCCGCTGTGGGGCTTCGGCGCGCTGGTCGAGGAGCTGCACGAGGGCGAGCCGTTCTTCTTCGACGCACCGCTGCTGTGGCTGGCGCGCGACCTTGCCGGCGCCGGCTGGGACCGCGCGTTCGTGGCGCTGTCGGCGCTGGGCTACGGCTACGGCGTGATCCCGGTCGACGTGCTGCTGATCCTGGGGCTGGCGTGGCGGCGGTGGTTGCGCGAAGGCCTGTTCGCGGGGATCGCCATCGTCGGCTCGGCGCTGCTCAACGTCCTTGCCAAGCATGCCTTCGCGCGGGCGCGGCCGGCGCTGTGGCCGGCGCTGTGGCCGGAAACCAGCTACAGCTTTCCCAGCGGCCACGCCATGGGCTCGATGACCCTGGCGCTGGTCGTGGTGCTGCTGTGCTGGTACCGGCGCACGCCCGGCGGCCGGCCGCTGCGCTGGCCGGTGACGATATCCGCCGCGGCGTTCGTGCTGGCGGTGGGGCTGTCGCGGGTGTACCTGGGCGTGCATTACCCCTCCGACATCCTCGCCGGCTGGGCCGCGGCTTCGGTGTGGACGGTGGGCGCCTACGGGCTGGTGTTCTCCGGCCGCCAGCGGCCCTGGCAACTGCGCCTGCCGCGGTCGTAGCGGCAGGGATTGGCGGGATTGCGGGCATCGGGTCGGCAGGGGCTCGCCGGGCGGTCGTGTGCCGGAGCGGCCGCCGACGCAGCACGCACCGCCTCATTCGCCCGGCTTGGCCGCCTCGACCGGGGCGCTGGTGGCGGCGCGCCGCGACAGCTGCGCCTCGCGATGCGCGATGTAGCCATTGGCACCGAAGATGATCAACGCACCGATCACCGTCCAGCGGCTGATCACCTCGTCGAACAGCAGCCACGCCAGCGCGGTCACCAGCGGCAGCTGCATGAAGCTGATCGGGGTCAGGGCCGAGACCTCGCCCAGCTTCAGCGCCCGGGTCCAGAACAGCTGGCCGCCGGTGCCCAGCACGCCGATCGCCGCCAGCCACAGCCAGGCGATGCCCTGCGGCCATTGCCACGCGAACAATGCCGGCAGCAGCGACATCGGCACCCAGAACGCGTAGGTGTAGAACACGATCGTGTCCGGCGCGTCGACCCGCGACAGCTGCTTGATCTGGATCGCGACGATGCTGCTCAGCACCGCCGCCGCGACCGCCACCAGCGAGCCGGCGCTGAAGCCTTCGGTACCGGGACGCACGATCACCAGCACGCCGATGAAGCCCAGGATCACCGCGGTCCAGCGCCGGCGCCGCACGATTTCGCCGAGCCAGATCACCGCCGCGATGGTCACGAACAGCGGCGCCGAGTAGGACAGCGAGATCGCTTGCGCCATCGGCAGGTGGCCGATCGCCCAGAAGCCGCACAGCATCGAGGCCACGCCGATCGCGCAGCGCACGAAGTAGCGCGGCAGTTGTTGCGTGCGGAACACCGCACGGCCGCCGCGGCGGAGGAACGGCAGCAGCGCCAGCAGGCCGAAGAAGTTGCGGAAGAACGCGATTTCCACCGTGGCGATGCCGGCATCGGAAGCCAGCCGGATCACCACCGCCATCAGGCCGAAGAAGGTGGTGCTGAGCAGCATCAGCGATGCGGCCTTGAGGAACGGGGCCGGGCGCTCCGCCTCGGGCCGCTGCGCGCTCACCAATGCGCCCCGATGATCCGCGGTTCCGGCTCCAGCGCCACGCCGAAGCGTGCGTGCACCGAGGCGGCGATCCGTCGCGCCAGGTCCAGCAGCTGCGCGCCGCTGGCGTGGCCGTGGTTGACCAGCACCAGCGCATGCGAGGCAGCGATGCCGGCGTCGCCCTCGCGGTGTCCCTTCCAGCCGCAGGCCTCGATCAGCCATGCGGCCGAGAGCTTGCGCAGGGCCGCATCGCCGCCGCCGAACGCCGGCAGCGACGGATGCTCGGCCTGCAGCACCTGCGCCTGCGCGGCCGGCACGATCGGATTCTTGAAGAAGCTGCCGGCGTTGCCGAGCACGGCCGGGTCGGGCAGCTTGCGGCGGCGGATGCGGCACACGGCCTCGGCCACCAGCGAGGGGCGCGGCGCGTCCGCACCCATCGCGGCCAGTTCCGCGCCGAGCCCGGCGTAGTCCAGGCGCAGCGCCGGCGTGCGCGACAGCGCGAACTCCACCGCGGTCACCACGAACCGCTCCGGCGCGTGCTTGAACAGGCTGTCCCGGTACGCGAACGCGCAGTCGGCGGCGGACAGCCGCCGCAGCGTGCCGGCGGCGCGCTCGAAGGCTTCGACCGCGTGGATGCGCTCGCGCACTTCCACCCCGTAGGCGCCGATGTTCTGGATCGGCGCGGCGCCGACGGTGCCGGGGATCAGCGCCAGGTTCTCCAGCCCGGCCAGGCCATGGCCCAGGGTCCACAGCACCAGCGCGTGCCACTCCACGCCGGCGTCGGCGCGCACGATCGCGCGCTCGCCGTCGTCCTCGAGCATCCGGATCCGCTGTCCACCCAGCGCCAGCACCGCGCCGGGCGGATCGCCGGCGAACAGCAGGTTGCTGCCGCCGCCGAGCACCAGCACCGGCTCGTCGCGCAGCAGCGCGTAGCCGAACAGTTCCGGCAGCGCGGCGGCATCGGCCACTTCCACCAGCAGCGGCGCGCGCGCGGACACGCCGAAGGTGTTGCGCGCGTCCAGGCGCGCGTTCTCGAGCAGCCGGTAACCGCCCATCGCGGCCTCAGTCATGCGGCGGCAGGTTGCCGCGGCTGGGGGCTTCCTTGCGCCGGCGCATGGCTTCGACGCATTCGCCGATCAACGCCGGGCCGCGGTACACCAGCCCGGTGTAGGTCTGCACCAGCGCCGCGCCGGCGGCCATCTTCTTGGCCGCGTCGGCGCCGTGCAGGATGCCGCCGACGCCGATCAACGGAATCGACTCGGGCAGGCGCGTGCGCAGCATCCGCAGCACCGCGGTCGATTTGTCCATCAACGGCGCGCCGGACAGGCCGCCGCTCTCGCGCGCGTGCGGATCGTCCTGCACCGCGAGCCGCGATACCGTGGTGTTGGTGGCGATGACGCCGTCCACCTGCAGGTCGGACAGGACCCGGCCGGCGGCGTCGATGTCGTCGTCCGAGAGATCGGGCGAGACCTTGACCAGCATCGGCACGCGCTTGCCGTGCCGGGCGCCGAGCCGCTCCTGCGCCTCGCGCAGCGCGCCCACCAGCCGCCGCAGGGCCTGCTCCTCCTGCAGCTCGCGCAGGCCGGCGGTGTTGGGCGAGGAGATGTTGACGGTGACGTAGTCGGCCAGCGGATACACCCGCTCCAGGCAGAACAGGTAGTCGGATTCGGCCGACTCGTTGGGCGTGTCCTTGTTCCGGCCGATGTTGATGCCGAGCAAGCCGCCCTTGCGCCGGGCGCGGCCGACGTTGCGCACCAGCGCCTCGACGCCGTCGTTGTTGAAGCCCATGCGGTTGATGATCGCGCGGTACCGCGGCAGGCGGAACATCCGCGGCTTCGGATTGCCCGGTTGCGGCCGTGGCGTCACCGTGCCGACCTCGACGAAGCCGAAGCCCAGCGCCAGCAGCGCGTCGACGTGGGCGCCGTTCTTGTCCAGCCCGGCGGCCAGGCCGACCGGATTGGGAAAAGCCAGCCCCAGCGCCCTGGTCGGCAGCGGCTGCGGCCGGGCCGCGAGCAGCGGGTCGAGCCCGCAGCGATACGCGCTTTCCAGCGCCGAGAGCCCGAGCGCATGCGCGCGCTCGGGCTCCAGGCCGAACAGGAACGGGCGGGCGAGGCCGTACATCGTCAAGGGCGGATCCCCGGGCTTGCCGTGGTCCCGGCGCAAGCCGGGATCCGGCGACGTTCGATTCGTTGGTCGCGAAAACGCGGGATTCCAGCTTGCGCGGGAATGAGGGAAAAAACTACAGGTCGAACTTGATGCCCTGCGCCAGCGGCAGCGAATCGGAGTAGTTGATGGTGTTGGTCTGCCGGCGCATGTAGGCGCGCCAGGCGTCCGACCCCGACTCACGGCCGCCGCCGGTTTCCTTCTCGCCGCCGAAGGCGCCGCCGATCTCCGCGCCCGAGGTGCCGATGTTGACGTTGGCGATGCCGCAGTCCGAGCCGGCCGCCGACAGGAACTTCTCCGCCGCCTTCAGGTTGTTGGTGAAGATCGAGGACGACAGGCCCTGCGGCACGTCGTTCTGCATCGCGATGGCGTCGTCGAGGTCGCGGAACTTCATCACGTACAGGATCGGGGCGAAGGTTTCGGTCTGCACCACCTCGGCGCTGTTGGCCAGGCCGGTGACGATGGTCGGCAGCACGAAGTTGCCCGGGCGCTCGAGCGCGGCGCCGCCGCTGGCGACGGTGCCGCCGGCCGCCTTCGCCTTCGCGATCGCGTCCAGGTAGGCCTGCACCGCGTCGCGGCTGTTGAGCGGGCCCATCAGGTTCTTCGGGTCGGTGGGGTCGCCGATCTTGCCTTCGACCTGCTTGTACGCGGCGACCAGCCGGGCCAGCACGTCGTCGTGGATCTTCTCGTGCACGAACAGGCGACGGGTGGTGGTGCAGCGCTGGCCGGCGGTGCCGACCGCGCCGAACACGATCCCCGGGATCGCCAGCTTCAGGTCGGCGGTCTCGTCGAGGATGATCGCGTTGTTGCCGCCCAGTTCCAGCAGCGAGCGGCCCATGCGCCGGGCCACGCGCTCGCCGACCATGCGCCCGACCCGGGTGGAGCCGGTGAAGGAGATCAGCGCGACGCGCCTGTCGTCGACGAAGCCCTGCGCCAGCTCGTTGCCGGCGTCGTTGAACAGGAAGAACAGGTCGGGGAAGCCGCCCTGCTTCAGCGCCTGGTTGCAGATCCGCAGCGCCGCGATCGCCGACAGCGGCACCTTGGGCGAGGGCTTCCAGATCGAGATGTCGCCGCATGCCGCCGCGACGAAGGAATTCCAGGCCCAGACCGCGACCGGGAAGTTGAACGCCGAGATGATCCCGACCAGGCCCAGCGGGTGCCACTGCTCGTACATGCGGTGGCCGGGGCGCTCGGAATGCATGGTCAGGCCGTACAGCTGGCGCGAGAGGCCGACGGCGAAGTCGCCGATGTCGATCATCTCCTGCACCTCGCCGTCGCCCTCGGGCTTGGACTTGCCCATTTCCAGCGCCACCAGCGAGCCGAGCTTGTCCTTGTTGGCGCGCAGCGCGTCCGCGCACAGGCGGATGGCCTCGCCGCGGCGCGGCGCCGGGGTCGTGCGCCAGACCTTGAACGCGGCCTGGGCGCGCTCGACGATGGTGTCGTAGTCCTCCTGCGAGGACGCCTGCACCCGCGCCAGCACGCTGCCGTCGGTGGGATTGACCGGTTCCAGCACGCCGGCATCGCGGGTCTGCGACCACTCGCCGTTGCCGAGGTAGGTGCCGGACTCGTTGTCGCCGAGGCCGAGGGCGGTGAGGACGGGGTGGGTCATCGTGAGGAACTCCAGATTGATGCTGTCCGGGCGCGTTGCACCGCTTCCGGGTGGCTTTTCCATTGGATCCCCGCACGGGGATGTGCGGGCTCTTGCAGAGGGACCTGCATAACCTCTGGCGCCCCCGGCGCGATTCGAACGCACGACCTTCCCCTTAGGAGGGGGACGCTCTATCCAGCTGAGCTACGGGGGCAATCGCTGATTTTCGCATGGGCGCGGCTCGGCAGGCCAATCGCGCCGCCCCCGCGCCGGCCCCCGGGGCCGGGCCCTACGGCGTGGCCACCGCGTCCCCGCGCGACTGCCGCGCGACGATGCTGGTGGCGGTGAGGTCGGCGCTGACGTTGCCGACGGTGGCGAACACGTCCGGGATCGTGTCCACCGCCAGCAGCAGGCCCAGCGGGCCGACCGGCAGGCCCATCGCCTGGGTCACCGGCAGGTTGGTGGCCATGAAGCTGACCTGTCCCGGCAGCCCCACCGAACCCAGGCTGATCACCACCGCCAGCGCGGCGCCGGTGGCCAGCTGCGCGGCGCTGAGGTCGACGCCGAAGGCCCAGGCGATGAAGCAGGCCGAGGCCAGGTACTGGATCGGGCTGGCGATGCGGAACAGCGATACCGCCATCGGCAGCACCAGCGAGGCGACCTGCGGCGGATAGCCCAGGTGGCGGTCGGCGCTCTGCAGCATCGCCGGCAGCGAGGCCAGCGAGGACTGGGTGCTGGCCGCGACCACCTGCGCCGGCACCAGCCCGGCGAGGAAGTGGCGCAGGCGCTCGCCGCCCCACAGTACCGCCAGCGGCAGCATCATCGCCGTGGCCGCCAGGTACAGCAGGCATTCCAGCAGGATGTACACCCCCAGCGCGCTGAGCATGCTCAACCCGGAGCGCGCGCACACCGCCAGGATCAGGGCGAACACGCCCGCGGGCGCCGCCCACAGCACCCAGCGCACGACCACGATCATCGCGTCGGCGATCGCCTGGAAGAAATCGACCATCTTCGCGCGGTGGTCGGCGCCGATCCGGGTCAGGGCGAAGCCGAAGAACAGGGCGAACACCACCAGCGGCAGCATCGCGCTCTGCGCGGCGGCGGCGATCGCGTTGCTGGGGACGATCGCGGTCAGCGCATCGGCCCAGCCGGCGGGCGCGGTGGCCGCGGGCGCGCCGTCGGAGGCGCCGTGCAGGGCCGCGGCCAGGCCGGGATCGCGCGGCACCAGCGACAGCGCCAGCGGCGCCACCAGCGCGGTGAACGCCGCCACCCCGGACAGGATCGTCAGGAACACCAGGATCGCGCGCCGCGCGACCCGGCCGGAGCTGGCCGCATCGCTGGCGGTATTGACGCCCACGATCACCAGCGCCAGCACCAGCGGCACCACCGTCATCTGCAGGGCGTTGAGCCAGAGCTTGCCGAAGGGCTGAACCAGGTCGGCCGCGCGCACTCCGAGCGCGGGATCCAGCCAGGCCAGCAGCAGGCCGATGACGGCGCCGGCGGCGAGGCCGGTGAGGATGCGGGCGGTGGCGCTCATGCGGGCTCCGGGGCGGGGGCGGTCAGGGCAGTCGCGGCAGCCGCCAGGCGGTCTGCAGGCGGCGGTATTCGGCGGCGGGCAGCAACACGAACAGCGGCTGCGCCCGCGGGTCCAGCCACGCCAGCAGCGCCTGCATGGTCGCCGGCGCCATTGCGGTGCAGCCGGCGGTGGCGGTGTCCGGGGTCTGCCACAGGTGGCCGAAGATGCAGCTGCCGGCCTGCGCCGCGCCGCGCGGGTTGTGCTCGATCACGAAGCCCAGGCGATAGCGCTGGTCGCCGTCGGCATGCAGGTCGCGGCGCATCGGCTCGGTGGAGCCGCGTACCGCCTCCGCGCCGACCGCGGCGGCGTCGACGATGCGGTTGTAGTACGGCGAGCCGCTGACGTCGATGCAGTAGTCCGACGCGCCCATCGCCGCGTAGGGCAGGGCGGTGGCGGCGCTGGGCGCATAGCCGAACGCCTCGCCGATCGCGAACGCGCCGGCCGGGCTGCGGCCGTCGCCCTCGCGCTTGACCGGGCCGGTGTCGCCGGCCGGGATGTCGTGCAGGCCGATGCCCCAGGCCGCGCCGGCGCGGCCGATCGTCACCGGCTGCGGCGGCGCGGCGGCACGCCAGCTGCCGTCGTCCGCGCGCGCGTAGGTGCGCAGCTCGCCGCGGGGGCTGTCCCAGTCGGCGGTGGTGACCAGCACCAGCTGTTGCGCCTGCTGCCAGCGCAGCGATTCGGCCGTGGCGGCGGGCCGGTGCGCGCAGCCGGCGAGCGCGGTGGTCGCGGCGATCGCGGCGAGCATGGACAGCCAGGGCAGGGCGCGGAGATGGCGGCGAATCGACATGGCGTGCTCCTGACAGGTCCGTCCCGTTACCCGATCGCCGCATGCGCGGCCGCTGGCCGCCGTAGCGGTGCGCGGCATGCGCTCATGGCTCCAGCAGCGGCTGCAGCCGCTCCAGGTTGGCCTGCAGGCGCGCGTTGCGCCCGTCGTCGGCCTCGCACAGCAGCACGAACACGCCGTCGAGCAGGTGCTGCAGCGCCGAGTGGTACAGCAGCGGCTCGATGTGCGCGCGCTCGTCGTGCGCCGACACCAGCAGGGCGATGTCGGCGTGCGCGCGCAGCGCGTTGGAGGTGTGCCGGGTCACCGTGATCACCTTGCCCTGCTGCTCGCGGAAATAGCGGCAGATCTGGCACAGCGCCGACTGCTTGCCGTGCTCGGAAAACACCAGCAGCACGTCGCCGGGACCGGCGACGGACATGCTCGCGGTCATGTGCGCGGGGTCGAAGTTGTGCACCGCCAGGATGCCCAGCAGCGACAGCTTCTGGGCGAAGGCGCGGGCGTGGATGTCGTCCTCGCCCAGACCGATGATGAACACCTTGCCGGCATGGCCGATGGCCGCGGCCACGGCGTCGATCGCGTCGGGCGGGTTGATCAGCCGGGTCGCTTCCTCGGCTTCGGACTTGCGCCGCCACAGGCTGCCGGCCAGGGTGCTCTTGCGGTCGCTCTCGGCGGCTTCCGCGCCCGCCGTCGCCTGGCCGTTGTCGGCGCGCACCAGCGCCTCGCCGATCGAGAACTTCAGGTCCGGGTAACCCTTGAAGCCGAGCTTCTGGCAGAACTTGACCACGCTGGACTGGCTGATCCCGAGCGCGTTGGCCAAGTGCTGCGAGGAGTAGTCGCGCAGCAGCTGGGCGTTCTCCAGCACGAAGTCGGCGATGCGGCGCTCGATCGCCGACATGCGGTCGCGTTCGGCGCGGATCTTGACCAGCGCGCTCATGTCAGGCGGCTTTGGGCTCGGCCAGCAGTTCCAGGCCGCGGATCTCGCGGATCCCCAGGCCCGGCGCGTCGGTGACCGAGATCTCCGACTCGTTGAAGATCACCCCGCCGTCGACCGGGTTGGTCGCGCACAGCGAGGGTCCGTCGAGGTCGACCTTGGTGATCACGCCGGCCTTGGCCACCGCCAGGTGCACCGCCGCCGCCACGCTGATGCTGGTCTCCAGCATGCAGCCGATCATGCAGTCGATGCCGTGCATGCCGGCGATGTCGGCGATCTTGACCGCGTTGGAGATGCCGCCGGTCTTCATCAGCTTGATGTTGATGATGTCGGCCGCGCGCATCCGGATCAGCTCGATCACCTCCATCGGGCCGAACACGCTCTCGTCGGCCATGATCGGCGTGTGCACGCGCTCGGTGACGTAGCGCATGCCCTCCATGTCGTGCGCCTTGACCGGCTGCTCGACCAGCTCCAGCTTGACCCCGGCCTCCTCCAGCGTCTGCAGTGCGTACACCGCCTGCTTGGCGGTCCAGCCCTGGTTGGCGTCCAGTCGCAGCAGCGCGCGGCCCTCGACCGCGGCGTAGATCGCCTTGACCCGCTCGATGTCGACGCCGATGTCCTTGCCGACCTTGATCTTCAGCGATTCGAAGCCGCGCTCCACCGCGGCGATCGAATCGGCCACCATCTTGTCGATGTAGTCCACGCTGATGGTGATGTCGGTGGTGATCACCGGGTCGCCGCCGCCCAGCAGCTGGTACAGCGGCGCGCCGTAGAGCTGGCCCCAGAGGTCGTAGATCGCGATCTCGACCGCGGCCTTGGCGCTGGAGTTCTTCTCCATCGCGCCCTGGATCAGCCCGGTGATGCGGTTGAGGTCGGCGATATCCATGCCGATCAGGCGCGGGGCGATGTAGCGGCGGATCGCTTCCACGATCGAGCCGTGGGTGTCGCCGGTGATCACCGCGGTGGCCGGCGCCTCGCCGTAGCCGACCTGGCCGCTGTCGGTGTGCACCATGACCACGATGTCCTCGACCTGCTCGACGGTGCGCAGCGCGGTCTTGAACGGGGTCTTCAACGGCACGCGCAGCATGCCGAACCTGATGCCGGTGATCTTCATGCGGCGGACTTCCGGGGGGTGGACGAAATCTTCATGGCGAGCCGGGCTTCCTTTCGGTGCTCAGGGACGGATGCGGACGATGTTGGTGATGCGGTCGACGTAGCTTTGCGTGGCGTTGAACATCAGCGGCGTCAGCGGCGTCAGCGAGACACCGTTGAGGTGCATGGAACGCAGCTCGCCGTCGGCGCCCAGGTAGCTGCCGCCGCTGGTGTCGTGGATCACGTAGGGCTCGTCGCCGATGCGGCCCGCCACCATCATCACGTGGCCGGGGATGTAGACCAGGTCGCCGACCTGCAATGCGGCGAGCGCGGCCATGCGCTTGTCGCGGCCGTCGGACGGCGCGAAGTGGATGCGGTTCAGCGCCGGACTCACCGACTGGTCGCTGGTGTTGCGCGGCAGCTGCACGCCCATGCTGCGGTAGACGTCGGAGACGAAGCCGCTGCAGTCGCGCCCGTTGTACGAGTGGCCCCAGCCGTAGCGCTCGCCGAGGAACTTGAAGGCCTGGCGGAGGAGGTTGGCCCGGGTCAGCGGCAGGTAGTCGGCGGCGGTGTCGGCGGTCCTGGGCAGCAGCGCCGGGGCGAAGCCGAGGCTGCCGTCGGGGTTGCGCAGCGGCAGCTCCAGCACCCACGAGGTGTAGGGATGCTGGCCGTTGACCGGCTGGTCCGGCGGCACGTCGGCGAGGGGCATGCGCACGCCCATGTCCAGCTGCAGTTCCGACAGTTGCGGCTGCTCGCGGGTGAACACGGTGCGCGGCTTGGCGCCGGTGACGATGCGGTAGGGGGTCCGGTCGGCATGCGCGAACACGGCGTCGCGGGCGCCTTCGGCGACGGCCTCCCGCTGGATCCAGGCCGCATAGCGCTCGCTGACCACGAACAGCCACTGGCCGTCGCCGCTCGCGTGGACGATGGCCACCGGGGTGCCGGGGAACAGCGCGCTTTCCTGGAAGCGGTCGATGTCGGTGTCGCCGTCGCGGCTGAACACCCGCAGGTCGGTGGGGAAGGCGCGCAGCGCGGCCCGCTGCAGCACCATGCCGTAGCGGGTGTCCTGCCGCGCCGGGATCGCGTCGAGGGCGCGGTTGGCGAGGATCGCGTCGAGCGTGGCCGCGGCGACCGGCTGGCCGTCGACGTCGTACAGCGGCTGCGCGGGGCGCTGCGCCAGCGCCTGGATCCAGCCGGCGACCCGGGCGCGATCCAGGCGCGCGGGCAGCGCGCGCAGGTCGTGCATGGAATCGTCCAGGCGCAGCAGCCGGGCGTTCTGCGCCGCGATCGCGGCAGTGTCCAGGACCACGGCGTCGGGCGCGGCCAGCCGCGCCACCCAGAACTCCGGCGACAGGTAGGCCTCTTCGACGCCGATCACGCCGCTGGCCGGCACCGTCGTCGCTGCCGACGCTTGCGTCTGCGCGGCGCCCGCCGGCGGCGGCACCAGCAGCGCCAGGGCCAGTACGGCAACGATGGTGGGGAACGGAATTCGCATGCGATGCACCTCGGACAGGGCCTCAGACCGGCGCCAGGGACGACAGCACCGTGGCCATCAACAGGCCGAAACCGGTGCCAAGGATATAGCCGAGCAACGCCAGCAGGATCGCGACCGGCACCAGCACCGCCGAGTACGTCGCCGCCAGGATCGGCGCCGCGGCCACGCCGCCGATGTGCGCCAGCGAGGAGATCCCGCACAGGTACAGGTCGAAATGGAACAGCCGCGCGGCCAGCAGCATCAGCAGCGCGTGGATGGCGATGATGCACACCCCGCACAGCAGGTACAGCGGCGCGGTGGCGATGCCGGAGAAGTTGCTCTGCGAGGCCATCACCGCGACCACGAAGATCAGCAGCGCCCCGGAGATCGGGCCGGCGCCGGAGAAGCGCGCCAGCGGGGTATGCGCCGCGACCAGGCCCAGACCGGTGGCGATCAGGATCGTCCAGGTGGTGGCGCCGACCATGTCCGAGGTCGGCAGCAGCGTGGCCAGCTCCGTCGAAACGACCGTCGCCAGCGCCGCCAGCCCCAGCCACAGCAGCACCGCGTCGGCACTCGCCGGGCCGGTCGTGCGCGGTTGCGCGACCACCAGGTCGGCGCTGGAGCGGGCGCGGGTGAAACGGTTGAACGCCGGCGCCAGCCGCGCGGTGGAAAACAGGATCGCGACCCACATCGAGTAGCAGATCGCGTCGGTCAGCAGCGCCAGTGCCAGGGCGTCGTCGGACATCCCGATCGCCTGCTTGACCGCCACCATGTTGGCGCTGCCGCCGACCCAGCTGCCGCTGACCGCGGCCAGCGGCTGCCAGCCATCGCCGGCCGGAAGCAGCTGGCGGAATGCCAGGTAGGTGACGACGAAGCCGACGAACAGGCTGAGCGTGGTGCAGAAGAACACCGCCAGCACCCGCGGCCCGAGCGCGAAGATCGCGCGCAGGTCGCAGTTGATCATCAGCAGGAACAGCAGCGCCGGGATCAGTTGCGCGATCAGCAACTTCTGCGAGGTCTGGATCGCCGGCGTGACCTGCCACAGGCCGAGCACCGCCAGCGCCGTTACCGACAGGTACACCAGCACGATCGGCGGGAACACCGCGAACAGCTTCCAGCCGGTGCGCCGCTCCAGCGCCGGAAAGATGCCGGCGACCAGCAGCAGCACCGCGAGATAAGGCCAGACCGTCTGGATCATCGTGTCCCCTGGAACATCCTCGCCTGCAGGCGGCGGAGGCAGTGCAATTTGGTGCAGTGCGGAATAGCTGATTCCTCTAACATACACGAAAAGAATAAATTATTGACCAGCATCCACGGCCATGTTACACAGCCATCCATTGGCTGATTCGCTGGGGAAATGTGGGTGGATGCGGTGCCAGCCCCTGTCGTGGCAAGGTCGGTGCGGCAGCGCCGATGGAGCCTGTGCGCGCCGCTGTTGCTGCTCGCACTGACGGGCCGCGGCCTCGCCGTGCCGGTGGACGTGACGGTTGCGGGCGCGAGCGAGGCCGCGGCGGATGCATCGGCCGTGGATGACGCGACGCTCGGTGCCGTGATCGCGCGGATCGACGCCGGGGATTTCGCGGGCGCCGAAGCGGCGATCGCGCAGGCGCTGACCGCGGCGCAGCCCTCCGCGACGGGCGACGCCTTGCGCTTCCAGCGCGAGCGCATGCGCCGGATCCGGCTCGACTTCACCCTGGATGCCGACGCGGTCAAGGCGCGCGTGCGCAAGCAGATCCCCGACCTGCGCGATGACGAATTCGCGCAGTGGGACGCCGCCGGGCTGCTCGAGCGCATGGACATCGATGGCCGGCGCCTGTACTTCAATCGTGCGCCCGGCAACCTGTTCCGCCTGAGCGCGCAGGCGCGGGCGCGGCGCGCGCAACCGACGCCCTTCACCGACAGTCCGCTGGAGAGCGCGCATGCGCACCACCGCGCCGTGGTCGCCGCCGCGCGCGCCGCGCAGGCCGACAGCGTGCTGCCGCGCCGCCTGCGCGTCACCCAGTCGCTGACGGTGGACGCCGACGCGGTGCCGGCCGGCGAGACCGTGCGCGCCTGGATCCCGTACCCGCGCGCCATTCCGGGCCAGCAGCAGGACATCCGCCTGGTCGCCAGCGCGCCGGCGGCGCACCGCATCGCGCCCGAATCGGCGCTGCAGCGCACCGTGTACCTGGAGCAGCCGGCCGTCGCGGGCAAGCCGACCGCGTTCTCGGTGACCTACGACGTCACCGTCAGCGCCCGCCGCTTCGACATCGACCCGGACCGGGTCGTGGCTGCGGGCATCACCCCGGAGCTGGCGCCGTTCGTGGCGCAGCGCGCGCCGCATGTGGTGTTCACCGACGACCTGCGCGCGTTCTCGCGCAGGGTCGTGGGCGCGGAGACCAACCCCTGGCGGATCGCGCAGAAGCTCTACGCCGCGGTCGACGCGATCCCGTGGGCCGGCGCCCGCGAATACTCCACGATCTCCAACATCAGCGACTACGCGCTGCACGCCGGCCACGCCGACTGCGGCCAGCAGACCCTGCTGCTGATCGCGCTGCTGCGGCTCAACGGCATCCCCGCGCGCTGGCAGTCGGGGATGATGCATTACGGCGACAGCGCCGCGGCCGACGACGCCTACTGGAACCTGCACGACTGGGGACAGCTGTACATCGCGCCCTACGGCTGGATTCCGATGGACGTGACCTTCGGCAGGCTGGACGACACCGACCCGGCCGTCGCAGGCTTCTACCTGGGCGGTCTGGATGCCTACCGCATCGCCTTCAACGACGACTACAGCCGGCCGCTGCTGCCGGCGAAGACCCATTTCCGCTCCGAGACCGTCGACCTGCAGCGCGGCGAGGCCGAGTGGGACGGCGGCAACCTGTATTTCGACCAGTGGGACTACGACTTCGCCTGGCAATTGCTATCGACGCCGGTCGACGGCAGCGGCCGGCATTGAACGGTTTTTTCGGCGGCAACCACATCACACACAACCACGTGCACCGTTTGGGGGAGAGGAAATGAGCAATACCCGGAATTTGCGCAAGTCCGTGCTTTGCATCGCCATGGGGATGTGCCTTTCGTCGCTCGCGGCGCCGGTGCTGGCGCAGAGCGCCACCGGTGCGATCGCGGGCCAGGCCGCAGCTGGTACTCAGGTGACGGTCACCAATATCGCGAGCGGCGCCAGCCGCACGGTCACGGTCGACTCGGACGGCAGTTACCGCATCGGCCAACTGCCGCCGGGCCAGTACAGCCTTTCGGCAGGTGACGCCGAGCCGGTCGCCGTGACCGTCTCGCTGGGCGGCACGACCTCGGTGAACCTGACCAGCGAAGGTACGGTGAACCTGGACACCGTGCAGGTGGTGGGTTCGCGCGTCGTCAATCGCGTCGACGTCTTTTCGACGGAATCGGCCACCAATGTCACCCGCGAGGAATTGGCGCGGCTACCGGTGGACCAGAGCCTCGGCTCGGTCGCCCTGCTGGCGCCCGGCGTGGTGTCGTCCGGTGCCACCTTCGGCGGCCTCACCTTCGGTGGCTCGTCGGTGGCGGAGAACGCCGTCTACATCAATGGCCTGGACGTGACCGATCCGTATCGTCGCCAAGGCTTCTCGACGGTGCCGTTCAATTTCTTCCAGGAATTCCAGGTCAAGACCGGTGGTTACTCGGCCGAATTCGGGCGCAGTACCGGTGGCGTCATCAACGCCGTGACGCGATCCGGCGGCAACGAATTCCATGCCGGCGTGCAGCTGACATGGGAGCCGTCGGTCTGGAATTGGGCCCGGGACGACCACTTCCACCACGATGGCACCGTGGACGAGCGCGATCGTACCAGCCGCGACGACGGCTCGTTCTTCAAGACCAACCTCTGGGCATCCGGCCCCCTGGTGAAGGACAAGCTGTTCTTCTTCGCGATGTACGAGGCGCGCGATGCCAACTCGCGGGACATCGACACGAACGATGCCTTCTACACCCGCAGCCCCGACCACTTCTGGGGCACCAAGCTGGATTGGCGCATCAACGACAACCACCTGCTGGAATTCCTGGCCTTCTCCGACAAGGCCGAATCGACGACCGATATCTACACCTACACATGGGACACGGATTCGCTCGGCAGGCTGAAGGGCGACAGCATCGCGAACTCTGGCGGCAACAACTGGTCGCTCACCTATACCGGCCACCTGTCCGACAACTTCGTGGTAAAGGCGCTGTATGGGGTGAACAAACGCAGCGCCGCCAACAGCAGTGCGCAGGACCCGGATTGCAGCATCGTGGTCCGCGACAGCACCTATACCGCGATGTTCGGCGACGAAACCACGCCGGAAGGCTGCCACCCGACCGACGGCGGCATCAATGCCCGCTTCGACGAGCGCGAGGCTGCACGCCTGGACTTCGAATGGACGCTCGGCGACCACCTGCTGCGCTTCGGCCTGGACCGGGAAGTGATGGACTCCGACAGCGCGAGCCGCTATCCGGGCGACGGCGTGAGCTACACGCTGCTCGGCATCGACGCCGACGAAACGGATCGGGAGCTCTCCAACGGCGCGGATGTTCCCGCCGGCGTAACCGCATACGTGGATGCACGCCACAAGGTCACAGGCACTCCGGTCTCGACCGAGGCGCAAGCCATCTATATCGAAGACAACTGGAACGTCACCCCGAACCTGCTGTTGAACATCGGCCTGCGCGCCGATAAGTTCCACAACAAGCTGGCCTCGGGCGCGACCTTCGCTCAAGCCGATTTCAGCGACATGATCTCCCCGCGCTTTGGTTTCAGCTGGGACGTGAAGGGCGACGGCACGACCAAGCTGTTCGGTAATGCGGGCCGCTACTACATCCCGCTGACCAACAAGCTCACCGATTACTTCGGCGGCGGCACCACGGACGAGCACACCTATTACGTGCTCGACGGCTTTACCGTGTTGGAGCATCCGGTTGCGGGCACTTACCTGCTTCCGAACCTCGGAGCGCAGATCGGCCCGGTCAATACCGACGGCAACGTGCCCGCGCCCGACGATGTTCGCATCGAGGTCGCCCGCGACTTGAAGCAGGTCTACCAGGACGAATTCATCCTAGGCTTCCAGCAGGCGATCAACCAGGCCTGGTCGTATGGCATCAACGCGACTTACCGCGAACTGAATCGCGCGGTGGAAGACACGCGCATCAACCACATCGCTGACTGCCCCAGCTACTTCTGGGACGACTCGGCATCCGGGTTCCCGATCATCAATCCGGGCGAGACCAACACTCTGTGGTGCGAAAACGAAGGCAAGTGGGTGACCTTCGACAGCTCCGTGGATGGCTATGAGGCGTCCGGCAGCGGCGCGGTCATGGGTTACAAGAGGCCGAAGCGCACCTACAAGGCGGTGGAGTTCCAGCTGGATCGGGCCTGGGACGACAAGTGGGCGTTCAACGCCAGCTACATCTGGTCCAAGTCCGAGGGCAATATCGAGGGCCCGGTGAATTCGGATACGGGTTACAACGACACCAACCTGGTGCAGTTCTACGATCATCCGGCCGTCAACGAGCGCTATGGCGTGCTGTTCAACGACCACCGTCACCAGATCAAGCTGCGCGGCAGCTACAAGCTCAACGACATGTGGCTGTTCGGTGCCACGCTGTCGGCGATTTCCGGTGGACCCATCACCGCCTTCGGCGTGCGCTGGCCCAACGACAACCGCGCGGCGGGTGGTTCCAGCGAATTCAGCGGCGGCGGCTCGGGTTGGTTGTGCGAGTCGGGCTGCGATGGCAACTGGACGACAAGGCAGTTCATCTACACCGAACGTGGCGCCTTCGGTCGCCTCCCGTGGGTCAAGGACATGGGCCTCAACGTGACGTTCACGCCGTTCCAGGACGTTGACCTGAAAGCGCGCCTGTCCGTCTACAACCTGTTCAACAGCCAGGCGATGCTCAACGTGCATTCTCGCTACGAGAGCACTCCCGGCAACAAGCGGCCCTACTTCGGGGAAGGCACGGTCTGGCAGGCGCCGCGTTACATGCAGCTGGTCGTGACCTACAACTTCTGATGCCCCCCTCGGCGGCCCGTTGACGACGGGCCGCCGCTTTTTTCGGGCAACGACCACGGACGGCGCATGCGCCGTCCTCTTGCGCGCGATGCCGGCAGCGGCACCGCCGCCGATGGCATGGCGAGGCGATGACCCTGGATCCGCAGAACAACCACCCCCGCGCCGAAACCGGCGACCCCGGCGCGGGCGAGGGCGGCGCGCGCACGGCCGCAACCGTCGAGGGCGTCGACCTGCAGGCGCTGGCGGCGCGCGAGGGCACGCCGTTGCACGTGTACTCGGCGACCGCGATCCGGCAACGCATGGCCAGCCTGCAGGCGGCCCTGCAGGGCCTGGATGCGCTGGTCTGCTACGCGGTCAAGGCCAACAGCAACGGCGCGATCCTGCGGCTGCTGGCGGAGCAGGGCGCCGGCGCCGACATCGTGTCCGGCGGCGAGTTGTGGCGTGCGCTGCGCGCCGGCATCGCGCCGGAGAAAATCGTGTTTTCCGGGGTCGGCAAGCGCGAGGACGAGATCGTGCAGGCGCTGGACGCCGGCATCGCCCGCTTCAATGTCGAGTCGCGCGCCGAGCTCGACCTGCTGCAGCGGCTGGCGCAGGCGCGCGGCACCGTCGCGCGCGCGGCGGCGCGGATCAATCCGGACGTCGACGCGCACACCCACGCCAAGATCTCCACCGGCAAGTCGGAGAACAAGTTCGGGGTGTCGATCGCCGAGGCGCGGTCCTGGTTCGAGTCCGCGGCGCAGCGCCCGCACGTGCGCCTGGACGGGCTGCACATGCACATCGGTTCCCAGATCCTGCAACTGGCGCCGATCCGCGAGGCGTTGCGGCGGCTGGCGCGTTTCTGGCGCGAGCTGGAGGGCGCCGGTCACCGCGTCGCCAGCATCGATGTCGGCGGTGGCCTCGGCGTGCGCTACCGCGCGGGCGAACAGGCGCCGGCGGCGACCGCCTACGTCGCCGAGATCCGCGCCGCCCTGGCCGGCTACGAGGGCCTCCTCGTGCTCGAGCCCGGCCGCTGGCTGGTGGCCGAGGCCGGCCTGCTGCTGACCCGCGCGCTGCTGACCAAGCACGGCGAGCAGCGCGATTTCCTGGTGGTCGACGCGGCCATGAACGACCTGCTGCGGCCCAGCCTGTACGACGCCTGGCACGACATCGTGCGGCTGGGCGACAACGGCGGACGCGAGATCGTGGCCTACGACGTGGTCGGCCCGGTGTGCGAAACCGGCGACACTTTCGCGCTCGCGCGCACCCTGCCGCGCTGCGAGGCCGGCGACCTGCTGGCAATCGCCGCCACCGGTGCCTATGGTGCGTCGATGGCATCGACCTACAACTCGCGGCCGCTGGCCGCCGAGGTGCTGGTCGACGACGGCCGCCACGTCGTGGTGCGACGGCGGCAGACGCTGCAGGAAATGGTTGCGGGCGAACGCTCGCCGGGGGAGTGGCAATGGACATGACAGGATCCGCGGGCCGGATCGCCGCGGTCGCGCTGCTGGCGACGCTGCTCGCCGGTTGCGCGCACGCCCCGGCCGCCGGCCGGGACGTACCGTTGACGCTGGACACCCACGTCGACATCCCGTCGGACTACATGCGCGCGCCGCGCTTCGACGTCGGTGGCGACAGCGCGCTGCAGGTGGACCTGGGCAAGATGGAACGCGGCGGGCTGGACGCCGCGTTCTTCGTGATCTACGTCGGCCAGGGGCCGCTGACGCCGGCCGGGTACGCCGACGCCGTGGCCCAGGCCGAGCGCAAGTACTCGGCGATCGAATCGATGCTGCAGCGTTATCCGGACCGCATCCGCGCCGCGACCACGCCGCAGCAGGTGCGCGACAACCATGCCCGCGGCGTGCTGTCGGCGCTGATCGGGATCGAGAACGGCTACTCGCTCGGCCACGACCTGGCGCGCCTGGACGCCGCCTACGCCCGCGGCGCGCGTTACCTGGGGCTGGTGCACGTCGGCAACAACGACCTGTGCAGCAGCTCGATGCCGGACACCGAGCACGGCGAGCCGGCGATGGGCAGCCCGGACGACGCGGGCATGAGCGACTTCGGCCGCGCCGCGGTCGCGCGCGCCAATGCGCTGGGGATGCTGGTGGACGTCTCGCACGCCTCGGACGCGTGCGTGCGCGATGCGCTGGCGGCCTCGCAGGCACCGATCATCGCCTCGCATTCCTCGGCGCGGGCGCTGGTCGAGCACCCGCGCAACCTGCCCGACGCCCTGCTGCGCGCCATCGCCGCCAAGGGCGGCGTGATCCAGGCCGTGGCCTACAAGGAATTCCTCAAGCACGACCCCGGCCGCGCCGCCGCCGAGAAAGCGCTGCAGGCGCAGGTCGCGCGCCAGGCCGGCGATGCCGAATACGACAGCGACAGGCACGACGGCCTGCCGGCGATGGCCGCAGGCATGGCGCGGATCCAGCAGCAGTATCCGCTGGCGACGCTGGACGATTATCTCGACCACATCGCGCACATGGTGCAGGTGGCGGGCATCGACCACGTCGGCATCGCCTCGGACTTCGACGGCGGCGGCGGCATCACCGGCTGGATGGATGCCTCGCAAACGCGCAACGTCACCGCCGGGCTGCGTGCGCGCGGCTTCGGCGAGGCCGATATCGACAAGCTCTGGAGCGGCAATCTGCTGCGGGTGTGGCAGGCGGCGATCGACGCGGCCGCGCGCGGGCCCGGGGACGCGCCATGAGCCGCCTGCTCGTACTGGCGCTACTGCTGGCCGCGGGCACGGCCGCTGCCGGAACCAGCCCCGCGCCGGGGCCGGCGCAACGCGCGCCGGCGTACCTGGTGGACGAGGCGGTCGAAGCCGCGATCGCCCGCTACCGCCTGCCCGGCATCGCCGTGGGCGTGATCGAGGACGGCCAGGTCGTCTACGCGCGCGGCTTCGGCGAGACCGTCGCCGGCTCCGGCGATCCGGTGACCACGAAGACGCTGTTCAAGATCGCCTCCAACAGCAAGGCGATGACCGCCAGCGTGCTGGCGCGGCTGGTGCAGGCCGGCAAGCTGCGCTGGGACGACCCGGTGACGAAGTACCTGCCGGACTTCGCGATGCACGATCCCTGGGTGACGCGGCACATGACCGTGGGCGACCTGCTGGTGCACAACAGCGGCCTGCCCGAAGGCGGCGGCGACCTGATGCTGTGGCCGGAGCCGAACCTGTTCACCCGCGCCGACATCGTCCATGGCCTGCGCCACATCAAGCCGGCCTACGGGTTCCGCGCCGGCTACGCCTACGACAACCTGCTGTACGTGGTCGCCGGCGAAGTGGCCGCGGCCGCGGGCGGCGCCTCCTACGAGGAGCTGGTGCGACGCGAGCTGTTCGCGCCGCTGGGCCTGGGCGGCTGCCGCGTCGGCGAGTTTTCCCGCGCCGACGCCGGCAGCCTCGCCCAGCCGCACCGGCGCGAGGGCGAGGGCAACGTGGTCATGCGCGAGGACGGCGCCGTGGTTCCGGCGATCACCTCGGCCGCGGCCGGCGGCATCCGCTGCGGCCTGGACGACATGCTCGCCTGGGCCCGCAACTGGCTGGCGCCGACGCCGGCGCAGCTGCGGTGGCTGGGCCCGCAGCAGCGCGCGGAGCTGTGGAAGGCGCGCACGCCGATGCCGATTTCGCAGTTCCGCCGCGAGATGGACGACACCCATTACTACGCCTACGCCTACGGCTTCCGGGTCGCCGACGCCGACGGCGAATGGACCGTCTCGCACACCGGCACGCTCGGCGGCATGTACTCGATGATGATGCTGTTGCCGGACCGGCAGTCCGGCTTCGTGTTCATGATCAACGGCGACGGCGGCACCGCGCGCACGGTGCTCGGCGAGGTGCTGCTCAAGCTGTTCACCCAGCCCGACGACGAGCGCGGCTTCGATAATTTTGCCGATGCCGTCGAGCGGCCGGCCGCTCCGTCGCCGGCGGCTGCAGCGCAGCCGGCGCCGGTCCCGGACATCGCTGCGCGCAAGCCGGTTGCCGCGGCCCGGCTGCAGCCCTGGCTCGGCCTCTGGCGCGATCCGTGGTTCGGCGATGTCCGCATCTGCCCGCGGGGCGATGGCGTGGAATGGCGCTCGGCGAAGTCGCCGAAGATGCACGGCACGATCGGCGAGCTGGGCGGGCGCTACCTGCTGCACTGGGACGACGTCGCGGTCGACCTCGACGCCTGGCTGGAATTCGCCGGCAGCGGCGATGCGCGCACCCTGCGCATGGCCAAGCTCGATCCGCAGGGCGATTTCAGCTCCGATTACGAGGACCTCGCGTTCGTCCGGGTGGGCGACTGTGACTAGCGTCCGTGCCGGCGTCGCGGCGTTGCTGCTGATCGCGGGCGGCGTGGCGACGGCCGCGGACGCGCCGCTGCTGTCGCCGGCCACCACCATGGAGCAGGCGGGGATGGTCGATGTCCGCAGCCTGGTGCCCGACCTGTCGCAGCAGATCGCCTACGCCGGCCGCGACAACTTCGTCGGCGCGCCGGTGGACGGCTACGCCGCGCCGCGCTGCTATCTCAAGCGCGAAGCGGCCGCAGCGCTGGCCCGGGTAGAGCATGCGTTGCGTGCGCGCCACCAGCGCCTGCGCGTGTTCGACTGCTACCGGCCGGCGCGCGCGGTGGCGCATTTCGTGCGCTGGGCCGGGGATCCGGCCGACCAGCGCACCAAGGCGGCGCATTACCCGGACCTGGACAAGTCGCAGCTGCTCGGCGCCTACATCGCGCCGGTTTCCGGGCACAGCCGCGGCGCCACCGTCGACCTCACCCTGCTGCAGTGCGACGCGCAGGATGCGGACTGCCGGCCGCTGGACATGGGCACCGACTTCGACTATTTCGGCACGCGCGCCAACACCGCTTCGCCGCAGGCGACCGCGGCGCAGCATGCCAACCGCCGGCAGCTGCTCGACGCGATGGCGGCGCAGGGCTTCGCCAACTATCCGCTGGAGTGGTGGCACTACACGCTGCAGCCGGAACCCGCGCCCGGCGTCCTCTACGATGTTCCCGTCACCGCTTCGGAGGCGCCGATGCCGCAGGCCCGGATCGACCGTCTGATGCAGCGCTACGAGGGCGACGTGCCCGGCGCTGCGCTGCTCGTGCTCCGCGACGGCGAGGCGCTGGTGCGCCGCGGGTACGGCCGTTCCGACCTGGAGGCGGGCGTCGAAGCCGGCCCGGCCACGACCTACCGCCTGGCCTCGGTCAGCAAGCAGTTCACTGCCGCCGCGATCCTGCTGCTGGCGCAGGACGGCCGGCTCGGCCTCGACGATCCGGTGCGCAAGTGGTTGCCGTCGCTGCCGCCGGCCGCCGCCGCGATCACCCTGCGCCAGCTGCTCACCCACACCTCCGGCCTGATCGACTACGAGGACCTGATGGGCGCGGACTGGCCGGGCCAGATCCGCGACGCCGGCGTGCTCGCGCTGCTGGAGCGCGAAGACCGGCTGTACTTCCCGCCCGGTTCGGCCTACCGCTACAGCAACGGCGGCTACGCGCTGCTGGCGCTGGTGGTGGAGCGCGCTTCGGCGATGCCGTATCCGGATTTCCTGCGCACCCGCATCTTCGCGCCGCTGGGCATGCACGACAGCCTGGCCTACGTCGCCGGCGGGCCGGCGCCGCCGCACCGCGCCTTCGGCTACAGCCAGATCGACGGGCGCTGGCAGCGCACCGACCAGAGCCCGACCAGCGCGGTGCTCGGCGATGGCGGCATCTACGCATCCATCGACGACCTCGCGCGCTGGGACGCGGCGTTGTACGACGACCGCCTGCTCGACGATACCTCGCGCGCGCTCGCGTTCGCGCCGCAGGTGCGGGTGGTCGGCGAGCCCTACGAAGCGGGGTACGGGTTCGGCTGGCGGATCACCGGCGACACGCTGTGGCATTCCGGCGAAACCATCGGCTTCCGCAACGTGATCGTGCGCTGGCCGCGACAGCGTCTGACCGTGATCCTGCTCAGCAACCGCGACGACCCGGAACCCTATCGCACGGCGCTGGCGGTGGGGGAGCTGTTCCTGACGCCCTGACGCGCGCGGGCCGGCTGCAGCCGGAGGCGCCGCCTGTACCATCGGCACGCAGCCAGGCCATCCGCGCCGTACGGGCGGATCGCCGGATCGCGCGATGCTGCGCCTGCGATCGTCTTCCGCAGTCGCAGGAGCCTGCCATCCATGTCCGTCGCGCTGGTCTGGTTCCGCAACGATCTGCGGCTGGCGGACAACCCGGCACTGCAGGCCGCGCTGCGCGCGGGGCTGGCCCCGGTGCCGGTGTACGTGCATGCGCCGGAAGAGGAGGGCGAATGGCCGCCGGGGGCCGCCTCGGACGCCTGGCGGCAACGGTCCCTGATGGCGCTGGATGCGGACCTGCGCGCCCGCGGCTCGCGCCTGCACCTGTATCGCGGCCCGAGCCTGGACACGCTGCAGGCCGTGGCCGCGGCGACCGGCGCCGAAGCGGTGTTCTGGAACCGGCGTTACGAGCCGGCGGTCGAGCAGCGCGACGCGCGGATCGGGCGTGCCTTGCGCGCACAGGGCCTGCGTGCGGAGAGCTGCAACGGCAGCCTGTTGTTCGAGCCGTGGGAGCTGGCCACCGTGGCCGGCGATCCGTATCGGGTGTTCACCCCGTTCTGGCGTGCGGCGCTGGCGCGCTGGCGGCCGCAGGCCTGCGTCGCGGCGCCCGCGACGCTGGCGGTGCCGGCCGCCGGCGATGCGATGCCGCCGCCGGGCGTGGCGCTGGAGGCGCTGGGGCTGGCGCCGGCACGCGGCTGGGACCGCGGTTTCTGGGACCACGGGCGCCCCGGCGAGGCCGGCGCGCAGGCCGCGCTGGTGCGCTTCGGCACGGACGCGCTGGCCGGGTATCCGCTCGCCCGCGACCGGCCCGACCTGCCCGGGAGCTCGCGCCTGTCCGCGCACCTGCACTTCGGCGAGATCGCGCCCTGGCGCGTCGTCCATGTGCTGGCGCAGGCCGAGGGCGCCGCGGCGGCCGCGCTGCCCGCCTTCGTCCGCCAGCTGGGCTGGCGCGAGTTCGCGCACCATGTGCTGCACCACTTTCCGCACACGCCGCAGCGCAACTTCAATCCGCGCTTCGACGCTTTCCGCTGGGCCGAGCCCGCGGCGCGGCTGCTGCGGGCGTGGCAGCGCGGGCGCACCGGGATCCCGATCGTGGATGCCGGGCTGCGCGAGCTGTGGGCGACGGGCTGGATGCACAACCGCGTGCGCATGCTGGTGGCCAGCCTGCTGAGCAAGCACCTGCGCGTGCACTGGCTGCATGGCGCGCGCTGGTTCTGGGACACGCTGGTGGACGCCGACTTGGCCAACAACACGCTGGGCTGGCAGTGGGTCGCCGGCACCGGGGTGGACGCGGCGCCGTATTTCCGCGTGTTTAATCCGGTGCTGCAGGCGCGCCGGTTCGATCCGCAGGGCGCCTACATCGCGCGCTGGGTCCCGGAGCTGGCGGCATTGCCGGCGGCGCTGCGGCACGAGCCGTGGCGCGATCCGGCGGCCACCGCCGGGCGTTATCCGCGCCCGATCGTCGACCTCGCGGCCGGCCGCGCGGCGGCGCTGGCCGCCTATGCCGAAGGCGGCGTCCGCGGTTGATCCGCTTCCCCGGCGCGGGCGCGCCCGGCTGCGGTGGCGACCGTCGCCGCGCGCGCCCGCGATCCGCGCGCGCCGCGCCGCGGCAACCAGTCGCGCACGATGCGCAGCGCCACCGCGACCAGCAGCGGCGCCAGCAGCGCCGGCAGCCAGATCTCGCCGGGGGGCGGCTGGAACCCGAACCACCGCGCCGGTCCCGGCAGCAGGGTCACCGTGCACAGCACCGCCAGCGCAGCCCCGCCGACAATCCAGAAGGCCACGTTGCGCTGCCGCAGCGCGTCCCAGGCCGAGGCGCCGGAACGGTACAGCGCGATCAGCCCGAGATTGCCGGCCACCAGCGCGGTGAAGGCCAGCGCGCTCACCTGCGCGTGCGGCAGCGCGCGCGCGGTGGCCAGCGCGTGGATGGCGACGACCACGGCGAACATCACCGCGCCGTGGCCGAGGCTGCCGAACAGGCTGGGCAGGTCGAGCAGGCGCTGGCCCTGCGGCCGCGGCGGCCGGCGCATCAGGTCCGCGGCCGCGGGCTCGCGTTCGAACACGATCGAGCAGGCCGGATCGATGATCAGTTCCAGGAACACCACGTGCAGCGGCAACAGCAGCAGCGGCTCGCCGGTCAGCAGCGGCAGCAGCGCCAGGCCGGTGATCGGCACGTGCACCGCCAGGATGTAGCGCACCGCGCGGCGGATGTTGTCGTAGATGGTGCGGCCCAGGCGCACCGCGTCCACCACGGTCACGAAGTTGTCGTCCAGCAGCACGATCGCCGCCGCCTCGCGGGCGACGTCGGTGCCGCGCCCGCCCATCGCGATGCCCACGTGCGCGGCTTTCAGCGCCGGCGCGTCGTTGACGCCGTCGCCGGTCATCGCCACCACCTGGCCATCGCGCTTGAGCGCGCGCACCAGGTGCAGCTTGTGCTCCGGGCGCACCCGCGCGAACACCTCCGCGTGCAGCACCGCCGCGGGCAGCTCGCCGTCGCAGGCGTCGAGTTCGCGCCCCAGCACGATCGCGTCGGACACGTCCAGGCCGGCGCTGCCGGCGATCGCGCGCGCGGTCGCCGGGTGGTCGCCGGTGAGCATCACCACGCGGATCCCCGCCGCCTGCGCGCGGGCGATGGCGTCGGGTACCCCGGCGCGCAGCGGATCGGCGAACCCGACCAGTCCGCGCCAGGAAAACTCGTAGCCGCAGGGCGACTCCGGCAGCACCGGCGCGCCGCCGGCCGGCGCGGGCCAGTGCGCGGCGGCGACGGCGAGCACGCGCAGGCCGCGCGCGGCCATGGCCTCGACCTCGGCCTGCAGCGCCGCGCGCCGGTCCGGCGGCAGACGGCACAGGTCGGCGACGGTTTCCGGCGCGCCCTTGCAGGCCACCTGCAGCGGCTCGCGCCCGTGCGCCCAGACCGCGATCACGGCCGGACGCGCCGGCGAGAACGGGTATTCGCGCAGCAGCCGCCATGCCGGGTCCGGGACGCCGATGCGGCTGCCCGCCGCCAGCAGCGCGTGTTCCATCGGGTCGTGGCCGGCGCGCGGGCAGGCCAGCGCCGCGTCCCGCAGCAGCGTGCGTAACGGCAGGCTGTCGGCGGCCTGCGGCGCGGCGCGCTCGCCGCCGACGACCAGTTCGACGACCGTCATCCGGTTTTCGGTCAGGGTGCCGGTCTTGTCGGTGCACAGCACCGTGGTCGCGCCCAGGGCCTCGATCGCCGGCGTGCGCCGCACCAGCGCCGCGTGCTGCGCCATGCGCCACGCGCCGAAGGCGAGGAACACCATCAGCACCACCGGGAATTCCTCCGGGATGTTGGCGATCGCCAGGGTGATGCCGGCCAGCAGCGCGTCCAGCCAGCCGCCGCGGGTCCATGCGAACAGCACGGTCATGGCGACGCACGACGCCAGCGACAGCCACGCGAACAGCACCACCACCCGGCGGATCTCGCGCTGCATCGGCGTGGTCTCGCTGCCGATGTCGCGCAGCGCGACACCGATGCGGCCGACCTCGGTGCGCGCGCCGGTGGCGACCACCGCCGCGCGGCCGTGCCCGCGCACCACCAGGGTGCTGGCGTGCAGCAGGTCCTGCGCCATGGCGCTGTCCGCGTGCCGGCGCACCGGCACCGATTCCCCGGTCAGCAGCGATTCGTCGACGTGCAGGTCGACCTCGTCCAGCACCCGCGCGTCGGCGGCCAGGCGGTCGCCTTCCTCGACCAGCAACAGGTCGCCGACCACCACTTCGCGCGCCGGCAGCACCTGCGGCTGGCCGTCGCGCACGACCCGCGCGCGCGGGCTGCTGAGGTCGCGCAGCGCCTGCAGCGCGCGTTCGGCCTTCTGCTCCTGGTACACGGTCAGGCCGATCACCAGCAGCACCGAGCCGCCGAGGATCGCGGCCTCGCGCGGGTCGCCCAGCAGCAGGTACACCAGCGCCGCCGCCAGCAGCAGCAACAGCATCGGTTCGCGCAGCACCCGCAGCACCAGCCCCCAGCGCGACGGGCGCTGCGCTTCCGGCAGCACGTTGGCGCCGTCGCGGCGCAGGCGCGCGGCCGCTTCGGCCGAGGTCAGGCCTGCGGTCTCCCCGGGGGCGGACGGCGAGGGCATGGGCGGTTGCATGGAAACCTGCGTGCAGCGTGAAGGGCGCGCGAAAGCCGCGACTTGACCTGGATCAGCAAACCCGTCGCGCGCGGACGTTGACCTCGGTCAATACCGGCGCCCGGGACGGGGCCATGCTCGCTCCGTCGGCATCCCGCCGGCCCGCGTCGACCACCGCTCGACCCCCACGCCAGATCAGGAGACCCCACCATGGCCATGCCCACCCGCTGGAACCCCGTCCGCCAGCTCAGCCGCCTCGACCCGTTCACCGACATCGAGGACATGTTCCGGAATTTCGTGTCGCCCACGCTGACCCGCACCCAGGAACGCGCGCTGGACATGCGCCTGGACGTCAACGAGGACGACAAGAACTATTTCGTCCACGTCGACATGCCGGGCCTGAAGAAGAGCGACATCGACGTCGCCGTGGAAGGCAACCAGGTCACCATCAGCGCCGAAGTCAACCGCGAGAAATCGCAGGAAAAGGGCAAGGAGCTGTACAGCGAACGCTACAGCGGCCAGGCCTATCGCGCATTCACCCTGCCCAGCGAAGTCGACAGCACCAAGGCGCAGGCCAACTACGACGGCGGCGTGCTGATGCTGACCCTGCCGAAGAAGGCCGGCGACGGTTCGCGGCATCTCACCGTCAGCTGAGCCTGGCGGAGATTCGGGACATGGACGGCGGTCGCCGACGCCTCGGCGCATGCCTGCTGGCGCTGGTCGGCGCGCAGACGGCCTGGAGCGGTGCGGTGCGGGCGCAGGATGCGCCGGCACCGCAAGCAGCAGTGCAACCGCAGGTCGCGGAACCGCAGCAGGCACAGGAACAGGCGCAGCGGCAGCGGCTGGAACGGGAAATGGACGAGGCGGTTGCCGCGCTGCGCGACTATTCGCTGGCGCGCCGCGAGGAAGCGATTGCCCGTGCGCGGCAGGCGGGCGCGGCCATGGACGAGCGCATCGAGCGCCTGCAGGCGCAGGCGGACCGCGACCGGGAGCGCATGGGCGCCTCGGCGCGGCTGCGCACGCAGCAGGCGCTGGCGGACCTGCGCCAGCGTCGCGGCGACCTGGCGCAGTGGTACGACGGCATGCAGCGCGACTCGGGCGAGGCCTGGGACGAGGTGAAAGCCGGGTTCGTGCGCAGCTACCGCGAGCTCGCCGGCGCCTTGCGCCGGGCGCGCGCGCAACTGCAGCCGCCGCCCGCGCCCGCGGAGGATGCGCCGGCCGACGATGCGCAGGAGCCGGAACCGGAGGAGCGTTAGCCGCGTGTCGGCGCGACGGCGGCCGGCGCGCGCGCGACGGAGACGATGCCTGCGGCTGGCGCGGGTGGTGCGTCCGAACCGCACGTCCGCGCAGTTCGCGATTGGCGCCTCTTCACTGCACCAGCAACCGCCTGCCGGGCTCGCGGCGCGCAGGCCGCGAGCGATAGTCGATCGCCGCATCGATCCACAGTTGCATCGCGCTGCGCATCTTGAACTGCGCGAACAGCGCGGCATCGATCGTGTCGGGCGCGGCCATCGCCGCGGGCGGGTCGATGGCGTCGCTGACATGGTTGGCGAGGTGGGCCAGCATCGGGTGCGGATCGATCGCGGTGAGGGCGCGGTGGCGCAGGCCGATCCGCTGCGCGCGCTGCACCAGGTGCCGCGGCATGCCGCGCTCGCGCCACTGCGCGACCTGCTCCGCGGAAGGCCTGGGAGACGCCAGCGGGCCGCGTTCCTCGGCCAGGTCCAGCGAGCCGCGCAGGCAGCCCTCGGCCAGGGTGCGGGCGATGGTGCGGGCCAGTTCGTGCGCGGCCTCGCTGTAATAGGGCAGTCCCAGCGCATCCAGCGCGCTGGCCAAGCCGATCACGCCGATCCGCAGCGTGGTCGCCGTCGGCGACGGATTGCAGGCCAGGACCGCGTCGTCGAGCAGGCGCACGGCCAGCGCCGCGGTCAGGGCCAGACGGTCGCCGTCGAACCGCGGCGGCGTGCCCCAGGACGGCGGCACGAAGGCGCCGAGGTTGACCACCGCCGACGGCGTCTCCAGGTCGCGCAAGCCGTCGCTGGTGCCGATCGCCCGCAGCAGGCGCTCGTCGGGCAGCAGCCGCCAGTGGCTGAAGGCATCGACGAAGCGGTGCGCCCACAGCGGCGCCTGCGCGCCTTCCACCGCGGCGACGGCTTCGGCGACGCGCCACCAGGTGGCGTCGATGGTGACGTCGCGCAACGCCTCGCCGTCGCGCCAGCGGAAGCATGCGTCCCAGGTTTCGACGGCGACGGGATCGGTGAAGGAAGTGATCGGGAGCACGCGGGCGGCCTCGGCATCGCGCGGGACGAGGCCAGCCTGTACCGGTGCCGGCAGGCGATATTGATCGGCGTCAAGGACCGCGTGCCGGTTACCGATCGTTACAGTCGGTTACCGCGGCAACATCGTGCGCGCGGCGGGTGCGGCTAGGGTGTGCGTTCCGGTTCCGGAGTTGCTGCCATGCAGGATGCTGCTCTCGCCCTCCCGCCCCCGTCGCCCGCCCCGAGTCCCGTTCGCGCCGCATTGGCGGACGCCGACTTCGCCCCGGTCCTGGATTCCGCACCCGCGCCGGACCTGGAGGAACTGGTCCGGCAGCTGCCCTTGCTGCGGCGCCGGCTCAAGCCCCGGCAATACCTGTTCCGCGCGGGCCAACCGCGGCACGCGCTGTACCTGATCCACGCCGGGTTCTTCAAGACCAGCGTGGGTAGCGCCGACGGCCGCGAGAAGATCACCGGCTTCCGCATGCGCGGCGACCTGCTGGGCATCGATGCGCTGGACATGCCCACCCACGCCTGCGACGCGATCGCGCTGGACGTGGGCGAAGTCTGGGAATTGCCGGTGGGCCGGATGCAGGCGCTGCTGCCGGACTTCCAGCAACGGCTAACCGCGCTGCTGGCCGGCGAGATCCGCCGCGACTGGGGCTGGATGCTGGCGCTGGGCACGCTCAGCGCCGACCAGCGCGTGATCGCGTTCCTGCTGGATTTCGCCGCGCGACTGGAGCGCATGGGGTTCAGCGCGCGCTGCCTGCTGCTGCGCATGACCCGCGCCGAGCTCGGCAACTTCCTGGCGCTGCAGCTGGAAACCGTGACCCGGGCGCTGTCGCGGCTGCAGGCGCGCGGACTGATCGAGGTGGCGCGGCGCGAGATCCGGATTGCCGATGCCGCGGGCCTGCGGGCGGCGATGGCCGGCGACCAGTAGCGCGGCTCAGGCGCCGCGTCGCCGCAGGCAGCGTTGCACCGCCGCGGCGAGTTGTTCGCGCTGGTAGGGCTTGCGCAACAGTTCGATCGCGGGGCCGTCCCGGGTGCCGACGGCGGCATCGTGGCCGGAAGTCAGCAGCACGGCCAGGTGCGGTCGCCGTTGCCGGGCCAGCGTGGCCAGCTCGCGCCCGCCCAGGTTCGCGCCCAGCCGCACGTCGCTGAACAGCAAATCGACATCGGGGGCCTGCGCCAGATGCGCCAGCGCCTCTTCGCCGCTGGCGACGGCGTGCACGCGATAGCCCAGCGCCTCCAGGAAGGCGGCGGCGACGCCGCGGACTTCCACCTCGTCCTCCACCACCAGCACCGACTCCCCGTGGCCCGGCGCCGGCGCGGTCGCGCCCGCCGGTTCGGCCGTCGGTGCCGCGTCGCCGGCGCGCAGCACCGGCAGGTACAGCTCCACCCGGGTGCCGTAGCCCAGGCGGCTGTCGATCTGCACGTGTCCGCCGCTTTGCTTGACGAAGCCGTAGATCATGCTCAGCCCCAGCCCCGTGCCGCGTCCCTGGCCCTTGGTGGTGAAGAACGGCTCCACCGCATGCGCCAGGGTTTCCGGGGTCATGCCGTGGCCGGTGTCGATCACCGAGAACACCACGTAGCGACCGGCGGCCGGCGCCCAGGACGCGCTTCTCGCGCCGGTGCGACGCTCCTCGGCGGCGATCAGCAGGTCGCCGCCGCGCGGCATCGCGTCGCGCGCATTGAGGGCGAGGTTGAGCAGCGCGGCTTCCAGTTGCGTCGGATCGACGTAGGCCGCGGGCAGGTCCTCGGGGCACTGGATCCGCAGCCGCACCGATTCGTCCAGGGTGCTGTGCAGCATCAGGTCCAGCTCGCGCAGGATCTGCGCCGGGACCACCGCGCACGGGCTCAGCCGCTGCCGCCGGGCGAACGCCAGCAGCTTTTCGGTCAGCTCGGCGGCGCGGCCGCTGGAGCGCAGGGCGCTGGCGATCAGCGCCTCGGCTTCGGGCCGGTCCTGGCACTGCATCTGCAGCAGCTGCAGGCTGCCGGAGATCACGGTCAGCAGGTTGTTGAAGTCGTGGGCGATGCCGCCGGTCAATTGCCCGACCGCTTCCAGGCGCTGCGAGTGCGCCAGCTGCTCCTCGGTGCGGCGGCGCTGCACCAGCGCCGCGAGCAGGTTGGCGACCGATTGCAGCAGGTGCTGGGCGTCGTGGTCGAAGCGGCGCGGTTGCCGCGACCAGGCGATCAACGCGCCCATCGGCCGCTCGCGATCGGGCAGCGGCACCAGCGCGCCGCTGCCGGTGGTGGCGTGGTACAGCGGAAACGGCTCGGCGGCGGCCTCGGCGCAGTCCTGCACCGCCAGCACCTGTCCCTGCGCCAGCAGTTGCGCCAGCCGCAGCGTCTGGGCTTCGTCCAGGGCGTCGGGTTCCGGGCCGCTGACGAAGCGCACGTCGAGCTCGGCGTTCTGGCGCAGGAACACCACCGCGATCGCGTCCACGTCCAGCGCCTCGCCCAGCAGCGCGGGCAGGCTGGCGATGACGTGATCCGCGTCGCCCGATTCCAGCGCCTGCTGGCCGATCCGCGCCACCAGCGCGTCGTAGCGCGCGCGCACCTGGGTCTGGCGCGCGCGCCGGGTCTCGGAGACGTCGCGGATCGAGGCCACGTAGAACGGCACGCCGTCGTCGGCCTGCATCGGGCTCAGCGCGATTTCCACCGGGAACTGGCTGCCGTCGCGGCGCAGCCCGGCCAGCGTCATCGCGCGGTCGCCCATCGGCCGCATCCGCGGCGCCGCGATGTAGCCGATGCGATGCGCCTGGTGGCGCTGCCGCGCCTCCGCGGGCACCAGTTGCTCGATCCCCAGCCCGGTCAGCCCGTCGGGCGGATAGCCGAACAGGCGTTCGGCCTGCTGGTTGGCCCGCTCGATGCGCCCGGCGCCATCGACGATGATCAGCGCATCCGGGACCGCATTGATCAGCGGGAACCTGGTCATCTCGGGGCGGGCGTCACCGCGGGCGCGAAATAATAGCCGGCGCCGCGTACCGACTTGATCAGTTCCGGGTGCGCCGGGTCGGCTTCCAGCTTGCGCCGCAGGCGGCCGACCTGCACGTCGATCGCGCGATCGAACGGGCCGGCGTCGCGGCCGTGCATGGTGTTCATCAGCTGGTCGCGGGTCAGCACCTGCTGCGGCCGCTCGACCAGCGCCAGCAGCAGGTCGAATTCGCCCGCGGTCAGGGCGATGTCCGTGCCGTCGCGGTCCGCCAGCCGGCGCGCCGCCACTTCCAGGCGCATGCCGGCGAAGGTGTAGGTGGCCCCGCGCGCTGCGTCGGCCGGCGGCGGCTGGGTGCGGCGCGCCACCGAGCGGATGCGGGCGAGCAGTTCGCGCAGGTCGAAAGGCTTGGTGATGTAGTCGTCGGCGCCCAGCTCCAGGCCGACGACGCGCTCGACCGATTCGCCGCGGCCGCTGACGATGATCACCGGCCCCTGCCAGCGGCTGCGCAGGTCGCGGATCAGGCTCAGGCCATCCTCGTCGGGCAGGCCCAGGTCCAGCAGCACCAGATCCACCGCCTGCTGTTGCATCGCCGCGCGCAGACCGGCGCCGTCCGCGGCCAGGCTCACGCGCATCGCCTGGCTCTGCAGGTAGCCGGCGAGCATGGCGCCGATCTCGGCATCGTCGTCGACGACCAGCACGTGCAGGCCTGCCGTGTTCGCGGTGTCGCCGAGGGAGCCGGGAGCCTGCATCGGTCAGTTCCGGAATGGGCGCGCGGGCGGAGGGTGCGGCCAGGCGCAGGGTACGCGACTGCCGCGCAGCGGTGTGCGCACGGCTGCGCATGGTTGCCGCTGGGCGCACCCCTGCGGGTGCGAGGCCTGCGCGGAGAGTGCCATCTCGTCCCCCCGGGGAATGCCGCAACGGGCAGGTACTCGGGTCCTGACAGCAAATTCAACGCGTTGCGGCGGAATTCCAGGCCAGCCGACGACGGACCCCGCACGCGGCGGGGTCCGTGGGGCGCGCTTGGCCGACCCGGAAACGAAGGTCCGGACGATCGCCGACGACGAATCCGACGGCGACCTTCCTGGCTGCGCTCAGCGGTCGACCCGGCCCGGCAACGACAGATCGCCCGACGCCACCTTGAACACGTCGACCACACACAGCAGCGGGTTGTGCACGCTGGCGTTGACGCGCAGCGCGGCGGTGACGCCGTCGAAGCCGGCCGATCCGATCGCCGCGACGTCGTCGAACGGCACCCGCACCTCGACGCTGTGGCCGGCGATGCGCGGCGCCCACCCGGGGCTGTCGATCAGGATCGGCAGGCCCGGCCAGGTCTTGGGCAGGCGAGGCTTGGCGCCTTCGGCGATGTCCACCACCTTCAGCGCGTCCTGGCCGCAGGCCGGGTCCGGCTGCAGCACCACCCAGTGCGAGTGCCAGACGTCGCCGTCGTTGCCCAGCTCGCCGTCGCCGTTCTCGTCGAACAGCGGGGTGTCGTCGAAGTCCGGGTGCGCGGTCACGGCAAAGGCCAGGATCCCGGCCTTGGGCTCGAAGCCGATCGTCGCAGGGTCCAGGCTGGTCGGCCAGACGTAGGAGAACACCGTGCTGCCGGCGAGCTTGCCCGACTTGGCCGGCCGCGCCGCGCCCGCGGCGCCGGACACCGCCATGTGGAAGATCGCGGTGTTGCCCTCGGTCGTGATTTTCGTGTGCACGATGTCGAAGGGCGCCTGCACGGCCCGGGCCGCGGCGGAAGCGATGCCGCCGGTGTGGGCGTCCGGGCCGTGGGCGATGGCGGGAGACGCCGCGGCCACCGACAGGGCGACGGCCAACGTAGTGAGGGAGGGATGTCGCATGAGAGCTCCTGACTGGGATTCGGCGGATGCCGGGACAGGAAGTCTGGTGGAATCCCCCGTACCATAGGTGTCATCCGGTACTTGTTTCGTATCATCGCGTTCAAATGTCTGCCGAACCCGCCCTCGATCGCCTGTCCGGCCTGCTGCAGCGGTTCCGCGTCGGCGCCCGTCTGTCCTTCGCCGGGACGCTGTGCGGCGTGCACGCCTTCCCGGCGCAGCCGGGGCAGGGGGCGCTGCATGTCCTGCGGCGCGGGAGCCTGGAGGTCACGCACCCGGGCCGGAGCGATCTGCCGCGGCGGCTGCGCCTGCAGGCGCCGGCCGTATTGTTCTACCCGCGCCCGGCGACCCATCTGTTCCACAACCCGCCCGTGGACGGTTCGGATTTCACCTGCGCGCTGGTGGATTTCGACGGCGGCGAGCGCCATCCGCTGGCGCGGGCCCTGCCGCCCCTGATTGCGCTGCCGCTGGAGACCGTGGAAGGCCTGGAGGACTCGCTGCGGCTGCTGTTCGCGGAAACCACCCGGGTGCGCTGCGGGCACCGGCTGCTGGCCGACCGCCTGTTCGAGGTGGTCCTGATCCAGTTGCTGCGCTGGCTGCTCGATCACCCGGCCGAGGCCGGGATCCGCCCCGGCCTGATCACCGGCCTGTCGGATCCGCGCCTGGCGCGCGCGCTGGTCGCGATGCACGAGGCGCCGGGCGCGGCCTGGTCGCTGCAGCGCCTGGCGGGTGTCGCCGGAATGTCGCGCACCAGTTTCGCCACCACCTTCAAGGCGGTGGTCGGGCAGACGCCGGCCGATTACCTCGCCCAGTGGCGCATGGCCCTGGCCCAGGTCGGGCTGCGCGAGGGCGTAGCCCTCAAACTGCTCGCCGATGAGCTGGGCTATGCCAACCCCTCGGCGCTGAGCCGGGCCTTTTCCGCCCGCACCGGACTGGCGCCGCGCGACTGGGTCAAGCGCATGCAGCGCGGTGTGGGCGCCGATGCCGCGTCGCTGCAGCGCGGCGACTGAAACTTGGCGTGGCTCGCGGCCGGTCGCGGTGACCGGACCGACATGCGCGGATTTACGGGCCGCTGACCGTATAGCCCTGCGCGCGCAAGCGGTCGAGGTAGCTGCCCGGCCCGATCAGGTTCTCCATCGGCACGAAGGCAACCGTGGACGCGTTCCTGGCCAGAGCTGCCGTCGCCTCGTCGAGCCAGCGCGCCTCCACGCTGTCTTTGATGTTCGGCAAGCCGTACTTGGCCGAGAACTCGGGCCTTATCAGGGCATCGGAACAGGCCGCGTCGCGCCGCTGCAGTGACGCGAAGCTGATGCGGGAGACCTGGCCGTTGGCCCAGGCGTTGGCATTGGAGACCATCCGCGGGATGTCGGTTTCGACGGCATCCAGCGTCGCGGCCAGACACTTCCGGTCATCCAGTTGCATTTCTCTCATGTCGGCCAGCGCCGCCTTTGCCGTCTGGCTGGTGATGTCCACCTGGACTCGCGGAACGGTGCTCTTGACCCCGTTCGCCTCGATGGTTGGCTGCATGGCCGGATATACGAAGCCGCGGGAGGACAGATTCGCCCGCTTCACGGCAGCTGCGAAGAGTTCCTGCGCTGCGATCAGGGGGCGCTTGCGCTCCACACCGGAATCATGCGGCAGATACTTTGCCTTGGCCTGCAGCCAGCGCGCATACAGTTCCGGCGGGAGCACGTCCTTGAGCAATTGCCCGTCCGGGTTTTTCTTGGCGCGCAGATAGCCGATGCCGAGCATGGCCTGCTGCAACAGGTTTGCATCCACGTTGACGCTGTATCTCGGCGCCCACAGCACCTCCTGCGAGCGGGCCACCAGGGCGCGCACCTCGGTGGCGTCCCACTCGATGTCGGCCGGCCGTGGCGAGAGCGTGCCCATGATCCACAGGTCATGGTCCTCGTCCCGGTAAACCTGCCACAGGCCCGGGCCCGCGACCCGACCGCTGACCACCACCGTATCCAGGAGCTTGGGCTCGCTTGGCGCCGGGCTTGCGGATGCGGATGGCACCGGCGTGGCGTCCTGCGCCCGGGCAGCCGCTGCGACGAGGCAGGTGCACAGCACGGAAGTTGCGAGCAACTTTCCCGTTCTCATTCGGACATCCCTTTCATTCGGCCGGCTCGCCCGCAATCTTACGGGCAGTCGCGACGGACGCAGCGGTGGCTGCGCCGGATGACGTTCCGGCAGAACGAATGACAACAAAAAACCGGCGCTTGGCCGGTTTTCTGGACTTGCCTGGATCCTCTGGCAAGAGAGGAATGGTGGAGCGGAAGGGGATCGAACCCTCGACCTTCGCATTGCGAACGCGACGCTCTCCCAGCTGAGCTACCGCCCCACGTTTTTTGAACAGCAGACCCGGCCGACGCCGGAAGCGGCGCATTATACGGGCGCGCCCCGGCCCTCGCCAGCCGTGCCGGCAACGGGCGTGGCGTGGCCGGTGCTGCGGGGCGCGAGCGCAGCCAGCAGCGGGGCCAGGCGCGGTTCCAGCAGCTGCCGGCGCCAGCCGGCGAGCGGGCCGGGCCAGAGCTCGTCGGCGCCGTTGTCGAGGTTGTCGAGCAGCGCCTGCAACCAGCGCCGCGAGGCGAGTACGCCGCTCTCGGGCAGGCCGTGCTCGGCGCTGAGCGCAGCCACGGCGTCCTGCAGCTTGCGCAGCATGGCCTTGTCGCGCTCCTCGCTGCGTGCCGGCGGCGCGTCGGCCTCGTCGGCCAGCGGCGTCTGCAGCGCCTGCCAGAGTGCATCGCCGAGCGCGCGTGGCGCTTTCGGGGTGGCCTCGAGCTGGCGCTGCAGGGCGGTGCGGTCGCCCGGCGGGTTGCGGGCCAGGGCGGCGGCGAGTTCGTTGTCGAGGATCCAGTTGCGCGGGCGGTCGTGCTCGCGGGCGTAGGCGTCGCGCCAGCGCAGCAACCGCAGCAGTCGGCGCTGGGCGTCGACGGCAAGGAATTGGGTCGTGCGCAAGGCCAGGTGCGGCCAGCGCTCCAGCGCGTCGCTGCGGGCGTTGGCGACCAGGCGGCCGGCGTCTTCGGCCAGCCACGGGCCGCGGCCCAGCGCCTGCAGCCGCGCCTCGAGGTCGTCGTGCAGGGCGAACAGGTGGCGCACGTCGTCGGCGGCGTAGTCCAGCTGCGCCGGCGACAGCGGCCGCCGCAGCCAGTCGGAGCGGGTTTCGCCCTTGCGCAGTGCGATCCCGAGCGTGTCCTGCACCAGGCGCTGGTAGCCGGCGCCGGCGGCCACGCCGGCCAGCGCTGCGGCGATCTGGGTGTCGAACAGCGGCGCGGGCACCACGCCGCAATGGTGCTTGAGCGCGATCAGGTCCTCGCTGGCGCTGTGCATCACTTTGAGGATCGTCGGTTCGGCCAGCATCGACGCCAGCGCGTCGGGCATGCCGGGGGCCAGCGGATCGACCAGCAGGATGCCGGCGTCGCCGGCGACGCCGTCGAGCGCCAGTTGCACCAGCGCCAGCTGCGGCCACCAGGTCCGCTCGCGCACGAATTCGGTATCCATGCCGATGCGGCGCGGGGCGGTTGCGGCAAGGCGGTCGGCGAGTTCGGCGGGGTCGCGGATCCAGACGGTCACGGGCGGGCGGGATGTCCTGAAACAGTCGTCCAGCCTACCGGGTACGGTGGTGGACCTGTCAAACCGGCGGCCGCGCCTGCCTGCGGCGCGCGGTTGCCGGCGGCAGCGGCTATGGCCTAAGTTGCCGGCTCCGGAGCGGGCAGCCGCGCCGGGCGGGTGTCGAACGGGAGAGGGCGATTGCGCGTCGGCAAGTTCGTGACAGCGACGGTGTTGGCGACGCTTGCGCTGGCCGGCTGCGGGCGCGAGCAGGCCGGCAAGGCGCCCGTGGCCGCGCCGCAGGCGCACGTCGGCACCGGGCAGGTCACCGTCAGCGGCGACGACCGCATCGCCGCGACCCTGACCTGGCAGGCGCCGGCGGTCGCGCTGGCCGCCGAGGATCTGGAGGCCGCGCGCACGCGGGCGGCACAGGCGCTCGCCGCCGGGCGCCTGTATGCCGATGCCGAATCGGCGATCCCGCTGTACCTGGCGATCCTGCGGCTGGCGCCCGGGGATCCGGTCGCCCAGGACGGGCTGCAGCGCGCGCGCACGGCCTTGCTGGCCGCCGGCGATGCCGCGCTGGCGGCGGCCGACGACGACAGCGCCGCCCTGCGCCAGGCGCATACCGTCGCCGCGGTGGCGCGCAGCATCGCGCCGCGGGAGCCGGCGGTGCAGGCGTACCTGCGCCAGGTGGATACCGCCGACCGCCTGTGGGAGCTCAACGCGCAGGCCGAACGCGACCTGCGGGCCGGCCGCCTCGGCGAGTCCGGCGATGGCGCCCTGCCCAGGCTGCGCGAGGTGTTGCGTGTCAGCCCGGAGCAGCCGCGCGCGCTGCAGAGCCTGGCGGCCGTGGAAAGCGGCCTGATCCGCCGCGCCGAGGACGCCGGCATGCGCGGCGACTTCGACAACGCCTGGCACTGGCTGGTGCTGGCGGCCCGGGTCCGCCCCGGCAGCGACACGATCCCCGATGCGCGCGAGCGCATCGCCGGCATGCGCCGGGCGCGCATCGCGCGTTTGCGCGACGAGGGCCTGGTGGCGCTGCAGCAACGCGACGGCGAGCGCGAAATCGCGCTGGCGCGCGGCAAGCTGGCGGAAATCCTGCGCATCGCCGAACCCGGCAATGCCGCCGCCGCCGAGCTGCGCGCCCGCATCGAGCTGGTGACGCATTACGGGCTGTTCCATCCGGGGCAGGCGTTCACCGATGCGCTCGGCAGCGGCGCGCGCGGGCCGGAGATGGTGGTGGTGCCGCACGGCGCGTTGCGCATGGGCGCGGCGGCCACGGACGAGGAGGCCAGCGACAGCGAGCGTCCGGCGCACTACGTGCGTTTCGACCGCGGCTTCGCGATGTCGCGCACCGAGGTCACGGTCGGGGACTTCCGTCGCTTCGTCGCCGCCAGCGGCCACCGGCCGACCGCGACCCGGCGCGGCTACTCGATGGTGTACGAGGAGCGCAACGGCAACTTTGTCCGCCACAGCGGCATCGACTGGCGCTCGGCCTACGACGGCGCCGCGGCCGGCGACGACCTGCCGGTGCTGCACGTCAGCGCCCGCGATGCCGATGCCTACGCGCAGTGGCTCAGTGAGCGCAGCGGCCAGCGCTACCGGCTGCCGAGCGAGGCCGAATTCGAATACGCGCTGCGCGCCGGCGGCGACGGCCGTTACCCGTGGGGCGATGGTCCGCCGCCGCAGGGCGCCGGCAACCTCACCGGCGCGGACGACCGGTCCCCCGGCGGCCGCCGCTGGCGCAATGCCTTCGCCGGTTACGACGATGGCTACTGGGGGCCGGCGCCGGTGGCGCGGTTCGCCGCCAATGCATACGGCCTTCACGACCTGGCCGGCAATGTCAGCGAATGGGTCGCCGATTGCTGGCACGACGGTTACCGGCGCGCGCCCGAGGACGGCGCCGCCTGGGTCAATCCGGGTTGCCGTACGCGGGTGTTGCGCGGCGGCGCCTGGGCCAGCGCGCCGGAGCAGACGCGGTCGGCCTGGCGCGCGCCGGCGGGCGTGGAGACCACCAACGCGCGGGTCGGATTCCGGGTGGTGCGCGAACTTTGAGGCCGGCCGGCGTGTGCTCTGCGCATGGCCCGGGAGAAGGCAGATGAGGCAGGATCCGTTCGGCGACCAGGGCAGGCCGCGGCGTCGCGGCAGAGGCGGGTTGCGGCTGTGGGTGCTGCTGCTGTTCGCCGGCTATGCGGTGTACTACTGGGTCTCCAACCGCAGCACCGACCCGTACACCGGCGAGACGGTGCTGATCGACAAGAGCATCACCCCCGAGCAGGAGTCGGTGCTGGGCTTGCAGGCCTACCGGGAGATCCTGGCGCAGGAGCCGGCATTGGCCGCCGACGCGCAGATCTCGCGTCAGGTGCGCGAGATCGCGCAGCGCCTGATCGCCAAGGTGCCGCAGGTGGAGGACGCGCTGGCCGCCGAGCACGGCATGCAGGCGCCGCACGTGGAGCGGGCGTTCGACTGGGAAGTCAACGTGCTGCAGTCCGACCAGGTCAACGCGTTCTGCCTGCCCGGCGGCAAGATCGCCGTCTACACCGGGCTGGTGCCGGTGGCGCAGAACGCCGACGCGATGGCGGTGGTGATGGGCCACGAGATCTCGCATGCGCTGCTGCGCCACGGCGCGCAACGCATGAGCGAGCAGAAGCTGGCGCAGCTGGGACAGATGGCCGGGGCGATGAGCGGCATGGACCAGCAGCAATTGCAGGCGGTGATGGCGGTGTACGGCTACGGCCGCGCACTGCCGTACGCGCGCAAACAGGAAACCCAGGCCGACGAGATGGGGCTGATGCTGGCCGCCGCCGCCTGCTTCGACCCGCAGGCGGCGGTGCCGCTGTGGCAGCGGATGCAGCAGACCGGCAGCGGCGGGCAGCCGGAATTCGCCTCCACCCACCCCGATCCCGGCACCCGCATCGAGAACCTGCAGGCATGGATGCCCAAGGCGATGCGGTATCGGGCGAGGTCCTGCACCGCCTCCGGCACGCAGTGAGGGGCGGGAGTTGCGCGTTCCGCTGGACGCCGCCGTCCCGGGTCAGAAAGCCATGAACAGCCCGCCGTTGACCGGCAGGTTGGCGCCGGTGATGAAGCCGGCGTCCTCGGCGGCCAGGAACGCTACCGCGCGCGCGATTTCCCGCGGCTGCCCGAGCCGCCCGACCGGCACCTGCGCGACGATGCCGTCGCGGATCGGCTGCGGGATCGCCATCACCAGCGCGGTCTCGCAGTAGCCGGGCGACACCGAATTCACGGTCACGCCCTTGCGCGCGACCTCGCGCGCCAGCGCCATGGTGAAGCCGTGCATGCCGGCCTTGGCCGCCGAGTAGTTGGCCTGCCCGAACTGTCCGGTCTGGCCGTTGACCGAGCTGATGTTGACGATGCGGCCGTAGCCGCGCGCGGCCATGCCTTCGACCACGTGCCGGGTGAGGTTGAACACGCCGCCCAGGTTGACTGCCAGCACCGCGTCCCACTGCGTCGGGTCCATCTTGCGCAGCGTGCTGTCGCGGGTGATGCCGGCGGCGTTGACCAGGATGTCGATGCCGCCGTGGCTGGCCTGGAGCGCTTGCACCAGCGCGCCGCAGGCGGCGAAATCGGTGACGTCCAGCGGCGCGAAAGCGATGTCCAGGCCGTCGGTCGCCTGGCGGAAGGCGGCGACGCGTTCGGCATTGCCGTCCAGGTCGGCGGCAACGACCCGGTTGCCGGCCTCGGCCAGGGCGATGCAGATCGCGGTGCCCAGGCCGCCGATGCCGCCGCTGACCAGCGCGGTCCGCCGTGGTGTCGCCATCAGCGTGCGCCCCGGGCGACGGCGGGCGTCGGCGTGCAGGAGAACGGACGCACCTTCAGTCGCCGCGCGTCTTGGCCGCGTCCTTGTCGCGCGCGGGATCGCCGGCGCTGCGGCCGACGCCGCCGACCAGATTCTGCTGGAATTCCTTCCACACCGCGAGGTTGCGCTCGGTGAGCTGGTTCATCATCGCCCACGGCGTCTGCCCGAGCATGCCGCCCATCTGCTGGCGGAACTGCTGCTGCTGCTCCATGAACAGCTGCAGCGAGCGCTCCAGGTAGCTGCCCATGAAACCCTGCAGCGAATCGCCGTAGAAGCGGATGATCTGGCTGAGCAGCTGTGTGGACAGCATCGGCTCGCCGTCCTGTTCCTGCTCGGCGATGATCTGCAGCAGCACCTGCCGGGTCAGGTCGTCGCCGCTCTTGGCGTCGCGGACCTCGAAATCCTCGCCCTCGACGATCAGCTGGCGCACATCCTCGATGGTGATGTAGCTGGAGATCTCGGTGTCGTAGAGACGGCGGTTGGGATACTTCTTGATGACGCGTGCGGCCATGCGCTGCGACCCCCGGCTGAGATCCCGAGCATGGCGCAGCGCAGCAGCGGTTGCAACCGCCGGCGACGCCCGTCGCCGGCAGCTGGCGCGACGACGCGTTGCCGGCGCGGCCCCTCGCGTTCTCGCGTAGCGCTGTCGATGCTGCTCGCCCGGCGCCCGTGCCGAGCCCGCGGCCGCTGCGTGCGATGCGGCGGGCGCGCGCACCCGCGCGGCTACCAGCCCATGTACTGGCCGCCGTTGGCCGAGAGGTTGGCGCCGGTGATCCAGCTGGCTTCCTCGGGGATGAAGAAGGCGACCGCGTAGGCGATCTCTTCCGGGGTGCCCAGGCGCCCGAGCGGGATCTGCGCCACGATCTTGTTGCGCACCTCCTCCGGCACCGCCATCACCATGTCGGTGCCGATGTAGCCGGGCGAGACGGTGTTGACGGTGATGCCGAATTTGGCGTTTTCCTGCGCCAGGGAAATGGTGAAGCCGTGCATGCCGGCCTTGGCCGCGGCGTAGTTGGCCTGGCCGTACTGGCCCTTCTGGCCGTTGATCGAGGCGATCTGGATCACCCGGCCCCATTTGCGCGCGCGCATGCCCTCGATCACCGGGCGAGTGACGTTGAAGCAGGAGTCGAGGTTGGTGCGGATGACCTCGTTCCACTGCTGGTAGGTCATCTTGTGGAAGGTGGTGTCGCGGGTGATGCCGGCGTTGTTGACCAGGATGTCCACCGGCCCGAGCTGCGCCTCGACCTCGCGCACCAGCGCCTGGCCGTCCTCGGGCAGCGACACGTCGCCGCGGGCCAGGGCGATCTCGTAGCCTTCGGCCTGCAGCTTGCGTTGCCAGGCGCGGGCCTTGTCCTCGTTGCGGTAGTTGGTGGCGACCTTGTGGCCGAGGTCGGCCAGCCGTTTGCAGATCGCGGTGCCGATGCCGCCGGTCCCTCCCGTCACCAGTGCGACGCGTGCGCTCATTGCCTTCTCCTTGTCGCCGCTGCCGCGGCAGGACTGTCGATCGCGGTTTCCGGCCGATTCTAGACAGGGTCGGCGGTATCCGTGTTGTGCGTCGCGGCGAGGGGCGCCGGCTGCGGCAGGTGCGGGATCGCCGCGGGCACGAAGGCGCGTTGCGCGGCCTGCAATGCGGCGGCGACCGAACCCGCGCCGGCCAGCGCCTCCGGCGCCTGCCCCAGCGCCCGCCAGACGGCGCGCAAGGCCGGCAGCGGATCGTCCGCGTCCACCGGCAGCGCCGCCAGCGACTTGGACAGCTTGCGGCCGTCGGCATCCACCAGCAGCGGCAGGTGTGCGTAATGCGGCGTCGGCAGCCCGAGTGCGCGCTGCAGCAGGATCTGCCGCGGGGTGGAGTCGAGCAGGTCGGCGCCGCGGACCACCTCGGTGATGCCCTGGGCGGCGTCGTCCACCACCACCGCCAGCTGGTAGGCCCAGCAGCCGTCGGTGCGCCGCAGCACGAAATCGCCGACCTCGCTGCCGAGGTCCTGGACGACGCGGCCCTGGATCGCGTCGTCGAAGCCCAGCACGGTGAACGGCAGCACCCGCAGCCGGATCGCCGGGTCGGGGCGCCGCGCGGCGGCCATGCAGCGCCGGTGGATGCCGCCCTCGGCGGCCAGGTCGCTGCGGCTGCAATGGCACGCGAACGCCTCGCCGCCGGCGAGCAGGCGGTCCAGCGCCGCGCGGTAGACGGCGCCGCGCTCGCTCTGGCGCAGCACGGGAAGGTCGGATTCCAGCCCGAACGCCGCCAGCGTGCGCAATTGCGCGGCGGCTGCGCCGGCGATCTCGCGCGGCGGGTCCAGGTCCTCGATCCGCACCAGCCATTGCCCGCCGGCATGGCGCGCCAGCAGCCAGCTGCCCAGCGCCGCCAGCAGCGAGCCCAGGTGCAGCGGGCCGGTCGGCGAGGGCGCGAAACGGCCGCGGTACGGGGCGGGAGACGGAGGGGCAGGGGCGCTCATTGCACTTGAATTTAACCCGCGCCTGCCACACTTTGGACCGTCATCGCGCCGGTCGCGCGCGCCTGCGGAAGAGGAAGCATGTTGAAGCGAGTCGCATTGTTCCTGGCCACCAACCTGGCCGTGCTGGCGCTGGTCAGCGTGGTGATGTCGATCCTGGGCGTCAACGCCGACCAGTTCGGCGGGCTGCTGGTGATGGCGGCGCTGTTCGGTTTCGGCGGGTCGATCATCTCGCTGCTGGTCTCCAAGTGGATGGCCAAGCGCGCCACCGGCGCGCACGTGATCGACACCCCGCGCAACGAGGCCGAGCAGTGGCTGCTGGCCACCGTGCGCCGGCAGGCGCAGCAGGCCGGCATCGGCATGCCCGAGGTCGCGATCTACGACGCGCCGGAGATCAACGCCTTCGCCACCGGCGCCAACCGCAACAACGCGCTGGTCGCGGTGTCGACCGGCCTGCTGCGGGCGATGGAACGCGACGAGGCCGAGGCGGTGCTCGGCCATGAAGTCAGCCACGTCGCCAACGGCGACATGGTGACGATGGCGCTGCTGCAGGGCGTGCTCAACACCTTCGTGATCGTGCTGGCGCGGGTGGTCGGACGCGTGGTCGATGGCTACCTGTCCGGCGGCCGCGAAGGGCCGGGGATCGGCTACTACGCGATTGTGTTCATCCTGGACATGGTGTTCGGCCTGTTCGCGAGCATGATCGCGATGTGGTTCTCGCGCCATCGCGAGTTCCGCGCCGACAACGGCGGCGCCACCCTGGCCGGGCGCAACAAGATGATCGCCGCGCTGGAGCGGCTGGCGCAGAACCACGGCGTCAGCACCCTGCCCAAGCAGGTGCAGGCTTTCGGCATCAGCGGCGGCGCCGGCGGCGGCTTGCGCAGGCTGCTGATGAGTCATCCGCCGCTGGAAGAGCGCATCGCCGCGCTGCGCAACGCGCCGCTGGGTGGTGGCGCGGTACGCCAGGGCGTGATCGCCTGAAGCGATCTTCCGGCGATCGAAAAGCCCGCCTTCCAGGCGGGCTTTTTTTTGAGGCGCTTCTCCCAGGCTCAGGATCTTCTGCGGGAAGCCGGCGGCCCAGCCTTTGCTGGCACGCCGTGAACCCGCCCTTCATGCGCGGAAACATCTACGGGGGAAGCCCGCGGCCCAGCCTGCGCAGACACGCGGTGAATGCAACCCCAAGCGCGGGAACCCTCTGCGGGGGGAAGCCGGCGGCCCGGCCTGTGCGGGACACGCCGTGAATACGTCCTTGTAGGCTCCTCGGCGGCATCCATGCCGCCGACGGTCCCGCACAGGCCGGGCCACCGGCTTCCGGCAAGTGAGTCGGCACCTGCAGAAAAAAGCCGCCCGAAGCGATGGACGCCAATCTCGCGAAGTCGCCGCCCGGCGGGCTGGGGGTGCGGAGAGTGGACCATGGATGGTCCACGACCCGACTTAAAGACAGGAGGTCGTCAGGAGGGCGCAGCATCCCCAGCCCGCCGGGCGGCGACTCCGGCCGAAGCCGATCTCCCAAGGGCAGGTCAGGGATGACCTGCGCCCCGACTGGAAGACAGGACGTCGTCAGGAGGGCGCAACCCCCCAGCCCGCCGGGCGGCGGCTCCTGCCGAAGCCGATCTCCCGAGTGCAGACCATGACGCGACATCAAGCCAGGCATGGCCCTGTCGACTTGAAGACAGGAGGTCGTCAGGAGGGCGCAGCACCTCCGGCCCGCCGGGCGGCGACTCCTTCCGAAGCCGATTCCACCGGAGTGCCGGTCATGGATGACCCGTGTCCGACTTGGGGAACGCCCGGGCAAAAGGTTGCTTTGAAGGCACTGAATCCCCGCTTTCGCGGGGATGACGACACCGTTTCAGGCTCCCTCGAAGGCTGCCACGAACGACGGCCTTACTCGAACTCGTAGTTCATGTCCGGGCCGGCCGGAGCGAGGAAGTAGCCCTCGACGTAGTCGATGCCGCTGGAGAACAGGATCGCCATGCTGGCTGCATCCTGCACGAACTCGGCGATGCTGCGGATGCCGAGGCTACGGGCCTTGGCCGCGATCTCGGCGACGCGCTGCTGGTTGCCGGCGTTCTTCGGCAGGTCCTCGGTGAAGCTGCGATCGAGCTTGAGGAACGCCGGGTCGAAGTGCGACAGCAACTGGAACGAATCCAGCCCGGCGCCGAACTGCTCCAGGCCCACGCGGCAGCCGTGCGCGGCGACCGCGGCGGCGAATTCCTGCGCGGCGCGCAGATGGGTGAACACCTTGGCTTCGGGCAACTGCAGCACCAGGTGCTCGCCGCCGATGCCGGCCGCGGCCAGGCGCTCGCCGACGTGCCGGGCCAGGCTGTCGTCGGCCAGCGACGCCTGGGTGACCTTCACCAGCAGCGTCACCGGCTGCCCGGCGCGCTTGCGCTCGGCGGCCACGGCGATGGCGTGCTCGACCACCCAGCGGTCGATTTCCCACAGCAGCCCGTGCTCCTCGGCGATCTGCAGGAAGCTCAGCGGCGGCACGGTTTCGCCGGCGCCGGCGTCCAGGCGGATGTAGGCCTCGTACATCGCGCCGGACTCGCCTTGCAGGCTGATCACCGGCTGGTAATGGAACAGGAAGCGGTCGTTGTCGAGCGCGTCGCGCAGGCGCGTGACCCAGGCCTGGATACGCTCCTCCTCGGCGCGGTCCACCGCGCTGGGGTCGAAGATCTCGGTGCGGTTGCCGCCCACGCCGATCGAGGACTGCACGCCCTGGTTGGCCTTGGCCAGCACCTGGGTGACGCTGGCGATCTTCTCGCCGATCTGCACGCCGCCGATGCTGGCGGTGATCGCGGCCGAGCGCTGTCCGATCTCCAGCACTTGCGCGGCGAAGGCCTCGCGGATGCGTTCGGCCAGGCTGGTGGTGGCGACGTGGTCGCCGCGCAGCAGCACCGCCAGGGTGTGCTCGCCGAAGCGCGCCGCCACCGCGCTGCCGTCGGCCAGGGCATCGGCGAGCGTGTTGCGCAGGCGCTCGGCGATTGCCTCCAGCAGCGCATCGGCCGAATCCAGGCCGATCTCGTGCAGCAGCCGCTGGTAGTGGTCCGGTTCCAGCAGCAGCAGCCCGTGCTGGCCCTGGTTCTGCGCCGCGTCGGCGACCGCGCCTTCCAGCGCATGCAGGAAGGTCGGGCGGTTGAGCAGGCCGGTGGTCTGGTCGCGCTGGCGCAGTTCTTCGACCTCGCGCGCCAGCTCCGGGTCCGATTCCTGGCGCCGGAACACGACCTGCAGGCAGGGCTCGCCCTCGTACAGCGCGGAGGTGAATTCCATCACCGCCGGGAAGGTGTCGCCCTCGATGTCGCGCGCCAGCAGTTCGTAGCGCGGCGGCGCCGGCTCGCCCTTGCTCAGGCCCTTGAGCAGGGCCTTGAAGGCGTCCACGTGCTGCGGCGCCACCAGGTCCAGCAGCGACATGCCCTCGATATCCTCGAAGGACTCGTAGCCGAACATCTCCAGGTACGCCGAGTTGGCGCGGATATGCATGCCCTCGTGGACGTAGGCGATGGGATCGCGCGAGGACTCGATCAGCGCGTCGCAGCGGCGCTCGGTTTCGCGCACCTGCGCCTCCAGCCGGCGCAGCGCGCGTCGCGCCTCCAGGTCCGCCCATTCGGTGCGCACCGCGCGCAGCAGCTGCTGCGGCTTGCTGCGCAGGGCGATGGCACGGACGCCGAAACCCAGCGCCTGGGACAGGCTGGCGTCGTCGACGCGGTCGGCGACCGCCACCACCGGCAGGTCCTTGCCGCTGGTCTTGACCAGCTGCAGCACCTCCTCCAGCGGCACGCCGTTGGACTGCTGCGCCGCGAGCACCAGGTCGACCTGCTGCCCGCCGAGCATCGTCGCCAGCTCCTCGGCCGAGTCCGGGCGCAGCGGACGCACCGCGATGCCGGCATTGCGCAGGCAGCTGACAATGGCCTCGGCGTCCTCGACGCTGTCGTCGACGATCATCAGGCGCAATGCGGTGTCGGTTCCATTCGCCATTCGGGTCTCCGTACCGCAGTTTTCTACACGATGCCCGTCAGCGCGTCCAATCGCGGGGCCGGAATTGCGACGGCTATAACGGTCGTTTGCCGGGGTCGCCGGGAAGCTCGCGCACCAGCCGCGGCACCAGGTAGCCGGACAGGCGCGCCGCCAGCGCCGCGTGCAGGGCGCGGGCGCGGTCGTCGTCGACCTCGAAGTGCGCGCTGCCGGCGACGCGGTCGAGCTGGTGCAGGTAGTAGGGCAGCACCCCGGCCTGGAAGGCGCGCTCGGACAGCTGCGCCAGCGCGTCCACCGAATCGTTGACCCCGCGCAGCAGCACCGACTGGTTGAGCAGGGTCGCGCCGGCCGCGCGCAGCCGTGCCAGCGCGGCGTCGACGCCGGCGTCGAACTCGTTGCCGTGGTTGGCGTGGATCACGAACGCCAGCGGCCACGGCAGCGCGCCCAGCCAGGCGAGCAGCGCGGCGTCCACGCGTTCGGGCAATACCACCGGCAGGCGACTGTGGATGCGCAGCCGACGGATGTGCGGCAGCCCGGCGAGGGCGTCGGTGAGCTCGGCCAGCTTGGGCGTGGCCAGCGACAGCGGATCGCCGCCGGAGAGGATGACTTCCTCGATGTCCGGGTCCGCGGCGATCAGCGCGACCGCGTCCTGCCAGCCGCCGGCGGCGGCGGTTTCCTCGGCGTAGGGGAAGTGGCGGCGGAAGCAGTAGCGGCAGTTGACCGCGCAACTGCCGGTCGCCACCAGCAGCGCGCGCCCGCGGTACTTGCGGATCACGCCGGTGCCGGCCCTGGCCGCGCCGTCGCCGACCGCGTCCAGGCCGAACCCCGGGACCACGCGCTCCTCGTCGAGCACCGGCAGCACCTGGCGCAGCAGCGGGTCGTGCGGGTCGCCGTGGCGCATGCGCGCGACGAAGCCGCGCGGCACCCGCAGCGGGAACTGCTCTGCGGCGGCATCGGAGAGGGCCGGGGCCAGCGCCTGCAGCCCGAGCAGGGCCAGCAGTTCGCGCGGATCGCGCACGGCCTCGCGCCACAGCCGCCGCCAGTCGGCAGGGGCGGCGTCGGGGTGCGGGTGCTGCAGGGCGGGGGAGGCAGCAGGTATCATGGCGGCTTCGTTTTCCGGGGTGCTCCGGCGCTTCCGGGCCCCGGTCCCATCCATTTTAGCCGCCTCGCGCGGCGGCATTGTAGGAGCCTCCATGGCCAGCTACGGCATGAACGACGTCAAGAACGGGATGAAGATCCTGATCAACGGCGATCCGGCGATCATCACCGACACCGAGTACGTCAAGCCGGGCAAGGGCCAGGCCTTCACCCGCGTCAAGTACCGCCTGATCAAGTCCGGGCGGGTGCAGGAAGTCACCATGAAGAGCACCGACTCGCTGGAGGCGGCGGACGTGGTCGATACCGACATGCAATACCTGTACAGCGACGGCGAGTACTGGCATTTCATGAACCAGGAAAGCTTCGAGCAGGTGCAGGCCGACAAGGCCGGCGTCGGCGACGCCGCCAAGTGGCTCAAGGGCGAGGAAGACTGCGTCGTCACCCTGTGGAACGGCACCCCGATCGCGGTGCAGGCGCCCAACTTCGTCGAGCTGAAGATCGTGGAGACCGACCCGGGCGTGCGCGGCGACACCTCCGGCGGCGGCGGCAAGCCGGCCACGCTGGAGACCGGCGCGGTGGTGCGGGTGCCGCTGTTCGTCGGCCAGGACGAGGTGATCCGGGTCGATACCCGCTCGGGCGAGTACGTCTCGCGCGTGAAATGACGATTCGGCCCGTGTCCGCGAAGCGGAAACGGCTTCGCCGAATCGCCGTCTCCGCGAAAGCGGGGCGGCAAACGAAAGCAGGCTGCACATGACCGAGCCGGCTCTGGAGCCCTGCGACCTGCTGATCGAAGCCGGCTGGGTGGTGCCGGTCGAGCCGCACGGCGTGGTGCTGGAGGACTATGCCGTGGCGGTGCGCGGCGACGCGATCCTCGCGCTGCTGCCGCGCGCCGAGGCGCGGGCGCGTTTCGCCGCGGCGCAGGTGGTCTCGCGCCCGCAATCGGCGCTGCTGCCGGGCCTGGTCAACGCCCATGTCCACAACCCGATGACGCTGCTGCGCGGCGTCGCCGACGACCTGCCGCTGATGCAGTGGCTGCAGGGCCATATCTGGCCGCTGGAAGCGCAACTGATCGCGCCGGATTTCGTCGCCGACGGCATCGCGCTGGCGATCGCCGAGATGCTGCGCGGCGGCACCACCTGCTGCAACGAGAACTACTTCTTCCCCGACGTGCAGGCGGCGACCTACCGGCGCTACGGCTTCCGCGCGCGGATCGGCCTGCCGATCATCGATTTCCCGTCGGCCTGGGCGCGCAGCGACGACGAGTACTTCGACCGCGCCACCGAGGTCCACGACCAGTGGCGCGGCGATGCCCTGGTGGCGATGGCGTTCGCGCCGCACGCGCCGTACACGGTGTCCGATGCCAGCTTCGAACGCATCCGCATGTTGTCCGACCAGCTCGACATCCCGGTGCACTGCCACGTGCACGAGACCGCGCACGAAATCGACGAGTCGCTGCGGCAGCACGGCCAGCGCCCGCTGGCACGGCTGGAGCGGCTGGGCCTGGTCAACGATCGCCTGATCGCGGTGCACATGACGCAGCTGACCGACGCCGAGATCGCGCTGTGCGCACAGCGCGGCGCCAGCGTGGTGCATTGCCCGGAATCCAACCTCAAGCTCGCCTCGGGCTTCTGCCGCGTCGCCGACCTGCAGCGCGCCGGAGTCGTGGTGGCGATCGGCACCGACGGCGCGGCCAGCAACAACGACCTGGACATGTTCGGCGAGACCCGCACCGCGGCGTTGCTGGCCAAGGCCGTCGCCGGCGATGCCTCCGCGCTCGACGCCGCCAGCGCGTTGCGCGCGGCGACCCTGGGCGGCGCCCGCGCGCTGGGCCTGGACCACCTGGTCGGCTCGATCGAGCCCGGCAAGCAGGCCGACCTGGTCTGCGTCGACCTGGCGCCGCTGGAGACCCAGCCGCTGCACCACGTGATCTCGCAGCTGGTGTACGCGACTGCCCGCCAGCAGGTCGGCGACGTGTGGATCGCCGGCCGGCCGAAGCTGCGCGAGCGGACGCTGGTGGACATGGACGCCGCGGCGCTGGTCGCCAACGCGCGGCAGTGGCGCGAGCGCATCGCCGCGATCCGGATTTCGTGAATCCCGCGGCCTCTGCAGGAGCATCGCCATGAGCCAGGCCCCGTCCCCGGCCGACACCAACTTCAGCCAGGCCGAGCTCGACAAGTTCAACGAACTCGCGCACCGCTGGTGGGACCCGGAAGGCCCGCAGAAGGCGCTGCACGCGCTCAATCCGGCGCGGCTGGGCTACATCGCCGAGCGCGTGCCGCTGGCGGGCGCGGCGGTGCTCGACGTGGGCTGCGGCGGCGGCCTGCTCAGCGAGGCGCTGGCGGCCGCGGGCGCGCGGGTCACCGCGATCGACCTCGCCCCGGACCTGCTGAAGATCGCGAAGCTGCACCGGCTCGAATCCGGGGTCCAGGTCGACTACCGCGCCAGTTCGGTCGAAGCCCTGGCGGCGGCGCAGCCGGGCAGCTTCGACGCCATCGCCTGCATGGAGATGCTCGAGCACGTGCCCGATCCGGCCTCGGTGCTGGCCGCCTGCGCGACGCTGCTCAAGCCCGGCGGGCGGCTGTTCGTGTCCACCCTCAACCGCACCCCGGCGGCATTCGCGCTGGCGATCGTCGGCGCCGAATACCTGGCGCGGCTGCTGCCCCGGGGGACCCACCGCTACCGCGACTTCATCCGCCCCTCGGAACTGGCGGCGTGGCTGCGCGCCGCCGGCCTGCTGCTGGAGGACGTCAGCGGCCTGGCGTACCTGCCGTGGCGCAACGCGGCGCGGCTCACCGCGCGCACCGACGTCAACTACCTCGCCTGCGCGCGCAAGCCGGACGCCGGGCATGGCGAGTAGCGACGGCCACGGGCGCGGGCACGGGTTTCCGCGCCTGGTGCTGTTCGACCTCGACGGCACCCTGCTCGACAGCGCGCCGGACTTCGTCGCCACGATCGCGGTGCTGCGCGCGCAGCGCGGCGAAGAGCCGATGCCGGCCGCGGCCTTGCGCCCGCATGTCTCCCGCGGCGCGCGGGCGATGCTGGCGGCGGCGTTCCCGCACCTGGACGAGGCCGCGCGCGAGGCGCTGGTGGCGCCGTTCCTGGCGGTCTACCGCGAGCAGCTGGCGCGCCACGGCGCGCCGTTCGAGGGCGTCGAAGCGCTGCTGGCGGCGATCGAGGACGACGGCAGCCGCTGGGGCATCGTCACCAACAAGCCCGAGGCGCTGGCGCAGGCGCTGCTGCCGCGGCTGGGCTGGCAGGCGCGCTGCGCGGTGCTGGTCGGCGGCGACACGTTGCCGGTGCGCAAGCCCGATCCGCTGCCGCTGCTGCACGCCGCGCAGGGGCTGGGCGTGGCGCCGTGCGATTGCGCCTACGTCGGCGACGACGAGCGCGACATCGTCGCTGCGCGCGCGGCGACGATGCCGGCGGTGGTGGCGCTGTGGGGCTATCGACGCGCCGAGGAGGATCCGGCCACCTGGCACGGCGACCTGCTGGCCGCCGCCCCGCGCGATCTGCTGGACCCGGCGGCGTGGCCGCGACCGCGATGAGGACGTCATGAGCGGCGAGGCAGCCCTGACCGGATTCATCGACAAGTGGCGTGCGCGCTGGCCCGAGTGGCGCGTGGCCGAGGTGTTCGTGCCGGCGGCCGAACGCGAGCGCGCGCTGGCCTGGTTCACGCTGCGCCAGGAACTGACCGACGCCGCCTGGGGCGGCAGCGACCCGCGCCCGGGCGAGGCCAAGCTCGGCTGGTGGGCGGAGGAGCTGCAGGGCTGGGCGCAGGGCCAGCAGCGGCATCCGCTGGGGCTGGCGCTGCAGGCGTTGCCGGCGCCGTGGTCCGCGCTCGCTGCCTGCCTGCCGGCGCTGCTGGCCAGCCGCGAGCGCGCCACCGACGCCGAGGAGGCGATCGCGGTGCTGGAACCTTTCGCCGAAGCCGTGGCCGGGATCGCCGCGACCCTGTTCGCCAGCACGACCCCGGCGCCCGCGTCCGGCACCGTGGTCGGCCTGCTCGCCGAGCGCCTGCTGCTGGAGGAGGTCGCGGTCCCGCTGCAGGTGCGCGCGCGCCTGGGCGAGGCGGCGCCGCCGCAGGCCCTGGCCCGCGCCTGGGCGCAGGAGCTGCTGCAACGGTGGCCGCCGCCGCACCAGGGCGCGCGCAGCGGCCGGATCCACGCGGCCCTGCTGCGCGCGCGCCTGCGCCGCTGCGCGGCCGGCGGGCACCCGGTGCGGCAGCCGCTGCCGGCCTGGCAGGCGCTGGCCGTCGCCTGGCGCGCCGCCCGCGGCGCCTGAGCCGTCGCTGCCGCCGGGACGAAAGCAGCGGCGCAGAACCGCCATCGCCGCGCCCTGGGAGCGACGCAGGCGCGATCCCCGCCCCCCGAAAGCCCGCCCCGCCCGCGCCCCCCAGCCCCCCCCCGGCACGCAGCGTTGCAGGCCAGGTGACGGGCCCGCAGGGCGCAGTCGTTACAATGGCGGTTCGCTTTGCCCGGTTTGCGCCCGTGTCCACATCCCCGATCTCGCCCTCGCTGTTGCCCGACGTCGCCCAGGACGCCGCCGCGCTGGCGCGTCCGCTGGACTGGGTCGGGATGGACCGGATCGCGCTGCCGGTGCGGATCGCCGACGCCGACGGCGGCAGCATCCAGGTCGCCGCCTCGGTCGATGTCGCGGTCGATTTGTGCGATGCCGGCGCCCGCGGCATCCACATGTCGCGCCTGTACCTGCGCCTGCAGCAGGCGTTCGCCAGCGAGACCATCACCCCGGCCGGGTTGCGGCGGGTATTGCAGGGGTTCGTCGAGTCGCAGCAGGGGCTCTCGACCGGTGCCCGGCTGACGCTGCGCTACGACCACCTGCTGCAGCGCGCCGCGCTGGCCAGTGCGCACAGCGGCTGGAAGCGCTATCCGGTGACGATCGAGGCGAGCCTGCGCGAGGGCCACCTGCGCCTGGCGCTGTCGCTGTCGGTGGAATACTCCAGCACCTGTCCGGCCTCGGCGGCGCTGTCGCGGCAGCTCAACGCCGCGCGTTTCGCCGACGAATTCGCCGCCGCGCGGCCGCTGTCGACCGAGGTGGTGCGCGACTGGCTCGCCTCCGAACGCGGCCTGGCCGCGACCCCGCACGCGCAGCGCAGCCGCGCCGAGGTGCGCGTGGAACTGCGCCAGTCCTTCGACGAGTTGCCGGTGGCGGCGCTGGTGGACGCGCTGGAGGCCGCGCTTGCCACCCCGGTGCAGACCGCGGTCAAGCGCGAGGACGAGCAGGCCTTCGCCGAGCTCAACGCCGCCAACCTGATGTTCTGCGAGGACGCCGCGCGCCGCGTCGCCGCGGTGCTGTCCGCCGATCCGCGGGTCGAGCGCTTCGACGCCCGCGTCGCCCACTTCGAGAGCCTGCACCCGCACGACGCGGTGGCGCGGGTCAGCGGCCACAACCCCGGCTGAGCGCGTCCGCGCGGGCGGTCGTGCCGCCGCACCGCACGGGGCGCGACTTCCCGGTCGCTGCAGGCGCGCGCCAACCGCGAGGCGCTGCAGCGCAGGCGAGCCGCCACGGGCGCCTGCGGCTCGCGCCGCGCGCGAAAGGCCCGGCGCCCGCAGCGGATCGTGCCGGCGCCGGACCTGCGCCGGCGGCCCCCGCGATCGACGCGGCTCGTGCCCTCAGCGCGCGAATTCCAGCCGCCGCCCCTGCGGCGTCCCCAGCAGCCGATTGCCGTCCCAGACCTGCACGCCGTTGACCCAGGTCGAGGCGATGCGGTTGTGGAAGCGGGTGCCTTCGAACGGCGACCAACCGCACTTGGACAGCACGTCCTCGCGGCGCACCTCCAGCGGCGCGTCGTCCACCAGCACCAGGTCGGCCCAGTAGCCTTCGCGCAGGAAGCCGCGTTCGCGCACGTCGAACAGCTGCGCGGCGGCGTGCGCGAATTTCTGCACCACCTGGGCGTTGGTCAGGCGGCCTTCGTGCACCAGGTCCAGCGCCAGCAGCAGCGCGTGCTGCACCAGCGGCAGGCCGCTGGGCGCCTGCGCGTAGGGACGCGACTTTTCCTCCAGCGTGTGCGGCGCGTGGTCGGTGGCCAGCACGTCGATGCGGTCCTCGGCCAGCGCGCGCACCAGCGCCTGGCGGTCGCCGGCGTCCTTGATCGCCGGATTGCACTTGATCAGGTTGCCCATGCGCGCGTAGTCGCTGCGGTCGTAGCGCAGGAAATGCACGCAGGTTTCGGCGGTGATGCGCTTGCGCGAGCCGTCGGCGCGGATGATCGGCCCCTGCTCGAACAGCGCCAGTTCGTCGGCGGTGGAGATGTGCAGGATGTGCAGGCGCGCGTCGTGGCGGCGCGCCAGTTCCATCGCCAGCCGCGTGGACTTGACGCAGGCCTCGCGCGAGCGGATGTCGGGATGGCATTCCACCGGGATGTCGTCGCCGTAGCGGGCCTTGTACGCGGCCAGGTTGGCGTCGATGGTCGGGGTGTCCTCGCAGTGGGTGATGATCGGCGTCGGCGCCTCGCGGAAGATCCCGTCCAGGGTGTCGGGATCGTCGACCAGCATGTTGCCGGTGGACGCGCCCATGAACACCTTGATCCCCGGCGCGGTCAGCGGGTCCAGGGTGCGGATCGCCTCCAGGTTGTCGTTGCTGGCGCCCAGGTAGAAGCCGTAGTTGCCCCAGGCGCGGCCGGCGGCGCGGTCGTACTTGTCCTGCAGCGCGGCCGCGTCCAGCGTCGGCGGGCGGGTGTTGGGCATGTCCATGAAGCTGGTCAGTCCGCCGGCGACCGCGGCCGCCGATTCGGTGGCCATGTCGGCCTTGTATTCCATGCCGGGCTCGCGGAAATGCACCTGGTCGTCGATCATGCCCGGCAGCAGGCGGCGGCCGTTCGCGTCGATCACGCGTTCGCCCTCGCGCGCGGACAGGCCGCTGCCGATCTGCGCGATGCGGCCGTCGGCGATGCGCAGGTCGCCGTCGTATTCCCGGCCTTCGTTGACCAGCCGGGCGTTGACGATCAGTGTTTGCGACATGCGTGGGTTCCTTTGTCGGGTGGGGGATCGAGAGCCGGCACCGGATCGTGGCCGCCGGGATGCAGGGGGTGGCAGCGGCCGATGCGCCGCAGCGCCAGCCAGCCGCCCTTGAACGCGCCGAAACGCGCGATCGCCACCATCGCGTATTCCGAGCAGGTGGGCACGAACCGGCAGCGCGGCCCCAGCAGGGGGCTGAGCCAGCGTTTGTAGCCGCGCAGGCAGGAAATGAGGAGGCGATCGAGCACGATGCGTGAAGGCGGCGCGACGCAGGCGTGCGCGGTTGCCGCTGTAGACGGGGCAGGGTATAACAGCGCGCTTTCCCGTCTCAAGGGAAGAAGAGGAATCCCTGTCCGTGGCAGCGAAAAAACCCGCAAAAAAGACCGTGAAGGCCGTGAAGAAGGCCGCCAGGCCCGCCGGGAAGCCGGCTGCGAAGAAGTCGGCGGCGAAGAAGCCGGCGACGAAGAAGCCGACGCCGAAGCAGGCGCCCGCACGCAAGCCCGTCGCCAGGAAGGCCGCGCCGAAGAAAGCTTCCTCGAAGCAGGCCGCCCCGAAGCAGGCCGCCGTGAAAAAGGCCGCCGCGAAGAAACCCGCGCCGAAGAAGGCAGCGCCGAAGAAGGCCGCACCCAGGCCGGTGGCGCGCAAGGCGCCGGCGCCCAAGGCCGCGCCGAAGAAAGCCGTTGCGGCGAAGAAGCCCGCGCCGGCGAAGGCCGCCGCACCGGTGCGGCCGGCCGCGCCCGCCCGCACCGCGGCCAAGGTGCCGTCGCGGCCGATCGCCAAGTCGGTCGCGCGCCCGGCCAGGCAGGCCGCGGTCGAGCCCCGGCCGGCGGCCGCACCCGCCCAGACTGCGCCGGCCAGGCCGGCCGCCAGGCCGCGTCCGCTCGGCAAGGTCGCCGTTGCCGTCCCCTCCAAGCCGGCTCCGCCGGCGCCGCGCGGCAAGGTCAAGGTGATCGCGTACAAGACCGACGAACTCAGCGGCCGCCCGATCCTGCCGCACGGCTACAAGCCGAGCGTGGACGAGGAGTACATGGGCCCGCTGATGACCGAGTATTTCCGCCAGCGCCTGCTGCAGTGGCGCGCGGACCTGGTCGAGGAATCCAAGCAGACCATCGAGAACCTCAAGGACGAAGTGCGCGACGTCGGCGACGAGGCCGAGCGCGCCACCCGCGAGACCGAGAACTCGCTGGAGCTGCGCACCCGCGACCGCTACCGCAAGCTGATCGGCAAGATCGACAGCACGCTCAAGCGCGTGGAGTCCGGCGAGTACGGCTACAGCGTGGACTCGGGCGAGGAAATCGGCCTGGAACGGCTGGAAGCGCGCCTCACCGCCGAGCGCACCATCGACGAGCAGGAGCGCTGGGAGCACCTGCAGAAGCAGATCGGCGACTGAGCCGCCGCAAGCTGCGACGCGAAGGCCCCGCCGCGCGGGGCCTTCGCGTTTTCCGGGCGCGCACTGCGGGCGGATCGGTCGGGGACGTCGCCCGGGTGCTGCGGCAGCTGACCCAGGTCAAGGCCGGTCACGGGCCCGCGCCGCAGGATGCCCCGTTGTCGCCCCGGCAACGCGGGCGTTGCGGCTGCCGCCGTGGCCGCGTTCAATGCAGGCTTCCGGGAGCCATGCCAGGAACCGCCGCCATGTCGTTCCACGATTTCGCCGGCCTGTTGCAGGCCGCGCGCCGGCAACCCGAGCCGCAGCGGCTGCTGCTGGTGTTCGCCGCCGCCGAGCTGCCGCGCGACGCCAATGCCGCCGAACGGGCCGCGTTTGCGCGCGGCGAGGGCGGGGCGCTGGCGCCGGTGCTGTGCGTGGACAAGCTGCCGGAGGAGGTGGCGAGTTTCGCTGCGCTGCGGGAGGAGTCGACGCGGACCGGGGTCGGCTGGGACATCCTGTTCGTGGCGGCGCTGTCCGGGCACGGCGGTTACGCCCCTGGCCCGGACGAGGCGGTGCAGCCGTTGCGGATGATGGTGGAGGCGATCAAGGGCGGGCGCATCGCCCAGTTCGTGGCGGTGACCCGCGACGGCGAGCTGGTGCAGCTGCGATGAGCGCGCGCCACCGACCGCTGCCGGCCCGCCGCGGCGGCCCGCGCCGGGGCGCTGGCGCGACCCCGCCCGCGCCCCCCACAATGGGGCGCGCGGGTTGCCGCGCCGGTCCTGGCCAGGCGCGGCGCCGCGGTATCGACCCCGGGAGAGACGCATGAGCACGCAAGCGACATCGACCGAACCCCGTGGCCGCACCCGGCTCTGGATCGTGTTCTGGATCTACGGCGTGCTGGCCAGCCACCTGTTCTTCGGCGCCATCCTGTATTTCTACCGCCAGATCGACACGCCGTTGCTGGCCGGGCTGCTGGCCGCCTTCATCGCCTACACCGCATGGATCATGCGCGCGGTCTGGGTGGATGCGTTCAACGTGCGCAAGGAGCTCTACGCCTACATCGCCCGCGCCCTGACCGTCGCCTGGGCGCTGAACGCGGTGCTGGTGTCGGTGTTCCTGTTCCTCGGCCACCTGGGCAAGATGAGGTTGCCGTTCTGACCGTGGCCCGGCCCGTGCGCGCCGTTGCGGCCAGGCGCCTGCCCCGCGGGCGCGACGGACGCACGCAATGACCGCCGTGGCCAGGGCCAGGCTGGCGCGCTGGGACGCGGACATCGCCGGCCTGTCGCCGGCCTACTTCGGCATGGTGATGGCGACCGGCATCGTCTCCATCGGCGCCGACATGCTCGGCCTGCCGCTGCTCGCGCGCGGCCTGTTCGCGCTGAACCTCGCCGTCTATGCCGTGCTCTGGGCGCTGTACCTGCTGCGGCTGCTGCGCCACCCGCGCCGGTTCTTCGACGACATGTGCGACCACCTGCGCGGGCCGGGCTTCTTCACTGCCGTCGCCGCCACCAGCGTGCTCGGCTCCCAGTGCCTGCTGCTGGCCGGCAACCTCGCCGCCGGCATGGCGCTGTGGGGTGCGGCGATCGTGCTGTGGCTGACGCTGACCTACGCCGTCTTCGCCATCCTCACGATCAAGGAGACCAAGCCGGCGCTGGACCGCGGCATCAACGGCGGCTGGCTGCTGGCGGTGGTGGCCACGCAGTCGATCGCGGTGCTCAGCGCGCTGCTGGCCGCGCGCATCGGCCAGCCCTACAAGCTGGAGATGAACTTCTTCGCGCTGTCGATGTGGCTGTGGGGCGGGATGCTCTACATCTGGATGATGTCGCTGATCTTCTACCGCTACACCTTCTTTCCGTTCCGCCCCGACGACCTGTCGCCGCCGTACTGGATCAACATGGGGGCGATGGCGATCTCGACCCTGGCCGGCTCGCTGCTGATCGTCAACGCCGCCGAGGCGCCGTTCCTGCTGTCGCTGCATCCCTTCCTCAAGGGCTTCACGGTCTTCTACTGGGCCACTGGCACCTGGTGGATCCCGATGCTGCTGGTGCTGGGCGTGTGGCGCCACGTGTACAAGCGCTTCCCGCTGCGCTACGACCCGCTGTACTGGGGCGCGGTGTTCCCGCTGGGCATGTACGCCGCCAGCACCGCCGAGCTGGAGCAGGCGATGGGCTTCGGGTTCCTGGCGTGGCTGCCGCGGCTGTTCCTGTACGTGGCCCTGGCCGCGTGGCTGGCCGCGTTCGTCGGCGTGCTGCGCAGCCTCGCCCGCGGCCACCTCACCGGCGCGGGCGGGTCGCCGCTGCCGCCATGATCTCCGGCAGGTCGGTCTCGCGGCCGAGTTGCGGGAAATGGCTGCGTTCCATGCGTCGGATCGCGAAGTGCATCCACGCCAGCGCCGCGGCCACCACCGCGAACAGCAGCATGAAACAGCTGGTCCAGATCCCGGTCAGGTCGTTCATGGCGCCGAACGCGATCGGCAGCACGAAGCCGCCGAGGCCGCCGATCATGCCCACCACGCCGCCGACCGCGCCGACGTGTTGCGGGTAGTAGACCGGGATGTGCTTGTACACGGCGGCCTTGCCCAGCGACATGAAAAAACCCAGCACGAACACCAGCACGGTGAACGGCACCAGCCCGATCGCCAGGTGGAAGGCGATGTCGCCTTCGATTCCCTTGACCACGTAGCGGGTGTCCGGATACGCGAGCAGGAACGTCACCAGGGTGGAGACACCGAAGGTCCAGTACATCACCACCCGCGCGCCGAGCTTGTCGGAGAGCCAGCCGCCGACGATGCGGAACAGGCTGGCCGGGATCGAGTAGGCCGCCGCGATCATGCCGGCGGTGGCCACGTCCAGCCCGTAGGCGCCGATCAGGTAGCGCGGCAGCCACAGCGACAGCGCCACGAAGCCGCCGAACACGAAGAAGTAGTACAGCGAGAAACGCCACACCTGCAGGTTGCGCAGCGGCGCCATCTGCTCGGAGAACGGCATCGGCCGCGCCCCGGAGCGGCGGCGCCCGGCCAGCGCCGGATCCTCCTGGGAGAACAGGTAGAAAATCGCCGCCGCCACCGCCAGGCCCACCGCCCAGACCCGGGCCACCATGATCCAGCCGGCGGCGACCATCAGCAGCGGCGCCAGCAGCTTGGTCACCGCCGCGCCGACGTTGCCGGCGCCGAAGATGCCCAGCGCGGTGCCCTGGCGCTCGGCCGGAAACCAGCTGGAGACGTAGGTCACGCCGACCGAGAACGAGCCGCCGGCGATGCCCACGAACAGCGCCGCGAGCAGGAACTGCGGATAGGTCGTGGCATAGGTCAGCAGCCAGGTCGCTGCCGCGCCGCACAGCATCACCAGGGTCAGCACCCGGCGGCCGCCGAACTGGTCGGCCCAGATCCCCAGGAACACCCGGATCAGCGAGCCGGTCAGGACCGGAGTGGCGATCAGCAGGCCGAAGCGGGTGTCGTTGAGCCCCAGTTGCGCCTTGATCTGGATGCCGATGATCGAAAAGATCATCCACACCGCGAAGCACGCGGTGAAGGCGAACGTGCTGAGCCACAAGGCCCGTTGCTGCTGGGCGCCGCTGACGTGCGAGAGGTCGTGCATGGGCGTGTTTCCGGGAGGCGGAGAGGAAGGCGTTGCGGGGCCGCTGCCGGCGGGCGCGCGCCCGCCGCCGCGGACGGCGCCGAGCGCGGCACCGGCGTGGTCGGGCCGCTGCGCTCAGGTCGGGGTCGGGATCGATGCGGCTCGGATGGCGATGGCTCGGATGAAGGCCGGCGGACGGATGCGGCGCGCAGGGATGCGGTACGGATGGATCCGGATCAGGCCGCCTCGGCCTCGATGCGGTCCAGCCCGCGCACCTCGTAGCGCGCCTGCAGCGACAGCAGGTACTGCTGCAGCTCGCGCTGGCGCACCTGCAGCTCCAGGTAATCGGAGATCTGCGTGCGCACCTGCTCGAAGTCCCGCGCCGCGCCCGGTTGCAGCGCGTCCACGCACACCACGTGGTAGCCCCAGCGCGATTCCACCGGGAACGCGGCCAGGCCCTGGCGCAGGCGGAACACCTGGCGGTCGAATTCCGGCGTGGTCTGGCCGCGCTGCAGCCAGCCCAGTTCGCCGCCCTGGTCCTTGGACGGGCAGTGCGAATGGCGCAGGGCAAAATCGGCGAACAGGTGCGGCTGCGTCTTCAGTTCGGCGATGAGCGTTTCCGCCTGCGTGCGCGCGTTGCAGCGCCCGTCGACGTCGTCGGCCGCCGCCGCCAGCAGGATGTGGCGCACGCGGATGCGGTCGGGCGCGCGGAAGCGCTGCGGATTCTGCTCGTAATAGCGGCGGCAGTCGTCGTCGGACGGCACCCGGTTCTCCACCTCGCGCTCCAGCAGCGCGCGGATGCCGGCTTCCTCGGCGCTCTCGCGCCCGACCGGTTCGGCTGCGGCCGCCAGCCCCAGGCGCGCGATCTCGCGCCGCAGCAGCTCGCGCACCACCAGCGCGCGTGCTGCGTCGGCCCGCGAGCGCTCCGGTGTCGCGGCGCGGTGGTGCTGCATTTCGCGGGCGATCTCGGCCTCGCTGATCGGGGTGTCGGCGACGAACAGCAGGCACGGCGCCGGTTGCCCGAGCGTGCGCGGACCGTCGGCGGGATCGCCATGATGGACGTGCGCCTCCTGCGGCACCGGCTGCGGCGAGTCGATGACCGTGATCGGCAGGATCCGCGTGCGTGGCTTGTCCTGGGTCATGGCTCAGGCCCTCGGACCGTAGCGCAGGGTTGCCGGGCGCTTGCGCACCACCTGGTAGGGGCGCCACAGGTAGCTGACCGGGATGCTCCAGATGTGCACCAGGCGCGTGAACGGCGCGACCAGGAACAAGGTCATGCCGAGGAACACGTGCGCCTGGTACACCCAGTGCACGCCGGTGATGAACTCGGCGGCGCCGGCGCGGAAGGTGACGATGTGCTGCGCCCATTCGCCCAGCCGGATCATCACGCTGCCGTCCATGTGCCCGGCGGAGACGGGGATGCTGACCAGCCCCAGCAGCAGCTGTGCCAGCAGCAGCAGCAGCACCAGGGTGTCGCCGAAGCTGCCGGTGGCGCGCACGCGCGGGTTGAACAATCGCCGCGCCAGCAGGATCGCCAGTCCGACCAGGCAGACGATGCCGAACACCCCGCCCACCACCATCGCCAGCAATTGCTTCTGCGGCGCAGTGATCACCAGCGTGTACACCGAGTGCGGCGTCAGCAGGCCGACCAGGTGGCCGGCGAGGACCGCGAGCACGCCGACATGGAACAGGTTGCTGCCCCAGCGCATGCCCTTGTCCGACAGCAGCTGGCTGGAGCCGGTGCGCCAGGTGTACATCGACTTGTCGAACCGCGCCCAGCTGCCGAGGAACAGCACCGCCAGCGCGATGTACGGGTAAAACTGGAACGCGAACTGATGGAGGTAATAGTTCATGGCTGCACCTGGCGGGTGGCGGAGCGGGCGGGCAGGGGGCCGGTCGGCGTGCAACTCTCGTCGGGCGCCTGGGTGTCGAAGCGCACGGCTTCCTCTTCCCACAGCCGGTCCATGGCCTCGGGGGTGTCGTCGCGCGGTTCCTCGCTGGCACGGCGGCGCAGCGCGCCTAGGTCCAGGCTGCCGGAGGCGGACTCGACCAGGATCTCGAACAGCACCGCGTACGGGCTGTGGCGTTCGGCCGCGCGCGCGGCCAGCAGGCCGACGATGTTGGCGATGTGCTGCAGCCAGTCGCGGGCTTCCTCCGGGGGGCGCCGGTCGAGGAATTCCAGCAGCAGCGGCAGGTAGTCGGGCAGTTCCTTGGCGGCGAGCTCGAAACCATGCTTCCGGTAGGCCGCGATCAGGTCGACCATCGCCTGGCCGCGGTCGCGCGACTCGCCGTGGATGTGCTCGAACAACAGCAGGCTCATCGCGCGGCCGCGGTCGAACAGGCCCAGCCAGGCGTCCTGCGCGAGCAGCGGGTCGGTGTCGAGCAGGCCGCGGGCGAAGGCGCCCAGGTCGGCCCGGCGCCGCGGCGACAGCGCCGGGTCGGCGGCGGCCGCCAGCAACTCCTCGCGATGCTCCCACAACTCGTCGTGCGGATAGTCCAGCAGCACGCCGATCAGCTTGAGCACGCTCATGGGATCGCCTCTTCCTTTTCCTGCCGGTTCGGGGGCACCGCGTAGGTCGTGGTCTTGCGCCCGCCGAACAGGTCCGCCGGGCTGTCGCCGCTGCAGCCGTTGCCGAAGCTGAAGCCGCAGCCGCCGCGCTCGCCGAAGGCGTCGTTGGCGTATTCGCGGTGCGCGGTGGGGATCACGAAGCGGTCCTCGTAGTTGGCGATCGCCAGGTAGCGGTACATGTCCTGCGCCTGGGCCACGGTGAGGCCGGCCTGCTTCAGCACCGCCAGGTCCTCGACGCCGTCGACGTTCAGCGCCCGGCGCCAGGCGCGCATCGCCATCAGCCGCTCCAGCGCGCGCACCACCGGAGCCTCGTCGCCGGCGGTCAGCAGGTTGGCCAGGTAGCGCACCGGGATCCGCAGCGAGGCGATGTCGGGCAGCTCGCCGTTCATGCCGATGCGGCCGCGCTCGGCGGCGGACTGGATCGGCGACAGCGGCGGCACGTACCACACCATCGGCAGGGTGCGGTATTCCGGGTGCAGCGGCAGCGCCAGCTTCCAGTCGATCGCCAGCTTGTACACCGGCGATGCCTTGGCCCCTTCCAGCCAGCTGTCGGGGATGCCTTCGGCGCGCGCGGCGGCGATCACCTCCGGGTCGAACGGATCCAGGAAGATGTCCAGGTGCGCCTGGTACAGGTCCTTTTCGGCCGGCACCGACGCGGCTTCCTGGATGCGGTCGGCGTCGTACAGCATCACGCCCAGGTAGCGGATGCGGCCGACGCAGGTTTCCGAGCACACCGTCGGCTCGCCCATCTCGATGCGCGGGTAGCAGAAGATGCACTTCTCGGATTTGCCCGACTTCCAGTTGTAGTAGATCTTCTTGTACGGGCAGGCCGACACGCACATGCGCCAGCCGCGGCACTTGTCCTGGTCGATCAGGACGATGCCGTCCTCCTCGCGCTTGTAGATCGCGCCGGACGGGCACGCCGATACGCACGCCGGGTTCAGGCAGTGCTCGCACAGGCGCGGCAGGTACATCATGAAGGTCTTCTCGAAGGCGCCGTAGATCTCCTTCTGGATGCCGTCGAAATTGCGGTCCTTGGCGCGCTTGGCGAACTCGGTGCCCAGGATCTCCTCCCAGTTCGGACCCCATTCGATCTTTTCCATGCGCTGGCCGCTGATCAGCGAGCGCGGGCGCGCGGTCGGCTGGTGCTTGCTGTCCGGGGCCTCGTGCAGGTGCTGGTACTCGAAGTCGAACGGCTCGTAGTAGTCGTCGATCTGCGGCAGGTCGGGGTTGGCGAAGATCTTGGCCAGTATCCGCCAGCGGCCGCCGGCACGCGGCACCAGCTTGCCGGTGCGGGTGCGCACCCAGCCGCCGTTCCACTTGTCCTGGTTCTCCCATTCCTTGGGATAGCCGATCCCGGGTTTGGTCTCGACGTTGTTGAACCAGGCGTATTCCACGCCCTCGCGCGAGGTCCAGACGTTCTTGCAGGTGATCGAGCAGGTATGGCAGCCGATGCACTTGTCCAGGTTGAGCACCATCGCGATCTGCGCACGGACTTTCATCACGCCACCTCCCTGGCGGCGACCGTCGCCGCGTCGCCATCCAGCCAGTCGATCCGGTCCATCTTGCGCACGATCACGAACTCGTCGCGGTTGGTGCCGCAGGTACCGTAGTAGTTGAAGCCGTAGGACAGCTGCGCGTAGCCGCCGATCATGTGCGTGGGCTTGACCAGCACCCGCGTCACCGAGTTGTGGATGCCGCCGCGGGTGCCGGTGATTTCCGAGCCGGGGATGTTGATGATGCGTTCCTGGGCGTGGTACATCATCGCCATCCCGGGCATCACCCGCTGGCTGACCACCGCGCGCGCGGTGATCGCGCCGTTGACGTTGAACAGCTCGATCCAGTCGTTGTCCTCGATCCCGGCTTCGCGCGCGTCGTCCTCGCTGAGCCACACGATCGGGCCGCCGCGCGAGAGCGTCTGCATGATCAGGTTGTCGCTGTAGGTGCTGTGGATGCCCCATTTCTGGTGCGGGGTGATCCAGTTCAGCACGATCTCCTTGTGGCCGTTGCCGCGCCGCTCCAGCAGCGGCTGTACGGTCTTGGTGTCCACCGGCGGGCGGTACTGCATGAAGCCCTCGCCGAAATCCACCATCCACTGGTGGTCCTGGTAGAACTGCTGGCGCCCGGTGAGCGTGCGCCACGGGATCAGCTCGTGGACGTTGGTGTAGCCGGCGTTGTAGCTGACATGCTCGTCCTCCAGCCCCGACCAGGTCGGCGAGGAGATGATCTTGCGCGGCTGCGCGACGATGTCGCGGAAGCGGATCGCCTCGTGCTCCTTGCCCCGGGCCAGGTGGGTGTGGTCGCGCCCGGTGAACTCGCCCAGCGCCTGCCAGGCCTTGACCGCGACGTGGCCGTTGGTTTCCGGCGCCAGCGACAGCACCACCTCGCAGGCGTCGATCGCCGACTCGATCTGCGGCCGGCCGTGGCTGACGCCGTCCTCGCGCACGGCGTGGTTGAGCTTGCCCAGGAACTCGACCTCGTCGCGGGTATCCCAGTTGATGCCCTTGCCGCCGTTGCCGAGCTTGTCCAGCAGCGGCCCCAGCGAAGTGAACTTGCGGTACAGGTTGGGATAGTCGCGCTCGACCACCGCGATCGAGGGCATGGTGCGGCCGGGAATCGGCTCGCACTCGCCCTTCTTCCAGTCGCGCACGTCCAGCGGCATCGCCAGCTCGCCGGGGGTGTCGTGCAGGGTCGGCACCAGCACCACGTCCTGCTCCACGCCGAGCACGCCCGGAGCCAGGTCGCTGACGCTGTGCGCGATGCCCTTGAAGATGTCCCAGTCGCTGCGCGATTCCCACGCCGGATCCACCGCCTTGGTCAGCGGATGGATGAACGGGTGCATGTCGGAAGTGTTGAGGTCGTTCTTCTCGTACCAGGTCGCGGTCGGCAGCACCACGTCCGAATACAGCGCGGTGGTGCACATGCGGAAGTCGAGCGTGACCAGCAGGTCGAGCTTGCCTTCCGGCGCATGGTCGCGCCACTTGATCTCCTCGGGCTTGAGCGCGCCCATCTCGCCCAGGTCCTTGCCCTGCAGGCCGTGGCGGGTGCCCAGCAGGTGCCGCAGCATGTACTCGTGGCCCTTGCCGGAGGAGCCGAGCAGGTTGGAGCGCCACACGAACAGCACCCGCGGGAAGTTCTGCGGCGCGTCCGGATCGGCGAAGGCGAAATCCAGCGCGCCGGACTTGAGCTGCCCGACCACATAGTCGGCCGGCGTCTGGCCGGCCTGCGCGGCCGCGCGCGCCACCTGCAGCGGGTTGCGGTCCAGCTGCGGCGCGCACGGCAGCCAGCCCATGCGCACCGCGCGCAGGTTGAGGTCGGCCAGGCTGCCGGAGTATTTCGCCGGATCGGCCAGCGGCGACAGCAGCTCGCGCACCTGCACCTTCTCGTAGCGCCACTGGTCGGAGTTGAAGTAGTAGTACGAGGTGCCGTTCATCTGCCGCGGCGGCCGGCTCCAGTCCAGCCCGAACGCCAGCGGCAGCCAGCCGGTCTGCGGGCGCAGCTTTTCCTGGCCGACGTAGTGCGCCCAGCCGCCGCCGGTCTGGCCGACGCAACCGCACATGACCAGCATGTTGATCAGGCCGCGGTAGTTCATGTCGTTGTGGAACCAGTGGTTCATGCCGGCGCCGACGATGATCATGCTGCGGCCGCGGGTCTTGTCGGCGGTGCGCGCGAACTCGCGCGCGATCTCGATCACGTCCGCGCGCGGCACGCCGGTGATGGTCTCCTGCCACGCCGGGGTGCCGGGGACGTTGTCGTCGAAGCTGGCGGCGACGTTGCCGCCGCCGAAACCGCGATCCACGCCGTACTGCGCCAGCAGCAGGTCGTACACCGTCGCCACCGCCCATTCCTGGCCGTCGGCCAGGGTGAGCTTGCGTACCGGTAGGTGGCGCTCGAGCACGTCCTGGAACGCCGACGCGGTCCAGCGGCCGTGTTCGATGCCGCCGAAGTAGGGGAAGCTGACCGCCTCGATGCCATCAAAGCCGTCCTTGAAGGACAGCAGCAGCCGCGTCGCGCGGCCGGCGCTGTCCTTCTGCTCGATGTTCCACTTGCCTTGCTCGCCCCAGCGGAAGCCGACCGACCCGCCGGGCACCACCAGCTCGCCGCTGCCCTCGTCGTAGGCCAGGGTCTTCCATTCCGGGTTGTTGGCCTCGCCCAGCCCGCCCAGGTCGCTGGCGCGCAGGAACCGCCCCGGCACCAGGCGGCCGTCGGCGCGCCGCTCCAGCCGCACCAGCATCGGCATGTCCGAGTACTGCCGGCAGTAGTCGGTGAAGTACGGCGACGGGTTGTCGACGTGGAATTCCTTCAGGATCACGTGGCCGAAGGCGAACGCCAGCGCCGCGTCGGTGCCCTGCTTGGGATGCAGCCAGTGGTCGGTGAGCTTGGCCAGCTCCGAGTAGTCCGGGCAGATCGACACGGTCTTGGTGCCGTTGTAGCGCGCCTCGGTGAAGAAGTGCGCGTCGGGCGTGCGCGTCTGCGGGACGTTGGAGCCCCAGGCGATGATGTAGCGGCTGTTGTACCAGTCGGCCGACTCGGGCACGTCGGTCTGCTCGCCCCACACCTGCGGGCTGGAGGGCGGCAGGTCGCAGTACCAGTCGTAGAACGACAGGCAGGCGCCGCCCAGCAGCGACAGGTAGCGCGCGCCGGCGGCGTAGGAAATCATCGACATCGCCGGGATCGGCGAAAAGCCGACCACGCGGTCCGGACCGTACTGCCTGACCGTGTACAGGTTGGACGCGGCAACGATCTCGTTGGCCTCGTCCCAGCGCACGCGGGCGAAGCCGCCCATGCCGCGCCTGGATTTGTATTCCTTCGCCTTGTCCGGGTCTTCGACGATGCTGGCCCAGGCGTCCACCGGCTCCATCGTCTTGCGCGCTTCGCGCCACATCCGCAGCAGCGCGCCGCGCACCAGCGGGTACTTCAGGCGGTTGGCGCTGTACAGGTACCAGGAATAGCTGGCGCCGCGCGGGCAGCCGCGCGGCTCGTGGTTGGGCAGGTCCGGGCGCGTGCGCGGATAGTCGGTCTGCTGGGTTTCCCAGGTCACCAGGCCGTTCTTGACGTAGATCTTCCAGCTGCACGAGCCGGTGCAGTTCACGCCGTGGGTGGAGCGCACGATCTTGTCGTACTGCCAGCGCGCGCGGTAGCTGTTTTCCCAGTCGCGGTTGTCGTCCTTGGTGATGCCGTGGCCGTCGGCGAAGGGTTCCGGATGGCGCTTGAAGAACTGCAACCGGTCGAGGAAATAGCTCATGGATCAACCCTCCTGGAAGACGTATGCGGCGTTCGTGTCGCGGGCGATCTGCAGCGGCATCAGCTCGGCGCTTCCGCGCCGCGCCGGTAGTACCACCACCAGGTGACCGCCAGGCAGCTGAGGTAGAAGACGATGAAGCCGTACAGCGCCGCCTGCGGGCCGCCGGTCACCGCGATCGAGGAGCCGTAGCTCTTGGGAATGAAGAAGCCGCCGTAAGCGCCGATCGCCGAACTGAAGCCGATCACCGCCGCCGATTCGATCCCGGCCTGGCGCTGCGCCGCGGCCTTGCCGGCGGCGTCCAGGCCCGCCGACAGGCGCTCGTGCAGGGTGCGGAAGATCACCGGGATCATGCGGAAGGTCGACGCGTTGCCGATGCCGGTCAGCACGAACAGGCCCATGAAGCAGGCGAGGAAACCGGGGAAGTGGCCGCCGACGCCGTCGCGCGGCAGGAAATGCAGCACGCCGAACACGCCGGCGATCATCAGCGTGAACACCCAGAAGGTCAGCGCCGCGCCGCCGAGCCGGTCGGCCAGCCAGCCGCCGACCGAGCGCATCAGCGCTCCCACCAGCGGCCCCAGGAAGGCATAGGTCATGGGCTCGACCTCCGGGAACTGGGTCCCGATCAGCATCGGGAATCCTGCCGAAAACCCGATGAAGGAGCCGAACGTACCCGTGTACAGCCAGCACATCAACCAGTTGTGCTTGCGCTGGAAGATCACCGCCTGCTCGGCCAGGCTGGAGCGCGCGCTGGCCAGGTCGTTCATGCCGAACCAGGCCACGAGCGCGCACACCAGCAGGAACGGCAGCCAGACGAAGCCGGCGTTCTGCAGGTACAGCGGGCCGTCGGCGCCGGCCTGCGGCGGGCCGGCGAAGGCGCCGAACACGCCGGCGGTGATCGCCAGCGGGATCACGAACTGGGTCAGCGACACGCCGAGGTTGCCCAGCCCCGCGTTCATTCCCAGCGCGTAGCCCTGGCGCGCCTTGGGATAGAAGAAGGAGATGTTGGCCATCGAGGAGGCGAAGTTGCCGCCGCCCAGGCCGCAGAGGATGGCGATGGCGACGAACTGCCAGAACGGCGTCGTCGGGTCCTGCACCGCGATCCCCAGCCAGGCCGCCGGGATCATCAGCAGCGCGGTGGCGATCGCGGTCCAGCGGCGGCCGCCGAACAGCGGCACCATGAACGAATAGAAGATGCGCAAGGTCGCGCCGGACAGCGCCGGCAACGCGGTCAGCCAGAACAGTTGGTCGGTGCTGAAGGCGAAGCCGATCTTCGGCAGGCTCACCGCCACCGCCGAGAACATCATCCAGACCGCGAACGCCAGCACCAGGTTGGGAATGGAGATGGCCAGGTTGCGGCCGGCGACGCGCTTGCCGGTGGCGGCCCAGAACGCCGGATCTTCCGGCTGCCAGGTGCGCAGGACCGTGCCGGGGCGGGGCCGATGATCGGCGGCGCGTGCGTTCATGACGGTCTCGTGGGGTCGCGAAATCCGGTCTTGTCGCCAGTGGCAACGCGTTTTCGCGCGGCCACCGGGCTCGAGGCGGCGCAAGTCTAGGGGCGCAATCTCCCCCCCGTCTTGATGCCGGTCAAGGGCGCAAATTGCGACCATTTCGGTACGTTTTAGCGGCCGATCACCACGATCGACCGCAATGCGCTCCCGTGCGCGCCGGTACGCCGGGAGCCGACGACGTCAGCGCGTCATGGCGCCTCGACGGCGGCGTCGGCCTGCGCCGCCAGCAGCACGCCGTCGGCACCCAGTCCGTACACCGCCACCATTGCACCGGCCGGCAACTCGGCCGCGTCCTCGGCCAGCACCGCCCAGGCGTTGGCGGCCAGCAGCGGCTGGATGCGGAAGGATTCCTGCCCGGCCAGCAGTTGCACCTGCGCGCGCCCGTCGTCGGCCAGCGCGACCCGCGCCTTCTGGAAAAAGCGCAGCCCTGGCTTCTTGCGCGCCGGCGCCGCCAGCGGCAATTGCAGCGCGCATTCGGGCGCCTGCCCGAGCAACGCGCGCAACGCCGGTTCGACGAAAAAGCGCAGGCCCACCGCGCTGGACACCGGATTGCCGGGCAGGCCGAAGTACAGCTGCCCGCCGCGCAGGCGCGCGAACAGCAGCGGCTTGCCGGGGCGGATCGCGACCTTGTGGAACACCAGTTCCGCGCCCAGCCCGCGCAGCGCGTCGGGGACGAAATCGTAGCGTCCCATCGACACCGCGCCGGTGCTCAGCAGCACCTGCGCGCCGGCGGCGAGCGCGCGCTGCAGCGCTTCGACGAATGCCTGCGGATCGTCGGCCACGGTTTCGCGATGGACCACGGCGGCGCCGGCCTCGGCCAGGCGGTCGCCGAGGTAAGGGCCGTTGCTGTTGCGGATCTGCCCGGGCGCCAGCGGCTGCCGCGGATCGTCGACCAGCTCGCGGCCGGTACTCAGCAGCGCCACCGGCACCTGCGGCCGCACCGCGACCTCGGCCACGCCGAGCGCGGCCAGCAGCATCCGCGCTGCCGGCACGAGCCGCGTGCCGGCGCGCAGCACGGTCTGCCCGCGCGCGACGTCCTGGCCGCGACGGCGCACGTGCGCGCCGGGCACCACCGCCGCCTGCAGCCGGATCCGGCACGGGCGGCCGTCGCCGTCGCGCGCCAGCACCGCGACCTGTTCCACCGGCACCACCGCGTCCAGTCCGGCCGGCAGCGAGGCGCCGGTCATGATCTCGCAGGCGGCGCCGACCACGGCCTGCGCGTCGCCGTCGCCGGCGGCCTGCGAGCCGGCCACGACGAACTCGTTGCCCGCCGCCAGTTCGGCGCCGCCCGTAGCCAGCGCAAACCCGTCCATCGCGGTGTTGTCGAACGGCGGCAGGTCGGCGGCGCTGACCACGTCCTGCGCCAGCACCCGCGCCAGCGCGATGGAGGTCGCCACCGTTTCCGCCGGCAGCGGCGAGCAGGCGGCCAGGATGCGGGCGAGGGCGTCGTCGTAAGCGATCATGCGGGGAGCCTGTGGATGGTCATCGCGTCGCATCATCCTCCGATCGACGCCAGGTGCCGGGTCAATCCGGTGCGGCCCTCGTGCAGGCCGTGGCCGGCCTGCTTCAGGCCGAGTTGCGCGTGCAGCGTGGCGGTGAGCTCGTCCAGGCTCGCATCGGACTGCAGCAGCGGCCGCAGCGGAATGCCGAAGTCGCCGAACAGGCACAGCCGCAGGTCCCCGTGCGCGGTCACCCGCAGGCGGTTGCAGCCGGCGCAGAAGTCGCGCGAGTAGGGCGCGATGATGCCGATGCGGCCGCGGAAGCCGGGGTGCGCGTATTCGCGCGCCGGGCCGGCGGTGGCCGCGCGCGGCAGCAGTTGCCAGCCCTGGCCCTGCAGCGACTGCTCCAGCGCCTCGGCTCGGACGTGATGGCGGCGGAAGTAGTCGCGGTTGTCGCCGGTCTGCATCAGCTCGATGAAGCGCACGGTGAGGTTGCGCGTGCGCAGGTAATCCAGCCACGCCGGCAACTCGTCGTCGTTGAGCCCGCGCAGCAGCACCGCGTTGAGCTTGAGCGTGGGCAGGTCGCTGGCCAGCGCCAGCTCGATCCCGGCGCGGACCTCGGCGCCGCGGTCGCGGCCGGTGATGGCGTGGAAGCGCGCGTCGTCGAGGCTGTCGAGGCTGACATTGAGCGCCGACAGCCCCGCCGCGCGCCACTGCGCAAAGCGCCGCCGCAGCAGGATGCCGTTGCTGGTCATGGCCACGGTCTGGATCCCGGGCGTGGCCACGGCGTCGGCGATGATCTCGGCCAGGTCCGTGCGCAGGCTCGGCTCGCCGCCGGTCAGGCGCAGCTTGCGCAGCCCGACCGCGGCAAACCCGCGCAGCAGCCGCGCGATCTCCTCGCGGCCCAGCCAGCGCGGCGTGCCGGCCGCGGCGTGGTAGCCGTCGGGCAGGCAATAGCTGCAGCGGAAGTTGCAGGCCTCCAGCAGCGACAGCCGCAGGTACGGAAAGCTCCGGCCATGCCGGTCGGTGAGCGCGGCCATGTTGTCACTCCTTTCCAGCGGGAGGCGGCCGCGTTTCCGCGACCACCCTCGGCCTTGCGGCCTCGGTCGGTGGGCCGTCTTCCCGCAGGAACCCAGGCCCGCCGACTCGGAGTTGCGGCGCGGAGGGATCCGCGCCGCGGCGCCATTCTTGACGCAGCGCTGCCGCGGAACCTTGAGTTGGATCAAGAATGCGCCGCGGCCGCCGCCGCCGCCGCGGCGCACGGCCGCCACGGCGCCTGCACGCCGCCTCAGCCGTCCAGCCGCCGCAGCGTCGCCGGATCGCGGCGGCCGTCGAAATAGCGCGCCAGCACGCGCTCGAACACCGACCCGGCCGGCGCCACGGCGGCGAACAAGGTGGCGCAGGATTGCAGTTTCCGGTCGTCGGGCGTGCCCAGCAGCTCCCGCGCCGACACCCCGCGCAGCGCCAGCACCGCCTCGCAGCACGCCAGCAGCCGCGGCCCCAGCACCGGGTGGGCGAGGTAGGCCGCGGCCTCGGCGCGACTGCCGATCGCGTAGCGCTGCGCCATCGCGCTGCTCCCCAGCCCCGCGAGCTGCGGAAACACGAACCACATCCAGTGCGTGCGCTTGCGGCCGGCGCGCAGCTCCGCCAGCGCGTCGGCCCAGGTGTCCTCCTGCGCCTGCAGGAAACGCCGCAGGTCGTGCGGGTCGTCCGCGTCGGCGCGGGCCGGGGGCGCGTCGTCGTCCAGGGCGGCCACTCGGCGCTCGCTAGGCCGGCCCCGGCACGTTGATGCGATCGCCGGCCGTGGTGGGGGACGAGACCACCAGGAAAACGACATCCGCGTCCGAGTAGTTGACGAGCCGATGGAGGGTATTGGGCGGCACGTGCAGCCCCTGGTTCGGGCCGAACGTCACCTTCTCGTCCCCGAACTCCATGGTGGCGGTGCCGGAGAGCACGTAAAAGAACTGGCGTGCCCGCACGTGGAAGTGCGGGGCCTCCCCGCCGCGTGGCGGAACGCGCTCCTGGATGACGCTGAGCGCCGGGTCGTCGAGCAAGCGCCAGCCGTCGCACACGCCACCCCACGTGTAGTGCTCTGCCGTGGAGATATCCGAGATGCCTTGCGCCATAAGCCGGCCCACCGTCGAATCGAGCCTCGCCATGCCGTGGCGCCGGATCCAGCGCGTGGTCAGTCCACCAGCCTGGAGAGTACGTAACTCTCGCCGTCGGCAGCGATCACCCGGACGGGATGGTTGCTGGCCCGAGCCACGAGCTCCGCGGCCGACAGGCTGCTCGCCGCGAGGTCGACGGTCGAGTGGGGCAGCCCCGCGGTCGCGATCGCCCCGCGCTTGTGCGGCTCTGCGATGATCTGCTTGTTGGTGATGTTCACCCGGCCGGCCATGAGCAAGCGCATGTCCTGGACGAGATAGGCCGCCAGCGCATCATCCGCGATGTCGCTACCCGGAATATCCAGACGAAAATCCTGCCCCGACAGGCTGCCGCCGTTGGTGAAGTGAGCGACGAAATCGAATTTCACCCGATATGCGGTCATGGTTGTCTGACTATGATCGTTCAGCCTGGATCACGCCGCGTCGTGAAGCGGACTCGGCTTGAATGACGCGTTAGCGCTCACCCGTGATTTCTCTCGTCGGTTTCCCGTTGGGGTCCAGGAACACAATCCGAGCCTCCCCAGCGGGCGTAACACGAAGTTCAAGCCGGGGTTTCCCTTCTCCATCAAGTAATTGCAGGGTGGAGTTCTGGCTCGGCCCCTTGCCCAGAAACAAACGCTTTGTGATTGCGTGATTCCCTGCCGCGCTCTCTGCCTTGTCCTTGGCTGAAAACACCGGACGCTCCAGGCCATCAGCAACGTCATTGAAGGTGAGCCCCGCAAAGTGCGTCCCATCATCATCGACGCCAAGCAACTGCATCTGTTGATCTTGCTGGTAACGGTCGAATGTCAGACTCAATCCACTGGAAGGTTTCCCATTGCTCGCAAGCCTTCCGTTGTAAATCAGGCCGCCTTGTTCGGTTCCTTCGTCATTGAAGAACAGAAATCCTGCCACATCCCGCGGGTGCTTGACCTCCTTGTTCTTGATGAACGCACCGGGGAAAGACGACTTGTTCGAGATGGTCAGACGCAGAGTCCCGTCAGGCTCCCTGATGTTGATGCGCTGCACATCGATGCTCGCGAATGTTGCATTGCCAGGAATCAACGTTGCGCCGATAAGTAGAGCTGAACACATGCACAGCAATATGGAACCGACCAGTACCTTGAGGCGATTGTGTGATTTCCGCAAACGAGACAGTTCGACTTCAAGGTCTTGCATGTGCGTGTGATTCCTGTGGTTAGACATGGATTAGATATGGGCGTCTACTGAGCCGAAGAAAGTTCCGCTTCGGCTTGAATGAATTGTCAGACCCTTGGCTATTTACTGAGCGAGGATCTTGGCCTTTTCGCGGTCAAACTCATCTTGCGTAAGGGCGCCAGAGTCAAGCAGACCCTTAAGGCGCTCAAGCTGGATGTATTTGTCACCGGAGCCTGGAGTGGGTGCACTCTGAGATGCGGAGCCGGCCTGACCAACACATCGGAACCGCAGCGTGGCCTCAGGAAAACCACCGAGCGGCCTTGCGCGCTTAGACGTCATTGAGATGGTCTGCATCACGAGAGACTTGGACTGACAGAACTGAGACGCTTCCTCGTAGGCCTTCTTTTGAAGAGAGCTTGAGGAAACAAATCCGGTCTTTCCCGTGCGCATGATCAAGTAGGAATCAGGCCCGTCAGGGATGACGCCCGTATTTCCGGCAAAAGCTGCTGGGCAAAGAAGAACCAACGCAAGAGCAATTGCGCGTTTCATGGGGGGCCTCCTTTTTGACTGAGGAAAGTCTAACGCCTGAATTAGAATGAGCCGCAAAACGCCTTCGGTTTGAATGAATTGTCAGGCATCTGACCGATACCGTCTCAGCAACAAGCCGTCCTTGGTTAGCAGGCGCCTGTTCGTGATGATCTCCTGTTCCATCGCGGCTAATGCGTCGCCGTAAGCACCAGAAAGCTGTAATAGCTCTTTCTCTGACGACGGTATCCCGGATTCAATTCTATGGATCAACTCATTCACGCGACTGTTCCAGCGGAAGACGCGCTGATGTGTCGAGGACAACTTAGGGAAGTAGAGCCGCACCAGCATTACGATTCTCTTGTGGAGATCGAGTGCTTGGCGTTTCACGGACGAGCCGACGGGCTTCTGGATACGATGCATCCCGCTTGCTGCATAAGGTAGGACTTCCTCAGCCCGCTTCACGTTGTGTGCAGACACCTCATTGAGCGCTAGGTAAAGCTCCTCAAGCTTTTTCGTGAGGAGGTCTGTTCTAGCACGCCTCCCAAGGATCCACTGCGTTAACAATGCGACGGTAACCGCGACCAAGGCCGCGAGTGCTGCCGTGAGGATTGCCACAGCACCTTGCGGGGCTGATCCCAACCAATTGAGTACTGGGGACATGTCAGAAGATGCCTAACACCTGAGTTAAACCGCGCCGCGAAGCGGCGTCGGCTTGGACGACTTGTTAGGCGGCATCACTTAGTACCCGCAGACTCGTTTTTTGAACTCACTGTACGCCATAGGACTTCGGGCGGCGCACGAACTCTTTGACATCTCCGCGAAGTCGTCTAGCGAAAAACGTGGATCATTGGACACCGCGTTGTAGGTGCGAACAGAGCTCATTGCAAGGTCTTCATCGAATTCCTTGCTGCAGTCTCCTCCCCGCACGTAATTCACATATATCTCGTTATACAAATAGTTGCATGTGTCTTCGTCTCCCGGAACTTTTGAATGGAGCGGCGTCCGCTTCATCAATTGCTTTCCATTGCGGTAAGTTAAATCTTCGTGCATTCCTTCATTGAACCGAAGGTCGACATGAATTCCGTCCGCAAGTTGCCTGGGGGAAATCTCCGCTCCGTCGGCTGCAGCGAACGCCTCTGACACCACCGGCTTCAAATGAGGTCCAAATTCCACGAAGAAGTAGGAGTCAATGGTGCCTGAGCCCCCTTCGCTATTCCTGACTAAAGCGATTTCGTTCCCCCTCGAATGGAAGCGCTTTTGGATGCTCAGGTATCCGCCTTCTTGCCTGAACACAATTAGCGGCCCTAGCGTCAGTGCTTGACCGAATTCGGCAATGCTTTCCACTTTTAGATCGCCAAGAGGCGCGGATGGCGCCGGTGGCGGCGAAGAAGTCGAAGGCACGGCCGGCGCCGCCGCAACAGTGGTGCCCTGCCGATTGACTGGCGGCGCGGGCTCGGTTTGTCCGCACGCTGCGACAAGCAGTCCGATGGTTGCAGCCGCAAGCGTCGTCTGAGTGATACGCATCTTTTTCCCTCGGCTATCGAGAACGTGTGCCATGCCGCCTAACGCCTGAATTAAGCCGAGCCGCGAAGCGGCTTCGGTTTGAACGAACTGTTAGGCGGCAACCGATGCCACCGTTGGAAGTTGTGGATAGCGCTTGTTGAACTCCGGATTGAGCTGACAAACCAATCGTTCTTCGAGCTCTTTGCGCCCAAGGAGCATAGGGACATAGCAAACGTGAAGATGTTCTTGGATCCATTGGCGAGTAGATTCTTTGTGCTGCTCCGAGAATTTTTTCTGGGATCCAGCAGCTCCAAGCCCATGAGAACGGTCGTAAAGATGACGTGCAATCTTCAGGGCCAGCACATGATTCTCGGGATTGCGCATGTGCATACCGATGCGCTGCCGAATAGACGTCGTTTCGCCTACATAGAAAACACTAGATTGAAAGAAGAAGACGTAAACGCCTCCTTCTATTGGGAGGTTGATGCGAAATTCGCGAGCAAAGGTCATCGGTACTCGCCGCGAGAGGTCAAGCAGCTCAGCCTGGCGCGCATCAAAAAATGCAGCTATTTCGTGGTTCGCGAAGTTCGTCATTGAGTCCCTTTGCCGCCTAACGCCTGAGTTAAGCCGCGTCGCGCGGCGTCGGCTTGGACGAATTGTTAGCGCTTAGCCGAGATGCTCGCCAGCTAGGGCTTCGGAACCACAGGAAACCAGTATGCGTACGCTGCAAAGCCGAGGCCAATTACCCCGAGAATGAAGCCGCCGACGGTGTAGTACTTTTGCAGACGGTACTCGCGCCCTTTCAGGGCCACTAGCTCGCGAATCTGAGTTGTAAGCGGCTCCAGCTTATGAGAACTGGCGGGCATTTCTTCCCGCAGTCGCTCTAAATGGATGCGAATCTCGCTAGGCAGACCTTCAAACGGCTCGCGGTCTTTCATCTCGCGGAGCAGCGACTCGAGCCAGTCTTGGTGTGGGCATAGGCTCAGATTCCGTTCCGCCAGAACTTCACGCAGTAGTACCCTAAGAGTTCTCTGGATATCGAGTTGCGTTACGTTCCGAGTCTCAGCGATCTGTTGAACATGCTGGAGGGTGAGTGACTTTCCCTTGTGCATCAGCGAAAGGGCAATATCCTCTCGAAAGAGTTTGCGCTGCTTCAGCCTTAGAAGCTCATCCACTAGGGTAGATCCCTGCCAGAATGCGAACGCTGCTGCCCCAATTAGCAGTGCGATCAAGACGATGCTGGCCCACTGTGGAACTGTCATAAGCGCTAACGCCTGAATTAAGCCGAGCCGCGCAGCGGCTTCGGCTTGAATGAATTGTTAGATTCCCTGCGCATTAGCCCAAACACCCTCATAGAGCGCGACCTTGGCCGCAACTAGTTCAGTAGGCAGTGGCGCAAGGTATGTGGGCTTCCTGTCCGCAGCATCCTTAATCGAGGCGCCTAGTACCCAGCAATGAAGTTGATCAACAATAATCAAACGGTCATGTATTTCGCGAGTGGAGCGGACCTCAAGGTTGGCATTGTGTTGCTGGCGGAACGCGACGGAAGCCGCGGCGACGCTTACCGCGTAGCGGCTAGCCAATAACCGGACGGCGACACCTGGTCGACAGTTGCTCAAGTAAGCATCGAACACCTGTGCGTCCATGTATGGATCGACCGCCAGCAACGAGTGCTCGGCTGATGAGACAACGTCGTTTAATGCGCGGAAGAAGTCATATACGGCACCTGGGCCAAATACTTGACCCTCTGGTTCCGGCAATGACTGTTCTAAAGAGGCCGCCGCGGTGTGAAGCGTCGTAAGGATCTGGCCGACGTTAGAGCTTCGATTAAGATTTCCCGCTGCCCAGTCCGAAGCCATCTTAAAGCCGATCGCTTCGCGTGGATTCCACTCGGCAACAAGCGCATTCGCTTTGCCTAGCCATTGAAAGTGTTCGCGCTGGTAAGCGATCCGACTATCCGTTGGAGGCGGACTTTCGAGCAGCAAATTGATTTGTTCCAGAAGTAGCCGTGGAGTCATGTTGGCAATCTAACGCCTGAATTAGGCCGAGCCGCGCAGCGGCTTCGGCTTGAATGAATTGTTAGGCCTGCTGCGAGAAGGTATGGCCACATGTATGGCAGAAGAAATTATCGAGGACATTGTCGTCGATTATCTCGCCCAGCTTTGCTCCGGCAAGCGCGCCAGCTGTAGCTCCAGCGATGGCGCCGATTGCTGCTCCCGCGATTGTGGCCACAGCCTGGACTGGAATTGTGGAGTCTTCCGTGAAATGAAGCGCCAACTCGCCGCCATTTTTGGCTCCCACTACTGCTCCGGCCAATGCAGTCCCTCCTGCTGCGATGCCGCCGGCCGTAGCGCCTACTGCAGTGCCAGTCCGGCGCCCGTAGTTGCGGGCCTCCACGTTCGCTGCCCCGCATTTTGGACAACTCATTCCTTCGCTCCCTCGCAGGCCTAACATCATTCGGTTGCGGCAAAGGCGGATTAAGCGTGCCACGCAACAGGTCGTGGCGGCGGCCGCAGGTAGGGACACCGTCACGCGAACAAGCGCTTGCAGCTGCTGATGCAGCCTAATCCCGCCGCCCAATCCGGTTTGATTCCCGCCATATGATCCGGCCTTGTTCCCCCAAGGCTAGGTCCCCTTTTGGCCGAGTCTACGCCTGCCGCTGGCTCAGGGCCTGCGACCGACCGGCGCGGTCGATGGCGAAGTCAACTGGCACGGTGCCGGTGCGGCAGCAGCGCCCAGCGCGGGTCGCGGGTTTGCCAGTCGCCTTGCAGCCAGCGCTGCGTGTCGGTTTCGGCGCGCTGGATGAGTTCGGCGGTTTTGGAGAAATCGTAGGTATTGGTGGCCAGCGGGCACAGCGGCGGCACTACCACCAGCTCGCAGCGGTCGGCGAAGCGGTCGACGTCGGCCAGCAGTTGCCGCATCGCCAGCAGGTTGAGCGCGTGCAGGGCGATGGCGACGGCGCCGCGCGGCGGCGCGCGCAGTGCGCACGGCAGGCCGGTGGGCAGCACGATCACGCGGCTGGCGCCCAGCGCGTACGCGGCCGCGATCGGGGTATTGCTGGCGATGCCGCCGTCGATCAGCGCGCGTCCGTCGACCGTCACCGCCGGAAACACCGCCGGGATCGCGGCGCTGGCCAGCAGCGCCTGCGCGGCGTCGCCTGCGGACAGGACCACCTCGGTGCCGTCGAGCGCGTCGGTGGCGATCACGTGGCAGGGCAGCGGCGCGTCCTGCAGCCGGCGGTAGGGCAGTTGCGCGTCGATCAGCGTGCGCAGGCGGTGCGGGAAGGCGAGGTGGTCGCGGCGCCCGGCCAGGCACAGCGCGGTGCCCAGCAGCGAGAACGGAAACACGTCGGCGCTGCGCAGGCCCAGCCAGATGCGTTGCAGCCGGGCGATGCCGGCCGCGTCCGGGGCGGCAGCGTAGTAGGCGGCGTTGATCGCGCCGACCGAGGCGCCGACCACGAAGTCCGGGCGCAGGCCGGCGCGGTCGAGCGCCTGCAGCATGCCGACCTGGACCGCGCCCAGGCTGCCGCCGCCGGCCAGCACGAAGGCGGTCTTGCGCGGGGCGGGCGTGGACATGGCGGCGGGCGCTCAGGCCTGCAGTTGCGCTTCGATCCGCAGGTTTTCGGCGTCGCGCCCGGCCGAGGCCGCGGCGATCAGCCGGCCGCCGCGGTAGTAGCGCGCGGTGAAGTCGTGCGCGGGCAGCGCGCCGTCGATGCGGACCTCGTCCCAGCCCTGGGCGTTGCCGGTGAAGCGCAGCTCCAGGTCGTAGTGGTGGGTCCAGAAGAACGGCACGTCGGCGAACGCCGCATTGGCGCCCAGCAGGTTGGCCGCGGCGGCCTGGCCCTGGCGCTGCGCGTGCACCCAGTGCTCGACCCGGGCGCGCTCGCCGCCGGCCACCGGATAGCGGGCGACGTCGCCGGCGGCGTAGTGGCCGGGCAGGGAAGTCTGCAGCTGCGCGTCGACCAGGATGCCGTTGTCCACCGCGATCCCGGCGGCGCTGGCCAGCGCGGTGCGCGGGATCACGCCGGCGCCGACGATCACCACGTCCGCCACCACCCGGCTGCCGTCGGCCAGGGTCAGCGCCTGGCCGTCGTAGCCGCTGGCGGTGGTGCCCAGGTGGAAGACCACGCCGTGCGCGCGGTGCAGGTCGGCGAACAGGCTGCCGAGCTCGGGCCCGAGGATGCGTTCCATCGGGATCGCTTCGGGCGCCACCACGTGCACCGCGAGCCCGCGTGCGCGCAGCGCGGCCGCGGCTTCCAGGCCGATGAAGCCGGCGCCGATCAGGGCCACCGAGCTCGCCTGTGCGCAGGCGGCGATGATCGCGCGGGCGTCGCCCAGCGAGCGCAGCGCGAACACGTTGGGGTGCTCGAAGCCGGGGGTCGGCAGGCGCCGCGGCTCGGCGCCGGTGGCCAGCAGCAGGGCGTCGTAGCCGAAACGCTCGCCGGCGGCGGTGCGCACCTCGTGCGCGGCGGGGTCGATCGCGGCGACCTCGCAGGCCAGGCGCAGGCCGATGCGCTGCTCGGCGTAGAACTCCGGGCCCTGCAGCGGGATCCAGTCTTCCGGCGCGGTGCCGGCGAGGTAGTCCTTGGACAGGTTGGGGCGGTCGACCGGCGCGGCCGGATCGGCGCTGAGCATGGTCAGGCTGCCGTCGTAGCCGAGCTCGCGCAGGCGCAGCGCGGCCGCGTAACCGGCGGCGCCGCCGCCGACGATGACGATCCGCTGCGGCGCGGCGCGGGGGGCCGGCGGCGCCGGCAGCGGCGCGGTATCGGCCTCGCGCACGAACACGGTGTCGCCGACGACCTCGGTGCGCCAGCGCGGCAGCGGCGCGAACGCCGGCGCGCGCAGCGCCGCACCGGTGCGCAGGCTGAAGCAGGCGTGGTGCCAGGGGCAGCGGATCTCGCCGTCGCTCACCAGGCCTTCGGCCAGCGGCGCGCCGTAATGGGTGCAGTGGCCGCCGACCGCGTGGATGCCGTCGTCCAGCCGCGCCAGCAGCACCGCCTCGCCGTCGACGTGGCCGGCGAGCACGCCGGCCATCGGCACGTCGGCCAGGGGCACGCCCTGGCGCAGGTCGGGGCCGGGGGGCGGGGTGTCGGTGTGGGCCATGGCGGATCTCCTGAGGGTGGAACGACGATGACGGGCCCGTTTGCGCGGGCGGCACGGATTGGATGCGGCAGGTCGCGGCGGGTTCCCGCGGGGCTGCGGCGGGGCCCGCGGCGCGGTCGGGAACCTCGCGGCTACTGGCGCATCTGCAGGAGTATCCATCCGTGAGAGGACATTCCGATGCTTGACGCCCGCCTGCAGATCGTCGAGGCCACGCCGGCAACGGCGGCGCCGGACACCGCCGACAGTGTGCGCCCCACCCGCCAGCAGGCCGAGGCCGCGGTCCGCACCCTGATCCGCTGGGCCGGCGACCGCCCGGCGCGCGAGGGCCTGGCCGACACCCCGGCGCGGGTGGTGCGCGCCTACGAGGAATGGTTCGGCGGCTACGCACTGGACCCGGAGGCGATCCTCGGCCGCACCTTCGACCGCGCCGGCTACGACGACATCGTGCTGCTGCGCGACATCCCGGTGCGCTCGGTGTGCGAGCACCACATGGCGCCGATCCGCGGCGTCGCCCATGTCGCCTACCTGCCCGGCGAGCGCGTGGTCGGCATCTCCAAGCTGGCCCGGCTGGTGGACGCCTACGCGCGGCGGCTGCAGATCCAGGAGCGCCTGACCGCCGAGATCGCCGACACCCTGCAGCAAGTGCTGCAGCCGCGCGGGGTCGCGGTGGTGGTGCAGGCCACCCATGAGTGCATCGCCTCGCGCGGGATCGGCATGCAGGGCGTGGCGATGGTGACCCGGCGCCTGCTGGGCGCCTTCGAGCAGGACCCGGCGCGGCGCGAGATCCTGGCGCTGCTGGGCGCCGGGCGCGCAGACTGACCGTGCCGGCGCCCGGGCCGGGAGACGAGGAGGCCATCCCATGCTGCAGTCCCACGATACGCGCGCCCGCGATTACGCCGCGCTGGAAGACGCCGACCTGGTCGCGCTGGTGCGCGACGGCGACCGCCAGGCGTTCCGCCACATCATGCGCCGCAGCAACCAGCGCCTGTTCCGCGTCGCCCGCGGCGTGCTCAACAACGATGACGAAGCCGAGGACGTGGTCCAGGAGGCCTACGTGCACGCATACGAAAAACTCGCGACGTTCCGCGGCGAGGCGTCGCTGCTGACCTGGCTCACCCGGATCGTGCTCAACGAGGCCTACGGCCGCGTGCGGCGGCGGCATCCGACGGTGGACATCGAGCAGGTCGAGACGGCGCAGGCCGAGGGCGGGCGCGTGCTCGCGTTCCCGTCGCGGTTCGGCAGCGAGGACCCGGCCGCGGCGGCGGCGCGCGAGCAGATGCGGCGGCTGCTGGAACGCGCGGTGGACGAGCTGCCGGAGCCGTTCCGGATCGTGTTCGTGCTGCGCGAGATCGAGGAATGCACGGTCGAGGAGACCGCGGCCAGCCTGGAACTGCGCCCGGAAACGGTGAAGACGCGCCTGTACCGCGCCCGCCGATTGCTGCGCGCGAGCCTGCACGACAGCCTGGCGACGTCGCTGGGCGATGCGTTCCCGTTCCTGGGGCCGCGCTGCGACCGCGTCACCGAGACGGTGATGCAGCGCCTGGAGGGTCGGCCGCCGCTGCCGCCGGCCGCCTGAGCGTCGGCGCCTGCCGCCGTCCCCGCGGATGCCCGCGCGCCGCTGCCGTTGCCGTTCGCCGGAGCGGCGCCAGTCGCGATTGCCCGTCCGCGCCCGCACCCGCGGGCGCCCGGCGCTTCAGTGCAGCTCGCGCAGGTTCAGCCGCCGCAGCTTCGGCGCGAAGCGCGCGGTGGCCGCGACCACGCCCAGGGTCATGCAGCCGCCGAAGATCACCGACGGCACCAGCCCCAGCAGTTTCGCCGCCAGCCCGGACTCGAACGCGCCCAGCTCGTTGGACGAGCCGATGAAGATGCCGTTGATCGAGGCCACCCGGCCGCGCATGTGGTCGGGCGTGGCCAGCTGCATGATCGTGGAGCGCACCACCACCGAGACGCCGTCGCACATCCCCGAAGCCATCAGCAGCAGCGCCGACAGCCACAGCTGCGTGGACAGCGCGAAGCCGATGATGCACAGGCCGAAGCCGGCGACCGCGGCCAGCAACAGCCGGCCGGCGCCGCGCTCGGGCGGCCGCCGCGACAGCCACAGCGCGATCAGGATCGAGCCGGCGGCCGGCGCCGCGCGCAGCAGGCCCAGCGCTTCCGGGCCGGCGTCCAGGATGTCGGTGATGAACGCCGGCAGCAGCGCCACCGCGCCGCCGAACAGCACCGAGAACATATCCAGCACCTGCGCGCCCAGCAGCACCTGGGTTTTCCACACGAAACGCATGCCCTCGCCGATGCTCTTGAACACCGGCACCGGCTCGGTCGGCGCCGGCGGCTCGGTCACGCGCAGGGTGATGATCGCCACCGCCGCCAGCGCGGCCAGCGCCGCGGCCACGGTGTACGCCAGCGCCATGCCGCTCCAGCCCACCAGCACGCCGCCGATCGCCGGGCCGGCTACCAGCCCGGTCTGCATCACCACCGAGCCGATCGCCGCGCCGCGCGCGTACTGCTCGCGCTTGAGCACGCGCGCGAACAACGCGCCGTTGACCGGGCCGAGGAAGGCGCGGACCACGCCGTTGAGCGCGATCGCGGCGTAGATGGTGAAGGTGCCGAAGCCGCCGAGCCCGGCGGGCAGCGTGCCGCCGGCCACCGCGGCCAGGATCAGCGAGCTCGCCACCAGCCCGACGCACGCGGCCATGCCGAGCTTGCGCCGCGGCAGGATGTCGACCAGGTAGCCGGCGAACAGCGCGAAGCAGAAGTAGGGGATGACCTCGGTCAGGCCGATCAGGCCCAGCGCCAGCGCGTTGTGGGTCAGCTCGTAGACGTGCCAGCCGACGGTGACCGCGACGATCTGGTAGGACAGGATCGCCAGGAAGCGGTAGGCCAGCAGGCCCAGGAAGCCGCGACTGCGCAGGGGCGACTCGGGCGGCCGGGCGTCGGACGCGGGCGCCGCGGCCTGGTTCACTGTGCGCGCTGCGCCGTGTCGTGGATGAAGGCCAGCAGCGCGGCCAGGCCGTTGCTGCGGGTGGGCGAGAGGTGCTTGGACAGCCCGATCGCGGCGATGTAGTCGGGCTCGGTCGCCAGGATCTCGGCCGCCGGGCGTCCGGAATACACGCGCAGCGCCAGGTACACCAGGCCCGAGACGATCGCCGAGTCGCTGATCGCGGCAAACTCCAGCCGCGAGGCGTCGCCGGAGGCCACGATCCACACCAGCGACTGGCAGCCGTGCAGGCGGTGCTCCTCGGTCTTCCAGGCCTCGGGGAACTCCGGCAGCCGGCGGCCGAGGTCGATCAGGTACTGGTAGCGCTCGGACCAGTCGTCGAAGAACCCGAATTCCTCGGCGATGGCGGCCTGCGCCTGCGCGGTGGTGGCTTCGAGGGGGAAGGCGGCATCGTTCACGGAAATCTCGTCCTGCTGCGGTCGGGGAGCGGCGGGAACCGCGATCCGGTGGGGCGCAGCGCCGCGCGGCCTGCGCCGCCGCTGCGGTCGTTGCGAATTATGCGCGCTTCCAGCGCACGCCCTGCGGGGTGTCCTCCAGCGCGATGCCCGCGGCCGCGAGCTGCGCGCGGATGGCGTCGGCGCGGGCGAAATCGCGCGCACGCTTGGCCGCGCTGCGCTCCTCGATCAGCGCCTGGATGCGGGCGTCGTCGCCCTCGGAGGCGCCGCGGGCGAACCACGCCGCCGGGTCCTGCTGCAGCAGGCCCAGCGCCAGGCCAGCGCCGAGCAGCTCGGCTTTCAGCGTCGCCAGCCGCGCGCGCGTCGCATCGGCATCCTCCGCGCCATGGGCCAGCGCGTTGCGCAGGGAGCGCGCCTCGGTGGCGATGCGCGCGATCTCGGCCAGGGCCGCGGGGGTGTTGAGGTCCTCGTCCAGCGCCGCCTCGATGCTGGCCGGGATCGTTGGCGCGGCGTCCACGTCGGCGAGGTCGCGCAGGGTGCCGTACAGCCGGTCCAGGGTGCGCACCGATTGCTCGATCAGCGCCGGCGACCAGTCCAGCGGCTGCCGGTAGTGCGCCGACAGCAGCGCGTAGCGCAACGCCTCGGCCGGGTGCGCCTGCAGCAGGTCGTGCACCTTCTCGATGTTGCCCACCGATTTCGACATCTTGGCGCCGCCGAACTCAAGCATGCCGTTGTGCAGCCAGTAGCGGGCGAACGGCTGGCCGCCGTGCGCGCATTCGCTTTGCGCGATCTCGTTTTCGTGGTGCGGGAACTGCAGGTCGACGCCGCCGGCGTGGATGTCGATGGTCTGGCCCAGGTGGGTGGCGGCCATCGCCGAGCATTCGATGTGCCAACCCGGGCGGCCGCGGCCCCAGGGCGAGTCCCAGCCGGGCAGGTCGTCGCTCGAGGGCTTCCACAGCACGAAGTCGCCCGGATCGCGCTTGTACGGCGCCACGTCCACCCGCGCCCCGGCCAGCATCTCCTCCGGGTCGCGGCGCGAGAGCTTGCCGTAGTCCGGGAAGCTGGCGACCGCGAACAGCACGTGGCCGTCGGCCGCATAGGCGTGGCCGCCGGCAATCAGGCGCTGGATCATCGCCACGATCTGCGCGATGTGCGCGGTGGCGGCCGGTTCCAGGTCCGGCGGCGCGATCCCCAGCGCGGCCATGTCGGCGCGGTAGGCGGCGGCGTATTTGTCGGTGATGGTCGCGATCGGCACGCCCAGCTGCTGCGCGGCGGCGTTGATCTTGTCGTCGACGTCGGTGATGTTGCGGGCGTAGCGCAGGGCGCCGTAACGCCGGCGCAGCAGCTCGGCCAGCACCCCGAACAGCACCGGTCCGCGCGCATTGCCGATATGCACGTAGTTGTAGACCGTGGGCCCGCACAAGTACATGGTCGGGCAGGCCGGGTCCAGCGGCACGAACGGCTCCAGCCGTCGCGTCAGGCTGTTGTACAGGTGCAGGCTCATGCGGGGGATGGCGCGGAAGGAAGCCAATTCTAGCGGTCGCGCGCGGCCCGCGACAGCATCGATTCAGCCCTTGCGGGCCGCCAGCGCCTACACTTTGCGCCTCGTGAACCGCCCCTCCCAGCCCCTGCCGCGTCGTACCCCGCCGGGGCTGCCCGCAGCGCGCCGGTGGCTGGCGGCCCTGCTGCTCGCCGCGCTGGCGCTGCCGGCGGCCGCGCAGGAGACCGTGATCCCCAAGCAGAACGTGCGCACCGCCTACGCCCAGGTGTTGCGGGTGGAGCCGGTGTTCCAGACCCTGACCGCGACCCGCATGGAGCAGCACTGCGACGACCGCGTGGTGCCGCCGCGGGACCCGCCGCGCGGGCTGTCGCGGATCGTCGGCGCGGTCCGGCAGGCGCTGACCCACGATGCCGAGGACGCGCCGCCGCAGGATCCACCGGCGGCGGAGGATTGCCGCCTGGTGCCGGTGCAACGCCAGTTCCGGCGCCCGATCGCCTACGACGTGGACTACGTCTTCAAGGGCATGCGCTACCGCTCGCGGCTGCCTTACGACCCCGGCAACCGCCTGCGGCTGCAGGTGGCGATCACCCCGTACGTACCGCCGCCGGAGGAACGTTGAGCGCGCCGCGCGCCGGATTGCGGCGCGGCGGCCTTGCCAGGCCGCAACCTGCGTGCGAGGATGCGCGTCCGATGTCCAGCCCCTGCGCCGCCGCCGTGGTCCTGACTTCCGCCCGCATGGCGGCAGCCATGACCTCGCGCGCGCGCCGACCGGAATCCCGCCATCCCGCTGGGTAGCCGGAGCGCCGTCGCGTCGCTCGACCGGAAAAAGCCCAGCCTGCGTGCTGGGCTTTTTCGTTTTCCGCCGCCGACCCTCCCGCAACCCGGATTCCAGACTCCAGACCCGAGATTCCAGGCCCAAGGTTCCAGACTTCCATGAAGCATTTCCTCAACACCCAGGACTGCTCGCGCAGCGAGCTCGATGCGCTGCTGGCGCTGGCGGCGCGGTTCAGGCGCGCGGGTCGCGGCGGCGCGTCCGCGGGCCTGCCGTTGCCGGAGCAGCCGCTGCGGGGCAAGGCGATCGCGCTGGTGTTCTTCAACCCCTCGCTGCGCACCCGCACCAGTTTCGAGCTGGGCGCGTTCCAGCTCGGCGGCCATGCCGTGGTGCTGCAGCCGGGCAAGGACGCCTGGCCGATCGAGTTCGAGCTGGGCACGGTGATGGACGGGGAGGCCGAGGAGCACATCGCCGAGGTCGCGCGCGTGCTGTCGCGCTATGCCGACCTGATCGGCGTGCGCGCGTTCCCGAAATTCCTCGACTGGGCGCAGGACCGCCGGGACACGGTGCTGCGCGGTTTCGCGCAATACGCCACGGTGCCGGTGATCAACATGGAGACCATCACCCATCCTTGCCAGGAGCTGGCGCACGCGCTGGCGCTGCAGGAGCACTTCGGCACCACCGACCTGCGCGGCAGGAAGTACGTGCTGACCTGGACTTACCACCCGAAAGCACTCAACACCGCGGTGGCCAATTCCGCGCTGACCATCGCCACCCGCCTGGGCATGGACGTGACCCTGCTGTGCCCGACCCCGGAGTACGTGCTCGACGAGCGCTACATGGGCTGGGCCGCGGCCAACGTCGCCGAGAGCGGCGGCTCGCTGCAGGTCAGCCACGACATCGAAAGCGCCTACGCCGGCGCCGACGTCGTCTACGCCAAGAGCTGGGGCGCGCTGCCGTACTTCGGCCGCTGGGAGGCGGAGCAACCCGTCCGCGACCGCTACCGGCATTTCATCGTCGACGAGGCCAAGATGGCGCTCACCAACGACGCCGTCTTCAGCCACTGCCTGCCGTTGCGCCGCAACGTCAAGGCCACCGACGCGGTGATGGATTCGCCGCGCTGCCTCGCCATCGACGAGGCCGAGAACCGCCTGCACGTGCAGAAGGCGGTGATGACCACACTGGCAGGAGGGCAATGAGCATGGCCGGCGCACACCCGCACCGTTATCGCGTGGATGTGGAATGGACCGGCAATCTCGGCGCCGGCACCCGGGGGTACCGCGACTACAGCCGCGACCACGAGATCCGCATCGCGGGCAAGCCCGCCCTGGCCGGATCCTCCGACCCCGCCTTCCGCGGCGATCCCGGCCGGCACAATCCCGAGGACCTGCTGGTGGCCGCGCTGTCCACCTGCCACATGCTGTCGTACCTGCATATGGCCACGGTGGCCGGCGTGGTCGTGACCGCCTACAGCGATGCCGCCGAGGGCACGATGGCGACCGCCGGCGCCGGCGGCCGCTTCACCGAGGTGGTGCTGCGCCCGGTCGTGACCATCGCCGCCGACAGCGATCCGGCGCAGGCGCTGGCCGCGCACGAGGCCGCCCACCACGCCTGCTTCATCGCCAGTTCGGTCAATTTCCCGGTGCGCTGCGAGCCGCGCATCGTCGTCGCCACCGCCTGATCCCCCCAGGACCGCATCCCATGGCCCAAGACATCGTCCTCGCCTTTTCCGGCGGCCTCGACACCAGCTTCTGCGTGCCCTACCTGAAGGAGCAGGGCTGGAACGTGCACACCGTGTTTGCCGATACCGGCGGCGTGGGCGCGGCCGGGCGCGCGGCGATCGAGGCGCGCGCGGCCGAGCTGGGCGTGGCCTCGCACGTCACCGTCGACGGCGGGCCGGCGCTGTGGGACGGCTTCGTCAAGCCGTTCGTGTGGGCGGGCGAGGGCTACCAGGGCCAGTACCCACTACTGGTGTCCGACCGCTACCTGATCGTCGACGCCACCCTGGCGCGCGCGCGCGACCTGGGTACCGACGCCATCGCCCACGGCTGCACCGGAATGGGCAACGACCAGGTGCGCTTCGACCTGGCGGTCAAGGCCTCGGGCGATTACCGCATCGTCGCGCCGATCCGCGAAATCCAGAAGCAGCACACCCAGACCCGCGCCTGGGAGCAGGCCTACCTGGAGCAGCGCGGCTTCGGCGTGCAGGCGCGGCAGAAGGCCTACACCATCAACGAGAACCTGCTGGGCATCACCCTGTCCGGCGGCGAGATCGACCGCTGGGAAGTGCCGGGCGAGGGCGCACGCGGCTGGTGCGCGCGCCGCGAGCAATGGCCGGCCGAGCCGCTGCAGGCGACGCTGCGCTTCGTCGCCGGCGAGGCCTTGGCGCTGGACGGCAAGGAGTTGCCGGGCGCGCAGCTGCTGGCGCAGCTCAACACCATGTTCGCGCAGTACGGCGTCGGCCGCGGCCTGTATACCGGCGACACCACCATCGGCCTGAAGGGGCGGATCGTGTTCGAGGCGCCGGGCCTGACCGCGCTGCTGGTGGCGCACCGCGCGCTGGAGGAGGCGGTGCTGACCCGGCAGCAGAACCGCTTCAAGCCGGACGTCGCGCGCAAGTGGGTGGAGCTCGTGTACGAGGGCTTCTTCCACGACCCGCTGAAGACCGACCTGGAAGCGTTCCTGGCCTCGTCGCAGCGCGTGGTCAACGGCGAGGTCGTGCTGCTGACCCGCGGCGGCCGGGTCGATGCCGTCGCGGTGCGCTCGCCGCACATCCTGAACGCCGAAGGCGCGACCTACGCGCAGAGCGCGGACTGGGGCGTGGCGGAGGCCGAGGGCTTCATCCAGCTGTTCGGCATGAGCAGCACGCTGTGGGCCAAGGTCAACCGATGACGCCCGACGTCCTCCCCGCGCAGGCGGGGAGGCACGTCCGGTGCCGATGAAGTCAGAACCACTGGACTCCCGCCTGCGCGGGAGCGACGAGCCAAAGCAGACCGACCCATGCTCGACAACGTCCTTCGCCACCTCGAAGCGCTGGTGGCCTTCGATACCCGCAACCCGCCGCGCCGCATCGGCACCGGGATCTTCGACTACGTCCGCGCGCAGCTGCCCGGCTTCCGCTGCACGCTGAGCGACCACGGCGACGGCGCGCTGGCGCTGCTGGCGGTGCGCGGCAATCCGTCGCGGGTGTTCAACGTGCACCTGGACACGGTGCCGGCGTCGCCGGCGTGGAGCGCGGACCCGCTGCGCCTGCGCGTGACCGCAGAGCGCGCCATCGGCCTGGGCGCCTGCGACATCAAGGGCGCGGCGGCGGGGCTGCTGGCGGCGGCGCGGGCGACCACGGGCGACGCCGCGTTCCTGTTCAGCAGCGACGAGGAAGCCAACGACGCGCGCTGCATCGAGGCCTTTCTCGGCGCCGCGCACGGCTACGCCGAGGCGATCGTGGCCGAGCCCACCGGCTGCGAGGCGGTGCTCGCCCACCGCGGCATCAGCTCGGTGCGGCTGCGCTTCAAGGGCGAGGCCGGGCACGCCGCCGGCGCCGCCGCGCTGGAGGCCAGCGCGCTGCACCAGGCCATGCGCTGGGGCGCGCGCGCGCTGGAGCTGGTGGACGGCGAGGCGCAGCGGCGCTTCGGCGGCCTCGCCGGCCTGCGCTTCAACATCGGCCGGGTCGAAGGCGGGATCAAGGCCAACGTCGTCGCACCCAGCGCCGAGGTGCGTTTCGGTTTCCGCCCGCTGCCCTCGCACGACATCGACGAGCTGCACCTGCGCTTCGGCGGCTGCGCCGCGCCCGGCGCGCTGGAGCGCTACGAGGAAACCTTCCGCGGCCCGCCGCTGCCGGCCGGCGACGAGACCACGGCCGAGGTGCAGCGGCTGGCCGCGCGCGACCTTGCCGACACGCTCGGTCTGCCGGTCGGCGATGCGGTCGATTACTGGACCGAGGCCTCGCTGTTTTCGCGCGCCGGCATGACCGCGCTCGTCTACGGGCCCGGCGCCATCGCCCAGGCGCACGCCGCCGACGAGTGGGTGGCGCTGGAGCAGTTGCAGCGCTACGCCGGCAACGTCGCCCGGATCCTCTCGCTGTAGGCGTGGCGTGAGCCACGATCCAATCCAATCATCTTCATAAGGCATCGCGGCTCGCGCCGCTCCCGCAAGACCATTGACATGATGAGCCCCGTCCACGACCTGCAAACCCGCCAGACCATCGTCCGCCTGCTCTCCAGCATGGGCAGCGCGAAGGAGATCTCGCAGTACCTCAAGCGCTTTTCGCAGCTGGACGCGGCGCGTTTCGCCGTGGTCAAGGTCGGCGGCGCGGTGCTGCGCGACGACCTCGCGGCGCTGACCTCCTCGCTGGCGTTCCTGCAGGACGTGGGCCTGACCCCGATCGTGGTCCACGGCGCCGGCCCGCAGCTGGACGCCGAGCTCGCCGCGGCCGGGATCGAAAAGCGCACCGTCGACGGCTTGCGCGTCACCTCGCCGCAGGCGCTGGCGGTGGTGCGGCGCGTGTTCCACCGGCAGAACCTGACCCTGGTGGAGGCGCTGCAGGCGCAGGACGCGCGCGCGACGTCGATCGTGTCGGGCGTGTTCGAAGCCGATTACATGGACCGCGACACCTTCGGCCTGGTCGGCAACGTGCGCGGCGTACAGCTGGCGCCGATCCAGGCCAGCCTGCAGGCCGGTTCGATCCCGGTGATCGCCAGCCTCGGCGAGACCGCCGGCGGGCAGATCCTCAACGTCAACGCCGACTACGCCGCCAACGCGCTGGTGCGCGAGCTGCGGCCGTACAAGATCGTGTTCCTCACCGGCACCGGCGGGCTGCTGGACGGCGAGGGCCGGATCATCGACTCGATCAACCTGACCACCGAGTACGCGCAGCTGATGGCGCAGCCGTGGATCGACGGCGGCATGCGGCTCAAGCTGGAGCAGGTCAAGCAGCTGCTCGACGGCCTGCCGCCGGCCTCGTCGGTGTCGATCACGCGCCCGGCGCAACTGGCCAAGGAGCTGTTCACCCACAAGGGCTCGGGCACCCTGGTGCGGCGCGGCGAGCGCGTGCTGGAGGCGGCGTCCTGGGAGCAGCTCGACCTGCCGCGGCTGCGCGCGCTGATCGAATCCGCGTTCGGACGCCGGCTGGCCGCCGATTACTTCCAGCGCACCGCGCTGTACCGCGCCTGGGTCAGCGAGAACTATCGCGCCGCGGTGATCCTGACGCAGGAGGACCTCGGGCTTGCGGAGCCGGGCGTCTACCTGGACAAGTTCGCGGTGCTCGACGAGGCCCAGGGCGAAGGCCTGGGGCGCGCGGTGTGGCAGGTGATGCGCGCGCAGGTACCGCGCCTGTTCTGGCGCTCGCGGCTCGGCAACCCGGTCAATGCGTTCTACTTCGCCGAGTGCGACGGCTGCATCAAGCAGCCGCGCTGGAAGGTGTTCTGGTACGGTTTCGACGACCCGGCGACGATCGCGCGTTGCGTCGAGCACTGCCGCACGCGCCCGGCCACGCTGGAGGAACCCGTGCAGCAGCAGGAGCGGACATGAGCGCCCCGGCCGACTGGGCCACGCCGCCGACGCTGCGGGGCCGGCACGTGACGCTGGAACCGCTGCAGCCGGCGCATGCCGACGGCCTGCGCGCGGCCGCGGCCGACGGCCGGCTGTGGGAGCTGTGGTACACCAACGTGCCGGAACCGGAACAGACGCAGGCGTGGATCGCGGCGGCGCTGGCGATGCAGGCCGCCGGCAGCGCGCTCGCCTTCGTCGTGCGCGACGCGCAGGGCCGCATCGTCGGCAGCACCCGCTACTACGACCTGCTGCCGGCCACGCCGCGGTTGCAGATCGGCTACACCTGGTACGCGCGCTCGGTGCAGCGGACCGGGCTCAACACCGAGGCCAAGCTGCTGCTGCTCGAGCATGCGTTCGAGGCGCTGGGCTGCGCCTCGGTAGGCCTGCAGACCAGCACCCGCAACGCCGCCTCGCGCGCCGCGATCGCGCGCCTGGGCGCGCGCGAGGAAGGCATCCTGCGCCAGCACCTGCGGCATCGCGACGGCAGCCTGCGCGACACCGTCAACTTCTCGATCCTGGACCGCGAATGGCCGGCGGTAAAAGCCGGGCTGCGGCAGAAACTGGAGGCGCACGCCCATGGTTGAGCCGCGCATCGGGGTGGGCATCGTCGGCGCGCGCGGCCACGCCGGCGCGGAACTGGTCCGGCTGCTGGCCGCGCATCCGCGGTTCGGGCTGGTGTTCGTTTCCTCGCGCGAACTGGCGGGGCAGCGCGTCGCCGAGCACCTCACCGACCCCGGCCTCGCCGCGCCTCTGGGCGAGCTGCGCTACAGCGCGCCGACGCACGAGCAGTTGCCGGGCCTGGGCGCCGAGGCGGTGGTGCTGGCGCTGCCCAACGGCAAGGCGGCGGCCTGCGTGGCCGCGTTCGACGCCGCCGGCGCCGATCCCGCGGCCTCCAATCCCGTACTCGTCGACCTGTCGGCGGACTACCGTTTCGACGAGGCCTGGTATTACGGCCTGCCGGAGCTGACCCGCGGCGACTATCGCGGCCAGCGCCGGATCGCCAATCCCGGCTGCTACGCGACCGCGATGCAACTGGCAATCGCGCCGATGCGCGACGCGCTGGACGGCGCGGTGCAGTGCTTCGGGGTGTCCGGCTATTCCGGCGCCGGCACCACGCCCTCGGACCGGAACGATCCGGACAAGCTGCGCGACAACCTGATGCCGTACGCGCTCACCGGCCACGTGCACGAGCGCGAGGTCTCGCGCCGGCTCGGCCATCCGGTCGAATTCATGCCGCACGTGGCCCCACACTTCCGCGGCATCACCATCACCGCCAACCTGCACCTGTCGCGCCCCTTCACCCTGGACGAGGTGCAGGCGCGCTACCGCGACCGCTACGCCGGCGAGCCGCTGGTGCACGTGGTCGACGAGGCGCCGTGGGTGAGTCGCATCGCCGGCCGGCACCACGACGAGATCGGCGGCTTCGCCCTGTCCGCGGACGGCCGCCGGCTGGTGGTGGTCGCCACCGAGGACAACCTGCTCAAGGGTGCGGCCACCCAGGCGCTGCAGAACCTCAATCTGGCCTTCGGCCTACCCGAATTCGCCGGCATCCCCGTTCCCCGGGCGCAGGAGCGGCGTCCGCCGCGATGACGCTCCCGGAGCGACGACATGGTGGTTTCCGATCGCGGCGGACGCACCCCTACGAAAAGCACGCAGCGCGCAGCCCCTCCAAATCGCAGCCACAGGAACCCAGCCCATGTCCGACCTGCTCTGGCAAAAACCCGGTATCGCGGTCGATGCGCGGATCCAGGCCTTCCTCGCCGGCGACGACGTGGTCCTGGACCGCGAATTCTTCCTGCACGACATCGCCGCCAGCCGCGCGCATGCGCAGGGCCTGCAGCGCATCGGCCTGCTCGCCGCCGACGAACTCACCGGGCTGGAGCGCGAACTCGAGGTGTTGGCGGACGATTTCCGCCGCGGCGCGTTCGTGCTCGACGATCGTTACGAGGACGGCCATTCGGCGATCGAGGCGCGCCTGACCGAGCGCCTGGGCGATGCCGGCAAGCGCATCCACGCCGGCCGCAGCCGCAACGACCAGGTGCTGGTGGCCACGCGCCTGTGGCTCAAGGACCGGCTCGCCGACGCGCAGCGCCACGCGCGCGACGCCGCCGGCGTCGCCCTCGCGCGCGCCGAGGCCGAGGCCGACCTGCCGCTGCCCGGCTACACCCACCTGCAGCGCGCGGTCGTGTCCAGCGCCGGAATGTGGTGGGCGGGCTGGGCCGAAGCGTTCATCGACGATGCGCTGCGCGCGCGCGACACCCGCGCCTGGATCGACGCCAACCCGCTGGGCAGTGCCGCCGGCTACGGCGTCAATCTGCCGCTGGAGCGCGACCACACCACCGCCGCGCTCGGCTTCGGCCGGCTGCAGCTCGCCGCCACCTACGCGCAACTCTCGCGCGGCAAGTTCGAGCTGGCCGCGCTGGAGGCGCTGGGCAGCGCCATGCTCGACCTGCGTCGGCTGGCCTGGGACCTGAGCCTGTTCACCAGCGCCGAGTTCGGCTTCGTCGCGCTGCCGCCGGAATACGTCACCGGCAGCTCGATCATGCCCAACAAGCGCAACCCGGACGCGGTCGAGCTGCTGCGCGGCACCTACGCCAGCGTCGCCGCCGCCAAGGCCGAGATCGAGCACCTGCTGTCGCTGCCCTCGGGCTACCACCGCGACCTGCAACTCTCCAAGGGCGCGCTTTTCCACGGCTTCGGCAAGGGCCTGCAGGCGTTGGCGCTGCTGCCGGATCTGCTGCGGCGGATGCAGTGGCAGCCCGAGGCGATGCGCGCCGCGCTCGACCCGTCGCTGTACGCGACCGACCTGGCCGTGGACCTGGCCCGGCAGGGCGTGCCGTTCCGCGACGCCTACCGCCAGGCCGCCGATCCCGCACGCTGGGCCGCCGGCGACCCGCAGGCCAGCCTGGCGGCGCGCACCTCCCCCGGCGCGGCCGGCGACCTGCGCCTGGAAGTGCTGCGCCATCGCCTGGATGCCCTGTAGCCCGATCCGATGAAGAGAGCTCCGGGGGGTCGGCTTCGGAGAGGGCCGCTGCTCGACGGGGCCGGGGAGTACCGCGCCCGCCTGACGACATCGTGTCTCAAGTCGGAGGGCATGCCATCTATGGCCGGCCCTCTTGAGATCGGCTTCGGAGGGAGTCGCCGCCCGGCGGGCTGGGGGTGCTGCGCCCTCCTGACGACGTCCTGTCTTTAAGTCGGGTCGTGGGCCATCCATGGCCCACTCTCCGCACCCCCAGCCCGCCGGCCGACGACTTCGCAAGCTTGGAGTCCGTCGCTTCGGGCGGCTCTCTTTTCAAGCGCCGACTCACTTGCCAGAAGCCGGTGGCCCGGCCTGTGCGGGACCGTCGGCGGCATGGATGCCGCCGAGGAGCCTACAGGGACGTATTCACGGCGTGTCCCGCACAGGCCGGGCCGCCGGCTTCCCCTGCAGAAGCTTCCGCACTCGGGAATGGATCCGCGGCGTCTCCGGCAAACGCAGCACCGCCGGCTTCCCTCGCAGGGGTTCCCGCATTCGGGAGAAGGGCCATGAAAAAACCGGCCGCAGGGGCCGGTTCCAGGATCTTGGTCGGGGAGACAGGATTTGAACCTGCGACTTCTACGTCCCGAACGTAGCGCTCTACCAGGCTGAGCTACACCCCGACAGGTGAGCCCGGCATTGTAAGGACTGGCCCGGGGCGCGGGCAAGGCCCCGGCGGGCCGGATCGGCGAATCGGCGGCCGCCCGCTACACTGTTCAGCTGAGCCCGTGCCCGGAGTTCCCCCGCGTGATCAAGCCCCGCACCCCGCCCGGCGTCCTGGAGCTGTTGCCGCGCGAGCAGATCGCCTTCCAGCGCATGCTCGATGCGATCCGCGGCACCTTCGAGGCCTACGGCTTCCTGCCGGTGGAGACGCCGGTGTTCGAGCTGACCGAGGTGCTGCTGACCAAGTCCGGCGGCGAGACCGAGCGCCAGGTGTATTTCGTGCAGTCGACCGGGGCCCTGGAGAAAAGTGGCGCGGCATTGCCCGAGCTGGCCCTGCGCTTCGACCTGACCGTGCCGCTGGCGCGTTACGTGGCCGAGCACGAGCACGAGCTGGCGTTCCCGTTCCGCCGCTACCAGATGCAGCGCGTGTACCGCGGCGAGCGCGCGCAGCGCGGGCGTTTCCGCGAGTTCTACCAGTGCGACATCGACGTGATCGGCAAGGACCACCTGTCGATCCGCTTCGACGCCGAGATCCCGGCAGTGATCAACGCCGCGTTCGAGAAGCTGGCGATCGGCGAGTTCACCATCCAGTTCAACCATCGCAAGCTGCTGCGCGGCTATTTCGAAGGGCAGGGGATCGACGGCGAGCGCCAGCTGCTGGTGCTGCGCGAGCTGGACAAGCTCGACAAGCGCGGCGAGGCCGCGGTGGCGGCGACCCTGGCGGGCGAGGGCTTCGACCTGGACGCGGAGGTGGTGGAGCGGCTGCTGGCGTTCGCCCGCGTGCGCTCGACCGGCCATGACGATGCGCTGGCCAGGCTCGATGCGCTGGGCGCCGGCACGCCGCTGTTCGAGCAGGGCCGCGACGAGTTGCGCCAGGTGCTGGCGCAGCTCAAGGCGCTGGGCGTGCCGGAGCATCGCTACGCGCTGAACCTGTCGATCGCGCGCGGCCTGGACTACTACACCGGCATCGTCTACGAGACCTTGCTCGACGCGCATCCGGAAATCGGTTCGATCTGCTCCGGCGGCCGTTACGACAATCTCGCCAGCTATTACAGCAAGTCGAAACTGCCGGGCGTGGGCATCTCGATCGGCCTGACCCGGCTGTTCTGGCAGCTGCGCGAAGCCGGCATCGTCGGCGCGGCGGAGAGCTCGGTCGACGTGCTGGTGGCGCTGCTGGACGACGCCGATCTGCCCGAGGCGCTGGCGCTGTCGCAGCAGCTGCGCGCGGCCGGGTTGAAGGTCGAGACCCAGCTGGAACCGCGCAAGCTGGCCAAGCAGCTGCAGTACGCCGACCGTGCCGGGATCCGCTTCGCCGTGATCCGCGGCGAGGACGAGGCCGCGCGCGGCGTGGTCGCGGTCAAGGACCTGCGTCGCGGCGAGCAGTTCGAGGTGCCCCGGACCGGGCTTGCCGACGCGCTGCGCGAGGCGCTGGCATGAGCGCCGCCCCGGCGGAAACCGTGCGCCTGGACGGCAAGTCGCTGACCCGCGCGCAACTGGTCGCGGTGGCCCGCGGCGCATCGGTCGAACTCGACGACGGGGCGCTGCGCGACGTGGCCCGCGCCGCCGACTTCCTCGCCGCGCAGGTCGCGCGCGGCGAGCCGATCTACGGCGTCTCCACCGGCTTCGGCAGCAATGCCGACAAGCTGCTTGCCGCCGACGGCCCGCTGCGCGAGCAGCTGCAGCGCAACCTGATCGTCACCCACGCGGTGTGCGTGGGCGAGCCGTTCGCGCCCGACGTGGTGCGGGCGATGCTGTGCATCCGCATCAACACGCTGCTGCGTGGGCACTCGGGCATCCGTGTGTCCACGTTGCAGGCGCTGGCGGCGATGCTCAACGCCGGCGTGGTGCCGGTGGTGCCGCAACTGGGGTCGGTGGGCGCCTCCGGCGACCTGGCGCCGCTGTCGCACCTGGCGATCGTGCTGCTGGGCGGCGGCGAGGCGTTCTTCGACGGCGAGCGCCTGCCCGGCGACGAGGCCCTGCGCCGCGCCGGCCTGGCGCCGGCGACGCTGACCATCAAGGAAGGCCTGGCGCTCAACAACGGTACCGCGCAGATGCTCGCCACCGGCGTGCTGGCGCTGGCGAAGCTGGAAGCGCTGGCCGACACCGCCGACCTGGCCGCGGCGATGACCCTGGAGGCCTTCGCCGGCCGCAGCGGCGCGTTCGCGGAGCCGGTCCACGCGCTGCGCCCGCATCCGGGCCAGGTGCACGTGGCCGCGCGCCTGCGCGCGCTGCTGGCCGGGTCGAGCCTGATCGACATCGACTACGACCTGGTGCCGCGCTTCGCGCCCGGCGCGCTGGGCGCGCAACGCTTCGACCTGGCCTGGCGCTGGGACGGCGAGCGCATCCACGGCGGCAAGAAGCGCCAGCCGCAGGACAGCTACTCGCTGCGTTGCGTGCCGCAGGTGCACGGTGCGGTGCGCGACGCGCTGGCGCAGGCCGCGCGCGTGCTCGAGATCGAGCTCAACGCGGTCACCGACAACCCGCTGGTGTTCCCGGACGCCGGGGACGGGCAGGCGGTGGTTTCCGCGGGCCACTTCCACGGCATGCCGCTGGCGCTGGCGATGAGCTACGTCAAGGCCGCGATTCCGGTGCTGGCCTCGATTGCCGAGCGCCGCCTCAACAAGCTGGTGGACCCGGCGACCAACGACGGCCTGCCGGCGTTCCTGGTCGGCAACGCCGACGGCACCGAGTCCGGCTTCATGATCGTGCAGTACACCGCCGCGGCGATCGTCAACGACCTCGCCAGCCGGGCGATGCCGGCCGCGGTGTATTCGATCCCGACTTCGGCCAACGCCGAGGACCACGTGTCGATGGGCGCCAACGAGGCGCGCCACGTGCTGGCGATGGCCGACGATCTGGGCAAGGTGCTGGCGCTGGAACTGTTCACCGCGGCGCAGGCGCTGGAGCTGCGCCTGCGCATGCTCGCGGCTGCGCGCGACCTGGCCGGCGATGCGGACGCGTTCGCGGCGCGTGTGCAGGGCGGGCCGGCCGGCGACGACGCCGCATGTGCGGCTTTCCGCGCCGGGGTCGACGCACTGCGCGCGGACCTGCGCGACGCCGGCAGCTTCCACCCCGGCCGCGCCGTGGCGGCGGCGCACGCGGCGATCCGCACACGCATCGCCTTCCTCGACCGCGACCGCGCGCTCGACGGCGACGTGCGCGCGGCGATGCAGATGCTGGCCGGCGGCAGCGTGCTGGCGGCGGCGCGGGCGGCGGACTAATGCGCTTGCGGCCCGGCCTGCTGCTGGCGCTCGCGCTGCTGGCGCCGGCGGCCGCGGCGACCCAGGCGCAGGTCCGCGGCACCGTGTTCGAGGATGCCAACGGCAATGGCACGCGCGAGCCGGGCGAAGCCGGCATCGCCGGCGTGGTGCTGTCCAATGGTCGCCGGATCGTCCGCAGCGGCGCCGATGGCGGCTACGCGATCGCCGCGCGGCCGGACGATGTGGTGTTCGCGATCAAGCCCGCCGACCGCCGTTTCGGGATGCGCGCGAACGGGCTGCCCGCGTTCTGGTTCGACTTGCGGTCGGCGGCGCCCTCCGGTGCCGCGCCAGGGCCGGTCGCACTGCCCGATCTGCGTTTCGATGTCGCGCTGTCGCCGCGCCGCAAGCCACACGGGCCGCTGCAGGTGCTGCTGTTCACCGACCCGCAGGTGAAGTCGCTGGTCGATGTCGACTACTACCGCCGCGACATCGTCGAGCCGTTGCGCGGCACCGGCGCCGCGCTCGGCCTGACCCTGGGCGACCTGGTCAACGACGTCCCGGCGCTGTATCCGGCGCTGGATGCGGCGACCGCCGCGCTCGGGGTGCCGTGGCTGCACGTGGCCGGCAACCACGACGTCGACCCCGATGCCGGCGATGACGTCACCTCGCTGCGCGCCTTCCACGCCGGCTACGGCCCGGACACGGTCGCCTGGGAAGAGCCGGGTGCCACCTTCATCGGCCTGGACGATGTCATCGCCATGCCCGGCCGGTCTCCGGCCTACGTCGGCGGCCTGCGCGAGGACCAGTTCGCCTTCCTCGAGGCCTACCTGCCGACGCTGCGCAAGGACCGCCTGCTGGTGCTCGGCGCGCACATCCCGTTCTTCGACACCGCCGCACCCGGTGCGCCGCCGACGTTCCGCCCGGCCGACCGCACGCGCCTGTTCGCGCTGCTGCGCGACTTTCCGCACGTGCTGCTGCTCAGCGGCCATACCCACAACCAGCAGCACGTGTTCCACGACGCCGGCGACGGCTGGCACGGGGCGCGGCCGCTGCACGAATACAACCTCGGCGCGGCCTGCGGCGGCTACTGGTCCGGGGTCGGGGACGCCGCCGGAATCCCCGACAGCGTGATGAGCGACGGCACCCCGAACGGCTACGCGGTGCTCACCGTCGCCGGCCACGGCGACTACGCGCTGGCCTGGCACAACGCGCGCGACGCGACCGACACGCAGGTCGGCCTGTGGGCGCCGAAAGTCCTGCGCCGCGGCGCCTATCCCGCCTGGGGCGTCTACGCCAACGTGTACATGGGATTCGAAAGCCGGGGATTCGAGAGCCGGGGACTCGACGGCGCAGGCACGGACCGCAGCCGGATCGAATACCGCATCGACGACGGCGCGTGGCAGCCGATGCGCAAGGTGCTGCAGCCGGACCCGCGCCTGCTGGCGGAAAACGCGCGCGACGACCTGGCCGATGCCCTGCGCGGCTACGACCGCGCGGTGGAAGCCACCCCGTCCCCGCACCTGTGGCGCGGCACGCTGCCGACCGACCTTGCCCTCGGCCAGCATCGCATCGAGGTCCGCTACTTCGATCCCTGGCGCGGCGAACAACGCGCGAGCACCGGTTATCGGCTCGAGGCAGCCACCCCGTAACCCCCCCATCGGAGCGATATGAGGCGCGATCCGGTCAGGGCGGGATCGCAGGCCGGAATCTCGGCTTGCACCGTGCCTACGGCAGCAACCCGGTCCGCCGCAGCAGCGCGGTCAATTCCGCCCGTGAGGACGATGACCAGCCGGCCATGCTGCCGAGCGTCCTGCCATCGCGGATCACGTAGAACGTCGGCATTCTCCAGTCCGTGAATATCGGCCATTCCGAGCGGTCGTACAGCATCTCCATGGGCGTCTGCGGGTGTTCACGGTTCCAGTCCCGCACCGCCTGCAGGTCTTCCTGTCCCGGCGGCAATGACAGCCAGTGCCCGTGCTGACGGAACAGTGGTCCGAGGACCGGGTCGGCAACGATGTCGCGCGCGGCATCGGCGGAAAAATGACAGCCGGCAAGCACCACGATCTGCAAGGGCCCGGTATCCATGGGCCGGCGCTCGAGGGTGTCGCCGTCCACATCCATCTGCCACAGCGTCGGTTGGCCGTCGAAGTCGGCATCGGCGCCGAGGATCCCGGGTAGCGGCGTGAGTTGTGCGGCTGCGTGCGCATCGGTGAAACGACGCGCACGGTCGAACTGGCGTGCGACCAGCAGGGCATCGCGGGCACTCAGCAGCTCGGCTGGAGCGGCGATCCCGCGCGCAGCCATGTGCTCGATCGTCGCCGCCATCGCTGCTGACGTCACGGGACCGGGGTTGCCGGAGTTCGCCAGGGATGCAGCGCGATACAGCAGCTTCAGATCGGAATCGCTGGTGCCGCGCAGGTAGTCGGCATCGCGTGCATTCGGAAACAGTGCAAGGTAGCGTGATGCGAGGGCTTTCCCGCGCTCAAGGTCCGCTGCATCACCGAGGCGCAATTCAAGTAGATACAGCTCGTTGAAGCGTTGCTCAATCACACTGCCGAGCGCAGGCGCCGGGGTATCGGCCGTCAGGCGACCCAGTGGAGGGGATATGTGCGGCGTAGGCTTCCGTTTCCGGCCCGAACAATGCGAGCACGGCGCGGATTTCGTCGGGAGTCAAGGTTGCGCTGAGGTCGGCCGTGTCGAATCCACCCAGGCCGCGTTCGCCGAACCGCAGGCTGGCCAGGAAACGCATTCGTGCACCTGCAGGCATGCGATCGAGCGGAGTCTGCTTGCCGGCATGCATTTGCAGCCATGCCTCCAACTGCGCGTGGGAGCGGATCGGCAGGTCAGCGGTGTCGCCCGCGCTGGATACCGCTTTTGCTGCCGCATCGTCTGCGGTTTTGGCCTGTGCCGTGGAGGTCACCGCGAAGGCGAGCATCATGCATGCGGCAGCAGCTGCCACGGCGGGTTTCATGGCGGTCATGTTTTTTCGCCTCCTGGCTCGGGTGATCCGAATCGCAGCCTGCGGCCCGCCTACAGCAGTGCGTCGACGGCGTCGAAGGACTCCACCCGCGGATGGCCGTGGCAGGCGGCGGCGTCGCGCGGTTGCGGGTAGTCGCTGCGGCGGTCCAGCAGCACGGTGCGCAGGCCGGCGGCGAAGGCGGCGTCGAGTTCCTCGACCACGTCCGACAGGAACACGATGTCGCCGGGACTGCGGTGCAGCTGGTCGGCGATCAGGCGGTAGCTGTCGGCGTCGCGCTTGTTGCCGACCTCGGTGTCGAAGAAGGCGTCGAACAATGGCGCCAGGTCGCCGGCGTCGGTATGCCCGAACAGCAGCTTCTGCGCCGGCGCCGAGCCCGAGGAATACACCGCCAGCCGATGGCCGGCGGCGTGCCAGCGGCGCAGCCCGGCGACCGCGTCGGGGTACATGTCGGCCTGCAGTTCGCCGCGCAGGTAGCCATCGCGCCAGAGCAGGCCCTGCAGCGCCTTGAGCGCGGTGTGCTTGCGGTCCTGGTCGATCCAGCCCTGCAGCGTCTCCACGATCATCTCGTCCTTGCACATGGCGCCGTGCTCGATGGCCACCTGGTCGAGCCAGCGGCGCACCTCGGGGTCGCCGCCGCGCTCGCGCACGAAACGCGGCAGTTCGCGGCGCGCGTACGGGAACAACACGTCGCGGACGAAGGCGATCGAGCTGGTGGTGCCCTCGATGTCGGTGAGGATCACGGGGCGCATGCGGGTGGCTGCCATGTCAGTCCGCCTGTCCCGGCTCGTAGCGCGGGAAGCGCGCGGCGATATCGGTGCCGGTGAAGTGCCCGACCCAGCCGTCGGGCGCGGTGAAGAAGCGGATCGCGACGAAGCTCGGCTCCGGCCCCATGTCGAACCAGTGCCGGGTCGAATCCGGCACCGCGATCAGGTCGCCCCGGGTGCACAGGACCTCGTAGACCTTGTCGCCCACGTGCAGGGTGAACAGGCCCGAGCCGGCGACGAAGAAGCGGACCTCGTCCTCCTTGTGGAAATGCTCGTCGAGGAACTTGGCGCGCATCGCCTCGCGCTGCGGGTGGTCCGGGGCGATGCTGACCACGTCCACGCTGCGGAAGCCGCGCTGCGCGACCAGGCGGTCGATGTCGGCGCGGTAGGCGGCCAGCACCTCCTCGGGCGAGGCGCCGGGGGCGACCGGCTGCGCGGCCTGCCATTGCTCGTAGGCGACGCCGATCGCGGCCAGCTCGCGCGCCATCGCGGCGCGGTCGCCGGTGGCCAGCAACGGCCGGTCCGGATGCGCTTCGTCGAAGATCCGCAGGCGGCTGTTCATCGGGTGCATCCCAGGTTCCTCAGGTCGAGCTCGCAGCCGAGCAGGAATTCAAACGCCTCCAGGTGGCGGCGCGCCTGCGCCATGTCGCGGCCCCAGGCGTACAGGCCGTGGCCGTCGATCAGGTAGCCCCACAGCCGGTGCTGGTCGAGCAGCGCGTCGACTTGCGCGGCCAGGGTCGGCATGTCCTGGCTGTTGGGCAGCACCGGCAGGTCGAGCGCGGTCTCGTGCGTGGTGTTGCCGGCGAAGGCTTTCAGCAGCTCGTAGCCTTCCAGCCGCACCCGGCCGGCGCCCGCGTACAGGCGCGAGGCCACCGTCTGCACCCGCGAGTGCGTGTGCAGCACGCAGCCGACCTCCGGGAAGCGGCGGTACAGCTGCGCGTGCAGCAGGGTCTCGGCGGACGGGCGGTGGTCGCTGCCGACGGCCTGGCCGTCCAGGTCCACGACCATGATGTCGTCCTCGGTCAGCCGCCCCTTGTCGCGGCCGGACACGGTGATCGCGACGTGGTGGGCGTCGAGCCGGCGCGAGAAGTTGCTGCTGGTGGCCGGCGTCCAGCCGGCGGCCGCCAGCTCGCGCACGTGGGTGATGATTTCGCCGGCGAGGTGGCGCAGCTGCTGCGCGTCGTAGGGCGGGGGAGCGCTCATGGCCGCAGTTTAACGCGGCCGCATGGCCGCGACAGGCGCCCGGAAACGGAAACGGCGCGGGCTCGTCGCCCGCGCCGTTCCGGTGGCCGCAGGGCGTGCGGTCAGGCTTCCGGGCCTTCGTGGAACGCCGGTTCCGCCGGCGGGCTGACGCCGCCTTCCGGCCCGGTGATGCCGCGGCCCAGGTCGCTGTGGCCGTAACCGTAGAAGCGGTAGACGACCAGGCCGATGATCGCCCAGCCGAAGAACAGGCTGATCGTGTACAGCGACAGGTTGAAGAACAGCAGCAGGCAGCCGGCGATCGCCAGCGGGCACACCACCCACACCAGCGGGGTGCGGAACGGGCGGTGGCGGTCGGGCTGCTGCTTGCGCAGGATCATCACCCCGATCGACACCATGATGAAGGCGAACAGGGTGCCCGAGTTGGAGATGTCGGCGAGGATGCCGACCGGGAACATCGCGCCGAACAGGGCCACGAACACGCCGGTGATGACCGTGATCACGTGCGGGGTGTGGTACTTCGGGTGCACCCGCGACAGCACCTCGGGCAGCAGACCGTCGCGCGACATGGTGAAGAAGATGCGGGTCTGGCCGTAGATCATCATCAGCACCACCGACGGCAATGCCAGCGCCGCGGCCAGGCCGATCAGGTTGCCGATGCCGCCGAAGCCGACCATGCGCATCACGTGCGCCAGCGGCTCCTTGCTGCAGACCAGCGCTTCGGGGTGGTTGAGGCAGGCGGCGGCCATCTCCGGGGTGCCGGGCTGCAGGAACTGGCCGTTGGCGCCGACCATTGGCGCCGAGCCGGCGGCGCCGACCGCGCCGTAGCCCACCAGCAGGTAGAAGATGGTGCAGATCAGCAGCGAACCGATCAGGCCGATCGGGATGTTGCGGTTCGGGTTCTTGGTTTCTTCCGAGGCGGTGGAGACCGCGTCGAAGCCGACGTAGGCGAAGAAGATCGACGCCGCGGCGCCGAGCACGCCGATGCCGCCCATCGGGCTGCCCCAGCCGGTCGGGAAGAACGGGGCGAAGTTCTCGCTCTGCACCGCCGGGACCGAGATCGCGATGAACGCGATCAGCGCCGCGACCTTGATCGAGACCAGCACCGCGTTGACCTTGGCCGACTTGGATGTGCCGATCACCAGCAGCCAGGTGATCACCAGCGCGATCAGGCAGGCCAGCACGTTGAAGGTGCCGCCGTCGTAAGGGCCGGTCTGCAGCCAGCGCGGCAGCGCCAGCGCTCCGGGTTCGACCAGCCCGAACAGGTTGGTGTGCATCAGCAGCCCGTTCATGTAGCCGGACCAGCCGACCGCCACCGCACCGGCGGCGACCGCGTATTCCAGCACCAGCGCCCAGCCGACGATCCAGGCCAGGGCCTCGCCGAGCACGCCGTAGGTGTAGGTGTAGGCCGAGCCGGAGACCGGCACCATCGAGGCCAGTTCGGCGTAGGCCAGCGCCGCCAGCGCGCACACCACCGCGGCGATGACGAAGGCGATCATCATCGCCGGGCCGGCCTTCTGCCCGGCTTCGGCGGTCAGCACGAAGATGCCGGTGCCGATCACCGCACCGATGCCGAGCATGGTCAGCTGGAATGCGCCCAGTTGCCGGGTCAAGGCCTTCTTGCCGGCGGTTTCCAGGATCTTGTCGAGCGGCTTGACGCGCCAAAAAAGCATCGTTTTCTCCCCAGGCAATGCGAATGGGCACGGAAATCCGTGCGTGGGCGGCAAGTCGCCGACCTTACCGCCCACCCGGCAGGTGCACAAGCGCCGTACGGCACCCCGCGACCGCGGCAGGCGATAATCGCCGCCAGCGACGATCCGGAAGCGGGCGAGGCAGGCATTGGACGGACAGGCAGGCGACGACATCGAGCCGCTGGCGCGCGCGTTGCGGGCGTATCGGGCGCGCTGGCCGGCCGAGGCGGACACGGTGGATCGTTTCCTGGCGCTGCTGCGCGAACCCGTGGACCCGTTCGTGCGTGCGCGCCTGGCCGGACACTTCACCGCCTCGGCGTGGCTGGTCGACGGCACCGGCGCACGCGTGCTGTTGACCCACCACCGCAAGCTGAACCTGTGGCTGCAACTGGGCGGCCATGCCGACGGCGACCGCGACCTGATGCGCACGGCGCTGAAGGAAGCCGAAGAGGAGTCCGGGCTGCCGGAATTGCGCATCGAACCCGGCATCTTCGACCTGGACCGGCACCGGATCCCCGTGCACGGCGACGTACCCGCGCACTGGCATTACGACGTGCGCTACGTGGTGCGCGCCGGCGCCGACGAAGCCTTCGTGGTCAGTGCCGAGTCGCACGCGCTGGCGTGGCGGGACATCACGGCATTGGCAGACGACGATGCGGCGGACGCATCGGTCCGGCGCATGGCCAGGAAGTGGCTCGAACGCCAGGGGATGGAGAAAGGCAGGAGCGCTTGACTCCCGTCGCCCCCCTTTTTCCTGGCGCTTCTCCCGATTGCGGAATCCCTGTGGGGGAAGTCGTCCGGACCGCGAATACTTACTTCAAGTGCGGCAGCTTCCGTGGGGGAAGCCGGCGGCCCGGCCTGTGCGGGACACGCCGTGAATACATCCCTGTAGGCTCCTCGGCGGCATCCATGCCGCCGACGGTCCCGCACAGGCCGGGCCACCGGCTTCTGCACAGTGAGTCGGCGCTTGTAGAAAAGCCCACGAAGCGAGGAATTCCAATCTCGCGAAGGCGCCGCCCGGCGGGCTGGGGGTGCGGAGAGTGGACCATGGATGGTCCACGACCCGACTTAAAGAGAGGAGGTCGTCAGGAGGGCGCAGCACCCCCAGCCCGCCGGGCGGCGACTCCGTCCGAAGCCGATCTCTCGAGCGCAGGCCATGACGCGACGTCATGGCCAGGCATAGCCCCAACGCCCCGACTTAAAGACAGGAGGTCGTCAGGAGGGCGCAGCACCCCCAGTCCGCCGGGCGGCGACTCCCTCCGGAGCCGACCTGCGCAATTTGGAGAAGAACCTTCCTCGCCGCGGCTCAATCCGCCCGGCCGGCAAATTCGCCGGTGGTGGTGTTGACCCATACCTTCTCGCCGCTGGCGATGTATTCGGGCACCTGGATCTCGATTCCGGTCGACAGCTTCGCCGGCTTCGGGCGCTTGGTCGCGGTGCCGCCCTTGAGCTCCGGCGGCGTCTCCACCACCTCGATCGCCACGCTCTGCGGCAGCTGCAGCGCCACCGGCAACTCGTCGATGATCTGCACGTAGCAGCCCGTCAGATCGTCGACGATGTAGCCGGCGGCCTCGCCGACCACGTCGGCGTCCAGGGTGTAGGGCGTGTAGTCCTCGTCGTCGAGGAACACGAAAGCGTCGCCGTCGCGGTAGGAGTAGGTGACCTGGCGGCGCGAGAGCTCGACTTCCTTCAACTCGTCCTCGGCGCCCAGGCTGAGGTCGAACTTGCTGCCGCCGGGCACCGAATACATGGTGAAGCGGAACTTGACGTTGCCGCCGCGGCCCTGCGGCGAGCTGCGTTCGATGTCGCGCACCTGGTACACGCTGCCGTTGTGCTCGACCACGTTGCCTTTCTTGATGTCGTAGGCTTTCATCGATGTCCTTATTTGGGGGCCAAGCGGGTGGCGCCGTCGAGGCGGATGGTCTCGCCGTTGAGGTAGGGGTTGCGCAGGATGCAGGCGACCAGGTCGGCGAACTCCTCCGGCTTGCCCAGGCGCGAGGGGAACGGGATCGTCGCCGCCAGCGACTGCTGCACCGATTCGGGCATGCCGTCGACCATCGGCGTCCAGAACACGCCCGGGGCGATGGTCATCACCCGGATGCCGAAGCGCGCCAGCTCGCGCGCCATCGGCAGGGTCATGCCGACCACGCCGCCCTTGGACGCGGAGTACGCGGCCTGGCCGATCTGGCCCTCGTAGGCGGCGACCGAGGCGGTGTTGACGATCACCCCGCGTTCGCCGTCCGCGCCCGGCGCGTTGTCCTGCATCAGCGCGGCGGCGGTCTTGGCGACGTTGAAGCTGCCGACCAGGTTGACCATCACCGTGGCCTGGAAGCGCGACAGCGGCATCGGCCCATCCTTGCCCAGCACGCGCCCGGCGCCGAGGATGCCGGCGCAGTTGACCGCGACGTTGAGCCCGTCGAGGAACTCGCGCGCCGCGGCGACGTTGGCCGACACCGCGGCCTCGTCGCTGACGTCGGTGCGCAGGTAGCGGGCGTTGCCGGCGCCCAGTTCGGCGACCGCGGCCGCGCCCTTGTCGTCGTTGAGGTCCAACAGCGCGACCTTGCCGCCGTGGGCGACCAGGTGGCGGGCGACCGCCAGGCCGAGGCCGGAGACGCCGCCGGTGACGATGGCACGGGTATCGGAAAGCTGCATGGGGGGGTCCTGCGGGCGGAAAGCCGCGATTTTAAGCGATGCCGCGCCCTTCGCCCGCTCCTGCTCCCCGCTTGCGGGGAGAGGCACCTGCCCTGAGCCTGTCGAAGGCTGCCCGCGGGGTGGAGGAGGGACGCCGCTTTTGCAGTGCGACCTTGCCAACCGCCGCACCCTCACCCTGCTTCGCTGCGCGAAGCTGTCCCTCTCCCCGCCAGCGGGGCGAGGGCAAGGCGGTTCCTTCTCCCCGCATGCGGGGAGAAGGTGCCGAAGGCGGATGAGGGGCCGGCGGAGCGGCGGAAGCTATTCCGGCGGGGGCGAGGACGCAGCGATGGGGCGAGGATCAAAGGTCGCGCAGGTAGAAGGCGTTGCAGCCGCCGTGGCCGGTGGCGCCCAGCGGCGCGGGGATGCGCCGGAAGCCGCTGCGATCGTACAGCTTCATCGCCGCGTCCATGCCGCGCAGGGTCTCCAGGTAGCACTGGCGGAAGCCGAAGCCGCGCGCGGCCTGCAGGCAGCGCGCCATCAACGCGCTGCCGGCGCCGAGGCCGCGCAGTTCGGGCAGGAAATACATCTTGCGCAACTCGCAGGTGTCGGCATCGCCACCCTGCAGCGGCGCGACCCCGCCGCCGCCGAGCACGCGGCCGTCGCGCTCGACCACGAAGTAGGCGCTGCGCGGCGCCGCGTAGGCGCGGCTCATCCAGTCGACTTCCGGGTCCTTGATCGCGAAACCCTCGCCGCCGGCGCCGAACTCGGGCATCACCGTGCGGATGATGGCGGCGATCGCCGCATCGTCGCCCGGCGCGATCGGGCGCAGCGACCAGGCCGGTCCGGTCATGGCGTCGCCTCCGTGCCGGCCTGCTCCAGCCGCAGTGCGAATTCGTCCGGCGGCAGCCCGGGCGCGAACAGGAAGCCCTGACCGACCGGCACCCCGAGTTGCAGCAGGAACTGGCGCTGGGCTTCCGATTCCACGCCCTCGGCCACCAGCCCCAGGCCCAGGCTGCGGGCGATCCCGGACACCGCCTGGCAGACGGCGACGTCGGACTTGTTGTGCGGCACGCCTTCCAGGAACAGCTGGCTCAGCTTGAGGCCGTGGATCGGCAGCCGCCGCAGGTAGTTGAGCGCGCTGTAGCCCTCGCCGAAGTCGTCGATGGTCAGCAGCACCCCCAGCGCGCGCAACTCGGCGAAGGTGCGCAGGGTGTCGGGCGCGTCCTCGATCAGCACGCGCTCGGTGAATTCCAGTTCCAGCGCGGCGCCGGGCAGGTCGAACTCCTGCAGCAGCGCGCGCACGCTGTCGGCGAGGTCGTCGCCGAGGAACTGGCGGTAGGAGACGTTGACCGCGATCCGGACCACGCCCAGGCCCGCGTCGCGCCACGCGCGCGCCTGGCGGCAGGCCTCGCGCAGCACCCAGCCGCCGATGCGGACGATGTCGCCGGTGGTTTCGGCGTGGCCGATGAAGCGGTCCGGGCGCATCTCGCCCAGGTGCTGGTTGTGCCAGCGGATCAGCGCCTCGGCGGCGACGATGCGGCCGCGGTGCAGGTCCACCTGCGGCTGGTAGACCAGGTGGAACTCGCCGTTCTCCACGGCGCGACGCAGTTGCGTCTCCACCCGCAGGCGCTCCTGCTGCGCCAGCGCCAGCGCCGGCGTGAACGCCTGCCAGCCGTTGCGGACGCGGCGCTTGCTGTCGTACATCGCGGCGTCGGCGTTCTGGATCAGCGCCTGCGGGGTGTCGCCGTCCTCGGGCGCGCGGGCGATGCCGATGCTGGCGGTGATGGTGAATTCCTCGTTGTCGAAGCGGAAGCTGTCGCCGAAGGCCTCCAGGATCGCCTCGGCCACCCGCTCCGGGCGCCCGGGGTCGTCGTCGATGCTGCACGTCACCAGGAACTCGTCGCCGCCGAAACGCGCGATCAGGCCCTCGGTGCCGACGGCATGGATGATGCGCCGCGCCGCGGAGACCAGCAGATCGTCGCCGGCGCCGTGGCCGAGCACGTCGTTGACCACCTTGAAGCGGTCCAGGTCGATGTACAGCACGGCGATGCGCGTGGTGGTCGCATCGCCCAGGCGGGTCTGCAGTTCGCCGAGCGCGGCGTCGCGGTTCAGCAGCCCGGTGAGGGGATCGCTGCGGGCCTGGATCCGCAGGGTTTCCTCGGCCTGCTTGCGCTCGGTGATGTCCTGCAGGGTGCCGGTGACGTGCCGCGACAGCGGTTGCGCATCCTCGGGTTCGCCCAGTACGCGCACGCAGAACGGGCGGCCGTCGCCGCGCCGGCCGTGCAGTTCGAGGTCGAAGCTGCCGCCGCCGGCCAGGGTGCGCTCGAGGGCGTCGCGCAGGCGGTTGCGGTCGGACTCGGACAGGGTGGCCTGCAGCTGTTCCATCGTCGCCGCGGCGTCGCCGAAGCCGAGGATGCGCTGCCCCTCGTCGCTGAGGTAGAGCTGGCCGCGGCCGGCGTCCCATTGCCAGCCGCCGATGTGCGCCAGCGCCTGCACGCGTTCGAACAGCGCGCTGTCGCGCTTGAGCTCGGTGACGTCGGTGAACAGCGACAGCACCTGGTGCGGCTTGTCGGCGCCGGGGGCGAACTGCGGCACCGAGGTCACCGACAGCCAGGTCAGCTGGCGCCGGCGCTCGTTGTAGAAGCCGAGCACGGTGCTGTCTTCCACCCGCCCGCTGCGCAGCGCCTGGAAGGCGGGCAGGTCCTGCTCCTGCAGTTCGTGCCCGTTCTCGTCCACCACCCGCCAGCGCCCGGGCCGCAGCTCCTCGTCCAGGCTCAGGCCGTCCTCGACCTCGAGCATGCGGGTGGCGGCGGCGTTGGCGTAGACGATGCGGCCCTGCGCATTGCGCACGATGATGCCCTTGTCGATCACCTCCATCAGCTCGCGGTAGCGCAGTTCGGCCTCGACCCGGCTGCTGAGGTCGCGCGCCACCGCGACGATGCAGGGCCGGCCGTCGTACTCGAAGTTGGCCGAGTGCACCTCCACCGGGAAGCGGGTGCCGTCGGCGCGCATGTTGGTGACTTCCACCACGTAGCTGCCGCCGCTGCTCAGGGCGCTCCAGACCGGACCCAGGTAATCGCGCGGCAGATCCGGGTTGAGCACGTGCAGCGGCTGGCCGACGATCTCCGCGGGCGCGCGCCGGTAGGCGCCGATGCCGGCCTTGTTGAGATCCAGCACGGTGCCGTCCCAGGCGATCACGCTGACCGGGTCCGGGACCGCGTCGAACAGGGCGCGGTAACGGTTGCGTTCCGCGGCGCCGGCGGCGGACTCCAGCCGCAGCGCGGCGGCGGCCTGTTGCAGCAGCGAGCGCAGCCCGCGCGGCAGGGTGGGGTTGTCGGCGGCCCGTTGCAGCGCGGCCAGGATCTTGGCGATCTCCGGCTGCGCGGGGGTCGCGGAGGCCGGCGCGGGCGCGTTGGCGTTCACGTCGCCGCCAGCGCCCGGGTGACCTTGCTGCCGCTGGCACGGCCGAGCACCGCGGCCAGCCAGCGTCCGGTGTCGACCAGCCGGCCCAGGTCGATACCGGTGTCGATGCCCAGGCCGTGCAGCATGTAGACCACGTCCTCGCTGGCGACGTTGCCGCTGGCGCCTTTCGCGTACGGACAGCCGCCGGTGCCGGAGACCGAGGAATCGACCACCGCCACGCCTTCCTCCAGGCAGGCGAGGATGTTCGACAGCGCCTGGCCGTAGGTGTCGTGGAAATGCACCGCCAGCGCGGCCATCGGCACTTCCGCCGCGACCGCGCGCAGCATCGCCCGCGCCTTGCCGGGAGTGCCGATGCCGATGGTGTCGCCGAGGGACACTTCGTAGCAGCCCAGCGCGTGCAGCGCGCGCGCCACCCGCACCACGTCCGCCAACGGCACCGCGCCCTGGTAGGGGCAGCCGAGCACGGTGGAGACGTAGCCGCGCACGCGCACCCCGTCGGCGCGCGCGCGCTCCATCACCGGCGCGAAGCGCGCCAGCGACTCGTCGATGCTGGCGTTGATGTTGCGCTGGTTGAAGGCTTCCGAGGCCGCGGTGAAGATCGCGATTTCCTCGACGCCCGCGGCGCGTGCGCGTTCATAGCCCTGCAGGTTGGGCACCAGTACCGGATAACGCACGCCGGGCAGGCGGGTGATGCCGGCGTAGACTTCGGCGGCGTCGGCCAGTTGCGGGATCCATTTCGGACTGACGAAGCTGGTCGCCTCGATGCACTGCAGGCCGGTCGCGGACAGGCGGTCGATCAGCTCGATCTTGGCTGCCGTGGGGACGATCGTTTTTTCGTTCTGCAGGCCGTCGCGCGGTCCGACCTCGACGATCCGCACCCGCGCCGGCAGCGGCGACGCCAGGGCCATGTCACGGCTCCAGGGTGATCAGCACGGTGTCGGCCTCGACGAACTCGCCGGCCGCCGCGCCCACGCTCGCGACCACGCCGTCGCGCGGCGCCTTGAGCGCGAGCTCCATCTTCATCGCCTCGATGACCAGCAGTTCCTGCCCCGCCACGACGCTCTCTCCCGGGCCGGCCTTCACCACCACCACGCGTCCCGGCATCGGTGCCCGCAGGCGGTCGTCCTGGGCGCCCTGGGTCTCGCCCTGGCGACGATACACCTCGACCGGCTCCAGTTGCAGGCGGGACTGGCCGTCGTGCAGCAGCAGCCGGCGCGGCCCGGCGCGGTACAGGAACCGCTGCGCGCGCTGGTCGAAACGGGCGCCGAGCACACCGTCCTCCAGCCGCGCCCCGGAAACCGTGACCGCGTGCCCGCCGGCCTCGATCCGGTACTCGCCGCCGCTGCCCTGGGCGGTCAGCAGCAGGCGCTGGCCGCGGTGCAGGAAAGCCAGGTGGCGCTTGCCGGCATGGCCCAGGCGCCAGCCGTCGGCCAGCGCCCAGGGCGACCCGGGGTCGGCCGAGCCGGCGGCCCGCGCCGCCTGCGCCTGCTCCTGCAGCAGCAACTGCACGGTGGCCGCGGCGAACAGCTGCTGCGGGTCGACCGCGGCGTCGGCGGCAGGGACGAATTCGTCGAGATGGCGGTCCAGGTAGCCGGTGTCGATGCTGGCGCCGACGATCGCCGGGTGCCGCACCAGCCGTTCCAGGAACGCGATGTTGGACTTGGGCCCGACGACGTCGCATTGCGCCAGCGCCTCGCGCAGCCGCGCCAGCGCTCGCGGGCGGTCGGCGTCGTGCACGATGAGCTTGGCGATCATCGGGTCGTAGAAGATGCTGACGGTGTCGCCTTCGACCACGCCCGAGTCGATGCGCACGTGCGCGCCCGGCGCCGGCAGCCGCAGCCGTTCCAGGGTGCCGGACCCGGGCAGGAAGCCGGCTTCCGGATCCTCGGCGTACAGCCGCACCTCGATCGCGTGGCCGCGCTGCGGCACCTGCTCCTGGGCCAGCGGCAGCGGCTTGTCGGCGGCGACCCGCAGCTGCCATTCGACCAGGTCCAGGCCGGTGGTCATCTCGGTCACCGGATGCTCGACCTGCAGCCGGGTGTTGATCTCCATGAAGTAGAACTCGCCCGACGGGGCGACGATGAACTCCACCGTGCCGGCGTTGGCGTAGTCGATCGCGCGCGCCGCCTGCACCGCGGCCGCGCCCATCGCCGCGCGCAGCTCCGGGGTCAGGAACGGCGAGGGCGATTCTTCCAGCACCTTCTGGTAGCGGCGCTGGGCCGAGCATTCGCGCTCGTTGAGGTGGATCGCGTTGCTGTGCGTGTCGGCGAACACCTGGATCTCGATGTGCCGCGGCGACTGCACGTAGCGCTCCAGCAGCACGCGGTCGCGGCCGAACGCGCCGGCGGCCTCGCGCTGGCAGCTTTCCAGGTGCGGCAGGAACTCCTCCAGCGTGCGCACCACGCGCATGCCCTTGCCGCCGCCGCCGTGCGCGGCCTTGATCATCAGCGGAAAACCGATCCGCGCCGCCTCGCGCGCCAGCGCCTGTGGCGACTGCTCGGCGCCGGTGTAGCCCGGCACCACCGGCACCCCGGCGGCGGCCATCAGGTCCTTGGCGCCGGCCTTGCTGCCCATCTTCCGCATCGATGCCGCCGACGGGCCGATGAACACCAGTCCGGCGGCCACGACCGCCGCGGCGAAGTCGGCGTTCTCGCTGAGGAAGCCGTAACCGGGATGGATCGCCTGCGCGCCCGATTGCCGGGCGACTTCGATGATGGCATCGCCGCGCAGGTAGCTGTCCTGCGGCTGCGGCCCGCCGATCGGCCAGGCCTCGTCGGCCTGGCGCACGTGCTGGGCGTCGGTGTCGGCCTGCGAATACACCGCCACGGTGCGGATACCCAGGCGCCGGCAGGTGCGGATCACGCGGCAGGCGATCTCGCCGCGGTTGGCGATCAGGATCTTGTCGAACAGCGGGGCGGAGGCCATCAGTGCGCGGTCCAGGCGGGCTTGCGCTTTTCCAGGAACGCGGCGATGCCTTCCTGGCCTTCCGGCGAGACCCGCAGGCGCGCGATCAGGGCGGCGTTGGCGGCATCGACCGCGGCCGTGTCGGTGGCGGCGGCGACCTCGCGCACCAGCGCCTTGGCGCCGGCGGCGGCGACCGGTCCGGCCTTCAGCAACAGCTCGATCTGCCGTTGCACCGCGGTGTCCAGCGCGGCCGCGTCGACCACCTCGTGCAGCAGGCCGATGCGCCGGGCTTCGGCAGCGTCGAAGATTTCCGCGCTGGCGAACCAGCGCCGCGCCTGGCGCGCGCCGACCGCCGCGATCACGTACGGTGAGATCACCGCCGGCAGCAGCCCGAGCCGGCTTTCGGTGAGGCCGAACTTCGCTCCCGCCACGCCGATGGCGATGTCGCAGGCCGCGACCAGGCCGACGCCGCCGCCGAACGCGGCGCCGTGCACGCGCGCGATGGTCGGCTTGGGCAGTGCGTCGAGGGTGCGCAGCAGGCGGGCGAGGGCGAGCGCGTCGTCGCGGTTCTCGGCCTCGCTGGCGGCGGCCATGCCGCGCATCCAGTTCAGGTCGGCGCCGGCGGAGAACGAGGCGCCGGCGCCTTCCAGCACCACCACGCGCACGCCGGGATCGGCGCCGAGGGCCGACAACGCGGCGGTCAGCGCCGCGACCAGACCGGCGTCGAAGGCATTGTGCAGTTGCGGCCGGTTCAGCCGCAGGCGGGCCACGGCGCCGTCGCGCTGGGCCAGCAATGGCAAGGGTTCGCTCACGCCCACATCCCCCGATTCGGGCGGTCATGATACCGGGCGGCGACAGGGAGAATGCGATCCATTCTCGTTTATCATAGGATGACCGATCCGCCATCCCCCTGCCAGGCCAGGTTCCATGTCCCGATTCCGTTGGCTGTTCCTCCCGCTGCTGGCGGCCGCGCTTGTGCTGGGCGCCTTTGCGGCGCGGGCCAATCCGCAGGCGCAGATGCTGTGGCAGCTGCTCGACTACATCGCCGTGGACTACCCGGGCGCGGTGCGCGACGGCAAGGTGATCAGCGCCATCGAGTACCAGGAGATGCAGGAGTTCTCGGCCACCGTGGGCGAACGCCTCGCGCAGTTGCCTGCGCATCCGGCGCGCAGCGGACTGCAGACCGAAGCCGCGGCGTTGCAGGCCGCGGTGGCCGCCAAGGCCGCGCCGGCCGAGGTCGAACGCCTGGCGCGGGCGCTGGCGGACGACCTGCTGCGCGCCTATCCGGTGCCGCGTGCGCCCGACCGCGTCCCCGACCTGGCCGGGGCGGCCGCGCTGTACCAGCAGCATTGCGCCAGTTGCCACGGCGCCACCGGCGCCGGCGACGGCCCCGCCGGCATCGCCCTGGATCCGCCGCCGATCGACTTCACCGACGCCGCGCGCGCGCGGCAGCGCAGCGTGTTCGCGCTGCAACAGGTGATCGAACAGGGCCTCGCCGGCACGGCGATGGCCAGCTATGCCCGACTGCCGGAAACCGACCGCTGGGCGCTGGCGTTCTACGTCGGGCAACTCGCCTTCCCGCAGGCGCGGATGTCCCGCGGCGAGGCGCTGTGGCTGCAGCGCGCCGACGTGCGCACCGCGGTGCCGGACCTCGCGGCACTGGTGCAGACCTTGCCCGGCGGCATCGCCGGGCTGGACCAGGCCCAGGCCGACGACCTGACCGCGTACCTGCGGCGGCAGCCGCAGGCGGTCGCAGCCGGGAGCGCTGCCGGCGGCGTCGCCCCCCTGACGCTCGCCCGCAGCCGCCTGCAGGAAGGCATGGTCGCCTACGCCGCCGGCGACGCGCACGCGGCGCGCGACAAGTTCCTGTCCGCCTACCTCGACGGTTTCGAACCGGTCGAGCCGATGCTGGCCACGCGCGACAAGCCGCTGCTGGCCGAGGTCGAAGCGGCGATGATCGCGTTGCGCGCGCAGGTCGGCGCGCGCGCCGATGTTGCCGCGGTGCAGGCGCGGGTGACGGAGGTGGCGGCCCTGTTCGATCGCGCCGAGATCGCGATCGGCGGCGGCGATGCCGAGACCGGCGCCGGCGCGGCCTTCGTCGGCGCGCTGACCATCCTGCTGCGCGAGGGCCTGGAAGCGCTGCTGCTGGTGATCGCGATGGTGGCGTTCCTGCGCAAGTCCGATCGCACCGACGCGATGCCCTACATCCATGGCGGCTGGATCGGCGCGCTGCTGGCCGGCGGCGCGACCTGGCTGGTCGCCACCCATCTGGTCGAGGTGAGCGGCGCCAGCCGCGAACTCACCGAGGGCTTCGCGGCGCTGTTCGCGGCCGCGGTGCTGGTGTCGGTCGGCATCTGGATGCACGGCAAGAGCCAAGCCAACGCCTGGCAACGCTACGTCCGCGAGCAGATGTCGCAGGCGCTGTCGCGCGGGTCGGCCTGGTTCATGTTCCTGCTGGCGTTCGTGATCGTCTATCGCGAGGCGTTCGAGACGGTGCTGTTCTATGCCGCGCTGTGGAGCCAGGGCAACCATTCGGCGGTGCTGGCGGGGGCGGCGACCGCGGTGGTGGCGCTGGCGGCGATCGGCTGGCTGATGCTGCGCTACAGCCGCAAGCTGCCGTTCGGGCAGTTCTTCGCGGTCAGCGCGCTGCTGATGGCGGTGCTGGCGGTGGTGCTGGCAGGCAAGGGCGTGGCCGCGCTGCAGGAGGCGGGCTGGCTGCCGGTGTCGCTGGTGCCCGCGCCGAGCATCGACCTGCTCGGGGTGCATCCGACCTCGCAGGGCCTGCTGGCGCAGCTGGCGGTGCTGCTGGTGCTGGTCGCGGGCTTCGCCTGGAATGCGCGCGGCGCACGTATTGCCGCGCGCTGAGGAGACGGAGCGTCGCCGTCGTCTAATGCCTGCGGCGGACCTTGGTGTCGGTGGCTTCGGTCATCTCGACCTGCAGGGTGAACACGCGCAATTCGTCCGGGTGCAGGGCGCCCACGCCGATGATCTGGCGGTTGATCTCCTCGCCGCGCTCGTTGCGCAGGGAGAGCACCATCGAGTACTCGTAGACCTTCTCGCCTGCCGGGGGCGCGAGCGTGCCCTCGATGCGCAGCGGCGAGATGCGGGTCTTCTCGCGTTGCAGCGAGGCCTCGTCGTAGCGCAGGTGGCCCCGGCAGGCGGGGCACACGCTGGCGCTTTCGAGGATGGTCGCCTTGCAGTGGGGGCACGGGCGCGTCGCGCCCGCGGTCCCCGGGCGCGCGCTGCTCATGACGCGGAGATGCTTTCCACGTTGCCGGCGGGTTTCGCGGCGCCCTTGTCGTCCCAGCCGAAATCGGCCTGGCCGCGCATGCGCGCACCGGCGGCCACGGTGAGCGAGCCGGCCTTGACGTCGCCGACCAGCACGCCGCCCTGCAGCAGCTCGACCTGCGCGGCGCCTTCGATGTTGCCTTCCAGCTCCCCGGCGATCATCACGCGCTTGGCGCGCACGCCGCCGGTGAGGCGGGCGCCGGGCTCGATGGTCAGATCGCCCTGGACGTTGACGTCGCCCTTGAACTTGCCGGCGATGCGGACGTGACCGGAGCCTTCGATCTTGCCCTCGATCGTCAAGTCGGCCGCGATCAGCGATTCCTTGGCCGCGACCGGCTCGGCGCGGCGCGGCGGGATTCCGGGACTGGGGGAGGAGGTGTCCGTGGCGGCCGGCATCTCACGGTAGGGCGGCGGGTCGGGGGTGAACGGGGCCGCTTCCTTTTTGGCCGTGCTCTGCGGGTTGAAGATCGCCATGGCAAGAAAATCCTCGTGTGACTGCGTTGTGATGATGCCCCCTGCACCATCGAGACTAGCACGCCGGTTGCGCGCATTGCCTGTGCGCGGCATCACCAATTTCCGGTCGCGGCCGTGCCGGGTCTGGCGCGATTACATCCGGAACACGCCGAAGCGGGTGCCCGCGCGGCCCGGCGCGCTTTCGATCGGCGCGTTCAGCGACGCCGAGATCCCCAGTCCCAGCACCCGCCGGGTGTCGGCCGGGTCGATGATGCCGTCGTCCCACAGCCGCGCGGTGGCGTACCACGGGCTGCCCTGGGATTCGTACTGTTCGCGGATCGGCGCCTTGAATGCCTCTTCTTCCGCCGCCGGCCAGTCGCCGCCGCGGGCCTCGATGCCGTCGCGCCTGACCGTCGCCAGCACGCTCGCCGCCTGCTCGCCGCCCATCACCGAGATGCGCGCGTTGGGCCACATCCACAGGAAGCGCGCGCCGTAGGCACGGCCGCACATCGCGTAGTTGCCGGCGCCGAAGCTGCCGCCGATCACCACGGTGAACTTGGGCACGTGGCTGCACGCCACCGCCGTCACCATCTTGGCGCCGTCCTTGGCGATGCCGGCCTGCTCGTACTTCTTGCCGACCATGAAGCCGGTGATGTTCTGCAGGAACACCAGCGGGATGCCGCGCTGGTTGCACAGCTCGATGAAGTGCGCGCCCTTGAGCGCCGATTCGGAGAACAGGATGCCGTTGTTGGCGACGATGCCCACCGGATAGCCGTGCAGGTGGGCGAAGCCGGTGACCAGGGTCTTGCCGTAGCGCGCCTTGAATTCCTGCAGCTCGCTGCCGTCGACGATGCGCGCGATCACCTCGCGGATGTCGAACGGGCGGCGCGTGTCCTTCGGCACGATCCCGTACAGCTCCTCGCTGGCGTACAGCGGCTCGCGCGACTCGCGCACCGCCAGCGGCAGCGCCTTGCGGCGATTGAGGTTGGCGACGATGTCGCGCGCGATCTGCAGCGCGTGGCGGTCGTCCTCGGCGAAGTGGTCGGCGACGCCGGAGATCGCGGTGTGCACGTCGGCGCCGCCGAGGGTCTCGGCATCGACGATCTCGCCGGTAGCCGCCTTCACCAGCGGCGGGCCGCCGAGGAAGATCGTGCCCTGTTCCTTCACGATCACCGACTCGTCGCTCATCGCCGGCACGTAGGCGCCGCCGGCGGTGCAACTGCCCATCACCACCGCGACCTGCGGGATGTTCTCGGCGCTCATCCGCGCCTGGTTGTAGAAGATCCGGCCGAAGTGCTCCTTGTCCGGAAACACCTCGTCCTGCAGCGGCAGGAACGCGCCGCCGGAGTCGACCAGGTAGATGCACGGCAGGCGGTTCTCGCGCGCGATCTCCTGCGCGCGCAGGTGCTTTTTCACCGTGATCGGGAAGTAGGTGCCGCCTTTCACCGTGGCATCGTTGGCGACCACCACCACTTCCTGGCCGCACACCCGGCCGATGCCGCAGACCATGCCGGCCGCCGGCGCCTTGCCGTCGTACATGTCCTCGGCCGCCAGCGGCGCGATCTCCAGGAACGGCGAGCCCGGGTCGAGCAGGGCGACCAGGCGCTCGCGCACCAGCAGCTTGCCGCGCTGGGTGTGCTTGTCGCGGGCCTTCTGCCCGCCGCCCTCGGCCGCGTGCGCCAGGCGCCGGTCGAGTTCGTCGACCAGGGCGCGGTGCCAGGCGACGTTGTCGCGGAATTCGGGCGAGCGCGGATCCAGTTGCGAGGCGATGGCGGGCATGCGGTGCGGCAGGTGACAGCGGAGCCGCAAGGATACCGTTAGTCGCCGGGTGCCGATGACGGGTCGATGTGCGCGCTGGGCGCAGAAACAAGAAGACCCGCCGCAGCGGGTCTTCCTGCACGTCGTGGAAAGACGCTTACTTCTTGGCTTCTTCGGCGGCGGCGTCGGCCTTGTCGGCGACGTTCTGCGCGGCGTCGGCCGTGGCCTGCGCGGCATCGGCGGTGGCGTCGGCAGCGGTGGCAGCGGCTTCGTTGGCGGCGGCCTTGGCGGCGTCGGCGGCCTGGTCGACGTTGGCGGCGACTTCACCGGCGGCCTCGCCGGTGGCGGCGGCCGCGGCTTCCACGCCCTGCTGGGCGGCGTCGGCGGTGGCGGCGCCAGCCTGATCGGCGGCGGCGGCGGCCTCGGCGGCCTGCTGCTGGGCTTCCGGGGTCTCGTTCTTGCACGCCGACAGGGCGAGCACGGCGGCGGCGGCGATGACGAAAAGCTTGGTGTTCATGGCGATCTCCGAAGGGGTTGTCTGATGGAGCTGGTGGGCTCAGGCAACGCCTTTTCGCGCTGCGGGGTCGGCATCCGCCGACGGGCTGTCGTCAACCGACAGGGGTCCGGCCATGCGGGCCGGGAAGGAAAAAGCCGCCGGGGATGCCGACGGCTTTTTCCGATTTCAAAGCAGAACCCGGCCGATATCAGTTGGCCGGGGTCTCGGCCGGAGCTTCCTCGGCCGGAGCTTCGGCCGGAGCAGCGGCGTCGGCCGGAGCAGCGGCGTCGGCGGCGGCATCAGCCTCGCCCATGGCGTCGGCGGAGGTGCCGGCGGCATCGGCGGCGGCGGCGGCGGCGTCGGCCGAAGCCTGGGCAGCGTCCGCAGCGGCGTCGGTGGTGGCGGCAGCAGCGTCGGCCGCTTCGGTGGCGGCGGTGGCGGCTTCGGCAGCCGAATCCTCGGCCTGCTGCTGGTTGGTGCACGCGGCCAGGGCCAGGCCCATGGCCAGGGCGAGCAGCGCCTTATTGATGATCATGATCGGTGTTTCCTCGTCGTTGAGTTTGGCAACGCGCAACTGCGCGCCTATAACATGATGACAAGCCCGTGTCGCCTGTCAAGCGGTTGGCCGCAATTTTTTTGTAAAGCCGTTTTTAACGACCCTGTGTTCACGCCATCTCGACGGCGACTGCGGTGGCTTCGCCGCCACCGATGCACAGGGAGGCCACCCCCCGCTTGCCGCCGCGCGCCTGCAGGGCATGCAGCAGGGTCACCAGCAGGCGCGCGCCGCTGGCGCCGATCGGGTGGCCCAGGGCGACCGCGCCGCCGTTGACGTTGAGCCTGTCGTGGGCGATGCCCAGGTCGGTCATCGGCGCCATCGCCACGCAGGAGAAGGCCTCGTTGATCTCGAACAGGTCGACGTCGGCCACGGTCCAGCCGGCCTTGTCCAGCACGTTGCGGATCGCCGAGACCGGTGCGGTGGTGAACCACTCCGGCGCCTGCGAGTGGGTGGCATGGGCCACGATCCGCGCCAGCGGCTTCAGGCCGCGGCGCTCGGCCTCGTCGGCGGCCATCAGTACGGTGGCCGCGGCGCCGTCGGAAATCTTGGAGGACGAGGCTGCGGTCAGCACGCCGTCCTTGCCGAAGGCGGCGCGCAGGCCGGGGATCCTGGCGACGTCGATCTTGCCCGGCTCCTCGTCCTGGTCGACCACCACTTCGCCCTTGCGGCTCTTGACCGTGACCGGGACGATCTCGGCGGCGAACGCGCCGGACGCCTGCGCGGCCTGCGCGCGCTTGACGCTCTCGGCCGAGTACGCGTCCAGCGCGGCGCGGTCGTAACCGTACTTGGCGCAGGCCATGTCGCCGAACACGCCCATCGCCTTGCCGTCGTAGGGGTTGGTCAGGCCGTCCCAGGCCATGTGGTCGAGGAATTCGGCGCTGCCGTAGCGGATGCCGGTGCGCGAACCGTTGAGCAGGTGCGGGGCGTTGGTCATCGACTCCATGCCGCCGGCGACGACCACCCTGGCCGAGCCGGCCTTGATGATGTCGTGCGCCAGCATCACCGCCTTCATGCCCGAGCCGCAGACCTTGTTGATGGTGGTGCAGCCGGCCGACGCCGGGATCTGCGCGCCCAGCGAGGCCTGCCGCGCCGGCGCCTGGCCCAGGCCGGCCGGCAGCACGCAGCCCATGATCACCTCGTCGACCTGGTCCGGCGCCAGGTTGGCATGGGCCAGGGCGCCGGCGATGGCGGCGGTGCCCAGCACCGGCGTCGGCACGCCGGTGTACTGGCCCAGGAAGGAACCGATGGCGGTGCGCTTGGCGCCGACGATGACGATGTCGGTCATGGGGGACTCCGTGATGGGGCGGCGCGGAGAGCGCCGGAAAGACCCCGATTATCGCACCTCCGCCGTGCACCCGAGGAGCTTGCATAATGGGCCGGGTGCGCAGCGGTTCCGCGGGGGCGGATGGCGCACGGGGATGTCCGGGGAATGCCTCAGCACGATCGCCTGTCGAACTCGTCCGCACTGTCCGCGCTGGCGTGCGCCATCGCCCTTGCGCTGTCCGCCTGCGGCGGCGGCGGTTCCAACGTCCGTGCAGCGCCGCCACCGGCCCCGCCGGCCGCTCCCGGTATCGGCTTTACCCCCACTGTCGCCACCGACAGCTCGCTGACCCAGGCGAACCCGCCCGCGGTGCCCTCGCGGGGCGCGCCGGTGACGTTCTCCAGCCCGAGCCTGAGCGGGCACCTGATCCTGACCAACGCGGCCGGTGCGCTGGGTGCGGGCCTGAAGGGCAAGGGCGTGACCATTGGTCTGGTGGACTCGGGCGTCAACCGCAACCACCCGACGCTGTCCGGGCGCGTGACCCGCAATTTCGTGCATGTCGATCCGGATGCCAACGACCTGAGCGTCGACGACAAGATCGGCCACGGCACCATCGTCGCCTCGCTCGCGGCCGGCAAGCCGGCCATCGGCAACTACCTCAATCCCGACGGCAGCAACTCCGGGCAGACCGGGCAATGGGGCGGCGGCGTCGCGCAGGAGGCCACCATCGTGTCCTCGCGCATCATCGGCGACACGCCGCCGGTGGACGACGGCTCCGGCCAAGGCAACGAAATCGGCGCGGGCCAGGGCTATGGCGACTTCTTCAAGGCCATCAACGCGGAGCTGGCCGACGCCGGCGCGAAGATCATCAACAACTCCTGGGGCGGCCTGTACTGGAACGACCCCGCGCTGACCACCGAGCTGGCCAACGCCTGGAAGGATTTCGTGGTCGCCCGCGGCGGCATCATCGTGTTCGCCAACGGCAACGCCGGCGAGGACCCGGCCCTGCGGCTGGAGCCGTCCGACAACGCGCGCCTGCCCACGCTGGCGAACGACGCGCAGCTGGAAAGCGGCTGGCTGACGGTCGGCGCGCTGGATCCGGACAACCCGACCCAGCTGACCAGCTATTCGCAGGAATGCGGGTCGGCGATGAATTACTGCCTGGTGGCACCGGGCAACGTGGTGTTCATCGATCCCGACGCGACCTCGCAGGCGACCAGCGGGCTGTACCGCGGCGGCGGCACCTCGTTCGCCGCGCCGCAGGTGGCGGGTGCGGCCGCGGTCGTGTGGTCGGCATTCCCCTATTTCGACAACGACCTGGTGCGGCAGACGATCCTCGGCGCCGCCAAGGACCTCGGCGAGTTCGGCGTGGACCCGGTGTTCGGCTGGGGCCTGCTGGACGTGACCAAGGCCGCGAACGGACCCAGCAAATTCGCCTGGGGCGACGTCAGCGTGTCGTTCAGCGGGACATCGGTTTGGCGCAACCAGATCAGCGGCGACGGCGGGCTGGTCAAGTCCGGCCCCGGCACGCTGATCCTGACCCAGATCGGCGGATACCTTGGCGATACCCGCGTGCTTGAGGGTGGCCTCTACCTCAGTGGCGGCGCCGGGTTCTCGGACATCTTCGTCAGCCAGGGGGCTACGGTGTGGTCCGGGGGCTTCGCAATGGCCCTGCAGAACGACGGCACCTATCTCGCCGGCGCATCGGGAACGGTGGGCGCACGCAGCTTCACCCAGGGCGCGACCGGCAACCTCGGCGTGTGGCTGGGCAACACCTTCCTCGTGACCGGGCCGGCCGCACTGGACGGCCAGGTCAGCGTCCTCGGCGTCAAGCAGGGCTACGTCACCGCGTCGAGGGAAACGCTGCTCAACGCGCATTCGATCAGCGGCACCTTCGACAGCCTGAAGGCGGCGCCGAACGTGTTTCTCGACGCGTCGCTGAGCTACGACCCGAACAACGTCTTTCTCGACATCAAGCGCATCGATGTCACCAAGGCGGTGGCCGGCATGGGGCTGTCCGGCATCACCATGGCGTCGGCAGAGCGGGTCGAGACGGCAATGGGCGCCATCGACAGTCAGCTCGCCGGCATCGCGCCAGCCGGCATCGACGGCGCCTTCATCGATGCCGCGGGCGCCCTGCAGCATTCGACCAGCGTGGCCAATGCCGACCTGTCGCTGCGCAGCCTGTCGGGGCAGTTGCATGCGGCCTCCTCGGCCCTGACCTTCGACAGCATCGACGCCACGCGCCGCGCGCTGGACGCGCGCGTCGAGCGGCTGGGCACGAGTCGGCATGCCGCCGGCGGCTGGTACCGCGACCTCGCCACCAGCGGCACCCTGGCGCAAGCCGGATACGACGGCGTGGCGCTTGATGCCCAGGGCGAGATGATCGGCAACGACTGGCGCGCGGCGGGCGGCGATGCGGTCTTCGGCCTCGCCATGAGCCGGGTGCGGCAGGCCAACTGGCTGGGCGCCTTCGGCGACCGCAGCCGAGGCGAGCAGCGCGAGGTCCAGCTGTACGCTGCCGGCTGGCACGGCGACTGGTACGGCCAGGCGCAGCTGGCGCTGGGCGGGTTCGACCGCCAGATGCAGCGCAACCTGCTGCTGGGCGCGCGCCAGGACACGGTGGCGACGACCCTGTTGGGCCGCTACCAGAGCGCATTCGCCGAGGTCGGGCGCCGCTTCGACGTCGCCGGCGTGGCGCTGAGTCCCTATGCCGGCAGCCAGTACGCGCAGATCGACAATGCTGGCTTCGCCGAGCGCGGCGAGACCGGCTTCGGCCTGCGCGCGGACGCCTGGAACAGCCGCCGCTGGCAGGGCTTCGCGGGCCTGCGTGCGCAACGCGGCTGGCGCCTGGGCGGCGTCGACTTGCGCGCCGACACGCGCGCGGAATGGCAACGGACACTGGCCTCGCAGGGCGAACTGTTCCAGGCCAGCTTCACCGGCCTGTCGCAATGGGCGCCGGTGCAGGGCATCGGCCTGGCCGAGCACGGCGTCACCTTCGGTGCCGGCCTGTCGGCGCTGTTCGGCGACGACGCGCTGCTGCGCCTCGATGCCGTCCGTCGTTCCAGCCCGCTGGGCGGCAACAACACCGTCTCGCTGCAGGGCTTCTATCGCTTTTGACGCGTGACGGCGGAGCCTGCGGTGCGGCCGCATGCCGCACCGCGGCGAACCGCTCAAGGCCGCAATGGCAGCAGGTACAGGCTGCGGCCGCGGCCGCTTCCGCCCGTTGGCCGGAAACCCTGCGCCAGGAACAACGCGGGCACCCCGGTCCAGGCGAACGCGCCGGCCAGACGTTCGCCGGCCGCCACCGCCTGCGGATAGGCCTCGAGTTCGCGCGCGCCTTGTCTCCGGGCGAAGGCCACCGCGGCCGCGACCAGGGCCGTGGCCACGCCGCGGCCGCGCCAGCGCGCGGGCACGTACAGGCAGTTGAGCGACCAGGTGCCCGCGTCCCAGTCGCGCTGCAGCGCCTTGCTGCGTTCGATCCGGGGGAAGTCCGCGCGCGGGCCGACCGCGCACCAGCCCACCGGCTGGTCGTCGGCGAAGGCCAGCACGCCCGAGGCCTCGCCGGCTTCCACCAGGGCGCGGAACGCGGCGCGGTTCGGCGCGCCCTTGGCCGCCTCCCAGGTCTTGCCGCCCATCGGCACCCGCCACCACATGCACCAGCAGCCGCCGCAGGCGCCGTTGTCGCCGAACAGGGCCGCGATCAGCGGCCAGTCGTCGCGGCGCAACGGTCGCGTGTCGATGGCTGGCTGGCCGCTCGCCCGCATCGCCTCGGCCGTCGCCTCAGGCGCGCCCTTCGAACAGCTCGCGGCCGATCAGCATGCGCCGGATTTCGTTGGTGCCGGCGCCGATGGCGTAGAGCTTGGCGTCGCGCAGGATGCGGCCGGTGTCGAACTCGTTGATGTAGCCGTTGCCGCCCAGCGTCTGGATCGCCTCCAGGCCGACCTGCACCGCGGCCTCGCTGGCGTGCAGCAGGCAGGCGGCCGCGTCCACCCGCGACTTGTGCCCGGCGTCGTAGTCGCGCGCCACCTGGTAGGCGAAGGCGCGCGAGGACTGCAGCGCGGTATACATGTCGGCGAGCTTGGCCTGCATCAGCTCGAAGGTGCCGATGGGCGCGTCGAACTGCCGGCGTTCGCGCACGTAGGACAGGGCGATGTCGAGCGCCGCCTGCATCAGCCCGAGCGGGCCGCCGCTGAGCACCAGGCGCTCGGTGTTGAGGCCCGACATCAGCACCCGGACGCCCTGGTGCACTTCGCCCAGCACGTTCCCGGCCGGGATCGCGCAATCCTCGAACACCAGCTCGCAGGTGTTGGAGCCGCGCATGCCGAGCTTGTCGAGCTTCTGCGCGGTGGAAAAGCCGGGCATGCCCTTTTCGACGATGAAGGCGGTCATGCACTTGCTGCCGGCGTCCTTGCCGGCGGTGCGCATGTACACCACCAGCACGTCGGCCTCGGGGCCGTTGGTGATCCACATCTTGTTGCCGTTGGCGATCCAGACGCCGTCGCGCAGCTCGGCGCGGCAGGCCATCGAACCGACGACGTCCGAGCCCGCGCCGGGTTCGCTCATCGCCAGCGCGCCCTTCCACTCGCCCGAACACAGCTTCGGCAGGTACTTCGCGCGCTGCGCCTCGTTGCCGTTGGCGTACAGGTTGTTGACGCACAGGTTGGAGTGCGCGCCGTAGCTCAGGCCGACCGAACCGGAAGCGCGCGAGATTTCCTCCATCGCCACCAGGTGGGCGAGGTAGCCCATGCCGCTGCCGCCGTACTCGCCCGGCACCGTCATCCCCAGCAGGCCCAGCTCGCCGAGCTTGGGCCACAGGTCCTGCGGGAAGGCGTTGTCGCGGTCGATCGCCGCCGCGCGCGGCGCGATCTCGGCCGCGGCGAAACGGCGGACCGCCTCGCGCAGCGCATCGATGTCCTCACCCAGCGGAAAAGCGCGCATTCTCGCTCCGTGCGTTGTCGCCGACGGCGCGACGGGGCCGTGGCCCCGTCGCTGCGGCTCAGTGACCGCCGCGGATGCGGCCCTGGAAACGCGGCGAGGTCCGGCCCAGCGGCAGCTTCAGCTTGCCCATGACCTGGATCCGCTCCTCGGCCATGCGGTCGGCGGCCTTGTAGGTCGGGATGCTGTCGCGCTCGGCGATCTCGAAGATGCGCGCCAGGTTGTGGTAGATCGTGCGCATCATCCGCATCGCGCGCTCGCGGTTGTAACCGGTGATCTCCAGGGCGACGTTCATCACCCCGCCGGCGTTCACCGCGTAGTCCGGCGCGTACAGGATGCCGCGCTTCTCGACTTCGTCGCCGACCGCATCGCTGGACAGCTGGTTGTTGGCCGAACCGCAGATCACCCGGGCCTTGAGGCGCGGCAGGGTCTGCTCGTTGACGGTGCCGCCCAGTGCGCACGGCGAGTACACGTCGGCCGGCACGTCGTAGATCTCGTCCGGGGCCACGGCCTCGGCGCCGTACTCGCCGACCGCCTTCTCGACCAGGCCCTTGTTGATGTCGGTGACGAAGATCTTGGCGCCGCGCTCCTTCAGCAGCTTCACGTATTCCATGCCGACGTGGCCCAGGCCCTGCACGGCGTAGCTGTACTTGCCGACTTCCTCGTCGCCGAACTTCTTGTTGAGCGCCGCCATCAGGCCCTGCAGCGCGCCGTAGGCGGTGAACGGCGACGGATCGCCCGAGCCGCCGTGCACCTGGTGCACGCCGGTGACGTATTCGGTCTCGCGGAACACCAGCTCCATGTCGTTGACGTCGATGCCCACGTCCTCGGCGGTGATGTAGCGGCCGCCCAACGAGTCCACGAAGCGGCCGAAGGCGCGGAACAGCGCCTCGGACTTGTCCTTGGCCGGGTCGCCGATGATCACCGCCTTGCCGCCGCCGATGTCCAGCCCGGCGACCGCGTTCTTGTAGGTCATGCCGCGCGACAGCCGCAGCACGTCGTTGAGCGCGTCGGCCTCGGTCTTGTACGGCCACATGCGGGTGCCGCCCAGCGCCGGCCCGAGCACGGTGTTGTGGATCGCGATGATGGCCTTCAGGCCGGCATCCTTGTTGTGGCAGAACACGACCTGCTCGTGGCCGAAGGTGTCGAGGGTTTCAAAAATCATCACGTGCTCCAGAACGCCGGCGGCCGGATCGCGCATCGCGAGCGACGCCAACAATGTTTGGTAAGTCTTTGATTAAGCGGAAGTCTACGGCGTGACGGGCGCTCTCTCCCGACCGCAGCCGCCGTATTTTACGCGCCTGCGCCGGCAAAAGCCCGTACCCGACGGTTCGGAAACCGGTACGGAGACCCTTACTGCAGGACGCAGCCAGGCTACGGACTGGCATTAGGGGGTTGCGCTTATCCTAAGTCGTCGCTGCAAACAAACTCCCCATCCAGGCGTGCCGGATCGGCAGGCTGTCGGAGCAATCTCCCGAATGTCGACCCCAATTTCGCAATCCGACGACCTGCTGCGCTGGCATGAGGCCCAACGCCTGTTCGCCGCCGGGCAATCGGACGCCGCCGCCGCGATCTACCGCCAGTTGTTCCACAACCGACAACTCGCGCCTGCCGCGCACCTGCAGCTGTCGCTGCTGGCCGGAACCAAGAGGCGATATCGCGACGCAGTGGACGAGGCAATGGCCGCGTTCGAGACCCGCATCGCCGAGCCGGATCTGTTGCAGGGCCTGGCCAGGCGGCTGGCGTATCTGGGCGAGTCGCAGGCGATGCTGACCTGCGCCAGCGACCCGTCCATATTGCGCGGCAGCAATGTGCCGGTGCTGGCCGAACTGGGCAGGATGCTGGCCAACGCCTATTTCCCGGACGATGCCCTGCAATTGCTCGAAGGCGCCCGTGCCCGTGGTTTCCGCAATCCGACCCTGGACTACCTCATCGGTTTGTGCCGGATGTATGCCGGCGACGACGAGGTGGCCGAGCGCGAGCTGGAGTCCAGCCTGCGCGGCAACCCCGATTCGGTGCCGGCGCTGCGTGCGCTGACCAGGTTGCGGCGCCGCCCGGGCGATGGCGATGGCTGCGTCGAGCGACTGCAAGCGGTGCTGGGACGCATCGGCAAGGAGCACGCAGACGCCCCAATGCTGCTGTACGCGCTGTTCGCCGAACTCGACCGCCGCGACGAGATCGAGCCCGCCTGGCAGGTGCTGGCCGAGGGCATGCGCCTGCGCCGCAGCCAGGTCCGCTACGACAGCGCTGCCGAACAGGCGCTGTTCGACTACCTCGGCGCGCTGAAACCGGCACCGACCCGGGGCCACGTCGATGACGGCCCGCGGCCGGTGTTCATCGTCGGCATGCCGCGTTCGGGCACCACCCTGCTGGAACGCATCCTCGGCAACCACCCCGAGGTCGCCGACGCCGGCGAGCTGCGCGACCTGGTGCGGCAGCTGCGCTGGATGTGCGATCTCGGCGGCGCGTCCCACCTGGACCTGCCGCTGGCGCAGCGCGCCGAGGCCATCGATTTCGCCGAGCTCGGCCGCCGCTACCTGGCGCACACGCAATGGCGCGCGCGCGGCCGCGCCGTGTACACCGACAAGATGCCGCCCAACTTCCTCAACGTGTCCTACATCGCCCGCGCCCTGCCGCAGGCGCGGATCCTGCACATGGTGCGCGGGCCGATGGACACCTGCTTCTCCAACCTCAAGGAATGGTTCGCCGGCGCCTATCCGCACAGCTACGACCAGACCGAAATGGCCGACCACTACCGCCGCTACCGCACGTTGATGGCGCACTGGCGCGCGCTGTATCCGGGGCGGATCCTGGATGTGCGCTACGACGAGCTGGTCACCGAGCCGGAGAAGGTCGTGCGCGAGGTGCTGGCGTTCTGCGACCTGCCCTGGCACGAGGGCATGACGGCGATCGAGGAGCGCACCGGCACCGTCGCCACCGCCAGCGCCGCGCAGGTGCGCGAGCCGATCCACCAGCGGTTCCTGGAGCAGTGGCGGCGCTACGAAAACCATCTCGGCCCGCTGCGCGAACGCCTCGGCGCGCTCGCTTACTGACTGCCCCACCGCGCGCTGCGGCTGTCCGTCACCGCGGCGGCAAGCGCGCGCGAAGCGCGGCGGCGAGCGCCGTCAATCCCGCGCGGATTGCGTCCACCTCGATCGCGCCGTAGCCGAAGACCACGGCCGGCCGCGGCAGGGGCGCCAGCGCGTACTCCGCGCAGGACTGCGCCCCCGGCGCGTGCTCGCGCAGCAGCCCGAGCAGGGCGGCCTCCTGTGCCGGATCGCGCAGCTGCGCCGCCAGGTGCAGGCCCGCTTCCGACGGGATCGGCAGCAGCCACGGCGACAGCGCGGCCAGTCCCTCGAGCAGCGCAGCGCGCCGCGCCGCGTACAGCGCCTGCATCCGGCGCACGTGGCGGGCGAGGTGGCCGTCGCGGATGAAGGCGGCCAGCACCGCCTGGGTCGGCGCATCGCTGTGCGCGTCGGCGCAGTGCTTGGCGGCGGCCAGCGGCGCGCGCGCCCACGCCGGGGCCACCACGAAGCCCTTGCGCAGCGCCGGGAACAGGCTCTTGGAGAAGGTGCCGACATAGAAGACCCGGCCTTCGCGGTCGAGCGTCTGCAGCGCGTCCAGCGGCCGCCCGCCGAAGCGGAACTCGCCGTCGTAGTCGTCCTCGATCACCACGGCGTTGCGCTCGCGCGCGAACGCCAGCAGCGCCATCCGCCGCCGCTGCGACAGCACGGTGCCGGTCGGCGACTGGTGCGAGGGAGTCACGCTCACCACCCGCACGTCGTCGGGCAGGCGCGCGACGACCAGGCCTTCCCCGTCCACCGGCACCGGCACCAGCCGCGCCCCGGCCGCCGCGAAGGCCGCGCGCAGCGGCGGATAGCCCGGCTCTTCGACCGCGACGCGGGTCGTTCCCGGCGTCACCAGCAGGCGCGCGAGCAGGTCGAACGCCTGCTGCGCGCCCGAGGTCACGACCACCGCGTCGGCGTCGCAGGCGACGGCACGCGCGAAAGCCACGTGCCCCGCGATCGCCGCGCGCAGCTCCGGCAGACCCTCGGACGGCGGATAGGCGAATGGCTGCCGCGCCAATTGCCTCAGCGCCCGCGCGGTGAGCCGCCGCCACAGCGCGTGCGGGAAATGGCGATGGTCCGGCACGCCGAGCCGGAAGTCCGGCCTGGCGGCGGGCGGCAGGGCGCCGGCGGCGTGGAACGGCGTGCGCCAGAACGGGGCCAGGCGGTGCTCCCCGCCCGCGGGCGGCGGCGTCGGCCCGTGCCGCGCGGGCAGCGTGGCGACCACCGGCCGCGCGCGGCGCCGCGGCAGCACGTAGCCTTCGGCGACCAGCAGGTCGTAGGCGGTGGCGACGGTGTTGCGGGCCACGCCGAGGTCGGCGGCCAGCGCCCGGGTCGAGGGCAGCGGGGTGCCCGTCGCCAGCCGGCCATCGAGGATGGCGGCCCGCAACTGCCGGTGCAGGTGCCGGCTGCGGCCGGCGCCTGCGGGCAAGGTCAGCGGAACGGACAGGACTGGCTCCACATTTCCTCCGGAAACTGGTCCAAACAGGGGGCCAGATTACGCGCACCCTGTCGCTCCGCACACCGTCTCCGGAGCCCCCATGCTGGACGTCTATCTCGCCGCCACCCCCAACGGCCTCAAGCCGCGCCTGTTCCTGGAAGAACTGGCGGACCTCGGCGCGCCGCTGCCGCACCGCCTGCTCCCCGTGCGCCTGTCGGCCGGCGAGCAGCAGGCGCCGGCGTTCCTCGCCATCTCCCCCAACGGCAAGATCCCGGCGATCGTCGACCACGCGCCCGCCGACGGCGGCGCGCCGCTGTCGCTGTTCGAATCCGGCGCGATCCTGCAGTACCTCGCGGACAAGACCGGGCGACTGCTGCCGGCGGCGCCGCGCGCGCGCTGGGACGTGCTGCAGTGGCTGACCTGGCAGGTGGCCGGGCTCGGGCCGATGGCCGGCCAGGCCGGCTGGTTCCGCGTGCATTCCCCGCAGCGCGACGACTACGCCGCCGAGCGCTACGTGCGCGAGACGCGCCGCCTGTACGGCGTGCTCGACCGGCGCCTGGCCGGTCGCGACGTCATCGCCGGCGACGCGTATTCGATCGCCGACATCGCCTGCTGGCCGTGGGTGCTCTCGCACGCGGGTCACGGGCAGGCGCTGGACGAGTTCCCGGCGCTCGCACGCTGGTTCCGCGCCGTCGGCCGGCGCCCCGCCACGCAGCGCGCCCTGGTCGGCTACGCGGATCCCTACGCACGCGTCCGGCACCCGTCGGCGAGGGAGGTGACGGCATGAGCAGCGCCTGGATCTGCGCCACCTGCGGCACCCAGTACGCGCCGTCCGCAACGCCGCCCGCGGCCTGCCGGATCTGCGAGGACGAACGCCAGTACGTCGGCTGGAACGGGCAGCAATGGACGACGATGGCCGAACTGGCGGCGCGCCATCGCCTGCGCCTGGGCGACGACGACGGCGTGTTCGGCCTGGCCATCGCCGGCGGCTTCGCCATCCCGCAGCGGGCCGTGCACCTGCGCACGGACGCCGGCAACATCCTGTGGGAGTGCCTCAGCCTGGTGACCGACGAGGCGGTCGCGGCGCTGCGCGCGCGCGGCGGGGTCGACCGCATCGTCATTTCGCATCCGCACTTCTACAGCGCGATGGTGGAGTGGAGCGAGGCGCTCGGCGGCGCGGAAATCCTGCTGCACGAGGCGGACCGCGCTTGGGTGCTGCGCGGCTCCGGCCGGGTCCGCTTCTGGTCGGGCACGCGCCTGCGCTTGTCCGACGACGTCACCCTGCTCAACGTCGGTGGGCACTTCCCCGGCAGCACCGCGCTGCACTGGCGCGCGGGTCCGCGGCCGGGCGGGGCGCTGTTCCCGGGCGACGCGCCGCAGGTGGCGCAGGACCGCCGCCACGTCGCCTTCATGTACAGCTACCCGAACCACATCCCGATGCCGCCGACGGACGTGCGGCGCATGCGGGTGCTGCTGGAGGGCCTGGCGTTCGAAGACGTGTACGGCTACAGCTGGGGGCGCAACATCCTCGGCGGCGGGCGCGCGGCGGTGGATGCCTCGTTCGCGCGCTACCTGCAGCAGGTGGCGGCATGAACGGCCTGCCGCAGACCGGGCCCGGGCGGATGCCGGCGCACACGTTGGCCCTGGACGCGCTGCCGTGGATCCCGGCGGCGACGCCCGGCAAGTGGGCCAAGCCGCTGCGTTTCCTCGGCGAGCGCGGCTTCGTCGAGCTGCTGCGCATGACTCCGGGCACGCTCATGCCGCTGCATCGCCACACCGGCGAGGTGCACGTGTACCAGCTCGCGGGCCGGCGGCGGCTGGGCAGCGGCGAGCTGCTCGGCCCGGGCGACTACGTGTTCGAGCCGGCCGGCAACGTGGACTGGTGGCAGGCGGTGGGCGACGAGGACCTGCTGGCGCTGGCCGTGGTCATGGGCACGGTGGAGTTTCTCGGCCCCGGCGGCGAGGTCCGTTCCCGCGCCGACGTGCGGACGCAGCGCGCCGACTACGCGCGCCACTGCCGCGCGCACGGACTGCTGCCGCAGGACCTGTCGGAGCGCTGACCCGGCCGCTGGGGCGGCCGAAACCCGCGCGCTACAATGCGGAATCGACAATTTCCGTATCCGAGCGCGCCCCATGAGCACCCCCGCCGCCCACCTGCCGAGCCCGCAACCGGAGACCACGCCGCTGCGCTTCGTCACCGCCGCCAGCCTGTTCGACGGCCACGACGCGGCGATCAACATCATGCGCCGGCTGATCCAGTCGCAGGGCGCCGAGGTGATCCACCTGGGCCACAACCGCAGCGTCGAGGACGTGGTCCGCGCCGCGCTGCAGGAGGACGCCGACGCGATCGCGCTGTCGTCCTACCAGGGCGGCCACATCGAATACCTCAAGTACATGGTCGACATGCTGCGCGAGCGCGGCGCCGGCCACATCCGGGTGTTCGCCGGCGGCGGCGGCACCATCACCCCGGAGGAGATCCGCGAGCTCGAAGCCTACGGCGTGGAGCGTATCTACCACCCCAACGACGGCATGCACATGGGGCTGGTGGCGATGATCGAGGACGTGGTGCGGCGCGCCGCGGCCGCGCGCCAGCCGGTCGACACCCCGCACCAGGTCGGGTTCGACAACGAGATCGAGATCGGCCGCATGCTCTCGGCGATCGAGGAGCAGGCGCTGGACGAGGCCGAGCTCGCGCGCCTGCGCAAGCAGTGGCAGCTGGCCGGTGGCAAGACCCCGGTGGTCGGCATCACCGGCACCGGCGGCGCCGGCAAGTCCTCGGTCACCGACGAGTTGCTCAACCGCTTCCTCGCCAGCTTCCCGCAGATGCACATCGCGGTGATCTCGGTCGACCCGACCCGCCGCCGCACCGGCGGCGCGCTGCTGGGCGACCGCATCCGCATGAACTCGCTGCGCTCCCAGCGCGTGTTCATGCGCTCCATGGCCACCCGCCGCCAGCACGCGGCCACCAACGTGGTGCTCAAGGACTGCATCGCCTTCCTCAAGTCGCTGGGCTACGACCTGGTGATCGTGGAGACCGCCGGCATTGGCCAGTCCGATTCGGAGATCGTCGACCTGGTCGACTTCCCGATGTACGTGATGACCAGCGACTTCGGCGCGCCGAGCCAGCTGGAGAAGATCGACATGCTCGACTTCGCCGAGCTCATCGTGCTCAACAAGTTCGACAAGCGCGGCGCCGAGGACGCGCTGCGCGACGTGCGCAAGCAGTGGAAGCGCAACCACGTCGCCTTCAAGGTCGCCGACGAGGACGTGCCGGTCTACCCGACCATCGCCAGCCAGTTCAACGACCCCGGCATCAGCTGGATGTTCGTCAACCTGTGCCGGGTGCTGCGCGACAAGCTGCAGTTGCCGGCGGAGCTGTGGACACCGCAGCTCGACACCTCGCTGAAGGAGCCGCGCGCCACCGTGCTGATCCCCGGCGCCCGCGTGCGCTACCTGGCCGAGATTGCCGAGCAGGGCCGGGCGATCAACCGGCAGATCGAGACCCAGGCCGAAGTCGCCGACCGCGCGCAGTCCTACTGGCAGTCGCTGCGCGACCTGGGCGACGACAAGCTGCCCAAGGCGCTGGACCTCTACGATTCCGGCGACCTGCTCGGCCCCTCATCCGGTCCTGCGGACCACCTTCTCCCCGCAAGCGGGGCGAAGGGCAGTGCCGACGCACCCCGGGCCACCGATACTTCCTCTTCGCTCCGCGCCAGCGGGGAGAAGGCACAAGGCCTCCCTTCGCCCCCAGTCAGCGGGGAGAAGGTGCCCGAAGGGCGGATGAGGGGCGCTGTTGACGTTGCTTCGCCCCGCGCCAGCGGGGAGAAGATGCCCGAAGGGCAGATGAGGGGCGCTCCTGGCCCCGACCGCTCGCTGCTCACCCTGCGCCAGCGCTACAACGACGCCCTGCAGTCGCTCGACGCCGAGGCGCTCAAGCTGCTGCGCGAGTGGCCGGCGCGGCTGCAATCCATCACCGCCGACGTCAACGAATACCAGGTCCGCAGCAAGACCATCCGCGTCGACAACTACCGCGAAACGCTGTCGCACCAGTCGGTGCCCAAGATCGCCGCGCCCACCTACCGTTCCTGGGGCGAGCTGCTGACCTTCCTGCAGAAGGAAAACCTGCCCGGCGCCTATCCCTACACCGGCGGCGTGTACCCCTACCGGCGCAGCGGCGAGGACCCGATCCGCATGTTCGCCGGCGAAGGCACGCCCGAGCGCACCAACCGCCGCTTCCACTACCTCAGCCTCGGCCAGCCGGCCGCGCGCCTGTCCACCGCCTTCGACTCCGTCACCCTGTACGGCGAAGACCCGGCCGAGCGCCCGGACATCTACGGCAAGATCGGCAACTCCGGCGTCAACATCCCCACCCTGGACGACATGAAGAAGCTGTACTCCGGCTTCGACCTGTGCGCGCCCACCACCAGCGTGTCGATGACCATCAACGGCCCGGCGCCGATGATCCTGGCGATGTTCATGAACACCGCCGTCGACCAGCAGGTGGAAAAGTACCTGCGCGCCGACCAGGCCCGCTGGGACGCCGCCCACGCCCGCATCGAGCAGTTGTTCGCGGGCAGGCAGCGCCCCGAGTACGCCGGCCCGCTGCCGGACGGCAACGACGGCCTCGGCCTGGCCCTGCTGGGCGTCACCGGCGACCAGCTGGTCGAGCCGGAGGTCTACGCGCAGATCAAGGCCGACACGCTGAAGACCGTGCGCGGCACCGTGCAGGCCGACATCCTCAAGGAGGACCAGGCGCAGAACACCTGCATCTTCAGCACCGAGTTCGCGCTGCGGATGATGGGCGACATCCAGCAGTACTTCGTCGACCACAAGGTCCGCAACTTCTACTCGGTGTCGATCTCCGGCTACCACATCGCCGAGGCCGGGGCCAACCCGATCAGCCAGCTCGCCTTCACCCTGAGCAACGGCTTCACCATCGTCGAGTACTACCTGGCGCGCGGGATGAAGATCGACGACTTCGCGCCCAACCTGTCGTTCTTCTTCTCCAACGGCATGGACCCGGAGTACACCGTCATCGGCCGCGTCGCCCGCCGCATCTGGGCGCGCGCCATGCGCGAGCGCTACGGCGCCTCCAGCCGCAGCCAGATGCTGAAGTACCACATCCAGACCAGCGGCCGCTCCCTGCACGCGCAGGAGATCCAGTTCAACGACATCCGCACCACGCTGCAGGCCCTGTACGCGCTGTTCGACAACTGCAACAGCCTGCACACCAACGCCTACGACGAGGCCATCACCACGCCGACCGAGGAAAGCGTGCGCCGCGCCGTGGCCATCCAGATGATCATCAACAAGGAGCTGGGGCTCAACTTCATCGAGAACCCCTGGCAGGGCAGCTTTGCCGTGGACTACCTCACCGACCTGGTGGAGGAAGCCGTGTACAAGGAGTTCGAGGCCATCAGCGAGCGCGGCGGCGTGCTCGGCGCCATGGACACCATGTACCAGCGCGGCAAGATCCAGGAAGAATCGCTGTACTACGAGCACAAGAAGCACGACGGCAGCCTGCCGCTGGTGGGCGTCAACACCTTCCTCGGCAAGGACGGCCAATCCGACGTGGCCACCACGATCGAACTGATCCGCTCCACCCCGGCAGAGAAGGCCCAGCAGATCGCTAACGTGGCCGTGTTCCAGCGCAACCGCAACGACCTTTCAACAACCGTTCGCCCTGAGCGTAGCCCGCAGGGCGGAGTCGAAGGGTCAGGCGCAGAGTCGAAGGGCCTGGCCTACCTGCAGGCCACCGCCCGCGAGCGCCGCAATGTGTTCGAATCGCTGATGGAAGCGGTGAAGACGCATAGCCTGGGGCAGATCAGCCATGCGTTGTATGAGGTGGGTGGGGAGTATCGGCGGAATATGTAACTCCTGAAAAAAGAGGTTTGGGAAAGGGGGCGGGAATGAGTGACTGGCTGGTCGATCTGTCTGACGAAGAACTATTCGGCAATGAGATGGCCGAAGACGAAGAGGAGCGGCTTTTCACTTCTTACGCCTATGAGAGAGTTGAATTTCAATCTTTCCTGAATCCTGCAACAAAACTCAAGGTTGTTCGGGCTTATAAGGGAGAAGGCAAGTCAGCTCTACTTCGGTGGACGTTTCTGAAGCTGCGCGAGTTCAAGAACGTCATCGCACATAACGCGTACGCGAACTCGCTGGCACCAAATCTTGCGGGTGCGTCAGAAGCTGAGTGCATCCGTCTTTGGAAAGAGTCATTTATCAGGGTGGCGGCTGCCGCGGTTGGTGCTCGGCTGGATTTTAAATTTAGCGACGATGTCTTATCTTTGCGGGAGGAAGCTGAAAGAGGTGGCTACGTTGAGCGGGGATTTGTCGCGGCGGTCCTAGCTCGCCTCCGCAAACTTCCTGGTGAGCCTGGCAACGTTGGGGCGGCAGACCCGGCTGCAGCTCTACAAAGGATCGCTGGTGCCAATGACCTGCAGATTTGGCTTGTTATTGATGACTTGGATGAGAACTTTCGAGACGTCGAAAGTGATTGCTTGAAAGTGATGTCAGCGCTTGTTGCAATGAGACAGCTTTGCAACGAGGTCAAGGAATTAAGGTTCAGAGCTTCGGTCCGTCCTAGTACTTGGGCCATCATCAAGAGAAAGTACGAGGCCCTTTCCAAAGTCGAACCTTATGTTGTGGATTTGCAGTGGTCTCGCGAACAGCTGGAGCTCATGCTTGCTGCTCGTGTGAAGTCCTACCTTTCGCGCAATAACGGGCCGGCTGTTGTTAGCGGGAAAATTCCCAGCATGAGCGCTCAACAGTTTGTAGCCATTGCGTTTGATGACCCAATGCCTTGGGGAAAGAAAGAGATTGATAAGGGCTATGCGGTTGATGATGAGCATGCCGACAAAAAGCGTTCGCCCGCAGTGGTCATTTCGACACTTGCACGCTATCGGCCGCGTTGGATGATCGAGCTCTGCAAGCTGGCGGCATCAAACGCTATCAAACGAAGGCAGCAAAAAATAGGGCTTGATGACCTAACTGCCAAGCTTGAGGATTTCGGTAAAACTCGAATTGACGACCTGATTGCGGAGTTCCGCGCTCAGTGTGACAAAATTGAGCTCATGATCCAGTCTTTCAAGGGCAAGCCTGAGCGCTTTCGTACCGACGAGCTTGTTAGGCACATGAAGAACAATTTGAGTGGGCGTGATGTGCGAATCGCCGGAATTTCAGGGAAACCGTCCGAAGCTGAGATGATTCGCTTTCTTTTTCAGATTGGTTTTCTAACCGCTAGGCGCGAACTTTCAAGCGGTGATTATCGCCACTATTCGTTCTTCGATGAGCCGACTTTGCTCTCTGACGGGGCAAACGATCTTGGCGCAAGTTGGGAAATTCCATCGTGCTTCAGGCAAGCGCTTCAACTGAGTAACGCCGCGCGTAGGATGCCACGCTAGAAAACAGGGAAAACAGGGGTCTGAAAACAGGAGTCAGAGTGCTAATTCCACACGAGGAAGAGGGGTGGAGTAGCTAATTTCGTCGGCTCGTAGCAAAGCAATCGGATAAAGGATCGGGTGCTCGCGCCATTGCGCGTTTAACCCTCACACCTTGCATCGCCGGTTGAGCGGTCGGCGGCCTCCCGCCCCATCAGAAATTTCCTACCCCACGCCCCGGCGTTGCCTGACGGCAATCCGCGCGCCGCGTCCCAACCATGCAGGAGTCCGCCCGGAATACGGCGGATGTTCCCAACCCAATGCATGGAGACGCATGTGAGCCAGAACCTGATTTCGCTGTCCTTCGACCCCGCCCAACTGACCGCCATCGACAAGGCGCTGGAGCAGCTGGAAAGCGCCTGCGCCGAGCTGATCGCGCTCGACCCCGACGCGCGCCGCAACCTCTACAAGATGGGCGACAAGTCCGAGGCCTTCTGCCGGCAGGCCCTGACGCTGCTGGCGCAGAACCCGCAGGTGGTGCCGCCCAGCCTGGGCCTGGCCGAGGCGCAGGCCGACCTGGCCGCCATCGACCAGCTGCGCCCGCGGCTGGCACGCCTGCAGCGGCTCACCGAGCGCATGACCGACACGGAAACCGCGCTGGGCAGCGACGTCATCAGCACCGCCCTGCAGGGCTACGCGCTGCTCAAGGTGGCCGGCAAGAACCAGGGCCTGGAAGGCCTGCGCGAAAGCCTGTCGGCGCGCTTCAAGGGCCGGCGCCGCCAGCCGGAAGCCGAACCCGCCTGAGCAGCGGCGCCCGCCGGCGACCCGAAAAGCCCCGGCGACGGGGCTTTTTTCCTGCCCCTCGAAGCCCCGCGCTCCGCCGCCGAGGCAAAACCGCTGGCGCCCGAAGCTCCGGGCCGCAAACGCCAGCCTCCGGGCTTCAAACACGAGGCTCCGAGCCTCAAACGCGAGGCTCGGGGCCTCAAAGGCGAGGCTCGGAGCCTCAAGCGCGAGGCTCGGAGCCTCAAAGGCGAGACTCGGAGGCTCAAACGCCAGGCTCGGAGCCTCCAACGCGAGGCTCGGAGCCTCAAACGCCAGTCTCGGGGCCTCAAACGCCAGCCTCGGAGCCCTCAAACGCGAGGCTCGGAGTGTAATGACCCAGTGATTTCCTGCTCAGGTGCCTACTTTTCACGGAGAGCACTTATGAGCCAAGTGATGGAAGAAGAGATCAAGCGTTGGACGGCCCGGCGGAAGTCGGCGCTGGTGCTGGAGATCATCCAGGGCAAGACGACGGTGGCCGAGGCGAGCCGGCAGTTCGATCTGACGCCTTCGGAGATCGAAAGCTGGGTCGACGAGGGCAAGCGAGGGCTGAGTTTGTTTCAAAAGCCGAGCCGCAAAGCGGCTTCGGCTTGTCCAAATAATCGCGCAAGCGCAGACCTGTCAAATGGAACCAGGCGACGCTCAAAGGCCATTACTGAAGCAATTGGCCCTCGTAAGGGACCACGGTCCACGCCAGACTGCTCACAGTTGCAGTGGCTTGTTGAGCCGTCGCCAGTCCTGACTTCCAGATCGTGTTGGCCCCGGTACTGGTGTTGCGCCAGAACACATCGTCTGAGCCGTCTCCATTGAAGTCGCCAATGGCAACGACCTTCCAATTCTGATTGGTGACACCCGTCATCGCCTGCGGAGTGGCTGCGTTCGCGGACTTCCAGATGACATTGACACCGCTCGCGATGTTGCGCCAGACCACATCGGCTTTGCCATCACCGTTGAAATCGCCTACTCCGACGACTTTCCAGCTCAGATTGGTCACACTGGCGATTGCCTGGGGCGTAGACGCGATGCCGGACAGCCAGATTGCGTTGGCCCCACTGCTGGTGTTGCGCCAAAGCACATCCGACTTGCGATCGCCATTGAAGTCGCCAACCCCGACGACTTTCCAATTCTGGTTCGTGACGCCAGTTGTCACCTGCTGGGTGGAAGACGTAGCCGACTTCCAGATCGTGTTGGCACCACTGGCGGTATTTCGCCAGAACACGTCCGCCCTTCCGTCTCCATTGAAGTCCCCCACACCAACGATCTTCCAGTTCCGATCGGTAACGGCGGTCATCGCCTGCGGCGTGGAGGCGCTGCCCGACCGCCAGATCGCATCCGCCCCACTCAGGGCATTGCGCCAGAGCACATCGGCCTTGCTGTCGCCGTTGAAGTCACCCACCCCAACCACTTTCCAGTTCTGGTCGACGACGCCGGTCGTCGTCTGTGATGTCGCGATGTTGCCCGACCTCCAGATCATGTTGGCGCCATTGCTGGTGTTCCGCCAGAAGACATCGGACTTTCCGTCACCGTCAAAATCGTGCCGCCTGGCCGCGACCGGCGGCGGCGCACCGGTGATCGTGATCCTGCCGGACATCCCAACGCCCGGCGCGCCGTGCGCATTGCAGAAGTAGTCGACGTTTCCCGCCGTGGGGAACGCGACGGTCGCCGACCAGGCATTGGAGCTGAGATCGCCGTTACCGCCGGCGCCGTCACAGCCGTTGGCGCAACGGAAGACCGTCACCGAGGGGGCACGTGACTCGACGTTGTGGAACCCGCCGGCGTTTCGAAACGTCACCGTATCGCCGACGGCGATGGTGAGCGTGCTCGGGGAGAAGGTCATGTTGGGCTGCGCGGTCACCGTGTGGTTGGCCGCCGACGCGGCTCCGCAGCACCCAAAAACTGTCAAAAGCGCCCACCGCATAGTCTTCATGGAATTCTCCAATCCAAAGCGGGGCAATAGCGTCTTACTCGCTACCTAACGATAGTCGCGCCGGGGTTGCAATTGCGTGAAAAAAACAGGCCTGGAGCCGGGTTCGTCCAGGGGCCGGCGTACTATCGGCCATCTCGCGCCCGGAGCCTTCGACATGCGGAAGTCCTGGTTTGTGGCCGGTGTGACATGTCTGCTGCTGGCGCGTCCGGTGAGCGCGCAGGTTTTCACGGCAGGAGATGAGTTGCTCGCGTCGGACCGCCCCGAAGCCTGGGCGATGAACTACGTCGGCGCGGCGACGCTCATGACGGCGTTCGGCGCAACTCCGGCATTGGCGTCAGGACAATGGAGCGGCGCGCTGGATGCCGGCTCGATCCCCAGCCTCAGCGAAGAGCAGCAGCGCGTCGGGTTTCGCGGCTCCAAGCAGGAAGACCTCAACAAGTCGCCGGTGTTCGGCCGGGCGCGAATCGCGATTGGACTCCAGGGTGGCTGGGTCGCCGAAGCCGGGTGGACGCCACCGCTGGCCATCAACGGCATACGCACGCGCAATCTGGTCGCCATTGCGTTGAGCCGACACCTGTATGCGACCGATTCCTTCAGTCTCTCTGCCCGGGTTTTCGGCCAGCACGGTGAGGCGGAAGGCGACATCACCTGCCCTGCGGAAGTGGTCGGCGTGAGTGACCCCGAGATCAATCCGGCTGGCTGCGTGGCGCCGTCACGGGATCGGATCGCCTTGCGGCATTACGGCGCCGACATGACGGCCGCCTGGGGGACCGCTCCCTGGCACGGGCATGCGACTTTGGGGGTGGCGCGCATGGAGCCGTTCGTGCAGGTCGACGCGCTGTTGATCGGGTCGGTCCGCGATCGCTCCCGGCTGGTCGCGCGGGATGTCCTTCCGTACGTGGCGGCCGGGGCTGGTCGCGACCTTGGTGACCGCTGGCGCCTGAGCTTCGAAGTCTTGTACGTGCCGTTGAGCGTCCAGCGCGATCCTGCCCGTGACGCCGGGAACGACCCGCTCACCAGCTTCCGTGCGCAGTTGCGCTACGACAGCCCGTGAGCCGGGCCGGATCGGGGCCGCCTTGGCCGGCCCCCCTGAACGCGCGACGTTGTATCCCCTACACGTAAGCGCGCGAAACACCGGACCCTTTCACCGAGCCGTCCGAACATGCGTCCATATTTCCTCGTGCTGGCGGTGGCGGTGGCCCTGGGCGCCTGTGGCGGCGATCGCATGGAGGCCACCGATGTCGCGGGCGCGGCACCGGACGCCGCAGGCGCGGGCGCGGACGCCGCGGTCCCCGTCGGCGCCGCGGAGGTGGTCGCTGCAGAGCCCGAGGCCGTCCCCGCCGCCCTTCCCGGGTGGTTCCCCGCGGACGTCTACCTGCCCGCGGAGCATGTGGTCGCCGAGGTCAACGAAGACCGGGGCGCGCACGCGGTCGAACTGCGGACCCACGGCGAGGTGTTCGCCACTGCCGAGCAGGCGCGGGCCGCGATGCTGGCCGCAGGCTGGACCGAGAGCCACTATTCGCCGATCGACACGCGCGGCGGCGCGAGCATGTACTACCGCAAGGGGGACCGCAGCGCGACCTTGGCAATGGCTTCGGGCGGCACCGGCCAGGTGCGGGTGATGTACAACTTTGCCACCGTGGGTGAAACAGGGGTCAAGTGAAACCGTCGAAACAGGCGAAACAGGGGTCAGAGTACTGATTGCTCACGATGAAAATGGTGCCGGTGCCGATCCCCGGCGATGGCCGCGCAGCGAAATGCCGCGCCCGCCTAACGGAAGACCATGCCGCCATCGGTGATGATGGCCTGGCCGGTGATGTAGTCCGAGTCGGGCGAGGCCAGGAAGGACACCAGGTTCGCCACGTCCTCCGGCTCCTGGGTGCGGCCTAGCAGGATGCCGGCGGCGAACTTCTCGAACGCCTCGCCCGGCGCGGTGCCCAGGTAGTGGCTCATCGCTGCGTCGATGCGGTCCCACATCGAGGTGCCGGCCACGCCGGGGCAGTAGGCGTTCACCGTGATGCCGTCGCGCGCGTACTCCTTGGCCGCGGTCTGGGTCAGCGAGCGCACCACATGCTTGGTGGCGCAGTAGATGCCCAGCATCTCGTAGGACTCGTGCCCGGCGATCGAGCAGGCGTTGATGATCTTGCCGATGCCGTCGTCCTGCTTGCGCATCTGCGCGGCCGCCGCCTGCATGCCGTAGAGCACGCCGTGCACGTTGATCCGGAAGATTCGGTCCAGATCGTCCGGCCCGACCTCGTCCAGCGGCTTGACCTGCTCGATGCCGGCGTTGTTGACGAACACGTCGAGCCGGCCGAACGCCTCGACGGCCTTGGCGACCAGCGCTTGCTGGTCCTCCCGTTTGGACACGTCGCCCTGGAAGGTTTCCACCGCGTGGCCGGCCGCTTCGAACGCCTTGCGCGTGGCTGCGAGCTTGTCCGCGTCGATGTCGGACAACACCACCGCGAGGCCGTCGGCGGCCAGGCGCGTGGCGATGCCTTTGCCCAGCCCGGCCGCGCCGCCGGTGATCACCGCGACGCGCTGGGTATCCGGTTGCGCGCGGGCGGCTCTCTGCACGGCGCGATGGGCGCTGCGGGTGCCTGCCTGATCCTGTGTCGGGTTGCTGGGCATGTTCACGGCACACCTCCGGCGGGGGAGGGGCGAGAATCCGTCGCGAGCCGTGAACACGGCGTCTTTCTAATCCGTAAGATCCAGATCCGGGTAGCGCTTCTGCAAGGCGTTGCTGAGGCGATTGCGGCGACGGGAATCCAGTTGCGGTTGCGATCCGGCGTCGGTAAACAGGCTGGTCATCTTCGGATTGATGACGCACACGTCGCTGGCAAGGCTTTCCTTGTTCGCTTGGACGAACCATTCGGGCAGGCAGACGACGGGGATGACCGCCGTCGCTTCTCCGGTTTCCCCGCGGAGGTAGTCGGCGAGCCATCGGGCCTGTGCGCGCGCCTGTTCCAGATAAGCAGGGCTGGCGATCGTTGCCCCGCTGGACGACATGCTGCGGGATGCCGGGGAGATCGATGCGGCGGGGGCGGGGCATTCGGGCTGGCCTGCCTGGAGGGACAGCGCAGGTTCGTGATGGGGGCGTCTTGCGTCGATCAGGCGGTAGCGCAGGTTGGTGTCGGGAAAAGCTGACTCTGACCCCGGGTTACCGGGTTAGCCCGGGGACGGACGCGGCCGCCTGCGTCCGATGCGTCCCATATCGTGCGTTGCCCCCACTGGATGGGCCGGGTCCGGTCCACCGGAACGGGCGGCGGATCGCCGCCCATCACATGGAGGACGGTATGAACAGGTGGGCATTTGCGATTCCGACATTGCTGATGGCGAGCATGGCGCTGGCCCAGCAGCCCGAACCCACGGAGTTGGCGGCAGTGCGGGTCGTGGCGATGCACGGTGGGCCAGAGGAGTTCGTGACGGTGTCGTGCAAGACGCCCGATGAGATGACCATGGACGACGTGCATCGCGTGCTCGACGTCAAGGACCCGACGAAGGTGCCCGGCCTGCGCAAGCAGCTCGTCGCTGCGGCCACCGAGGCCTGCTCGGCCAGGATCGAGAAGATCATGGTGTCGCGCACGGGCGACAGCAGCGACGTGACCTGGAAGGCCGCGAACTGAACTGCAGGGGCGCATGGCCGCCCGGCGCGACCACGCGGTCCCTCGCATCCGCTGTTCGAAGCAGGTCCCCGCATCCTCGTCGAGGACGAGGAGGGCGGCGTGCGCCGCGAGAAACAGGGGTCAGAGTCGACTTTCTTGCTGGGCCTTCGCCGACTTCCCCGGCCGTCCGATCTTCTGCAGATCCAGCATGGTGCGTCTCGCCAGCCCCGTTCGCCAGTTCAATGCGGATGTTCGTGGTGCGGCGCAGCGGTGCAGCGCCAATACTGGACCAGGCGGGCGCGGACGCCCTTGAACGACGAGATATCGAAGCGGAACGCGACCTGCGAGCCTGCGGCGGTGTTGCGCAGCCGGACCTCCATCTGGCGCGCGGTTTCCATCGCCGCAAACAGGTCCTCATCGCCGAACCAGACTTCCCAGCCAATCACGACAGGCCTGGTTCCGTCCTTCGGATCGTCGATGTTCAACTGCCCGGGAAACCGCTTGCCATCCAGCAGGACATCCACGGCATCGGCACTCCAGCGGCGCGATGGACCACCGGCTTGCGGCGTGTGGCGGATCTGCAGGCTGGCGGTCATCAGTGCCGGAAGTTCGCCGACCGAGGGCTTGGCGGTGGCGTGCGACTCATCGTTGGACGTGTGGCTGAAGGCGATCCCGAGCGTGGCCGTGCCGTGTTCGGAAGCGACCGAAACGAGGCGATAGCGCGCCCTGCCGACGACGGTGTTGCCGGACTCGCTCTGATACCAGCCGCCCACCTCGGTATCGGGCAGCTCCGGGATCAGGCACTGCGATTGCGCCGATGCGAATTCCGGGAGCAGCAGCAGTCCAAAGACCCACATGGCCAGATGTTTCGACATCGACGTCTTCCCCTTGTGTCTTGCCGTAGACCGTGGCCACTGTAACCGCCTGGCGGCAAAACAAAACAGGGGTCCGAAAACAGGGGTCGGAGCGCTGATTCTGGAACCTGACCCCGAAAACAGGGATCAGGGCGCTAATTCTGGAACCCGACCCCATTCTTGACCTGAGACTGCACTGCGTTAGCCTGCGCGCATGCTGGAAGCAGCGAGGCGGGCACCGACATCCACTCCGCCGCGGCCGCGCCGCAGGCCGCAAGGGTGGACTGCAGTTTTACTTCGCTGCAACCGATGGGCCGGGCAGGGTATCCATGAAGGAACCTCCGCTCGCCTGGATTCGGTTCGCTCATGTCTGTTCACACCCTTTGCGCCATGTTGGCCGGTCTGCTTGCCGGCTGTGCCATGTTCCCGCTTTCGGCGGCCGTCCCGCCGCGGAATGCAGTAGACCCTGCGATCACCGCCCCGATCGCGAAAGCGCTGGATGCGGTGCAGCGCATGCCTGGCAGCTATCCCACCGTCGCAGCCGTGGTGGTGCAGGGCGATGCACCGCCGTGGTTCCATGTGCGCGGGCCGGTCCGGCCCGGCGATGCTGCACCGGCCGACGCACGCACACTGTTCTACATTGCGTCCCAAACCAAGTCATTCATGGGCCTGCTCGGCGCGGTGCTCGACCGTAGGGGCGTGCTGCCGTTGGACACGACACTGGCTGCGGTCTGGCCGTCCCTGCGCTTGCCCGCGCCGGCGGATCCCCGGCGGATCACCCTAGCCGACCTGCTTTCCCACGAGGAAGGCCTGACCACCCACACGCTCAACTTCGTCACTGCCTACGTGCGCGACATCCCCGCAGCGGACTATCCGCGCTGGCTGGAGAGCGAGGTACAGGTGCGCGACCCGGGTTTCCGCTATGCGAACATCGGCGACCTCATCTACGGGGCGGCGCTGGAGGCGCATACCGGCCGCAACTGGCACGACTGGTTGAATGAAGCGGTCCTCGCGCCGCTGCAGCTGCAGAACGAGGTGACATCGCGGCCGTCGCAGGTCGTGCCGGCGCGAATCGTCTCGAACTACCAGTGGGATGGACATGCATGGCATCCCGTCGCGCCCAAGTCCGATGCGCTGATGCACGCCGCCGGCGGGCTGTTCGCCTCGGCGAACGGCATGGCGCGGTGGATGCAGGCCAATCTTGGGCTGTCCGATGCCGGCGACGCGCTGCAGCCAGGCGATTTCGCACGGGCGCAGGAACCCGTCGCCGACGCCAGGCTGTCCGATGGCCAGATCGATTGCAGCGGCTACAGCCTGGGCTGGTACACGTGCACCTACAAGGGTCAACACGCCCTGATGCATGGGGGTGCCTACGTGGGCACGGTCTCGATGACCGTACTGGTGCCGTCCGCACGTGCCGGCCTGTCGCTGGTGGTCAACAGCGATAGCGCGATGGAAGGCTTCGAGCTGGAGGTCATGAAGGCATTCATCGGCCTGGCGACGGGCGGTGAGGGCGAAGGCGCGCGCCTGGATGCAGCGGTGAGCGCGTTTCCGGCGCGGCTGGCGGCGCTGGTGACGAAGCGCAAGAAGGCCCTCGTCGAGTCGCGTGCCGATGCGGCGGGAGCAGGGTCGACCTGGCAGCCGGACGCGGCTGCCTTGCAGGCGTGCACGGGTCGCTTCCACGACGACCTGTTCGGCACCCTCTGGGTGCGCAGCGGCGCCGAAGGACTCACCGCGGACATCGGCGCCCGGCATCTCGTGCTCGAGCCTGTGCGGCCGGGGTTGTTCGCAGCGGCCGATGGGACCCTCGATGTTCCCGAGCCGATGACCTGCCAGCCGGAAGCCGGAGTGCTCGAATGGCGCGGTCGCCGCTTTCGATCGCAGGCAGGTCGGTAGCATCAGGCGCGCGGACGCTGTGTCCCCTTTTGAAGAGCGCTAGCTTTTCTTTTCCGGACGCTTGCCGACCCCCGGCACTGCAGTGACCTGTCTCATCCACGCTACAAGCTGGCGTTCGTCGATGTCGTCCAGAGAGGCAAGCTCGACGCCCCGGGTCGACTTGCCCATGGCCACGGGCGTGACCGGCGGGACCGGTTCGAGTGTCATGCCGTTGATGAACATCAGCTTCACGTGACTCGCGAAGCCGCCGCAAGAGAAGCACCAGCCATCGCCAACGCCGTAGTACGCCATGCCCCATTTCACGCTGCGTTGCAGCCCGGGCAATGCGTCGGCGGCCAGCCGGTCGATGCGTTCGGCGATGCCGCGTTGCGGTTGCGGCAGGCTGGCGATGTAGGCGAAGACGGGTTTGTCGCCGATGGCGGCCTTGGCCGGGCTGGCCTTTCCGTTCATCGCCTCCGGCAGCGGCGCGGGCACCGTGGCGGGCTTGGCCGCCCGCCTGGCGGCGGGCCTGGTGCCGGTATCCGGTTTGCGGGTTGCCATCGCTCGCTCCTTGGTCGATTGCGTGGTGCGTGAGGGCGAGGAACGAGTGTCGCGGAGCGGAAAACAGGGGGCAGAGTACTCATTGCAGAGTTTGGCGACGTGAATAACCTGGACGCCCTTGTTGCTGCCCGCCATGTACCTCCAAGGGAGCGGAACGTTATCCTGCCAGCTCGTGGAAACCAGGTCGATCCCATGAAGGCCACCGTCGCAGGTCTCATCACCCCGCATGTCCTGCGGGTCGCTGATCTCGCCAAGCAAGCCGAGGCAGGCGCCAACGTCGACTGGCATGTGAAGGATGCCGTCGCGGCGACGATCCGCGAGCTCGGGCTCCAATACAATGCCCGGGACCTGCTTGCGGCCTACGTCCAATGGCTGGAGACCACGGCCCGCGAGGCAGCGCCTGCGCGCGAGGCTTATGCCCGCGTGTTGCAGGCAGCGGCGACTGCCGCCCGAGGCCTCATGGAACGCGACTAGGGGTTGGCGATGGACGCCAATCCGCTGGACAACCCGTTCTGGTCCTCGCTGCGCACGCGCCACCGCGGCATCGCGCGCGTGGCCGGCGAGGTCGCGCGCTATCCGGCCGAGTACGCGCCCTTCCTCGGCATCGCGCACGCGCACAGCGCGCTGGGCGGCGCGCTCGATGCGCTGGTCGCGGCGGGCGAGAGCGTGTACCTGCTCGGGGTGGCGCCCGCCGCGGTGCCGCGCGGCTGGGCGCTGCAGGCGTTCCGCCCGCTGGCGCAGATGGTGCGCGAGACGCCGATGGACGTCATCGCCGGCCCCGACGTGCGGCCGCTGGCCGACGCCGACCGCGCCGAGGTCCTGGCGCTGGTCGCGCTGGTGTATCCGCACTACTTCCGCGAGCGCACGATGGAGCTGGGCCGTTACTTCGGCATCCGGGTCGAAGGCCGGCTGGCGGCGATGATCGGGGAGCGCCTGGGCAACGACGCCGCCACCGAGCTCAGCGCGATCTGCACGCATCCGGAGTTCACCGGGCGCGGGCTCGCGCGCCGCCTGACCGCTTGGCTGGCCAACGACGTGCTGGCGCAGGGGCGCATGCCCTTCCTGCACGTGAGCCACGAGAACGCGCGGGCCAGGGCGCTGTATGAGCGCATGGGATTCCGGCTGCGCCGCGACATCGGCTTCTGGTCGCTGCGGCGCAGCTGACGCAAGCGCAGCGGGGCGCGGGGCCGGATGCCAGGTGGAGCGCGGCTCGCCATCTATTACCGGGGCAGGGACTGCCGGGTCGGGCACTGCGGCACGGGCGGGATCCCGTTCGGCCGGTAGGTGGTGAGTCGCTGAGCGCGAATCCCGCGAAAGCAGAAAAACAGGGGCCAGGGTCGATTTTCTTGATCGGAAAAGCGAGCCTGACCCCATTGCTCCTTCACTCGGCCAGGCGGCAGTACGCGTCCATCACGTCGTCGTCGTATTCCGACAGGAACGTCGTCGGCGCAGTCGGTGGAGACGTATGTGCCATGAAGAACGTCGCCCGGATCGTGACCGGCAGATTGCTGTAGTTGCGCGCGGTGTGCGGGTTCTCGGGCGGCACGAACGCCTCCCCCGTCGCGTACTCGTGCGCAACGCAGTCGTCATCGATGATGGTGAGCGTGCCGCCGCCGGTCACGATGCCGAAGGTCGGCCCCGGATGGGTGTGCCAGTCGATGCCGCCGCCGTTGGCAGGAAGATTGATGTTGGCGGCCATGACGTCGATTTGCTCGTTCTCGACATCGGGCATGATGATTTTCACCGGGCCATTGATGACCTTGCCATCCACGGTGCCACGGGCGCCGTTGGTCACGGTCGCGCCGCCAAGGACGGTTCCGGCGACCGCCGCTGTCGCCGCGGCGTACAGGCTGCCCGCAGCCGCGACCGCCATGGCCAGTTTCATGAGTTTCATGTCTTCCTCCTTGTCGAAGTCGTTTCACTGCACACGAGGAGCAACGCCGAGTCATCCGCGCACACGGAGACCATGCGCCCCAGCTCCTTCACTTACCGCGGCAACCAGTATTCACGCGTCGCGGGCGCCTGCTTGAAGGCCACCCGAAGATTTCATGAAGATTGCGCGGGACAAGCTGGGCCGGCAGCGCAATCGGCGGTACCCGAGGTGGCGATGGCCGATGCCAATGCCAAGACAACGGGTCCGGAACCGCACGCAGCGGTCGGAGCGCTGCGGCGCAGCTGACGCAAGCGCAGGGGGTGCGGGATCGCGGTGGCCGCGTCCGCGCTTGCCTTTTGGCTACAATCGCAGACGGTTCCGCTTGCACAGGCCCGCGCACGCCATGTCCCGCCCGCACGTCGCCGAGCCGGTCGTGATGCTGGCGACGGTGCTGCAATGGCTGCTGCTGTCGATCCTCACCGGCACCGTGGTCGGCGCGGGCTGCACGGTGTTCCTGCGGCTGCTGTTCGCGGTCGAGGGCCGCGCCTACGGCCTGCCGTGGTGGAGCCAGCTGGGGCTGCTGCTGGCCGGCGGGCTCGCCAACGGGCTGCTGCTGCACTACGGCTACCGGCGGCGCAACGGCCTGCAGGATTCGCCGATCGTCGCGGTCAACCAGCAGCGCGGGCAGATGCCGTTGCACACGGCGTGGATCAAGCCGACGGCGGCGCTGGTCACCCTGGGCTGCGGCGGCTCGGCCGGCAAGGAAGGGCCGTGCGCGCACATCGGCGCCAGCCTAGCGGCGGGCATCGGCCGCATGCTGCGGCTGAATTCCGAGCTGCGCAAGCGGCTGCTGGCGTGCGGCGTCAGCGCCGGGTTCGCCAGCGTGTTCGGCACGCCGATCGCGGGCGCGATCTATGGCGTGGAGATGCTGGCGATCGGGCGCATCCGCCACGATTTCCTGTTCCCCGGCATCGTCGCCGGCGTGACCGCGCTGCAGGTGTGCAAGTCGCTGGGCGTGCCGTATCCGGTCTACCACATCGACTTCGCGGCCGGGTTCACCGAGCTGCTGTTCCTGAAGACGGTGCTGATCGGCGTGCTGTGCGGGGCGGCGGCGTGGCTGTTCGTCGAACTGCTGCAGCTGGCGCGGCGGCTGTTCGGACGGCTGCGCACGCGCTACGCGCTGTGGCCGCCGCTGGTGCCGGTGCTGGGCGGCGCGCTGGTCGCGTTGCTGGTGCTGATGGTGCCGGACGACTACCTCGGCCTGAGCCTGCCGGTGATGGAGCGCGCGCTGCACGGCGAGGCGGTGCCGCACCTGGGGTTCCTGTGGAAGGCGTTGCTGGTGGCGATCACGCTGGGCTCGGGGTTCTACGGCGGCATCGTCACCCCGCAGTTCGTGATCGGGGCGGTGCTGGGCGGCGCGTTCGCGCACCTGTTCGGGCTGGCGCCGGCGCTGGGCGCGGCGGTGGGCCTGGCCGCGGTGGTGGCGTCGGCCTCCAACGCGCCGATCGCGGCGATCCTGATGGGCGTGGAGTTGTTCGGCGCGGGTGCGCTGCTGCACGTCGCCGGCGCCTGCGTGGCCGCCTACCTGGTGATCGGCCACCGCAGCGTGTACCCCGCGCAGCAGATCGCCTACAGCAAGTCCTCGTGGATCTTCGCCCGCGCCGACCTGCCGGTGGGGCAGGAGAAGGTGCGCCTGTCGTACGGCCTGCTGCGCTGGTGGCGCCGCCGCCGGCAACGCAACAAGGGGGGGCAGGGGGCATGACGTCCGGTCCGCTGCAATGCATCCATGAAGATGCCCGCCGCGCCTCTGCGGCGGGGGATGGCTACGAGTACCGGTGCCAAGATGGATTTCTTCGAGGAGAGGATGGCGTTCGTATTCCGGTTCGGCGCGCGTGACCGGCGTGTCCTGCCGCGGGATGCGAAGGTCGGCAGCGGCGACGGGGATATGGCGATGAGTCCGGCGGCGTGAGGGGAAAGTGAACCTCGCCCGGCGCTGCCTGCTCCCGCGACGCGCTCCCGGGATTGACGCAGGTCAACGTCCGGCGCCCGGGCGGACCGAGGATGCTGCGTGTTGCCACGGCGGAGCACCCGGCATGGACGAGAACATTCGGCGCAAGATCGAGGCCCTGCTCGACGCGCACCGCATCATGACCGTCGCGACGCTGCGCCCCGACGGCTGGCCGCAGGCCACTACCGTCGGCTACGTCAACGAGGGCCTGCTGCTGTACTTCCTGTGCGGACTCGACAGCCAGAAGGCGGCCAATCTGGCGCGCGACGATCGGGTGTCGCTGACCATCGATCACGACACGCCGGACATCATGCGCATCACCGGCCTGTCGATGGCCGCGCGGGCGACGCCCGTGCGCGATCGCAGCGAGGCCGAGCGCATCCTCGGCCTGCTGCCCGGCAAGTACCCCGCGCAGACGACGCCGCTGCCGATGCCGATGCCCACGCCCGACCAGGTCCGCATCTTCCGCGTCGAGCCGGTGGTGATCTCGGTGCTGGACTACAGCCAGGGCTTCGGCCACACCGACCTGGTCCGTTGTTGAGCGCCGGTTGCGCTCACGCCAAGCGCTTCAGGCGGCGGAACGCATCGTCGATCAGCCTGGTGTGCTCGGCCTGCTGCAGCGGAAATGCGCGGAGGAAATCCCGCGCGCCATACCCCGGCTTGGCCTTGAGCAATCGGGTCAGGTCGTGTCGGGCCGCGTCGTCGTTGCCCGCGAGCGCGTCGCAGACAGCGGCCATGGCGACCATGTTGAAGTGGGCGTTCGGCCGGCCGATTGAATCCGCCAGGAGCTCGGCGGCTCGCTGGTAATCGCCGGCCAGGGCCAGGCTGAAGCCGCGCAGGCCGATCATCGCGAAGCTCATGGGATCGTACGGACTGAGGCGGCGCGCCCTGTCCGCCAGCTCGATGCTGCGCGCCGTGTCGCCGGCATGCATCTGCGCGAATCCCAGGCTGTACTGGCCGATGGCGAAGCTGGGGTTCAGGTCCGTCGCCAGCGAAAGTTCCGCGAGGGATTCGCTCATTTCGCCGCGCAACAGGTGCGCGCGCCCGAGGGCCCAGTGTCCGAGCGGGTCGCGTGAATTGAGCGAGACGCTTTGCAGCGCCAGGTCGAATGCGCGCCGGATTTCCCCGGGCCGGTCGGGCGAGATTTCGAGGAAGGCGCGCTGCCAGTGCACGAACGACAAGCCGGCGAATGTGCGCGGGGAGGCGGGGTCGAGCCGGGCCGAGTGTTCGAAGAAGCTCTGGGCCAGCTCGTAATCCGCAGGCGTGAAACGGTACATGTGCCAGCAGCCGCGGTGATAGGCGCTCCAGGCGTCCAGGCTCGCCGGGCGCTCGAGCAGGGCCCGCCGTCTTTCCGCCAATTCGACCTCTGCCGAAATCGCACCGACGATCAGGTCCACGATCTCCTCCTGGGCGTCGAACAGGCCCTCCTGCCTGCACTGGAAATGCTCCGCCCACAGTTCCCGGCCCTCGACGGCATCCGCCAGGAATGCGCTGATGCGCATCTTCGCGCCGTCGAACTGGATGTTGCCCTGGACGACATAGCGCACGCCGAGTTTTCGGGAGACCTCGCGCACGTCGTGCACGCCCGGTGCGAAGCTGAAGGCCGATCCGCGTGCGATCACGAACAGCGAACGGGTGCGCGCGATGCGCGTCATGATGTCGTGCGTCAGCCCGCGCGCATAATCTTGATGGTGGGGGACACGGTCGGAGTCGAGCGGGAGAATGACGATCGACGGCTGCGCCGGTAGCGACAGGTCGATGCCCGCGGTGAGGCTCCCGCCATACGCTGCCGGGCCGGCCATGGACGCCGCAGGCAATGACCTGGGCTCCGCGGGATTCCGTCGCACCCTGACGGGAGGCACGAGCTGGAATCCCATGCCGCGGACGACTCGCAGGTAGCGCGGATCGTTCGCATCGTCGCCAAGCGCGCGTCGCAGCAGCGAGATGCGCTGGGCCAGCGTCTCGGGCGTGACCAGGCGCCGTTGCCAGACGCGCTCGGCCAGGGTGTCGTGGGCGAGGAGATCGGGCGCGGCATCGACGAGAGCATGCAGCAGCGCGTAGCTCAGCTTCGGCAGGGGGATGCGCGCCGCGCCGCGATACACGGCGCACTGGCCCGCGTCGAGCGTCAGGTCGGCGAACTCGTAGATCGCCTGCGGCCTGGGGATGGCGGTCGTCTCATCGGTCATGAGCCAACCCTCGCGCCGGCCGGGTGACCGGCGCTCGGCGAGCTTACTGCACCTTCAGGCAAATTTCATGGAATCGTTGGGCGGGTGTCATGCCGCCGCAGCTGCGGTGTGCGTTCTCGAAGGGTAGGCCGGGCCTCAGTTCCGGGCCATCCGGAGGTAGCGCGATGAACATGAAATCCAGCCATGCAGTCATGGACTACCGGCATCTGCCGGTCGCCATTGCCGTCGCCCTTGGCGCGTCGTTGTCGAGCGGGTGCGGCGGTGGCAGTGGAGGCGGGATGATTCGCAGCGATCCGCCGCCGACCGAGCCGCCGGCTGCGGCGGCGCCGTGGAGTTGGGAGGCTCCGGCGAACCAGCAGCAGACGCCGGCACCGGAAGAGCCGTTGCCGCCGGAACCCCCGCCGCCTGCCTACAACTCGACCGGCGATGTATATCTCGAGGGTCCGTTCAGCTCACCGATCGTGGGCGTTTCCACCGCTGGTTCGTTCGCGTTCGACGGTTGGTGGGGCGGGCACACCCCATTGATGCAGGGCTGGGACGGTGCAGGCACTGCCACCCCCAACCGCTTCGATGGCGGGGTGCTCATCGATGCCGGCCGCTTGCGCGTGCAAGGCGACCTCTACGCGGATGTCACCATCCGTTCGCAAACCGTGCCCGACGGCCTGACCGATGCCGACGGAACCGGCAGGCTCGATCTCGAGGACGGCGCCGACGGCGGCATCCACGGCCACACCGCGATCCACGGCTCCGTCTTCAACGACGGTGGCGTGCTCTACGTCCACGGCCCCGCGTACAGCGCGGGCAACTGCCTGTGCGACGGGAGCAGGCCCTACCGTGCCTATGTGACCGGCGATTATCGGCAGACCGCTGCCGGGACGCTGGCGCTGCAGTTCGGCACGCCGCTGATCATCGGCGGCCAGGCCATCCTGGAAGGCGGGACGCTGGAGTTGCGCGAGGTGCGCGAATACGTGAGTTATGTCCAGAACGCGACCGGCTACGAACGCATCCTCCATGCTTTTGGCGGGGTCAGCGGCGGTTTCGATCAAGTGGTCGCCCCTGGGTTGCTGCTGGAAGGCACCGTCGAATATGGTGCGAACGACATCCTGTATCGGCTGACGCGCGTATCCGCGCAGAGCGCCGTGGGTGGCAGTGGTGCCGATGCGATGACCATGAACAGCGCCGCCCGCCTGGACCAGGCCTTCGCCGCAGCCGACGTGCTGGCATCCTTGCCGGATCGCAGTGGCCTGTCCGATTCGCAACGCCGGTTCCTGCGCTCCTCGGCCGCGATCCAGAGTATCCGCGACATGCCCGGGTTGACCGCGACGCTCGACAGCCTGTCGGGTCAATCCTTCGCCAGTGCCCGCAGCCGGTTGCTGGACAGCTTCAGCGGGTACGGTCCGTCCTGGCCGCAATTGCGGCATTGGCGCGAATCCCCGCTGGCGAGCGGGTCCTGGGCGGCATCGAACATGCAGACCCGCTCCGGCGGTGCGGGAGCCATGCCGGGCCGCATGTCGGAAACGGGTGTCGTGTCCGGCGCCAGCCACCGGCTGGGACCACAGGCGCTGGTGGGTGTGGCGGTCGGCAGCGGCCAGGCTTCGATGAGCTTCGATCGTGGCGGTGGTCATGCGCTGACGCGGCAGTCGGTGGCGATGCTGTACGGCTATGCCTGGCGCGGCCCCTGGTATGCCTACGGCGAGGTGCAGGGTGGCCGTGGCCAGGTGGACAGCTGGCGCCGGATCGAGCTGGGCGATGGTCGCGATCACCAGGCGACGACCAGCTTCGGCATGACCCGACTGCGTACGCGATTCGAAGGCGGTTTCGACCATGCGTTCGGCCGCGGCCGACTCACCCCGTTTGCCGGCCTGCAGTACGACGCGATCGGCAGCGGTGGCTTCGCCGAAACGGGAGATACCGGATTCGAGCTGCTGGGGCAGGCGGCGGGCAATCGACGCCTCGGCGCCGAAGCCGGGCTGCGTTATGCCCGCGATTGGCATTGGGGCGACGGCTGGCTGCGGCTGGACGCGGCGGGTACGCGTCGGCACGCGCGGTACATGGATGGCCGTGCGCTGGCGGCGGCCTTTGCCGGCGCACCGGACGCAGTGTTCCGGATCGACGACGCTGCGGCGCGCGATGCCTCGACCTTCGACCTGCAACTGCAGGGCGGCCGCGGCGCGGGGTGGTCGGGCGCGTTGCGGTACCGCTGGGGTACGGACGATGCAGCCGTCGACCGCGGCTGGTGGCTGGGGGTCGAGCGCAGGCTGTGATCGGCAGGCGGTCATCGGCAGGCCGCAAACGGCGCACGACGAGAGCAGCCTGCCGATGACCGCAGCCGGAAACATTGCGAGGCCTCGACCGTAGCCGTCCTCTGCGCGCTTTCGGCCGTGACGTTGCTTTAACGGCGCTATGGCAACCTGCGCCGTCGCCGCGGCCGTGGCGACGCCCGCCATGCACAGGAGGACGTCTCGTGAAGATCGTGACCAGTCTCAGCTTCCGTGGCCAGTGCCGCGAGGCGTTCGAGTTCTACGCGAAAGTCCTGGGCGGCCGGATCACCGCGGCCTATCCCTACAGCGAGGCGCCGCCGGAGATGACGGTCACCGATGCCAAGTACAAGGATTGGCTGATGCATTGCTGGCTCGAGGTCGGGGACCAGGCGCTGATGGGCGCGGACATGGACGAGCCGTGGGCGCCCAACATCGGCAAGCCGAAGAACGGCTTCGACGTGACCCTGCATACCGACGACGCCGACCAGGCGCGCCGCTGGTTCGATGCGCTGAAGGAAGGCGGTACGGTGGGGATGGAATTTGGCGAGACCTTCTGGTCGCCGGGTTACGGCAGTTTGGTCGACCGGTTCGGCATCCCGTGGATGGTGAACACGGTGCCTGCCGAGCGGTAACCGGCTTATTCCGCCGGCACCCGCTCGGCGCATCGGCAAGCGCGCGTGGCGCGTGCTCACCGACCGCCGGATCGCAGCTCGCCCTCGCGCACGTAGCGGGTGACCAGCACGCCGGTGGTCGAGGCCCGCGACTCCTCCAGCCGGAACGCCGACGCCTGCGCGCGCTCGTCGAACAGGCGCTTGCCGCGGCCGAGCAGCAGCGGGTAGACCAGCAGGCGCAGCTCGTCGACCAGGTCGGTGGCCAGCAGCTGGTGCACCAGGTCGCTGCTGCCCTGGGTCAGCAGGTCGGGGCCGTCGTCGCGCTTGAGTGCGCGCATCGCGGCGGCGATGTCCGCGCCCAGGGCGCGGCTGTTCCGCCACGCGAGCGTGTCGGGATGGTGGGTGGCGACGTGCTTGGCGGCGCCGTTGAACAGGTCGGCGATGTCCCGATGCGGCGCGCCCTGCGGCACGTACGGCCAGTAGCCGGCGAAGATGTCGTAGGTGCGGCGCCCGAGCACCAGCTCGAACGGGCGCTTGAACACGCCGCCCATCGCCTCTTCGTGTTCGTCCGAGTAGGGCCAGACCCAGCCGCCGTGGGCGAAACCGCCGCTGCCGTCTTCTTCCGGGCTGCCGGGCGCCTGCATCACGCCGTCGAGGCTGATCATTGCGGCCACGATGAGCTTGCGCATGGTGGTTAGCCCTTCCGCGCCGCTTCGATCGCGGCGATGTCGATCCTGCCCATCTGCATCATCGCCTCGAACGCGCGCCGGGCCGCGGCGGGGTCGGGGTCGGCGATCGCTTCGGTCAGCGCGCGCGGGGTGATCTGCCACGACAGGCCCCACTTGTCCTTGCACCAGCCGCAGGCGCTTTCCTGGCCGCCGTTGCCGACGATCGCGTTCCAGTAGCGGTCGGTTTCGGCCTGGTCCTCGGTCGCGACCTGGAACGAGAACGCCTCGCTGTGGCGGAACTGCGGCCCGCCGTTCAAGCCCAGGCAGGGGATGCCGAGCACGGTGAACTCGACCGTGAGCACGTCGCCCTGCTTGCCCGCGGGATAGTCGCCGGGGGCACGCAGGATTGCGCCCACCGCGCTGTCGGGGAAGGTGTCGGCGTAGAACGTCGCGGCCTCCAGCGCGGAGCCGTCGTACCACAGGCAGATCGTGTTCTTGCTGGTCATCCGGGGTCTCCTGGCGCCGGGCCGATGGGGCGTGCGGTGGCGCGGCCGCCGCAGCGCGGCAGTTTCCCATAGCACGGGAAAAGTGAAGCCGCGTGATGATCGGGTCACGCCACTGTGACCGCTTTGTTTGCCGATCCCGGTTTTACGGCATCGAATGCCCGCCCGGGGCGGCCGCAGCGGTGTCCTGGCCCGGCTTCGTTTCTCCCTGCGTTGGTCCGGGCGTGGCGGGCCATGGTCGTTCTGTCGCCGGTTCAGGCATCAGCCCGCCGCCGTCACGCTTCCGTTTCGTGCCTATCCCCCGGAGCACACGCCATGTCATCCGTCTTCTTCCGTCCGCTCGCCCTGTCCTGCAGCGCCGCGCTGCTGGCGCTGTCGGCTTGCCGCAACCCCGGCGCGGCGGCCAGCGCCGAACCCGCACCCGCGGTATCGCCGCCGCAGATGGCGATGATCGGCGCCAACCTGCTGGAGGGCCTGGGCAACTACCACTTCCCGGTGACCAGCACGCACCCGCAGGTGCAGCGCTGGTTCGACCAGGGGTTGATGCTGACCTTCGGCTTCAACCACGACGCCGCCGAGCGTTCCTTCCTCAAGGCCACCGAACTCGACCCCGACTGCGCCATGTGCTGGTGGGGCGCGTCGCTGGTGCTGGGCCCGCATGTCAACGCCGCGATGGACCCGCAGGACAACGCCGATGCCTGGATCCGGCTGCAGCGCGCGCAGGCGCTGGCGCCGCGGGCCAGCGAGCGCGAACGCGCCTATATCCAGGCGCTGTCGGCGCGCTATGCCCAGGATCCGCCGGCCGACCGCAAACCGCTGGACCGGGCCTACGCGCAGGCCACGCGCAAGCTGGTGCAGCAGCGCCCGGACGACCTCGACGCCGCGGTGTTCCACGCCGAGGCGATGATGGACCTGCAGCCCTGGGACTATTACGACGAGCAGCAGCGGCCGAAGGGGCACACCGCCGAGATCGTGTCGGTGCTGGAGTCGGTGATGGCGCGCAACCCCGACCACGCTGGCGCGCTGCACCTTTACGTGCACGCGGTGGAGGCTTCCTCCGCGCCCGAGCGCGGCGCCGCCGCGGCCGACCGCCTGCGCGCGCTGGTTCCCGGTTCCGGCCATCTGGTGCACATGCCCGCGCACATCTATTCGCGGGTCGGGCGCTGGCACGATGCGGTGGCCGCCAACCAGCGCGCGATCGAGGCCGATGACGCGTATCTGGCCCTGTGCCGCGGCAATACCCAGGGCGTGTATCCGCTGGGGTATGTGCCGCACAACCATCACTTCCTGTGGTTCGCCGCCAGCATGGAAGGCAACAGCGCACTGGCGCAATCGGCGGCACGGACCACCGCCGAGCGCACCGACCTGCAGGAGCTGATGCGCCAGGACGGGTTCGCCGGCTTGCAGCACTACTGGCTCACGCCGTGGTTCGAGCGTGTGCGTTTCGGCCGCTGGGACGAGATCGTCGGCGGGCCCAACCCGGCGCCCGACCTGCCCTACGTCACCGCCATCTGGCACTACGCGCAGGGCATGGCGGCGGTACGCCAGGGGCGCCTCGACGATGCGCAGAAGCACCTCGACGCGCTGCGCCCGCAGGCGGCCGATCCGCTGATGGAAAAGCTGACCGTGTGGGATCGTTACCCGCTGGCGCATGCGGCGCGCATCGCCGAGCGCATGGTCACGGCGGAACTGGCGGCGGCGCGCGGCGCGCACGACGCCGCGGTGGCGGCGTTGCGCGAGGCGGTGGCGATCGAGGACCGCATTCCCTACGACGAACCGCCCGGCTGGCACGCCCCGGTGCGGCAGACCCTGGGCGCGGTGCTGCTGGACGCCGGGCGCGCGGGCGACGCCGAGCGTGTCTACCGCGAGGAACTGCACCGCAATCCGGGCAACGGCTGGTCGCTGTTCGGATTGGCGCAGAGCCTGCGCGCGCAGGGCAAGGCGGCCGAGGCTGCCCGCGTGCAACAGGATTTCGCCCGCGCATGGCGCAATGCCGATGTGCGCCTGACCGCGTCGAGGATGTGATCCCGCGCTGCGGGCGCCAGGCTAATCCCGGTCCGGCGCGCCCAGCGGGAAGTAGGCGCGGAACGGCCGCGCCTCGTCCACGGCGCGCTGGAACGAGGGGCGGGCGAGCAGGCGCTGGCGATACGCGCGGACATGGGCGAAACGGGCATCGATGGGATGCGTCCAGTCCGCGTAGAAGAGGAACGGCGCCGCGGCGCAATCGGCCAGGGTGAAGTCCGGGCCGGCGGCCCATGCGCGCGTGGCCATGCGCGCATCGAGCCAGGCGTAGGCGGTCTCGAGCAGGGCGCGGGCTTCCCCGACGCCGTACGGATCGCGGTCGGCTTCGGGGCGCAGGCGGTCGGCCACCACCTTCTGCTGCGGCGTGGAGACGTAATTGTCGAAGAAGCGGTCGAGCATCCGCACCTCGAGCGCGGCGTCGCGGTCCGCGGGAATCAGTTTCACCGGGCCGGGATGGTGCAGGTCGAGGTATTCGATGATGCAGGTCGCTTCGATCACGGTGCGTTCGCCGTCGACCAGCACCGGGAAGCGGCGCAGCGGCCACAATGCCGTGAGCTCGGCGCCCGCTTCCGGGTCCTCGAGGTTGCGGTAGTCGAACGCGGTCGCGTTTTCGTACAGCGCGACCAGCGCCTTCTGGCAGTAGGACGAGAACGGATGGGCGTACAGGCGCGGACGGGGCATGGGCGAACCCGGAAGTCGCGGTCCGGCATTGTCCCCCATTGCCGTCACGCGAGCGCTTCGCGCCGGCCGAGCCGCCACAGCATCAGCGCGAAGGCCGCGCAGCCGCCGAGGCTGCCCAGCGCCAGGGCCAGCTGCGCGCGCGCCGGGTCCGCGGCCAGCATGTTGACCGGGATCTGCCAGGGCAACACGAGCCCGATCTTCGCGGAAGTGGCGACCACCGCGACGAAGGTGCCGCCGATGCCGGTGGCGAGCGCGGGCACGAAGCTGGCGTAGCGCAGCGCGATCCACAGCTGCACCGCGACCAGCAACCACGCCGCCAGGAAAATCCGCGCCAGGAGCGCCAGGTATCCCGCCAGGTCCGGGGTTCCGGTGGCGGCGAGCGCGGGCTTCCACCAGCCCGCGGCCTGCACCGCCAGCGTGGACAGCAGGGCCAGCAGCAGGCTCATCGCCGCGACCACGCCGAGCACGCACACCGCCTTGGCCGCGTGCAGATGCCAGCGCGGCAGCGGCAGCGCGCGCAGGTGGTCCCAGGCGCGCGGGCCATGCTCGGTGTGCGCGACCAGGGCGGTGAAGGCGGTGACGCTCATCGGCAGCATGAAGAACGCCCAGATCCCCGCGGACGTCTGCAGCATCGTCTCCCAGGACACGGGATGCTTCATCCGCAACACGTTGAAGAACATGAACACCGCGATCAGCAGCGGCGCGACCGCGGCCAGCAGCAGGGCCAGGGAGCGGCGCAGCTTGTAGGCCTCCACGGCCAGTGCGGTGGCGAAACGGGGGGAAGGTGCGTCGGGCATGGGCGGATTCCGTGGCTCAGGACAGGGCGGTGGCGGGCGCCGACTGGCGATAGAGGGTTTCCAGCGAACGCTGGCGCGGGGCGAGGGCGTGGATGCGCAGGCCGGCCGTGCACAGCACGCGGTTGAGTGCCGCGGTTGCATGGCGTGCGTCCTCGTGCGGCCCGAAGCGCGCGACCAGGGCGGCGCCGGCTGGCCCCCCGTCCGCCTGCGCGCCGTCGGCCCGGATGACGTCGAAGCCATGCTCGCGGGCGACCGCGGCGGCGCGCTCGGGGGCGTCGGTGCCGATCGCCACTTCGGTCGCCAGCCCGGCCTTGAGTTCGTCGAGCGCGCCTTCCAGCACCAGCCGGCCGTGGCTGAGGCTGCCGATGTGGGTGGCGGTGCGTTCGATTTCGTCGAGCAGGTGGCTCGACAGCAGCACGGTGGCGCCGGTGCGCGCGGGCAGCTCGCGCAGGAAGCGGCGCATGTCGGCGATGCCTTCCGGGTCCAGGCCGTTGCTGGGTTCGTCCAGCACCAGCACCGGCGGCGCGCCGAGCATGGCGCGGGCCAGGCCGAGCCGCTGGCGCATGCCCAGCGAGTAATCGGACACGCGCCTGCGGCCGTGCGCGGTCATCTCGGTGACGTCGAGGACGCGGTCGACCTCCGAAGCGGGCAGGTCCAGCAGGCGGCAGGTCAGGCCCAGGTTCTCGCGCCCGCTCAGGTGCGGGTAGAAGCCCTGCGCCTCCAGCAGCGCCCCGACCTTGCGCGCCGCGCGCAGGCGGTCGGTGGCGACGTCGATGCCGACGATCCGGGCTTGCCCCGCGTCCGCCTTCAGCAGCCCCAGCAGCAACTTGATCGTGGTGGTCTTGCCGGCGCCGTTGCGGCCGAGGAAGCCGTAGATGCTGCGTGCGGGGACGGTCATGGAAACCCCGTCGACGGCGAGGCGGTCGCCGAAGCGGCGGGTCAGGGCCAGGGTTTCGATGGCGGGAGGCATGGGGAGGTGTTCCAAAAAATTTAAGTCCGGGGTAAAGTATCCGGAAGGAAAACTTTAAGTCAAGATTAAATTTTCGACCCCACCCCGACCCGAGGAGCCGCCATGCCGGTACCCGACCGTTTCCGCAGTCAATGCCGCCTGTTGCGGGCCGCGACCCTGGTCGTGTTCGTGCTCCTGTACCTGATGCTGGGCGCGGTGGCCCTGGCCGCGCTGTGGCCCTGGCGCCCGCCGGCGGCCGCGGAAGGGATCTCGGGCACGCAAGCCCTGCTGCTCGCCGTCCGGCTCCTGCCCGGGCTCGGCTACCTGTGGGCGCTGTGGGCCGTGCAGCGGGCGCTGGGCGATCTCGCCGCCGGCCGCCTGTTCCATCCGACCGTGGCGCGCGCGATGCGGCACATCGGCATCGGCGTGCTCGCCGGCGCGCTGTTCAACGTCGTTGCCGTGACCAACCTGACGCGCTGGATCGCGGGCGGGGAGGGCGGTTACCTGTACTTCGACCTGTCGGGCATCGTGCTGGGCGTGGTCGGCGCCGCGCTGGTGCTGCTGGCGCGGCTGGTGGACCAGGCGCGCGCGTTGCAGGCCGAACTGGACGGGATCCTCTGATGCCGATCCGGGTGACGCTGGACGAGATGCTGGCGCGCCGCGGCATGAAGGCGCGCGAACTCGCCGCCGCGGTCGGCATCAGCGAAACCCAGCTGTCGCTGTTCCGCGGCGGCAAGGTCAAGGGCATCCGCTTCCGCACCCTGGCCAAGCTGTGCGCGGTGCTGGGCTGCGTGCCCGGCGACCTGCTCGGCTACGACTACGACGCGGGCGACCTGCAAGCCGTCGACGACGCCTGACCCCGGCTTATCATCGGCGGATGCGCATCATCCATTCCCCCCGCCATGCCCTCCACGACGGCGGCATGGAACTGCACCGCGGCGCGCTGGTGCCGTGCTTCGAGATGCCCGCGCGGGTCGACCACATCCTCGCGGCCGTCGCGCGCGCCGGCTGGCGGGTCGAGCCGCCGCGCGAGTATCCGGATGCGGTGCTCGCCGGCGTGCACGACGCGGACTATCTGGCGTTCCTGCGCGGGGCGTACGCGCAATGGCGCGCGGAGGGGCGCGAGGGCTTCATGCTGCCCGGCGCGTTCCCGGCGCGCGGCCTGCGCCGCGACCGCGTGCCCACGGGCCTGCATGCGCGCCTGGGCTATTACGCCTTCGACGCCGGCAGCCCGATCGTCGCGGGCACCTGGCAGGCGGCGCAGGCGGCGGCGCATTGCGCCCTGACCGCCGCCGATCTGGTCGCCGCCGGGGAGCGCAGCGCCTACGCGCTGTGCCGCCCGCCGGGGCACCACGCCGGGCGCGGCATGTTCGGCGGCTACTGCTTCCTCAACAACGCGGCGCTGGCGGCGCAGCGGCTGCGCGATGCGGGCCTGGCCCGGGTCGCGATCCTGGACGTGGACTACCACCACGGCAACGGCACCCAGGACATCTTCTGGCAGCGCGACGACGTGCCGTTCGTGTCGATCCACGGCGACCCGGACACCGAGTACCCGTTCTATCTCGGCCACGCCGACGAGCGCGGCGCCGGTGCCGGCGATGGCTGCAACCACAATTTCCCGCTGCCGCGCGGCACCGACTGGACGCGTTACGCGGCCACGCTCGAACAGGCGCTCGAGCGCATCGCCGGGCACGCGCCGCAGGCACTGGTGGTGTCGCTGGGCGTGGACATCTTCGAGGGCGACCCGATCAGCCAGTTCAAGCTGCAGGCCGCGGACTTCCCGCGGCTGGGCGCGCGCATCGCGGCGCTGGGGCTGCCCACGGTACTGGTGCAGGAGGGCGGCTACGCCGTGGCCGAAATCGGCGACAACGTCGCCGCGGTGCTGGCGGCGTTCGACTAGGCGGGCGCGCCGCGGCGCCACCCGGCCCGGCTCCGGTATGCTGGGGCCGGGTTCTCGGGGGAGCCACCCACCGATGCGGGCACGGGCCTTGCCGATTGCGGTCGCGCTGCTGGTCCTGGCGACGGCCGGTGCCTGGCTGCCGCTGCGCAGCGGCCGGGCGGCGCCGGCGCAGGCGGCGCCGCTGCTGCGGGTCGGCGTGTACGAAAACCCGCCCAAGATCTACACCGACGCCGACGGCCGCCCGGCGGGGCTGTTCGTCGAACTGCTGGGCGCCATCGCGCGCGAGGAAGGCTGGCGCCTGGCCTACGAGCGCTGCGACTGGGAGGACTGCCTGCAGCGGTTGCAGGCGGGGCAACTGGACCTGATGCCGGACGTGGCCTACTCGCCGGAACGCGACCAGCGCTTCGACTTCCACGCCGTGCCGGTCACCTATTCCTGGTCGCAGCTGTTCCGGCACCCCGGGATCGCGATCGGGGCGATGCCCGACCTGGCGCACAGGCGCGTGGCGCTGCTGCGCGGCAGCGTGCAGGCACGCGCGCTGCACGACGTGCTCGGCGGCCTGCAGGTGCCGTGGACGCCGGTCGAAACCGACAGCTTCGCGGCCGCCTTCGAGGCCGTGCGCGACGGGCACGCGGACGTGGCGGCGGCCAACAACTTCTTCGGCCGGCGCACGGCGCGCAGCTACGGCCTGCTGGAGACGCCGGTGATGTTCAATCCGGCGACGCTGTACTACGCCGCCGCCCGCGGCCGGCGCGCGCACGAGCTGGCGCGGATCGACCACTGGATCGCGCGCTGGCGCAACCAGCCGCAGTCGCCGTATTTCCGCGCCATGAGCCGCGCGCTGGCGCCGGCGCCGATCACCGTGCGGCCGCGCTGGCTGCTGCCGACGCTGGCGGGCGCCGCCGGGCTCATCCTCGCGCTGGCCGGCTTCAGCCTGATGCTGCGCTGGCGCGTGCGGCGGGCGACGGCAGAGGCGGACAAGGCGCGCGCGCAGCTGGAACAGGTGCTCGACGCCAGCCCTGTAGTGCTGTTCCTGATGCACCAGCAGGGCGAGCAGCTGGTGATCGACTGGGTCAGCTCCAACTGCGCGCGGCTGTACGGGTACGACCCTGCGCAGATGATGCAGCCGGGCTGGTGGCACAGCCGGGTACATGCCGACGACCTGCCGACCCTGGAGCCGGCGCTGGCGCACCTGCGCGCGCACCCGTCGCTGACCCGCGACTACCGCCTGCTGGATGGCCGCGGCGCCACCCGCCACCTGCACGAGGAGTTGCGCACGCTCGCCACCGCGCCCGGCGCGCCGCTGCGCGTGGTCGGCACCTGGGCCGACCTGTCCGAAGCCAAGGCGCACGCCGCCGAACTGAGTTTCGTCGCCCACCACGATGCGCTGACCGGACTGCCCAATCGCCTGCTGTTGCAGCTGTTCCTGTGCGATGCGGTCGCCGCGGGCGGCGAACTGGCGGTGCTGGTGCTGGACCTGGACCGCCTGCGCGGCATCAACGACACCCTCGGCCACGCGCTGGGCGACCAGGCGCTGCGCGCCGCGGCCCGGCGCCTGCAGGGGCTGCTGCCCGCCAGCGGCTTCCTCGCCCGTTTGGGCGGCGACGAGTTCGCACTGGTGCTGCCGGCCGGCGGCGTACCGGTCGCCACGCTGGCGCAGGAAATGCTGGAAGCGTTCGCGCGGCCGCTGCTGGCGCCGATGCATCCGATGGTGATCACCGCCAGCATCGGCATCGCGCTGCATCCGCGCGACGGCGCCGATGCCGACACCCTGCTGCGCCACGCCGAGCTCGCGCTGTACGAAGCCAAGCGCCAGGGCCCGGGCCGGCAGCAGTTCTACGAGGCCGCGCTCTCGGCCGGCGCCGAGCAGCGACTGGCGGTGGAAAGCGGCCTGCGGCTGGCGATGGCCCAGCGCCAGTTCCGCCTGCATTACCAGCCGCAACTGGATCTGCGCGACGGCACCCTGGTCGGGGTCGAGGCGCTGGTGCGCTGGCAGCATCCGCAGTGGGGCCTGGTCGGGCCGGCGCGGTTCATCCCGGTTGCCGAGGAGGCCGGGCTGATCGACGAAGTCGGGCTGTGGGTGCTGATGGAAGCCTGCCGCCAGCTGCGCGCCTGGGACGCTGCCGGGCTGCACATCCCCGCGATATCGGTGAACTGCTCGGTGCGCCAGCTCGACGCCGACCGGCTGCCGGCGCAGGTGGCCGCGGTGCTGGCCGCCACCGGGCTGGCGGCGCAGCGGCTGGAGATGGAAATCACCGAGTCGACGCTGATGCGCGATCCGGAGCGGGCAATCGCCGCGCTCCTCGCATTGCAGGCGCAGGGCGTGCGCCTGGCGATCGACGACTTCGGCACCGGCCACTCCAGCCTCGCCTATCTCAAGCGCCTGCCGGTCACGCGGCTGAAGATCGACCGCGCCTTCGTCAGCGGCATCGGCAACGACCCCAACGACGAGCAGATCTGCCGCACCGTGATCGAGCTGGCGCGCAACCTGCGTCTGCAGACCCTGGCCGAGGGCGTCGAACACGCGCACGAAGCCGAGTTCCTGCGTAATGAGGGCTGCGACCTGGCGCAGGGCTTCCACTACGCGCGCCCGCTGCCGCCCGAAGCGCTGGCCGCCTGGCTGGCGGCGCACCGCGCGGAAGCGGCGGTGTAGGCCAACCGCCCGCGCAGCGCGCACGGGCGGCGCTGCCGGCGGGCTCGCCGCGTCCGCATCGCACGCGCCGCGACCGCGTGTCGTATCCTCGGTTCGGGGTCGTCCAGCCAAAGAAGACAGCGCGTCAGCGCAAGGGCGCGAGATGACCGTGACTGGAACCGCCCTCATCGAAATGAAATGCCGGCTTGATATCCAGCGTTTTAAACTGATAACAGATAGTTAGCTGCCAGTCGGAATTTCATGAAAATTCGTATGGCAAACTCGAGCCATTTCCAGGACGCCGTGGCTATCCAGCACGCCGTTCTGCCCAGCAATCACCCATATCAGTACGCGCAAAACATTGGACGCGATGGCACGATCAATTTAGTCGCAAGAATCGACGGAGCTATCGTTGCCTATGCATCCGTTTTGATCGACCGGCCAGATCCGAGTAGTCGTCATCTCTGGAAGAGACTGCGCCCTTATCTTGCATTTGTCGGCGTGCTCCCAAATTTTCAGCGCCAGGGTATAGGCGTCGCGCTCGTCAGACGAGCGCTGCAGCTTAGCGACCCACACAGAACGTCTGGAATTTGGCTCGAGTGCGAAGAAGGCGCAGCTACATTCTATGAAAAGGCAGGCTTTTCCCGGGTTACGCCCGAGGCCGTTAGGAAGCACAGCGGCATCCATCCTCAAGGGCTGGTCTACCGAATCACGAGCGCGCAACTAGGCGGGCTAGACAGCTAACATTGCGTTCAAGCCGAAATTGCATCGCTACGCCGTCTACATGGCAGAAAGAGCTTGCCATGTGGCCAGCTACGCGCTGCAATTCGGCTTAACTTGAGCGTTAGCCGTCAAAGGGGAGACGACGTGAGCAAGCGAATGTCACCTGCCGCATTGGTAGCTCTAAAGGAGGCTCTTTGCGCCATCTACTGGTACAAAGGGGATCTTCGCAGCTTTCTTCAGCAATCATTATCAGACCCTACGCCGCTCAACCGGATCAACTGGCAAAACTACAAACGTCAGATCGTCTCTGACCTCGTAGACATTCTTACTGACGACCAGGATCGCCATCTGGGAGACCTTACGCGGCTATGCCACTCTGTTTGTGAGATGAATCAGTTTCAGCATCTCGCTCAGCTTGACGGTGGAGCACAGAAAGTCGAACGAGCAAGAGCAGATGTTCTCCAACTGAGGTCACTTCTTACGCCTCACGAGCAGATAAAGTCAGAGCGAGACGAAGTCGCCAAGCGCCAGAGGGAGGCCGCAGAAAAGCTGAAGAGCAATGCAGCCGTCCGTCTAAAACTCGAAGACATACGGAACCGCTACATGGCGTTGGTAACTTCACCTAACGCACAGCAGCGCGGTTTCGAACTAGAAAAGGTCATGTACGATCTTTTCGAGCTTTTTGATTTGGATCCCAAAGCATCTTTCCGGAACACGGGTGAGCAGATCGATGGCGCCTTCGCGCTAGACGGAACCGACTACCTATTTGAGGCAAAGTGGCAGCAAGCGCCCTGCGATGCTTCTGATCTTGACACTTTTGCTGCCAAAGTTCGGCGCAAGCTGGAAAACACCCTCGGTGTCTTCCTCTCGATCAATGGCTTTTCAAAAGACGGGGTCGCCGCACATTCAAGTGGCGGCGTCGTGATCATTTTAATCGATGGGGCTGATCTCATGGCTGTTCTGGAAGAGCGCATAGACTTTGTCAGCCTTATTCAAAGGAAGAAGCAACACGCAGCGCGCACAGGGAATATATACCTGCCGTTCCATGAAATTGCGGCTTCCGTTGACGGCTAACAATGCGTTCAAGCCGAAATTGCATCGCTACGCCAACAACATGACCGATAAAGCTTGCCATGTTGCCGGCTACGCGCTGCAATTCGGCTTAACTTGAGCGTTAGCTGTAGCAAATCATTGCCTACATGACCGAGCCAGACCTTCCTCCCGAGATCGCCAAAAGCCGAGAGCGTGCGGCTGCACTTCTGGAGCCGCTTCGACTTGCGCGCAGACTCAGTTCGGAAGAGAAGATGGGACTCTTCTTGAGCTCACGGACGAACGGCGGGCGTTCGCTTCCACCCTACTATTTAGTGTATTTTCTTCTAATCGACCTGCTGCAGTTTCCCCATTCCGGGCAAGGTGAGAAGGTCGCTTGGTCAGTCCCACTTCAATACCGAGGCAGAAATTACCTTATCGAGCACAGAAAGATGGGGCTTGGAATATTCGAGCCTCAGCATGACTCGACCAAGCGTATGAGTGGCGCGCCCACTGAGCAGGGCGAAAAGGACGCCACTGATATATGTAAGTTAGTTCAGCGAGCTTGCTCGGTGGCGAAGCCCTATTTTCGTTGGCGCGCTGAACAGGAAGCGATGGGCTCGAAGCTCAACGTAGCCAATCATTCCTCATGGCTCTACGAAAGGTATGAATTCTTCTCTAACAAAGCCTCAGAGTCGGATCTGCAACATACGGCGTTGATGAGTCGTAAAGACTATTCCCGCGCCAGGCAAGCGAATACTGAAGCACACTGGTTCGCACAAGCAGCTATCGAGGCATTCTTTAGCTGGTCGGAGCATGTTTTCATTCATCTGGCGATACTGCAATCGAAAATTTCCACTGGCGAGCAAGTGCGAAAGCTTGCGAGTGCGGAGTGGAAAGAAAAGTTTAGGCTAGCTATCGACATCAGATGCCCGGATGCAAAGAAGCATTTCGACGGCCTTCTTGACTTGCGTGTGCAGATTCGGAACTTCCTCGCACATGGATCATTCGGTAAGCGCGGGGAAGCCTTTTCCTTCCACTCCGGGGCTGGCGCTGTCCCGTTGCTAATTACCGAGAGCACGGAACATCCATTTGATATTTACCAGCGCCCGTCCACCAAGGACTTCGACGCCCTCCGGTTGATATCAGATTTCCTTGGTTGGCTCTGGTCGACGGACTTGGGTATCGCCAAGCTGTACGTCGACAGTGGCCTGCCAATAATCCTTAGTGATGCCTGCAATGGGGCGTATGTAAGCGCTATGGAGAGTCAAGAGAGCATGGCTAGCTTCTTAGACGCACTTCATCATCATTGGGACGATGCGGCAAACATGGATTGGTAGCCGCTACAGCTAACAATGCGTTCAAGCCGAAATTGCATCGCTACGCCATCAACATGGCAGAAAAAGCTTGCCATGTTGCCAGCTAAGTTGTGCAATTCGGCTTAATTTGAGCGTTAGATCTTGCCCATGACAACACGGCGATCCCCAGAACAGAGCCTGATCGATCTCTTCGTCGAGCACCTCAGGAAGTCGACTGACCCACGCATTTCGATCAAGTCGCTCCTGAACAAGAATTGCAGATCCAAGAAGCTATCGGACGTTGAATACATAAGCCAAGACGGCACGCACTGGGTAATTGAGGCCAAGAGCGATGACTCTGGGGACAAACACAACACCGTCCATAAGATATTCGGAGAGTTGCTGAAAGAAACGGGCCGCGACAAACGGCACAACAACAGATATTCAGTTCTTATCCCGGAGGCCTCTGTGGCGTTTTATAGCCGCGCCTTTCAAGCAATACATAGAGACAAGTTTCTGGCTTTCGGCGCTTTGATCCCCGTTGATAGTGTGTTTTTGTGCGGATCAGATGGCATAAGGACTATTTCGTGGGCTGATCTTTATGAGTCGCACAAGGTCTAGCAATTCATTCAAGCTGACCGGAGCGGCGCGACTTAACTCAGGTGTTAGGGGCTACGATGAAACAACTCGCTTTCGCTCTTTCTGCAGTGCTGCTGACGGCATGCATGACCACTCCGGATGCTACGAAACCGGCAGCCGATGCAACAGAGCAGAAGGTTGTCTCGGAAATATCATCTGAGTTGCTGCAGCGTCTTTCCATTCTCCTAGCGAATAATCCAGACTTGCGCGAGGCTTATCTCGTCTTGGATCCGGGCGGCGGCGACTATGTGTTGGTACCGACTTTCGATGGTGCCCCAAACATGACATCGCTTTACGAGGCGCTGGAGCTTTTCAAGGAGTACGTCCCCGGTTCACAGCTGAACCTGGCGCTCCTGACCCCCAGATCGATCAAACAAAGCTTCGGTCAGGCTGAGCCGTTCTATGTCCGCGTACATTCAAGCCAAAATTGCATCACTACGACACCAACACGGCAGAAAAGACTTGCCATGTTGTCAGCCGCGCGCTGCAATTCGGTCCAACTTGAGCGTTGGGTGCCATGAAAAAGTCAATGCTGCTGTTGCTTGCCATGATCCTATCCGGATGCACAAATGAATTCATAACTGTCGAACCCGTTGATCTCGTCAAAAATGGAGATTCATGGGACGGGAAGTTCGTACGGACTTGCGGCTACGTGACGACCGACGCCAAGACTTGCAGCCTGCGGGTTTGTCCGCCTGGTACTGCACTCGAAGATGTTCCTGGCTGCAATCCGATTTCTGAAATTCATTTATCCAGTCGAGCTGCGGCCTGCCAATACAATTCAGCTTCGCCGCACGGTGACGGATTTTGGGCGGATGCGGACGGTCACTTCCTTGCCTTGAAGTCCAATGACACGCTGACGGATGCAAATCGTTATGCCTTGACGCGATCTTTGGTTCAGCGCCTGCCCGGTGGGTGCCAGTAACAATGCGCTCAAGCCGAGTCGGAGCTTCGCGGCGCTAGAGTAAGGATTACGCAAGACATAAGGTGTTAGTTGCCACGGGGAGCGGCATGGAATCTGATGTAACGCGCTTTTGGATCTTCGTCGCCGTGTCGCTGGCCGTGTTCGTCGGCCTGTTGCGGTTCGTTACGCGCAATCGCGCGTCTCGGCCCCGTGTAGCCGCGGTCGCCGTCGTGGCTTCAGTTGTGGTCGTGGGCGGCATGGTCTTCGCCAAGTACGGTAACAATTTTGGACTGCCGTGGTGGATCTACTACACCGTGCCGGCGCTCGCCACGCTGCTGGTTCCGCCCGTAGCCTTCCGTCTGAGGCGGCGGGAGCTGGCTCAGTATCTGGCCCTGGCGTTCCTGTCTTCGCCCGCCATCCATGTCGCATTCTCTCTATTCCTGGGCTGGCACGAATACATGCCTTTCATTCCGGTGCCGTCCCTCAAGCAGTTGTTGGCATAGGATGGGCCTGGCACCTTCATTCAAGCCGACGCCGCTTCGCGGCTCGGCTTGATCCAGGGCGTTCGCAATGGAGCTCAAGATGGGCGCAGCCTTCTGGATCAAACGATTCCTGGTGGCACTCGCAGTAGCCTTCGCCGTTCTTATGGTGGCGGAGTTCGCCAAGGGACATTCGCCAATGGCGGCGCTTGAATATGCCGGATTGTGGGGCCTCGCTACCGGAGCCATCTTTACCCTTGCCAGCTATATCCGCTACAGGCGCAATCCTGCATGCTGGCTTCCAGACAACCGCAAGGCCTAGGCCCAGTGCGGCCTGACAACGTTCAAGCCGAGACCGCTCGCGGCCTCGGTGCCAACCGGTTCGCCTCTGGCGGCCCGGCTTAACTCAGCCACGTTGGCAGGAAACCATGCCCACCAATGCATGCCGTTTGCGCCAGGTCGCTGCCCCAGACTGTGCGCAAAAACAGCAAGGCCGCATCCGCCCATCGTCAGAGGCAACCCGATTGACCCAGCAGCCAACGCCACTGTTCGACCGGATCGACACCTTCATCCTTCGGGTCGCGGACTGCGAAGCCGCGGTCGCATGGTATGCCGCGGCCCTGGGCTTGCAGGCCTCGTTCACGGACCCTGACGAGCGTCTGGCGGTCCTGCCGCTGGCGCACGGCACGAGCCTGACGCTGTGGCAGCGCAAGGCCGGGGAGCCCGCGCCGGGTCGGGACGCATCAGGGCCGTTCCCGATTTTCGCGACGCCGGATGCGGCCGCTTCCCGGGAAGAGCTGCAGCGCCGCGGGGTGCGTGTCGGGGACTTGGTGGAGAGTGCCGGGGTGCGGTTTTTCGATTTCCGCGATCTGGACGGAAATCGACTCGAAGCCTGTCAGATCCTGGAGGATTGAGGGCCGCTTCCGGAGGCGCGATCGCCCAAGGCAGGGCGCCGGCATGGATGCCGATCCTCGTCCGCTGCCTGCCGCCTGCAACGCGCCAGCGGTGACCGTTGGACGGGGCGGCAGGGCGGGCCGGCCATCGCGATCCCTTCAGCGCGCGACCGGCAGTCCGTGCGCCTGCCAGGCCTCGAAGCCGCCGGCCAGCGGCCGCACCCGCTGGAAGCCGCGCTGCTTCAACTCGCGTGCGAGCTTTGCCGCCGAGGCTTCGTTGGGGCAGTCGCAATACACGATCACCTCGCGCTGCGGCGGCAGGTCCAGCTCGCCCACGTGCGTGGCCTGCACCGCGCCCGGGATCCAGCCCGAGGCCGCGCGTTGCGCGCCGGGGCGCACGTCCAGCAGCAGCGGCGCGGTGCCGGCGTCGAGCAGCTGCTGCAGTTCCGGCACCGAGATCCGCGCCATGCGGATCAGGCGGATGAAGCGCTGGCGCTTCCACGCCTTGTACGCCACGAACAGCGCGATGGCCGCCAGCAGCACCAGCAGGCCGGTCTGGCCCAGCGAGTCCAGCCGCGCCAGCACCTCGTTGACCGCGTCGTGGAACAGCGCGCCGGTGGCCACCGCGACCAGCGCCCACAGCGCGGCGCCGAGGCCGTCGTAAAGGGCGAAGCGCGCCAGCCCGGTGCGGGTCTGGCCGGCCAGGGTGGTGGCCAGCGCGGCGAAGCCGGGGATGAACTTGGCCACCACCAGCGACGGCGCGCCCCAGCGTGCGTAGGTGTCGCGGGTGCCGGCCACGCACGAGTCGGGCGACAGCGACAGCCGGCACACCAGCCGCAGCAGGTGCGCGCCGAAGCGGCGGCCGCCGGCGTACCACAGGCCATCGGCCAGCAACGCGGCCAGCGCGGCCACCAGCACGATCGGCCACAGCGGCTGCTGCGCTGCCACCGCCATCGCGCTGGCGACGATGATCGGCGGGAAGGCGGGCACCGGCAGGCCGCCCTGATCCAGCAGGACGGCGATGAACACCACCCACAGGCCGTAGTGCGCGATCAGATGCAGCAGGAGGTCCATGGGCGGGTCGGCCGGTCGGGAGGGATAGTGTCGCGCGCTGCGCGCGGCGGCGGGAAGCTGCGCGCCAGCCGCGCGGCGCCCGGCGCGACAACCTGGATGCGGCCGCCCGGCGCCGGGGACAAGCCCGGCACTGCAACGCAGCGTGCTGCAGGGCCCTGCGTGAACGCCCACGCAGGATCGGCTCGCTCCGGGGCCGGGAGGTGCGAGAATGCCGGCCCGGTCGCGCCGCTCGGCGCGCCGCCCCCAGGATTCCATGAAGACCCCCCATGCGCTGCAGGCGCTGATCGACGACGGCGTCATCGACGAGGTCGTGCGCCCCCTCAAGAGCGGCAAGGAGGCGGCCGTGTACGTGGTCCGCGGCGGCGGCGAGGTGCGTTGCGCGAAGGTCTACAAGGACATGGCGCAGCGCAGCTTCCAGCAGCGCGTGCAGTACCAGGAAGGGCGCAAGGTGCGCGGCAGCCGCGAGGCGCGGGCGATCGGCAAGGCCAGCCGCTACGGCCGCAAGCAGCAGGAGGACGCCTGGAAGCACACCGAGGTGGACGCGCTGTACCGGCTGCGCGAGGCCGGCGTGCGCGTGCCCGAGCCGCACGGGTTCCACCACGGCGTGCTGGTGATGGAGATGGTGACCGACGCCGACGGCTTGGCCGCGCCGCGCCTGGGCGAGTACGCGCCGACGCCGGAGCAGGCGCGCGCGTTCCACGCGGTGCTGGTGCGGCAGGTGACGCGGATGCTGTGCTGCGGGCTGATCCACGGCGACCTGTCGCCGTACAACGTGCTGGTCGATGCCGACGGCCCGGTGCTGATCGACTTCCCGCAGGTGGTCAGCGCGGCCGGCAACAATGCCGCGCGGACGATGCTGCTGCGCGACGTCAACAACCTCACCGCGTACCTGGGCCGCTGGGCGCCGGAGCTGCTGGACACCTGGTATGGCGAGGAGCTGTGGGCGTTGTTCGAGGCCGGCGCGCTGCAGCCCGACACCGCGCTCACCGGCAGCTTCGCCCACGACGAGCACGCCGCCGACGTCGGCAGCGTGCGCGAGGCGATCGAGGAGGCCCGCCAGGAAGCGCTGATCCGCCAGCAGGGGCGCGAGGCGGCCGCGGCCGAGGGGCGATAGGGCAGTCGCGGGGCGCATGGGCACTCGCCGTGCCCCTGCTGGCGCCGACGCCGGGAGGCGATGGCGATGATCGGTGCAAGAATGTCGCGTCCGGGCCGCCTCCCGACCAGGAACCGAACGTGTTGAGCGTTGCACTGATCTGCCTGCTGATCGCGGTCAACACCCTGGCGCACGTGTTGCCGTTGCTGCTGGTGGCGCTGACGAAGGCGCTGCTGCCGTCCGAGCGCCTGCGCCTGGCCAGCAACCCGTTGCTCACCGGGATTGCGGAAAGCTGGATCGGGGTCAACAACCGGCTGTGGGACCGCTTCATCGGCACCCGACTGAGCGTCGACGAGGGCGCGGCATTGGAGGCCGATGGCCATTACCTGGTGCTGGCCAACCACCAGAGCTGGGTGGACATCCTGGTGTTGCAGAAGGTGTTCAACCGGCGCATTCCGCTGTTGCGCTTCTTCCTGAAGCGGCAGCTGTTCTGGGTGCCGTTGCTGGGGTTGGCGTGGTGGGCGCTGGATTTTCCGTTCATGGGCCGCTACACGCCCAGGCAGATCGCGCGCCGGCCGGAGTTGGCCGGGCGCGACATCCAGGCCACCCGCCGCGCCTGCGCAAAGTTCCGCGCGATCCCGGTGGCGATCATGAACTTCGTGGAGGGCACGCGGCTCACGCCGGCCAAGCATGCGCGGCAAGGCTCGCCGTACCGGCACCTGCTGAAGCCGAAATCCGGCGGCGTGGCGTTCGTGCTGGACGCGATGGGCGAGGGCCTGCACGCGATCCTGGACGTGACCATCGCCTATCCGGGCGGCGCGCCGTCGATGCTGGACCTGCTGGCCAACCGCGTGCCCGAGGTGCGGGTGCAGGTGCGCCGGCGTCCGATCCCCGAAGCGATGCTGCGCGGCGATTACGCCAACGACCGTCGATTCCGCGCGCGCTTCCAGCAATGGATGAACGAACTGTGGCGGGAGAAGGACGACGATCTGGCGCGGCTGCTGCGCTGAGCGCGATCGGCCTGCCATCGGCGCATCGGGGGGAGGTCGGGATTGCCGTCAGGTTGACGCGGATCAAGGGCGCCCGCAGCGGCCCCGCCCATCATGGCGGCTCCGGGGAACGCCGGCATCCTTGAAGGTAACCGCAATGCAGTTCGAACTGTCCAACCGCAATCTCGAAGCGAGCATGCTCGCCGCCGGGCTGCGCCCGCTCGATCCCGACGCGAAGATCGTGCTGGATGCCAGGCGCGGCCGCCTGGAAGTGCTCTCCACCGCCACTGCCGCGCAGGTGCTGGACGTGCTGGAGGAAATCGGCTGCGTGGCCACGCTGCTGGAGCACGAGGTCCACATCAGCGGCGGCAGCACCTGCTGCGGCCACTGCAGCTAGCCGCGCTCAGGCATCGCGCCCCGGCACGGGGTTGCCGTCGCCGTCCACCACCAGCCGCGTGCGCTTGCCTTCGTGGTAGAAGCTGGCGCGGTACAGGCCGGCGTCCTCGCCGGTGCCGCGCTCGCACAGCACGGTGATCTTGTGGTGCTCCATCAGCCACCGGAATTCGTCGAGCCCCATGCCCAGGCCGCGCGCCACCAGCGCGCCGTCGATCTCCACGCTGTGCGTGGGGTTGAGGTCGATGGGGATGGCCTTGCCCATGCGCGGCTCCGTACTGGCGATGGCCCAGCTTTGCGCGGGCGCAGGGCGGCCGCCATGACCTGGATCACTGCCGGACGGGGCCCGTCGCGCCGGCCGGAATGCAGGCGGCCGGGCGCCGCTGCGGCGAGGGGCGGGGCCAGGCCCGCGCCGGCGGCGCGCGCATGACCCGGCAGCCCGATCCGCCGATGGCGGCCGCGTCCGCTTGGGGCGACGCCGTCCCGCCGTCCGCGGCGCTGGCGCCCACCGGCGCCGCGGTGCCGGCCGGGGTGTCGGCGGTGGGCCTGCTGGATGCCCGCCTCAGCGGCTGGTACCGGGAGGACACGGGGGAACTGTTCCGCGGCGTACCGATCGGCGCCGACGATGTGGTGGTGGACGTGGGCTGCGGCGCCGGTGTCAACAGCGTGTTCTGCGTCCGTCACGGTGCGCGCGTGATTGCGCTCGACCGGCAGCCGCGCCTGCTGCGCGAGGTGCGGCGCGGGCTGGCCGCGGCCGACGCGCGCGCGGCGACCGCGCTGGCCGCCTGCGCGGAGCGGTTGCCGTTGCGGGACGGCGTGGCCACGCGGCTGGTCTGCACCGAGCTGCTGCAGCACGTGGACGATCCGCGGCAACTGCTGGCCGAGTTGTACCGGGTCGGTGGCGTGGGCGCGCTGTACCTGCTGAGCGTGCCCGATGCGCGACAGGAAGCGTTGCAGCAACAGGCGCTGCCGCCGGACTACCTCGAGCAGCCCGGCGCCCGGCGCGTCATCGGCCGCGACGCATTCGCGCAACTGGTGACCGACGCCGGGCTGACGGTGCTGGAACACACCCAGTACGGGTTTTTCTGGTCGATCTGGTGGGCGCTGTTCCCGGCCTGCGGGGTCGAGCTGGACGATCCCGCGCATCCGGTGCTGGACCACTGGGTCGCGACCTGGCACGCGCTGCTGCAGACGCCGCAGGGGCGACAGCTGCAGCAGCGGCTCGACCGCTTCCTGCCGCTCAGCCAGGTGATCGTGGCGCGCAAGTCCGGCGTGCGGGCGCAGGATCGCCATGCCGATCCGGAGGACACCACCGATGCTGCTGCATGACGCCGACAGCCCCGCGCCGCGCTGCCTGCGGATGTTCCTGCTGGAGAAGGGGCTGGCGCTGCCGAGTGTGCATGTGGACGTGTTCGCCGGCGAAAACCGGCAGCCGCCGTTTTTGGCGATCAACCCGGCCGGGCAGACGCCGGCGCTGCAGTGCGACGACGGCCGCGCGCTGGCCGAAGCCGTGGCGATCGCCGAATACGTGGAGGAGCTGCATCCCGAGCCGCCGCTGATCGGCCGCGATGCCGCCGAGCGCGCGCAGACGCGGCAATGGTGGCGCCGGGTCGAGCTCAACGTCACCGAATTCATCCACAACGCCTACCACTACGCCGAGGGGCGGCCGCGGTTCGAAAGCCGCATCCCGGTGGCGCCGGAAGCGGCGGCCGGACTGAAGCGGATCGCGCAGGACCGGCTGGCCTGGCTGGAACGCCTGTGGGGCGACGGGCCGTACCTGTGCGGCGCGCGCTTCAGCGCCGCCGACATCTGGCTGTACGTGTGGCTGGAGTTCGGCAATGCCGTGGGGCAGCCGTTCGACCGGCGCCTGACGCGCATCGCCGCCTGGTTCGACCGCGTCGGAGCGCGCCCGGCCGCGGGACGCAGCCGCCGGCCGTTCGCCGCGAGCTGAGCGGCGCACCGCACCGCAGGTCGCGCGCCGGCGCGTCGCGACCCCATGCGCGCCGGGCCGCATGCGCGTCTGCGGCTGCGCGCGGGATCCTTCCGTGCGATTGCACGCACGATGGCCCGCGGGTCGTCGCGGCGGGCGCGCGCGATTGTTTGCAGTCGCGGCCGGGCATGGCGCGCGAAGTGTCCCGGATGCGTGCAACCCGGGCCGGACGGCGTTCCTGCTACAGTTTTCGGTCTCTCCACCGCAACTTCGAAGGATCCGCCCCGTGACCGTGCAGCCCGCAGCCTCCTATCCCATCGGCACCCCCGGCGTGGTCTGGGGCGCGGCGGAAGTCGCGGCCTGGCGCGCGCGGCAGGTGCGTCGGCGCAGCTACGCCGACGACGTGCTGGCGGCGATCGAGCGCCTGCGTGCGCAGCTGGACGTGGAGCAGTACGGCGAGCTGGATTACGGCGCCGACCGCTATCCGCTGTTCGCCCTGCGCAGCCGCGACTGGCGCGACGCGCGTCCCGTGGCCCTGGTCACCGGCGGCGTCCACGGCTACGAGACCAGCGGCGTGCACGGCGCCCTGCGCTTTGCCGGGCACCACGCCGCGGACTACGCCGGCCGCGTCAACCTGCTGATCGCGCCGTGCGTCAGCCCGTGGGGCTACGAGCGCATCCACCGATGGAATCCGGATGCGCTCGACCCCAACCGCTCGTTCCGCGCCGACAGCCCGGCGCCGGAGTCGGCGGCGTTGCTGCAGTTGGTGGCGCCGCTGCGCGAGCGCGTGCTGGTGCACATCGACCTGCACGAGACCACCGACAGCGACGAGTCCGAGTTCCGCCCGGCGCTGGCCGCGCGCGACGGCAAGCCGTTCACGCCGGGCACGATCCCCGACGGCTTCTACCTGGTGGACGACAGCGCGGCGCCGCAGCCGGCGTTCCAGCAGGCGATCATCGCGGCGGTGGCCGCGGTCACCCACATCGCCCCGGCCGACGCCGACGGCACGATCATCGGCTCGCCGGTGGTCGCGCCGGGCGTGATCGAGTACGCGCTGGAGGAACTCGGCCTGTGCGCGGGCATCACCGCGGCGCGCTACAAGACCACCACCGAGGTCTACCCCGACAGCCCGCGGGCGACGCCGGAGCAATGCAACGCCGCGCAGGTGGCGGCGGTGCGGGCGGCGATCGACTACGCCCTGGCGCATCCCGCAACGCCCGCCGGATAACGCCCGCCGGATAAGGCGGCGCGTCGGCGGCGGCGATCTTCGCGGGGAGTCCGGTGCGCAGGGAGAATCCGGCGTACGAAGTCCGATATGCGGGAACCAGCCGCGCAGGTCCATCGTCTGGGGCGCCGGTTCGCGACTCGCGCCGGCGTCGCCTCGGCCCCCTTGCCGGACGCCTGGCGCCGGCCCCTGTTCCGGGGACCGGGATCGCTCCGTGTCGCCTCGGACTCCGGCCTTGCCGGACGCGCGCGCCCGCGCCTGACGCTGGACCGTGTTCCGGGGTCGGGATGCGGCTGGTGTCGCCTCAGCCGCCGGTCTTGCCGGTCGCGCGCGCCTGCGTCTGGCGCTGGACCGTGGCCCGGGACCGGAATGCGGCCGGTGCGGTCGTGCGCAGCGGCGTGGTGCCGAGAACCTCGATGCGGCCGCCGCGCTTGCGGAAGGCGGCGATGTGGTCGGCGATGTCTTCGCGACTCATGCCCGCGTGCGTGTTGCCGTTCTTGCCGGCAGCGGGGCGGGGCAACGCCTTGGCCGGAGCGGCGGGACGGGCCGTGGGTTTGGCCGAAGCGGCGGCGACTTGAGCCAAGGCCTTGGCGGGAGTTGCGGCGGCAGAGCGGGCCGTTGCCTTGGCCGAAGCGGCGGTGGGGCCGGCTGCCGGCCTGGCTGGGGTTGCGGCAACGGAGCGGGCTGCCGGTTTGGTCGCGGCCGCGGCGGCGCCGGTGACAGGGCGGGGCGAGACCTTGGCGGGGGATGTGGCGGCGTAACGGGCTGCTGCCTTGGCCGGATTGGCGGCGGAGCGGACGGCTGCCTTGCTGGCGCCTGCGGCGCGGGCGGCTGTCTTGGTCGGGGCGAGGGTGGTGGGGGTGCGGGGCGGTCGGGTGCGGGACATGCGTCTCCTTGGTCGGGCGGGAGAACGCGAATTTTATGCGAAATGACGTAAAAATTCAACAATTGCGTGGAAATTGCGATCAATGGCGGCTTCCTGCAACAAAAATGGATTCGCCGCAGGCAGGCTACAGCGTCGCTCACAGGCATGGCCAGCTCCGGCGGCCCCTCACCCGCCGGCTCCGGGTCGTGCAATGCCTTCTCCCCGCGGGCGGGGAGAAGGTGCCCCGCAGGGGCGGATGAGGGGCCGGCCGCAGCCGGCGCGCCCGCGCTTACTGCCTGGTGTAGGTGATCTCCATCATCTTCATTTCCTGGCCGTCCGGACCCGGACCGTACATTTCGAACACTTCGACCGTGGGGCTGGTCCAGCGGCTGGTCATGCGCGTGGTGATCCTGCCCTTGGTCACCGGGTCGTTCCAGCTGCCGGTGAAGCTGCAGGCGCCGGCGTCGTCGCAACTGCCTTCGCTGACCATGAGTCCGGTGGACATGCTGTCGTTCCAGGTCGCCCAGTGCTTGCCGGTGACGTTGTCGTAGCCGTGCATGCCGTGGCCGGTGAAGGGCTGGCCGTACATCTGCGACTGCACCTGCTCGACCAGCACCCGGCCGCCGAGGACCATGCTGCGCGTGGCGGTGCCGGTTTCGACCGTCGGCGGCGCGTCGGGGGCGTTCCAGCTGCGGATCGACAGGGTGTAGTCGCCGACCGTTTTCGCCAGCGCGGCGTGCGCGGCGCCGGGCGTGCCGGCCTGCTGGTAGGCCTGCATCATCGCCGCCTCCTCGGGCGACAGCTGCGGCGGGGCGTCCTGGGCCAAGGCCGGCAGGGCGGCGGCCAGCGACAGCGGGAGCAATGCGGCTGCGAGCATGCGGTGCATGGGGATCTCCTTGAGGGGCGGTGAAGCGGTCAACGGCGACCCGCAGGGCGGACGGCCGCCGTGGGCCGGCGGCGCGGTGCCGGTCGGCGGCTCCCGCCCGCGCTGCGGCCGGCGGGCGTGGCCCGCGACACGACCGTTCTATCACGCCGCGCGGGCAATACTGGCTCGCAGGCTTCCGACACCGACGCGCACGCATGCCCAAGCCATGGCTCGCCCAGTATCCGCCCGGCGTCCCGGCCGAGATCGATCCGCAGCGCTTCGCCTCGCTGGCCGAGGTGCTGGATACCTGCTGCGCGCGGTTTGCCGACCTGCCGGCGTTCTGCTCGATGGGCACGGCCATGACGTTCCGGGAGCTCGACGAAGACAGCCGCGCCTTCGCCGCCTGGCTGCAGAGCGCGGCCGGACTGCGGCGCGGCGAGCGCGTGGCCCTGATGCTGCCGAACCTGCTGCAGTACCCCGTGGCGCTGTTCGGCGTATTGCGCGCCGGCCTGGTGGTGGTCAACGTCAATCCGCTGTACACGCCGCGCGAACTGGAGCACCAGCTGAAGGATTCCGGCGCGAGCGCGATCGTGGTGCTGGAGAACTTCGCGCACACGCTGCAGCAGGTCGTCGCGGCCACGCCGCTGCGCACGGTGGTGACGACGCAGGTGGGCGATCTGCTGCCGCCGCTCCGGCGGCTGCTGACCAACGCGGCGGTCAAGCACGTGAAAAAGATGGTGCCGCCATGGCACTTGCCCGGTGCGGTGCCCTTCGGCCGGGCCCTGGCCACCGGCCGCACGCTGGCGCTGCAGGAGGTGACGCTGAACCATGACGACCTGGCGTTCCTGCAGTACACGGGCGGCACCACCGGCGTGGCCAAGGGCGTGATGCTGACCCACGGCAACATGGTGGCCAACCTGTTGCAGGTGACCGCATGGATGGCGCCCAACATGCGCGACGGCGCGGAAACGGCGATCCTGCCGTTGCCGCTGTACCACGTGTTCGCGCTGACTGCGTGCCTGGCCTTCTTCGGCAAGGGCGCGCAGACGGTGCTGGTGGCCAATCCGCGCGACTTGCCGGCGTTCGTCAAGACGCTGCGGCAGACGCGCTTCACCGCGATCGTCGGCGTCAACACGCTGTTCCGCGCGCTGCTCGATGCGCCGGGCTTCGCCGATGTCGACCTGAGCCACCTGAAGCTCGCGGTGGCCGGTGGCATGGCGGTGCAGCAGGTGGTCGCGCGGCGCTGGAAGGAGCGGGCGGGCGTGCCCCTGGTGGAAGGCTACGGCCTCACCGAGAGCGCGCCGGTGGCGATCGCCAATCCGGTCACCGTCGAGGAATGGAGCGGGACGATCGGCGTGCCGATCCCGAGCACCGAGGCGGCGATCCTCGACGACGACGGCGCGCCGGTCGCGCTCGGAGAGGTCGGCGAGATCTGCCTGCGCGGCCCGCAGGTGATGCCGGGTTACTGGCAGCGGCCCGACGAGACCGCCAAGGTGTTCACCGCCGACGGCTGGCTGCGCACCGGCGACATGGGCGTGATGGACGCGCGCGGCAGCATCCGCATCACCGACCGCAAGAAGGACATGATCGTGGTGTCCGGGTTCAAGGTGTTCCCCAACGAGGTCGAGGACGTGCTGGCGCTGCACCCCGGCGTGCTGGAAGCCGCCGCGCTGGGCGTCCCCGACCCGCGCTCGGGCGAGGCGGTGAAGGTGTTCGTGGTGCGCAGCGACCCGGCCCTGAGCGAGGACGACCTGCTGGCGCACTGCCGGCGGCACCTGACCGCCTACAAGGTGCCGCGCATCGTCGAGTTCCGCGAGCAGCCGCTGCCCAAGAGCAACATCGGCAAGATCCTGCGACGCGCCTTGCGCGACGACGTCGCCGCTGCGGCCTGATGCTGCCACCGATTGCGGAGGGACGACGCCTTCTCCCGGCGTGCGGGGAGAAGGCGCCCCGCAGGGGCGGATGAGGGGCGGGCAGCGGCGGGAAGAGGGACGGCCATGCGCCGCCTGCCCTAGCGCAGCACCGTCGCGCCGATGCCGACGCGCCAGCGCTGCAGCGCGGCCGGGTCTTCGTCGTCCATCGCCACCGGCTCGAACAGCGGCCGGGCGCCGCTGGCCTGCAGCCAGCGCTGCAGCCGGCGGCCGAAACCGCAGAAATCGTCGTAGTAGCTGTCGCCCAGCATCAGCAGCCCGTAGCGCAGGTGCGCCAGCTGCGCGCTGCGGCCCATCGCGTCGCGATTGAAGGCCTCGGCCATGTCCGGCGGGTCGCCGTCGTAACTGGTGCTGACGAGGAACAGGGCGCGGTCGGCGGCATGCAGCATCGGCAGCGACAGGCTGTCGAAGTCCAGCAGCCGGGTCGGCACGCCGGCAGCCTGCAGCGCGCGGCAGGTGTCGCGGGCGTGCAGTTCGGCGATGCCGGTCTGGGTGGCGTAGGCGACCAGCAACGGCGCCGGCGCGCCGATGGTCGCGCCGGGGGCGTCGGCGACGTGGCCGGCAGCCGGCGCGGTCATGGCGACGGGTATGTCCATCCTGCCGTCGATGCAGTGAAGATGCGGGTGATTCCCATTTCGATTTGATATGTTACACCGGCCCGGAGAATCGGAGGAGGGGCAATCCGGGCGAGCCTCGGCCGTGCGCTTGGCGCGGCCCCCGTGCGTCCCGTGCGGCCTTGACGGGCGTCAATCGGCTGCCCGGCGACATCGCTTACCGTGGCTGCAGCAATCGGGAGCGGGGCACCACAATGGAACCGAACCTGCAGGCGCTGGCGCTGCGCACCCTGGCCGCGCTGGACCTGACCAGCCTGGGCGAGGACGACGACATGGCGCGGATCGAGGCGCTGTGCGCCGCCGCGCGCACGCCGCACGGGGCGCCAGCCGCGTTGTGCGTGTATCCGGAGTGGGTTGCCACCTGCCGGGCGCGGCTGCAGGACGAAGGTCTGGCCGCGGTACGGGTCGCGACCGTGGTCAACTTCCCCGACGGTGGCGCCGATCCCGCGCGCGTGCAGCGCGAGACCCGGCGCGCGCTCGCTGCCGGCGCGCACGAGATCGACGTGGTACTGCCGTGGCGGCGCCTGCAAGCCGGCGATGCCGCCGCAGCGACGGCCGTGCTGCGCGCCTGCCGCGAGGCCTGCGGCACCCGCGCACGGATGAAGGTCATCCTGGAGACCGGCATGCTGCACGAGGATGCGCTGATCGACGCGGCCGCCGGGCTGGCGCTCGACGCCGGCGCCGATTTCCTCAAGACCTCCACCGGCAAGGTGGCGGTGAATGCGACCCCGGCGGCGGCGCAGCGGCTGCTGCAGGCCACGCAGGCGCGCGGCGGGCGCTGCGGCGTCAAGGTCGCCGGCGGCGTGCGCACGCTGGCGCAGGCGGCAACGTACTTCGCCCTGGCCGACGCCATCCTCGGGCCGCAATGGGCGACGCCGCAGCGCTTCCGCATCGGTGCCAGCAGCCTGCTGGACGACATCCTGGCGGCGCTGGACGCGGGATCGGCGCGCGCATGAGCCGCAGCCTGCCGCCGGCGCCGGAGTCGCCCGGCATCGCCGTGCGGGCGCGCGACCTGGAGTTTCCCGGAGGTTCCGCATGAGCACGCCGCACATCGACGCCGCCGCCGGCGCCTTCGCCGACACCGTGCTGCTGCCCGGCGATCCGGTGCGCGCGCGCCACATCGCCACGCAGCTGCTGCAGGACGCCGAGCAGGTCAGCAACGTGCGCGACATGCCGGGCTTCACCGGCCACTGGCGCGGCCGCCGGATCTCGGTGATGGGAACCGGCATGGGCATCCCGTCGTGCTCGCTCTATGCCACCGAGCTGGTGCGCGAGTACGGCGTGCGGCGGCTGGTGCGCGTGGGCACCTGCGGCGCCACCGGCGCCGACGTGCAACTGGGCGACATCGTCGTCGCCCTGGGCGCCAGCACCGATTCGCGGGTCAACCGCCTGCGCTTCGGCGGTTACGACCTGGCGGCGCTGGCGAGCTTCGATCTGGTGCGCAGCGTTGCCGACGCCGCGCAGCGCGCCGGCGCGCGGGTGCGCATCGGCAACGTGTTTTCCACCGACCTGTTCCACCATCCCGACCCGGCGCTGTTCGACCTGCTCGAACGCCACGGCGTGCTGGGCGTGGAGATGGAGGCCGCCGGCCTGTACGGCGCGGCGGCTGCGCTCGGGGTCGAGGCGATCGCGGTGCTCGCGGTCTCCGACCACATCCGCCGCGGCGAAGCGATGACTCCGCAGCAGCGCGCCACCGGGCTGGACGCGATGCTGCGGATCGTGCTGGACGGCGTCGCCGCGTAAGCGCGCGCGGCCGCGGCGCCGAGCAGGGCAGGGCGCCGGCGGTCGCGCCGCATCCCGCGCGACCGGACGCTGCGCGGCGTTGCGTTCACGCGCCGTCGCCCGGATATCGGTAACGATCGCAATTGCGATCCCGATCCGGACACCGCCATGGACCAGCTCGAACACGACTACCCGGACCTGCTGCTGGGCGCGTACCCGGCGCCGTGCCTGTCCGTGTACCAGGCGACCCATCGCCAGTTCCCGGACCGCCAGCAGGATCCGATCCGCTTCCGCAACCTGATCCGCTCGCTCGAGGCCGGGCTGCAGCAGAAATATCCGGACCGGGACGCCGATGCGCTGCTGGCACGGTTCCGCGCGCTGGCGGCGGATGCCGAGTTCTGGGAGCACAACCTCGAGGGCCTGGCGGTGCTGGCTGCGCCCGGCATGTTCCGCGTCTACCGACTGCCGCGTCCGGTGCCGGAGGTGGCCGTCGTAGGCGACAGCCTGCACACCCGGCCGTTACTGCGGATCGTGCAGTCCGCCGACCGCTTCCAGATCCTGGGCCTGGATCGGCACCGCGCCCGTCTGTTCGAAGGCAACCGCGATCGCATGCAGGAAATCGAACTGGCGCCGCAGGTACCGCGCACCGTGGACCAGGTTGTGACGCGCGAGGTCGAGCGCGACCGCGCCAGCCGCACCTACGGCCGGATCGAGCCCGGCGCGATGGGCCGGCACGGTGCCAGCGACGTCAAGCAGGATGCGATCGACGTCGAGACCGAACAGTTCTTCCGTCAGGTGGATCGCGCCGTGCTCGAATACCATTCGCGCGCCACCGGGTTGCCGCTGCTGCTGGCGGCGCTGCCCGAACACCAGCGGCTGTTCCGCGCGCTCAGCGTCAACCCGCAACTGATCGCCACCGCGATTGACGTCAATCCCGAAGCGCTGACGCCGGAGCAACTGCGCGAGCGCGCCTGGCAACTGCTGAAACCTTGGTACCTGCAGCGCCTGGCAGGGATGCTCAAGGCGTTCGCCGCCGCGCAAGCCGCGCAGCACGGCTCGACCGACCTGTCGGACGTGGCACGGACCGCGGATGAAGGCCGGGTGGCGACCCTGCTGCTGGAGGCCGGGCGTCGGGTACCCGGCCGCATCGACGCCGCCGGCGCCGTGGCGTTCGCACAGCCGGACGCCGCTGCGGACGAGGATCTGCTCGACGTGCTCGGCGAGCGCGTCCTGCGCAGCGGCGGCGAGGTGCTGGTGGTGCCGGCCGAACGCATGCCGGGCACGAGCGGACTCGCCGCGATCTACCGGTACTGAGCCGGCCGCCGTACCGAACGCGCCGGCCGCACGGCGCGGCCGGCAAATCCCGAGCACCAACGCGCCCGCCATGCATCCTTCCGGAGACGACGCCATGCAGATCCTGATCCACACCGACCGCACGATCCCCGCGAGCGACAGGCTGCAGCAGCTGCTGGAGGCCGCGGTCGCGGCGGCGACGTCCCGGTTCGGCGCGCAGATCACCCGGATCCAGGCCCACCTGAGCGACGTCAACAGCGACAAGGGTGGCGTCGACAAGCGCTGCGTGCTCGAGGCCCGCCCCGCCGGCCTGGATCCCGTCGTCGCCACGCACCAGGCGGCCACCGTGGAACTGGCGATCGCCGGCGCCGGCGAAAAACTCGGTCGCAGCCTCGACAGCATCGCCGGACGCCTGGCCAGCAGCCGCTACGACACCCCCGGCAACGCCTGATTCGGCAGCAGCGGCGGCGACTGGATCGCGCTGCAGGCTTGCCCCGGAGACGAATCCTGCCGCTCGGCCAGTCGAGGTTGAGGCGGCGCCGTACCGGCTACTTTCCGAGCGCGGTCACCGCGTCCAGCATCGCCTTCACGTGCTGGTTGGGATTGAGGTCCGAGTGCACGGCGGCGATCGTGCCCGAGGGCGCGATCGCGTAGGAGGTGCGGTCGGACCAGCCGGGCTTCATCTTCAGCAGGGCGTCGTATTGCCGGGCGATCTTCGCGCCGGGGTCGGCGGCGACCGGGAACTTGCCGCCGCAGTGTTCGGTTTCCCGGGAGAAATCCGCCAGCTCGTCCACGTTGCCGGCGGTGACGCCGATCACGGTGGCGTGCTGCGCCTTGAACTTGTCGATGGCCTCGGAGAACAGGTGCGCTTCCAGGTTGCAGCCGGGGGTATGCGCGGCGGGGAAGAAGTACACCACCACCGGGCCCTGTTTCAGCGCATCGGCGAGCTTGAAGGTGAACGGTTCGCCGGCGAGATAGGCGGGGGCGCTGAAATCGGGCGCACGGGCGCCGACCTTCAATGCGGCAAACGACGGCAGCGCCAGCGCGATGCTGGCGACGATGGCGAAGACGGCAAACTTGAGCAGGTGTTTCATGGCGCTCGCTCCCGTGGGGACCCCGGCGTTATACACCCGCGGGCGCAAAACCCGGGCGTGCGCTGTGCGAACCTTGCGGCGCGCGGCGGTACGGCAGCAAGCGCCTGCTGGACGCGGCGGACACGGCTATAGCCATCGCCGTCGGCGCCGGCGTAGCCATTGGCTTATGGTTTTCCCGATCCGTACCGCCACAGTCATGGCGCCGTCTCGCAAGGACACCACCGCATGAACCACCACGACGCCCCCGCCGCCCGCAGCGAGCTCGACATGCCGGTCGAGCGCTTCCGCCAGCTGGGCGGCGACATGCTGGAGCTGGCCGCGCAGTGGCTGGCTGCCGAACCCGATGCGCCGGTGCTGCGCCACTGCAGCGGCGTCGAACTGGCGGCGCTGTTCGAGCAACCGCCACCGGAACAGGGCATCGACGCGGCCAGGCTGCTGGAAGAACTGCGCGACAAGGTGTTGCGCCATTCGCGGCATAACGGGCATCCGCGTCAGTTCGCGCATGTCTGCGCCTCGCCGGACCCGGTCGGCGCGCTGGCCGACCTGCTGGCCTCGGCCATCAACCAGAACGTGACCGCGTGGCGCTCGGCGCCGGCCGCCGCGACCGTGGAGCGGCAGGTGCTGCACTGGCTGGATGCGCTGGTGGGTTTCGACGGCGGCGGTCACGGCCTGCTGCTGGGCGGCGGTTCGGCGGCCAACCTGCACGCGCTGGGCGCGGCGGTGGAGCATGCGCAGCGCCGGCATCCGGGTACGGCGCGCGAGCGGCTGGTGCTGTACACCTCGCGTGAGACCCACCTGTCGCTGGCCAAGGCGGCGCGTTTTCTCGGAGTCGGTCACGTCCGCAGCCTGGCCGTGGACGCGGCGCGACGGCTGCAGCCGGACACGCTGCGCGCGGCCCTGGCCGCCGATCGCGCGGCCGGTCTGGTCCCGACGCTGGTCGCCGCCTCGGCCGGTACCGCCAACGCCGGCAGCATCGATCCGCTGGCGGAGCTGGCCGCGGTCTGCGGCGAGATCGGCGTCTGGTTCCATGTCGACGGCGCCTACGGCGCGCCGGCCGCGCTGACCCCGGCCTACGCCTTCCTGCGCGAGGGTTTCGCCCGGGCCGACTCGCTGTCGCTGGATCCGCACAAGTGGCTGTACGCGCCGTTCGACACCGGCGTGCTGCTGGTGCGCGACCCGCAACGCCTGCGCGATGCGTATGCCGACACCTCCGAGTACATCACCGTGACCGAGACCGCGCCGCTGGAGAGCCATGCGTTCTGGGACTACGGCATGGAGCTGTCGCGGCGGTTCCGCGCGCTGAAGCTGTGGGTCATGTTCAAGCTGCGCGGGGTCGATGCCTACCGGCGCGCGATCGCCGACAACATCGCGCTGCGCGCATACCTCGACCGGCGGGTCCGCGCCGAGGCCGAGCTGGAACTGCTGGCTTCCGACCTCAGCATCAGCTGCTTCCGCTACCGCCCGGCAGGCGCCGATGCGGCCGCGCTGGATCGGATCAACGCCGCGATCCAGGCGCAGTTGCTGGCGACCGGCGAGATCGTCCTGTCGCCGACCACGCTCGACGGGCGCTACAGCCTGCGCGTGTGCATCGTCAACTTCCGCAGCCGCCGCGCCGACATCGACTGGCTGGTCGAACGCGTGCTGGCTTTCGGCCGCCAGGCGCACGCCGCGGACCGCGACGCGGCCCGCTGACGCTGCGACGCCGCAGGCGCGTCGACGGGCGCGGCTTCAGGCGCGCGTCACGCCGCTGCCTGCAGGCTGCCGGGCATGCGCGGACGCCGGCGTTTCCTGCGGCAGCTGGCCTGCATCGTCCTGGGCGCGGTGGGCGGCGCGGCGATGGGTGACACCCGCAGCGCGACGCGGCGGGCGTTGCCGCGCGCCGGGCGCGGCCGCGACCATGGCGGCATGCCGATCACGCTGTTCCTGTGCGGCGATGTCATGCTCGGGCGCGGCATCGACCAGATCCTGGCGCATCCGTCCGAGCCGCTGCTGCACGAGGCCGTGGTCCGCGACGCGCGCCGCTACGTGGAACTGGCCGAGGCCGTCAGCGGCCGCATCCCGCGCCAGGTTGCCGCCGACTACGTCTGGGGCGAGGCTCTGGCGCAGTGGCGGCAGCGGCAGCCGCAGGCGCGCATCGTCAACCTGGAAACCGCCGTCACCCGTCACGACCGGCCCTGGCCCAAGGGCATCAACTACCGCATGCAGCCGCGCAACGTCGACGTGCTTGCCGCCGCGGGCGTCGATTGCTGCGTACTGGCCAACAACCACATGCTGGACTGGGGCCGCGAGGGTTTGGCGGAGACGCTGGCGACGCTGCGCGCGGCCGGCATCGCCGTCGCCGGCGCCGGGCCGCGGCTGGCGGCGGCGCGCGCGCCGGCGGTGCTGCCGTTGCCGCAGGCGCGGCGAGTGCTGGTGTTCGCGGCGGCCAGCGAGGATGCGGGGGTGCCGGAGTTCTGGGCGGCGCGCGCGGCCCGCGCCGGGGTGCAGCGGCTGCCGGACCTGTCGCCGCGCACGGTGGCGCGGATCGGCGCCGAGGTCGCCCGGCACAAGCGTGCCGGCGACGTGGTCGTGTTCTCCGTGCACTGGGGCGACAACTGGGGGTATGCGGTGGCGCCGGCGCAACGCGCGTTCGCGCACGCGCTGATCGACGGCGCCGGCGTGGACCTGGTGCATGGCCACTCCTCGCATCATCCCAAGGCGATCGAGGTCCATCGCGGGCATCTGGTGCTCTACGGCTGCGGCGACCTGCTCAACGACTACGAGGGCATCGGCGGCCACGAGGCGTTCCGCGGCGAGCTGGGCCTGATGTACTTCCCGCGCATCGATGCCGCCGACGGCTGCCTGCGCGAGCTGGCGCTGGTGCCGACCCGCATCCGCCGCTTCCGCATCGAGCTGGCGCGGGACGCGGACCGGGACTGGCTGCTGGCGATGCTGCGTCGCGAATGCGCGCCGCTGGGTTGCGATGTCGCGCCACGGGGCGATGGCGACTTCATCCTGAGCTGGTGACGCGCTGCGGCGCGCGCGATCGTCGAGGAGGGTCCGGACGATTGCCCCATCCCGGTTTCGCGGAAACGGCGATCGAACGCGCCGCGCCGCGTGCGGCATGCGCGATCGGACGAGTGGCTCCCGGGCTCAGCCGCGCTGCAGCAGCGCCAGCACCGCATGCGCCGCCGGCGCCGAGGACGCCGGGTTCTGTCCGGTGACCAGGTTGCCGTCGCTGACCACATGCGCCTGCCAGTCGTCCTGCTTCGAATAGCGGCCGCCGTTGTGCCGGAGCATGTCCTCGACCCGGAACGGCACCACCGCGCTCAGGCCCACGGCCGCTTCCTCGGTGTTGGCGAAGCCGGTGACCGCCTTGCCTTGCACCAGCGGCGCACCGTCGGGACGCCTGGCGTGACGGAACGCGGCCGGGGCGTGGCATACGGCGGCGACCGGCTTGCCGGCCGCGTAGGCGGCTTCGATCAGGGCGATCGAGTCGCGGTCCTCGGCCAGGTCCCACAGCGGGCCGTGCCCGCCGGGATAGAACACGGCGTCGAAGCTGGCGTCGGCGACATCGCACAGGCGCAGCGTCGCGGCCAGTGCGGCGCGCGCGGCAGCGTCGTCGCGGAAACGCGCGGTGGCGGGCGTCTGCGCATCGGGCGCGTCGCTGCGGGGATCCAGCGGCGGCTGCCCGCCGGCGGGCGAGGCCAGGGTGACCTCGGCGCCGGCGTCGCGGAACACGTAGTACGGCGCGGCGAATTCCTCGAGCCAGAAACCGGTCTTCTCGCCGGTCGCGCCGAGCCGGTCGTGCGAGGTCAGCACCATCAGGATCTTCATCGGACATCCCCGGTCGGACTAATGGAGGGTAGGCAGGCGGACGCTAACCACCAGTGACGGCGCCGCGGCGCGGCGCTCGCCGTGCGGCCGTCGGCCCGACATTGCCTTGCGCTGCCGGGAGTATGCTCGCCGGGCCGGATGGGGAAGCGGCGACCGCTGCGGTTGAGGTTCCCCGACATGGCCGATGTCTTCGTTTCCTACTCCCGCCGCGATCGTGCCCGGGTCGCGCCGCTGGTGGCGGCGATCGAAGCCCGGGGCTGGTCGGTGTGGTGGGATCCGGAGATCGCGCCGGGGCAGGAGTTCGACCGCCTGATCGATGCGCAGCTGGCCCAGGCCCGCGCCGTGCTGGTGGTCTGGAGCGCCGATTCGGTCGCCTCGCGCTGGGTACGCGGCGAGGCGCGCGAGGCCGCCGAGCGCGGCATCCTGGTGCCGGTGCGCTTCGACGGCGCGACCTTGCCGCTGGACGTGCGCGCGCTGCACACCATCGACCTGGAGGATGCCGACGTGCACGCGGCGGGCCCGCCGCTGCAGGACATGCTGCGTGCGCTCGCGGCGTTGATCGTGCGCCCGGCCGCACCGGCGCCGCCGGTGCCGCCGTCCTCTGCCGTCGCCGCGGCGGACCGGCCCGCGCCAGCGCTCGCGGAGCTGCCGCCGGTCCCCGTCGGCATGCCCGAGCGCGTCGACATCTGCGTGCTGCCGTTCGCCAACCTGGGCGGCGACCCGGAGCAGGCGTCGCTGGGCGACGGCATCACCGAGGACATCATCACCGAGCTCTCGCGCTGGCGCCTGCTGGCGGTGCGCTCGCGCACGGCCTCGTTCCGCTACCGCGACGCCGCCGTCGACGTGCAGCAGGTCGCGCGCGAGCTGCAGGTGCGTTTCATCGTCGAAGGCAGCGTGCGGCGCATGGGCGAGCGCATCCGCATCACCGCGCAGCTGATCGACACCGGCACCGGCGCCCACATCTGGGCGGAGAAGTACGACTGCGACCTGGCCGAGATCTTCGCGGTCCAGGACCAGGTGGTGCGCACCATCGTCAGCACCCTGGTGGGACGGGTGCGGGTGGTCGACGCGGAACGCGCGCGGCGCAAGCCGGCGGCGAGCCAGGCGGCCTACGAGTACGTGCTGCGCGGCAACATCCTGCCCTGGAGCGATCCGGCGGGCGTGGCGGAAGCCACGCGCCTGTTCGAGAAGGCGATCGAGGTGGACCCCGGCTACGGCCTGGCCTACGCCATGCTCGCGGCGATGCGCGCCGGGCAGTGGTACGACGAGCAGCGCGACCCCGCCGCTGCCGACGCCCTGCTGCAGCAGGCCTACGCGCTGGCGCAGCGCGCGGTGGAACTCGACGAGCACGAGAGCACCTGTTTCTCGATCCTGGCCCAGGTCTGCCTGCAGCGGCGCGCCTACGACCTGACCCTGCAGTACGCGCGGCGCGCGATCGAGCTCAACCCGAACAACCAGTGGAACATCGCCGACATGGGCCTGATGCTGGTCTATCTCGGCCAGGCCGAGGAGGCGCTGGACTGGTTCCGCCGCGCCCGCGAGATCGATCCCTATTTCGACCCGCCCTGGTACTGGCGCTCGCTCGGCCAGGCGTACATGGTCTTGCGGCGCGACAGCGAGGCGCTGGCGATGTTCGACCGCATCCCCGTGCGCCAGTACCGCGTGGCCGCGCTGCGCGCCGCCTGTCACGCGCGGCTGGGCGACAGCGACCGTGCCCGGCGCGAGGCCGCCGACTGCGTGGCGCTGAAGCCGGAGTTCTCGAGCGCCCGCTTCATGAGCAAGGAGCCGTTCCGCAATCCCGACGATGCCGCGCAGCTGGCCGACGCCCTGCGGCGGGCGGGATTGCCGCCCTGAGCCGATGCGGCAATCGGCCCGGCCGGCGCTGGCACGCACGCTCCGACGGCGCCGGTGCGGCGATCGCTTCAGGCGGCTCGCGGCCGCTGCGTCGTCCGTGCACGTGCGGTGACGATGCGCCCGCCCGGACCGCCGTTTTTTCCGCGACGCGTCGATGCATCCGCCGGCTGGCCTGCGGCGACGGGGGTGGCCGTTGTCTGCACCGCGCAGGGTCGAGCGACGAACCCGACGCGTGGCCCGGGCGGCGGTGCCCCGGCCGGTTGGTGCGCGGCTTGCGAGGATTCCCGCCGGAATTCCCGCGCGGTCCGCGGACGCGCTGCCCGGAGCCGGAGGCTCCGCAGGCCGGCGACGAACGGAGACCCGCGATGGCCGTGAACCCGCCTTCGGGCAACGAACCGCCGCCGGTGCCGTCCGGCGGCGGCGGCGCGCGGGAGCAGCGCGCGCCGACGCTGCAGGTGATCTTCGACACCATCGAGGACATCGTCTACCTGATCGACGTGCTGCCGGACGGCTACCGCTTCGGCGCGGTCAATGCCCGCTTCCTGGAGGCCACCGGGCTGACCGCCGCGCAGGTGATCGGGCGCCGGGTCGAGGAGGTGTTCCCGGAACCGTCGCTGGGCCTGGCCCTGTCGCATTACGCGCAGGCCGCCGCGTCCGGCCAGCCGATGTACTGGGAGGAGATCGCGCGCTTCCCTGCCGGCGAGCGTTACGGCGAGGTGATGGTGGCGCCGGTGTTCGACGCCGACGGACGCTGCGTGCAGCTGGTGGGCACCGTGCACGATGTCACCGGGCGCCGCAGCACCGAGCAGAAGCTGCACCGGCTGGCGCACTACGACGCCCTGACCGGACTGCCCAACCGGCGCTACGCCACCGAGTGCCTGGAACGCGAATGCCGCGCGGCGATCGAGCAGGGCCACAGTCTGGCGCTGCTGTACCTGGATCTGGACCGGTTCAAGTACGTCAACGACACCCAGGGCCATTCGATGGGCGACGAGTTGCTGCGTCAGGTCGCCGAGCGGATCCAGGCCTGCACCCGCAGCTGCGACATCGTCGGCCGCTTCGGCGGCGACGAGTTCGGCGTGATCGCGCCGATCGCCCGCCACCCGCAGGACGCCGCGGCCCTGGCCCGGCAGCTGACCGAGGCGATGCGGCATCCGTTCCTGTTGGGCGAGGCGATGGCCGTGGTCACCCTGAGCATCGGCATCGCGGTATGCCCGGAGGACGCCTGCGACGCCGAGGCGATGATGCGCTACGCCGACACCGCGATGTACCACGCCAAGGCCGCGGGCCGGAACGCGTACCGCTTCTTCACCCCGAAGATGAACCAGTGGGCGCAGGAGCGGCGGGAGCTGGAAGCCGCGCTGCGCCAGGCGGTCGAACGCGAGCAGTTCGTGCTGCATTACCAGCCGCAGGTCGATCTGCGCAGCGGCCGCTGGACCGGGGTGGAGGCGCTGCTGCGCTGGCAGTGCCCGGACCGCGGCGAGGTGGAGCCGGCGGATTTCATCCCGGTGCTGGAGCAGACCGGACAGATCGTCGCCGTGGGCCGCTGGGTGATCGCCCAGGCCTGCCGGCAGCTGCAACGCTGGCGCCGGGCCGGGATCGAGGGGCTGAGCGTCTCGGTCAACATGTCCGGGCGCCAGGTCCCGCCCGACGCCCGCCGCGATGCCGAGGGGTTTCCCACCGGCCTGCCGAGCTGGGGCGACAGCGAGATCTGCGAATACGTCGAGCGCTGCCTGCGCGATTTCCAGGTCGAGCGCGGCGCGCTGAAGCTGGAGCTGACCGAAACCACGCTGATGTCCGATGCCGAAAACACCATCGTCCTGCTGGCCCGGCTCAAGGCGCTGGGGCTGAAGATCCTGGTGGACGATTTCGGTACCGGCTATTCCAGCCTGGCCTACCTCAAGCGCCTGCCGATCGATGCGCTGAAGATCGACCAGGCCTTCGTCCGCGACCTGGGCCATGACGAGGAAGACCGCGAGATCACGCGCGCCATCATCCGCCTGGCGCACAGCCTGGGCCTGCGGGTGATCGCCGAGGGCGTGGAAGACCGCCAGCAGCTGCAGTTCCTCAAGGACGAGGCCTGCGACCTGGCGCAGGGCTTCTACTTTTCCGTGCCGGTGCCTGCCGATACGCTGGCGCAGCTGTACCACAGCAGCCGGCACTGACCGCGCGCGGCGGGGCGGCTCAGTCCTTGACCAGGCCGCCGTCCACCACCAGGTTCTGGCCGGTCACCGCGCGCGCCCACGGCGAGGCGAAGAACAGCACCGCGTCGGCGAATTCCTCCGGCGTGGTGACGTGCCGCAGCGGCGTGCCCGCCGCGATCAGGTCGAAGATCGCCTCGGGCGTGGCGGCGCTGGCGTCGGTACTGCGCAGCAGCCCACCGGAAACCATGTTGACGGTGATCCCGGCCGGTCCCAGGTCGGCGGCCATGGTGCGCGTGAGCGACAGCAGCGCCGCCTTGGCCGCGGTGTAGTCGTGGTAGGGCACCACCGGGTTCTGGAACAGGTTGGTGCCGATGTTGACGACCCGCCCGAAACCGCCTTCGCGCATGCCGGGCACGGCCGCCTGGATGGTGTTCAGGGCGCCGCGCACGCTGCCGCGGAACTGGGCGTCGAATTCCTCCCACGCGATCGCCTCGGCGCCGGAGCGGGCGTCGCCGTTGAAGGAAAAGTCCGCCAGGGCGTTGTTGATCACGGTCGTGACCGGGGTCCGGAAATGCGCGCGGGCGGCGGCCAGCATCGCCGCGACCGCGGCCGGGTCGGTGACGTCGGCCTGCAGCGCCAGCGCGCGCCCGTCGCCCAGTTGCGCGCACAGCGCTTCGGCCGGGGCGCGACTGGCGCGGTAGTTGACGACCACGCGCGCACCGGCGGCGGCGAAGGCGCGGGCGATGGCATGGCCCAGCCCGCGCCCGGCGCCGGTGACCAGCACGATCTGTTCGGACAACGTCGGGGACATGGCTTGCTTCCGGGCGGGGAGAGGGGTTGGCGCGGAGCGCGGAGGGGGCATCCCCATCCCGGTTGCGGCACCGGGCCGCGCGAGGTGCATGGTACCGGCCCGTCGTCGCCGGCGCGGGCCCGCGGATTGATCTGGATCAGCGCACCCTGTTTTTGGCCGCGGCATGCGGCACACTGGCCCGCAATGAATGCCATCGTCCTCGAGCGCACCGCGCTGCGCATCCGCGGTGCGGGCCTGCGCCGCGCGCTGATCGCCGGCGCCCGCCGGGTCATCGCCGACCGCGACACCCTCAACCGCATCAACGTGTTCCCGGTCGCCGACGGCGATACCGGCAGCAACCTGGCCTTCACCCTGGGCAGCGTGCTGACCGGCGCGCTGAGCCGCCGGGCGGGCGGCGTGGGCGAGCTGCTGCGGCGGGTGAGCGAGGATGCCATCGACGGCGGCCGCGGCAATTCCGGCGCGATCCTGGCGCAATTCCTCACCGGGGTCGCCGGCGAGATCGGCGGGCACGTGGCGGTCGCGCCCGCGCACCTGGCCAGGGCCGTGCGTGCCGGCGCGCATTCGGCGCGCCAGGCGGTGGCCGAGCCGCGCGAAGGCACCATCCTCAGCGTGATCGCCGCGTTCGCCGAGGCGCTGGAGCCGCACGAAGACGTGCTCGACGTGCGTGGCTGGTTCGCCGCGGCGCTGGTGCAGGCGCGGCGCGCGCTGGCACGCACGCCGCAGCAGCTGCCGGTGCTGCAGAAGGCGGGCGTGGTGGACGCCGGCGCACAGGGGTTCGTCGACCTGCTGGAAGGGATCGACGCGTTCCTGGCCGGCGGCGACAACGCGATCGCGGCACCGCAGGTCGACGCCATGCCGGACGCCGAGGCCGATCTCGACGCGGCGCGCGCGCACGAGGAACTGCTCGACGCCGACCCGGCGCACCGCTGGTGCAGCGAGTGCCTGCTGCTGGGTGCGGGCCTGGAGCCGGCGGCGCTGCGCACCGCGATCGCGCAGCTGGGCGCCTCGTGCGTGGTGGTCGCCGGCTCGCACGCGCGGCTGCGCGTGCATGCGCACGTCGCCGATCCGCAGGCGCTGTTCGCGCTGGCGGCGCGTTTCGGGCGGGTGGAGGCGACCAAGGCCGACGACATGCGCGCGCAGGCGCGGACCGCGGCCGGCGCCGGCGGCGTGGCGGTGGTGACCGACAGCTCCGCCGACCTGCCCGAGGGCGTCGCCGAGGCGCTGAACATCCATGTGGTGCCGCTGCGGCTGAACTTCGGCGACCAGGATTACCTGGACAAGATCGGGCTGACGCCGGCGCAGTTCTACCGCAAGCTGCGCGAGGCGCCGGTGCTGCCGCGCACCAGCCAGCCGCCGCCGGGGGATTTCCGCCGCCAGTTCGAATTCCTGCTCTCGCATCACCCCGCGGTGGTGTACCTGGGCGTGGCGCGCGCGGTTTCGGGCACCATCCAGTCGGCCGAGACCGCGGCCCAGCGCGGCCATCCCGAGCGTACCTTCGTCTTCGATACCGCCAACGCCGCCGGCGGCCAGGCGTTGCTGGCGATCGCCGCCGCCGAGGCGGCCCAGCGCGGCGAGGATGCGGCCGCGATCCTCGCCCGGCTGCAGGCGCTGCGGCCGCGCACGCTGACCTTCGCGATGGCGCGCGACCTGGCCATGGCGGTGCGCGGCGGGCGGCTGCCGGCCTGGGGCAAGCCGCTGGTGCAGGCGCTGCGGCTGACCCCGATCGCCCGGCTCAAGGGCAGCGGCAAGCTGGGCCTGGTCGGCGGGCTGTTCGGCTCGCGGCGGGTCCCGGAGCGGTTCGCGCGTTACGTGGCCCGGCGCGTGGATCGCGGCCGGCGCTGGCGCGTGGTCGTGGGCCATTGCGACGCCGCCGCCGACGGCGAGGCGCTACTGCGCAGCGTGCGCGGGTTGCTGGACTGCGCGCAGGCGTGGCTGGTGGAAACCGGTCCGGCGATCGGCGCGCACGCCGGGCCGGGTACGCTGGTGCTCAGTCTGCAGCCGGCGGACATCTGAGCGCGCGCGGCGACATCGTAGCGCGCCCGGGTGCGGACGACCCGCGCACGCCGGGCTGGGCATTCCTGGAGACCTGCCCGTGAATTTCGCTTTGGTGCTGCTCGCGTATCTGCTCGGTTCGCTGTCGGGCAGCCTGCTGCTGGGCCGGTTGCGCGGCGTGGACATCCGCACGCTGGGCAGCGGCAATGCCGGTGGCAGCAACGCGTTGCGCACCCAGGGTGCGTGGTTCGCGCTGGGGACGGTGATCGTGGACGTCGGCAAGGGCGCGTTGGCCGCGTGGCTGGCGCTGCGCCTGCTGCCGCCCGCCGCATCTTCGGCGTGGCTGTATGCCTGCGCGCTGGCCGCAGTGGCGGGGCACGTGTGGCCGCTGTTCCACGGCTTTCGCGGCGGCAAGGGCGCGGCGACGCTGGCCGGCACGCTGGCCGTGGTCTGGCCGGGCGCGTTGGCGCTGGTGCTGGCGGTGTGGCTGCTGAGCTTGGCCGTCGGCGGCTACGCGAGCGTGTCCACGCTGTTGGCCGGACTGGCGCTGGCGCTGCTGGCGTTGCTGAGCGGGGCCGAATGGCCGCGGCTGGCGTTCGCCGTGGCGGCTGCGGCGCTGTTGCTGTACACGCACCGCGCCAACCTGGCGCGCCTGCGTGCGGGCAGCGAGTCGCGCTTCGAACGGGCCCGCGTGCTCGGGCGCTGGTGGGCGCGCCGCGGCGATTGAGCCGGCGGCACCGGTTGCGGGAATTGCGTCAGGTCCGCGCGCCTGCCGCCCCGCAACCGTGCGGAACGGCAGGCGCCGACCCTCCCAGGGTTAGGCCGTCTGCCCGAGCGCGTAGGCGCCGGCGTCGGCTGCGGGCGCGGGCTCCTGCGCCCGCGCGCCCATCGATGCCAGGAAACGCCAGACGAACAGCAGGGTCACCAGCAGCAGGCCGGGGTAGCCGATCGAGGCCAGCAGGTAGGGCAGGGTCGGGTTGCCGGCCTGCACGCTGGCCAGGTTGAAGCTGAGCAGGCCGAAGGTGATGACCGCGCCGAAGAACCACATGCCCAGCAGCCACAGGCCGGTCTCGTAACCGGTGAGGTAGCGGCTCCAGCCGGTCACCGCCTGCACCCCGTTGGCGGGCGCGTGCGGATCGGCGTAGCTCGCGGCGGCCGGCGTGGCGGCCTCGGACGGCACGCGGTGGCCCAGGGTGATCAGGTCGTACACGATCAGGCCCGTGCCGACCAGGAACACGGTACCGAACACCGGCACCAGCGCCTTGAAGAAGCCCATCGCCGGATAGATGTCGCCGCCGAACCAGTCCAGCCCCAGGGTGCGGTAGGCGAACACCTGCATGGTGCCGCCCAGGGCGAAGGCGAACGACATCCCCAGCATGCCGACGAACACCAGCCAGAACGCCAGCCGGCCCAGCCGCTCGTCGTAGCCTTGCAGGTTGCGCATCAGCGGCACCGCGTAGTACGCCGAGGCGATCCCGAGCATGCCGAAGGTGCCGAACAGCGCCAGGTGCGCGTGGCTCGGCGTGACCCAGGTGCCGTGCGACCAGACGTTGGTCAGGGCGAAGGTCATGGTGAAGCCGAGGATGCCGGCGCCGACCTGTTCGAGCACCACCGAGCCGAGGATGAAGTAGAACGCCGGGGCGTTCTTCAGCGGCCTGCGGTCGTGGTGCGCGTCCAGGTAGATGTGCCAGAAGCAGAAGATCAGCGGCAGCGGTTCCAGCGCGCTGAACAGCGAGCCCCAGAACTGCCAGAACTCCGGCGTGCCGATCCAGAAGTAGTGGTGCGCGTTGCCGATCAGGCCCGACAGCCACACCAGCGAGATGCCCCAGAACACCGCGTAGCCGACGCTCTTGACCTTGGCGTCGAACATCAGCACCAGCAGGAAGCCGACCAGACTGATGTGGATCACTTCCCACACGCCCTCGACCCAGTAGTGGACCACGTACCAGCGGAAGTACTCGCTGACGTCCTGACGCTCGATGAAGAACAGGCCGAAGATCCACACCAGGGTGAGCGCGATCACGCCCAGCGCCAAGCCCCAGTGGATCTCGTTCCACTCCTTGCGCGGCGGGAAGGTCTTGAGCACCACGTAGGTCAGGATCGAGAAGCCGATCAGGATCACCACGTCGGCGGCGCGGCCGGCCTCCAGGTACTCGAGCCCTTCATGGAACCACGGCTGCCCCAGCCACCAGCCGGCGATGCCGAAGCGTGCCAGGAACTGCGTCGCGACGTTCCAGATCACCACCGCCAGCAACGCGTAGAACAGGAACTTGATCAGTCCCGGCGCGGCCAGCTCGCGCTTGGACAGCAACGGCCCGACGAACAGGATGGTGCCGATGAACCCCGACAGGATCCACAGGATGCCGAGGTTGAGGTGCTCGGTGCGGGCGACGTTGAAGTTGAGCTTGCCGGCCAGCAGCGCCGGGTCGACGTGCTGCAGCGACAGGAGCAGGCCGAACACGACCTGGACGAAGAACAGCACCAGCATCAGCATGAAGAAGCGCATGCTCAGGCGCTGGGTTTGGTACTGGATCTGGATCATTGCCCGTCTCCCGACAGAGTGCGGATGTAGGCGACGATGGCGTCGACCTGGTCGTCCTTGAGCATGGTGGCGTAGGACGGCATGGTGCCGGCGACGTGGCCGGCGACGATCTTGGCGTCGGGCTGGCGGATCGACTCTGCCAGGAAGGCGTCGTCGGCCAGCACGCTGCTGCCGTCGGTCAGGGCCACCTGCGAGCCGTACAGGCCGCCCCAGCCCGGACCGACCAGCTTGGAGCGGTCGAGCGCATGGCAGGAGGTGCAGGCGTATTCCTTCACGATCTCCGCGCCTTGCGCGGCCGGATCGGCGCTTGCGACCGACGCGGCGGCGGCCGGTGCCTCGGCGGCACTGGCGCTGGCGATGCCCGGGATCGGCTTGGCCAGCGGCGATTTCAGGCCATCGACCTTGGGCTTGGGCGGCCAGCCCTCGGTATTCATCTCCGAGGTGTACTTGAAGAACGCGATCAGCTGGCCGACCTGTTCGCTGGTGAGCGGCAGGTTGGGCATGAAGGTCGTGCCGCCGCCACGGCGCTGGATGCGCTCGGCCGCGCCGGGATAGCGCTTGAGGTATGCGTCCAGGTCGCCGGTGCCGCTGGCGGCGATCTGCTCGGGCTTCTGCAGATGGACCTGCAGGGCCGGGCCGGTCGGCCAGCCGCCGGCCGACGGCAGGAACGCCGCCAGCCACGCCGGACCCGCCTGCTCGTAGACGTTGGTCAGATCCGGGCCCAGGTAGGCGCCGTTGCCCAGCAGGGTGTGGCAGCCCATGCAGTTATAGGCCTGGAACACGCGTTTGCCCTGCACCGCGTCGTAGGAGCCGTAGGTCACGGCGTCGGGCACGACCTGGTTGCGCGACTTCAGGAACGAGGCCGCGGACAGCAGGATGAAGATGATCGCCATGGCGCCGAGGGCGCCGAACGCCATGCGGCGCTTGTGCCCTTCCTCGCAAGGCTTGCCGGGTCCGCAGCTCATGGCCGTCCCTCCGTACCGTTGCCGGAAGCCCGGGCCTGGGCCGCTTCCGCGTGCTCGAGCGCGTCGTGCTCGAACAGGGTGTGGATAGCGACCATGAAGGCGTAGAAGACGTACACCGACAGCGCGAAGCCGACGACGAAGTAGACGCCCCACAGCAGACGCGACTCGGGCCAATACTGGAAATCCCGCCAATAAGGCCAGGACAACAGCAAGGCGACCGTGCTGGCCACGATCGAGAGAACCAAGTCTATGGTGCGTTTTCGCATGCCGAATCCCCGTGAGAAAAGCTGCCCGTACGTCGATTGCCGCCCCGGATTCCGGGACGTGCAAGACCCCCACGACAAATTACGGCGTCGCCGCGCCGGGAGGCTTGACTTGAGTCAAGCGCATGCGGGATGCATGCAGTCCGCGGCCACATGCGCGGTCGATAGGCCGTGCGAAGGGCCTGCGTCTGCGTGCAAGGAGTGGCCGCAACGGTCGGTGCGCGGCGCGGTATCCCCCCAACCCAGCGGGGCGTGCGGATGCGGCGACCGTTACCCGCGCGCGGCACGGCCCCGCTGCCGTCGCGCATGCGCGAGCAGCGTCAGCGTCGCGATCGCCGCGAAGCCGGCGCCGGCAAGGAACGTGGCGCGCGAGCCGAACGCATCCCACAGGCCGCCGGCCAGCACGCTTGCCGCCAGCAGCGCCAGGCCGCCGATCAGGTTGAACACGCCGAATGCGGTGCCGCGCAGGTCGGCCGGCGCCGCGTCGGCGATCAGGGTCGCCAGCAGGCCCTGGGTCATGCCCATGTGCAGTCCCCACAGCAACACGCCCAGTGCCAGCCCGCCAAGGCCGTGCAGCAGCGCGAGCGCCAGGTCGGACAGCACCAGCACTGCCACGCCCCACGCCAGCAGCCGGGTGCGGTCGACGCGGTCGGCCAGCACCCCGACCGGATACGACGAGAACGCATAGACCAGGTTCAACCCCACCAGCACCAGCGGGATCAGCGCCAGCGCCAGCCCGAGCTCTTGTGCGCGCAGCACCAGGAACGCCTCGCTGAAGCGCGCCAGGGTGAACAGCGCGGCGATCGCCACCACGCCCCAGTACCGCGGCGGCAATCGCGCCAGGTCGGCGCGCGACAGTGGTGTGCGCACGCGGCGGCCGTCTCCGCGCTCGGCGACGTCGTGCACGCCGAACACCACCAGCGCGAACGCGGCGAACGCGGGCAGCACCGCGCACCAGAACACCAGCGGAATGTCGTCGGCCGTCAGCCACATCAACCCGATCGCCAGCGCCGGGCCGAGGAACGCGCCGGCGGTGTCGAGCGCCTGGCGCAGGCCGAACGCGGCGCCGCGCAATCCGGCCGGGGCGAGGTCGGCGATCAGCGCATCGCGCGGTGCGCCGCGGATGCCCTTGCCGATGCGGTCGACGAAACGCGCAGCGACCACCCAGCCGACCGTGGTCGCCAGCGGGAACACCGGCTTGGTGAACGCCGCCAGCCCGTAGCCGATCGCCACCAGCAGCTTGCGCCGCCGCAGCCAGTCCGACAGCGCGCCGGAGAACACCTTGACGATCGATGCGGTGGCCTCGGCGATGCCCTCGATGAAGCCCACCGCCAGGGCCGACGCCCCGAGCGTGGTGACCAGATAGACCGGCAGCAGCGCGTGGATCATCTCCGAGGAGGTGTCCATCAGCAGCGACACGAACCCCAGCGCCCAGATCCCCGGCGGGATCCGCCGCCACGCCGAAGGGGTGCCGGGAGCGGTATGGTCGGCCTTGCCCATCGAGTCTCCCGGTCGGGATCAAGTGGCACCGCAGCGATGGCGCCGCGACGCTCGTCCGCGATCGGTCGTCGCAGGCCTGCGCGACGATACTCCGCCCCGGGAGCGTGCGCTGTGGATGCGGCCGCGCGCTCCCGAGCGATCCCCGCCGATCCGGGGCGCGTTGCCGGCGGCGAGCCGGGCAGTGCGGAGCCTGGCGCGGGCCGGAAGCGGACCTGTCCGTACGGGCGGCGGAGAGGGCGGCGCAGGCAAGCGGCGCGCTTGATCGCCAAGGCCCGCTCTGCGGCGGCGCCGCTCAGCCGAAGTGTTCGGTCCTGACCGCCTTGGCTTCGGGCTGCATGAAATATTCGTGCAGGTATTTCTCGCCCTTGTCGCAGAACGCGGTGACCACGGTGCGCAGTTCGGGGAAGCGCTCGCGCACGCGCCGGGCGGCGAGCAGGTGGGCGCCGGAGCTGGGGCCGCAGAACAGGCCGTGGCGGCGTGCCAGCTGCCGCATCGCCGCGACCGCGTCCTCGCTGGACACGCTGAGGAAGTCGTCCACCAGTTCCGCATGGCGCTGGAAGATGCCGGGCACGAAGCCGTCGGAGATGCCTTCGATGGTATGGGTGGCGATCTCGCCGCACAGGATGGTGCGCGATTCGCCCGGCTCCATCGCGAACAGCCGCACCTGCGGGTTGACCGCGCGGAACGCCTGGCCGACCCCGATCAGGGTGCCGCCGGTGCCCACGCCCAGCACCAGCGCATCGGGCAGCCGGCCGTCGGGCAGTTGCGCCAGGATCTCCGGGCCCAGCACCAGCCGGTTTTCCTCGACGTTGACCTCGGACTCGAACTGGCTCGGGCAGAAGAAGCCGGGCTGGCGGCCCAGTTCGCGCGCGCGCTGCAGCGCCTGGTCGACGTGGAAGTTGCCGCAGAATTCGACTTCCGCCCCGTAGGCGCGCGAGATCGCCACGCGCTCGCTGGACAGGCCTTCGGGCATCACCACCCGCATGCGGTAGCCCTTGACCGCAGCCACCAGCGCCAGCGCGTTGCCGGTGTTGCCGCTGGTGGCTTCGACGATGGTGTCGCCGGGCTTGAGCAGGCCGTCGCGCTCGGCGCGCTCGATCATGTATTTGGCGATGCGCGCCTTGATCGAGCCCGACGGGTTGAGGAATTCGAGCTTGGCGAAGACGCCCTCGACCTCGACCAGCGGGGTGTCGCCGATCGCATCGAGGATGTCGGCGGAAACGCCGGTGTAGCGGATCGACACGGTGCTGCGCTCCTGCCGGTTCAGCCGGCCTGCTGCTCGTGCGCGTGCTGCATCACGTCCAGCGCCAGCGCCGAGTGCGCGTAGGCGCCGCCGGCGCGCATTTCCGCGGCGACCCAGATCGCTTCCATGATCTGCTGCTCGCTGGCGCCATGCTTGAGCGCCGCGGCGGTGTGGCCCTTGATGCAGTACGGGCACTGGGTCACGTGCGCCACCGCCACCGCGATCAGCTGCTTGGTCACGCCCGGCAGCGCGCCGTCGGCGAACACCGCGGCGCTGAACGCCTTGAACGCCTGCAGCGGTTCCGGCGCCAGTTCGCGGCGCTTGTGCGCCAGTGCGGCCGTGGCCTGCGGATAGAGCGACGAATCCATGGATGCCTCCTCGGGTGCTTCGGGCCGGCGGTCGCGCGGCGGAACGGCGCGGATGCGCGGGCAACGGCCCGCTCACCAGCGTGCGGCAGCGAGGCCGCGGACGCGCTGACCCAGATCAAGCGGCGATGCGGCCGATGCTGCGCGTTCTGCCGTGGCACCACCGCCCGCCCATGCTACGCGGTTTTCTCGTCGGGCTCGAAGCGCATGACGCGACTTGCGACGCAGCTCCGACGCTTGACCGAAATCAGGGTCGCCGCCGCCGCGGCGCCGGACAATCGCGGGGTCGGGTCGCCAGGGCGCCCGCCGCGAGGACTTGCACATGGAGTTCCATATCACGATCGCCGGGGCACTGCCCGATCCGGGCGCGGTCGAGGATGCGATCCGCGAACTGGACCCGGCCGCACTGGCCGATGCCGATCCGGCCGGACGGATGTTGCGGGTGGCGACGTCGGTCAATGCGGCCGAGTTGGTGACGCTGCTCAACCGCGCCGGTTTCCCGATCGCGCCGCAGCAGGTGGAGCAGTTACCCTCGATCTGCTGCGGCGGTTGCAGCGGGTAGCGGTCGCCGGTTGCGGCGCGCCCCCGAGGGGCGGCGGTTTCCGCGTCTGCCGGGGGGTTGGCGCGGCTTCACGCGCGCGGCGCTATGCTCCGCCGCGATCCCTCTTGCGGAGACCGCGATGGCTACCGGCTGGGCCGGCGACAACGCCGTACAGGACCAGATCGACGCGACCGTCGAGGACGCGGTCAAGCGCGCCCGCAGCCAGTTGCCGCAGGGCCCGGGGAGGACGCATTGCGAGGAATGCGATGCGCCGATTCCCGCGGCGCGGCGCAAGGCGATGCCGGGCGTGCGCCTGTGCGTACCCTGCCAGCAGGCGCGCGACCGCGAACAGGGCGCCAATGCCGGCTACAACCGCCGCGGCAGCAAGGACAGCCAGCTGCGCTGAGGCGTCGGTGCGCCCGTGTCCCGCTTAGCCGGCGCTCATGATCGCGCTGGCATTGTCGCGACAGCGGCAAACCTGGAGGCGGCCATGAACGGCATCCTGCGAATGGGCACGGTAGTCGGCGCGCTGGCGCTGGCCGGCTGCGTGGGCTACGGCTACCCGGGCTACGGCGGTTATCCGTCCGGTGGCGGTTATCCCGGCGGGTACTACCCGGGCTCCGCGGTCCCGACCTATCCGGGTAGCGGTTACGGCTACGGCAGCGTCGTCCGCTGCGAATCCCGCGATGGACGCCTGCGCTACTGCGACGCGGACGTGCGCGGCGGCGTGCGCCTGAGCCGGCGCCTGTCGCGGACGGACTGCATCCGCGGACACAACTGGGGCTACGACGATCGCGGCATCTGGGTGACGCAGGGGTGCCGCGCGGAGTTCGTGACCGGCGCGGGTTACGGCTCCGGTTACGGTTCCGGATACGGGCGTCCGGACGACCGCGGCGGCCGGATCGTGCGCTGCGAATCCAGCGACGGCCGCGAACGCTATTGCGACGTGCCGATCCGCGTGCGCGCCGAACTCGTCCGCCAGCTCTCGCGCACGCGCTGCGTGCAGGGCCGCAACTGGCGCTGGGACCGCGGCGGGATCCGGGTGACCGGCGGCTGCCGCGCGGAGTTCCGCGTCTACTGAGCGCCGTTGTGCCTCGCTTCTGCAGGAAAGGCGGATAAAAAACGAGGCGTTCGTATGTTCCCGGCTTCGGCAGGAGTCGCCGCCCGGCGGGCTGGGGGTGCTGCGCCCTCCTGACGACATCCTGTCTTTAAGTCGGGGCATGGACCATGGGTGGCTTGCGCTCGTGTGATCGGCTTCGGGCGGAGTCGCCGCCCGGCAGGCTGGGGGTGCTGCGCCCTCCTGACGACCTCCTGTCTTTAAGTCGGGTCGTGGACCCTCCATGGTCCACTCTCCGCACCCCCAGCCCGCCGGGCGGCGACTTCGCGAGCTTGGAGTCCGTCGCTTCGGGCTTTTTTCTGCGGGCGCCAACTCACCTGCCAGAAGCCGGTGGCCCGGCCTGTGCGGGACCGTCGGCGGCATGGATGCCGCCGAGGAGCCTACAGGGACGTATTCACGGCGTGTCCGGCACAGGCCGGGCCGCCGGCTTCCCCCGCAAAGGTTTCCGCACTTGAAGTGTTTTCACGGCGTGTCCCGTAAAGACAGGAGTACGGGTTTCACCCCGCGCAGATTCCCGCGTCCCGGAGAAGAACCTAGAATTGATGGGTGCGACTGCGAGGTGCTGGCCATGGCCGCAGGTGGTCCGATCGTGCTGGCTGCGCTGCTCGCCGTGTTCGCGAACGGCCCCGCGGACAGCGGGGAAAAGGAGGGCGCCATGTCCATGGTCCTGACTTCACCGGCGTTTGCGGCGCATGCCGCGATCCCCGCGCGCCATACCTGCGACGGCGTGGACGTATCGCCGCCCCTGCGCTGGTCCGGAGTGCCGGCGGCGACCCGGAGCCTGGCCCTGGTCGTGGACGATCCGGATGCGCCCGATCCCGCCGCGCCGCAGCGCACCTGGGTGCACTGGGTCCTGTACGACCTGCCGCCGACGAGCGCGGGCCTGGCCGAAGGCGTCGCCGCGGCGCAGCTGCCGCCGGGCACGCGCCAGGGCAGCAACGACTGGCACCGCAGCGGCTACGGCGGGCCGTGCCCGCCGATCGGACGGCATCGCTATTTCTTCCGGCTGTACGCGCTCGACAGCGTGCTGCCGGACCTGCGGCAACCGGACAAGGCGCGGCTGCTGGCGGCGATGGAAGGCCATGTGCTGGCGCACGCCGAACTGGTCGGCACCTACCAGCGTGGCGACTGACCCGGCCGGCGCGCGCGCCGCCTATAATCCGCGCCCCGCCGACGGAACCGACGCCATGCCCGGAATTCCCGCCTGCCCGCAATGCGGCCTGCCCAACACCTACGCCGACGGCGACATCCACGTCTGCGCCGATTGCGGCCACGAGTGGCCGGGCGCGGTCGCCGAGACTGCCGCCGTTGCCGCGACCCGGGACGTCAACGGCAACGTCCTGGCCGCCGGCGACAGCGTCGTGGTGATCAAGGACCTGAAGGTCAAGGGCACTTCGATCCCGCTCAAGCAGGGCACCGTGATCCGCAATATCCGCCTGGTCGAGGACGATCCGGAGCACATCGAAGGCAATTCGGACAGGATCAAGGGACTGGTGCTGAAGACCTGCTTCCTCCGCAAGGGCTGAGCGCGCGCCGCAGGCTTCCCCGCACGACCGATCACCGAGGACACGCCGATGCTCCGCACGACCTTGTTAGCGATTCTCGCCGCGGCGCTGGCCGGCGGCTGCGCTACGGCCGATACCCGCGGCTGGAGCGGTTCGGGGGCGACGCCGTTCGACCAGGCGCAGGCGACCTGCACGGCGGAGGCCGCGCCGCGGCCGGCAGGCACGGCGCGCGAGGCCGCGTTCGAGGCCTGCATGGCCGGGCATGGCTGGCACCGGCCGGGAGCGGTGCCGGCGCCTTAGTTCAGGGCACGATCGCGGTCCATTCCGGAGTCGCGAACTTGTCCCGCGCCAGCGCCTGCGCGCGTGCCAGCTCCTGCGGGCGCAGGGCGTCGGCGGTGAGCCCGCCGTGACGGCTGCGGAAGCTTTCGATCAGGCAGGCGATCACCTCCTCGCGCGCCAGTCCGGTCTGGCTGCGCAGCGGATCGACCCGCTTCTGCGCACTGGCGGTGCCCTTGTCGGACAGCTTCTCGCGGCCGATGCGCAGCACTTCCAGCATTTTCGTGGCGTCGATGTCGTAGGCCATGGTGACGTGGTGCAGCACCGCCTTGCCACGCCGCGCCTGCGCCGCGCCTGCGATCTTGCCGGCCGGGGAGGTGATGTCGTTGAGCGGCTGGTACCAGGCCTGGATTCCCAGGGTGCCGAGCGCCTCGATCACCCAGCCGTCCATCAGCGCGTAGGCCTGCTCGAAGGTCATGTCCTCGACCATCGACAGCGGCGCGAAGATCGAATAGGTGATGGTGTTGCCCGGTTCGATGAACATCGCCCCGCCGCCGCTGATTCGGCGCACCACCTCGATGCCGTGGCGCTGCGCGCCCTGGGCGTCGACTTCGTTGCGCAGCGACTGGAAGCGGCCCATCACCACCGAGGGCCCGGCCCACTCCCAGATCCGCAGCGTCGGCAGCCGGCGGCCTGCGGACACTTCGTCCAGCAGCACCTCGTCCAGCGCCATGTGCAGGGCCGGGGATTGCGGCTCGGCGTGGATCAGTTGCCAGTCGTGGTCGTGCCAGCTGCTGCGGCTCACGCGGTTGCTCCATCGGTTTCCAGGGCCCGCAGCACCGCGACGGCGACCGCCTCCGGGGTGATCCCGAACAGTCGCACCTCCGCTCCCAGGGCGACGCGCACCGCGGCGGCGAGCAGCGCTTCGTTGGCGTCGGCCGGCAGCCCGAGCAGGGCGGCGTTGATCGTGTCCAGCGCGGTGTCCGGCTCGAGGAAGAAATCGCCGCTGACCTGGACCTGGGCCAGGCGCCCGTCGGCGACCGCGAGGTCGGCTACCACCAGCTTGCCGCCCGGAACCTTGTATTCGCCGTGCAGGGGCGTCCGTATCGTTGTGGCTTCCATCGGCGCAGTTTACCGGCGCGGCGACGGAAAAACGCGGACAGGACCGTGGAATTTCGTGGCCGGCGTCCCCATCTTGTCGACTCCCGGCTTGCGGAACCATCGATGCCCGCGCTTTCCATCCTCGACTTGGCGCCGATTGCCCAAGGCAGCGACGCCCGCCGCGCGTTCGCCAACAGCCTCGACCTGGCCCGGCAGGCCGAGCGCCTGGGCTACCGCCGCTTCTGGCTGGCCGAGCACCACAACATGCCGGGCATCGCCAGCGCCGCGACCGCGGTGCTGATCGGCCACATCGCCAACGGCACCACCCGCATCCGCGTCGGTGCCGGCGGAATCATGCTGCCCAATCATTCGCCGCTGCAGGTGGCCGAACAGTTCGGCACGCTGGCGTCGCTGCACCCGGGCCGCATCGACCTCGGCCTCGGCCGCGCGCCCGGCACCGACCAGGCCGCGGCGCACGCGCTGCGCCGCTATTACCGGAACGCCGACGACTTCCCCGCCGACGTGGCCGAACTGCTGCGCTATTTCGAGCCCGTGCAGGACGGGCAGCCGGTGCGCGCGGTGCCGGGTGCGGGTCTGGACGTCGAGACGTGGATCCTCGGGTCGAGCCTGTTCGGCGCGCAGCTGGCGGCGGCGCTGGGGCTGCCGTACGCCTTCGCCTCGCACTTCGCACCGGATGCGCTGGAGGATGCGCTGGCGCTGTACCGGCGCCAGTTCCGGCCATCGCCGCGGCTGTCGCATCCGCACGTGATGCTGGCGCTGAACGTGGTCGTCGCCGACAGCGACGCCGAAGCGCGGCGCCTGTTCACCACCCAGCAGCAGAGTTTCGTCGACTTGCGCCGCGGCCGGCCCGGGCCGGTGCCGCCGCCGCTGGCGTCGGGAGAGGCCATCGCTGCCTACTGCACGCCGGCGGAGAAGGCCGGCGTCGACCGCGCACTGGCTTGTGCGGTGGTCGGCGCGCCGGCGACCGTGCGCGCGGGCATCGCCGCTTTCGTCGCCCGCCATCGCCCCGACGAGCTGCTGCTGACCGCCAACATCTTCGACCATGCCGCGCGCATGCGTTCCTTCGCGCTGGCGATGCAGGCCTGCGCCGAAGACGGCGCCGACGCCGGGTAAGGGCAGGCGCAGCGCGAGGACAACGATGAACGAAGCCAACCCGAACCCGTCCACTCCGGCCCCACCGGCCGACCCGCCGCCGCGGCGCCCGGCCGAGCCGGATCCGGCCGACTGCTGTGGCGGCGGCTGCGTGCGCTGCGTGTACGACCTGCACGACGAGGCGCTGGCGCGTTACGAGGCTGCGTTGGCGGCCTGGCGCGCGCGCCACGGCGGGGCCGCGCCGCCCGACGCCTGAGCGCCGGGTGCCGGCCCGGCCGCTCCGCCAACGGCTATGATCGGTCGCATGCCGAAGCTGCTGCTCAACCTGCGCAACGTGCCCGACGACGAAAGCGACGAGGTGCGCGCGCTGCTGGACGACAACGGCATCGAGTTCTACGAAACCCTGCCCAGCCGCTGGGGCATCTCCCACGGCGGAATCTGGGCCGCCCGCGACGAGGACGCGGCCCGGGCCGAGCGATTGCTGGCCGACTACCAGCACACCCGCCGCGAACGCGCGCGGGCCGAGCATGCCGCCGCGGTGCGCGCCGGAACCGCGGAGACCTTCGCCACGCTGCTGCGCCGCGAACCGCTGCGGGTGCTGCTGGCCGTGCTCGGAATCCTGGCGGCGCTGGCGCTGGTGGCGCTGGTGCCGGTGCTGCTGTGGCGCTGAGCGCGCGGGCGAGGTCGGTGCGTTTGCGGCATTGATCCGCGGGTCTCGGCGACCCGGACGCGATCCGCAGCGGCCGCCGGCGACACCGGGATTGCGGAGCGGCCTGGCCGCGCCGGCGGGCAGGCGCGTGCGCTCGCGCGGCCAGGGACCAATGGCCGATGCCGGCCGTCGCCGTCCTTCGCTACCCTTGGCCGCATGATCGGTTTCCGGCTCCGCCGCGGAAGTCGCGTGCACGCGCTTCCGGGCGACATCCGTGCGCGCGCGCGGACATGGGTGTGGCTGCTGTTGCTGGCGCTGGCGCTGGCCGCCAGCCCGCTGCCCGGAACGGCCGCGGACCTGCCGCTGCAGGGCGGCTGGCGTGCGGCCGTGGCCGGCGAGCAGGCTGGCGACGTGACACGGGCGGATCCGCAACTGCGGCATTTCGATCCGGTGCGCCTGCAGACCTTCGCCGCCGGCGAGGCAGGGAGCTGGGTGCTGTTGTGGCCCGCGCAGGGCGACTGGCCAGCGCCGCCGTTCGTGCTGCAGGCGCGCGGCGCCGGGCTGCAGACGCTGCGATTCCATCCCCCGGGTGGCCCAGCGCGCAGCGCACGCGCCACCCGCGTCGACCCGCGCGCCTGGCCCGGACACGGCCGCCTGGTTTTTCCGGTCGCCGTCGCGCCCGCACCGGGGCAGCCGCTGCGCCTGCACGTGGACAGCCGCGGCGTGATCGCCGCGCCGATGACCTTTGCCGTCCTGCCCCCGGCCGCCTACCTGCGCGCCGACGCGCGCTGGCTCGCCTTCGCCAGCGCCTGTCTGGCGATCATGGCGGCGATGGGCCTGATGGCGCTTTTTTTCGCGCTGCGGTTGCGCGATCCGACGTTCGTGCATTACGCGGCGTTCGTGCTGGCCTACGCGCTGATCCTCGGCCTGCAGACCGGCTACCTGTTCGAACCGCTGGGCTGGCAATGGCTCGCCGGCCCGCTGCGCGGCGTCGCGCGGGTCGCGACCGCGGCCTCGGTGCTGTTCGCGATCCTGTTCGCCGATCGTTTCGCCAACCTGCGCCGCTACCTGCCGCGCGGGCGTCGGCTGCTGCTCGGCTATGCCGCGCTGATCGTCGCGGTCGGCGCGACCGGCCTGCTGCCCGGGCTCGGCGCGCTGGCCCGGGTGCTGACCAATCCGCTGCTGGTGCTGGGCGGGCCGTTGCTGCTGGCCGCCAGTGCGCTCGCGGCCTGGCGCGGCTCGCGGTATGCGCGCTTCTTCCTGCTCGGCTGGACACCCTTGCTGGCGGTGACGGTCGCCGGCAGCCTGCAACCGTACGGCATGTTGCCGGCCTGGACCTGGATCGGCGACGCGGCCCTGGCCGCCGGTGCGTTCGAGGCGCTGGTGCTGTCGCTGGGCCTGGCCGACCGCACCCTGGCGTTGCGCCGCGATCGCGACCAGGCCCGTCGCCTGGCCGATCTCGATCCGCTGACCGGCCTGTACAACCGCCGCGCCTGGAGCGAGCGTCTGCTGGCGCTGGAAACGGCGATGCGGCGCCAGGGCCGGCCGCTGTCGCTGCTGTTCCTCGACCTGGACCGGTTCAAGCAACTCAACGACCGCCTCGGCCACGAGGCCGGCGATGCCGCCCTGCGCGCGACAGCCGGGATCATGCGCGGCGAACTGCGCGAGCAGGACGAGGTGGGCCGCTACGGCGGCGAGGAGTTCGTGGTCGCGCTGCCCGACGCCGATGGCGCGCACGCGCTGCAGGCCGCCGAACGCATCCGCAGGCGCCTGCAGCAGCGGGCGGGGGAGGACGTCGGCGGCGCCACCCCGACGGCCAGCATCGGCGTGGCGATGCTGCAGCCGGGCGAGGACCTGGCGTCGCTGATCGCCCGTGCCGATGCGGCGATGTACGCGGCCAAGGCGGCCGGGCGCAACCGCGTGGTCCTGCATCCGGGCTGAGGCGATTGGCGCAGCCGCGGCGTCATGGCGACGGCGACTCGGCGGCCGTTGCGGCTTCGATCGCCGCCAGCATGCCGGCCCAGCGCGGATCATCGCGCAGGCGCTGCCAGGCCGGATCGCGGCGCAGGTTCGCGGGATCGCCGTAACCCAGTTGCGCGCACGCCTGCAGTTCCGCGAAGGCGCCGTTGGCATCGCCGTCCAGCGCCAGCACCTGGGCGCGGCGCCAGTGCGGTTGCGGACGCTCGGGGAAAATCGCGCTGGCGATCGCCAGCATCGCCGCGGCGCGCGGCAGATCGCCCTGCGCCACGAGCTGTTCGGGCAGGTAGAACGCGGTGGCCACGTAGTCGCGCTCCAGGCTGCGCCGCGCCGAGGCGGCCACGGCCGGATCGTCCGCCGCGGCCTGTTCCCGGAGGCGGCCGATGCGCAGTTCCGAAAGCGCGCGCGCCGCACTCGGCGGATCCTGCCGGCGGCCTTCGACGAAGCGCTGGCCTGCGCGCGCCCGCCACTCGTCGAAGCGCTGCGCGTGGCGCCGCTCCGCCGCGCGCAGGCGGTGCTCGTCGGCCAGTCCGGCGCGGACTTCGGCGCTGCCGGCCAGGCGTGCGGCGGCATCGCGCTCGGCCTGCATGTCGCGCAGGCCGTCGAAATCGCGGGCCAGCTGTTCGCCGAGGCGCCAGCGCTGCAGCGCGTCCGGCGCGGCGGCCACGGCGAGGCGGGCGCGGGCCAGCTGCGCATCGATCCAGGCCTCGCGCCGCGGGGCGGTCCCGGCGCGCATCGCCATCAGCTCCAGCCAGTCGATCGCGGCAGCGAACACCGCCGGATCGGCCGGCCACTCGTGCCCGCCGTCGAAGATCGCCAGGCGGTGCACGGCGCCGGCCTGTGCGAGTTCGGCGTCGAGTGCGCGCATCTCCTGGTAATTGAAATCGCCGTTGCCGGCCATGCCGAAGAACGCCGGCTGCGGCAGGCGCAGCGGGCCCAGTTCCGGCGGCCGGCCGCCGCCGCAGCCGATCATTCCCGCCAGCTGGCCGCGCAGCGGTGCGACCACCGTCCACAGCGTCTTTGCGGTACCGGAAAAGCCGGCGAGATACAGCCGGCGGCGGTCGTAGGCGTAGCGCTGCGCGGCCTCGTCGAGCAGCGCCTGCAGCGCCTGCAGGGTCGTCGATTCGGCCGTGTCGCTGCGGCTCTGGTGCGAACTCATGACGATCCAGCCGTTGCTGCGGGCGCCTTCGAGCGCCAGGCGCAGGGTGTCCTCGCCGCGGCCGCGCGCATCGAGGACGATCAGCAGCGGCCAGCGGCGCTGCGGCGTGTAATCCGCGGGCAGGTAGAGGCTGTACTGCTGGTCGGCGTGCGCAAGCGTGGTCACCCGCGCGACCGCTCGATCGTGTGGCAGTGCGGTGGCGGCGGCGTCGGGCAAGGGCGCGGTTATGGCGGCGACAACCGGGGCGCTGGCGCAACAGAGCAGGGCACAGGCGAGGCAGGCGCGGAACATGGACTCTCCGGGGCGGATGCGGATCGTCGCTGGCGGCCGTTACGGTACACCCGCGCGCGGCATCGCCGGTGCGGCCGGAAACGGGGCACGACCCCGGCGTGTTCCTGCCGGGCGCGGCCGGAGGTCCGCGGGAAACCGCCCGCCGGCCTGGATCGTGCCGCCCCTGGCCGGCGGCCGCGCGCCTGCCGCGGTGGCCGGCCGCATTCACGTCTCCTGCGCGCAGCGGCGGGCACGATGCCGCCCGCCCGGGTCCGGGGCTGCGGGGCGCCGGTCCGGCCGCCGCATCGCATGGCGCGCGGCGTCGTGTCCGCAACGGGAGAAAGCAATGAACTATGTCGATGGTTTCGTGGTGCCGGTGCCGACGGCGAACCTGGCGGCGTATCGCAAGATGGCGCGCCGGGCCGGGAAGATCTGGCGCGAACACGGCGCGCTGGAGTACGTCGAGTGCCTCGGCGACGACGTCGCGCCCGGCAAGCTCACCTCGTTCCCGCAGGCGGTCAAGCTCAAGGACGGGGAGACCGTGGTGTTTTCCTGGATCGTGTACAAATCGCGCCGCGACCGCGACCGTATCAACAAGAAGGTGATGGCCGACCCGCGACTGGCCGACATGATGGATCCCAAGCAGCTGCCGTTCGACGGCAAGCGCATGTTCTGGGGCGGTTTCAAGGTGCTGGTCGAGGCGTAGCGCCGGAGCGCCGGGCCCCGGCCTGCCGTCGGCGGGCCGATGCGCGCGTCGCCACGGTCCGGCGGCGGAGCGTGGCGGCGGCACGGGCGCGCCCCGGGTGCCGGTTGTCCGATGCTTGCCACAGGACGATTGGCCGCGGTGCCGCCGGCCTGTCATCCTGTGGCCGGATCAGCCTCCGTCCGGAGTGGCCGTGCACACCTTCCTGATCGCGCTCGACCTGGTCGGCACCTTCGTCTTCGCCATCAGCGGCGCGACCCTGGGCGTGCGCAAGCGGATGGACCTGTTCGGCGTGCTGGTGCTGGCGTTCGCGGCGGCGGTGTCCGGCGGCATCGCGCGCGACGTGCTGATCGGCGCGATCCCGCCGGTGGCGCTGGTCAACTGGCACTACCTGGGCGTGAGCTGCCTGGCCGGGCTGCTCGTCTTCTTCCGCTACCACGACGTCGAACGGCTGCGCAATCCGGTGCAGGTGTTCGATGCGGTCGGACTGGCGCTGTTCGCGGTCACCGGCACCACCAAGGCGCTGGCCGCGGGTCTGGGGCCGATGGGCGCGGTGCTGCTGGGCATGCTGACCGGGATCGGCGGCGGCATGGTCCGCGACATCCTGGCGGCGCGGATTCCGGTGGTGCTGCAGTCGGAGTTGTATGCGGTCGCGGCGCTGGCCGGCGCCGCGCTGGTGGTGCTCGGGCGCAGCCTGCACTTGCCCGGGGCGCCCACGCTCCTGGCCGGCGCGTTGCTGTGCTTCGGTCTGCGCTACCTGGCGATCCGCCGCGGCTGGCGCCTGCCGGTGGCGCAGTCGCGCCGCAATTGAGCCGACGGTGGACGCGCTGCCCCTGCACCTGTCGGCAGGCCAGCGTGCGGCGCTGGCCGCGGCGTACGCCACGCCGCCACGGGCCTATCACGATTTCCACCACGTCGAGGCGGTGTTGCGGCACTACGCCGAAGTCGCGGCAGGGCCAGGCTGGAAGCAGCCGCGCGAAGTGGCGCTGGCGATCCTCTACCACGATGCCGTCTACGTCCCGGGACGCCGCGACAACGAGGCGCGCTCGGCGCGGTTCGCGCTCGGGCAGATCGCGCGCTGGCAGCCCGATGCCGGCATCGATCCGGCGCGCGTGGCGCAGCTGATCGGGCTGACCGCGCGCCACGGGCGCTGGCGGCCGGCGGACTTCGATGCCGACCCGGCGCCGGACGACGTGCGCCTGTTCCTGGACTGCGACATGGCGATCCTGGGCGCCGCAGCGGCCGAGTTCGACGCCTACGATCGCGGCATCGCGGACGAGTACCGCGGCAAGCTGCCCGGCTGGCTGTTCCGGCTCCGGCGGCGGCGGTTCCTGCGGGCGCTGCTGGCGCGCGAACGCATCTTCCTCAGCGACTTCTTTCACGCGCGCCTGGACGCGCCGGCGCGCGCCAACCTGCGTCGCGCGCTGCACGCAGGACACTGAGCGCGCTCACGGAACCGCGGCGCCCGGCGAACCGGCGCCGCGGAGCGGCACCGTGCCCGCCTAGTCGAGGTATTGCAGGTTGAGGATCAACGCCAGCACCGCCTGCAGGATCGCGATGTCGCCGTTGTCGTAGCGGCCGTAGCGATTGCGGCCGTAGTAGCCGTCCTCGTAGCCGCGCTGGAACCCCTGGCGGAAGTAGTAGTTGTAATCGGCGCGGTTGACGTAATAGTTGTCGTAACCATAGCTGGCGTCGCGCCAGGCGTAGGAGTCGCGATAGTCGCCGCGCCAGCGGTCGTAACGGTCGGCACGGCCGGCGCGCAGGCCTTCCCGGTAGCCGTAGTCGACGGCTTGCCGCAGCAGGTCGGCGCCGTAGCGGGTGGTGGTGTACCACTGGCCGCCATACCCGTAGCGGTAGCTCGCCGGCGCGTAGGAGTACGGATTGGCGCCGTAGTCGTAACGCAATGCGGCCAGGCGCGACTGCTGCTGGCGCAGGCGGCGGTAGTACTCCTGCTGGTAGCGGTACTGGGCCATGCGCCGCTGCTGCTGCAATTGCAGCGCCTGCCGGCGTTGCAGGGATTGCTGCTCGGCCGCGTAGCGGCGGTAGTCCTCGCTGCGCCGGCGCTGCTGTTCGATCCGGCGCTGCTGTTCCTGGCGGGAGATGCGGTCGCGTCGTTCGGCGTGCTCGCGCTGCTCCGCGATCCGCTGCGCAAGCAGCGATGACGCACGCGCCTGCTCCTGGCGTGCACGGGCGTCGCGGTCGCGCTCGGCCGCGGCGTGCTGCTGCTGCGCCAGGCGCCGCTCCTCGCGGCGCCGTTCGACACTCGACTGCGTGTCATGGCGGGTGGTCGCTGCATGTGGCCGCGTCGCGCTGCGCCATGCGGCCGGGGGCTGCGTCGCGGCTTGCCGCTCCGCGGCCAGGCGGGGGGCCGGCTGCTGACGCTGCGCCGGCGGCCGGGCGGATGGCCGGCGCTCGGCGCTGCGAGGCTCCTGGATCTGCCGTTCCCGCGGCGATCGTTGCCGGACCTGCGGCTGGTGTTCGGCACGCTGCAATGCGGCATCGCGCTGACGCGGCTGGGGCGCGCGGGCACGCGGCGCCGTCGCGGGCTGCCGCTGCGCTGCCGGTTTGTCGCCCTTGCGTGCATCGGCCGGGCGTTCGTCGCGGGCTTGGTGCCGGTCCGGATCCCGCGGATCCTGGCGGGCCTCGGCGGGAGCGTTGAAGCCGGCGGCCAGCAGGGCGCCGAGCGCGACGGCCTGCAGCGCGCGGGTGTGGATCGTGACGTTCATGGCGGACCTCGTGCGACTGATGCGTGGGGCAGGGCGCAAGCGGCTTGCCTGCTCGGGAGTCACTTCACCTGCCGTCCACTTAATGGCCTCTGAGTGGAATCGGCGGCGTTCAGCCGCCGTCGTCCAGCGTTCATGCCGGCCATGCGTTGCCGGTGCACCGTTGCGCGCCCCGTACCTGTCGCACTTGCGTTCGCCGCCGCCGCGCCGCGACACTCGCCGCTTCCATGTCCGGGGAGTTCGGAATGCGTCTGTCGCGTCGCTTGTCCATCGCCATCACCGCATTGCTGGCCGCGGGCGCCTGTGCCGCAGTGCCGGCGGCCCCGGCGCCGGGCAATGAGCCGCCGGGGCTGACCGCAACCACCGCCGAGACCGGCTTGCCGCGTGCGCCGGAGCAGGAAGCGGTGGCTTTCGAACATGCCGACCTGCATTTCCGCGTCGATCCGGCGCAGCGGCGCATCGACGGCGACGCCGCGCTCACGTTCCGCGCACTGCGGCCGCTGTCGCGGCTGGTCGTGGACCTGGACCGCAATTACGCGATCGCCGCCGTCGACGTCGACGGCCAGGCGCTGCCCACAGGCGCCTGGTCCAACCCGCAGGGGCGGATGAGCGTGTCCCTGCCGCAGCCGCTGGCCGCCGGTGCGCGCACCACGCTGCGGATCCGTTACGGTGGCGCGCCGCACGTGGCGACCCGCGCGCCCTGGGATGGCGGCTTCGTCTGGAGCCGTGCACCGACCGGCGAAACCTGGGTCGCCAGCGCGATCCAGGGCGAGGGCTGCGACCTGCTGTGGCCGTGCATCGACCATCCGCAGGGCGAGCCGCGGCGGGTGGACCTGCACGTCAGCGTGCCGGCGCCGCTGGTCGCGGTCGGCAACGGCGTGGCCACGGGGATGGACGAACAGGACGGCTGGCGCACCTACCACTGGCGCGCCCGCGATCCGACCACTTACGCCATCGCCATCAACGTCGGCCCCTACGAGCTGTTGGCGGACGAGTACCGGAGCCGCTTCGGCAACACCATCCCGCTGCGCTTCTGGTACCTGCGCGGCAACGCGGCCAAGGCGCGCGCGCTGTTCGCGGAATTCCCGAAGCTGCTGGAGTTCTTCGAGGCCAGCATCGGCCCGTATCCGTTCGGCGACGAGAAGATGGGCGTGGTCGAGACCCCGTACCTGGGCATGGAACACCAGACCGTCAACGCCTACGGCAACGACTACAAGCTCACCGAGTTCGGTTACGACTGGCTGCTGCAGCACGAGTTCGCGCACGAATGGTTCGGCAACCAGATGACCAACGCCGACTGGGACGACATGTGGCTGCACGAGGGGTTCGGCAGCTACATGCAGCCGCTGTACCTGCAGTGGCTGCGCGGCGACCGCGAATACGACGCCTGGCTGCTCAACCAGCGCAAGACCCTGGCCAACAAGGTGCCGATCGTGTCCGGCCACGCGATGACCGAGGATGCGGTCTACAACCGCGAGACCGGCCCCGGCCTGGACATCTACTACAAGGGCTCGCTGCTGCTGCACACGCTGCGCCAGCTGATCGGCGACCAGGCGTTCTTCGCCGCCACCCGGCAGCTGGTCTACGGCACCGCCACGCCCAGGCCCGGCAACTTCCGGCCGCGCTACGCGAGCACGCGCGATTTCATCGACGCGGTCAACGCCGCCACCGGGCGCGACTACGGCTGGTTTTTCGACGTCTACGTGTACTCGGCGGCCTTGCCGGAACTGCTCGCCACGCGCGACGCGACCGGGCTGACGCTGCAGTGGGGGGCGCCCGGCGGCAAGCCGTTCCCGATGCCGCTGCAAGTGCGCGTGGACGGGCGCGACATCGACCTGCCGATGGCGGACGGTCGCGGCCGGATCGAGCTGTCGCCGCATGCGCTGTACACCATCGACCCGCACTCGCGGGTGCTGCGCGCGCTACCCTATATCGACGCTTACCAGGCCGATGCGGCGGCGCGGCAGCAGGCCGCGGCCGCCGCGAAAGCGGCCGAGGACAAGCCGGCGGAGTAGGACAGTGGCGCACGATCGCAATCCGCAAGCCGAGCAGATGGGCGACGAGTCCATGGCCCGCAACCTCGCGCACCAGGCGCAGGCGATCTGGCCGCAGGAGCAGCGCCTGTTCGAGCGCTACGGCCTGGCGGGCGAGTTGCGCATCCTCGACCTGGGCTGCGGCACCGGCGAGATCACCCGGCGCCTGGCGCAGCGTTATCCGCAGGCGACGCTGCTGGGAATCGACATCCTCGAAGCCAATCTCGCGCGCGCCCGGGCGGGCGATACCGCCGGCGACCGCATCCGCTATGCCCAGGGCGACGCGTTCGCGCTGTCGTGCGGCGACGCCGAGTTCGACCTGGTGACCTGCCGTCACATGTCGCAGGCGGTGCCGGACTTCGCCCAGGTGCTGGCCGAGATCACCCGGGTGCTCAAGCCCGGCGGCTGGCTGCACCTGCTGTCGGAGGATTACGCGATGCTGCACTTCCCGGCGCCCGAGCCGCAGGCGTTCGATCCGGACCGGTTCTGGAACCAGAACGTGATCGCCTTCCTGCAGGGCATGGGCTGCGACGGCCGCATCGGCCGGCACACGCCGGCGTTGCTGGCGCAGGCCGGTTACAGCGACATCGCCATGGATTACATCGTGGTCGATACCCTGCGGGTGCCGCGCGCGACGTTCGCCGGCATTCTCGGCGCCTGGCGCGACGGCTACGTCGAGCCGCTGGCCGCGGCCGCCGGGCGCGATCCGGCCGCCGTGCGCGCCGATTTCGAGCGCATGCTCGCGGCGATCCGGACCCCGCCGCAGTACGCGGTCTGGCACGTGCCGGTGGCCTCGGCGCGCCGGCCGGGCGCCTGACCCGCGGCTGTGCGCGGGCCGCCGGCGGCGTCCGGGTGCCGGGCCGGTCCGGCCGCGCCGTGATGACGACCGCAACGGCGACCGGGGTAAGCTCGCGGCATCCCTCGGAGGCACCCATGAACTGGCTGGGCGTCGTGATGATGGCGGTCGGGCTGTACCTGGCGCTGAAAGTCGCCGGGACTGCGCTGAAGCTGCTGATGTGGGCGATGGTGCTGGTCGGCGCCTATCTGTTCGCCTCGCCGTTGCTGGGGTTGCCGGCGCCGTTCTGAGCCGGGTCGGCCGCACCGGCTCCGTCCGCGCCCCGGGCGGCGCCCGCATGCAGCCAGGCGACGGCACTGCGCCCGGCGCGGCGGCCGCTGGCGAAGCAGGCGCCGAGCAGGTAACCGCCGGTGGGCGCTTCCCAATCCAGCATTTCGCCGGCGCAGAACACGCCGGGCAGCGCGCGCAGCATCAGCGTCTCGTCCAGTGCCTGCAGGCGCACGCCGCCGGCGCTGCTGATCGCCTCGGCGAGCGGCCGCGGGTGCAGCAGCCGCAGCGGCAGCCGCTTGAGCGTGCGCGCAACCAGGGCGGTGTCGCCGAGTTGCGCGCGGTCGAGCACTTCGTGCAGCAGCGCGGCCTTGACCCCGGCGATGCCGACGGTGCGGCGCAGGTGTTCGGAAAGGCTGCGGCCATTGCGCGGTTTGCCCAGGTCGCGCTGCAGGCGTTCCAGATCGCGACCGGGCGCCAGGTCGAGCTGCAGGGTGGCGCCGCCGTCGCGCGCGATCGCCTCGCGCAGGGTCGCCGACAGCGCATACACCAGGCTGCCTTCGACGCCGCTGGCGGTGACGACGCATTCGCCCTGCAAGGCGTGCCAGGCGCCGCCCTCGCGCCAGTGCGCGACCACCGGCTTCAGCGGCGCGCCGGCGTGGCGCTGGGCGAAATACGCGCTCCAGCCGATGTCGAAGCCGCAGTTGGCCGGCTGCAGCGGCGCGACGTCGATGCCGTGCGCGTGCAGCAGCGTCTGCCAGGCGCCGTCGGAGCCGAGCTGCGGCCAGCTGCCGCCGCCCAGCGCCAGCACCACCGCGCCGGCGCGCACGCGGCGCTCGCCCTGCGCCGTGGCCAGCCGCAACCGGCCGTCGGCGTCCCAGCCGAGCCAGCGATGCTGGACGTGGATGCGCACGCCGTCCTCGCGCAGGCGGCGCACCCAGCCGCGCAGCAGCGGCGCGGCCTTGCGGTCCAGCGGGAACACGCGCCCGGAACTGCCGACGTAGGTATCCACCCCCAGCCCGCGCGCCCAGGCGCGCAGCGCATCGGCATCGAAATCGTCCAGCCAGCGCCCGACCTCGGCCTGGCGCTCGCGATAGCGCGCATCGAAGCCCGGCCGCGGCTCGGAGTGGGTGAGGTTGAGCCCGCCCTTGCCGGCGAGCAGGAACTTGCGCCCGACCGACCCCTTGGCCTCGAACAGGTCCACGGTCAGCCCCGCGGCGCGCGCGGTTTCGGCCGCCATCAGGCCGGCCGGGCCGCCGCCGATCACCACCAGGCCGGGCATTGCGTCGTCTTGGGCAGGCATGGCGGGCAAGGGAAACGGGCCGCCATTATGCCGCCCCTGACTTTCGGGCCTGCGCCGCCGATGCGCTATGGTCGATAGTCGGGAATCGGTTCCGGGGAGACAGGCAGATGCGAGCGCACGGGTGGCGACTGGGGTGGAAGCGGGCGCGAGTCGCCGCGGCCGGATTCGGCGTGGCGCTGTGCGCCGGATTCGCATTCGCGGCGCCGCCGCAGGCGCAGGCCGTCGCGGTGCCGGTAGCCACGGATGCCGCGGGCGCGCTGCCGGCATCGTTGCAGGACTTCGACGCCTATGTCGAGAACGTGCGCCGGACCTTCGACGTGCCCGGCATCGCCGTGGCCATCGTCAAGGACGGGCAAGTGGTGCTGGAGCGCGGATACGGCCTGCGCGACCGCGAGGCCAATGCGCCGGTGGATGCGCACACGCTGTTCGCGATCGCCTCCAACACCAAGGCCTTCACCGCGGCCTCGCTGCAGATGCTGGCACAGGACGGCAAGCTGGAAATGACCGACCGGGTGATCGAGCACCTGCCGTGGTTCCGCATGTCCGATCCCTACATCACCCACGAGATGCGCATCCGCGATCTGCTCGCGCACCGCAGCGGCCTCAGCCTGGGCGCCGGCGACCTGCTGTACTGGCCCACCACCGACTACAGCAACCGCGAGGTCGCCGAGCGGCTGAAGGACGTGCCGATCACCGGCGGTTTCCGCGAGCAGTACGCCTACGACAACATCCTGTTCGGCGTGGCCCAGCTGGTGGTGGAGCAGGTGTCGGGCCTGCCGTTCGAGCGCTTCCTGCAGCAGCGCATCTTCGACCCGCTGGGCATGGCCGAAACCCGCTACAACAGCGACCACCTGCAGGGCCTGACGAACGTCGCCACCGGCTACGCCAAGGCCGACTTCAAGGACCTGGTGCCGGCGCCGCGCATGACCTGGGCCAATGTCGGCGGCGCCGGCGGCATCTATTCGAGCGTCCACGATCTGTCGCAGTGGGTACGGGCGCAGCTGGCCGGCGGCGTGTACGCGGGCGAGGGCGAGCAGGCCAAACGCCTGTTCACCGAGGAGCGCCAGCGGCAGATGTGGACAATGCTGACCCCGATCCCGGTGGCCAAGCCGTCGGTGCCGGAACTGGCGCCGGCCGTGCCCAACTTCATGGGCTACGGCGAGGGCTGGTACCTGGGCGACTACCGCGGCCGCAAGCTGGTCTGGCATACCGGCGGCTGGCCGGGCATGGTCTCGCGGGTGACGATGCTGCCGGAGCAGGGCATCGGCGTGATCGTGCTGACCAACGCCGAATCCGGCGCCGCCTTCAACGCGGTGACCATGCGCGCGCTGGACGCGATGCTGGGGCCGCCGGCCTACGACTGGACCGCCGCCTACGCCGCAGCGCGGGCGAAGCAGGAAGGCAAGGCCGACGAAAGCTGGCGCAAGCACCTCGAGGCGCGCAATGCGGCCTCGAAGCCGTCGTTGCCGCTGGCGGCGTATGCCCAGACCTACCGCGATCCCTGGTATGGCGACGTCGTCGTCTCGCAGCAGGGCGGCAAGCTGCGGATCCGCTTCGCGCATACCGCCGACCTGGTCGGCACGCTGAGCCACTGGCAGCACGACACGTTCCAGGTGCGCTGGGACCAGCGCTGGCTCAACGCCGACGCCTTCCTGACGTTCGCACTGGATGCGGACGGCAAGATCCGCGAGGCGCGGATGCAGCCGATCTCGCCGCTGACCGACTTCAGCTTCGATTTCCAGGATCTGCGGCTGGCGCCGCTGCCGCCGAAGGCCGCGGACCGACCCTGAGGCGCGCGGCGGGCGCCGCGGAGGCCGCCCGACGCCGGCGCCGCGCCGGCCGCGTGGACGCGGCCGCGAGGCGGTGCGCAGTCGCGCGGGCCGGCGCGGGATCGGCCACGAGTGCTTGGCGGGCGCGGCTTGCGCCATCACGCACGCGATCGCGCCCGGATCCGGGCCGGCCGGGCCCGCTGCGGTCGCGTCCGGTCACAGTGCGCTGCCGGCGGCGTGGCCGGAGGCCCAGGCCCACTGGAAGTTGTAGCCGCCCAGCCAGCCGCTGACGTCGACCACCTCGCCGATGAAATACAGCCCCGGAACCAGCTTCGACTGCAGCGTTGCCGACGACAGGCCGTCGGTGTCGACCCCGCCCAGGGTCACTTCGGCGGTGCGGTAGCCTTCGGTGCCGCTGGCGACCAGCGGCCACGCCGTCAGGAGCGCGGCGATTTCGCGCAGTTGCGGCAGCGTGAACTGGCGCAGCGGCCGCGCTGGCTGCAACGGCTGCAGCCAGTGCTCGCACAGCCGTTGCGCAAAGCGGCGCGGCAGCAGGTCCGCCAATACCGTCTTCAGTTCCGCCGCCGGGCGTTCGCACTGCTGTTGTTGCAGCGTGTCGAGCGCGTCGATGCCCGGCAGCAGGTCCAGGCGCAGATCCTCGCCCGGTTGCCAGAACGAGGAAATCTGCAGGATCGCCGGCCCGCTGACGCCGCGATGGGTGAACAGCATGGCGTTGCGGAAACTGGCGCCGCCACAGCGCGCCTCGACCGGCAGCGCCACGCCGCTCAGATCCGCCAGCCGTTCGGCGTGCTTGCCGCTGAGCGTAAGCGGCACCAGGCCCGCGCGCGTGGGCAGCACCGCGTGGCCGAACTGCCGTGCCAGCGCGTAACCGAAACCGCTGGCGCCCATGCTCGGGATCGACAGCCCGCCGCTGGCCACCACCAGAGCCGGCGCGGAAAACGCGCCTTGCGTGGTCCGCACGCGGAAGCCCGTGGCCTCGCGCTGCACCTGCTCGACGCTGCAGGAGGTGGCGATCCGCACCCCGGCCGCCGCGCACTCGTCCAGCAGCATCTTCACGATCAGCTTGGAGGAGACGTCGCAGAACAGCTGCCCGAGCTCCTTCTCGTGCCACGCGATGCCGTGGCGCTCGACCAGGGCGAGGAAATCCTGCGGCGTGTAGCGCGCCAGCGCCGATTTGCAGAAGTGCGGATTGGCCGACAGGTAATTGGCCGGCGAGGCGCCTGTGTTGGTGAAGTTGCAGCGTCCGCCGCCGGACATCGGGATTTTCTTGCCGACCCGGTTGGCGTGTTCGAGCACCAGCACGCGGCGGCCGCGCTGGCCGGCGGTCAGCGCGCACATCAACCCGGCCGCGCCGCCGCCGACGACCAGGGCGTCGAAGGCCTCCGCCACGCGCTCAGGCCCGTTCGGCGGGGGCCATGCGCAGGCTCAGCTGCACGCTGACGCTGGTGCCTTCGCCGTACAGCTCGGCCTGGCCGTCCTGGATCATGCATTGCAGGCGCATGCCGCGGTCGGCCACCGCGGCCAGCGCGTCGACCGTCTCCGGCGACAGGTCGATCACCGTCAGGTTGTCGCAGCGCGACAGGGTGCGGGCGGCCTTGTGCCACCACGGGTCGGCGCCGTGGCCGCGGTAGTTGATCACCACCACCTGCCGCGCGCGGCCGCAGGCCTTGCGCACGCGCGCCTCGTCGGGCTGGCCGAGGTCGATCCACAGCTCGATCTCGCCGCTGCGCGACCTGCGCCACAGGTCCGGTTCGTCGTCGCTGGACAGGCCGCGGCCGAATTCCAGGCGCTCGTCGGCATGCAGCGCGAACGCCAGCAGCCGCACCATCAGCCGCTCGTCGGTTTCCGACGGGTGCCGCGCCAGCGTCAGCGAGTGGGTGGCGTAGTAGTTGCGGTCCATGTCGCTGACCTGCAACTCGGCGCGGAATACGGTGGCCTTGAGCGCCATGTCAGCCGCGCGGCTTGTCAGGCCTGCGCAGGCCCGGCTTGCCGGGGCCGGGCTTGCGGAAGCCGGGTTTGCGCGGCACGCCGGACGGCGGCTTGCCGGCGTGCGGGCGCTGGCCGTGTCCGGGGACGGCATCGGTGTCGGCGGCGCCGGCGCGCTGCATCCGCAGCGGGCGGCCGGCGACGCGCACCTTCTTCAGGTGCTCGAGCAGCGCGCGCGGCATGCCTTCGGGCAGGTCGACCAGGCTGTAGTCGTCGCGGATGTCGATGCGGCCGATGTAGCGGCTTTCCAGCTCGGCTTCGTTGGCGATCGCGCCGACGATGTTGCCCGGCTGCACGCCGTGCGCATGGCCGACCTCGATGCGGAAGGTCTCCATGCCGACTTCGGGCGCCTGGCGGCGCGGGCGCGGTGCGGGGCGGTCGTCGTCGAACAGCGCTTCGCCGGCATTGGTTGCCGGGTGCCGTCTTGCAGCCTCGTCCTCCTCGCGCAGGCGGGGGGCCGGTGCCTTTGCATGAGCGGAAGTCGCCGGATGGGCGGGCGGGCGCCCGCCGAAAGCCCCGCTTTCGCGGGCATGACGGCTAGGGGGCGCACGGTCCCCGTGATGGTCGCGGAGGCTCCGTTCGGGCTGCGGCCGCTGCGGCGGCGCCTGCAGCAGCAGGGGGGTCTTGCCCTGCACCAGCTGCGCCAGGGCGGCGGCGATGTCGACCATCGGCACGTCGTGCTCGCGCTCGTAGCGCTCGACCAGTTCGCGAAAGATCGGCCGGTCGGTGCTTTCCAGCGCGGTGCCGATCTTGCCCAGGAACCTGGCGACCCGGCGCTCGTTGACCGCCTCCACGCTGGGCAGCTGCATCGGTTCGAGCTTCTGCCGCGTCGCGCGCTCGATCGCGCCGAGCATGCCGCGCTCGCGCGGCGCCACGAACAGGATCGCCTCGCCGCTGCGCCCGGCGCGGCCGGTGCGACCGATGCGGTGGACGTAGCTCTCGGTGTCGTAGGGGATGTCGTAGTTCAGCACGTGGCTGATGCGGTCCACGTCCAGACCGCGGGCGGCGACGTCGGTGGCGACGAGGATGTCGATGCGGCCGTCCTTGAGCGACTGCACCATCTTCTCGCGCTGCTTCTGCTCCACGTCGCCGTGGATCGCCGCCGCCGACAGGCCGCGGGCGGCGAGCTTCTCGGCCAGCTCCTGGGTGCCGAGCTTGGTGCGGGCGAAGATCAGCATGCCGTCGAAGGATTCGGCTTCCAGGATCCGGGTCAGCGCGTCGAGCTTGTTGACCCCGCTGACCATCCAGTAGCGCTGGCGGATGTTGGTCGCGGTGCTGGTCGCCGACCTGATCGCGACCTCGACCGGATCCTTCAGGTGGGTCTGGGCGATGCGCTTGATCTGCGCCGGCATGGTCGCCGAGAACAGCGCCACCTGGCGCGTCTCCGGCACCTTCTTCAGCACCGTCTCGACGTCGTCGATGAAGCCCATGCGCAGCATCTCGTCGGCTTCGTCCAGCACCAGGCAGCGCAGTTGCGACAGGTCCAGCGAGCCGCGATCCAGGTGGTCGATGATGCGGCCCGGGGTGCCGACCACCACCTGCACGCCGCGCTTGAGCGCCTGCAGCTGCGGGTAATAGCTCTGGCCGCCGTAGATCGGCAGCACGTGGAAGCCGGGCAGGTGGCTGGCGTACTTCTGGAATGCCTCGGCGACCTGGATCGCCAGCTCGCGCGTGGGCGCCAGCACCAGCGCCTGCGGGGTCGATTGCCCCGGATCGAGGCGGGCAAGGATCGGCAGCGCGAACGCCGCGGTCTTGCCGGTGCCGGTCTGGGCCTGGCCGAGCACGTCGCGGCCAGCCAGCAGCGGCGGGATGGTCGCGGCCTGGATCGGCGAGGGCGACTCGTAGCCGACGTCCGCCAGCGCGCGCAGCAGCGGCTCGGGCAGGCCGAGCTCGGTGAACTTGGGGGAAGACGCGGGGGCGGGGTCGGCGCTCATGGCGGTTTTGCGGCGCCGGTGGGGCCGGACGGAAGCGGACAGTTTACGCGGCGCGGCTGGAGCCGCGGCTCCTGTGCGGGTGGCGGCCGGGCTGGCGGCGGCGCGGCGCTCGGCGGCGGGGCGGGGATCTGCGCGCGCCGCGATGGCCCGGAAAGGGCTATTCGCCGCGATCGGGCGTCTCGCCGTGGCCGTGCGGCGGGGGATTGGCGGCGGTCTTGGCGGCCTGTTTTTTCGCCAGTTTTTCGTCCTGTTTTTTCTTCTTGGCGATTTCGCGTTGCCGCTTTTCGAACGAGTAGTTGGGTTTTGCCATCGATATTTCTCCCGGAATTGCCGTCCAGTCTAGGGCATGGCGGCGGAAGCCGCCGCGGCCGGGCCGGGCGGCAGCCGCGGACAGTCATCTCCGGGACGGCCCGCAGGTGCTTCAATGGCATGCATGTCCGCATCCCGCCTCCGTCTCGCCGAGCGCCTGCGTTTCGACAACGCTTTCGTGCGCGAGCTGCCGGGCGACCCCGAAGTCGGCCCGCGCCTGCGCCAGGTCGAGGGCGCGCTGTGGTCGGCGGTCGCGCCGCTGCCGGTCGCGGCGCCGCGCTTGCTGGCGCATTCGCGCGAGCTGGCGGCGCGACTCGGGTTCAGCGAGGAAAACGTCGCCTCCCCGGAGTTCGCCCGGGTCTTCGGCGGCAATGCGCTGTGGCCGGGGATGCAGCCGTTCGCGGCCAATTACGGCGGCCACCAGTTCGGGCACTGGGCCGGGCAGCTCGGCGACGGCCGTGCGATCACCCTGGGCGAGGCGGTCACCGCGACCGGCGAGCGCTGGGAACTGCAGCTCAAGGGCGCCGGGCCGACGCCGTATTCGCGCCACGCCGACGGCCGCGCGGTGCTGCGCTCCTCGATCCGCGAGTTCCTGTGCAGCGAGGCGATGCACCACCTGGGCGTGCCGACCACGCGCGCGCTGTGCCTGGTCGGCACCGGCGAGACGGTGGTGCGCGACATGTTCTACGACGGCCATCCGCGCGCGGAACCCGGCGCGATCGTGTGCCGCGCGGCGCCGTCGTTCATCCGTTTCGGCAGTTTCGAGCTGCCGTATGCGCGCGGCGACGTCGGACTGCTGCGCAAGCTCGCCGATTTCTGCATCCGCCGCGACTTCCCGCACCTGCGCGGCACGGGCGAGGCGCTGTACGGCGACTGGTTCGGCGAGATCTGCGAGCGCACGGCCACGGCCGTGGCGCACTGGATGCGGGTCGGCTTCGTGCACGGGGTGATGAACACCGACAACATGTCGGTCCTCGGCCTGACCCTGGACTACGGCCCTTACGGCTGGATCGACGACTACGATCCGGACTGGACCCCCAACACCACCGATGCCCAGGGCCGCCGCTACCGCTTCGGCTGGCAGCCGCAGATCGCGCACTGGAACCTGCAGCGGCTGGCGCAGGCGTTGTCGCCGCTGTTCGCGGACGTGGCGCCGCTGCAGGCCGGACTCGACCGCTACGCCGCGGCCTACGTCGCCGCCGACCGCGACAACATCGCCCGCAAGCTGGGGCTGGCCGAATGCCGCGACGCCGATGTCGAGCTGATGCGCGAGTTGCACGGCCTGCTGCACTCGGCCGAGGTCGACATGACCCTGTTCTTCCGGATGCTGGCATGCGTCGATCCGCAGGCGCCGACGTTGGCGCCGCTGGTGCAAGCCTTCTACGACGAGGGCAAACGCACCGCCGCGGAACCTGCATTCGACGGCTGGCTGTCGCGCTACGCGACGCGCGTGGCCGGGGACGCGCTGGACGCGGATGCCCGCCGTGCGCGCATGGATGCCGCCAACCCGCGGTACGTGCTGCGCAACTACCTGGCGCAGCAGGCGATCGACCGCGCCGAGCAGGGCGATCCGGCCGGTGTGGACGAGTTGCTGGAGGTGCTGCGCCGGCCCTACAACGACCAGCCAGGGCGCGAGGCCTACGCGCGCCGGCGTCCGGACTGGGCGCGCGACAAACCCGGCTGCTCGATGCTGTCCTGCAGCTCCTGAGTCCGCGGCTCCGCCACGGGGGCCCGAAACAGCGTTTTCCCCGGCTCCAAATCGGCTTCGGCAGGAGTCGCCGCCCGACAGGCTGGGGGGTGCTGCGCCCTCCAAGGAACTCCTGTCTTTAAGTCGGGCCGCAGGCCGTGCTGGCCTGACTTCGAGTCATGGCTGCTCTTGTGAGATCGGCTTCGGACGGAGTCGCCGCCCGGCGAGCTGGGGGTGCTGCGCCCTCCTGACGACCTCCTGTCTTCCAGTCGGGGCGCAGGCCGCGCCGGACCTGACTTCGAACCATGGCCTGGTCTTGAGAGATCGGCTTCGGACGGAGTCGCCACCCGGCGGGCTGGGGGTGCTGCGCCCTCCTGACGACCTCCTGTCTTTAAGTCGGGTCGTGGACCCTCCATGGTCCACTCTCCGCACCCCCAGCCCGCCG
>NZ_QVPD01000006.1 GCF_003416885.1 Cognatiluteimonas weifangensis
GGCCTGTGCGGGACCGTCGGCGGCATGGATGCCGCCGAGGAGCCTACAGGGACGTATTCACGGCGTGTCCCGCACAGGCCGGGCCACCGGCTTCCTCCATGGAGGCTTCCGCACCTGAAGCATGAGTTCACCACATGTCTCACACAGGCCGGATCGCCGGCTTCCCTCGCGGGGACTCCCCGCATTCTGGAAGAGAGTCAATTAAGAATTCCGCGCGCGGCAGTGGAGAGACACTTGATTGCCTCCGCCCCCTTTCGTTTGAGGGCGGGAAACGGGCCGGTCGACCCCGGGTCGACCGGCCAAGACATCCTGCGGGCTGGCGCGCCCGAATCCGGTCCCGCGTCAGTCGGCCTGGCGGCGCAGGGTGAGACGGCGCGCTTGCGAGGCATCGCCTCGCGCGCCGTCGAACGCCCGGCCACGGGTGAGCACGAGGCGTCCCACGCGGCACTGCCGCGTGCCTCGGGCGAACGCCCCGCGCGCTGCGCGGGGCCGGCAAGCCGGGCAGGGCCAGCCGAAGCCGCATTGCAGCGCCATGGACGGCATCAGTCGGCCTGGCGGCGCAGGAACGCCGGGATGTCCAGGTAGCTGCTGTCGCCGCCGAAGTCAGCCGCCGCCGGGGTGGCGGCCCCTTGTTCGCCGCTGCTGCGGCCGCGCAGGTGCGCCGCGATGCCCTGACCGGGCCGGAACGGGTCGGCGACCTCGTCGATCAGCATGCCGGTGGTGCCGTCGCGCTTGCCCGCCTGGGTGTTGATCAGCTGCACGTGCGGCTTGCGCGCCGGCTCGGCGCCGAAGTCCGCGCGCTCGCCGCGCAGCGGCTGCCGCGAGACCGCGCGGTTGAGGCCGGTGGCGACCACGGTGACGCGGACGTCGTCCTGCATGTCCGGGTCGAGCACGGTGCCGATGACCACGGTCGCGTCCTCGCTGGCGAAGCCCTCGACGGTGCGGCCGACCTCGTCGAACTCGGCCATGGTGAAGTCCGGGCCGGCGGTGATGTTGACCAGGATGCCGTTGGCGCCGGACAGGTTGACGTCGTCGAGCAGCGGGTTCTGGATCGCCGCCTCGGCCGCCGCCTGGGCGCGGTCGTCGCCGCGAGCGTGGCCGGTGCCCATCATCGCCAGGCCCATCTCGCTCATCACCGTGCGCACGTCGGCGAAGTCGACGTTGATCAGGCCCGGGCGCACGATCAGGTCGGCAATGCCTTGCACCGCGCCCAGCAGCACGTCGTTGGCGGCGCGGAACGCCTGGATCATCGTCGCGTTGCGACCGAGCACGGTGATCAGCTTCTCGTTGGGGATGGTGATCAGCGAGTCGCAATGCTGGCTCAGCTCGTCGATGCCCTTGAGCGCGACCTGCATGCGGCGGCGGCCCTCGAACGGGAACGGCTTGGTGACCACGGCCACGGTCAGGATGCCCATCTCCTTGGCCAGCTGCGCCACCACCGGCGCGGCGCCGGTGCCGGTGCCGCCGCCCATGCCGGCGGTGATGAACACCATGTCGGCGCCCTGCAGCGCGTCCATGATCCGCTCGCGGTCCTCGAGCGCGGCCTGGCGGCCGACCTCGGGGTTCGCGCCCGCGCCCAGGCCCTTGGTGACGTTGCTGCCGAGCTGCAGCTGCAGCTTGGCGCCGCAGTTCTTGATCGCCTGCGCGTCGGTGTTGGCGGTGATGAATTCCACCCCGTCGACGCTGCTGCTGACCATGTGCGCCACGGCGTTGCCGCCGCCGCCGCCCACGCCGACCACCTTGATGACCGCGTTCGGGGCCATCTTCTCCACCAGTTCGAAATGCGCCATGTCCGTGTCCTCTGTTCTGTGCCGCTAGTTGTTGTGGAATCGGGTTGTGTTGCCAAGTACCGCAATCGCCCTGCCTGCCCTGCCGCCGGCGCGCCGTCGCGCCGGTGCTCGTTCGCGCCGCGGCGTCAGAACTCGCCGCGGTACCAGTTCTTCAGCTTGTTGAAGAAGCTGCCGGCGCGTCCGGTCGGGATCACCGGCCGCCGCGGGTGCTCGATCTGGCTGCCCATCAGCAGCAGGCCGACGCCGGTGGCGTGCACCGGGTTGCCGACCACCTCGCCCAGGCCGGTGACGTGCTGCGGGATGCCCACGCGCACCGGCATCTGCAGCATCTCCTCGGCCAGCTCGACCACGCCTTCCATCTTCGAGGCACCGCCGGTGAGCACCATGCCGGCGCGCACCAGCTCCTCGAAGCCGCTGCGGCGCAGCTCGGCCTGCACCATCTCGAAGATCTCCTCGTAGCGGCCCTGCACAGCCTGCGCCAGCGAATGCCGCGGCAGCCGCCGCGGCGGCCGCTCGCCGACGCTGGGCACCTGGATGCTTTCCTCGGCGGTGGCCAGCTGCGCCAGCGCGCAGGCGTAGCGGACCTTGATCTGCTCGGCTTCCGGCGTCGGCGTGCGCAGCATGTGCGCGATGTCGTTGGTGACGTGGTCGCCGGCGATCGGCAGCGAGGCGGTGTGGCTGATCGCGCCCTGCACGAACACCGCCAGGTCGGTGGTGCCGGCGCCGATGTCCACCAGCGCCACGCCGAGCTCGCGCTCGTCGGCGGTCAGCACCGCGGTCGCGGAAGCCAGCGGCGACAGGATCAGGTCGTCGACCTGCAGGCCGCAGCGCTGCACGCATTTGCTGATGTTGGCGGCGGCCGAGTTCGCGCACACCACCAGGTGCGCATGCACCTCCAGGCGCACGCCGGTCATGCCGACCGGGTTGCGGATGCCTTCCTGCGAGTCGTCGAGCACGTATTCGCGCGGGATCGCGTGCAGGATCTTCTGGTCGGCCGGGATCGCCACCGCCTTGGCCGCCTCGAGCACGCGGTCCAGGTCGCCCCAGGTCACCTCGCCGTCGCGGATCGGCACGATCCCGGGCGAGTTGCGGCACTGCACGTGGTTGCCGGAGATCGACGCGTACACCGAGCGGATCTCGCAGCCGGCCATCAGCTCGGCCTCCTCCACCGCGCGCTGGATCGACTGCACCGTGGATTCGATGTCGACCACCACCCCGCGGCGCAGGCCGCGCGATTCGTGCGAGCCGATGCCGATCACTTCGATCGGGTTGCCCGGCGAATATTCACCCACCAGCGCCACCACCTTGGAGGTGCCGATGTCCAGGCCGACGATCAGAGCCTTGTCACCCTTGCGATTCATGTCCGTCCTTCCGTACTGCGCCGGTCCGCGCCTGCGCGGGGCCGGGGCGGGGTTGCGGTTTGCGGCGGTTGTGCCGGCGCCCAGCTCAGGGCGAAGCCGTTGGTGTAGCGCAGGTCCGCGCGCGCCAGCGGCCGCTGCTGCTGCGACAGCAGCTGCGGCAGCAGCCGCGCGAAACGCGCCAGCCGCAGCCGCGCCTCGCTGCTGCCGACCACCACGTCGGTGCCGTCGGACAGCCGCAGCGACCAGCTGCCGCGCCGGTCCAGGGTCAGCGCGCGCACGTCGATGCCGCTGGGCGCGAACAGCACCCGCGCCTCGTTGTAGAGCGCGACCACCGCGGCGACGCGCGCGTCGGGGCCGTCCAGGCGCGGCAGGCCCCTGGGCACCGCGATCCCGGCCGCCGGAAACAGCCGGCCCTGCTCCGACAGCAGCCGGTCCGCGCCCCACTGCGCGAACGGCCGGTGCTCGACGATCCGCACCTCCAGCACGTCCGGCCAGCGCTTGCGCACCTCGGCGTGCTCGACCCACGGCAACGCCGCCACCGCGGCCCGGGCGTCGCCCAGACGCACCGCGAAGAACCCGCGCTGCGCGTACGGCAGCAGCGTCTGCTGCAGGCGCGCCGCGTCCACCCGCTGCAGCGCGCCCTGCACCCGCAGCGTGCGCAGCGGCCAGCGCTCGGCGCCGATCCAGCCATTGACCACGGCCACCACCGGCAGCGCCACCAGCAGCACGGCCAGAGTCCAGGCGAGCAGGCGCAGGATCGCGTTCATGGCCCCGCTCCCTGGGCCACGGTCATCTCCAGGATCCGCCAGCACAGCTCCTCGAACGACACCCCGAAGGCGGCGGCGGACTTGGGCATCAGCGAATGGCTGGTCATGCCCGGCGCGGTGTTGGCCTCCAGCAGCCAGTTGCGGCCGTCGCGGTCGCGCATGAAGTCGATCCGCGCCCAGCCGCGCAGGTCGAGCGCGGCGAACGCGCGCTCGGCCTGCTCGCGCGCCTGCGCCTCGCCGGCCTCGTCGAGACCGGGGCAGATGTACTGGGTGTCCTCGGCGACGTACTTGGCGTTGTAGTCGTACCAGGCGCCCTTGGGCACGATGTGGATGCTGGCCAGCGCCTGGCCGCCGAGCACGCCGATGGTGTATTCGCCGCCCTCGATCAGCTGCTCCATCAGCAGCTCGCCCGGGTATTGCGCGGCCAGCGCGATCGCGGCGTCCAGGTCGGCCTCGCCGTAGACGCGGCTGACGCCGACGCTGGAGCCCTCGCAGGCCGGCTTGACGATCACCGGCAGGCCGAGTTCGCGCGCCGCCGCGTGCACGTCGGCGCCGCGCGACAGGCGCACGTAGCGCGGCGTCGGCAGGCCCAGCGCCAGCCACACCTGCTTGCTGCGGATCTTGTCCATCGACAGCGCGCTGCCGAGCACGCCCGAGCCGGTGTAGGGCACGCCCAGCGCCTCCAGCAGGCCCTGCAGCACGCCGTCCTCGCCACCGCCCTTGTTACCGTGGAGGACGTGGAACACGCGGTCGAAGTGCCCGTCCTGCAGCTCGCGCAGCAGGTTGGGGATGCCGTCGACCGCGTCGGCGCGCACGCCGCGCGCGCGCAGCGCGGCCAGCACGTTGCGGCCGGAGTCCAGCGACACCTCGCGCTCGGCGCTGGTGCCGCCCATCAGCACCGCGACGTGGCCGAACACGGCCGGGTCCTGGACGCGCAGCGGCGGCAGCCGCACGCTCACGGCGCCGCTCCTTCGGCCGTGGCCGCGGCGAAACCGGCCGCCGCCAGCTGCTGCGCGGCCTGGCCGATGTCGCCGGCGCCCATCAGCAGCAGCAGGTCGCCGTCGCGCAGGATGTCGGGCAGCACCGTGGCCAGGTCGCCGACGCTGTCCACCACCACCGGGTCGATGCGGCCGCGGGCGCGGATCGCCCGCGCCAGCGCGCGCGCGTCGGCACCGGCGATCGGCGCCTCGCCGGCCGGGTAGACCTCGCTCAGCACCAGCGCATCGACCGACGACAGCACCCCGGCGAAATCGTCCAGCAGGTCGCGGGTGCGGGTGTAGCGATGCGGCTGGAACGCGACCACCAGGCGCTTGTCCGGCCAGCCGCCGCGCGCGGCGGCGAACACCGCTTCCAGCTCCTTGGGATGGTGGCCGTAGTCGTCCACCAACTGCACCCGCGCCCCCTTGGCGGTGGTCAGCTGCGCCAGCAGGTTGAAGCGGCGGCCGATGCCCTGGAACTTCTGCAGCGCGCGCGCGATCGCGTCGGGGCCGATCCCGAGTTGCCAGCCGACCGCGGCCGCGGCCAGCGAGTTGAGCACGTTGTGACGGCCCGGCAGCGCCAGTTCGATCTCGGTGCGGCTGGCGTCGGGCAGGCACAGGGTGTAGCGCATGCGGGCGCCGTCCTGGCGCACGTCCTGCGCACGCACGTCGGCGGCGTCGCTGAAGCCGTAGGTCATCACGTGGCGCGAGGTGGTGCCGGCGAGCGCGGCGACTTCCGGGTCGTCGATGCACAGCACCGCCAGGCCGTAGAACGGCAGCCGGTGCAGGAATTCGGCGAACGCCGCCTGCACCCGGGCGAAATCGCCGCCGTAGTTCTCCAGGTGGTCGGCGTCGATGTTGGTGACGATGGCAACCAGCGGATTCAGGCGCAGGAAGCTGCCGTCGCTCTCGTCGGCCTCGGCCACCAGCCACTGGCCACCGCCCAGGCGCGCGTTGGCGCCGGCGGCCAGCAGCTTGCCGCCGATGACGAAGGTCGGGTCCAGCCCGCCCTCGCCGAGCACGCTGGCCAGCAGCGAGGTGGTGGTGGTCTTGCCGTGGGTGCCGGCGACCGCGATGCCGCGACGAAAGCGCATCAGCTCGGCCAGCATTTCCGCGCGCGGCACCACCGGGATGCGGCGCGCACGCGCTTCGACCAGCTCCGGGTTGTCGCGCTTGATCGCGCTGGAAGCGACCACGCAATCGGCGCCGTGCACGTGCTCGGCGGCGTGGCCGCGGTGGATGCTGGCGCCCAGCGAGGCCAGGCGCCGGGTCACCGCATTGTCGGCGTTGTCGGAGCCGGACACGGTGTAGCCCAGGGTGCACAGCACCTCGGCGATGCCGCTCATGCCGACCCCGCCGATGCCGACGAAGTGCACGCGGTTGGCGGCCCCGTCCAGACGGGTGCGGGCCAGGTCGCGGCTGGCGAGCATGCGACGGACGGCGCTCATGCGGTCTCCTTGGGGGTGGCGAGGGCGAGCACGGCATCGGCGACGCGTTCGGCGGCGTCGGGCCGGGCCAGCGCGCGCGCGGCTTCGGCCATCGCCAGCCGGCGCTGCGGATTGGCGGCGAGCACGCTCAAGGTGGCGCGCAGTTCCTCGACCAGGGCCGCGCCCTGCGGCAGCAGCACGGCGGCGCCGCGCTCGACCAGGTATTCGGCGTTGCGGGTCTGGTGGTCGTCGACCGCCTGCGGGAACGGCACCAGCACGCTGCCGATGCCGGCGGCGCACAGTTCGGCCAGGGTCAGCGCGCCGGCGCGACAGACCACCAGGTCGGCGCCGGCGTAGGCCGCGGCCATGTCGGCGATGAACGGCTCCACGGTGGCGGCCACCCCGGCCCGGGCGTAGGCGCGCTCGGCGTCCTCGCGCAGCTTCTCGCCGCACTGGTGGCGGACCACGATCTTGCCGGTGAGGGTGGCCAGCGCGCGCGGCAACGCGTCGTTGAGCGCGCGCGCGCCCTGGCTGCCGCCCAGCACCAGCAGCCGCAACGCCCCGCTGCGGGTGGCGAAGCGCTGCGCCGGCGGCGGCAACGCCGCGATCTCGCCGCGCACCGGATTGCCGACCACGTCTTCGGCGACGCCCCTGAAGGTCTGCGGGAACCCGGTCAGCACCCGCCGCGCGAACCGCGCCAGCACGCGGTTGGTCAGGCCCGGGGCGCGGTTCTGCTCGTGCACCAGCAGCGGCACCCCGCGCAGCCGCGCGGCAATGCCGCCGGGGCCGGCGGCGTAACCGCCGAAGCTGATCACCGCCGACGGCTGCCGCGCGCGCATCACCCGCGAGGCGGCGCGGATCGCGCGGAACACGCGCCAGGGCGCGCCGAGCAGGGCGAGCACGCCCTTGCCGCGCAGGCCCTTGACCGCGATCGTGTCGATGGCGATGCCGTGCTGCGGCACCAGCCGCGTCTCCATGCCGGCGTCGGCACCCAGCCATGCCACCGGCACTCCGCGCGCGCGCAGCGCCGCGGCCACCGCCAGGCCCGGGAAGATGTGCCCGCCGGTGCCGCCGGCGAGGATCAGCACCGGCCCGTCGCGACGCGTGCGGGCGGCGCTCACGGGCGCTTCCTCAGGCCGAGCGCGGCCGGCGCGCGGGCGTGCGTCGGGCCGGCCACGGGCTCGACCCGCTGCCGCAGGCGCGCGCTGCCGCGCGCGAGCTTGCCGGCGGCCGGCAGCGGCGGCTGCGCGGTCGGCGGCGGCGGCGTGCGCACCACCTCCGCCAGCGGCGCCGCCTCGCCGCGCCGCAGCGCGACCTGGCGCTGCGCGCGCTCGAGCTCGTAGCTCACCCGCAACAGCAGCCCCAGCGCGGCGCAGGTCATCAGCACGCTGGAGCCGCCGGAGGACACCAGCGGCAGGGTCAGGCCCTTGGTCGGCAGCAACCCGAGGTTGACGCCGATCGAAACGAAACTCTGCAGGCTCACCAGCAAGGCGATGCCGAACGCGCAATAGCCGGCGAAATGCCGGCGCATCTCCACGCACTTGAGCCCGATCCAGAAACCGCGCCCAGCCAGCAGCGCGTAGGCGCCGATCACCGCGCATACGCCGACGAAACCCAGCTCCTCGGCGATCACCGCCAGGATGAAGTCGGTGTGCGCCTCCGGCAGGTAGGCGAGCTTCTGCACCGAGGCGCCGAGGCCGACCCCGAACCACTCCCCGCGCCCGACCGCCATCAGCGCGTTGGTCAGCTGGTAGCCGCTGTTGAACGGGTCCGCCCACGGATCCAGGAACGAGGTGAAACGACGCACGCGGTAAGGTTCGGCGATCGCGACCATCGCCAGCAGCGGCAGCCCGACCAGCACCGGCCCGAACATCCGCGGCATGTTGACCCCGCCCAGCACCAGCATCCCCGCGGTCACCGCCAGGATCAGCGACAGCGAGCCGAAGTCCGGCTGCGCGATCAGCAGCGCCACCAGCAGCACCGCCACCCCCAGCGGCTTGAGCATCGCCGACCAGGTCGCGGTCACGTCCTCGCTGTAGCGCTTGAGGTAGGAGGCGAGCCAGACGATGTACAGCAGCTTCACCGCCTCCACCGCCTGGAAGTTGGCGATGCCCAGGTTGAGCCAGCGGCGCGCGCCGTTGACGCTGACGCCGATGCCCGGCACGAACACCAGCAGCAGCAGCACGAAACAGGCCAGCAGCAGCCACTGCCCCTGCTGCTCCACCGCCTTGAGCTCGGTGCGCATCAGCCACAGCGCCAGCGCGCAGCCCACCGCCAGGAACACCACGTGGCGGCCGAGGAAATAGAACGGGCCCACGCCCAGGCCTTCGCCGATCGCGATCGAGCTGGAAGCGACCATCACCACGCCGAAGCAGGCCAGCGCGATCGACACCCCGAGCAGCCACGGGTCGTGGCGGCCGCCGATGGCGTCGAGTCGGGTCGCCTGGTGCAGGTCGGTCATCAGCGCACCTTCAACGTCGCCAGCCCGATCAGCACCAGCACCACCGAGATGATCCAGAAGCGCACGATCACGCGCGGCTCGGGCCAGCCCTTGAGCTCGAAGTGGTGGTGGATCGGCGCCATCCGGAACACGCGCTTGCCGGTGAGCTTGAACGAGGCCACCTGGATCATCACCGACAGCGTCTCGACCACGAACACGCCGCCCATGATCACCAGTACCAGTTCCTGGCGCACGATCACCGCGATGGTGCCCAGCACCGCGCCCAGCGCCAGCGCGCCGATGTCGCCCATGAACACCATCGCCGGATAGGTGTTGAACCACAGAAAGCCCAGCCCGGCGCCGGCGATCGCGGCGCAGATGATCACCAGCTCGCCGGCATTGGGGATGCGCGGGATCTGCAGGTAGCTGGCGAACTGGGCGTGGCCGGAGGCGTAGGCGAACACGCCCAGCGCGCAGGCCACCAGCACCGTGGGCATGATCGCCAGGCCGTCGAGGCCGTCGGTGAGGTTGACCGCATTGGAAAAGCCGACGATCCAGAAGTAGGCGATGAACACGAAGCTCACGCTCACCAGCGGCAGCGCCACCGACTTGAACATCGGGATGTAGAAGGTGGTCGCCGCCGGCACGTCGGCGCTGTAGTACAGGTACAGGCCGACCGCGAGGCCGAGGACCGATTGCAGCAGGTACTTCCAGCGCGACTTCAGGCCGTTGGGGTCGCGCTTGACGATCTTGATCCAGTCGTCGTACCAGCCAATCGCGCCATAGGCGACCATCACCAGCAGCACCAGCCACACGTACTTGTTGCGCAGGTCGCCCCACAGCAGCACCGAGGCGAGCACGGTGGACAGGATCAGCGCCCCGCCCATGGTCGGGGTACCGGCCTTGGAGAAGTGGCTCTTGGGCCCCTCCTGGCGGATCGGCTGGCCCTTGAATTCGGCCAGCTTGCGGATCATCGCCGGGCCCCACCACAACGCCAGCGCCAGCGCGGTCAGCGCGCTGAGGATGCCACGGAAGGTGAGGTAGCCGAACAGCCCGAACAGGCTCTGCAGCTGCTCCAGCCAGCGGGTGAGCTCAAGCAGCATTGCCGGTCCCCTCGTCGAGTAATGCGCGCGCGATCCGGTCCATGGCGCTGCCGCGCGAGCCTTTGACCAGCACAGCCGGCGCGGCCGCGGGCGCGGCGGCCGCCAGGTCCGCGCGCAGGGCCTGCGCCAGCGCCGCGTGCGTTTCGAAGTGGCGCGCGCCGGGGCCGAACGCCGCGGCCGCGGCCGCGCTCAGCGGCCCCAGCGCGTACAGCCGCGCCAGCCCGGCGGCCCGGGCGCGGCGCCCGGCTTCGGCGTGCAGCGCGTGCGCGTCGGCGCCGAGCTCGCGCATGTCGCCGAGCACCAGCCAGGCTTCGCCGCCGGACGACGCGGTGTCCGCGGCCAGCAGGTCGATCGCGGCGTTGAGCGAGCCGGGATTGGCGTTGTAGCTGTCGTCGATCAGCTCCGCGCCGCCGGCCAGGCGATGGCGCACCAGGCGCCCGGCGACCGGGCGCGCGGCGGCCAGGCCCTCGGCGATCGCCTGCAGCGAGGCGCCCAGGCCCAGCGCCAGCGACGCGGCGGCCAGCGCGTTGCGCACGTTGTGCCGGCCGCTCAGCGCCAGCACGACGTCGACCTCGCCCTGCGGCGTGCACAGCACGAAACGCGCGCCGGCGGCGTCGAGCGTCACCTCGCGCGCGGTCACGTCGGCGCTGGCGTCCAGGCCGAAGCGGATCAGCCGGCGGCCGTGCGCGCGCTCGGCGAAATACGGCGCGAAGGCGTCGTCGGCGTTGATCACCGCAACCCCGTCCGGCGGCAGCGCGTCGTAGATCGCGGCCTTGGTGTCGGCCACGCCGAGCAGGCTGCCCATCCGCTCCAGGTGCGCGGGCGCGATGTTGTTGACCAGGGCGGCGTCCGGGCGCGCGATCGCGGTCAGATAGGCGATGTCGCCGGGCTTGCCGGCGCCCATCTCGTAGATCGCGAACTGCGCCTGCTCCGGGGCGTCGAGCACCGCCAGCGGCAGGCCGATCTCGTTGTTGCGGTTGCCGGGGTTGGCGTAGGCGCCCTGCTCGCCGAGCAGCGTCGCCCGCTGCAGGATCGGCAGCAGCAGGGTCTTGACGCTGGTCTTGCCGTTGCTGCCGGTGATCGCCGCCACCTTGGTGCTACGGGTGCGCTGCAGCGCGGCGGCGAACGCGCCCAGCGCGCGCTGGGTGTCGGCGACCACCACCTGCGGCAGCGCCGCCTCCACCGCGTGCGTCACCAGCGCCGCGCGCGCACCGGCCTGCTGCGCCGCGGCGACGTGGTCGTGGCCATCGAAGTGTTCGCCCTGCAGCGCCACGAACAGCGCCGCGCGGCCGTCGCTGGCGTCCAGCGTGCGCGAATCGCTGGCGACCGCGTCGATCAGCACGTCGGCACCGTGCAGGCGGCCGCCGGTCCATTGCGCGATGCGCGAGAGCGGCAGCGGCGTCATGCCCGATTCTCCGTGCGGGCCGCGGCCGCGCGCCGCGCCAGCGCCCGGCGCGCGACGTCGCTGTCGTCGAAGGGATGGCGGACGCCGGCCACCTCCTGGTAGGTCTCGTGGCCCTTGCCGGCGACCAGCACGATGTCGTCCGCGCCGGCGGCGGCGATCGCATGCGCGATCGCCCGGCCGCGGTCGCGCTCCACCCGCACCTGCGCCGGTGCGGCGAAGCCGGCCAGGATGTCGGCGACGATGGCGTCGCCGTCCTCGCCGCGCGGGTTGTCGTCGGTGACGATCACCACCTCGGCCCCGGCCTCGGCGATCGCCGCCATCTGCGGGCGCTTGCCGCGGTCGCGCTCGCCGCCGCAGCCGAACACGCAGGTCAGGCGCCCGTGCAGATGCTCGCGCAGCGAGGCCAGCGCCTGCTGCAGCGCGTCGGGCTTGTGCGAGTAGTCGATCACCACCAGCGGCAGCCGGCTGCCGTCGGCCAGGCGCTCGCCGCCGAGCCGGTTCATGCGCCCGGGGATCGGCTGCAGCCGCGCCAGCACGCCGGCGATGGCGTCCGGCGCGTGGTCCAGCGCGTGCAGCACCGCCGCCACCGCGACCAGGTTGTCGATGTTGAAGCGCCCCAGCAGCGGCGAGCGCACGCGGTGCCGCGCCGCGCCGATCACCAGGTCGAACGCCAGGCCGTCGGCACCGAGCGCCGCGTGCTCGGCGCGGACCTCGGCCGGCGCCCCGCGCGAGCTGGTGCCGATGCCGCGGACCCCGGCCGGCAATGCGGCCAGCAGTTCGCGGCCGAAGGCGTCGTCGCGGTTGATCGCCGCCGCGCGCAGCCCCGGCCAGGCGAACAGCCTGGCCTTGGCGGCGCCGTAGCGCGCCATGTCGCCGTGGTAATCGAGGTGGTCGCGGGTGAGGTTGGTGAACACCGCGACGTCGTAGTGCACCGCGTCCACGCGGCCCTGGTCGAGCGCGTGCGAGCTGACCTCCATCGCCACGGCCTGGGCGCCGGCGTCGCGCAGCTGCGCCAGCAGCGCGTGCATCTGCAGCACCAGCGGAGTGGTGAAGCCGGTCGCGATCGCCGCGCCGTAGAGCCCGGCGCCGAGCGTGCCGATGGTGCCGCTGCGGATGCCCAGCAGGCTCCAGGCCTGCGCCAGCAACTGCACGGTCGAGGTCTTGCCGCTGGTGCCGGTGACACCGACCATCGTCAGCGCCCGCGACGGGTGGCCGTGGAAGCGGTCGGCCAGCGCGCCCATGCGCGCGCGCAGGCCCGGCACCGCGATCGCGTCGGCCGGCGCCGGAAGGTCGTCGGGCGCCGGCGGCTCGAACAGGATCGCGCTGGCGCCGGCCGCGCGCGCCTGCGCGGCGAACTGCAGGCCGTGCGCGCCGAAGCCGGCGATGGCGACGAACGCATCGCCCGGGCGCAGCGCGCGGCTGTCCTGCACCAGACCGGTGACCGCGAGCTGCGGCGGCACCGCGGGCACGTCCGGCAGCAATTCGGCCAGGCGCATGGCGCGGGTCATGGCCGGACTCCGGTCGCGGCCGGGACCCGCTGCGCGGGCTCGTGCACGGCGCCCGCAGCGGCGCCGGTCGCCGCCGGCGCCCCGGCCGCGGCGATGCCCGCGCCCGCGCTGCCGACGCCCTGCGCCCGGGCCTGCGCCGCGAGCCAGGTCTCGATGTCGTCCGGCGGCACGTCCATCAGCCGCAGCGCGCCCTGCATCACGTTGTGGAACACCGGGCCGGAGACCGACCCGCCGTAGTAGCCGCGGCGGCCGGGATCGGGATCGCTGACCACCACCGCCATCGAGAAGCGCGGATGCTCCACCGGCACCACGCCGGCGAACAGCGACACGTAGCGGCGCGCATAGCCGCCGCCGCTGGCCATGCGCGCGGTGCCGGTCTTGCCGGCGACGTGGTAACCCAGGATCGCGGCCTGGGTCGCGGTCCCGCCGGGTTCGGTCACCGTCTGCATCATCCTCATCACTTCATGCGCGATCCGCGGATCGAGCACCTGCGTGGGCGGGTTGGGTTGGCCCTTGACGAAGGTCGGCGCGATCATGCGCCCGTCGTTGGCGAAGGCGGCGTAGACCTGCGCGATCTGCAGCGGCGTCGCCGACAGGCCGTAGCCGTAGGCCATGGTCTGCTTGCTGGTGCCGCTCCAGCGCGAAGGCGGCGGCAGCACGCCGGAGGACTCGCCGGGAAAGCCGCTGTGCGGCGCGCGGCCGTAACCGAAGCGCCGGACGAAGTCGTAGAACTGGCGGTCGGACAGCCGGTGGGCGACCTTGGCCGCGCCGACGTTGGAGCTCTTGGTGATCACGCCGGTGACGGTGAGCACGCCGTAGTTGTGGGTGTCGGTGGTGCGGTAGCGGCCGTTGGGCATCCAGCCGGGGCGGGTGTCGATCAGGGTGTCGGGGGTGACCACGCCCGCGGCGAGGCCGGCGGCGATGGTGACCGGCTTCATGGTCGAGCCGGGCTCGACCACGTCGGTGACGGCGCGGTTGCGGTGCGCGTCGCGGCGGCTGCCATCGACCGCGTTGGGGTTGTAGGAGGGCAGGTTGGCCATCGCCAGCACCTCGCCGGTGGCGATGTCCAGCACCACCGCCGAGGCGCTGCTGGCGCCGGTCTCCAGCAGCGCGCGCTTGAGCTCGCGGTAGGTCAGGTACTGGATGCGGCGGTCGATCGACAGGGTCAGGTCGCGGCCGGGCTGCGCGGCGCGCACCAGGTCGACGTTCTCGACGATGCGGCCGCGGCGGTCGCGGATCACCTTCTTGGCGCCGGGGGTGCCGCGCAGCCAGTCGTCGAACGCCAGCTCCACGCCTTCCTGGCCGCGGTCGTCGATGTTGGTGAAGCCGAGCACGTGCGCCAGCGCCTCGCCCTGCGGGTAGAAGCGGCGGAACTCGCGCTGCGAGGCGACCCCGGGGATGTCGTGGGCGAGGATCGCCCGCGCCTCGTCCGGATTGATGCGGCGCTTGAGGTAGACGAACTCCTTGTCGCTGCGCTGGCCGAGCTTGCGCGTGAGCTGCTCGGTCGGCACCCCCAGCGCCCGCGCCAGTTCCGGCAGGCGGTCGGGGGCTTTCAGCAGCTCCTGCGGATTGCCCCAGATCGACTCCACCGGCGAGGACACCGCCAGCGGCTCGCCATTGCGGTCGGTGATCATGCCGCGCGAGGTCGGGATCGGGATCTCGCGCAGGAAGCGCGCGTCGCCCTGCTGGCGGTAGAAGTCGTTGTCGATGATCTGCAGGTCGACCGCGCGCCCGACCAGCGCCAGCGAGCACAGCCCGAGCGCCCCGGCGACCAGCCCCAGCCGTCCGCGCAGGTTGAACTGCGTGCGGCCGCGCGGCCTGGCCGCCTTGCCCGGCTTGCCGACGCCGCGGACGTTCATGGCCGCACCACCACGATTTCGCCGGCCTCGGGAAACTTCATCCCCAGCCGGGTGCGCGCCACCTGGTCGATGCGGTTGCTCTCGGCCCAGGTCGCCTGCTCCAGCTGCAGCCGGCCGAATTCGATGTTGAGCTCGTCGCGCGCGCGCTCCAGCTTGGTCAGGGCGATGAACGACTGCCGGTGCTGGTGGCGCGCGAACACCACGCCGATCGCCGACAGCACGTCGGCGAGGATCAGCAGCGCCAGCAGCACGCGCACGCTCATGCCGCGGCCTCCCGGCGCGGGGCCGGCAAGCGTTCGGCCACGCGCAGCACCGCGCTGCGCGCGCGCGGGTTGGCGGCGACTTCGGCCGCCGCGGCCTTGCGCGCCCCGCCCAGCGCGCGCAGCGCCGGCGCGAACGCCGGCGCCGCCGGCAGCCGCCGGTTGGCCGGCGGCGCCTTGGCGTGGGCGGCGATGAAGCGCTTGACGATGCGATCTTCCAGCGAGTGGAAGCTGATCACCGCCAGCCGTCCGCCGACGTTCAGGCGCGCCAGCGCGGCGTCGAGCCCGGCCTCCAGGTCGACCAGTTCGCGGTTGATGAAGATCCGCAGCGCCTGGAAGCTGCGGGTCGCCGGGTGGATTTTCCCGGCGCCGCGCGGCACCACCGCGGCGATCAGCTCGGCCAGCTGCGCGGTGCGCGCGATCGGCTGCTGCGCGCGCGCGGCCACGATCGCGCGCGCGATCCGCCGCGACATCCGCTCCTCGCCGTAGGTCCACAGCACGTCGGCGATCGCCGCCTCGTCGGCATGCGCCAGCCACTGCGCGACGCTTTCGCCGCTGTCCGGGTCCATGCGCATGTCCAGCGGACCGTCCTTGCCGAAACTGAAGCCGCGCTGCGCCACGTCCAGTTGCGGCGAGGACACGCCCAGGTCCAGCAGCACCCCGTCCAGGCCGGCGGCGGTCGCGTCCCAGCGCGCCAGCTCGGCGAAGCTGCCGCGGTGGATGGCGACGCGCGGATCGCCGCCGAACTCGCGTTCGGCGCAGGCGATCGCCTCGGGATCCTTGTCCATCAGCAGCAGCCGCCCCCTCGGGCCCAGCTTGCCCAGCACGCCGCGCGCATGGCCGCCGCGCCCGAACGTGCCATCCAGGTACGTTCCATCCGTCTTCACGGCAAGGCCGTCCATGACCTCGTCGTAGAGCACCGGAAGGTGGCCTGGGCGGGGACCTGCCCCGGGGCCACCTGCCGTCATAGCTGCAACTCGAGCAGTCCGTCGCCCAGGTCGGCATCGCTGAGCGTCTGCCGGATCTGCGCCAGGTGCGCCTGCTCGCTCCAGAGTTCGAATTTTTCGCCCATGCCCAGCAGCACGGCCTTCTTTTCCAGGCCGCAGCTGCTGCGTTGCGTCGCCGGGATCGAGATGCGGCCGCTGTTGTCGGGCTCGACGAAGGCCGCGGCACCGACCAGCTTGAGTTGCAGCAACCGGCTGCGGCTGAGCGTGCGCGGCAACGCGTTGACCTGGTCGCGGACCTTTTCCCAGGCGGCCAGCGGGTACAGGTACAGGCAGCCGGCCTCGAACGGGTTGTAGGTGAACACCAGGCGGTTGCCGGCCTCGCGCGCGACCAGGTCCCGGTAACTGGTGGGAATCGCCAGCCGGCCCTTGTCGTCGATGGTGATGGCGGTCTCGCCCTGGAACATGCTGCCCGGTGCCCCCGTCTGAGGCGGGTTGACGACCCAAGGAAAACCACAAAATTCCCGGTTTCCCCACGAGCTGCCACCTTAGGAGCGACCCGGAGGGTTGTCAACAACTTTGCGGGGCAATTTTCGCTAGGCAGGTCAATGACTTGCGCAACACTTGAGAGACTTGTTCAAGCTTTATCCACAAGCTGCTGTTTCGTCTCAAATTTTGAGAATCCACTATTTCGGAGGCCCACCCAGGTTCCAGCGATGGACATCGATGCGGTGCTATTGCACTGCAGCAATGGACAGTCCTCCACTATGGCCTGCTCAATAGCAGAATCGGCTTCGGACACAGTCGCCGCCCGGCGGGCTGGGGGTGCTGCGCCCTCCTGACGACCTCCTGTCTTTAAGTCGGGTCGTGGGCCATCCATGGCCCACTCTCCGCACCCCCAGCCCGCCGGGCGGCGACTTGGCGAGATTGAAGATCGTCGCTTCGGCGGCTCTTTTTACAGGCGCCGACTCACTTGCCCAGAAGCGGTGGCCCGGCCTGTGCGGGACCGTCGGCGGCATGGGTCCGGCGCACTGCGCCGGACGGGTGGGCCAGGGATGGCCCACCCCGGTCTTGCCGCCTGCGCAGGAGAGCGCAGGCGAGCAAGCCGCCGAGGAGCCTACAGGGACGTATTCACGGCGTGTCCCGCACAGGCCGGGTCACCGGCTTCCCGGAGATCCCACAAAAGCGGGTACGACAGGTCTTCTTAAAGTGCGCAGCACTTTGAAGAAGCGGCGGAGCCGGCCGATAAGCCGGGTTCTGTCGTGGACAGTCATTCCTCTGGGCGCAGCGTCACCGCTACGCTCGAGCAGCCTACCCGGACCCGACGCGGGCCACGTCATGGGGTCCCTATTTGGCCTTGCTCCCGGTGGGGTTTGCCGTGCCGGTCGGTTACCCGACTCGCGGTGCGCTCTTACCGCACCATTTCACCCTTGCCTGATCCGGACCGCCCCGAAGGGACGCCCGGCCATCGGCGGTATCTTTCTGTTGCACTTTCCGTCGGCTCGCGCCGCCCAGGCGTTACCTGGCACCGTGCCCTGTGGAGCCCGGACTTTCCTCGGCACCGCCCATTGCTGGGACGATGACGCGACTGTCTGGCCGACTCCGCCGCCGCGATTGTCGCATGCCCCGGCGATGCCGCCGCCCATGCTGCGGACCTGCGCTTCAGGTTCGCCGACCGGTCGGGCCGCGCCCCGCGACCCACGGTCCAGGACCACGTTCCCGGCGCCGGCCCTACGAACCGTACAGCGCCTTGCGCGGAGCGCCGCTGAGTTCGGCCGCCAGCTTCGCGGCGGTGGACGGCGGCAGGTGCTCGCCCAGCTTCGCGTACAGGCGCCGGCCTTCGGCCACGCGCGCGTCGGCTTCCTCGCCGACGCCGTGCACCAGCAGCACGAATTCGCCGCGGCGCTGGTCCGGGTCCGCGGCCACGCGCTGCTGCAGCGTGCCCAGCGGGCCGTCGAGCACGGTTTCGAACAGCTTGGTCAGCTCCCGCGCCAGCACCGCCGGCCGCTCGGCGCCGAACGCCGCCACCAGGTCCGCAAGGGTGTCCTGGATCCGGTGCGCGGACTCGTAGAACGCCAGCGTGCGCGGTTCGGACGCCAGCTGCAGCAGGCGCTCGCGCCGGGCCGCGGCGCGCGCCGGCAGGAAGCCCTCGAACACGAAGCGGTCGCTGGGCAGGCCGGCCACGCTCAGCGCGGCGATGAAGGCGCACGGCCCCGGCAGCGGACTGACGCGGACCCCGGCCGCACGCGCCGCGCGCACCAGCCGAAAGCCGGGATCGCTGACCAGCGGCGTGCCCGCGTCGGATACCAGCGCCAGCGATTCGCCGGCCTGCAACCGCGCCACCAGCCGGTCGGCGACCTCGCCCTCGTTGTGCTCGTGCAGGGCCAGCAACGGCGTCTGGATGCCGTAATGCGCCAGCAGCTGGCGGGTGTGCCGGGTGTCTTCGGCGCAGATCGCCGCGACCGTGCGCAAGGTCTGCTGCGCGCGCGGCGACAGGTCGTCGAGATTGCCGATCGGGGTGGCGACGACATGCAGCGTGCCACCGGGAAGATTGCTGGCCGCTGCCATCGCTGCTCCATCCGCCGCGCCGGAGAACGCGCGCGGGTAGAATCCTACCCGGTTCCCACGGAGCGCCTTGTGCGGCGGATGCAGATGAGCCGGAAACGACCGGGCGCCCACGCCGCCAGAGTGCTGCTGCCGCTGCTGCTGGCGCTGCTCGCCGGCGGTTGCGCGGTGTCGGAGGTCACGCGCGCACCGGCCCCGACGCGACAGGTGGCGCCGGCCTTCGCCGAGGCTGCGGCGCTGGCCGCCCCCCACGCCGGCCTCGACAGCCAGGCCCGGCAGGCCAATGCCGAACGCATCGACCGCCTGCTCGCCGGACTCGACGACACGGTGCTGGCGCGCGAGGCCGCCGCGCTGCCGGCCGGCGATCCGCTGTACGCGTTCGCCGGCCGCGCGCTGCTGGACCGCGGCCTGCCGCTGCCGCGGGCGTTCGATCGCGGTGGCGCCTGGTCGTCCGCCACCGGCGCGCGGCCGCCCGCGGACCCCGACGGGTATCGCCCGCCGCTGCGGCTGGGCGTGCTGCTGCCGCTGTCGGGCAGTCTCTCGGCCGCGGCCGCGCCGGTACGCGACGGCCTGCTCGCCGGCTATTACGGCGAGCGCCGCCGGCGCCCGCAGATCACCTTCCACGACACTGCCGCCGGCGGGGCGATCGCCGCCTACGACCAGGCGCTCGCCGCCGGCGCCGACTACGTGCTCGGCCCGCTCGGCCGCGACCAGGTCGACGCCCTGTTCCGCAGTGGCCGGCTCAGCGTGCCGGTGCTGGCGCTCAACGCCGGCAGCGTGCCGCCGCCGCCGGGCAGCGCCAGCTTCGCGCTGGCGCCGGAGGACGACGGCATCGCCGCGGCCGAATACCTGCTCGCGCGCCACGCCTCGCGCGCGCTGGTGCTGGCCGACGCCGACGACGGCCTGCGCCGCGCGGCCGCCGCATTCCGCGCGCACTGGTCGGCGCGCGGCGGCCGCATCGTCGCCGAACTCGGCGTCGGCACCGAACCGGGCGACCTGTCCGCGGCGCTGGCCACCGCGGCGCAATCCGGCGGCGGCATCGACGCCGTGTTCCTGGCGCTGAAGCCGGCGCACGCGCACGCGCTGGCGCCGCAGCTCGCGCGCGCCGGCCTCGGCGGCACGCTGCGGGTGGCCACTTCGCAGCTGGCCGCGGCCCATGCCGACCTCACCCGCGAGCATGCGCTCGACGGCATCGCCTTTCCCGGCGAAACCGGCGGCGTGCATGCGGCGGCCGGCCTGCCGAGCGCACGCGGCGGGGCGGCCAGGCTGTTCGCGTTCGGCCACGACGCCTGGTTGCTGACCGCCTACCTGGAACACCTGGCCACGGCCGCCGACGGCAAGGTCGCCGGCGCCACCGGCAGCTTGCGCCTGGACGGCTTCGGCAACGTCGTGCGCACGCCGACATGGTCCACCTTCCGCGGCGCGACCGTGGTGCCGCTGGGTGGTGCCGGCAACTGAAGCCGGGGCGCTCGACCGGCGCGCCCGCGGCGCACAGGTCGAGGCCGCCGCACGCCGCCACCTGCTGGCGGCCGGGCTGCGCGAACTGGCCGCCAACGCGCGCTATCGCGGCGGCGAACTCGACCTGGTGATGCGCGAGGCCGACGGCACCGTGGTGTTCGTCGAGGTGCGCTACCGCAGCCACGCCGGCTTCGGCGGCGGCGCGATGTCGGTCGACGCACGCAAGCGCCGCAAGCTGGTACATGCCGCGCAACGTTTCCTCGCCGCGCACCGCGAACTGGCGCGCGCCGCGTGCCGCTTCGACGTGATCGAGGCCGACGGCGATCCCGCCGCGCCGCGGCTGACCTGGCTGCGCGATGCCTTCCGCGCCGACGACGTCTAGGACGGGCACGGACGGGGGTCGCCATCTGCAAACGTCGGCACCGACGCCCCGCGGGTCCAATCGCTGGTGCCGCCTCGCGTTCCCGCGGGTGAAGCGGGCGGCAGGGTCGGGGTTTCGTTCCGCTGTCGCCGCGCTCGATGGCTCTTGAACTCGCCGGCCCCCACCACCGCGAGGACATCGTCCAGGCGTCGCTTTCCCGGCCCGGGCCCGGCCGGCGCCCGGGCCGGATGCTGCGCCGGCGGACCGCAACGCGCCCGCCGGCCCGCCGCGACGCGCGCGCCGTGGCAGCGCCGGACCCGCCCTACAATGTGCGCATGGCCGATCTTCCGCAGGCGCTGGACCGCGAACTCGCCGCCCTGCTGGGCCCGGCGTGGCTGCGCGACGAGAGCGAGCGCCTGACCTACGCCTACGACAATTCGCGCCAGCTCGCGGTGCCCGACGCGGTCGCGCTGCCGGCCACGCGCGAGCAGGTCCTCGCGCTGGTGCGCGCCTGCCGCGCGCAGCGGGTGCCGATCGTCGCCCGCGGGCGCGGCACCAACACCACCGGCGCCACGGTGCCGGTCGCCGGCGGTGTGGTGGTGTCGTTCGAGCGCATGGACGCGATCCTCGCGATCCGCCCCGACGACCGCTGCGCCGTGGTCGAGCCGGGCGTGCTCAACGGCGACCTGCAGCGCGCGCTGCAGCCGCACGGCCTGTTCTGGCCGCCGGACCCGTCCAGCGCGGAGTTCTGCACCGTTGGCGGCAACCTCGCCTGCAACGCCGGCGGCCCGCACGCGGTCAAGTACGGTGCCAGCCGCGACAACATCCTCGCCCTGACCGCGGTCACCGGCGCTGGCGCGCTGATCCACTGCGGCAGCGCCACCACCAAGGGCGCGACCGGGTACGACCTGCAACGCCTGCTGGTCGGCAGCGAGGGCACGCTGGCGCTGATCGTGGAGGCGACGCTCAAGCTGACGCCGTTGCCGCCCGAGCGCCGCGCCCTGCGCGCGCTGTATCGCGACGTCGCCGCCGCGGCCGCCGCGGTGGCGCGGCTGATGGCGCAGCCGGTGACGCCGGCGGCGCTGGAGTTCATGGATGGCGAGTGCGTGCGGCTGGCGCGCGAGCACATGCTGGCCAACGGCGGCGGCGCCGACCTGCCCGCTGCCGCCGGCGCGCTGCTGATGATCGAGGCCGACGGCGACGCCGAGACCCTGCCGCACGCGGTCGAGGCGCTGGCGTGCGCGGCCGAGGGCGAGGGCCTGCTGGCGCTCGACGATGCCGCCGACGCGGCCGCGAGTGCCCGGCTGTGGGCCGCGCGCAAGGCGCTGTCGCCGGCGCTGCGCACCATCGCCGAGGGCAAGATCAACGAGGACGTGGTGGTGCCGGTGTCGCGGATCCCGGAGCTGGTCGCCGGGGTGCAGGCGCTGGCGCGCGCGTCCGCGCTGCCGATCGTGAGCTTCGGCCACGCCGGCAACGGCAACCTGCACGTCAACATCCTGTACGACCCGGCCGACGCGGCGCAGACGCAACGCGCGCAGGCGGCGCTGCCGCAGTTGTTCGCACTGACGCTGGCGCTGGGCGGCACGCTCTCGGGCGAGCACGGCATCGGCCTGGCCAAGCGCGACTACATGCCGCAGGCGGTCACGCCGCCGACCCTGGCGCTGATGCGGCAGCTGAAGACGGCGTTCGACCCCGACGGCATCCTCAATCCGGGCAAGCTGCTGCCGCCGTGAGCGGCGCGCTCGACACCCTGCTGCGGCAGATCCGCGCCTGCCGCCTGTGCGCCGCACAGTTGCCGCTCGGCCCGCGGCCGGTGCTGCGCGCCAGCGCCGGCGCACGGCTGCTGATCGTCAGCCAGGCTCCGGGCGCGCGCGTGCACGCCTCCGGCATCCCGTGGGACGACGCCAGCGGCCGCCGCCTGCGCGAGTGGCTGCAGCTGGACGCCGCCACGTTCTACGACGAGCGCCGGGTGGCGATCGTGCCGATGGGGTTCTGCTATCCGGGCCGGGCCGGTTCCGGCGACGCCCCGCCGCGCCCGGAATGCCGCGCCACCTGGCATCCGCGGTTGCTGCCCATGCTGCGCAACGTCGAACTCACGCTGTCGATCGGCCAGTACGCGCAGGCGTACTGCCTCGGCGCGCGGCGCAAGGCCAGCCTCGGCGACACCGTGCGCGCCTGGCGCGACTACCTGCCCACGCAACTGCCGCTGCCACACCCGAGCCCGCGCAACGTCGGCTGGTTCAAGGCCAACCCGTGGTTCGACGCCGAGGTGCTGCCGGCGCTGCGCGCGCGGGTGCACGCCGTGCTCGCGCGGCCGCCGGACACCGACTGAGCCTCAGCCGGCGAAGTGGACATAGCCGGCAGCGGCCGGCCGCCAGGCCTCGCCGGCGGCGTCCAGCGCGCGCACGCCGGGGTCCGCGTCGATGCGGCCGATCCGGGTCATCGCAATGCCGGTCTGCCGCGCCAGCCGCGCGATCGCCTCGCGGTGCGCGGGCGCGGCGGTGAAGCACAGCTCGTAATCGTCGCCGCCGCTGGCCTGCAGCGCCGCGCGTGCCGGCGCGGCGAATGCCGCCTGCAGCGCCGGCGAGGCGGGCAGCGCGGCAAGCGCGATCTGTGCGCCGACGCCACTGGCAGCGCAGACGTGGCCGAGGTCGGCGAGCAGCCCGTCGGACAGGTCGATGGCGGCATGGGCCAGGCCGGCCAGCGCCAGGCCGGCGGCGACCCGCGGCTGCGGCCGGTCCAGGCGCGCGCGCAGCGCCGGGTCGCACGCGCCGCCGGCGCGCCATTGCGCCAGCGCGGCGGCGGCATCGCCCAGCGTGCCGGTGACCCAGACATCGTCGCCGACGCGGGCGGCGTCGCGGCGCAGGGCGGCCGCCGGCGTGACCCAGCCGTGCGCGGTCACGCACACCGACAGCGGTCCGCGGGTGGTGTCGCCGCCGACCAGGGCGACGCGATGCTGCGCGGCCAGCGCCAGGAACCCGTCGAGGAAACCGTCCAGCCAGGCCGCATCCGCCTGCGGCAACGACAGCGACAAGGTGCACCACGCCGGCTGCGCGCCCATCGCCGCCAGGTCCGACAGGTTCACCGCCAGCGCCTTCCAGCCGATGTCGGCGGGCCGGGTGTCGGCGGGGAAATGCACGCCGGCGTTGAGCGTGTCGGTGGCCACCGCGAGCAGCTTGGCCGGCGGCGGCCGCAGCAAGGCGGCGTCGTCGCCGATGCCCAGCAGCACATCGTCGCGCAACGGCGCACGCGCGCGGATGCGCGCGATCAGGTCGAATTCGCCGGCGGCGCCGTGGGCCGCGTTCATGCCGCCCTCCGTCGCGCCGCCGTGCGCGGGCAGCGGCCGGCGGCGCGCGCCTTGCGCAGGCCGCCGGGCGTGGTGGTCGGGGATCGCGGCGGCGTGCGCATGACCGGCGCGCTGGTCAGCGCCGCTGCGCCGCTTGCACTTCCGGCGCGCGCCAAGCCGCGGCGGCGTGGTCGAGCACGCCGTTGACGTAGGTGTGGCCGTGCTCGGAGCCGAACCGCTTGGCGGTGTCGATCGCCTCGTTGATCACCACCCGGTAGGGTACGTCGGGCCGGTGCAGCAACTCGTAGGCGCCGATCCGCAGCGCGGCGCGCTCGATCTGGTCGATCTGCCCGACTTCGCGGTCGACGAACTCGCGCAGTGCGGCGTCCAGGGCGCCGACGTGCTTGATGACGCCGCGCACCAGATCCTCGAAATACGCCAGGTCGGCGGCTTCGTGCGCCTGCTCGTGGGCGAACTGGGCGATGACGTGCGGCGCGCTGCCGCCGGACATCTGCCAGGCGTAGACCGCCTGCAGCGCGCGCCGACGCGCGCGCGAGCGCGCCACTGGGTCGACGCCGTCGCGGCGCGGGCCGCGGGCCGGAGTCCGGCCGCTCACGGCAACCGCTCCAGCAGTTGCGCCATCTCGATCGCCACCAGCGCCGCCTCCTCGCCCTTGTTGCCGTGGCTGCCGCCGGCGCGCTTCTGCGCATCGGCGTGGTCCTCGACCGCGAGCACGCCGTTGCAGACCGGCAACCGGAACTCCAGCGCCACCCGCATCAGCCCCTGCGCGCAGCCGTCGGCGACCTGTTCGTAGTGGCGGGTGTCGCCGCGTACCACGCAGCCCAGCGCGACCAGCGCGACGTGGTTGCCGGCGGCGGCGATGCGCGCGGCGGCCAGCGGCAGCTCCCAGGCGCCGGGCACGCGGATCACGTCGAGCGCGTCGGCGGCCACGCCGTGGTCGGCGAACGCCTTGCGCGCGCCGGCCACCAGCGCGTCGGTGATGCGCGGGTTCCAGCGGCTGGCGAGGATGGCGAAGCGCGCGCCGGTTGCGGCGTGCATGTCGCCTTCGTAGTGGGCCATGGAAACGGATGCCTGTCGGGGGGCGCAGTTTACCGTGTCCCAAGGGCCGGGCCTGGAGCCGAACCGTCGTCGGGCCATGGCTTTCGGGCACGGCCCCGTGAGATTGCGGCTTTCGGCGCCGGTATGAGGTCGTGAGCTACGGCCCTTGTGCCGGCAACTCCGCAGCATCTCCAGTTTGCATTTGGCTCTCCCCCTGGCCTCGGGAGATCGGCTTCGGACGGAGTCGCGGCCCGGCGGGCTGGGGGTGCTGCACCTTCCTGACGACGCCCTGTCATTGAAGTTGGGCGCAGCTCATCTTTGGCCTGGTCTCGAGTCATGGCCGGGCCTCGGAAGGAGTCGCCGCCCGGCGGGCTGGGGGGTGCTGCGCCCTCCTGACGACCTCCTGTCTTTAAGGTCGGGGCGTTGGCTGTGCCTGGCCATGACGTCGAGTCATGGTCCGCGCTCGAGAGATCGGCTTCGGCAGGAGTCGCCGCCCGGCGGGCTGGGGGTGCTGCGCCCTCCTGACGACCTCCTGTCTTTAAGTCGGGTCGTGGACCATCCCTGGTCCACTCTCCGCACCCCCAGCCCGCCGGGCGGCGACTAGCGAGCTTGCAGTCCGTCGCTTCGGGGTTTTTTTACAAGCGCCGGCTCACTTGCCCGGAAGCCGGTGGCCCGGCCTGTGCGGGACCGTCGGCGGCACGGATGCCGCCGAGGAGCCTACAGGGGCGAAGCGGTGCGTTTGCGAAGCACTGCTTCGCGCACCGCTGAGCGCCCGAAGGCTATGCCGCAGGGCCGGACCCGCGTAGCGGGGATTCACGGCGTGTCCCGCACAGGCCGGGCCACCGGCTTCCCCCGCAAAACTTCCGCGGCTCGGAGATGGATTCGCGCGGGCTGGCGCGGGGCGCTGCGATCCGGTTACGGGGCTAGGTACTCGACCACTTCCAGGCCGTAGCCGCCGAGGCCGATCTGACGCCGCGGCGTGCCCAGCACGCGCAGCTTGCCCAGGCCGAGGTCGGCCAGGATCTGGCTGCCGGCGCCGTTGCGACGCCATTCGACCAGCGCCCCGCCGCGCGGGGGCGCGGACTCCGGCTCCTCCTGCGGCGCGCGGATCCGCGCCAGCAGCAGTTCCGCCTGCTGCTCGGCGCTGCGCGCGGGTTCGCCCAGCAACACCAGCGCGCCGCGACCCTCGCGCGCGATCGCGGCCAGCACGTCGCCGATCGCCGGGCCGAAATCGGCACGCCGCCAGTGCAGCGCGTCCGACAGCGGGTTGAGCGGGTGCACCCGCGCCAGGGTCGGCACCGCGGCGTCGATCTCGCCGCGCAGCAGCGCGAAGTGCAGCGCGCGGCTGAGGCGGTCGCGGTAGGTGTGCAGGCGGAACGGACCGTGGTCGGTGTCGATCTCGCGCACGTCCACGCGCTCGACAGTGTGCTCGGTGGCCAGGCGGTAGCGGATCAGGTCCTCGATCGAGCCGATCTTCAGGCCGTGCTCGCGCGCGAACGTCTCCAGTTGCGGGCGCCGCGCCATCGAGCCGTCGGGGTTGAGGATTTCCACCAGCACGCCCGCCGGCTCCAGCCCGGCGAGCAGCGCCAGGTCGCTGGCCGCCTCGGTGTGCCCGGCTCGGCTGAGCACGCCGCCCGGCTGCGCCTGCAGCGGGAAAATGTGCCCGGGTTGCGACAGGTCGGCGCCGCTGGCGTCCGGCCGCACCGCGGTCCGCACGGTGTGGGCGCGGTCGTAAGCGCTGATGCCGGTGGTGACGCCCTCGGCGGCCTCGATCGACACGGTAAAGTTGGTGCCGTGCGGCGAGGTGTTGTCGCGCACCATCGGCGGCAGCCCGAGCTGGCGGCAGCGCTCGCGCGTCAGCGACAGGCACACCAGGCCGCGCGCGTGGGTGACCATGAAGTTGATGTCCTGCGGCCGCACCAGTTCGGCGGCCATGATCAGGTCGCCCTCGTTCTCGCGGTCCTCGTCGTCGACCACCACGACCATGCGGCCGGCGCGGATTTCCTCCAGCAGTTCGGGGATGGGGGCGAAACTCATGGGGTCTCCGGGGTCGTCAGCAGTCGCTCGACGTAGCGCGCGACCAGGTCCACTTCCAGGTTCACCGCCGCACCGACGGCGGTATCGGCGAAGGCGGTATGCGCCAGCGTGTGCGGCACCAGCGCGATCTCGAAGGCGTCGGCATCCACGGCGTTGACGGTCAGGCTGACGCCGTCGACGCAGATCGAGCCTTTTTTCGCGATGTAGCGCCGCAGCGGCGCCGGCGCGGCGATGCGCCAGCGTTGCGCGCGTGCGTCCGCGGCGATGGCCAGCACCGTGCCGACGCCATCAACGTGGCCGCTGACCAGGTGCCCGCCGAGGCGGGCGTCGGCGCGCAGCGCGCGCTCCAGGTTGAGCGCGGTACCCGGCGGCAGCGCGCCGAGCGTGGTCAGCGCCAGGGTTTCGGTGGAGACGTCGGCCTGGAAACCGGCGGCGTCGAAGGCGACCACGGTCAGGCACACGCCGTTGACCGCGATGCTGTCGCCCGGTTGCACGTCGGTCAGCGCCAGACTGCCGGCGTCGATCCGCAGCCGCGCATCGCCGCCGCGCGGCTCGCGCGCGGCCAGGTGGCCGATTCCTTCGATGAGTCCGGTGAACATGGAGCGTTTCCCGCGGTGGCTGGCGAAAAAACGTCTCCCGGGCGATGCGGTGCCAAGGCTGCGGGGAGTCCCCCGGCCTGCGCGCCGCCGTCTTCTTTCATCCGGACTGTCACCGTCGGCTCCGGCTTCGCACCGGATCTGCTGACCCCGCGGCGGCAGGGCCGGCGCGGGCGCTCGCGGGCTCGCGCGGGCCGCTGGCCCGCACCTACCGCCGGTGGGGAATCGCACCCCGCCCTGAAGACGGCGGCAGTGTAGCACCGCGGGCGCGAGCGCCCGGCGCGGACTCAGGACGCTGCTTTCCGCCGCGCATGCACGAACAACGGCCAGCGCACCTCGCGCGCCTGTTCCGGATCGCCCCAGGCCGCGGTCAGCGCCGGCGCCTGCGCCGCGACCGGGTCCTGCCCGGTCGCGTCGCGACAGCGCCGGCTGGCCGAATAGCTGGCGAAATAACCGAGCAGACGCGGCAGCGTCCACTGCGCGCGCAGTTCGAACGCCGGCACCGTCAGCGCCGGAAACGGCCAGTCGAAGCCGGCGTAGGCGGCGTCGACCAGCGCGCGTTCGGCCGGCCAGTACGGCCGGATCGCGGCCTGCAGCGCGGCGTTGGCCGCCGCCAGCGGCGCCGGCACCACGATGTCCTGGTAGCCCCAGGCGACCAGCACGCCGCCGGGCCGCAGCACCCGTGCGCACTGCGCGAAGAACGCCTCGCGCTCGAACCAGTGCAGCGCCTGTGCCACGCACACCGCATCCACGCTGGCGGTGTCGAGGCTGCAGCGCTCGCCGCGCTCGACCGCGAAGGCGACGTTGCCCGGGCCGCACGCCTGCGCGATCTGCGCCGCGCTGGGATCGCTGGCATGGACCCGGCGGAAATGACGCGCCAGCCCGCGGCTGGCCTGGCCGCTGCCGCAGCCGGGTTCCCACGCCAGCGCCGTGGCCGGGGCGGCCGCGGCGATCCAGGCGAACAGCGCATCCGGGTACTCCGGGCGCGCGCCGGCGTAATCGGCGGCGACCGCGGAAAAATGGTCGGCGAAGCCGCCGGGGTCAGCCATGGGCCACCGGGGATGCGGCGGGCCGCGGCGCGCCGGCGTCGGCCACCACCGGCAACGATGCGTGGCGCGGTTGCAGCAGCACCCGCAGGTCCTCGCCGATGCGCCGGGTCTCGACGATATGCAGGTCCAGGCGCTGCGTCATCGCGTCGATGTGCAGGCCTTCGAACAGCGGCCGCGCACGCCCGCCCAGGAGCACCGGCGCAACGTACAGCAGCAGCTCGTCGACCAGGCCGGCGCGGAGGAAGGCGCCGGCGAGGGTGGCGCCGGTCTCGACCTGGACCTCGTTGATCGAGCGCTCGGCCAGCAGCCTGAGCACCGCGTCGAGGTCGAACAACCCGGCATGGACCGCAACGTGCGCGTGCTGGGCCTCGAATCCGCGCGGCACGCGCGCGTCGGGCGCGTGCAGGTACAGGGTCGGCGCGTCGCCCTCGCGGATGTGGCCGCGCGCGATCGTGGCCAGCCCCGGGTCCAGCACCACCCGCAGCGGCGGCACGAACGGGGTGTCGTCGCCGAGCCGCACGGTGAGGTGCGGGTCGTCCATCATCACCGTGCCGGCGCCGGTGAGCAGCGCCCCGGCGCGGGCGCGCCAGCGCTGCACGTCCTGGCGCGCGGGCACCCCGCTGATCCACTTCGAATCGCCCGACGCCAGCGCGCTGCGGCCGTCCAGGCTGGTCGCCAGCTTGACCCGCAGCCACGGCCGGCCGCGCTCGATCCGCGACAGGAAGCCGCGGTTGAGCGCGCGCGCGGCAGCCTCCATCAGCCCGTCCTCGACCCGCACGCCGGCCGCCCGCAGGATCGCGTAGCCGTTGCCGTCGACCTTGGGGTTGGGGTCGCGCATGGCGCCGACCACGCGCGCGACGCCGGCCGCGGCCAGCGCCTGCGCGCACGGCCCGGTCTTGCCGGTGTGCGCGCAGGGTTCCAGGGTGACGTAGGCGGTGGCGCCGCGGGCGCGCTCGCCGGCAGCCTGCAGCGCGATCGTCTCGGCGTGCGGGCCGCCGGCACGCTGGTGCCAGCCTTCGCCGACCACCTCGCCGTCGCGGACCAGCACGCAGCCGACCATCGGGTTGGGTTTGGTAGTGTAGGCGCCGCGCTCGGCCAGGCGCAGGGCGCGCGCCATCATCGCGTGGTCGAGGGCGGAGAAGCCGGAAGCGGGGATCGGGGGCGGGGAATCGGACACGGCTCAGCGCTTCTTCTTGTCGGCATGGCGGTCGATGGGCACCACCTCGGCGCCCAGCAGCGGCAGCTGGCCCTCGCCGGGCAGGTCGCGCTCGAGCCGGTCGAGTTCCTCGCGGAAGTCGGCCACGTCCTCGAACGAGCGGTACACCGAAGCGAAGCGCACGTAGCCGACGTGGTCGAGCTTGCGCAGCTCCGCCATCACGAACTCGCCGACCCGGCGCGAGGCGATCTCGCGCTCGGTGGTCATGCGCAGCTGGTGCACCACCGCGCGCACCGCGGCCTCGATCTGCTCCTCGGCGACCGGGCGCTTCTGCAGCGCGCGGTCGAAGCCCACGCGCAGCTTGCGCGCGTCGAAGTTCTCGCGGCGGCCGTCGGACTTGATGATCAGCGGCAGCTTCAGCTCCACCGTCTCCAGCGTCGAAAAGCGCTCGCCGCAGGCCTCGCACTCGCGCCGGCGGCGGATCGTGGCGCCGTCGTCGGACACGCGCGAGTCGATCACCCGGGTGTCGGCGTGCTGGCAGAAGGGGCAGTGCATCAGGCGCGGAGTTTCTCAGCCATACACCGGGAACTGCGCGCACTGCTTCGTGACGTTGTCGCGCACGCCGGCGATGACGTTGTCGTCGTTCGGGTGGTCGAGCACGTCGCAGATCCAGTTGGCCAGCGCCACGCAATCCGGCTCCTTGTAGCCGCGGGTGGTGACGGCGGGCGTGCCGATGCGCAGGCCCGAGGTGACGAAGGGTTTCTGCGGGTCGTTCGGCACCGCATTCTTGTTGACGGTGATGTGGGCGCGGCCGAGCGCGGCTTCGGCGTCCTTGCCGGTGAGCGGCTTGCCGATCAGATCGACCAGCATCAGGTGATTTTGCGTGCCGCCGGAGACGACCTTGTAGCCGCGCGCGATCATCGTCTCGGCCATCGCCTGCGCGTTCTTCACCACCTGCTGCTGGTAGGCGGTGAATTCGGGCTCCAAGGCTTCCTTGAACGCCACCGCCTTGGCCGCGATCACGTGCATCAGCGGGCCGCCCTGGATGCCCGGGAACACGATCGACTGCAGCTTCTTCTCGATCTCCTCGGCCGCCGCGCCCATGGCCGCGCGGCTGGCGACGATCAGGCCGCCGCGCGGGCCGCGCAGGGTCTTGTGCGTGGTCGAGGTGACCACGTGCGCGTGCGGCAGCGGACTCGGGTAGGCGCCGGCGGCGACCAGCCCGGCGACGTGCGCCATGTCCACGAACAGGTACGCGCCGATCTTGTCGGCGATGGCGCGAAAGCGCGCCCAGTCGATCACCTGCGAATAGGCGGAAAAGCCGGCCACGACCATCTTCGGCTTGTGTTCCAGCGCCAGGCGCTCGACCTCGTCGTAGTCGATCAGGCCCTGGTCGTTCACCCCGTACTGCACGGCGTGGAACAGCTTGCCGCTGATGTTGACCTTGGCGCCATGGGTGAGGTGGCCGCCGTGCGCCAGCGACATGCCGAGGATGGTGTCGCCGGGCTGCAGCAGCGCCAGGTACACCGCCTGGTTGGCCTGGCTGCCGGAATGCGGCTGCACGTTGGCGTAGTCGGCGCCGAACAGTCGTTTCACCCGCTCCAGGGCCAGGCGCTCGGCGACGTCGACGTATTCGCAGCCGCCGTAGTAGCGCTTGCCCGGGTAGCCTTCGGCGTACTTGTTGGTCAGCACGCTGCCTTGCGCCTCCAGCACCCGCGGGCTGGCGTAGTTCTCGCTGGCGATCAGTTCGACGTGGTCTTCCTGGCGCCGGCGCTCGTCGGCGATGGCCTGGGCGAGTTCGGGATCAAAGCCTTCGATACGGGCATCGCGGGGGTACATCGGGGAGCTCCGGGCGGGCGGTGGGGAAGACGCCAAAGTGTAGCCGCAGCGCAGGTTTACGGCCATTCCGGCGGCCGTTCAACTGGCGTGCGGAGGCCGCTTCCGGGATAATCGCGGCCATCCCGACCCCCCTTTCGTGGCGCTGCCCCGGTGCAGCCGCCACGGCCCGCCTGCGGAGCCAGCAATGTCGCAATACATCTACACCATGAACGGCGTGTCCAAGACGGTGCCGCCCAAGCGCCAGATCATCAAGGACATCTCGCTGTCGTTCTTCCCCGGCGCCAAGATCGGCCTGCTGGGCCTGAACGGCGCCGGCAAGTCCACGGTGCTGAAGATCATGGCCGGGGTGGACACCGACTTCGTCGGCGAGGCGCGGCCGCAACCGGGGATCAAGGTCGGCTACCTGGCGCAGGAACCGCAGCTGGACCCGGAGAAGACCGTACGCGAGGCGGTCGAGGAAGGCGTGGGCGAGATCCTGCAGGCGCAGGCCGCGCTGGACAAGGTCTACGCCGCCTACGCCGAGGAAGGCGCCGACTTCGACAAGCTCGCCGCCGAGCAGCAGCGGCTGGAGGCGATCCTGGCCGCGGGCGACGCCCACACCCTGGAAAACCAGCTGGAAGTGGCCGCCGACGCGCTGCGGCTGCCGCCGTGGGACGCGAAGATCGGCCATCTGTCCGGCGGCGAGAAGCGCCGCGTGGCGCTGTGCCGGCTGCTGCTGCAAAAGCCCGACATGCTGCTGCTGGACGAGCCCACCAACCACCTGGACGCCGAGTCGGTGGAATGGCTGGAGCAGTTCCTGCACCGCTATCCGGGCACCGTGGTCGCCGTCACCCACGACCGCTACTTCCTCGACAACGCCGCCGAGTGGATCCTGGAGCTCGACCGCGGCCGCGGCATCCCGTGGAAGGGCAACTACACCGAGTGGCTGGTGCAGAAGGAAGACCGGCTCAAGCGCGAGGAATCGCAGGAAAAGGCGCGGCAGAAGGCGATCGCCAAGGAGCTGGAGTGGGCGCGGCAGAACGCCAAGGGCGGCCGCTCCAAGGGCAAGGCGCGCCTGGCCCGGATCGAGGAGCTGCAGTCGGTCGATTACCAGAAGCGCAACGAGACCAACGAGATCTTCATCCCGCCGGGCGAGCGCCTGGGGCAGAAGGTGATCGAGTTCAAGCACGTCTCCAAGCGCTTCGGCGACCGCCTGCTGATCGACGACCTGTCGTTCTCCGTGCCGCCGGGCGCGATCGTCGGCATCATCGGCCCCAACGGCGCCGGCAAGTCGACCCTGTTCAAGATGATCACCGGCCAGGAAAAGCCCGACAGCGGCGAGATCGAGATCGGCCCGACCGTGAAGCTGGCCTACGTCGACCAGAGCCGCGACAAGCTGGAAGGCAACCACAACGTGTTCCAGGAAGTCTCCGGCGGCCTGGACATCCTCAACATCAACGGCGTGGAGATCCAGTCGCGCGCCTACCTCGGCCGCTTCAACTTCAAGGGCCAGGACCAGCAGAAGCTGGTGGGCACGCTCTCGGGCGGCGAGCGCGGCCGCCTGCACATGGCCAAGACGCTGCTGCAGGGCGGCAACGTGCTGCTGCTCGACGAGCCGTCCAACGACCTCGACATCGAGACCCTGCGCGCACTGGAAGACGCGCTGCTGGAATTCCCCGGCAACGCCTTCGTGATCAGCCACGACCGCTGGTTCCTGGACCGCATCGCCACCCACATCCTGGCGTTCGAGGGCAACTCGCACGTGGAGTTCTTCCAGGGCAACTACCGCGAGTACGAGGCCGACAAGAAGCGTCGCCTCGGCGACGACGCCGGCCCGCACCGGCTGCGGTTCAAGGCACTGAAGTGACGACGGGACGCCCACGGCAACGTGGGCGTCCTTGCATGCAGGCGGAGGACACCACCATGGACTTCATCGACAAACTGCGCGCCCGCTGGCGCGACGCCGACACCCTGCTCTGCGTCGGCCTGGATCCAGATCCGGCGAAGTTCCCGGACCGCTTCGCGAACGATGCGGACGCGCTGTTCGCCTTCTGCCGCGACATCGCCGACGCCACCGCGCAGTTCGCCTGCGCGTTCAAGCCGCAGATCGCCTATTTCGCCGCGCACAACGACGGCGAGGCGGCGCTGCAACGGCTGATCGCGCACCTCAACGCCGCGCATCCCGAGGTGCCGGTGATCCTGGACGCCAAGCGCGGCGACATCGGCAGCACCGCCGAGCAGTACGCGGCGGAAGCCTTCGATCGCTTCGCCGCCGATGCGGTGACGCTGAACCCGTACATGGGCCGCGATTCCGCCGCGCCCTTCCTTGCCCGCAGCGATCGCGGCTGCGTGTTTCTCTGCCATACCTCCAACCCCGGCGCACGCGACTTCCAGGAGCTGGTCGTGTCCGGCGGGAGCGGCGGCGGCGAGCCGCTGTACCAGCGCATCGCCCGCACCATCGCCGACGACTGGAACGGCGGCGGCAACTGCGCGCTGGTGGTCGGCGCGACCTTCCCGGAGGAGCTGAAGGCGATCCGCGCCATCGTCGGCGGGATGCCGCTGCTGATTCCCGGCGTGGGCGCGCAGGGCGGCGATGTCGAGGCGGTGGTGCGCAACGGCAGGACCCCCGACGGTACCGGGCTGATGATCAACTCTTCGCGCGGGATCCTGTACGCCTCGCGCGGCGAAGACTATGCCGAGGCGGCGGCGGATGCGGCGCGCGGGCTGCGCGACGCGATCAACCGCCACCGCTAGGGCGACAGCGCCGCGAGGGCGGCGCCTGCCACGAACAGCGGCACCCCTCACCCGCCCTGCGGGCACCCTCTCCCCCGCAAGCGGGGAGAGGGACAACTGAAGCACTCCTCACCCGCCGCCCTGTGGGCACCCATCTCCCCGCTGCGGGGAGAGGGACAATTGAAGCACTCCTCACCCGCCGCCCTGCGGGCACCCTCTCCCCGCTTGCGGGGAGAGGGACAGCCGAGCGCAGCGAGACAGGGGGAGGGGTGCCGCAGTACGCGACGAAGGTCAGCCCCGGCGCAGTACCGCCCGCAGCGCCGCAAACGGAAACCGTCCCCAGATCATCGCGAACACCACGCCGCGGGTGAACGCGTCGCGCCGCGGCGCCTCGAACTTGCGGAAGTAGCGCCACAGCCCGCGGTGCTTGTGCCACTCCACGAACCACGGCCGTGCACGCGAGGACACGCCGCGCACATGCACCACGCGCACGTCGTTGGCGACGGCGACCGCGGCCCCGGCGGCGCGCACGCGACGGCACAGGTCCAGGTCCTCGGCATGCAGCCGGTAGCCGGGGTCGAAGCCGCCCACGCGCGCGAACAGGATCCGCGGCAGCAGCAGCAGCGCGCCGGAGACGGCCTCGACCTGCTGCAGCGAGCGCCCGGGATCGGCCGCGACCCCGAGCCGCGTCGCCGCCGGCGCGCGCGGCAGCGCGGCGAGCATCCGCGCAAAATCGGGATCGCGGCGGCGCGCAGCCGGGTCGCGCACGCCGTCCACGCCGACCAGGTCGGCGCCGAGCAGGGCGTTGCCGTCGAGCTGGCGCGCATGCGCGCGCAGCCGTGCCAGGGTGTCGACCTCCAGCAGCAGGTCGGGATTGACGAACGCCAGCCAGGTGACGGCGGCGGTATCGAGCGCGTCCGCGCCCTGGTTGCAGGCGACCGCAAAGCCCGGGTTGTCGGGATTGGCGATGAAGCGCAGGCGTGGATCGGCGGCGGCGTGGCGCTGCACGATCGCCACGGTGTCGTCGTCGGAGCCGTTGTCGACGATGCGGATCGCGGCCACGCCGCGGGCCGCGCGCAGCCGCGTCAGGCAATCGTCGATGGTGGCGGCGCTGTGGTGGGTGACCACGATCGCGGCGATGTCGGAGCGGTCCGCGTCCGCGCCGTCGGCATTCCGCGGGGGCAGGCCGGGGGTGTTCACGGCGCGGTGTCCGCATCCGTCGCCGCCACGGGGAACAGCTCGGCTTGCGGGTGCACGGCCGCCATCGCGGCGTGGCTGCGCGCCAACTGCAGGCGGGTGGCCTGCAGCGGATCGTCCATCAGGAAGTTCGCCAGCCGCGCGTGCCAGCCGGGCCAGCGCGCGGCCAGTGCGTCGAGGTCGCCGTCGCCGGGGACGCCCTCGCCGCCGCGGGCGACGAACGCGGTCTCGCACAAGACGTTGCGCCAGCCCAATCCGGACAGGCGCAACGACAGGTCCACCAGCGCCGCGTACCAGGAACCGTAGCTGGCCGCATCCAGGCCGCCGGCGCGGCGGCGCGCGCTGCCGCGCAGGGCGACCGCGTGCGCGACCGCGGCCGGCAGTTCCGGGTGCCGCGGCGGCATCGCCGCGCAGGCCTGCGCCAGACGCGGCAGGTCGTCGGGGACCGGCGCGACCTCGCCGCAGCGCGGCCAGGCCGCAGCCTCGCCGGCGTTGCACCAGGGCGTGGCGGTGGCGATCGCGGCATCGCGCGCGAAGCACGCCGCCAGTTGCGTCAGCCAGCCGGGCGCGGGGATCGCGTCGGTCGCCAGCACCACCACGTCGGCCTCGCCGCAGGCGGCAAGGACCTCGTCCAGGTGCGCGACCTCGCCGATGCCGCGCTGGCGGCGGCTGTAGTCGGCGGCCAGCGGCGTGGCCCGCAGCCAGCGCTCGATGATCGCCAGCCCGCGCGGCCCGGCCTGGGCGTCGTCGGCCAGCCAGACGCGGGTGCCGGCGGGGGTGCCGGCGTCGAGCGCGGCCAGGCAGGCGTCGAGGGCGTCGTCGTCGCTGCCCGGCGACAGCAGGACGATCGGCAGCGCGTCGCCGGCCGCGGAGGCTGCGGTCACTGCGACTTCGGCGTCCTGTACAAGGGCTCCAGTGCGCGGAAGCGGCGGCCGTATTCGTCGGTCAGCTCGCGCGCTTCCAGCGGGTTGCGCAGCACCGAGGCGGTCAGCAGCACGATCACCTCCTCGCGGCTGGTGCCCGAGCGCTGGGTGCCGAACAACCCGCCGATCACCGGCAGCCGGCTCAGCCCCGGCACCCCGGAGGAGCCGCGGTCGACGCCATCGCTGATCAGGCCGGCGAGCATGATCGTGTCGCCGCTCTGGATCGCGGCCTCGGTCTTCAGCCGGCGGGTGTCGATGCGCACGTTGCCGTTGGGGTCGGCGCTGGACAGCGAACCGGGCGTGCTGATCTCCTGGACGATGTCCAGGAACACGGTGCCGTCCTTGGTGATCCGCGGGCGCACCTTGAGGATGGTGCCGGTGTCCAGGTACTGCACCTGGCTGAAGGTGTTGCCGTCGCCGCCGCTGTTGGGGTTGAAGGTGACCGAGGCGATCGGGATACGGCTGCCGACGTTGAAGATCGCCTCGGCGTTGTTGCGCACCACCACCGACGGGGTCTGCAGCAGACGCACGTCGGTGACCTCGTCGAGGGCGTTGATCACCGCGGCGGCGTTGCGGCCGAGGAAGGTCCAGGCCAGGCCCGGGTTGACCCCGCCGGCCGGGCGGATGCTGCCGGCCAGGTCGCCCCAGAAGTCGCGCCCGAGCGCGCTCGGCAGGCCGGCGCCGCCGTCGGCCGGGGCCGCGTTGACCGCCTGCTCGAAATACCAGTTGACCCCGTACTGCAGCGCGCCGCTGAGTTTGACCTCCGCCACCTGCGCTTCGATGTGCACCTGCAGCGGCATCACGTCCAGGCGCTCGATCACGTCGCGGATCGAGCGCCACGCCTGGCCGGTGGTGCGCACCAGCAGGGTGTTGGTCTCGTCCACCGCGGACACGCCGACCTTGTCGCCGTCGACCTCCAGCGTCACCGCGCCGTTGCCGGCCGCGCGCGGCTCCAGCGACAGCGACCCTTCGCCGAGCGCGCCGCCGCTGCCGCCCTCGCCGCCGATCATGGCGCTGCTGGTGGCGCCGGCGTCGACGCCGGCGTCCTTGATCTCGGTGGACTGCAGCCCCGGCATCAGGCCGACCGCGCCGCCCTCGCCGGCGCGGCTGCTGCCGCCGCCGAAGACCTCGGCCAGGCGCTCGGCCAGGTCCTTGGCCTTGATGTACCTGAGCTCGTAGGAGAACAGCTGCACCCCGGCGCCGGCGCTGTCGATGCGCTGCAGCCATTGCTGGATGTCGTCGAGGTAGTCGGCCTGCGGGGTGATCACCAGCACCGCGTTGGCGCCTTCCAGCGGCAGGAAGCGGAACATCCCGGCGACCGGCGACTTGCTCTGCTCGCCGAACACCTTCTCCAGGTCGGCGACCACCTTGGTCGCCTTGCCCGACTGCAGCGGGAACACGCCCACCGACATCGACGCCATCCAGTCGACGTCGAAGATCTCGATCGTGCGCAGGTAGTTCTCCAGCTCCGCGCGGGTGCCGGCCAGGGCGATCAGGTTGCGGCCGGAATCGACGTTGACGATGGCGTTGGGGCGCGCGTAGGGCTTGAGCACCTTTTCCATTTCCGCGGCGGAGATGTAGCGCAGCGGCACCACCCGCGATTCGAAGCCGCGCGCGGTCGCCGCCGAACCGGTGCGCGGGGCGACGGTGCCGGCCAGCGCCTGGTCGGACGGCACGATGTTGTAGCGGCCGTCGCTGTAGACCATGCGCGCGTTGTTCCAGCCCAGCACCATTTCCAGCAGGCTGCGGGCCTCGGCCGGACTCACCGGCTTGGGCGTGGCCAGGGTCACGGTGCCCTGCACCCCGGGCGCGATCACGTAGTTCTGCCCGAGCATGTCGCCCAGGATCGCCTTGACCACCGCCTGCAGCGACTCGCCCTCGAAGTTGAAGGTGGCCGCGCCGGTGGTGCCGACCAGGTTGGGCAGCGGCGCGGCCGCGGCACTGCGGTCGATCACCTGGCCGGTGCCGCGGCGGATGACCGGCTGCGGGCCGGCCACTTCGGCGGCCAGCGGCTGGCTGCGGACGCCGTCGACGGGGGTGGCGGGCTCCGCGGCGGCCGGGGCGACGACCGCCGGCTGCGCGCTGCGCTGCAGCGAGGGCGTGGGCATGCTGGCGCACGCGGCCAGCAGACTGGCGAGCAGCGCGGCGAATGCGGCGGGGAGCTGGGGACGAAGGGTCATGGGCGGGGCACTCTACGGTTTCCTGGCGGGCGTTGCCGATTGCAGCGCCTCCTGCCGCATCTGCGCGCGGCGCGCCTGGATGCGCTCGCGGATCGCATCCATCTGCTGCTGGGTGTCGGTGGGCGGCGGGGCGGCCGCCGGTTCCGGTGTGGAAGTCGCTGGCGCCGGCGGCGCAGGGGCCGCCGGCGCCGCGGCCGGTTCCTCCGCTTCGGGGGCCGGCACCGCGTCCGCGTCGGCGACTGCATCCGCCGACGTCGCCCGTGCGCCGGCCTGGTCGCGGCCGTTGGCCGCGGCCGGCGCGCGCAGCGCAGTCGGCGGCTGCCCGCCGCTGCCGTCGAACACCCGCAACTCCAGCGACTTGCGGCCCGACGGGCCCTCGAACACCGCGCTGCGCGGTTGCAGCTCCACCAGGCGCCAGGCCGGCAGGGCTTCGGCGGCTTCGCCCAGTTTGATCCGCACCGAGTCGCCGCCCTGGCTGGGCTGCACGATCGCCATGTGCAGTTGCGGCGCGATCAGCACACTGGTGAGGACGTAGTCGAAGGCGGTGCTTTCGGTGCCTTCGCCGCCGCCGGCCTGCAGCGCGAACGGATGCGGGCGACGGTCCTCGGCGAACAGCGGCCGCGCGCCGATCTCGGCGTACTGCGCCAGCGGCCCGAGCCGCTGAGGCGCCGCCGGCCGCGGCTGCGGCAGTGGCGGCAGCAAGCCGGGATCGGCCGCCAGCAGCGCCACCCGCCCGCCCATGCCGGCCAGCGCCAGCAGCCAGCCCAGCAGTGCCCAGGCGGCCACGGCCGCCAGCAGCCAGGTGCGCGGACTAGGGCTGTCAACGCGCACGCGGCGCCTCCGTCGGCTCGCGCTCCGGCGCCGGACGCAGGTAGCCGTACAGATCGAAACCGACGTCCAGCCCGGCGCCCTGGTTGCCGTCCTGCCCGGGCAGGTAGAAGTAGCGCTGCCCCAGCACGCTGAGGTTGTCGACGAACACCCGCGGCGTACCGCTCTCCAGCGCATGCAGCACCGCGGCCAGCTCGGCGTTGCCGCAACGCAGCCGCACCTGCACGGTGACGCGGGCGAAACGCTCGCCCTGCGCCGGCGCCTCCAGCGGCGAGCGGTTGCTGATGGCGCAGCCGCGATTGCCGGGGCTGGCCTGCGCGACCACCGCTTCCAGCCGCTGCACCAGCCCGGCGGTCGCCAGCTCGGTGGTCGGTTCGGCCAGGAACGCCGGCGCGGCGGCGTCGCGCTGCTGCGCCGCGGCCAGCAGCCGCGCCACCTCCGGGGCCTGCTGCAATTGCATGCGCGCGCGCAGTTCGCGCTGCTGCAGCGCCTCGATGCGGGCGCCGGCCGCACGCATCGGCCGCGTCCACCACGGGTGCACGAACACCAGGTAGGCCAGCGCCAGCGCGCCCAGCAGCAGGCCCAGCGCCAGCCAGCGGTCGCGGTCAGCGGCGGCCGGCATCGGCGCTCTCCGGGGCGACGGCCGCGGCGGCCGCGGGCGCGACCGCGAGTTCGGCGGTCAGGGTGAAGCGGTCGCGGCCGCTGCGCGGGTCCGGCTGCAGCGCGCCGGTGAGCGCCGGCGAACGCCACGGCGCGGCGCCTTGCAGGCGTCCGACCAGCGCCGAGGCCTCGCCGCTCAGGCCGATCAGCAGCAGGCGGTCGTTCTCGATCGCCAGCTTCTCCAGGTACGTGTTGTCGGGCAGCCGCCGCGCCAGCTCGTCGAGCACCTCGACCGCGGTCGGGCGGCTGCTGCGCTGGCGCTCGAGGAACGCCCGGCCCTCGATCAGATCGGTCAGCTGCTGCCGCTGCAGCGCCACCGCGCGCGCCGCCACCGCCTCGCGCTCGACCCGCGCCTGCAGCGTCTGCACGGCGCGCTCGCGGTTGTCCAGCAGCTGCGCCAGCAGCGCCACGAAGGCGAAGACGGCCACCGCCGCCAGCACCCGGTTCCAGCCGCGCCAGGGATCGCGTTGCTGGCGCCGCTGCGCCGGCGGCAGCAGGTTGACGCCCAGCGGCACGCCGTCGTCGCCGGCGATATCGACGCCGGCCAGGCTCTCGGCCAGGGCGCCGAGCGCGGTGCTTTGCGCCGCCAGCGTGGCACGTGGCACCACCACCAGCTCGGCATCGAGCTGGCCGTCGCCGTCGCGGCGCCCGAGCAGGCGTGCGTCGAAGGCGACCGCTTCGGCGGCGAACGGCGTCTGCCGGTCGATCTCGAAACCGACCACGTCGCGCAGGCGCTCGGCCGCAGCCGCCGGCAGCGACAGGCGCCGGCGCAGTCCGCTGGCGGCCGGCAGCAGCAGCCAGCGCGGCAACTCGGCCAGTTCCGGCGACAACAGCGCGGCCAGCGCATCGGCGCTGGCCGCGGCCAGCTCGGGCACGCGGGCGAGGTCGCGCACGCCGTCGCCGTCGTGCAGCCGCAACTGCACGGCATCGTCAGCGGGTTGCAGCAGCAGCCGGCCGCGCTCCAGCCCCAGTGCGCGACGCCAGCGGCGCGGCAGCCACGCCGCCAGCGCCCGGCCCCACCACGCGAAAAAGCCGCCCACGCCGGCCCAGCGGGCGGCATGGCGGCCGAGGCGGTCGCGCAGCAGGCTGCCGACGGGCGCGCTCAACGTGGCGATGCTCCTTCCTCCCAGCGCAGCGGGGTCCAGGCCGATCCCGGCAACCCGGTCCCGCCGTTGCGCACGACCACGCGCAGCACGGCGGTGCGGCCGCCGAGTCGCGCCCGGCTCTCGATACTATACGTGCCGCTGTTGTCGCCCACGAGCGCCTGCCCGCCCGGCAAGGGCGGCGGCGGCAACCCGCTGGCGGGCGTCCAGCCCTGCCGCTGCGCCAGTACCTGCGCCGCCTCGAAGCCCGTCGCGGCCAACACCGGTGCCGAAGCGAACGCCGGATCCGGGCGCTCGCGGCCGCTGTACACGGTGACGTGCGGCGCCAGCCGCGCATACAGCGCCGGCGTCATCCCCAACACCTGCTCGACTTCCGCGACGCTCTCCAGCGGGGCGTCGGCAGCCCCGTAGGCGCGCCCGGCGGCAGCGTAGTCGGGATCCTCGGCGCCGCCGGCCGGCTGGGTCAGCGCGTCGGCGTCGCGCCAGTCCAGGATCGCCGCGGCCACCCGCGCGGCCTCGCGCGGGTCGCTGCCCAGTACCCGCAGCAGCGCCGCCAGCAGGTCGGCGTCGGCCATGTTGAGGTCGACCTTGCCCTGCTCGTCGACGATCCGGATCGCGACCTGCGCGCCGGCATAGTCCCAGCGGTATTCGCGGCCATCGGCGAGCCAGCGCCAGCGCGGTTCGCTGGCGGTGACGCGGGTGATCGCGTATTCGACTCCGGCGCGCGCGGCCTGCTGCGCGACCAGGCCGCGACTGAGGACCTGGCCCTGCAGGTGCTCGGTGCGCGCCGCCAGCGCGAAGCTGCCGACCAGCGCGGTCAGCAACGCCACCAGCCACAGCACCAGCAGCAAGGCGACGCCGCGCGCCGGCCGCGCGGCGCAGCGCCGGCGCCGTGGCGCGCCGGGCCTCACTGCAGCGCTCCCGGCGCGGCGCCGTAGCTGCCGGCCAGCGGCAAGGCCACCACCAGCGGCGGCCAGGCGCGGCCGTCGACATCGCGCAACGTGATCTCCACCTGCAGCGGCAGCGCCTCGGGCGCGCGCCACTGCGGCTGCCACGGACCCGGACGGCTGTCGGCGTCCAGCGCGCGATAGCGGAAGCGCACCGCGCCCAGGCCGTCGGCGAGCAGTTCCGGCGGCCGCGCCTGCGGATCCTCGATCACCGCCCCGCCCTGCACCACCGCCAGCGCCACGGTCAGGCGCAGCGCGTCGCCGTCGCGCACCACCGCCAGCTCGTGCAGGTAGGGGCCGCCGCGGCCGAGGTAATCGGGCAGGTCGGCGACGAAGCGCATGCGTTCTTCTTCCCCGACAAAGCGCTGCGCCAGGCCGCTGTCGGCTTCCAGACCGAAGGCGACCGGCCGGGTCGCGGCCAGCCGCGCGCGCAGGAATCCCTCGACCGCGCGCATGCGCTCGTTGCGCGCGGCCATGGCCTCGCCACGGCTGGCGGTCGCGGTCGCCGCGCGCAGGGTGGCGAAGGCCAGCGCCAGCCCGGCGGCGAGCAGCGCGGTCGCCAGCAGCACTTCGATCAGGGTGAAGCCGCGCACGACCGATGGCCCCGCGACCGCGTTGCACAAGCCGTCGCCACGGTCTGCGCTACACGCTCGCCCGCGGCTCTTCCCTGTGTACCCCAAGCAGTTGCCGGGGCCAGCGTCACGCAAACGCCCGTGCACGAACATTTCCACTGCGCCGACGACTGCTTGCGCGTCGTGGCATGCGCCATCCAAGCGCCTGCGCACGGCCACCACCGACGCAGCGGCGACTGCCTGCGCGTCCTGGCATGAACGCCCGCGCACACTCCCTTTTGCATCACCGACCACGAGCCGCCCGCCCGCCCCCGGAACCGCGCCCTCGACCACCCCGCAGCGCCGCGCCCCGATCACGGCGGCACCGCGTCGGTCGGCGCCGGCGTCACCAGCCGTAGCGACTGCAGCTGCAGACGCCGTTGCGCGGCGTCGCCAGCGTTGCCGGAATCGCCCCACTGCACCGTCAGCGTCAGCTGCAGCAGCCGCGGCGCGGCCGGGTCGAACAGCGCCGGCGGCGGCCGCAGGGGATCCTGGTACGGCGCCACCTCCAGCGCCCAGCGGTAGCGCCCGTCCTCGAAGCTGCCGTCGCGGTGGCCGGGCTGCAGCGCCTCGCCGACGCCGACCTGGTCGAGCAGCGATTGCGCATGCAGCGCCGCGCGCCCGGCCTCGTCGGCCCAGCGCACCTGCCGCGCGGCACCCGACAGCGTACCCAGCAGCAGGCTCAGCGCCAGCGCCAGCAGGGCGAAGGCTACGATCACCTCGATCAGGGTGTAGCCGCGCGCGGCCGAGGGCCCCACTCTCGCGATCCCCAGGCTGCTGCCGCGACTTGCGCACCGCCAGCGCGGCGCCGGAACTTGCTCTGCATCCTCCGGCGGAGCCTGGTCGCCGCGGCCGCGCCAGGTGCCCGTATCCACCGCCGCTGTCCAGCCGCCACGGCACGCGCAACCCGGCAGCCACGGCAGTGCTGTCGGCCGCATCCGGCCGCCGGCGCCGCTCATGGCGCCGCCTCCACCCGCGTCACCCGCACCTGGCCGGTGAGCCAGGCGACATCGACGTTCCAGGCCGTCTGCCGCGCCCGCAGCTGCACCCGGCCGCCGCTGGCAGCGCCATCGGCGAAGAACACGATCGCACCTTCGCCACGGCTGGGCTGCAGTTCGCGCGCACCGGTGAAGACGATGCCGAGCTGCCGGGGCAGCGTGCCGTGGCGGCCCTTGGGCGCGGTCCAGGCGTGCGCCCGCGGGTCGATCGTGAAGCGTTGCGGCTCGCCCGTCGCCAGCGCCTGTGCGCGGGTGTAGCGCAGCTGCGCGGCGACCTCCTGGGCGGCCGCACGCAGGCGCAGGCCGTCGCCGCCGCCGCTCAGCGCCGCCGCCGCGAGCAGGCTGGCGAGCGCGATCAGCGCGATCACCAGCACCACCTCCAGCAGCGAGAAGCCGCGCACCGCCGTCCTGCGCGCAATTGCGTCGTGCAAGCCCCGCACGGTCGATCCGCTCGCGCCAGCGTGGCCCGGGCCGTCGGCAGGGCCTGCACGACGCACCCGCCGTCGGCTTCGATCCATGTCTCGCCGCCTGCCATCGCCACGGCGTGCGGCCTCCGCCGGCCGCCGGGCGACCCGCGCCGCAGCGCCCGCATCCGCCCGTACCCGGGCAACTGTCGACGCGTGGCCCGGGCCATTGGCACCACCTGTCCCCGGCACCGGCTGACGGCTGCTTGCCATGGATCGGCCCGCGCCAGCCGCCGTTACTGGTACTTGATGTCGGCGTCGACGCTGTCGCCGCCGGCCTGCCCGTCCTTGCCCAGGCTGATCAGATCGAACGCCTGTCCCTCGCCGGGCACGCGGTATTCGTAGGCGTGATTCCACGGGTCCTTGAGCTCGGCCGGTTTCGCGTACGGACCGAGCCAGCCGGCGGCGTTGCCGGGGTTGGCGACCAGCGCGTCGAGCGAGTCGGGCAGGCTGCCGGTGTCCATCTCGTATTGCTGGACCTTCTCGGCCAGGGTCTGCACCTGCGCCTTGGCGAGGTTGGCCTTGGCGCGGTCGCCGCCGCCGAGGATGCGGCTGGCGGCGAAGGCGACGATACCGCCGATCAGCACCACCACCAGGATGATCTCGATCAGGCTGAAGCCGCGCATGGTTGATCCATACGCCGCGGCATGATGCAAGCCGTCGCCACGGCGCGCGTTACCCGTCCACCCGCGACTCCCGTTCGCGCCATGCAGGCCGGAGTCGCTGCCGGCAGCGTTCCGCCATACGCCAGCGGCGGCGCGTCGGGCCTGGAAACGTCGATTGCCCATCAGTTCATCCTCTCCATTGTCCCAATCCGTCTTGTTCGATGCGCCATGTCCCTGCCTAGCCGATCACGTTGGTCAGGTCGTAGATCGGGGTCAGCACCGCCAGGATCACGACCCCGACGATGCCCGCCAGCAGCACCGTCACCACCGGCACCAGCGCCGCCAGCAGCCGGTCCAGCGCCAGCGAGGTTTCCTGCTCGAAGGTGTCGGCGGTCTTGAGCAGCATCGTATCCAGGGCGCCGGACTCCTCGCCGACCTGGATCATCTGCAGCGCCAGCCGCGGGAAGCGCTTGCCGCGCGCCAGCGCCGCCGCCAGGCCGACGCCGTTCTTGACCTCGTCGGCGGCGGCTTCGACCGCATCGGCCAGGGCGCGGTTGCCGAGCACGTTGCGGCCGATGCCCAGCGCGGTCAGCAGCGGCACGCCGTTCTTCAGCAGGGTGCCGAGGGTGCGCGCCAGGCGCGCGGTCTCGAGCCGGGCGAGCAGCGGGCCGGCGAACTTCTGCCGCAGGATCCACTGGTCGAAACGGGCGCGGAACGCCGGGTCGCGCAGCTTGCGCTCGCCCCACCACAGCGCCAGCGCCGGCACCGCCAGCAGCACGATCCACCAGTCGCGCACGAACATGCCGACGCCGAGCACGATCTGCGAAAACCACGGCAGCGGCGCATCGAGGCTGTCGTACATCGCCGCGAACTGCGGCACCACGAAACCGAGCAGGAACAGCAGCGACAGCCCGACCATCAGCAGCAGGATCGCCGGGTAGATCATCGCGTTGAGCACCCGGCCCTGCATCGCGCGGCTGCGCTCCAGGTAGTCGGCCAGCCGCGCCAGGGTCTCGTGCAGGCTGCCGCCGGCCTCGCCGGCGCGGACCATGTTGACGTAGAGCTTGCCGAAGGCGCCGTGCTGGCGCTCCAGCGCGGTCGACAGCGCGGTGCCGCCGCGGACCGCGTCGCGGATGTCGGCGATGGTGCGCTTGGCGGCTTCGTCCTCGGGCAGTTCCAGCAGGATCGTCAGCGCGCGGTCCAGCGGCTGCCCGGCGCCGAGCAGGGTCGCCAGCTGCTGGGTGAACTGCACCAGCCGCTGCCCGGCGAACGGCCGGGGCTTGAACAGCGCGCGCCAGGCACCGCCGCCGGCCGCGCTCGCCAGCCGCGCCTCGACCGGCAGGTGGCCCTGCTCCTGCAGGCGCAATACCACCTCGGCGTCGTTGCCGGCCTCCATCTGCCCGTCGAGCAGTTCGCCGCGGGGGTTGAGCGCCTTGTAGCGGTACAGCGGCATGGCGCTCAGGCGTCCTCGGTCACGCGCAGCACTTCCTCGATCGTGGTGACGCCGGCCAGCGCCTTGGCGATGCCGTCCTCGTACATGGTGCGCATGCCGGCCTCGCGCGCCAGCCGCTCCAGCTCGCCCATGCCGGCGTGGCGCATCACCGCGCGCCGCAGCGCGTCGTCCATCACCAGGAATTCGACGATCGTGGTGCGGCCCAGGTAGCCGGTCGGGGCCAGCGCCGAGGCGCGCGGGCGGTACAGGAAGATCTCGCCCTGCGGCTGGTGCCGGCGCAGGTCGAACTTCTCGATCTCCTCGGGCGAGGCCGGGTAGCGCTCGGCGTGGGTCGGCTCCAGCCGCCGCACCAGGCGCTGGGCGAGGATGCCGTTGACGGTCGAGGTCAGCAGGTAATCCTCCACCCCCATGTCGAGCATGCGGGTGATGCCGCCGGCGGCGTTGTTGGTGTGCAGCGTCGACAGCACCAGGTGGCCGGTGAGCGCGGACTGGATCGCGATGCGCGCGGTCTCCAGGTCGCGCATCTCGCCGATCATGATGATGTCCGGGTCCTGGCGCACGATGCTGCGCAGGGCGTTGGCGAAGTCGAGCCCGATCTGCGGCTTGGCCTGGATCTGGTTGATGCCCTCGATCTGGTATTCGACCGGATCCTCGACGGTGATGATCTTGACGTCGGGGGTGTTGAGCTTGCTCAGCGCGGTGTACAGCGTGGTGGTCTTGCCCGAGCCGGTGGGCCCGGTTACCAGCAGGATCCCGTGCGGCTGCCGCAGCACGTGCTCGAACTGCGGCAGGAACGCGTCGGTGAAGCCGAGCCGGTGGAAATCGAACACCACCGTCTCGCGGTCCAGCAGCCGCATCACCACCGATTCGCCGTGCGCGGTCGGCACCGTCGACACGCGCAGGTCCAGCTCCTTGCCCTGCACCCGCAGCATGATGCGGCCGTCTTGCGGCAGGCGGCGCTCGGCGATGTTGAGCTTGGCCATGATCTTGACCCGGCTGATCACCGCCGCGGTCAGGTTCTGCGGCGGGCTCTCGCCTTCCTCGAGCACGCCGTCGATGCGGTAGCGCACCTTGAGCCGGTTCTCGAACGGCTCGATGTGGATGTCGGAGGCGCGCAATTCGACCGCGCGCTGGATGATCAGGTTGACCAGGCGGATGACCGGCGCCTCGGAGGCGAGATCGCGCAGGTGCTCGACGTCGTCCAGGTCGCCGGATTCGCCTTCCGCGGTCTCCACGATCGCGCCCATCGCGCTGCGGCCCTGGCCGTACCAGCGCTCGATCAGGTCATCGATCTCCGAGCGCAGCGCCACGCCCGCGCGCACCTCGCGCCCGCTCGCCAGCCGCACCGCGTCCAGCGCGTAGCCGTCCTGCGGATCGGCCAGCAGCAGCTCGACATGGTCGGCGCTCTCGGCCACTGGGACGAGGTGGAACTGCTTCATGAACCGGGTCGTCAGCGCCACCCCTTCGGGCGGCAGCTCCGGGGCGTCGCGGGTGCTCAGCAGCGGCAGCCCGAGCACCGCGGCGCAGGCTTCGGCGTGGTCGCGCTCCGACACCAGGCCCAGGCGCGCGAGCAGGCCCAGCAGGCTGCCGCCGGTGTCCTCCTGCAGGCGGCGCGCGCGGGCGAGGTCGGCGTCCTTGAGCCGGCCCTTGTCGAGCAGCGCCGCGGCCACGCGCTCCTCGGCGTCGGCTGCGATCCCGTCGCCCGCCGCCGGGGCATTGGCCTGGTTGGCGACTGCGTTCACGACCCGCCCTCCGCGCTGAGGCGCCGACTTTAGCAGGTCGCGCCGCGCGGCCGGCCGCCGCCGCGGGCGCTCAGTTCATGAAGGCGCGGGCGTTCCTGAACATCCGCAGCCACGGCGAATCCTCCGGCCAGTCGGCCGGCGCCCAGCTGAAGTTGACCCGGCGCGGGGTGCGCTCGGGATGCGGCATCAGGATGGTGACGCGGCCATCGTCGCTGGTCAGCCCGGCGATGCCGTCGGGCGAACCGTTGGGGTTGGCCGGGTAGCCGGTCGCGACGCTGCCGTCGCCGTCGACGTAGCGCAGCGCCACCCTGGCGGCGGCGGCGCCGGCCTCGGCGTCGAAGCTGGCGCGGCCCTCGCCGTGCGCGCTGGACACCGGGATCCGCGAGCCGGCCATGCCGCGCAGGAACAGCGACGGCGACTCCAGCACCTCCAGCAGTCCCAGCCGCGCCTCGAACTGCTCGCTGCGGTTGCGCAGGAAACGCGGCCAGTGCCCGGCCCCGGGGATGATCGGCTTGAGCTGGCTGAGCATCTGGCAGCCGTTGCACACGCCCAGCGCGAAGCTGTCGCCGCGGGCGAAGAACGCGGCGAACATGTCGCGCAGCTGCGGCCGCTCGAGGATGCTGGTGGCCCAGCCGCGGCCGGCGCCGAGCACGTCGCCGTAGCTGAAGCCGCCGCAAGCCGCGAACCCGGCGAACTCGTCCAGGCGCAGGCGCCCGGCGATCAGGTCGCTCATGTGCACGTCGACCGCGCGGAAGCCGGCGCGCTCGAACGCGGACGCCATCTCCAGCTGGCCGTTGACGCCCTGTTCGCGCAGGATCGCGACCGCCGGCCGGGTGCCGCCGCCGATGTACGGCGCGGCGATGTCCTCGGCCGGATCGAAGGTCAGCCGCGGCTTCAGCCCGGGCGCGTCGAAACGGCGCGCGGCGGCGCGTTCCTCGTCGGCGCACTCGGGGTTGTCGCGCAGCCGCTGCAGCGCATGGGTCACCGACCACCAGGCGTCGAACAGTTCCTCCCAGCGCCATTCGACCAGGGTCTCGCCGGCGTGGAGCACGCGCACCAGCGGCGCGGTGGTCGGCCAGGCGATGCGCTGCGCGCAGTCGACCAGGCCGTGGCCGGCGACCAGGTCGGCGAACGCGGCGCGGTCCTCGCAGCGGAGCTGCACCACCGCGCCCAGTTCCTCGTTGAACAGGGTGCGGCAGACATCCTCGATCCGGTCCGCGCCCCAGCCGTCGAGCACGATGTCCAGGCCCAGGTGCGAGCAGAACGCCATCTCCGCCAGCGCGGCGAAGGCGCCGCCGTCGGAGCGGTCGTGGTAGGCCAGCAGCAGGCCGGCCTGGCGCGCGTCGCGGATCAATTCGAAGAACGCGCGCAGGCGTTGCGGGTCGTCCAGGTCGGGGACGCCGAGGCCGTCGCCGCCGCCGGAGAACGCCGGCAGCGCGGCGTTGCCGCCGGTGCCGGCGGGCTGCGCCTGCGGGTGGCATTGCGCCAGGATCGAGCCGCCCAGGCGCTGGCGTCCGGCGCCCAGGCCGATCAGCCACAGTTCGGTGTCGGCCTCGCGCGCCAGCAGCGGCGTGAGTTGCGCGCGCACGTCCGCGACCGGGGCGAACGCGGTCACCACCGGCGACACCGGCGACACCGTCCGCTGCACGGCGCCGTCGGCGTGCCACTGCGCCTGCATCGACAGCGAATCCTTGCCGACCGGGATCGCGAGCTCGAGCTGCGGGCACAAGTCCAATGCGATCGCGCGCACCGCGTCGAACAGGCGCGCATCCTCGCCCGGGTGGCCGGCGGCGGCCATCCAGTTGGCCGACAGCTTGACCCGGTCCAGCGACGCCAGCGGCGCCGCGCACAGGTTGGTGATCGCCTCGCCGACCGCCATGCGCGCGGCCGCGACCGGATCCAGCAGCGCCAGCGGCGTGCGCTCGCCGATCGCCATCGCCTCGCCGGCGTAGCCGGCATAGTCGGCCAGGGTGAGCGCGCAGTCGGCCACCGGCAGCTGCCACGGGCCGATCATCTGGTCGCGCGCGGTCAGGCCGCCGACGCTGCGATCGCCGATGGTGACCAGGAACGATTTCGCCGCCACCGTCGGATGCGCGAGCACGCGCAGGCCGGCCTCGTGCAGGTCCAGTTGCGCGGTGGCCAGCTGCGGCCAGTGCGGCGGCGCCGGGTGCGCGGTGTCGCGGTGCATCTTCGGCGGCTTGCCGAACAGCAGGTCCATCGGCAAGTCGATCGCGAACCGATCCGGATCCGGAGACCGGGTTTGCTGCCCGACGCCCGAGGACGGATCGGAAAACACGGTTTTCGCTTCGCCGCGCGGATCGGCTTCGCTGCCGTGCGCCTCGCCCGCGATGGCCTCGTTCACCGCCTTGCCGTAGACCGTTTCGATCGTCGCGCCGTAACCGACGACCAGGCGCTCCTCGGCGGTCGCGGTGCCGACCACCGCGAACGGGCAGCGCTCGCGCGCGCAGATCGCCGCGAAGTCGGCGACGCGGTCCTGCGGCAGGCCCAGCACGTAGCGCTCCTGCGACTCGTTGCACCACAGCTGCAGCGGCGACAGCGAGGGATCGTCGCTGGGCACCCGGTCCAGGTCGATCACGCCGCCGACGCCCGAATCGTGCAGCAGCTCCGGGATCGCGTTGGACAGCCCGCCGGCGCCGACATCGTGCAGCGAGGCGATCGGATTGCGTTCGCCCAACGCCACGCAGCGGTCGATCACTTCCTGGCAGCGGCGCTGCATCTCCGGGTTGTCGCGCTGCACGCTGGCGAAATCCAGGTCCTCGGCGCTGTCGCCGGAGGCGACCGAACTGGCGGCGCCGCCGCCCAGGCCGATCAGCATCGCCGGGCCGCCGAGCACGACCACCGCGTCGCCCGGCGCCAGCGCGCGCTTGGCCACCAGCGGGCGGTCGATCGCGCCGAGGCCGCCGGCGAGCATGATCGGCTTGTCGTAGGCGCGGGTGAGGCGGCCGCCCTGGGCGGCGGCGCTCCCGGACTCGCGCAGCTCGAAGCTGCGGAAATACCCGGTCAGGTTCGGGCGCCCGAACTCGTTGTTGAACGCGGCCGCGCCGAGCGGGCCGTCGAGCATGATCTCCAGCGCCGGCGCCATCCGCGGATTGAGCGGACGCTCGCCTTCCCACGGCTGCGGCAGGCCCGGGATGCGCAGGTGCGACACGCTGAAGCCGGCGAGCCCGGCCTTGGGCTTGCCGCCGCGTCCGGTCGCGCCCTCGTCGCGGATCTCGCCGCCGGCGCCGGTGGAGGCACCGGGGAACGGCGCGATCGCGGTGGGATGGTTGTGGGTCTCGACCTTGATGCAGAAGGCGCTGTCGGCCGCGGCTTCGGCGCGGTATTCGTGCGTCTGCGGGTCGGGGCGATAGCGGCGCGCCGGATAGCCGGCGACCACCGCGGCGTTGTCGCTGTAGGCCGACAGGGTGTGCGCGGGCGTGCTGGCGTGGGTATGCCGGATCATCCCGAACAGCGACAGCGGCTTGCCCGCCGCCTGCTGCTCGCGGCCGTCGATGGTCCAGGTGGCGTTGAAGATCTTGTGCCGGCAGTGCTCGGAATTGGCCTGCGCGAACATCATCAGCTCGACATCGGAGGGGTCGCGGCCGAGCGCGCCGAAGCGCGCGCGCAGATAGTCGATCTCGTCGTCCGCCAGGGCCAGGCCCAGACGCGTGTTGGCCGCTTCCAGGCCGGCCAGGGGAATGCGCTCGAGCGCGCCGCGTGCCGGCGCCCGAAACAGCGCCGCGCCGTCCGCGCGCGCGGCCAGCAGCGACTGCGTCATCGGATCGTGCAGCAGGCTGGCCAGCGCGGCTTGCTGCGCCGAATCCTGCGGCCAGCCGGCCAAATCCAGGCGCGTGCCGCGCTCGACCCGCCGCACCGGCAGACCGGCGCCGTGCAGCAATTCGGTGGCCTTGCTGGCCCAGGGAGAGATCGTGCCCAGCCGCGGCAGCACGAAGCGCGAGATCGCGCCCGGGGCCAGCGGCCGGGTGCCGGGATCGGCCTGCAGGATGCGCTGCAGGGGCGCCGCGTCGGGGACGGCGCCGGGCTCCGGCTCGACCCAGTAGGCCAGCCAGGCGCCCACGATGCGCAGTTCGGGAACGATGGCCTGCAGGCGGGTTTGCAGCCGCTCGCGACGGAACGGCGACAGGGCCGGCGGGCCCTCGAGGACGATCATGTCCGATGGAACCGGGGGAAACGGCTCGCCATTGTAACGGAGCCGGGGCAATCCCGGCCCCGGGACTCAGCGACTGCCGGGGGCGGCGCCGGCGGCGGGCCGGGCGTCGGCGGCGGCCAGCCGGTCGAGCGCGGCGCGCAGCTGCTCCGGCGGCACGTAGCCGCCGAGCTGGGTGCCGTCGGCGGCCAGGATCATCGGCGTGCCGGTCAGGCCCAGGCGCTGGCCGAGGTGGTACTGCATCGTCACCGGGTTGGTGCAGTTGCGGTACGGCACCGGGCGGTCGCTCTTGGCGTCGGTCAATGCCTGCTTCGGATCGGCCGCGCACCACACCGCGACCATCTTCTTGAAGTCCTCGCTGCCCAGGCCCATGCGCGGGAACGCCAGGTACTGCACCGCGATCCCCTGCCGGTTGTAGTCGGCGATCTGGCTGTGCAGCTTGCGGCAGTAGCCGCATTCCACGTCGGTGAACACCGTCACCGTGTACTTGGGCGCGGGCGGCGCGAACACGATGCGCTCGCCGACCGGCACGCCGCGCAGCAGCTTGACCCGCAGCTTGGCCAGCGCCGCCTCGCCCACATCCTGCCGGGCGCCGATGTCGTACAGCGTGCCCTGCAGCAGGTACTTGCCGTCGTTGCTGACGTAGACCACCTGACCGCCGACGATCGCCTGCTGGAAGCCGGCCAGCGGCGCCGGATCGATCTGCTCGATCTGCACGTCCGGATTGATCCCGCGCAGCGCGTCGCGGGCCAGGGCGGCGGGAGAGCCGGGGACGATCGCGGCCGTCGCCAGGTCGGCCTTGCTGGCCATGGCCCCGGGCTTGGCGGCGACCGCCGGCGCACCGGCGGTGTCCTGGGCGCAGGCGGACAGGCTGATGGCGCCGAGCAGGAGGAACGACAAGGTGACTTTCATGGGCTTCCTGACATAAGCGGCGGGGCGTTTCGGGCCTGCGCCGGCAAAGGGGACCGCGGGCATTGTCGCACGCGCGCAACCGGCCTCCGGGCCGCCGATCGGGCACCGCCTGCCGTACGTTCAGCGCGCGCCGCACCGGCCGCGGCCAGCCTGGCGCAGGGAAGCCGGGTGCGGAGCACGCCGCGAAGCCTTCCCTTGAGCGCGGAAGTTTCTGAGGGGAGAACCAGTCATGTGCGGAAACATCTGCGGGGGAAGCCGGCGGCCCGGCCTGTGCGGGACACGCCGTGAATACATCCCTGTAGGCTCCTCGGCGGCATCCATGCCGCCGACGGTCCCGCACAGGCCGGGCCACCGGCTTCCGGGCAGTGAGTCGGCGCGCGTGGGAACCAGCCGAAGCGACAGACTCCACGCTCGCCAAGGCGCCGCCCGGCGGGCTGGGGGTGCGGAGAGTGGACCATGGAGGGTCCACGACCCGACTTAAAGACAGGAGGTCGTCAGGAGGGCGCAGCACCCCCAGCCCGCCGGGCGGCGACTCCCTCCGAAGCCGATCTCCCGAGACCAGGCCATGACTCGACGTCAGGCCAGACATCACCCGCGCCCAGACAAAAAGACAGGATGTCCTCAGGAGGGCGCAGCAGTTCCAGCCCGCCGAACGGCGACTCCCACCGAAGTCGATCTCCGGAGTTTGGAGGGATTGCGCGCCTAGCCGCGCGGGTGATGCCGGGCGTGCAGGCGCTTGAGCTGTTCGCGCGCGACCAGCGTGTAGATCTGCGTGGTCGACAGCGACGCGTGACCGAGCAGCATCTGCAGCGCGCGCAGGTCGGCGCCGTGGTTGAGCAGGTGGGTGGCGAAGCTGTGGCGCAGCCCGTGCGGACTGATCCGGGTCGGGTCGATCCCGGCGGCGCCGGCGTAGCGCTTCACCAGCTGCCAGAACTGCTGCCGGCTCGGCGCGGCGCCGCTGGCGTTGAGGAACAGCGGCGCCAGCGCGCGCTTGCCGGCCAGCGCCGGCCGCGCCTGGTCCAGGTAGCGTTGCAGCCAGTGCTGCGCCTCCTCGCCCAGCGGCACCAGCCGTTCCTTGCCGCCCTTGCCGGTGACCCGCAGCACGCCCTGGCGCAGGTTGAGCGCGGTGGCGGGCAGCTGCACCAGCTCGCTGACGCGCAGTCCGGCGGCGTACATCAGTTCCAGCATCGCGCGGTCGCGCAGGCCCGTGGCGGTGGCGCTGTCGGGGGCGGCCAACAGGGCCTCGATCTGGCTCTCGGCCAGCGCCTTGGGCAGCGCGCGCGGCAGTTTCGGCGGCTCCAGCAGCGCAGTCGGATCGTCCTGGCGTACGCCGCGACGCAGCGCATGGGCGAAGAACGCGCGCAGCGCCGACAGCAGCCGCGCGTTGCTGCGCGGCGCATAACCGTCGCGGGTGCGCCAGGCGAGGTAGTCGAACAACGCACCGCGATCGGCCGCGATCAGGCCGCCGCCGGCGCCGTCGCGCCAGCGCGCACAGCCTTCCAGGTCGCGGCGGTAGCTGGCCAGGGTCTGCCGCGACAGCCCGGCTTCGGCCCAGGCGGCGTCCAGGAAGGCCTCGATCGCGCCTGCGTCGGCCGCGCGCAGCGGCGGCAGCGCAGTGGCGCGGGCCCGGCGCTGCGCGGGAGTGGCGGAGGACATGCCGCCAGCTTAGCGACTCGCATGCCAGGCAGCGCAGGCTGCGGGCACCGCGCGGGCGCCGGTATGCTGGCGCGATGAACGAGATCTCGCCTCCCCCACCCGCGGCGCTGCTCGGCTGGCGGCTGCTGGCGCTGGTCTACGATTTCTTCCCGATGTTCGGCGTGTGGTTCGTGGTCGCCGGCGGTTTTGTCGCCGTCTGCGGCGATGCCGTGCGCGGCGGCTGGCTCGGGCTGCTGGAATTCGTCGCGCTGTGGGCCGTCACCGGGCTGTACGCGGTCGTCAGCTGGCGCCGCGGGGGCCAGACCCTGGGAATGCGACCGTGGCGCTTGCGGGTGGTGGCCGCCGATGGCGGCAGCGCCGCGTGGCCGGCCTTGCTCAAGCGCTATGCCGTCGGCACCGCGTCGCTGTTGCTGGCCGGCGCCGGGTTCTGGTGGGCATGGATCGATCGCGACCGGTTGACATGGCACGACCGCACCAGCGGAACCAGGATGCTGCGTGCACCCGGAAAGGCGGCAGGCGGCGCCCGGACACGCGCTCCCTGACGGCAGTTGGCGCCAGGCCGCGAATGCGTGTCCGCAATTGCCGGAACGTATTCACGTCACGTCCCGAACGCCTGGCGCCGGTTTACCCGCTGCGACGCCGGAACAGCACCGCCGACACCGCCAGCATCAGCACCGGCGGCACCAGGTAGGCGAGGCGGAAGTCGAACTTGTAGACCCCCGCCAGGCGCACGAACTGGGTCTGCAGGATCCAGAAACCGAGCGCGAACACGATGCCGACGAACAATCGCCGGCCGAGGCCGCCGCCGCGCAGGGTGCCGAAGGCGAACGGGATCGCCGCCAGGCACAGCGCCAGCACGTTGAACGGATAGAACCAGCGTCCCCAGTAGGGCTCCTCGTAGTCGCTGGCGTCCAGGCCGTTGCGCTGGCGGTACTGGATGCTGCTGCGCAGCGCCGCGGACGTCAGCCCCGACGGCCGCGCCACGCTGGCGGCCAGGGCGGTATCGTCGAGCTGGGATTCCCAGCGCTCCTCCAGCGCTTCGGTCTGGGTCACCGAGCGCGCATCGAACCAGGTGCGCTTGACGTCGTGCATCAGCCAGCCGCCGGGGCGGTGCTCGGCGCTGGCCGCGCGCGCGATCGACTCCAGGCGGCCGTCGGCGTCGAATTCGTACAGGTGCACGTCCTGCAGTTCCAGCCAGCGCTGGCCGCCCTCGCTGTGCTCCAGGCCGCCGCCGGCATTGAGGAAGGTGTTGCCCTCGCGCGCCCACAACCCGGAATAGCGGGCGACGATCAGGTCCGGCGACTTGGCCTCGGCCTTGAGCCCGTCGGCCTGGCGCTGGCCCCAGGGCGCCAGGGTCTCGCCGTTGACCACCATCAGCGCAGTCAGCAGCGCCAGGCTCATCGCCACCGCCAGGCCCAGCCGCCGCCGCGACAGGCCCAGCGCGCGCAGCGCGGTCAGCTCGGCGCTGGCCGCCAGTTGCCCCAGCCCCATCAGCGCGCCGATCACCGCCGCGGTCGGAAACAGGAAATAGGCACGCCGCGGCAGGGTGTAGACGACGTAGGTCAGCGCGGTGGAAAAGCCGTAGTTGCCCTTGCCGATGTCGCCGATCTCGCCCATCAGCCCGCCGACCACGAAATCCAGGCCCAGCAGCACGCCCCAGGTGAGCAGCACCGTCTCCAGCAGGATCCGGCCGACGTACAGGTCGTGGAGTTTCGGGAACGGCCTCATGGCGTCCGCGTCCACGGCCGCCGCACCGGGCGCAACCGGCCGTCGCTGAAATACATCCCCGCCCCCAACGCCAGCAGCGGCAGCACCAGCCACCACAGCCCTGCCGCCGGCGGCAGGGTGCCCTTGCCCAGCCAGTCGGTGCCCAGCAAGGTCAGGTTCATGCCGATCAGATAGGCGAGAAAGCCGATCAGGATGCGGCCATAGCGCGCCTGCCGCGGCGGACTGCGCGCCAGCGGCACCGCCAGCAATGCGAACGCCAGCGCCAGCAACGGCGGCGCCAGGCGATAGTGCAATTGCGCGCCGGCTTCCCGCCGCGGATCGCGCAGCAGCGCCGCCGTGGTCATCGCCTGCGGATCCTCGCCGTCTGCCTGGCTGCGCTGGTTGTCCGGCAGCAGCAGGTCGTTGCCGGTGTAGCGCATCAGGCGGAAATCGCGCCCGTTCTCGCGCGGGCCCTCGACCCGGAATCCGTCCTGCAGCCGCAGGTAGCGCTGCGCGCCGTCGAAACTCATGGCGCCGCTGCGGGCGGTGGTCACGTCGAGGCGGTCGCCGCCCTGCTTGTAGACGAAGATCCGGCTCATGCGGGTGCCGTCGCTGGACATCGCGCCGACGTAGACCACGCCGCCGCCGCCGGGCAGCTCGGTGAAGCGCCCCGGTTCCAGCCCGGCGATCAGCAGGCTGCGGTTGCCCTCGGCGATCATCGCTGCCGAGGTCGCCTTGGCCCACGGCCCCAGCCACAGCGAGCACAACGCGATCGCGCCCACCACCGGCAGCACCAGCAGCAGCAGCGGCCGCAACAGCCGCCGCGGGCCGATCCCGATCGAGGTCAGGATCGGCATCTCGGCGTCGCGGTACAGCCGCCCGACCGCCAGCATCAGGCCCAGCATCAGCCCCAGCGGCAGGATCAGCGGCAGATAGCGGATCGTCTGCAGGCCCAGCTGCGACAGCATCATCGCCGCCGGCACCCGGCCGCTAGCGATCTGCCCGAGCACGTTGGCGAACAGGCCGCCGAGGCTGACCATCAGCAGCACCACCAGCGCCGCGAAGGTGGCCTGGGCGAATTCGCGCAGCAGATAGCGGTCAAGCAGTGGCATCGGGCTCCGGGCGCGGCTTCGGCATCGGGCAGGGTTGCATTAGACTTCCGGGTTCGTTCGACGACGGCGTCAGCCGCGATCCGGCCGGCCCGCACTGGCGCCGGCCGGCGTCGCCGCCGCGACCCGCAAGTCGCGGCGGCGGACGATTGTACGGAAAAGCCCCCGTCCCCCTGCCGGAATCTGTTGCATGACCCTCGAATTCAGCCTGAACCACGACGCTCCCGCCGACGTCCGCACCGACTGCATCGTGGTCGGCGCCTTCGCCGACGCCAGCCTGACGCCGGCCGCGCAGGCGCTCGACGCCGCCAGCGGCGGCCGGCTGCAGGCCCTGCTGGCGCGCGGCGACCTCAGCGGCAAGACCGGCAAGACCGCATTGCTGCACGACCTGCCGGGCGTGGCCGCGCCGCGGGTGCTGGTGGTCGGTCTCGGCGAGCCCGGCAAGTTCGGCGTGCCGCAGTACCTGAAAGCGATCGGCGACGCCGCGCGCGCGCTGAAGACCGGGCCGGTGGCCTCGGCGCTGCTCACCCTGGCGGAAACCGCGGTCCCCGGGCGCGACGCGGCCTGGAACATCCGCCAGGCGGTGATCGCCGCCGACCACGCCTGCTACCGCTACACCGCCACCCTGGGCGCCAAGAACAAGAAGCGCGAGGAAACCGGGCTGCGGACACTGGCGATCCACGCCGCGGCGGGTGCCGCGGCCGACGCGGCGCTGGCGCAGGGCCGGGCGATCGCCGCCGGCGTCGCCTTCGCCCGCGAGCTCGGCAACCTGCCGCCCAACGTCTGCAACCCGGCCTACGTCGCGCAGCAGGGCCGCGAGTTCGCCGCGCGCGCCGGCGGCAAGGTCTCCTGCGAGGTGCTCGACCGCACGCAGATGCAGGCGCTGGGCATGGGCTCGCTGCTGGCCGTGGCCCAGGGCTCGGCCAACGAGCCGCAGCTGGTGGTGATGAAGTACGACGGCGGCGCGCCCGGCGCCAAGCCCTACGTGCTGGTCGGCAAGGGCATCACCTTCGACACCGGCGGCATCAACCTCAAGACCCAGGGCGGGATCGAGGAGATGAAGTACGACATGTGCGGCGCGGCGTCGGTGCTGGGCGCGTTCGTCGCCGCGGTCGGCATGCAGCTGCCGCTCAATCTGGTGTGCGTCGCCGCGGCGGTGGAGAACATGCCCGACGGCGCCAGCTACCGCCCCAGCGACGTGCTCACCTCGATGTCGGGCAAGACCATCGAGGTCGGCAACACCGACGCGGAAGGGCGCCTGATCCTGTGCGACGCGCTGACCTACGCGCAGCGCTTCGAGCCGGCCGCGCTGCTCGACGTGGCGACCCTCACCGGCGCCTGCGTGGTGGCGCTGGGCAAGTACGCCACTGGCCTGATGGGCAAGCACGACGACCTGTGCGCCGAGCTCCTGGCCGCGGGCGAGACCACCTTCGACCGCGCCTGGCGGCTGCCGCTGTGGGACGAATACCAGGGCATGCTCGACTCGACCTTCGCCGACGTCTACAACATCGGCGGCCGCTGGGCCGGCGCGATCACCGCCGGCTGCTTCCTGTCGCGCTTCACCGAGGGCCAGCGCTGGGCGCACCTGGACATCGCCGGCGTCTCCAACGGCGACGGCAAGCTGGGCATGGCCACCGGGCGCCCGGTCGGCCTGCTGGCGCAGTGGCTGCTGGACCGCGCGGCCTAGGGCATGCCGCGCGCCGACTTCTACCTGATCGCCAAGCCGCGCTTCCGCGAGCAGCCGCTGCTGCTGGTGTGCGAGCTGGCGCGCAAGGCCCACCACGCGGGGATGCCGACGCTGGTGCTGGCGCGCGACGCGCAACAGGCCGAGGCGCTGGATGAACTGCTGTGGGAGTTCGATCCCGACGACTACGTCGGCCACCAGCTCGCCGGCGACGAGGACGACGACGCCACCCTGGTGCTGATCGCCGCGCCCGACACCGACACCCCGTTGCGGCCGCTGCTGATCAATTTGCGCGACGCCGCGGTCGAGGGCGCCTTCGAACGCGTGCTGGAAGTGGTGCCGGCCGACGATGCCGCCCGCGGGCCGCTGCGCGAGCGCTGGAAGCAGTACAAGGCGCGCGGTTTCGAAGTGACCAAGCACGACATGTGACGCGAGCGCCGCGGTGCCGGCGAAAGCCGGCGCCCGGCGGCTTCCGGCCGGCAACACCGCAATCGAAGACACCGGATTCCTGCCCGCGCAGGAACGACAGGACCCAAGACCGCCATGACCACCCTCGCCACCGGCTACGACCCCACCGCCTTCGAGGCGCGCCTGTACGCGCACTGGGAGGCCAGCGGCGTGTTCGCGCCGACCGGCAAGGGCGCGCCGTACACGATCCTGCTGCCGCCGCCCAACGTCACCGGCACCCTGCACATGGGCCATGCGTTCCAGCACACGCTGCAGGACGCGCTGATCCGTTACCACCGCATGCGCGGCTACGACACGCTGTGGCAGATGGGCACCGACCACGCCGGCATCGCCACCGAGATGGTGGTCTCGCGCAACCTCGCGCTGGAAGGCAACGGCGAGACCCGCGACTCGCTCGGCCGCGAGCGCTTCATCGGCAAGGTCTGGGAGTGGAAGCAGCACTCCGGCGACACCATCGAGCGGCAGATGCGCCGCCTGGGCACCTCCGGCGACTGGTCGCGCAGCGTGTTCACCATGGACCCGATGGCGGCCGAAGCCGTCGTCGAGGCATTCGTGCGCCTGCACCGGGAAGGCCTGATCTACCGTGGCCAGCGCCTGGTCAACTGGGATCCGGTGCTGCAGACCGCGATCTCGGACCTGGAGGTGGTCAACGAGGAGGAAGACGGCTTCCTGTGGTCGATCCGCTATCCGCTGGCCGACGGCGCCTCGTACGAGCACATCGAGGTGGATGCCGATGGCGTCGAGACCCTGCGTGAAACGCGCGACTACCTGGTGGTCGCCACCACCCGCCCGGAAACCATGCTCGGCGACACCGCGGTGATGGTGCATCCGGACGACCCGCGCTACGCGTCCCTGGTCGGCAAGACCGTGGCCCTGCCCCTGACCGGGCGCACGATCCCGATCATCGCCGACGCCTACGTCGACCGCGCGTTCGGCACCGGCGTGGTCAAGGTGACGCCGGCGCACGACTTCAACGATTACGCGGTGTGGCAGCGGCATGTCTCCACCGGAGTCTTCGACAAGCTTCCCAATCGCGGCTTGATCAACATCTTCACTCCCGACGCCCGTGTCATCGGAAGCAGCGACCCCGACGCCAACAACTACGGAACGGTCGCTGCGACAGCGCAGGAAGCAATGGCGGCCGGCATTGCCGCTGGCACCGTCATCCCATCCATCCCCGACGCCTATCGCGGCCTCGACCGCTACGCCGCGCGCAAGGCGGTGCTCGCCGACCTGGAACGCGCCGAACAGCTGGTCGAAACGAAGACGCACAAGCTGCAGGTGCCGCGCGGCGACCGCACCGGCCAGGTGATCGAGCCGTACCTCACCGACCAATGGTTCGTGAAGATGGACGGCTTCGCCAAGCGCGGCCTCGAACTGGTCGAACAGGGCGCGGTGAAGTTCGTCCCGCCGAACTGGATCAACACCTACCGCCACTGGCTGGAGAACATCCAGGACTGGTGCATCAGCCGCCAGCTGTGGTGGGGCCACCGCATCCCGGCGTGGTACGACGAAGCCGGCAACGTCTATGTCGGCCACGACGAAGCCGAGGTGCGCACCGGGCACGGCCTCGGCGCGGAGGTGGCGCTGACGCAGGACAACGACGTGCTGGAGACCTGGTTCTCCTCCGCGCTGTGGCCGCTCAGCACCATGGGCTGGCCCGACCCGCAACGCATGCGCGAGCGCGGTTACGACCGCTACGTCCCCTCCTCGGTGCTGGTCACCGGCTTCGACATCATCTTCTTCTGGGTCGCGCGGATGATCTTCATGACCGACCACCTCGTCGGCCAGGACCGCCCCGACGCGACCGACGCGCAGCGCGTGCCGTTCCGCGACGTCTACATCACCGGCCTGGTGCGCGACGCGCACGGGCAGAAGATGTCCAAGTCCAAGGGCAACGTGCTCGACCCGATCGACATCATCGACGGCATCGCGCTCGAGGATCTGGTCGCCAAGCGCACCAGCGGGCTGATGCAGCCGAAGATGGCCGAGAAGATCGCCAGGGCCACGCGCAAGGAATTTCCCGACGGCATCCCGGCGTTCGGCGCCGACGCGCTGCGCTTCACCATCGCCGCGCTCGCCGGCCACGGTCGCGACATCAAGTTCGATCTCGGCCGCGCCGAGGGCTACAAGAACTTCTGCAACAAGCTGTGGAACGCGACCCGCTTCGCGCTGATGAACCTCGGCGAGGCGACCTTCACCGGCGCGCCACAGCCGAGAACCGATGCCGAGAAGTGGATTCTTGTGTCGCTGGCAAGAACCGCCTCTGCGGCTGAGGAACATTTCGCCAGCTACCGCTTCGACCTGCTGGCGCAGGCGCTGTACGAATTCACCTGGAACCAGGTCTGCGACTGGTTCCTGGAGCTCGCCAAGCCCGCGCTCAACGGCGATGACGCCGACACAGCGGCCAGCACCCGGCACACCTTGGCCTATGTGCTGGAATCACTACTGCGCCTGCTGCATCCATTGATTCCCTTCGTCACCGAAGAACTGTGGCAAGCGGTGGCACCCAGGCTCGGCAAGTCTGGCAGCATCATGGTCCAGGAATTCCCAACCATGTTCGATGTCAGGGAATACCTGACGGACGAATTTGAGGGGGCCGAGGCCGACATCGAATGGCTCAAGGCCGTGGTCTCCGCCGTGCGCCGCATCCGCAGCGAACTCGGCGTCTCCCCGGCGAAACAGGTGTCGCTGCTGCTGCGCGGCGGCACCGCCGACGATGCCGCGCGTGCTGCCCGCCACGCCGCGCAGCTGCGCTTCCTGTGCCGGCTCGAGCGCATCGAAACCATCGGCGGCGAACCCCCGGCGGCCGCGCCGGCCGTGGTCGGCGAGCTGCAATTGTTCGTGCCGCTGGAGGGGCTGGTCGACCTCGGTGCCGAGCGCGTGCGCCTGGACCGGGAGATCGCCAAGGTCGCGGCCGAGAAGGACAAGAGCGCGGCCAAGCTGGCGAAGTTCGGCGCCAACGTGCCGGCCGCGGTGGTCGAGCAGGAACGCGGGCGCCTCGCGGACTGGAGCGCCAAGCTGGATGCGCTGCAGGCGCAGCGCGCACGCCTGGGCTGACCGTTTCCGCCGATCGAATGCGTAGTCTCCCGTGATCGCCAAGGGGAGTCGCGCCATGCGTCGGTTGTTCGCCTCGTTCCTGCTGTTCGCCTCCGCGCAAGCGGCGTGCGTCGATCTGGTCCTGCACAACGGCAAGCTGTGGACCGGCGACGAGGCGCAGCCCGTGGCCAGCGCCATCGCGATCGACGACGGCCGCATCGTCGCGGTCGGCGACGACGCCCGGATCCTGCAGCTCGCCGGCGCCGATACCCGGCGCATCGACCTGCAGGGCCGCCGCGTGGTCCCCGGCATCAACGACGCGCATACGCATGTCACCGTCGGCCTGGCTTCGCTCGACCTGAAGGTGGACCGCGCCGGCGGCAGCGCCGCGGTGCGGGCGGCCCTTGCCGCGCAACCCCGGGACGGCGATCGCTGGCTCACCGCCGACATCGGCATGGACGTGCTGGCCGATCCGGCGATGCGCCGGCGCCAACTCGATGCGCTGCACCCCACTCGTCCGGTGCTGCTCACCGGCTGGACCGGCCACGGCGCACTGCTGAACAGCGCCGCGCTGCAGGCCCTGGGCCTGTCGCCGGCGCGGGTGCCGCCGGGCGGCTGGCTCGGCCGCGACGCCGCCGGCGATGCCGACGGCCGGGTCTACGAATACGCGCAATGGTCGCCGCGCACGCAGCTCCCGCCGCGCCCGCAACGGCTGCGCCAGGTGATTGCCGACGAGACCGCCATGCTGCTCAAGCTGGGCGTCACCAGCATCCAGAACATGGCGATCGGCACCTCGATCCCGGACTTCATCGCCGCCTGGCGCGACAGCGGCACGCCGCTGCGGGTGCGGGTGATCCGCACGCCGCTGGCGACCGCGCCCGGGCAGCCACCGGCGGACCTCGAGCTGCCGCGCGTCGACCCCGCGCACCCGGCGATCACCGTCTCCGGCACCAAGTGGATCCTCGACGGCACGCCGATGGAACACGGCGCGGCGATGCGCCACGCCTACGCCGACGGCAGCCACGGGCGATTGAATTTCAGCCAGGCGGAGATCGCGGCGTTGCTCAGCGAAATCTTCGCCCGCGGCGACCAGCCGCTGCTGCACGTCTCCGGCGACGCCACGCTTGCCGCCGTGCTCGACGCCATGCAGGCGGTCGCCGCGCCCGCGGCGTGGCAGGCGCTGCGGCCGCGGATCGAGCATGGCGAGGGCCTGGCGCCCGACCTGATGCTGCGCGCCCGCGCCTTCGGCATCGTGCTGGTGCAGAACCCCTCGCACTTCATGCTGCCCGCAGCCGAGAGCGCGTACATGCAGGCGCATGCGCTGCAACCGCTGGCCGCGGTCGCGGCCGCCGGCATCCCGCTGGCGCTGGGCAGCGATGGCCCGCCCAGTCCGTGGCTCAACATGCTGTTCGCCAGCCATCCGGTCTCGCGTCCGGACCAGACGCTCAGCCGCGAACAGGTCCTGCGCGCCTACACCGCGGGCAGCGCGTTCGCGGAATTCGCGGAAGGCCACAAGGGCCGGCTCGCGCCCGGCTATGCCGCGGACCTCGCGGTGCTGTCGCAGGACGTGCTCGACCCGTCGCTGCCGGCCGACGCCCTGCCCGCCACCACCAGCCTGCTGACCCTGGTCGCCGGCGCAGTGGCCTGGCGCGACCCGGGCTTCGCGACCGATTAGGCCCGCGCGTCAGGCCTCCTGGTCCAGCAGCTCCAGCGCCATGACGATCGCGTCCTCGCGCCCGCCGATGGCGGGGTAATAGCGCGGGCGGCGGCCGATCTCGTTGAAACCCTCGGCGTGGTACAGGGCGATCGCGACCGCATTGGAGGGCCGCACCTCCAGGAACACGCGCTGCGCGCCGTGCGCGCGCGCCAGCTGCAGCAGCGCGCGCAGCAGGCGGCGGCCGTGGCCTTCGCCCTGCACTTCCGGGGCGACGCAGACGTTGAGCACGTGCGCCTCGTCGGCGGCGATGCTGAGCACCGCGTAGCCGATCAGTTCGCCGTCGCGCTGCAGCACCCAGGCCGGATACCCCGCATGCAGGCAGTCGCGGAAGATGCCGCGGGTCCACGGGAACGGATACGCGCGCTGCTCCACCGCCAGCACCGCGTCCAGGTCGTCCTCGCGCATCGGCCGCAGCGTGGCCGGAACGGAGGCGGCATCGGCGGCGAGCGCGTTCATGCCGCCGTGCCTAGGCGCGCGTCCGCCGCAGGTGCCGCAACTGCGGCCACAGCGCGCGCTTGGCCCCGGCATCGCCGCGCAACGCCGCCGGCGCCGGCCAGCCGCGCGCCAGCTGCGCCGCATCGTCCGCAGCGCGGTCGCGGCCGGCGGCGCGCAGCAGCGCGTCCAGCAGCGGATCGTCGGGCAGCGCCGGGTCCGGCACCACGTAGGGCGTGTGGCCGAGGGCCTGCAACAGTTCGCGCTGGAACGGGTCCCACATCGGCCTCACCCCGCCTTGGACCGACGCCGCCGCAGCCACAGTGCCGGCCCGGACAGCGCATACAGCACGCTGGCCGCGAGCAGCACCCGTGGCGGGTCCAGCACCAGCGCGATCAGCACCACCAGCGCGATCACGATCGCGACGAACGGCACCCGCTCGGCCCGCGGCCCGTGGCCGCCGCCCTTGAAGCTGGGATAGCGGATGCGGCTGACCATCAGCAGCGCCGCGACCACGGTCACGGCGATCGCGACGTAGCGCAGGTCGCGGCCCTGCAGCTGCAGGTCGTGGCAGGTCCACACGAAACTCGCCAGCAACCCGGCCGCGGCCGGGCTGGCCAGGCCGATGAACCAGCGCTTGTCGACCTGCGCCACCTGCGCGTTGAAGCGCGCCAGGCGCAGCGCGGCGCAGGCCGCGTACAGGAACGCCGCCAGCCAGCCGAGCCTGCCCGCGGTGACGCCGTCGAGCTTCATCCAGACCAGCGCCCAGTAATACAGCACCAGCGCCGGCGCCATGCCGAAACTGACCAGGTCGGCGAGCGAGTCGTACTGCACGCCGAACTCGCTCTGGGTATTGGTCAGGCGCGCGACGCGGCCGTCGATGCCGTCCAGGACCGCGGCGATGAAGATCGCCACGCAGGCCGCCCCGAAACGCCCCTGCGAGGCGGCGATGATGGCGAAGAAGCCCGCGAACAGCCCGCCCGTGGTGAACAGGTTCGGCAGCAGATAGATGCCGCGGCCGCGCGGGCGCGGCGGGCCGGGGCTGTCGACGGGCTCGTCCATGGCGCGAGTTTAGCGGGCTTGCGCCGCCTGCGGCGCGGTGCTGCAATCGCCGCACGCCGTCGCGAGGAGTCCGCCATGATCGTCCGCCTGCCGACGCTCGCCTGCCTGCTGGTGGCCGGCACCGCCCTGGCCCAGTCCGGCGGGCTCTACCAGTGGAAGGACGCCCGCGGCGTCACCCATTATTCCGACGCGCCGCCATCCAGCGGCCAATATCAGGCGCGCCGGATCGTGCAGCACGACGCCCCGCCGGCGCCCGCCGCGTCCGCCGCATCTGCCGCGGACAAGCCGGCCACCACCACCCAGGCCGATGCCAACTGCAGCCTGGCCCGCAGCAACCTGGAAAAACTCCAGGCCGGCGGCGCCATCGGCCTGGATGCCGACGGCGACGGCCAGCCCGACGCCCCGCTGAGCGAGGAGGCGCGCGACCAGCAGTTGCGCCTGGCCGAGGCCAACATCCGGGCGTTCTGCGCGCCGCAGGCCGCCCGCGCCACGCCGTGAGGGCGGGCTGGGCCGTCGTCGCCGGACTCGCGCTGGGCATCGGCCTGGCGTGGTGGCTGGCGCGCGATACCCCGCAACAGGCGCAGGCCAAGCGCGAGCGCGCCGCCCAGGCCGCCGCCGCCAACGCCGAGGACGCGCGCCCGGCGCTGTATCGCTGGCGCGACGCCGCCGGCGTGCTGCAGATCACCGAGCAGCCGCCGCAGGGCAAGGACGCCGGGCGCAAGTACGAGCGCATCGACCCGCAACCGCGCCCGGGCATCGAAGTCCACGGCGACCGCGACGCGCGGTAAGCGGGCGGGTCCGCGCGCCGCGGCCGGCGTCGCAGTGACGTCGCCACCGCAGCCGCCGGCATCGCGATGCGGATCTGCGGCAAAATGGCCGCTTCCCCGTCCCGAAAGCCTCCCGATGCGCCTGTCGCAGTTCCATCTCCGCACCGTCAAGGAAACCCCCGCCGACGCCGAGATCGTCAGCCATCAGCTGATGCTCAAGGCCGGCATGCTGCGCAAGCTCGCCGCCGGGCTCTACACCTGGTCGCCGCTGGGCCTGCGCGTGCTGCGCAAGGTCGAGGCGGTGGTGCGCGAGGAGATGGACCGCGCCGGCGCGATCGAGCTGCTGATGCCCACGATCCAGCCGCAGGAGCTGTGGGAGGAAACCGGACGCTGGCAGAAATTCGGCGGCCAGTTGCTGAAGATCCGCGATCGCAAGGAAGCCGGCTACTGCTACGGCCCCACCGCCGAGGAAGTGATCACCGACTTCGCCCGCCACGAACTGGCCAGCTACAAGCAGCTGCCGGTCAACTTCTACAACATCCAGAGCAAGTTCCGCGACGAGATCCGGCCGCGCTTCGGGGTGATGCGCGCGCGCGAGTTCCTGATGAAGGACGCTTATTCCTTCCACCTGGACGAGGCCTCGCTCGCCGCCGAGTACCGGAACATGTACGCCACCTACGGCCGCATCTTCACCCGGCTGGGACTGAAGTTCCGCGCGGTCGCCGCCGACACCGGCGCGATCGGCGGCAGCGCCTCGCACGAGTTCCACGTGCTGGCGGACTCGGGCGAGGACGCGATCGCCTACGCGGTCGACGCGCAGGGCGCCGACGCCTCCGACTACGCGGCCAACGTGGAACTGGCCGAGGCGCTGGCGCCGGGCGCGCGTCCGGGCGCGACCGAGGCCATGCGCAAGGTCGCCACGCCCGTGCAGAAGACCTGCGAGGACGTCGCCGCGCTGCTCGGCATCGCGCTCGCGCGCACGGTCAAGTCGGTGGCATTGATGGGCGATGCCGACACCGGCTTCGTGCTGGCGCTGGTGCGCGGCGACCACATGGTCAACGAGATCAAGCTGGCCAAGCTGCCGGGCCTGGGCGAATACCGCCTCGCCACCGAGGCCGAAATCCTCGAGCACCTGGGCAGCGAGCCCGGCTTTCTCGGGCCGCTGGCGCCGAGGCGGCCGATCACCGTCATCGCCGACCGCAGCGTCGCCGCGCTCGCCGACTTCGTGGTCGGCGCCAACGAACCGGGCTTCCACCTGGCCGGGGTCAACTGGGGCCGCGACCTGCCCGAGCCGGCGCTCGTCGCCGACATCCGCAACGTGGTCGAAGGCGATCCGTCGCCCGACGGCAAGGGCCGGCTCGCACTGGCGCGCGGCATCGAGGTCGGCCACGTGTTCGCGCTCGGCGACAAGTATTCCAGGGCGATGGACTGCACCGTGCTCGACGCCGACGGCCGCGCCGTGCATCCGCTGATGGGCTGCTACGGCATCGGCGTCTCGCGCATCGTCGCCGCGGCGATCGAGCAGAACCACGACGCCGCCGGCATCCTCTGGCCGGCGGCGATGGCGCCGTGGCAGGTGGCGGTGTGCGTGATCAACCCCAAGGCCGACGCCGCCGTCGCCGCGGCCGCCGAGGCGCTGTATCGCGAACTGCAGGCCGCCGGCATCGACACCGTGCTCGACGACCGCGGCCTGCGCCCGGGGGCGATGTTCGCCGACATCGAACTGATCGGCATTCCGCACCGGGTGGTGGTGTCCGCCCGCGGCCTGGACGCGGGAACGTTCGAATATCGCGCGCGCGGTGCGGGCGACGCGGAGAATCTCGACCGCGCCGGGCTGCTGGCGCGGTTGTCCAGCGGCTGAAAATATCCCGGCGATATTCTCCGGATCCGTGCGCCAGATTATCCGCGCGCGCGCACCGGCTTGGACCGGCCCGCCATCGCGATTATGATCGGACCCTCGTTGCGCGCGGTTTGCCGCGCGCCGATCCCCCATCGAACCCGGAGTCAACATGGCCATCGATCTCAATCGCCTGTCCACCAAGGAACTCGACGCGCTGATCAACCAGGCGAAAAAGCGCAAGGCCACGCTGGGCAAGCGCAAGCCCGCCGCCAGCGTGCGCAAGAAACTCGCCGCCCTGGCCAAGGCCGAGGGGTACACGATCGCCGAACTGTTCGGCGCTGCCGGCACCGCGCCGAAAGCACGCAAGGCCGCCGCGCCCCGCAAGGCCCGCAAGCTCGGCAAGGTGGCGCCGAAATACCGCAACCCCGCCAACGCCAAGGAAACCTGGACCGGCCGCGGCAAGCAGCCGCGCTGGCTGGCAGCGGAAACCGCCAAGGGCCGCAAGCTCGAGGACTTCCTGATCGCGTAATCCAGGGCATCCATGGCTTTCCTTCTCCCCGCGCATTTGCGGGGAGAAGGTGCCGAAGGCGGAGGGGGGTTCCTTTACCCCGGTATTGTCGAATGCATCGCGTCCGTTGCGCGGGCGCAAGCCGGTGCGACGCACGGACCCGGCATCACAGGTTCCGCCGCGTCGGCAGCAGCAGGTTGCCGAACAGCAGCCCCGCAATCAGCGCCAGCAGGATATTGAGGACCGCCAGCGCGGCGCTTTGCCCGAGCGCCGCGTCCTGCTGCTGCACCAGGGTCATCACCCCGCGCAGGCTGGCGCTGCCGGGCACCAGCATCAGGATCCCCGGCACCCGCACCAGCGCGCCGGGACGCCGCACCCAGCGCGCGTAGCCGTTGCCGGCCGCGGTCAGCAGCAACGCCGACAGGAAAATCCCGACCGGGCTGCCCCAGGCCGCGTCGCCCAGGCGCGAGACCAGATACCCGGCGACCGCCGCCAGCATCACCAGCGGATAATCGCGGCGCGCACTGCGGAACAGCAGCGCGAACGAGAATGCCGCGACCACCAGCGCGCCCCACTCCACCGCGTCCGGCTGCGGCCGCCACGCCCGCACCTGCGGCTCCAGCCCGGCCAGATGCGCCAGCGCCAGCGCGATCGCGCTGCCCACGGTCAGCTGCATCACCGTTGCCAGCGCGCCGGCGAAACGCGCGGTGCCCGAGACCAGGTGCTGGCTGGTGAGCTCGTTGACCGCATTGGTCAGGCTCATGCCCGGGACCAGCACGATCAGCGCGGCGATGATCACGGTATTGAGGTTGAGCGGGGCCAGCCACGTCGCCACCAGGATCGCGACGAAACCCGCGATCAGCGCCGACAGCGCTTCCCCGGCCTCGCGCAGCTGCGGCCGGCCGCGCGCCAGCAGCCAGAACAGGCCGATCAGCACGCCGGCACTGCCCGCGGTGGCGATGTCCAGCCACGGCAGCCGCAGCAGCCCGGCGATCGCCGCCGCCGCCAGGCCGAAGCCGAACACCTGCGCGGCGTCGCCGCGCCGGGTCGGCGGGCGTTCCAGCGCGCGCAGCGCGGCGTGGCCGGCGCCGATGTCCAGACGTCCGGCCATCACTTCCTCGGCGATGCGGTCGACCTCGCACAGCTTGGCCAGGTCGGTGTCGCCCGGCGGCATGCGGATCACGCGGGTGATGTCGCTCAGCCCCGGCGGCCGTCCGGGATCGCTGAAGGTCAGGATCAGCCCGGTGGGGTTGGACATCGGCTCGCATTCCAGCCGCAGCGCCGAGGCCACCGCGTTGAGCGCGCCTTCCAGCCGCTGCGCGGTGGTGCCGTAGGCGTGCAGGTGCCCGGCCAGCTCGACCACGAACGCGACCCGCGCGGCATAGTCGCCCCCGAGGGGGGATGGGGCTGCGGGCACGACTGGCACGGGCGATCGGGACATGGCCGAAGCATCGCATGCGCCGCGCGCCGTGCGCACCCGCGGCGGCGGCGCGGCACGGCGCGAATCTGTATCCTCGTGCCCGCAGCAGGGACCGGACTGCCGATCGCATGAGCCCCGCCCACAGCACCGAGCCGAGCATCGCCGTCGACCGCGTGGAAGGCGACGGCGTCCGCCTGCGGCTGCTCGGCGACTGGACGCTGGAACACGCGACCGCGCTCGGCGCGGCCCTGCGCGACGCGCCGGCGACGGCGCGGGCGGTCGATGCCACCGCGGTCGACCGGCTGGACTCGATCGGGGTGCTGCAGTTGCTGCGCCATGCGCGGCGCTGTCACCTGGATTTCGCCGCCTTCGCCTTCCGCCCCGACCACCACGCCCTGGTCGCCGCGATCGAGGACGTCGCCGACGAGCGCCCCAGGCGCAAGCGCGAATACGGCGTCGCCGCCGCGCTGGCGCGCCTGGGCTTCGCGGTGGCCGACAACTGGCGCGAGATCGTCGCCCTGGTCAGCTTCGGCGGCGAAAGCCTGGTCAAGCTGCTGCGGATGCTGCGGCAGCCGCGCCGCTTCCGCCCGGTCGCGACCGTGGCCCACATGGAGCAGGTCGGGCTGGACGCGGTGCCGCTGGTGGCGCTGCTGTCGTTCCTGGTCGGGGCCGTGATCGCGTTCCTGGGCGCCAACATCCTCGCCGACTTCGGCGCCACCATCTACGTGGTGGAGCTGGTCAACATCGCCTTCCTGCGCGAGTTCGGCGTGCTGCTGACCTCGATCGTGCTCGCCGGCCGCACCGCCAGTGCGTTCACCGCACAGATCGGCGCCATGGTCGGCCGCGAGGAGGTCGACGCGATGCGCACGCTCGGTCTGGACCCGGTCGACGTGCTGGTGATCCCGCGGCTGCTGGCGCTGCTGTTGACGCTGCCGCTGCTGAGCTTCATCGCCGACCTGGCCGGCCTGCTCGGCGGCATGACGGTGGGCGCCTACGGCCTGGACATCCCGCCGCCGGCCTACTTCGCGCGGATGCAGGACACGATGCAGCTGCGGCATTTCCTGGTGGGGATGTCCAAGGCGCCGGTGTTCGCAGTGGTGATCGCGCTGATCGGCTGCCTGGAAGGACTGCAGGTCAAGGGCACGGCGCAGTCGGTCGGCGAGCGCACCACGTCCAGCGTGGTGCAGACGATTTCGCTGGTGATCGTGCTCGACGCGATCGCCGCGATCTGGTTCATGCAGATGGACTGGTGAAGGCGGTGACGGGTGATGGGTGATCGGTCATTTGCACAAGCGGGCTTTGCCCACGGCATTCCGCGGAACGGGGGCGCTTCGCCTTGATGGCTCGCCAAGCGCCAGTCACCAATCCCGGCGAGGGCGACGCCATCGTGCGCGTACGCGGGCTGGTCAACCGCTTCGGCGCCCAGGTCGTGCATCAGGACCTGGACCTGGACCTGCGCCGCGGCGAGATCCTCGGTGTGGTCGGCGGCTCGGGCAGCGGCAAGTCGGTGCTGATGCGCTCGATCATCGGCCTGCGCACGCCCAACGCCGGCGAGATCGAGGTGCTGGGCGTGGATGCGCGCTCCGAGGAACCCGCAGACCGGTCGCGGATCGAGCGCAGCACCGGGGTGCTGTTCCAGGACGGTGCGCTGTTCTCCTCGCTCACCGTCGGCGAGAACGTGCAGGTCCCGCTGAAGGAACACCATCCGGAGTTGCCCGAGTCGCTGCGCTACGAGCTGGCGCTGCTCAAGGTCAAGCTCGCCGGCCTGCCCGCCGACGCGATCGACAAGCTGCCCTCGCAGCTGTCCGGCGGCATGCGCAAGCGCGCCGGCCTGGCGCGGGCGCTGGCGCTGGACCCGCCGCTGCTGTTTCTGGACGAGCCCACGGCCGGGCTGGATCCGATCGGCGCGGCCGCCTTCGACCACCTGATCCGCACCCTGCAGCAGGCGCTGGGCCTGACCGTGTTCCTGATCACCCACGACCTGGACACCCTGTACGCGATCTGCGACCGGGTGGCGGTGCTGGCCGAACGCAGGATCCTGGCGGTGGCGCCGCTGGCGGAACTGGAACGGTTGCCGCATCCCTGGGTGCAGGAATACTTCAACGGCCCGCGCGGCCGCGCCGCACGCCGCGCCGGGGCGCGGACCCCGGGGGACGCGTCCGCATGAGCGCCGCCGCGTCCGCCGCCGCCCGCCTGCAGGCTGCCGGCGACTTCGCTATAACGGGGCCTGTCACGCACCGCCGCTGCTGCTCCCCGTTCCCCGCGCCCGGGTCCCGCTGATGGAAACCAAAGCCAACTACGTCCTGATCGGCGTCTTCACCCTGGCCACTGCGGCATTCCTGCTGCTGTTCGGGCTGTGGGCCGCCAAGTACTCCTCCGAGCGCGACTGGCAGGCGTACCGGGTGATCTTCAGCGAGCCGGTCACCGGCCTGACCGAAGGCAGTTCGGTGCAGTACAACGGCATCGCCGTGGGTACCGTGGAAACCCTGGCGCTGGCGCCCAACGATCCGCGCCGTGTGATCGCCCGGCTCAAGATCCGGGCCGACATCCCGGTCAAGATCGACACCCGCGCCAAGCTCTCGATCACCAGCCTCACCGGCGTGCCGTTCATCCAGCTCACCGGCGGCAGCCCGGGCGCGCCGGCGCTCGCCCGCGGCGAGCGCGACGAGGTCCCGCTGATCCAGACCGAGGCCTCGGCCCTGCAGAACATCGCCGACACCGCCAACCGCCTGGTCGCGCGCATGGACCAGGTGCTGAGCGAGGAGAACGTCGCGCGCATCGCCGCCACGCTGCAGCACATCGAGTCGCTGACCGGGACCCTCGCCGGCCAGCGCGAGGACCTGCGCGCGCTGGTGGTCAACGCGCGGCAGTCCAGCGCGCAACTGGCCAGGACCCTCGCCACCACCAACCGGGTGGTCGAGGACGTGGATCGCGAACTGGTCGCCAAGCTGCCCGGGCTGATCGCCAAGCTCGACGGCACCCTGACCCGGCTCGACGCCGCGGCCGGCGGCGCCGACGCGATCCTCAACGAGAACCGCGCCGCGATCCACAGCTTCGCCAACGACGGCCTGGCACAACTGGGGCCGACCCTGGCCGAGTTGCACCTGCTGATCCGCGACCTGCGCCGCATCAGCGACGGCCTCCAGGGCAGCCCGGCGCGCTACCTCATGGGCCGCGACGCCCCCAGGGAGTTCGAACCGAAATGAAATCGCGGATCGGGATACCGCCATCGCGATGGGCAACGCGGGCCGCCACGCTGGCCGTGGCCGCGCTGCTCGCCGGCTGCGCGCTCGTCGGCGGCAACCGCGCGCCGACGACGATCTACGCGCCCGACCCGCGGGTGCCCGCAGACGCGGACTGGCCGCAGGTGGCGTGGCAGCTCACGATCGCCCGCCCGGAGGCTGCGCGCATGCTCGACAGCACGCGCATCGTGGTGCGGCCGACGCCGGGCGAACTGCAGGTCTACAAGGGCGCGGCCTGGGCGCGGCCCCCGGGCGAGCAGCTGCAGGACACCCTGCTGCACACGCTGCAGGATTCGCAACGCATCCGTGCGGTCGCGCGCCAGGGCAGCGGCCTGGCCGCCGATTACCGACTGGAGCTGGAGCTGCGCCGCTACGAGGCCGACTACGCCGGCAACCCGGTGCCGGTCGCGACCATCGAGGTCGCCGCCCGGCTGCTGGACACCGGCGATCGGCAGGTGGTCGCCACCCGCACCTTCCTGCAGGCGGTGCCGGCCGCCGGCACCGACACCGCGCGGGTAGCCCAGGCCTTCGGCCAGGCGCTGGCCGCGATCGGCCACGACCTGGCCGGCTGGACCCTGGCCAGCGGCCAGGCGCACGCACGCCGCCACCCGCAGCCGTCCGCGGCCCCGTAGCCGCGTCCGCACCTGCGCACGCGAGCGCGCGCCGCGCCAACCGCGGCCTCGCCCCGCGGCGGCCCGACGCAACGGCATCGCAGCGCGGACCCTGGCCCGGTACCGTGGAGGCGCGGCGACCGCCCGGCATCCGGCCGGCGGCGGTCGCGGCCCCGCTCACGGATCGAGGATCCGGCGGAACGTCAGGTTGAGCCGCGGCCCGAGCGGGCGCGCGGTGCGCGGCAAGGCATGGCGGTAGTGGCGCTGGGTGTCGCCGGCCATCAGCAGCAGGCTGCCGTGCGGCAAGTCCAGCGCGAGCCTGCACGCCGGATCGCGGCGCTGCTTGAGCACGAAGCGCCGCGTCGCGCCCAGGCTCAGCGACGCGATCACCGGCTGCGGCCCCAGGGCCGGCTCGTCGTCGCTGTGCCAGCCCATGCTGTCGCGACCGTCGCGGTACAGGTTGGCCAGCACGCTGTTGAAGGCCACGCCCAGTTCCGCCTGCAGCCGCGCGCGCAGCGGCTGCAACGCCGGCGGCCACGGTCGTGGCTGGAAGCGGGCGCCCGAGTAGGTGTAGACGGCGTCCGGATCGCCGATCCAGCAGCTCAACCGCGGCGCCGCCAGCTCGCGCCCGAACAGGCGCAGCCGGTGCACCTCCCACAAGATCGCGGCGGACAGCGCCTGCCACAGCGCATCCGCCTGCGCCGGCGCCAGCCAGGCGGGATCCAGCGCCAGTTCGGCACCGGGCAGCGGCAGCGGTTGCAGCGACATGGCCCTACGCTAGCGCGCCGGTGCCCGCCGGGGTGAATGCCGGCCCCACGATTTGCCGCCCCCGCCACAAACACCGAAAATCCCCGGCATGACCCAGGAGATCGCAATGCCGCAGCCCGACGAGGATCGCTCCGAGGACAGCCGCCCGGTCGCGATCGAGCGCGACGCCATGGAGTACGACGTGGTCACCGTGGGCGCCGGCCCGGCCGGACTGGCGTTCGCCATCCGGCTCAAGCAGCTGGCGCCGCAGCTGTCGGTGTGCGTGATCGAGAAAGGCGCCACCGTCGGCGCGCACATCCTCTCCGGCGCGGTGATCGAGCCCGGGCCGCTGGACGCGCTGCTGCCCGGCTGGCGCGACGCCCCGCCGCCGGTCTGCGTGCCCGCCGGCGCGGACGAGTTCTGGCTGCTGTCCAAGACCGGCGGCCGCCGGCTGCCGGTGCCGCCGGGGATGAAGAACCACGGCAACTTCATCGTCAGCCTCGGCGCGCTGTGCGCCTGGCTGGCGCCGCAGGCCGAGGCGCTGGGAGTGGAGATCTATCCCGGCTTCGCCGCCGCCGCACCGCTGCACGACGACAGCGGCCGCGTCGTCGGCGTGCGCATCGGCGACATGGGCGTGGCCAAGGACGGTTCGCACAAGCCCGGCTACACGCCCGGCATCGACATCCGCGCCAGGCTCACGGTGCTGGCCGAAGGCGCCCGCGGCAGCCTGACCAAGCAGCTGGTCAAGCGCTTCGCGCTGGATGCCGACAGCGACCCGCAGGGCTACTCGATCGGGATCAAGGAGCTGTGGCAGCTGCCGGCCGGGCGCACGACGCCGGGCAAGATCGTGCACAGCCTCGGCTGGCCCGCCGACAGCCGCACCTACGGCGGCGGCTTCCTCTACCACCTGGACGGCGACCGCGTCGCGCTGGGCTACGTCAGCGGGCTCGACTACCACGACCCGAACTACCAGCCGTGGGAAGCGTTCCAGCAATGGAAGAACCATCCCCTGTTCGCGCCGCTGCTGGAAGGCGGCAGCATCCTTTCGGCCGGCGCGCGCGCCATCGTCACCGGCGGCTGGCAGTCGCTGCCCAAGGTCGAGATGCCCGGCGCGCTGCTGATCGGCGACGGCGCCGGCCTGCTCAACGTGCCCAAGATCAAGGGCACCCACCAGGCGATCCGCTCCGGCATGCTTGCCGCCGAGCATCTGGCCGCGCAGGCCGCTTCCGGCAGCCTGGACAGCGCCGGGTTCGACGCCAGGCTGCGCGCCTCGGCGGCGATGAAGGAGCTGCGCCGGGTCCGCAACGTCAAGCCCGGCTTCAAGCGCGGGCTGTGGTTCGGCCTGGCCAACGCCGCCTGGGAAACCGTCACCGCCGGCCTGTCGCCGTGGACCCTGAAGGTGACGCCGGACTGGTCCGCGCTCGACAAGCTCGGCGCGCACGAGCAGCCCAAGCGCGACTACGCGACGCGCACGCTGCCGCCGCGCGACCGCCTGCAGGGCGTCTACTACGCCGCCACCGCCCACGACGAGGACCAACCGGTGCACCTGGTGGTGCACGACACCAGCATTTGCGTCGACCGCTGCGTGGTCGAGTACGGCAACCCCTGCACCAACTTCTGCCCCGCCGGCGTCTACGAAATGGTCGACGACGCCAGCCAGCCGCACGGCCTGCGCCTGCAGGTCAACTCCGCCAACTGCGTGCACTGCAAGACCTGCGACATCAAGGACCCCTACGAGGTCATCACCTGGGTCGCACCGGAAGGCGGCTCGGGGCCGAATTACCAGAATCTGTAGGCGCCCGCCGCCTCACCCCACCCGTGGCTCCTGCTGTACGGTTACAGCGTTTCGGGCCAGCGCTGCTGCTGGCCAGGTTCCCCCAGGAACGCATGTCGCGACGATGGCGAGCCGCCAAGTTGTGACTCAGGCGGCGGTAAAGTCGCAGCCGGTGCTTGCGCGCACCTGCGCCAGGGTCACGCCCGGCGCCAGTTCGACCAGGGTCAGGCCCTCCGGCGTCACGTCGAACACCGCCAGGTCGGTGATGATCCGGTCGACCACGCCGACCCCGGTCAGCGGCAGCGTGCATTCGCGCAGGATCTTGTGGCTGCCGTCCTTGGCCACGTGTTCCATCAGCACCACCACGCGCTGCACGCCGGCGACCAGATCCATCGCCCCGCCCATGCCCTTGACCATCTTGCCTGGCACCATCCAGTTGGCGAGGTCGCCCGTGTCGGTGACCTGCATCGCGCCGAGGATCGCCAGGTCGATGTGGCCGCCGCGGATCATCGCGAACGAGTCGTGGCTGCCGAAATAGCTGGCTCCGGCGCGCGCGGTCACGGTCTGCTTGCCGGCGTTGATCAGGTCGGCGTCGAGTTCGGCGTCGGTCGGGAACGGACCGATGCCGAGCAGGCCGTTCTCCGACTGCAACCACACGTCCACGCCCTCGGGGATGTAGTTGGCCACCAGCGTCGGCAGGCCGATGCCGAGGTTGACGTAGGCGCCGTCGCTGAGTTCCTGCGCGGCGCGCTGCGCCATCTGCTCGCGGGTCCAGGCCATCATTTCACCTCCTGGCGCACGGTGCGCTGCTCGATGCGCTTCTCCGGATGCGGGTTGTGGACGATGCGGTCGACGTAGATGCCGGGCAGGTGCACCTGGTCGGGGTCGATCGCGCCGAGCGCGACGATCTCCTCGACCTCGGCGATGCAGACCTTGCCGGCCATCGCGCAGGCCGGGTTGAAGTTGCGCGCAGTCTTGCGGAACAGCAGGTTGCCGGCCGGGTCGGCCTTCCACGCCTTGACCAGCGCCACGTCGGCGGTGAGCGCGGTTTCCATCACGTACATGCGACCGTTGAACTCGCGCGTTTCCTTGCCCTGCGCGACCACGGTGCCGTAGCCGGTGGCGGTGTAGAACGCCGGGATCCCGGCGCCGCCGGCGCGCAGGCGCTCGGCCAGGGTGCCCTGCGGGTTGAATTCGAGTTCCAGCTCGCCGGCCAGAAACTGGCGCTCGAACTCCTTGTTCTCGCCCACGTAGGACGAAATCATCTTGCGGATCTGGCGCGTGCCCAGCAGCTGGCCGAGGCCGAAACCGTCGACCCCGGCGTTGTTGGAGATCACGGTCAGGCCCTTGACCCCGGAGTCGCGCAGCGCCGCGATCAGCGCCTCGGGAATGCCGCACAGGCCGAAGCCGCCGACCGCGAGGGTCTGGCCGTCGGCGACGACGCCACGCAGGGCGTCGTGCGCATCCGTGAAGAGCCTGCCGGCAGAGCGGCCCGCTTGTCCTGTACCCATGGTCGAATCCCCGATGACGAATGCCGCCAGTTTAACGCGGCCCCCGCTGCCGGTCGTTCGTACCTTCGGGCAAGGCCGTCATGGCGCGGTGAGCAACGCCACCAGGCGGTCGGCGAGCGCCTGCGGCTGCGCCGCCGTGGTGTCCAGGGTGACTTCGGCCCGTTCCGGCACCTCGTACGGCGAATCGATGCCGGTGAAGTTGCGGATCTCCCCGGCCCGGGCCCTGGCGTAGAGGCCCTTGACATCGCGCTGCTCGGCGACCTCCAGCGGGGTGTCGACGAACACCTCCAGGAACTCGCCCTCGCCGAACAACTCCCGCGCCATCCGCCGTTCGGCGCGGAACGGCGAGATGAAGCTGACCAGCACGATCAGCCCGGCGTCGACCATCAGCCTGGCCACCTCGGCGACGCGACGGATGTTCTCGACCCGGTCCTCGGCGGTGAACCCCAGGTCCTTGTTGAGGCCGTGGCGGACGTTGTCGCCGTCCAGCAGGTAGGTGTGCCGGCCCAGCGCCAGCAGTTTCTTTTCCACCAGGTTGGCGATGGTCGACTTGCCCGAGCCCGACAGGCCGGTGAACCACAGGCAACGCGGGGTCTGGTGCTTGATCTGCGCGCGCGCGGCCTTGTTCACCTCCAGGTGCTGCCAGTGGATGTTGCCGGCGCGGCGCAGGGCGAAGGCCAGGGTGCCGGCGGCAACGGTGGCGTTGGACTGCCGGTCGATCAGGATGAAGGCGCCGAGCTCGTGGTTGTCGGCATAGGCCTCGAACGGCACCGGCTGGTCCAGGTATAGGTTGCAGTAGGCGACCTCGTTCAGCACCAGGTGCTTGGCGGCCAGTTCCTCCTGGGTGTTGACGTCGACCTTGTGCTTGATCTCGGTGACCTGCGCGCCGACGGTGCGGGTGCCGATCCTGAGCCAGTACGGGCGCCCGGGCAGCAACGGCTGCTCGCCTAGCCACAGCAGGTGCGCGGCGAACTGGTCGGCGATCTCGGGCGGGCTGGCGGCGGCAGCGAGGACGTCGCCGCGGCTGGCGTCGATCTCGTCGGCGAGCGTGAGCGTGACCGCCTGGCCGGCCGCGGCCCGCGGCAGGTCGCCGCCGGCGGTGACGATGCGCGCGATCCGCGAGCGCTGCCCGGACGGCAGCACCGCGATCTCGTCGCCGGGCGCGATCGCGCCGGCGGCGATGGTGCCGGCGAAGCCGCGGAAATCCTGGTCCGGGCGGCAGACCCATTGCACCGGCATGCGGAAGCCGAGGCTGCCGTTGGCGCCGCTGCGCTCGATGCGAACGGTTTCCAGATGCTGCAGCAGGGTTTCGCCCGTGTACCACGGCATCGCCGCCGAGCGCTGCAGCATGTTGTCGCCCTTCAGCGCCGACAGCGGGATGCAGGTGACGTGCGGGATGCCGAGCGTCGCCGCCAGCTCGCGGTAACCGGCGACGATGTCGTTGAAGACGGTTTCGTCGTAATCCACCAGGTCCATCTTGTTGACCGCCAGCAGCACGTGGCGGATACCCAGCAGGGACACGATGTAGCTGTGGCGCCGGGTCTGGGTCAGCAGGCCCTTGCGCGCGTCGACCAGCATCACCGCGAGCTCGGCGGTGGAGGCGCCGGTAGCCATGTTGCGGGTGTACTGCTCGTGGCCGGGGCAGTCGGCGACGATGAACTTGCGCTTGTCGGTGTCGAAGAAACGGTAGGCGACGTCGATGGTGATGCCCTGCTCGCGCTCGGCGGCGAGGCCGTCGACCAGCAGCGCGAAGTCGATCTCGCCGTTCTGGGTGCCGAAGCGCTTGCTGTCGCTTTCCAGCGCGCTGACCTGGTCGTCCAGCAGCAGCCGGGTGTCGTGCAGCAGGCGCCCGATCAGGGTGCTCTTGCCGTCGTCGACGCTGCCGCAGGTGATGAAGCGCAGCAGGCTCTTGCCTTCGTGCCGGCGCAGGTAGTCGGCGACCTGGGCGTGGGCGCCGCCCGGCGCAACGGGGGCCTCGTGGGAGATGGCCATCAGAAGTAGCCCTCCTGCTTCTTCTTCTCCATCGACGCCGACGGGTCGTGGTCGATCACCCGGCCCTGGCGCTCGGAAGTGGTGGCCACCAGCATCTCGGCGATGACCTTCTCCAGGGTGTCGGCACCGGACTCGATCGCGCCGGTGAGCGGATAGCAGCCCAGGGTGCGGAAGCGCACCATCTTCAGCATCGGCGTCTCGCCCGGGTGCAGCGGCAGGCGCTCGTCGTCGACCATGATCAGGGCGCCCTCGCGCTCCACCACCGGGCGCTGCGCCGCCAGGTACAGCGACGGCACCGGGATGCGCTCGCGGTAGATGTACAGCCACACGTCGAGCTCGGTCCAGTTGGAGATCGGGAACACGCGCACCGACTCGCCCTTGTGGATGCGGGCGTTGTACAGGTCCCACAGCTCCGGGCGCTGGTGCTTCGGGTCCCAGCGGTGGCGGGCGTTGCGGAAACTGAAGATGCGCTCCTTGGCGCGCGATTTTTCCTCGTCGCGGCGGGCGCCGCCGATCGCGGCGTCGAAGCCCCAGTGGTCCAGCGCCTGCTTCAGCGCCTGGGTCTTCATCACGTCGGTGTGCACGGTGGCGCCGTGGGTGATCGGGTTGATGCCCTGGGCGAGGCCGTCGGGATTGGTCCAGGTACGCAGTTCGACCCCGGTCTCGGCCGCGCGCCGATCGCGGAAGGCGATCATTTCGCGGAACTTCCAGGTGGTGTCCACGTGCAGCAGCGGAATCGGCGGTCGCGCCGGGTAAAACGCCTTCAGCAGCAGGTGCAGCAGCACCGAGCTGTCCTTGCCCACCGAGTACAGCATGACGGGGTTGTCGAACTCCGCCGCGACCTCGCGCAGGATGTGAATGCTCTCGGTTTCCAAGCGGTCGAGGTGGGACAGCGCGTGCGGCTCAGGCATCTTCACGACAAGTCCTTCGGGAATCGGGATTCTAGCTCGGGCGCGGCTCAAAATGCCCAGAACCGGGGGATCGCCCACAGCACCGCGACGCCCACCACCAGCGACAGCGGCAGGCCCACGCGCACGTAGTCGGTGAAGCGGTAGCCGCCGGGGCCGTAAACCATCAGGTTGGTCTGGTAGCCGATCGGGGTGATGAAACCGGCCGAGGCGCCCATCATGATCGCGATCACGAACGGCATCGGCTGCACCCCGAGCTGCGTCGCCGCCGCTACCGCGATCGGGAACATCAGCACCGCGGCCGCGTTGTTGGTGACCAGTTCGGTGAAGGCGACCGCGGCCACGTACACCAGCACCAGGGTCCAGAACGGGTCCGCGCCCGCCCAGGCCATGAGCTGCGCCGCGACCAGCGCGGCGACGCCGCTGCGCTCCAGCGCCGCGCCCAGCGCGAACGAGCAGGCGATGACCACGATCAGGCGCAGGTCCAGGCTGCGGCGCAGTTCCGCCAGGCGCACGCAGCCGGCCAGCAGCGCCAGCACCGCCGCCGCCACTGCCGACAGCAGAATGTCGATCCCGAACACGGTGTTGGCCAGGATCATCGCCCCGACCAGCGCCAGCACGGTCAGCGCGCGCGGCCGGTGCACGCGGGCGGCGCCGTCGATTTCGCTGGCCATCAGGAAGTCGGCGCCGCCGCCGTGGCGGCGCAGGAAACCGGCGTCGGTCTCCACCAGCAGGGTGTCGCCGGCCTGCAGCACCGCGTCGCCCGGCTTGACCCGCAGACGCTCGCCGCGCCGCGCCACCGCGATCACCGCCGCGTTGTAGCGGCTGCGGAACGCCGACTCGACCAGGGTCTTGCCGACCGCCGGCGAATACGGCGACAGCACCACTTCCACCAAGGTGCGCTGGCCGCCGGCATCGTCGATCTTGAACAGTTGCTCGGTGGCCGGGCGCAGGCCGGGCAGGCGCCGCAGCTCGCGCACGGCGTCGGTGACGCCGACGAACACCAGGCGGTCGCCGCCCTGCAACCGCACCTCCGGGGCCACCGCGACGTGCACGTCGCCATCGCGCACCAGCTCGACCAGGAAGGATCCCGCCAGCCGCCGCAACCGCGCCTGGCCGATGCTAATGCCGGCGACCGGGCCGGCCGCCTCGACCAGCATCTCCACCACGTACTCGCGGGTATCGGCAGCCTGCTGCAGCGCCGAGCGGCGCTCGGGCAGCAGCCAGCGCCCCAAGGTGAGCAGGTACGCGCCGCCGGCCACGGCGGCGACCGCGCCCACCGCCAGCGGATCGAACATGCGCAGCGCCGGCATCCCGCCGTGCTGGTGCACCAGCCCGGCGACGATCAGGTTGGTGCTGGTGCCCAGCAGCGTGCACATGCCGCCGAGGATGGTGGCGTAGTTCATCGGCAGCAGCAGCCTGGACGGGGCGATGCCGCTGCGCCGGCTCCAGTGCTCGATCGCCGAGGTCAGCATCGCCACGATCGGGGTGTTGTTGATGAACGCGGACAACGGCGAAGCGATGCCGACCAGCCGCGCCTGCGCGGCGAATGCCCCGCGCGGCCGCCCCAGCACCCAGTCGCCGATCCAGCGGATCGCGCCGGTGGACTTGAGCGCGGCCACCAGCACGAACAGCACCGCCACGGTCAGCACACCCGGGTTCCAGAACCCCGCCAGCGCCTGCGTCGGCGCCAGCACGCCGGTGCCCATCAGCACCAGCGCGGCGCCGGCCAGCACCTTGTCCGGGGTGAAGCGCTCCCACAGCAGCAGGCCCAGGGTCGCCACCACCACCGCGATCGTCAGCCATCCTTGCCAGTCGAGTGCTGCCATGCGTCGGGAAATCGTCCGACCAACCGTCAGGAACGGCCGTAGACGTCCTCCAACCGGACGATATCGTCTTCACCGAGGTAGCTACCCGACTGCACTTCGATCAGTTCGACCGGCTCACTGCCCTTGTTGCGCAGGCGGTGCACGCTGCCCAGGGGGATGAAGGTGCTTTCGTTCTCGTGCAGATCGAATACCTTGTCGTCGCAGGTAACCTCGGCCACGCCCGATACCACCACCCAGTGCTCGGCCCGCTTGTGGTGTTTTTGCAGGCTCAACGCGGCACCGGGCTTGACCGCGATGCGCTTGACCTGAAAACGTTCGCCGGCATCGATGGAATCGTAGTTGCCCCACGGCCGGTAGACCTTGCGGTGGAACGCGTGCTCCTGGCGTCCCGATTGCCTGATGCGGTCGACGATCTGCTTCACGTCCTGGACCCGGTCCTTGCGCGCAACCAGGGTCGCGTCCGCGGTATCCACGATCACCACGTCCTCGATGCCGATGGTGGCGATCATCCTGCGTGCCGACGCACGCACCAGGTTGTTGCGGCTGTCCAGCGATATCACGTCGCCCTCGTGGCGATTGCCGTCGCCGTCGTGCTCCGCGGCCGCCCACAGCGCGGACCAGGAACCGATATCGCTCCAGCCGCAGCTGACCGGCACCACCGCGGCACGACTGGTCTTCTCCATCACTGCATAGTCGATCGAGTCGCTCGGGCTGGTCGCGAACGCGTCCTTGTCGATGCGGATGAAGTCGAGGTCGCCCTTGGCATCTTCGCAAGCCTCGCGTGCCGCCTCGAGGATCGCCGGCGCGTGCACCCCGAGCTCATCGAGGAAGCGCTGCGCCCGGAACATGAACATGCCCGAGTTCCAGGAATAGTCCCCGGCGGCCAGGTACGAAGCAGCCATCGCCTGGTCGGGCTTCTCCACGAACCGCCGCACCTGGTAGCCAGCGCCGTTGATCGCTTCGCCGCGCTGGATATAGCCGTAGCCGGTCTCGGGATGCTCCGGCGCGATGCCGAAGGTGACCAGCCAGCCCTCGTCGGCCAGCCGCGCCGCTTCCTGGACCGCCTGACGGAAGGAGTCTTCGTTGTCGATCAAGTGGTCGGCGGGAAGCACCAGCATGGCGGCATCGGGATCGCGCGCGACCAAGTGCAGCGCGGCCAAGGCGATTGCCGGGGCGGTATTCCGCGCCACCGGTTCGAGCAGGATGCCGCCGTGACCGGAACCAAGTTCCTGCAGCTGCTCCCCGACCATGAAGCGATGGTCCTCGCTGCAGACCACGATCGGCGCCTGGACATCCGGCAACCGGCCCGCGCGGAGGGCGGTTTCCTGGAACAGCGAGCGGTCGCCGACCAGCGCCAGGAACTGCTTGGGTTGGTTATGGCGGGACAGCGGCCAGAGCCGCGATCCGCTGCCGCCGCTGAGAATGACGGGGTGAAGCATCCTGGCCTCGAGGGTGGTTTCGAACGCCAAAGGATAGCCGAATGCGCGGCGCTTCCCTCCGGTTCGCTAGAATTGGCAGGTGGGCCGGATGGTCCGGGCATTGGATGAGGAACCCCCAACGATGAAGATCCTGGTCGCCTACAAACGCGTGGTGGACGCCAACGTCCGCATCCAGGTCAGGCCGGACGGCTCCGGCGTGGTCACCGACGGCGTCAAGCTCTCGGCCAACCCGTTCGACGAGATCGCCCTGGAAGAAGCCCTGCGCCTGCGCGATCGGGGCATCGCCACCGAGGTGGTGGTCGCCACGATCGCCCCCGCCGACGCCCAGGCGCACCTGCGCAACGGCTTGGCGATGGGCGCCAACCGCGCCATCCACGTCGTCGTCGAGCCCGGCCGCGAAGTGCAGCCGCTGACCGCCGCCCGCGCCCTGCTGAAGCTGGTCGAGCGCGAGCAACCGGATCTGGTGATCCTGGGCAAGCAGGCGATCGACGACGACGCCAGCCAGACCGGGCAGATGCTGGCCACGCTGTGGGGTCGCCCGCAGGCCACCTTCGCCTCGAAGCTCGAGGTCGCGGGTGGCAAGGCCACGGTGACCCGCGAGGTGGACGCCGGCCTGGAAACCCTGGAAGTAGACCTGCCCGCGGTCGTCACCACCGACCTGCGCCTCAACGAGCCCCGCTTCATCAAGCTGCCGGACATCATGAAGGCGAAGAGCAAGCCGATGGAGTCCATCCCGTTCGCGGACCTGGGCGTCGAGGCCGGCAAGGGCCTGGAGACCACCGCCTACGCGCCGCCACCCAAGCGCAGCCGCGGGGTGATGGTGAAGGATGCGGCCGAACTGGTTGCCGCGCTCAAGCAGAAGGGGTTGCTGTGATGTCGAAAGTACTCGTCGTTGCCGAACACCTGGACGGCAAGCTTAATGCGTCGACCGCCAAGTGCGTGTCGGCCGCGCAGGCGTTGTCGCCGGAATCCATCGACATCGTGGTGCTGGCGGCCGATGCCGCCGGTGTCGCCGCCGAGGCCGGGAAGATCTCCGGTGTGGCGCGCGTGCTCGCCGTGTCCAACCCTGCGAACGAGCGCGCCATCGCCCAGGTGCTGGCACCGCAGGTCGGGAAGCTGGCCGAGGGCTACAGCCATGTGTTCGGTCCCTCGACCACCTTCGGCAAGGACCTGATGCCCTGCGTAGCCGCGCTGCTGGGAGTGCCGCAGGTGTCCGACCTGATGGCCGTCGAGGGCAGCCACGAATTCAAGCGGCCGATCTATGCCGGCAATGCGATCGTGACCGTGAAGGCAACTGCCGACCATGTGGTTGTCGCCACGGTGCGTACGGCCTCGTGGCCGGAAGCAGCCCAGGGCGGCAGCGCCGCGGTCGAGGCGGTAACGGTGGGCGCGGCACTACCGACCCATACGCGCTTCGTCGGCCTGGCCGCCGGCAAGTCCGACCGCCCCGACCTGCAGAGCGCCAAGCGGGTCGTTTCCGGCGGCCGCGGCGTCGGCTCGAAGGAGAACTTCGAGATCATCTACAAGCTGGCCGACAGGCTGGGGGCCGCGGTTGGGGCCTCACGCGCAGCGGTGGACGCCGGTTACGTGCCCAACGAACTGCAGGTCGGCCAGACCGGCAAGATCATCGCCCCGGAGCTTTACGTGGCAGTCGGCATCAGCGGCGCGATCCAGCACCTGACCGGCATCAAGGATGCCGGTACGATCGTGGCGATCAACAAGGATGCGGATGCACCGATTTTCGAGGTGGCGGATATCGGACTGGTGGGGGATCTGTTCAACGTGCTTCCCGAGCTGGAGTCAGCCCTTTGAGCGAGCGGCCACCGGTCGCCGGCGGAGCAGGATGATGAAGCGCGTCGCCATCCTCCAATCCAACTATGTCCCATGGAAGGGCTATTTCGACATCATCGCAAGCGTCGACGAGTTCATCGTATACGACTGCGTGCAATACACGAAAAACGACTGGCGCAATCGAAACCAGATCAAGACTGCGCAGGGGAAGGCATGGCTCACGGTTCCGGTCCGGCAACATTCGCTGGAACAGGTAGTCGACCAGACACCCATTGCCGACACCAGGGCGTTTCGCAAGCACTGGACGACCTTCCAGCAAAGCTACGCGCGTGCCGAATGCATCCGGTACTGCACGGACGCGTTGTCGCACCTGTTCCTCGGGAGTGTGCCGACCGACAACCTGAGCGCCGCCAATCTCCATTTCATACGCGGCCTCTGCGCTGAGCTCGGAATCACGACGACCATCCGCTCTGCCAGGAACTACAACCTAGAAGGTGACCGGAACGAGCGGTTGGTCAGCCTCTGCCGGCAGGCAGGTGCTACGACCTACCTTTCCGGACCGGCCGCGCGCTCCTACCTCGACGCAGCACGCTTCAGCGCAGCCGGCATCGCGGTGGAGTGGATGAGTTACGAGTACCCGGAGTACCCGCAGCCGCACCCGCCGTTCGATCATTTCGTGAGCATCCTCGACCTCATTGCGTGTACCGGAAGCGAGGCCCGCCTGCACCTCGCCCATAGCCGAAAATCCCGGCCATGACTCCGTCGATCAGCGTTGTCATCCCCGTGTTTCGAAGCCGCACTTTGCTGCCGCATCTGTACGACCGGCTGGCATCGGTGCTCGACGGAACAAATGCGGGTTGGGAACTCATCCTTGTCGATGACGCCAGCAACGACGGCACTTTCGAAGCAATGCTGGCGCTGCACGAAAAGGATCATCGCGTGCGGGTCGTCCGGTTCGCGCGGAACATGGGGCAGCACCATGCTACGCTCCATGGCATCAAGCGCAGCAAGGGCGATTACGTCCTGACGCTGGACGACGATCTGCAGAACCCCCCCGAGGAGATCCCGGCGTTCCTTGCGAAGGTCGATGAGGGGTACGATCTGGTGATCGGCAAGATCACGGGCGACAAGGCGCACTCGCTGTCGCGCAACATCGCCAGTCGAACCGTACAGTTCCTGGTCGGCAAGATCCTCGGGAAGCCGAAATCACTGTCGCTGTCGAGCTACCGCTGCATGAGCCGCCGCGCGGCAGAGGCCATGGGCAGCTATTCGGGAGCGCATGTCTACATGCCGGCCCTCATGCTCGGATCCGTACCCGCCGACCGCATCTGCAACATTCCGGTCGCACACCACCCCAGGCTTGAAGGACACAGCCAGTACACGCCCCGCAAGCTGCTGAAGCTCTTTTCGTACCTGCTGGTCAATCACTCATCGATTCCCCTGAGGTTCATGACCATCTGGGGAACCCTGATCAGCGTTGCCAGCCTGGGTTACGCCGGCTTCGTCCTCGTGGACGTGCTGGCCAACGGCTCGGCGGTGACCGGATGGCCGACCCTGGTCATCCTGATTTCGTTCATGTCCGGAACCATTCTGATGTCCATGGGCATCCTCGGCGAGTACATCGGCCGGCTCATCTCGGAGAACGCGCGATCCGGGCAGTCGCCGGTATTCGAGGAATACCCCTGATGGACCAGGTCTTCGTCACCGGAATGCTCAGATCCGGCACGTCGCTTGTGCAGACGCTCCTGACCAACCTTCCCGGGACCTTCGTCGCCTATCAGCCGTTCCACCGGTTTTACGTAGACGTGAAGCGGTCGTTCCTCGTCGAGCATGGATTCGACGCGATGCTGCCACTGGACGACGGCACGAGAGCCGTCGCCGAGCGCGAGCAGTTCACGCAGTGGCTGGCCATGCGCGTGTTCTCGGCCACGGAGGCCGAAACATTGGTGGCAACGAGCACTGGCGGGAAAGGCGGCAGCATGCCGGATTGGATTCCCGAACCGACCGGCGCCGGGACCTTCTTCCAGATCCGAAGCGAACTCCACAGGTCGCTGGCCCGGCATTTCCAGCGGACGAACCCGGCCGTCACCGGCTCGAAGGAGATCCTCTGCGAGGAGTTCATCCCCTCGCTGCTCGACGCCGGCGTCCGATGCGTACTGGTACTGCGGGACCCGCGGGGAGTGATTGCATCGGCGAACAACGGCCGCTATCAGGCCTCCGTCGGCGACCAGTACCCGATAATGATGCTGCTCCGCCTCTGGAGGAAGACAGCTGGATACTGGCTACAGTATCGAGACCATCCCCTCGTGACCGCCGTCCGCTACGAGGATGTAGCATCGGATCCGCGAGCGGCGACAACTAGGTTTGCCGGATTCCTTGGCGTCGACGAGTTCGATCCGACCCCCGGCGCACCGTTGCTCGACCATGCAGGGCAACCGTGGATGGGGAACTCATCCTACGGCGATAAACCCGCCGTCGACCGCAACTCGACGGAAAGCTGGCGTGATGTCTTGTCAGTAAGCGACCAGCGCTTCATCGCCGCTTGCTCACGGTGGGAAATGCAGCAGGTTGGATACCTTCCACCCGGAGACATAAACCAGAAAGACATCGAAAGATATTGCGAGAACACTTCAGGTGTTCGCGAGTTCTATCTTTCACGACACCGGCTAGATGACCGGATACGGGAACAGGAATTGCAACGCTACGAACGATTGTCGAATGTCAGCTCTACGCAGACGATTGATTCTTTCGGCCTCCACAGCTAAAAACCGATCTGCCGCGGAATTCCTCGGACATGCCTGAAAACAGACCAGCTCCGCGCGCGGCTCTAATGGTGCTAATTGCGCTGAACGTCGCCCTGCAGCTGAGTAGTGCACTCCTGTTGAAGATTTCTCCCGCATTCGAGCGGGAGACAACATTCACGGTTTTGGCAATTCTGCTTGCGGTCCTTGCCCTGAACGTTTTGCGATTCCTGTCCTGGGGTGCACTTCACAGGCGCTACCCCTTGAGCCTTGCGTATCCGGCCTCCGCTCTCTTCTTCCCGGGAATACTCGCTATGGCCTGGCTGTTCGACGAACCCGTCGGACCTTTGCAATTGGCGGGTACGATGATCATCTTGGCTGGGGTTGCCCTCCTCCTGGCCCCGGATAAGGAAAGATCATGACTGCTCCCCCGCGCGGATGGCATGCGAAGTTATTGGCCAATCATATTTATCTCTACTTTCTCAACGCTTATTTTGGCCTGCTTGCTCTCTTACCGGAGCCCATTCGCGGGCTGGGATATCGACTCGTACTCGCACGCCAGGGAGTGGGCGTCTACTACGACGCCAAGGTCTATATCAAGTTTCCCTGGCTCGTTGAAGTGGGAGATTACGTGAGCTTCAATCGTGGCATCGAGATATATCCCAGCCACGCGACCAATCATCGGGTCGTGATCGGAAGCAATGTCCGAATCGGTCCGAACGCGCGGTTTCTGGCTGCGGGTCACGATGTCGATGATCCGGACTTCCGAGAAACAGGCGGCGAAATCAGAATCGGAGATAATTGCTGGATAGGCGCCAGCGCGGTCATTCTTCCCGGGGTAACCGTGGGTAACGGAGCGGTAGTCGCTGCCGGTAGCCTGGTGTCCCGGGATATTCCCGCAATGGCAGTCGCCGCCGGGATACCCGCACGCATCATCCGCCAAAGGCGTTTCAACGATGCTCGGTGATCTGGCCCTTATTGGGGCAATCGTCGCCACCACGGTGGCTCAGATCAGCTACAAGAAGAGAAGCATCGGTGGTTCGCGAGAGTACCTCATCGCCGCGATCGCTTTTTTTGCCGTTACGCCTGCGCTTACATATATCGCGGTCAAGATATTGGGTGTTGGTATCACCTACATGAGCACTAGCGTTACGTACATACTCGTTAGCATCGCTGGATGGGTCATCTTCGGGGAAACCATCAAGCGACGAAAGGTCCTGGCTTTGTCGCTTATCGCGACCGGAATCGCAACCTATTCACTGGGAACCTTATGACCATCAGAATTCCATTCAACAAGCCGTACATGACCGGCAGGGAACTGGAGTACATCTCCAAGGCCCATTCCAACGGTCACCTTTCCGGCGATGGTGAGTTCACGCGTCGATGCCATGACTGGCTCAAGGAACAGACCGGGTGCGCCCGGACACTTCTGACGCATTCGTGCACCGGCGCCCTCGAGATGAGCGCGATGCTCGTCGGAGTCGGCCCGGGGGACGAAGTGATCATGCCGTCCTTCACCTTCGTATCCACGGCAAATGCGTTCGTGCTCCGCGGCGCGGTACCGGTATTCGTGGATGTCCGGCCCGATACGCTCAACATCGATGAGTCCCTGATCGAAGCCGCGATCACCCCGCGAACGAAGGCGATTTGCGTCGTCCATTACGCGGGCGTTTCCTGCGAGATGGACGTCATCATGGCGCTGGCACGCAAGCATGGGTTGCATGTTATCGAGGATGCGGCCCAGGGAATTCTCTCCACCTACCGGGGCCGCCCCCTTGGCGCCATCGGAACACTGGGAGCGTTGAGCTTTCACGAGACCAAGAACGTGATTTCCGGAGAAGGCGGTGCGCTGTTGATCAACGATCCGGCTTTGTCGGAGCGCGCCGAAATCATTCGCGAAAAGGGCACCAACCGCAGCAAGTTCTTCCGCGGACAGGTGGACAAGTACACCTGGGTGGACATGGGGTCATCGTACCTGCCGGGCGAGATCATCGCCGCGTTCCTCACGGCGCAACTGGAGCAGGCCCACGAGATCACTGCGCGGCGCCTGGCCATCTGGGACCGGTACCACGAATGGGCCGCCCCGTTTGAAAGCGATGGCCTGTTGCGGAGGCCGGTGGTGCCGATGGAATGCGTCCACAACGCGCATATGTACTACCTGTTGCTCCCCTCGCTTTCGGCACGGACGAAATTCATAGAGTCGCTGAGAGACAAGGGCATCGGCTCCGTGTTTCACTACATTCCGTTGCACAGTGCGCCCGCTGGCCGCCAGTTCGGCCGAACTCACGGAAACGCACTGCCGATCACCGACGACCTCAGCGATCGCCTGGCTCGCCTCCCGCTTTGGGTGGGGTTGGAGGATGTGATGGACGAAGTGTTGGACGCAGCATCATCGGCACTTGTGGCAGCACGTTGACGCGTGGCCGAGTACCGTCGTGGCACCCCTGCCGATCCTACAGCCCTGGATCGGATCTTTCAGTCTCTGGGCCACAGAGGCATAATATATTAACCAATACTGGAGTTTCCCATGCGAGTCTGCCGTCCGCTATGCCTTGCAATATGTATGTCCTCTCTGGTCGCTCTGGGCGCGTGCAGCGGTGCCCCGGACTCCACACCGGCCGACGGTAACGGGCCCGTGGCTGCGTCTGAGACCGATGCACCTCCTGTTGCCCCTGAGATTAACGAAGCCCTTGTCCCGGAGCAGGTGAGCGTCTCGCTGAGTCTTGCAGGCAAACCGGTTTACCTTGAAGATGAAGACGCCTTGCTGCTGGGCATAACGATCGCCAACAACGGCCAAACCGACCTGATCGGAAGCGGCAGTAAGCCGGTGAATCTCGGGGCTTCTCTGTTGGGCCCTGACGGCGCGGGTACACCGCCCGGCGTACGTGATTTTGTAAGGGTGCCGCTGCCGTTGATCGCCAGGGGCACCGAGAAGACCGTGCGCATGAAGCTGCCGGCCAAGTCCCTGAATGGCCAGACGGTTCAAGTCCAACTGGTGCAGGAAGGCGTGGCCTGGTTTGATGCGTTCGGCCAAGCCCCGCTCAAGCTCGACGCCTATTCGCCATGCAACAATGCCTCCGGCGCACTTTGCAACAGTTCTGGCGAAACGGTAAGTGCCGCCAACGCCTCCGTCGAGCAGGCACCGCAAGAGCGACAGTAAGCGCATACCCACGCATCAGTTCACCCCCCCCCCCCCGGATCTGCCAGTCGGCGATCCGGGGATTGGTGTACTTCCGCCCACTATCGCTTGGACCATTCCAACCTGCGAGTGGATTTATCAGTCGACGTCGAGGGATGCGAACATGAATCCCAGGCGCCGGGGGTCGGGCTGATCCGGCTCGAACCGGGCAGAACTGAAGTCCACGGTCGCCAACTCGCCATCGAAATCGGGGAAGTAGTAGGCAACGGTGGTTTTGTCGATCCGCTCTGTCCTGGCGGGTCGATAGGACCCATTCAATGTGACCGTGGGTACGTTCCCCGCGGGGAAACCGCCGCGCAAGACCAGCCTCGTGATCCGCCTCTTTCCCACGCAACCGGAAAACGCTATCCGGGCATCGGGCTGCGTCCACCTGAAATAGTTCTGCTCGAGATCGTAGAATCCCGTCGCTTCATGGCCCGACAGATTCCCGTTTGCCCTGATCACGCTGTCCACAAGGTGCACGCCGTAATCACCATTGATCCGGAAGCTCAATTTCCGGCTATCCCCCGGTGGCACCGTCGATTTTTTCGCCTCCAGCGTTACCCGGGTTTCGCCAGCGCCCAGAATGATTTGCTCGCACACTCGCCTGGGCGTCTGGGCTGCGACGTCTATCGAGTTCGACGTGTCTCCATGGGCCACCTTCAGCTGGTCGTCGAACAGCGACGTTGCGGTGAAGGACAGGATCGCCTTCTTGCCGGCCAATTGCTCCCTGTTGAAGACATGGAATATCGCATTGCCATCCGTCCAGTTATATGACTTGCCATCGCCGTACATTTCCCGGTCATAGGTGACGTCCAGCACGACGCCAAGCTCTGGTGGGGTCGTGCTGACCGGGTTGACTCGGTGGTTCGAGACCTCCACCAGCTGGATTTCGCCTGCTGCAACACCGTATTCCATGGCAAGCTCGGAAAGCTCTTCATACCGTGGAGTCGGCACATACTGGTTGTAACCGGTTTTGACTTTCGCTCTCGCGGGATCAGGATTGGGGATAACTTCCGAAACCAGGACGTATGTTCTGTTGTTGCCCTTCGACCTCCAGGTGTTGATGGTCTTGTCGAAATATCCAAGCGCTCCGGTCCGGGCGTAGATGTTGTCGCCGACGATTGCAACGAGACCGTATTCTTCCGACTGCGTCGCCAGTTCGACCGCCCTGAAATCGTCCCTGAAGCTTCCGATTCTGGCAGCCGAGTCATGCCGCATCTGCCGATATTCGGCCGCGCCCAGGTATTGATAAACCCCCAGGACGCAAATGACGGCGAACAGCAGAAAGGTACGGATTGAAAACCAGGTGTTGTCGGGCACTAGCGACTTGGCCGCGACGGCAAGCAGCATGATGAACCCTGCGTAAGGGATATACAGGAAGTAAGGGTTCGGAAACGCTTGCCGCGCACTCAGCGAATAGATGCCGGTCATTCCAAGCAGGAGGAATGAGGACAACAGCAACTCCGGCAGGGATACAAGTCGCTTCTTCCAGCCGTAAGCCAGGCCCGTCAGCACAAGGACGATAAAAATGCTGTTCATCCAACGGCTGTCGCCAAGCAGGCTGAGCAGGTTCTGCGACAGGTTGCTCAGGACATGGATGGCGTCCAACTTGATGGTGGTGCCGACATAAGCCGAATCCGGCGCAAACGAGATGATTACGAGGTTGACGGCGATGGGGATGCTCAATGCCATGACATAAACCGCGGCGGCTCGAACGTCCTTTCGCGCCATGTAGTGTGCGATCGCCAGGGGTGGCAGGATCACAACCGCACCGTAGTTTCCAATGGCAACGACCGCATAGGCTGCATAAATCCCGATTACGGCCCAGCGTGGAAGGGCGATGCGGTCGGAAGCGACAAGGCATAGCGCCAGGAATATCGTAAGCAGGTTTACGGACGACGATCCTATCCACAGCGAAAGCGCGTAAGTCCCGGAGTCCAGGTTGAGCGCGAGTGCAAACAGGCTCGAGAACATGATCGCGGGGACTGCACCGACGCGTAGAACGCGCACCAGAACCAGGAACAGGAGAAATGAATTCAGCGCGTGGGCAATGAGGTTCAGGATCAGATGGGCGCCGACATTCTCCGATACCAGATTGACCTGGAGCAGGCGCGCAATCGGCAGTACTCCCGGGAACCGGTGCGATGTTTCCCACTGCTGCCGGTATTGATCCTCCACGGATTCCGCTGCCTCGGCCATGCCCTCCGGTGTCAGCAAGCCCCCATCCACGTAACTTGCCCCGATGATCCAGGCATCATCCATGTGATAGTCGTAGCTGGCGAAGCGGTAGTTCGCAGCGAACGCCAGCCCCAGGAAGAACGTCAGGAGCAGAAGGCCCCATCGGCTTCTCATAGGGTGCAGCACCGAAATGTTCATGAGCGCCCGTTCCGATTTCATGGATGTCTCTGTGACTGGGAGATCTGTGAGGCCGAGCATCGGGACGGGCCCGAAACACCGCCCTCCACGGGAGAGCAGCAAGCCTCCCGCGCAGTCGCGTTCAATTGACGAAGCGCCGACCTGTGCAGCGGCTCACCGCACCTGTCAATCCATCTCCGGTACAGCCAGGTAATCCCACACTTCCTGCCGGCGGGAACTTTCTGCAAACTCGGTCGCCCCGAGAGGGGTTCTGTTTATGTCCATGACCTGGTAGCCAATCCCGGTCAGGAATGCATGGACCGCCAGCGGATCCACGTTGTATGCCGCGTACGAATTGGCTCCGAACTCGAAGCTTATGAAGGGGCGCCACTTCCGAAGGATGCGCTCGGCACCGCGCAACACTCCCCACTCCCCTCCCTCCGTGTCGATTTTTATATATCGTACCGGCAACGAGTTGTCGATGACGTCGTCCAGCCTCCGGACCTCGACCTTCGTCCGTTCCACCCGGGTCTCCGAATCGAATATGCGTTCCTTCAGCCCGGAATACTCCAGTGCATCCACGGCAATCACGAACTCCGCCGTCTCATCCTTCTGCCCGAGAGCCAGGGCCTGGACGCTTACATTCGCGATGCGCTCCTCTGCCAGTGTCTGCCGCAGCTTCTCCGCCATAACCTGGAGGGGCTCGAACGCATAGACGTGGCCCTGGGCCCCGATGCGCCTGGACATGGGAATGGTGTGGCGGCCGCGATGAGCGCCAACGTCGATGCAGATTGAACCATCCTGCAAGATTTCCTGATAGAACCCTTCGAGAAGTCCTTCGAAATCAGTAGGCACGTGCACTCTCCGATTAGTCCCAATCCCGACCGCAACCGATCTACCTGCGCGCCCGATCCGTAACGCCAATCTCTGCCAACACCTGGTCGCCCAGCACGTCCCACGAAAACCTGCGTTCCACGTGCCGCCGAGCCGCGCGGGCCTTTGCCTGCCGCTCGGCCGGGTTGGCCACCAAGGCTTGGGACAACGCGCCTTCAAACCCTTCACCCGTATACAGCCAGGCCATGGAGGTGTCGATGTCCGAGCCTCTCGCGCCGAATTCGGAGGTGACGACTCCTACGCCTGACGCCATGTAGTCCAGCAACTTCAGGTTGCTGCCCCCGCCGGACCGCATCGGATTCAGCGCGACCGTCGCCATGCCAAGCAGCACGTCCTTTTCTTCATCGTCGACCACCCCGACGAGATGCACATTTGCGGGCAGTTGACGCGACTCGATTGCCTTGCAGGCGCTTCCGATAATGATGAAGTCGACTTGTTCAAAGTGGTCGGCGACGGCAATTACATCTTCGACCGCCTCCAGGTTGGGGCCATGCCAGCTCGCCAGCATCACCGCAACCGGTCGATGTTCCATTCCCATGCGATGGCGCAACGCCGCGCGGTCCCTTTCCTCGACGAAGGTGATCGATTCAAGATCCGCCCCGTTCGGCAACATCAGAAAACGGGCGTCGTCCACCCCGTAGGTCTGCTTCAGCCTGTCCCGATCCGGCTCCGACACGGCAATCACACGAGCGGCGCGTCGACACATTTCCGCTTCGACTTCCTCTACCACCGCTACCATCCTGCGGCCCTCTTCGGTAGCGGGCAGCATGGTTGATTTCATGGAAGCTTCGTGGTTATGCGCCTCGTACCACAACTCGGGCAGTTGCAGGCCATCGAGTACAGGCAGGGTGTATGGATGCTCGAGGATGCACAGGTCGGCGTCCTCGAGCGCTTCCGCGCACGCGTCGCGATAAGAGCCGGCAAGTTCAGGCTTCATCGCGAAAATCACGTCGGTTACCGGGGTCCAGTCCAATGCACGCGATGCCTCCACTTCATATTGCGCATGCTTTCTCGATCTGGGAACACGCACTTCGTACATGCCTTCGGCGATCAATTGCCTGGATGGGCTGTCCTCCGGGCCAACGGAAGACACCACTGTAAGGTCATGGACCCGTGCTATGCGTCGCCACAGGTGGTAAATCCGGCACTGTCCTCCACCCACGGGAGGATAAATGGGGAACGTACTCAGGACCACGACTTTCTTTCGCTTGGTGGACGCAGCCATCTCAACCATCTTGTCATCCATTGGCAATAGACTCGCTACGGCCTTTTCCCAGGTTACGCTCGCAATATCCCGGCTGCCCTGCTCGCCCAATGCCACGCATAGTTCGCGGTCTCGGGCCAGCTGTTCGATGCAACGGGCCAATGATTCAGGGCTTGGATCCGCCACCAGGCCATTCTCGCCATGGCGGATGAATTCCAGCGGCCCTCCGGCGTCGGAGGTGGTAACAACCGGCTTGCCGCTACGCATTGCCTCCATGGTGATGTACCCGAGATCCTCGTCATAGGGCGTGAACAGTACGGCTCTTGCGCCCGAATAGAGTTCGCTTAACCGCTGGTTGTCGACGTATCCCAGAAATTCGATGCGCGGATCACCTTTCGCCAATGCACGCAAGCGTGCGTCTTCGGGACCGGTCCCGGCGATTTTCAACCTGGCATTGACATTCCCGACCATCCGGAACGCACGCACGATGAGATCGATCCGCTTGGGGGCATCCAGGCGGCTGGCGGTGAAGAAGTACTCATAAGGACCGTTGTCGCGCGTCTCCAGGCCGGAAGGTGGATAAGCGACCACGGCGGACACGTCCTGTGGAAAGTAGTCGCTGCGGGTAGCCACCACTTTCGAGATCGCGGCATGGCGTGCGATGGCACCTTTCCTCAGGGCATACGCATCAAGGTAGTGGACGATCTCGCGCGTCAGTGGTCCCGGAAACTGGAACCCGGGCCTGCATTCCGGATCCTCGCGCAGTTCGAATACCGAACTGAAAAACTCGCTCAACTGCTGGGGGTTCTCGAGCGGATCCCGCATGCGTCGGCGCAGTTCGAGCAGCCTTGCCGGCAATGCGGCCGGCGGATCCACGGGAAGGCCGAAAAGGTGATAGGTGTCGTAGAGACCACGCAGGCAATGGAGCATGTAGCAGACATGGTTGGGATGGCTGACCATCCATGCCGGATACTTCGTCGAAATAACCAGGTCGAAACGCGAAACATCGAGCTCGGAAAAAGCCCGGTAGCTTTCCATCAACGCCCAGAAATCCCCTTCCGGCGAGGCAAGCGTGACCAGCGTGGCCTCATGGGAGGTTCCACGATTGAGATGGTCGAGCAAACCCGCGTACAGGTTCTCGGCCCCACCCCTCACCGCCGGAACCGAGCTCGGAGCGACGACACCGATTCTCACGAACTTCTTCCCGTTTTCATTTCAAAAGACGCTCGACAACAGGATCCCAGGATATGTCCATGTCGTCATAGGCAGCACGGCCGGCCTGGCCATGCGCTGTCGCCAGTGCTTCCGATCGGCCGTAGCGATCAATCGCTTGTGCTATCACGTCCGCCACCGGCTCGACTACCTGTCCTGTTTCCCCGTGAACCACGAATTCCAGGGGCCCGCCGGAATCGGTGCATGTGATGACGGGTTTTGACGCGAGCATGCTCTCCAGGGTTACGTATCCGTAGTCCTCGTCGTATGGTCCGAAGAAAATGGCCCTTGCCTTGGCGTAGTAGGAGCGCATTTCCCGGTCGCACACGTAGCCCAGCAAGCGTACTTTCGACTCGATCCCGAGCTCTGAAATTCGCCTGTTGAGAGCGGCTGCAGCCCCACCCTCGCCGGCAATGAGAGCCACCATGGGCGAGCGCGTTTTCGCCATCGCTTCCACAAGCAGCATCTGTCGCTTCAACGGCTCGAGCCGGGAGGGGCTGAAAATGAACGGCAGCGACTCTTCACAACGGAACTGCTCCGCCGAAAACGGCGGGTGGTATATCGGCGCGGATGAAACGCCATTGTATTGCTGGAGCCGGGCACTCACCCTCTTGGCGATGGTGAATCTCCGGGGGATTCGCAGCAGGGCATCCGTGTCTTGCTGGATCACTCGTTTGCGAACGGCCTTGTCCTTGCCGCTGGCTCCTTTTTCGTCCCAGAGTTCGTAGTACGCACGGTGCTGGTGCAGGAGCCATAGGACGGAGTCAGGATGCTGCGCATAGAAGCAGGGAAACTTGAGGTGGATGACCTTGTCGACGTTCCCGGCACAGAACGAGGCAAGGTTGATTCGTCCCCACCAATCGGCGCTCTCCTCGATCGCGCTGGCCGGCGAGAAGCGAAATGGCGCCGTAAGTATGTCGGCTCGGTGTCCTTGCCGTTTGATGGCCGCGAGCAGGCCTTGCGCGAGGATCTCCCCCCCTCCCCTGACGAACGGAACCTGCACGCTGGTAATCAGGATGTTCATGCGCAGTTCGGGATTTGCTCTCGCAAGCTACCCTCAGCCCCGCAAGCGCCGGAGATCCGCATCGACCATCATGGTGATCAATTCTTCGAGTGTCGTCTTGGCGACCCAGCCCAGCTTCGCCTTGGCCTTGGCCGGGTTGCCCAACAGCAAGTCCACCTCCGCCGGCCGGAAGAACTTCGGGTCGATCACCAGGTGGTCTTCCATCGTGAGTCCCACGTGATTAAAAGCGATCCTGCACATGTCGCGAACGGTCGTGGTAGTACCGGTCGCCACCACATAATCGTCTCCCGCAGGCTGTTGGGTCATCAGCCACATCGCCTCTACATAGTCGCCGGCGAAGCCCCAATCCCGCTTGGCGTCGATATTTCCAAGGCGCAACTCGTTCGACTGCCCCAACTTGATCCTCGCGACTGCGTCGGTCACTTTCCGCGTGACGAAATCGATGCCGCGCAGCGGTGATTCATGGTTGAACAGGATGCCGCTCGATGCGTGCAGTTTGAAGCTTTCCCGATAGTTAACCGTGGCCCAGTGCGCCATCATCTTGGCAACCCCGTAAGGGCTGCGCGGGTAGAATGGAGTCGTTTCATCCTGCCTGTCGGCCTGGACCAGGCCGAACATTTCGCTGGTCGATGCCTGATAGAAGTGCGCGTCCGGGTTGACGATTCGTACGGCCTCCAGGACGTTGAAGGCGCCGACCCCGGTAACCTGAGCGGTCAGGATCGGCTGGCTCCAAGAGCTTCCCACGAAGCTCTGTGCCCCGAGGTTGTAAACCTCCACTGCCCTGGAAGTCTCCATGGCACGCACCAACGATGAGAGGTCGGTCAGATCGCCGTCAAGCAATTCGACCTCCTGGGCCACGCCCAGCTCCCGTAGACGCCACAACGTATCGGTGCTGCGCCGCGCCAGCAGGCCAAAGACCCGGTAGCCCTTTTCCAGCAGCAGCTTCGAAAGATACGCACCATCCTGACCGGTAATTCCGGTGATCAATGCCGCCTTCTGACTCATATGCGATTCCCTGCTTCTTCCAAGATGTCGTTGAGGGTGGATTCCATCGTTATGGACGGTTCCCATCCCGTATGCTTGCGCAACAAGGCGGCATCCGCTGCCATCCTGCGCTGTTCGGAAGGACGCATTCTCGTCGGGTCCTGCCGAATCTCCACCGATAGGCCGCGCAGCGCGCACATTGCCTGCAGCAGATCCCGTACGCGATACTCCCGCCCCGTTCCGATCACGTAAGTAGTCCCCGGCTCACCACGATCGAGCATCGCTGCATATGCGTTGACCACGTCCCGCACGTCAGTGAAGTCGCGGGTCGAGTCGATGTCGCCAGCATCGATCACGGGGGGTTGCTTCCCCGCGGCGATCGCCACGACCTGGCGGGCAAGAGCCGGCAGTACGAAGCGCGAGTCCTGGCCCGGGCCTGCATGGTTGAAGGGACGGGCTATCATGACGTCCAGGCCTTCGGCCCGGCGCCATTGCAAGCACAGCTGCTCCGCCGCGACCTTGCTGACACCATATGGACTTCGTGGTTCCGGAATACGCGATTCGTCGACCGGCAGCTGATCTTCGGGCACTCTCCCGTAAACGTCGCCACTGCTGACGAAGAGCATGCGCCCCGCGAAATTCGCGGCGCGCAACGCCAGCAGCAAATTCAGCGTACCGCCAAGGTTGATGGCGAACGTCTCGTGTGGATCCTCGAACGAACGCGGGACGAAGCTTTGCGCCGCCAGGTGCAGCACCGCGTCGGGACGGGTTTCCGTGATGGTCCGATGCACGTCCGGAACATTTCGAATGTCCCAATCCCTCGGCGGCGCGAAGATATCCCACCCCGCAAACGATCCACCCTCGTCGCTTGACTGGCGTACATGGCGACCGACGAAACCCCCGGCTCCCGTCACCAACAGGCGACGTTTCTTCATGCCACTCCTCGCCGCGCAACGATCGAATAATCGGGAGCAACAGCAAGCTGGGAAAGCAGCGCGTTGATCGATTCGGCGCCCGGAATTTCGTCAGCCAGCAGCGGCGGCGCACCGAGGTCGCGCGCGATCGTCCAGCGCTCGATCCGCACATGGTGGAATCCCCTTGCCTCCACGATCCAGCGAAACGCCTCCGGCGGCAGCGGGTTGCGATGAGTCGGATCCATGTAGAAGTAATGGGTAGCCACCTGGATGTTTTCTGGATTGGGGGTTTCCAGCGCCAGCAGGCCGCCCGGCTTCAACAACCGCCGACTCTGGTCGAGCAGTTCGATCAGGACCTCGAATGGCAGATGTTCCGCGATGTGCATTCCCGTTATGGCGCCCACCGAACCATCCGGTAGCGAGCGCATGATTTCGATGACATCACCCTCGATCACATCCAGTCCGCGCCCCGCGCACAGATCGATGAACACGCGATTGCTGTCTACACCACGCCCTGCCAGGCCGTGCTCGCGCAGCACTTCGAGCCATTCCCCACGCCCACAGCCCAGGTCCAGTACCGGAGCATCCGCGGTTCCCGCCCCGGCTTCCTGGACAAAGGCGACATATGGTTCTGCCCTGACGCGAACCATCTCGCGGCTACCCCTGAACTTGTCTTCGAATGCCGCATACAACGGATCCAGCGCCCGTGCGCTTTCCAGCTCCCTGGCGTGCTGCGCCAACCTTTCCTGTTCGACCAGCGCCGCGGATCGGAGTTGCTCCAGCATTCCTTGCTGCTGCTCCAGCATTCCTTGCTGTTGCTGCTGCATTCCTTGCAGTTGCTCCCGCAGTGTCCGGATTCCATCTTCGAACCCGGCTACGACCTCCAGTTGCGCAGTTGTTGCGGTCTGTTGCTTCACCAGTTTGTCGATGGCCTTTTGGGCGTCTCCCAGCGCTCCGGATATAGGCCGCAGGGTTTCGATCTGGGATTGCAAAGATTCCATGCGCGTCGCCGCGGCTTCTTCCGCCTCGGCTTGCTTTTCCCGGATTCGAGCCAGATGCGACCCCGCTTCCGCATTGGCTTGTTCAAGCTCTTGCAGTCGCCGGGCCAGCAGCGCTTCCAGGGAGGCCAGCCCTTCCGACGACTTCAACGCATGTCGTGCCTGAACCGCGTCAGCTTCTTCGAACCGCGACTGCAGCTGCATGGACAACTCGTTGACCAGGTTCCCGAGTCCATGCGCTTCGCGCGATGCGGAGGCTTCGTACACTTGTTGGCGTCGCGTAAAGGTTCCCAGGCGCAGCAGTGCGTGCAGCCACGCAACGACAGGCCCGATCAATGGCATGTGCCGCAACTTCTGCAGCAAGTACGGGGCCAGCAGGCCATCCACGTGCACAGATCTTGCCTTGCCCTCGGGGGACCACCGGAGCGTACCCAGCACCTCTACTTTGGATGCGACGCCGGCGCGGAGCAGCTCCAGATAATGTGACGCGCCTTTCGCATCCGGCTCGCGTCGCAAAAGCGCGCGATAGGCTGTGGTGACGAACGTCTCGTCAGCCGCGGCAAGCAGCTCGGGCAGGGTGAATTCGCTCTTCGAGGTATCTGTCAAAGCCGCGCTTTTCCATCTCGCCAACGCCCCCTTCGGCTGCGGGAACGCTACAACAGATCCCGTGCCGTCAGTATCGGCATTCAGGGATGCGTTCTTGCCCTTCCTCGCCGCCGTCTCGACCCGGACGCGACGCATGATCTCTGCAGAATCAAGTGGTGACTGTCCAGGCATGGCAGGGTGCATATCCGAACCGTCTCGGACCCGTGAGATGAGTGTGTCGATATTTGGCAGTGGTCGATCGAATCCGTCAGTTTCGTTCATCACATCAGGACTCGATGGACGGGCCGCTCATTCTAGCCGCATGGGACCAGATTGCTTCCACGGTGTCGCCCCATGACGACAGATCCCCTGCCGAAGGCGGGGAAGGCCAAGACGAGGCATCCACGCTGAATTCACGCAAGGCAGCCTCGAGGTCGCCAGGGCTCGCAAAGTAACGAGCATCGGCCCCTGCCACCTCCCGAAACACTGGCAGATCGCGCAGCAACAGGCGGCACCCCGCGGCGGCGGCTTCAATGACAGGCAATCCGAAGCCCTCCCCTTCCGAAGCAGCGACGAGCAACGAACTGGACCGGTAAAGACCTTGAAGGGTTCGGTCGTCGGCTTGCTCGAGCCATTCAAGCCTGTCGCAGCCGCTTGAGATTTTGCGGATGCGGCTGAGCAGGCCATCCACCTTCCAGCCCGGGTGACCAACGATGACAAGCCGGAGGTCGCGGCCATCGGCCCATAGCCGGTCGAATGCCTTGAGGACATCCGCATGCCCCTTCCTCGGCTCGATTGTGCCGACCATCAACACCTGTCGGGGACAACGCCGGGACGCGACCTGGTCCGGAATGGCCATGCGCAGCCCGTCACACCCCATGGGCACGACGATGGTCTGCGGGATGCGCCTGGCGTCGGACGACAGTGCCCGGACAAACGCCTCGCGAGTGGACTTCGAAATGCAGACGGCAAGATCCGCAAACTCGGCGACCACCTCCAGCCAGCGCCGGAGGTCCCGGGAAACCGGTTCCGGAAACCAGTCCGGCCGTTCGACCGGCAGTACGTCGTACACCACGGGAAGAATACGCACCCCGGTCTGGCGCAGTGCGGCCCAGGCGGACCCCAGCACCGCCGCGAACTCGCGGCAAAGATCAAGTCCGAGGAACGCATCCCCGTGTCGCGGGGAAAGAACACCTTCCCCCCCGAGGGATTCCGGTGGCAGCCCGAGAAAACGCTCCAGGAAACGATGCGCGGGATAGTACCGCCCGTCGTTCCGCAGGCACACTGGGACCGGGACGAAGGGTATCTCCATATCGGCGTACATTGCACCCAGTACCCGACGAGTTACGCGTTGGATCCCCGCCCCGAGGTCTTCGAGATCAAGGGCAGTGACATCCACGTAAAGGCGCGGGCCGCTTCCCGTCATTATCCGGGACAGGATGCGATCCAGCGGAGCATGCAACTCGCCAAGAACAATCGTGCCGACACCCCCTGGCACGGGAGGCCGCAACTCCGGTCGCGATGGCTGCGACGAGGCCGGCTGCAAACGATCGGCAAGTCGATTGGCCGCCCGTAACGGCGCAGTTATCTTCCAACTGCGACTGCCGCGCAGGAGCGCCAGCTCTTTCTCAAGCGCATCCGACCTGGCCGTCTCCTCCACGTAGGCCAGCCACGCATCCAGGGCGGACTCATCTACCGAGACGCGTCGACGAACCTTCGCCGTCCTCATGCCGATCCTGTCAACCGTCCTGTTGCCTGACGCGTGATTTCGATTCGCGCAGGAATATGCGCAAGCCCGACAAACACGGGATGGTCCACGTTGGCCACCGTGAACACGAGTGCGAGATCCTTCCACTGGTAGTTCCGGACCAGATGGGTTTCGGTACTCGACAACGCAACGGATACCGAATAGCTCCCCGTCCCCAGGTTGGCGGGGAAGCAGACATTGAATTCGATAGCCTCGCCTTCCTCGACATCCTCGAGCGCTTGCCCGGTGTGATGGGTATTGGTGCCGTAGATCGGCTGGCCGAGCCTGTCGCGGATCATGTATCCGAATACGAGGCGATCGACCGGGCTGATCGCCCGGACCTTAGCCCGAAGAGAAACAGGGCGCCCGACCTCGACATATTCCACGGGCTGGCCCTGCGCATCGAGGATGTCGAGTTGCTCGAACACCGCTTCGCCCGACCCTGATTCAGTTCCGACGGAGCCGTCTGCCTCCTTGGTCCGGACCCCGCTGTTTTCCTTTTCGGCAATCAGTGCGTTGTAGTAATCGAATACCTCCTGCGGCAAGCCATCAAGCATCAGGCGCCCTTTGTCCAACAGGATGGCCCGGTCGCATAGTGCTTGAACAACCGTGGGATCGTGAGAGACGATCAACAACGTGGTGCCGGTATCACGAAACTGCTGGATCCGCTGGAAGCATTTGTGGACGAAATAGGCGTCACCGACCGCAAGCGCCTCGTCCACGATCAGCACATCCGGCCGGATCGCGGTTGCGACACTGAAGGCGACGCGCATCTGCATGCCGCTCGAATAGGTGCGCATCGACTGATCGAAGTAATCGCCTATCTCCGCGAACGCTTCGATCTCGGGAATCAGGCGGTCGATCTCCTCGCCTCCGACCCCCATTAGACCGGCTGCATGACGCGCATTCTCACGCCCGGTCAGTTCCGGGTTGAAGCCCAGTCCAAGCTCCAGGAGTGCGGATACCCGTCCATTGGTGGACACCCTGCCTTCGTTCGGCAGCGTTGTCCCGGCAATCATCTTGAGGAGGGTGCTCTTGCCGGCACCGTTCTGGCCGATGACACCAACCGCCTCGCCCGCCGCTACCTTGAAACTGATATGGCGCAGTACCCATCGCTCCGAGAGCGGGTCTATGCGGGCCCCGAACCAACGTGCAAAACGCTGTATTTCACTCGCGTATTCGCGGTAGACCTTGCCGGCGTTCTCGATTACGAGCGAGTCCGGACTCATAGCGCGTCCACCAGTTCAGCCGACGCCCGTCGAAAAACAAACAACGAAACGGCCAGCAGCACGCATGCCATCACGGTGGGAATCCACAGGCTTGCCGATGGCGCTCGACCGTATACCAGCACATCCTGGTACGCACCGATCAACGGGACAACGGGATTGAACAGCAGTGCTGCCTTGAAGTGCTCCGGAACGATACTGCTCGGATAGACGATGGGAGTGACCCAGAACCACAGCTGCAACACCACCGCCATTACCTGGCCAATATCACGTGCGAAAACGTTCAGCGTCCCCAGCAGCAGCCCGAGGCCGGTGGCGAATGCCGCAGTGAGCAGGATCAGCGGGGCCAGCCAGAGCCACTCGACGCTGGGAAGGAACCCGATAACGGGAAAAATGATCAACGTCGCAACCAGCAGGGCGGCATTGCTCACCATTGCCGCCCCCCCCACTACCAGCGGCAATGTGATGCGCGGGAACTGGATCTTTTTCAGCAGTGATGCCTGATCGATGAAAACCGTCAGGCAGCGCTGGACTATCTCGGCAAAGAAATTCCAGCAGAGCAAGCCCGCCAGAAGGTATGCCGCATACCCATATTTGCTGTCCACGCCCTGCAACCGCGCGGCCAGGACACTGGAAAGGATCGTGGCGAAGATCAATACCTGGGCCAAGGGCTGCAATACAATCCACGCGGTGCCGAATCGGCTGCGCGCAAGCCGGGACTTGAATTCGCCCTTTATCGAGGAGCCCACGAACCCCCGGTATCGCCACCCTGCCCTGATCAATGCTGGCATCGGCTATTCCATCCCCAGCGCAGAAACCAGGTCCGCCCGCAAATCCTCCACACTCTCCACGCCGACACTCAACCGCACCAGCGAGTCGGTGATCCCCAGTTGCGCGCGCCGCTCCGGCGGGATCGAGGCGTGGGTCATTACCGCCGGGTGGTTGACCAGGCTTTCCACGCCGCCGAGCGATTCGGCCAGGGTGAACAGCTCGGTGCGCTCGCAGAAGCGCTTCGCCGCCTCGAAGCCGCCCTTCAGGCAGATCGAGAGCATGCCGCCGAAACCGTCCATCTGCCGCTTGGCGAGCGCGTGGTGCGGATGCGAGGCCAGGCCCGGGTAGATCACCTTCTCGATCGCCGGGTGGGCCTGCAGGTATTCGGCCAGCGCCTGCGCGTTCTCGCAATGCGCTTTCATGCGCAGGTGCAGGGTCTTGGCACCGCGCAGGGCGAGGAAACTGTCGAACGGGCCCTGCACCGCGCCGACCGAGTTCTGCAGGAAGGCGAGCTGCTCGGCCAGTTCGGTGTCGTCGCCGACCACGACCATGCCGCCGACCATGTCGGAGTGGCCGTTGAGGTACTTGGTCGCCGAGTGCATCACCAGGTCGGCGCCGTGCTCGAGCGGGCGCTGCAGCGCCGGCGAGGCGAAGGTGTTGTCGACCACCATGCGCAGGCCGTGCTTGCGCGCGATCGCGGAGATCGCGGCGAGGTCGACGATTTTCAGCAGCGGGTTGGTCGGAGTCTCGACCCACACCAGCTTCGTCTTCGGCGTGATCGCGGCCTCGAACGCGGCCGGGTCGGTGAGGTCGACGAAGCTGAAGTCCAGGCCCGCGCTGCGCCGGCGCACGCGCTCGAACAGGCGGTAGCTGCCGCCATAGATGTCGTCCATGGCGACGACGTGGTCGCCGCTGTCCAGCAGCTCCAGGATGGTCGAGGTCGCCGCCAGCCCGGAGGCGAAGGCGAAGCCGCGACGGCCGCCTTCCAGCGCCGCCACGCAACGCTCCCAGGCGAAGCGGGTCGGGTTGTGGGTGCGCGAGTACTCGAAGCCCTGGTGCACGCCGGGGCTGGACTGGGCGTAGGTGCTGGTGGCGTAGATCGGCACCATCACCGCGCCGGTCGACGGGTCGGGCGCCTGGCCACCGTGGATGGCGCGGGTCCCCAGACCCCAGTGCGCCGCGGCGGAAGGGGCGTTGCCGTGCTTGTCGTTCATGTCCGAAGGCCGTGGAATCCAGCCGTCGATTCTAGCATCGGGCCGGCCGCCGCCCCGGTCTATTGCACCCGCCGGCGCAGGTAGTTGAGCAGGTCGATGCGGGTGATCAGGCCCAGGAACCGGCCGCCGTCGGTGACGATCGCGACGTGGCCGCGGTCGAACACCGGCAGCAGCGCCTCCAGCGGCGAGCTCACGTCCAGCCGGTCGAGCTTGCTGACCATTGCAGTGGACACCGGGTCGCGGAAGCGGGCCTCGTCGCCGTACACGTGCAGCAGCACGTCGGACTCGTCGACGATGCCGACCAGCTCGTCGCCGTCCAGCACCGGCAGCTGCGAGACGTCGTACAGCTTCATCCGCTGCCAGGCGGTCAGCAGCAGGTCGCCGGGGCCGACCACCACCGTGTCGCGCTGGGCGAACGGGCGCAGGATCAGGTCGCGCAGGTCGCCGTGCTGCTCGCGCTCCAGGAAGCCGTTGTCCAGCATCCAGTAGTCGTTGTACATCTTCGACAGGTACTTGTTGCCGGTGTCGCAGACGAAGGTCAGCACGGTCTTGGGCGTGGTCTGCTCGCGGCAGTAGCGCAGCGCCGCGGCCAGCAGGGTGCCGGTGGAGGAGCCGCCGAGGATGCCTTCCCTGGCCAGCAGCTCGCGCGCGGTCAGGAAGCTCTCCTTGTCGCTGATCGCGTAGGCCTTGTGCACGCGGGTGAAGTCGGAGATCGGCGGCAGGAAATCCTCGCCGATGCCCTCGACCATCCAGCTCGCGGATTTTTCGCTCAGGGTGCCGTCGTTGATGTATTCGGCCAGGATCGAACCGACCGGATCGGCGAGGATCAGCTCGGTGTCCGGCGACTCCTTCGCGAAGCAGCGCGACAGCCCGGTCATGGTGCCGGAGCTGCCGCAGCCGAACACGATCGCGTCGAGCGGGCCGTCGAGCTGGCGCAGGATCTCCGGCCCGGTACCGAATTCGTGCGCGGCCGGGTTGTCGGGGTTGCCGAATTGGTTGATGAAGTAGGCGCCCGGGGTCTCGCGTGCGATCCGCGCGGCCATGTCCTGGTAGTAGTCGGGGTGGCCCTTGGCGACGTCGCTGCGCGTCAGCACCACCTGCGCGCCCATCGCCTTGAGGTTGAAGATCTTCTCCCGGCTCATCTTGTCCGGGACCACCAGGATCAGCCGGTAGCCCTTCTGCTGCGCGACCAGCGCCAGGCCGATGCCGGTGTTGCCGGCAGTGCCCTCGACCAGGATGGCGCCGGGGCGGATGTCGCCGCGGCGTTCGGCGGCCTCGATCATCGACAGGCCGATGCGGTCCTTGATCGAGCCGCCGGGATTCTGGCTTTCCAGCTTCAGGTACAGCGTGCACAGGCCGGTATCCAGGCGCTGCGCCTGCACGATCGGCGTGTCGCCGACCAGTTCGAGAACGGATTGATGGATCGGCATGCGGGACTCGCGTCGCGGCGGAACCGCAATTATGCCGCGCGGGCCGTGGGACGGCCCGGGCCGCGCGGCACGGCAGCGGGCTGCCGTGCGGCGCGGCACAACCGCGGGTGGCGGCGGCCGACGAGGAAAGGCCGCCGCCACCCGCGCCGGAACCCGATCAGTTTCGGAGCGTGGCGTAGAGGCGGGTCAGGCGATCCTTGGCCGCGAGCTTCTGCCGCTTCATCTGCGCCAAGGTGGTGTCGTCGACCGCCAGCACCCCGAGTTCGGCGTCCAGCACCTGCTTGTCGAGCTGCTTGTGGCGCTGGTAGAGCTGCTTGAACTCGGGATGGAGCATCAGTGCCTCGACGTCCGCCTGCGATTGCCCTTCGAACATGGAATCCTCCTACTTCGGCGCGCGGGAAGAAGGCCGGCTGCGGTGCCCGACGGCCCGCGGCCCGGCGGTTGCTGCCGGCTCCGGATACGGAAACGCCCCGGCCGGACGGCACGGGGCGTTGCGATGGAACCGGCAGGCCAGATCCGCGACCAGGACGCCTCCCTCGGGAGTATCCGCGGGCCTCTGGCTCGCGGCGGCGTGCTCCCGGTCATCGAAGGCATCGGTCATGGCATGGCTCGGTGACCAGAGGGGCGGATCGGAAACCGCACCCTCTGGAGTTCCGACCCTACTCCTCCTGCCGGAGTCCGGCAAGCCTGCGGTGGCGATGCCGTGACGCTTGCCCGACCGACTGGCAACTTGTTGATTTTGCGTACTTTCCCCGTGGCCGGAGAGCAATGGAAAACGGAAATCCCGGGCACGCCAGCGGGGGTGCCCGCAGCTTCCTGGCGGGCGCCCGCCGAGGCTCAGCGCGGTGTCTTCGCGTCCCCGGCGTCCCCGGCCGCAGCCGCGGCGGCCTTCTGTGCGGCCATCAGTTCGGCTTCCTGCCGCGCCAGCTCGGCCGCCCGCTTGCGCGCGGCCTTGAGCTTGGCGGCCTGCGCCCCGCCGACGTCGATGATCACGGCCTCGGCTTGCTGCCGGGCCGCGGCCTCGGCTTCGGCGGCGGCGCGCAGGCGCTGCGCCTCCTCGGCCTGGATCTGGGCCTGGATCCGCAGGCGTTCGGCTTCCTGGCGCGCGCGCTCGGCCTCGCGGCGGCTGGCTTCCACCAGCAGCTCGCTGCGGGTGCGGTCCAGGCGCTCGATGGCGCGCTCCAGCAGTTCCCCGTGCGCGGCCAGCTCGGCGGTCGACACCCGCCGCGCGGCCAGTACCAGCGCGGCCGCCTGCTGGCTGCGGCGCGCGGCGGCCAGCGCCTCCAGCGCCTGGTGCGCCTGCAGCCGCTGGTAGGCGGCCAGCCCGGCCAGGCGCGGATCGGCTTCCAGCGCCTGCAACCGCGCCGCCGGCGCGTCGTCCTCGGCGGCCGTGACCGCCGTCACGTCGCCGGGCAGCGCATCGGCCGGCTCGTCGGCGAGCTGCAGCTGCCGGCGCAGGCCGGCGATCTCGTCGCGCCGCTGCGCGTACTCCTGGCGCAGCGTTTCGGTGTGGCTTTGCGTGTAGGCAAGTTCGCCCGCCGCCGCCGCGGCGACGGCCAGCGTGCGCGCCTCGCCCTGCCGGCTCGCGGCCAGCGCCGCCTGCGCCTGCGTCAGCTCCACCCGCGCCGTGGCGAGGATGTCGGCGGCGTACTGGTCGGCATCGGCGGCGTCGGCCCGCGCGAGCGCCTGTTGCGCGGCGGCCAGCTCCGCGGTCGGCGGCGGCAAGGTGGCGCAGCCGCCCAGGGCGAGCAGCGCGGCCAGCAGCGGGAAACGGATTTGTGCGAAGCTTGCGTTCATTGGGGGTGCCGGGGCGAAGGGGCGTCGCGCGGCCATTTTTCATCAGCCAGTGCGTTGTCGCAACGATAGCGCGTCGTCTACGAGGGTCCGTGAATGGATATCGGCTATTTCCTGAAGCTGATGGTGGAGAAGAACGCCTCCGACATGTTCCTGACCACCGGCGCGCCGGTGTACATCAAGGTCGAGGGCAAGCTCTACCCGCTCGGCAACACCGGGCTGCCCACGGGCATGGTCAAGAAGATCGCCTACTCGCTGATGGACGAGGGCCAGGTGCCGGTGTTCGAACGCGACCTGGAACTGAACATGGCGCTGGCGCTGCAGGATTCCGGGCGCTTCCGCGTCAACGTGTTCAAGCAGCGCGGCGAGGTCGGCATGGTGATCCGCGCGATCCGCAGCGTGATCCCCTCGATCGAGGAGCTGCAGCTGCCGCAGGTGCTCAAGGAAATCATCATGGCCCCGCGCGGGCTGGTGCTGCTGGTGGGTTCGACCGGTTCGGGCAAGTCGACCACGCTGGCGTCGATGATCGACCATCGCAACAGCACCACCTCCGGCCACGTCCTCACCATCGAGGATCCGATCGAATACCTGCACAAGCACAAGAAGTCGATCGTCAACCAGCGCGAGGTCGGCCTGGACACCCACGCCTTCCACAACGCGCTGAAGAACGCGATGCGCGAGGCGCCGGACGTGATCCTGATCGGCGAGATCCGCGATGCCGAGACCATGGAGGCCGCGATCGCCTTCGCCGAAACCGGCCACCTGTGCCTGGCGACGCTGCACTCCAACAACGCCGACCAGACCATCGAGCGCATCCTCAACTTCTTCCCCGAGGGCGCGCACAAGAACATCCTGATGAACCTGGCGCTGAACCTGAAGGCGGTGGTGTCGCAGCGCCTGGTGGTGGGCATGGACGGCCGCCGCCTGCCCGCGGCCGAGGTCCTGATCAACACACCGATGATCCGCGACCTGCTGCGCCGCGGCCAGGTGCACGAGATCAAGCAGGCGATGGAGGAGTCGTTGGAAGCGGGCATGGAGAGCTTCGACCAGTGCCTGTTCCGGCTGCACAAGGAAGGCAAGATCGAGAAGGAAGAAGCGCTCAAGGCGGCCGACTCGCGCGACGGCCTGGCGCTGAAGTTCCGCCTGTCCGAAGGCAGCAGCGGCGAGCACGATCCCTACGCCGACGTGTTCGAGACCGGGGCAGGCGGCCGGGCTTGAAAAAGTTTCATCTCCCGGGGGAAACCCCTGCGGAGAAAGTCGACGGCCCGACTTGTGGCGGACACGCCGTCATTCCGTTCCGGAGGCTCGGCGGAAACCTCTGCGAGGGAAGCCGGTGGCCCGGCCTGTGCGGGATACACGGTTAGTCCATCCTTCATGCGCGGAAACATCTGCGGGGAAGCCGGCGCCCAGTCGGTGCAAGACACGCCGTGAGTCCATCCCCGCGCGCGGAAGCTTCTGCGAGGGAAGCCGGCGGCCCAACCCTTGCAGGACGCGCCGCGAATACATGCTTCAGGTGCGGAAATATCCGCGGGGGAAGCCGGTGGCCCGGCCTGTGCGGGACACGCCGTGAATACGTCCCTGTAGGCTCCTCGGCGGCATCCATGCCGCCGACGGTCCCGCACAGGCCGGGCCACCGGCTTCCGGGCAAGTGAGTCGGCGCGCGTAGAAACAACCAGCCGAAGCGACGAACCTCCAGTCTCGCGCAGTCGCCGGCCGGCGGGCTGGGGGTGCGGAGAGTGGACCATGGAGGGCCCACGACCCGACTTAAAGACAGGAGGTCGTCAGGAGGGCGCAGCACCCCCAGCCCGCCGGGCGGCGACTCCTGCCGAAGCCGATCCACCGAAGCCAGGCCATGACTCGCGCCCCAACTTCAATGACAGGAGTCGTCAGGAGGGCGCAGCACCCCCAGCCCGCCGGGCGGCGACTCCGTCCGAAGCCGATCTCACGAGGTCAGCCAGGACTCGAAGTCAGGCCAGGCGCGGCGTGCGACACGACTTGAAGACAGGACACACTGTCAAGAAGACGCAGCACCCCAAGCCCGCAGGGCGGTCACTCCGTCCGAAGCCGATCTCCGTCCCCTTCAAGCCTGGTTGGGCGCGTCCGGCTGCCGCTCCGGACGCGCGGCATCGAACGCCGGCAGCGCCAGGCAGGCCTGTTCGATCCGGACGATGGTCGGGTACGGCGTCAGGTCGATGCCGTAGCGGCGCGCGTTGTATACCTGCGGCACCAGGCAGCAGTCGGCGATGGTGGGGACGTTGCCGTCGCAGAACGCGCCGGTCGAGGGATGGTCCTGCAGCAGCGCCTCGAACGCGGCGAAGCCTTCGCCGATCCAGTGCCGCACCCAGACGTCGCGCTCGGCCTGCGGCACGCCCCAGTCGCGCTCGAAATACTGCAGCACGCGCAGGTTGTTGAGCGGATGGATTTCGCAGGCGACCACTTGCGCCAGCGCGCGCACGCGCTGGCGGTCGCGCGCGGTCGCCGGCAGCAGCGCCGGCGTCGGCCACATCTCGTCGAGGTACTCCAGGATCGCCAGCGACTGCCGCAAGGTGCGCTGGCCGTGCTGCAGCACCGGCACCAGCTGCTGCGGGTTGGTGGCGCGGTAGCTGTCCGCATGCTGCTCGCCGCCGCCGCGCAGCAGGTGCACCGGCATGATCTCGTAGGCCAGGCCCTTGAGGTTCAGGCCGATGCGCACCCGGTAGGCGGCGCTGGAACGCCAGTAGGAATACAGGCACAACCGATCGATCACGAGACCGCTCCCCCTGCGGCAGCCGGAGCCAACCGCGATCCGCGCACCTTAGCGTGCGCGGCGCCGGCAAGGAATACCGCCGGTCGCGCGGGCAGGCGCGCCGATGCCGTCAGGGCGCCGGCTGGCGCTCGATCCGCTGCTCGATGGCGCCGAAGATGCTGCGGCCCTCGCGGTCCAGCATCTCGATCCGGACGCGGTCGCCGAAGGCCATGAACGGGGTCTGCGGCTTGCCGGTCGCCAGCGCTTCCACGGTGCGCTTCTCGGCGAAGCAGGAGGCGCCCAGGCTGGTGTCCTCGTTGGCGATGGTGCCGGAACCCACGATCGTGCCGGCCGACAACGGCCGGGTCTTCGCCGCATGCGCCACCAGCTGGGCGAAGTCGAACTGCATGTCGACCCCGGCCTCGGGCGCGCCGAACCATTGCCCGTTGACGTGGGTGAGCAGCGGCAGATGCAGCTTGTTGCCGCGCCAGGCGTCGCCGAGCTCGTCGGGGGTCACGAACACCGGCGACAGGGTCGAGCGCGGCTTGGACTGCAGGAAGCCGAAGCCCTTGGCCAGCTCGCCCGGGATCAGATTGCGCAGGGAGACATCGTTGACCAGACCGACCAGCTGGATGTGCTCGGCGGCCTGCGCCGGCGTCACCGCCATCGGCACGTCGTCGGTGACCACCACGATCTCGGCTTCCAGGTCGATGCCGTAGGCCTCGTCGACCACCCGCACCGGGTCGCGCGGGCCGTTGAAGCCGGCGCTGGTGGCCTGGTACATCAGCGGATCGGTGTAGAAGCTTTCCGGCACCTCGGCGCCGCGCGCGCGGCGCACCCGCGCCACGTGCGGCAGGTAGGCGCTGCCGTCGACGAACTCGTAGGCGCGCGGCAGCGGCGCGGCGAGCGCGAGCATGTCCAGGTCGAAGGCGCCGTCGGCACTGCCGTCGTTGAGCGCCTCCGACAGCGCGACCAGCCGCGGCGCGGTGTTGGACCAGTCCTCCAGCGCCCGCTGCAGGGTCGGCGCGATGCCGGTGGCGCGCACGCCGTGCGCGAGGTCGCGGGAGACGACGATGAGGGTGCCGTCGCGGCCGCCTTCCTTGAGGGAACCGAGTTTCATGCGTTGCCGCCGGTGATTGCGCGAACCGCGATTGTAGCGCGACGCACCTCGCCGACCGCGCGCCACCCCTGCTGCCGCCGCGCCATGCCGCAGCGTGTGACAACGCTGCGACCGCGCGAAGGCGCTGCGGCCACGCGAGTGCGCGGCGGCCGGCAACCGTTGTGGCCGCACCTGCGCAGCACCGATGCGCGCCACCGGGGCGGGCACCGGCGTGGCACTTCCGGGCAGCGTGCGCGGGCTGCCCCGGCCGGCGGATGCCGCGTCGCCGCTACGCCGCCTCGCCCTGGAAGCCGCCGGCGCGCCAGGTCAGCACCAGCGTGTCGCGGTGGCCGACGACACCATCGTCCAGCGGCTGGATCGGGGTGGACTCGTGGATCACGCGGGCGTCGTCGAGCAGCAGCAGCGACCACGGCGCGTCGAGCGTGAAGCGCAGCCCCGCGGAGCCGATCGCCTCGAACACCCGGGTTTCGCCGCCCTTGATGCCGTCGCGCCCGACCAGCAGCACGGCGACGAAATCCACGCCGTCGCGGTGCGCGCCTTCGGGCGTCGGGCGGCCGATGCCGTCGCTGGTGTCGATCCGGAACTGGTGCGCCTCGAGGTACCAGGTGCATTCGTCCCGCAGTTGCGAGCACAGCCCGGTCAGCGCCGCCAGCAGTCGCGGCCACGCCGGCTGCGCCAGCACCTCGGCCGCGATCGGCTCGAACCAGCGATGCATGCCGCCGTGCAGCGCGTTGTATTCCAGCGACTGCCAGTGCGCGCGGTGCGGCGCCAGGACGGGGACGCCGGCCTCGACCACGAAACAGGCATGGCGGCGGCGGCGGTAGCTGCCGCCGTCCTTGAGGTAGCGGTCCACGACGAGATCGCCCCAGCTGGGGCGCAACGCCTGCAGCGCGTCCAGCCCGCAGCCGCACAACGCGGCCACCGCCTCCGGCGCCAGCACCGCGTAGCCGCGCCCGCGCAATTGCGACAGCAGCGCGGCGGGCGGAGTGTAGGGCGGCGGCGGGGTCGGGACCATTGGCTATTGTAAGTGCGGCTCCGGCCGCGACCGCAGCCGTGGGCCACAAAAAACCCGCCGGGTGGCGGGTCTTCTGCGCATCTTGCCGGCTGCGGAACTGGCAGCCCCGGAAGGATTCGAACCTCCGAATGCCTGAGTCAGAGTCAGGTGCCTTACCGCTTGGCGACGGGGCTGTGAAGCGGATTCTAACCAAAAGCCCATGAACGCCGCAGCAGGGCTTTTGTCGGCGTCCCGCGCCCTCTGGCGCGGGACGCTGCGGGCGGAAACCCGCGGACTTAACGCTTGGAGAACTGGGTCGCGCGGCGGGCCTTGTGCAGGCCGACCTTCTTGCGCTCGACCTCGCGCGCGTCGCGGGTCATGAAGCCGGCGCGGCGCAGATCGGACTTGAGCGTTTCGTCGTACTCCACCAGCGCGCGGGCGATGCCCAGGCGGATGGCGCCGGCCTGGCCGGTGATGCCGCCGCCCTCGACCGTGACCTTGACGTCGAACTTGCCGGTCGACTGGGTCAGCTCCAGCGGCTGGCGCACGATCATGCGCGCGGTCTCGCGGCCGAAGAACTCCTCGATCGAACGGTCGTTGATGGTGATCTTGCCGTCGCCCTTGCGCAGGAACACGCGTGCGGTGGAGGACTTGCGACGGCCGGTGCCGTAATTCTGGGTGATTGCCATGGTTTTACCTTTGGAAGTCCGCACATCGACGTGCGGGCTCTTTGCGAGACTCGCGTTAAATGTCCAGGACCTGCGGCTGCTGGGCGGCGTGCGGATGGTTCGGGCCCTTGTAGACCTTGAGCTTCCGGTACATCGCACGGCCGAGCGGGTTCTTCGGCAGCATGCCCTTGACCGCGGTCTCGAGCACGCGCTCGGGGTGGCGCTGCAGCGCCTGCGCCAGCGACTCGGTCTTCAGGTTGCCGACGTAGCCGGTGAAACGGTGGTACATCTTGTCGGCCAGCTTGTTGCCGGTGACCGCGACCTTCTCGGCATTGATCACGACGATGTAGTCGCCGGTGTCGACGTGCGGGGTGAACACGGGCTTGTGCTTGCCGCGCAGGCGGCGGGCGAGCTCGGAGGCGAGGCGGCCCAGGGTCTTGCCCTCGGCATCGACGAGGTACCAGTCGCGCTGGACGGTCTCGTTCTTGGCACTGAAAGTCTTCATGGCGGGTCTGGTCTGGGTACCTGGTCGGGCTGGTTCCGGCGGCCTCGGGCCGGCGGAAGGTCGCCGCGCGTTGTGAATGCGGAACGCAAGAGGCGGAATGATAGCGGGCGCCGCCGGCGCAGGCAAGCCGCCGTACACTGCCGCGGTGACCGCGCCCCTCGCCTCCCTCGTGGCCCTCGCCGACCGCTGCGTGCAGTGCGGGCTGTGCCTGCCGAGCTGTCCCACCTACCGCCTGGACGGGCTGGAAGCCGAGTCGCCCCGCGGCCGGATCGCCCTGGCCCGGGCCTGGGCGCTGGCTGCAAGCGCCCCGACCGCCGCCGGCGAGACCCATCTGGACCAGTGCCTGGGCTGCCGCCGCTGCGAGGCCGTGTGCCCGGTCGGGGTCGAATACGGGGCGCTGCTGGGGCAGGCACGCGCGCAGCAGCGCATCCGGCGCACCCCGGGCCGACGCCAGCGCTGGCTGGAATGGCTGACGCTGCGGCCACGGCGGCTGGCCATCGCGCTGGGCCTGTACCGACGCCTGCATCCGCTGCTGCCCGCGGCATGGCGGTCGCTGCCGCGACCGCCGGCGCCGCGCCCGGAGACGCTACCGGCGTCCGCGCCGGTGGCGCTGTTCCGCGGCTGCATCGCCGGCCCGTACGAGGCCGAGCTGCGGGCGGCCACCGCCCGGCTGTGCGCCGCGGCCGGCGCCGCCCTGGCGCTACCCGCGGCGCAGGGCTGCTGCGGCGCTCTGCACGCCCACGCCGGCGATACCGCGAGCGCCACCGCGCTGGCCGCGCGCAACCGCGCCGCCTTCGCCGGCACGCCGACGGTGCTGACCCTGGCCAGCGGCTGCCACGCGGCGGTCGCCGACGCGCTGGCGGGGGTCGCGACCACCCGCGACGCGCTCGACTTCCTCGCCGCGCGCGCCGGCCGGCTGCGCTTTCGCGCCTGCCACGAGACGGTCGCGTTGCACCTGCCCTGCACCCAGCGCAACGTCGTCCACAGCGACGCGGCGACCCGGACCCTGCTGGCGCAGGTGCCGGAACTGGCGGTCGTCGAACTCGATGCCGGTTACGGCTGCTGCGGCGCGGCCGGGACGCAGATGGCCACCGCCCCGGCACGCGCCGCGCGCTTCCGCCAGCCGCTGCTCGAGCAGTTGCAGGCTTCCGGCGCCCGCCGCCTGCTCAGCGCCAACATCGGCTGCCGCCTGCACTTCGCCAACGCCACCGCCGTCCCCGTCCAGCACCCCCTGGAGTTCCTTGCCGAGCACCTGCTCGCAGGGACGGCGTAAGCCGCGAAAGATTTCGGGGGGTTCGCCTTCCGACAGGCGATAATCCGGGCATGGAACGCACCCTGACGCCACTGGATCGGATCCTCGTCGATGCGCAGAACGCGCTGGACACCGTGTTCGGCAGCGCCCGCGCCGAGCGCCCCAACCCCGGCCTCGGCGAAGCCGAAGTGGTGCTGGAGGACGCCGAACGTCGCCACGCCGCCGGGCTGATGCGGATCAACCACGTCGGCGAGGTCTGCGCGCAGGCGCTGTACGTCGGCCAGGCCGCGGTCGCCCGCGACGCCGCCACCCGCCGGCAGCTGCTCGCCGCCGCGCAGGAGGAGACCGACCACCTGGCCTGGTGCGCGGACCGGCTGCGCGAGCTCGACAGCCGTCCGAGCCGGCTCAACCCGCTGTGGTACGCCGGCAGCTACGCGATCGGCGCGCTGGCCGGCCTGCGCGGCGACGGCTGGAACCTGGGCTTCGTGGTCGAGACCGAACGCCAGGTCGAAGCGCACCTGGACCAGCACCTGCGGCAACTGCCGGAAGCTGACACCCGCAGCCGCGCGATCCTGGCGACGATGAAGGCCGACGAGGCGCGCCATGCCGACAACGCCCAGGCGCAGGGCGCGCGGGTGCTGCCGCCACCGATTCCGGCGCTGATGGCGGCCGCCTCGAAGCTGATGAAGACGGTCGCCTACCGGCTCTGAGCGTCGCGCAGACAAAAAAGGCCGGCATGGAGCCGGCCTTTGCGTCCGCGACGGGTGGTGGCGCTCACTCCACCAGGTTGCGGCCGTGATAGAGCTCCTCGATCTCGCGCTTCAGCCGCGCCTCGATCTTCATCCGCTCCTTGAACGAGAGGTTCTTCGCCTTTTCCTCGAACAGGTAGTCGTCCAGGTCGAAATCCTTCACGTGCATCTTGGTGTGGAAGATGTTTTCCTGGTAGACGTTGACGTCGATCATCTCGTAGCGCGAGCGGATGTTCTTGGCCAGGTAGTCCTGGATCGAGTTGATCTTGTGGTCGATGTAGTGCTTGCGGCCCTTGATGTCGCGGGTGAAACCGCGCACCCGGTAGTCCATCACCACGATGTCCGATTCCAGGCTCTCGATCAGGTAGTTCAGCGTCTTCAGCGGCGAGATCACCCCGCAGGTGGCGACGTCGATGTCGGCGCGGAAGGTGGCGATGCCGTTGTCCGGATGGGTCTCCGGGTAGGTATGCACGGTGATGTGCGACTTGTCCATGTGCGCGAGCACGGCCTCGGAGATCACGCCCTTGGCCTGCGCCTTGTCGATCACCGGCTCCTCGGAGATCAGGATCGTCACCGAGGCGCCCTGCGGGTCGTAGTCCTGGCGCGCGACGTTGAGGATGTTGGCGCCGATGATCTCGGCCACGTCGGTGAGGATCTGGGTCAGCCGGTCGGCGTTGTATTCCTCGTCGATGTACTCGATGTAGCGCCGACGCTGGTCTTCGGACACCGCATAGCAGACATCGTAGATGTTGAACGACAGCGCCTTGGTCAGGTTGTTGAACCCTTGCAGTTTCAGGCGCGGCAGCGGCTTGACCACGGCGTTGGTTTTCCGGAAGCGGAGGAAGAGCGGGATTATGCGGCAAAACCCGCCCCCGGCGAAAACCCGGGCCGGCGGGGGTTTGCCGCCGGCGCGGCAACGTCATACCCTGCACCGAACCCGCCCGCGCAGCCCTGACTCCTATGCCGACCGCCTTGCACGTCGCGCACCGCCAAACCACCACCAACCCGCTGGCGCCCGACGCCGCCGCGATCGACCGCTTCCTCGGCTACTGCCACCGCCGCCGCTATCCGCCGCGCACCGAGGTGTTCCGCCCGGGCGACCCGGCCGGCACGCTCTATTACGTGGTCAACGGCTCCACCAGCATCATCACCGAGGAGGACGACGGCCGCGAGCTGGTGCTGGGCTACTTCGGCGCCGGCGAGTTCGTCGGCGAGATGGGCCTGTTCATCGAATCCGACCGGCGCGAGGTGATCCTGCGCACTCGGGTGCCGTGCGAACTGGCCGAGATCAGCTACGAGCGCCTGTACCAGCTGTTCGCCGGGCCGCTGGCGGCCGACGCGCCGGGGCTGCTGTGGGCGATCGGCGCGCAGCTGTCGCGGCGCCTGCTCGATACCAGCCGCAAGGCCGGGCGCCTGGCGTTCCTCGACGTCACCGACCGCATCATCCGCACCCTGCACGACCTGACCCACGAGCCGGAGGCGATGAGCCACCCGCAGGGCACGCAGCTGCGGGTCTCGCGGCAGGAGCTGGCGCGCCTGGTCGGCTGCTCGCGCGAGATGGCCGGGCGGGTGCTGAAGAAGCTGCAGCTCGACGGCGTGCTGCACGCACGCGGCAAGACCATCGTGCTGTACGGCACGCGCTGAGCGATGGCGAGCGCTGCCGGCCCTGCGCCGCGGGTGCGGCCGGCGACAGCGGACGACGCCGGGGCCGTGGCCCGGCTGCTGGCCCAGCTCGGCTATCCCTGTGCGCACGAGGAGGCCGCCGAACGCATCGCGGTGATCGCCGCCGACCCGCGCCAGCACCTGCTGCTGGCCGAGCATGACGGCGCGGCCTGCGGGCTGGTCTCGCTCCACCTCCTGTACTCGCTCGCGCACGGCGCGGAGCTGGCGCGCATCACCGCGCTGGTGGTCGCCCCCGAGCACTGCCGCCGCGGCATCGGCCGTCGGCTGCTGCGCGAGGTCGAGCAACTGTCGCGCCGCCGCCGCGTGCACCGGATCGAGGTCGCCAGCAACGCCCAGCGCACCGGCGCGCACGCGTTCTACCGCGACTGCGGTTACGCCGACGGCTCGCTGCGCTTCGTCAAGATGCTGGGCGACTGACGGGACGCCGCACAGGGCAGCATGCGGCAGCGGCGCGCGCCGACGCCTGCGGCCGGCACGGGGCGCCCCGGCGCCGCTCTACCCCGGCGGATCGCCAGCGCGGTGGGCACAACCCCAGTTGAGAATCGGCGTGCCCGGCGGCAGCACGCGGCGGAACAGCGCCACCCGCGAGCGCTTCGGGTTGACCACCACCGGCCGGCGCGCGGCCTGCAGCAGCGGCAGGTCGGCGGCGCTGTCGGAATAGGCGATCGCGATCCGGTCGTAGCCGTGGTCCCAGATCATCCGCATCTTGTTGGCCGCGTGGCAGTGCTGCACGGTGACGTAGCCGCCCAGGAACGGCTCGCCGAGACTGCCGATCACCGGCAGGTCCTGGTGGGCGACGAAGTCCAGGATCGCGCGCGCCAGCTCCGGCGGCGCGCCGGTGGCGATCAGCACCCTGTCGCCGGCGACACGGTGGCGGTGCAGCACCTCCAGCGCCCGCGGCAGCAGCCGGGCGCGGATGGCCGCGGCGTCGGCCTGCACGTAGGCGTCGATCAGGCGCTCGATGTCGCGGCCGCCGCCGACCGTGCCGATCCACAGGAACCCGGAAATCCCGCGGCGCCGGGTCGGCAGCCAGGCCACCATCGGCAGCAGCAGCGGCGCGGCCAGCAGCGCCAGCGCCTGGCGCCAGCGGCGGCGCCGGATCAGCCACGCCACCAGGTGCGCGCCGGAGTCGCCGGCGTACAGGGTGTGGTCGAAGTCGAACACCACCAGCGGCCGGTACGGCAGCGCGGTCTCGGGTGCGGGCATCGGCGCGGGCTCGGGGAGCGGCATCATGCGGCGAAGAATAGCCGTTGCAGCGCCGCGCCCGGATCGGCTTCGCGCATGAACGCCTCGCCGACCAGGAACGCGTCGACGCCCGCGGCGCGCAGGCGGCGCACGTCGGCGGCGGTGGCGATGCCGCTTTCGGTGACCAGGCGGCGCTCCGGCGGCACCGCAGTGCGCAGCGCCAGGGTGGTGTCCAGCGACACCTTGAAGCTGCGCAGGTCGCGGTTGTTGATCCCGAGCAGCGGCGCGCGGCCGGCCACCGGCGGCAGCGCCAGCGCGCGCTGCAGCTCGTCCGCGGCATGCGCTTCCAGCAGCACGTCCATGCCCAGCGCCAGCGCCTGCGCGGACAACGCCCGCAGCTGCGCGTCGTCGAGCGCGGCCACGATCAGCAGAATGCAGTCGGCGCCCAGCGCGCGCGCCTCGACCACCTGGTAGGGATCGACGGTGAAATCCTTGCGCAGCACCGGCAGGGTGCAGGCGGCGCGGGCCTGCTGCAGGTGGGCGTCGGCGCCCTGGAAGAACTCGACGTCGGTCAGCACCGACAGGCAGGCGGCGCCGGCGGCGGCGTAGCTGCGCGCGATCGCCGCCGGGTCGAAGTCGGCGCGGATCAGGCCGCGCGACGGGCTGGCTTTCTTGATCTCGGCGATCACCGCGGGCGCGCCGGTCGCCACCCGGGCCGCGAGCGCGGCGGCGAAGCCGCGCGCCGGCGGCAGCTCCGCGGCCCGCGCCGCCAGTTCGCGCAGCGGCACGCGCGCGCGGCGCGCGGCCACCTCCTGCGCCTTGCGCTGCAGGATCCGCTGCAGGATGTCGTTCATCGCCCGCCCGTCCCGGCGCCGGCGAGGCGCTGCGTGGCGGCGACGAACTCCCGCAGCTTCGCCCGCGCCGCGCCGGAGGCGAGCGCGGCACGGGCGCGGACGATGCCGTCGGCGATGGAGTCGGCGACGCCGGCCGCGTACAGCGCCGCGCCGGCGTTCAGGGCCACGATCTCCCGCGGCAGGCCCGGGGTGTCGTCGAGCGCGCTCAGCAGCATCGCCTTCGACTCGGCGGCATCGGCCACGCGCAGGTTGCGGGTATGCGCCATGGCGATGCCGAAATCCTCCGGATGCACCTCGTACTCGCGCACCGCGCCGTCGCGCAGCTCGCCGACCAGGGTCGCCGCGCCCAGCGACAGCTCGTCCATGCCGTCGCGGCCCCACACCACCAGCGCGCGCTGCGCGCCCAGCGCCTGCAGCACCCGCACCTGGATGCCGACCAGGTCCGGATGGAACACCCCCATCAGGATGTTCGGCGCGCCCGCCGGGTTGGTCAGCGGGCCGAGGATGTTGAACAGGGTGCGCACCCCCAGCTCCCGGCGCACCGGCGCCACCATCTTCATCGCCGGATGGTGCAGCGGCGCGTACATGAAGCCGACGCCGGTGGCGCCGATGCACTGCGCCACCTGCTCGGGCTGCAGCTCGATCGCCGCGCCCAGCGCCTCCAGCACGTCGGCCGCGCCCGATCTGGAGGACACGCTGCGGTTGCCGTGCTTGGCGACCCGGGCGCCCGCCGCCGCGGCCACGAACGCGGCGGCGGTGGAGATGTTGAAGGTGTGCGCGCCGTCGCCGCCGGTGCCGACGATGTCGACCAGCTGCGCGCGGTCGGCGACCTCCACCGGGCGCGCGAACTCGCGCAGCACCTGCGCCGCGCCGGCGATCTCGTCGACGGTCTCCTTCTTCACCCGCAGCCCGGTGAGGATCGCGGCGGTCAGGGCCGGCGGGACCTCGCCGCGCATGATCCGGCGCATCAGGTCGACCATTTCGTCGAAAAAGATTTCGCGGTGCTCGATGGTGCGCTGCAGGGCTTCTTGCGGGGTGATGGGCATGGTGTGGGCTCGTGTGGGTCGGTGCCTGCGGCCGCGACGCAGGCGGGCGCGACGCAGGTCGCGATGGGAAACAAGCGCGGGGCCGGATCGCGACTCGCGTCCTCCACCGCCGGGCCGCGGTCAGCGCTCCAGGAAGTTCTTCAGCAGCGCATGGCCGTGCTCGGTCAGGATCGATTCGGGGTGGAACTGCACGCCTTCCACCGGGTGTTCGCGGTGGCGCAGGCCCATCAGCGCCTCGACACCGCCGTCGGCGTGCTCGCTCCAGGCGGTGACCTCCAGGCACGGCGGCAGCGCGGCCGCGTCCACCACCAGCGAGTGGTAGCGGGTCGCCTCGAAACCGTCCGGCAGCCCCGCGAACACGCCGGCGCCGCGATGGCGGATGCGCGAGGTCTTGCCGTGCATGATCCGGCCGGCGCGCACCACCTGGCCGCCGTAGGCCTGGCCGATCGCCTGGTGGCCCAGGCACACGCCCAGGATCGGGATGCGCGGGCCGAGCGCGCGGATCAGCTCCAGCGACACCCCGGCCTGGTCCGGCGTGCACGGCCCCGGCGAGATCACGATCCGCTCCGGCGCGCGCGCGGCGATCTGCGCCACGCTCAGCGCGTCGTTGCGCACCACCTCCACCTCCGCGCCCAGCGCCTGCAGGTACTGCACCAGGTTGAAGGTGAAGCTGTCGTAGTTGTCCAGCATCAGCAGCATGGGGACGTCCTCACAGGCCGCGCGCGGCTTCGGCCACCGCACGGAACAGCGCGCGGCCCTTGTTCATCGTCTCTTCCCACTCCAGCGCCGGGTCGGAGTCGTGGACGATGCCGGCACCGGCCTGCACGTGCAGCCGGCCGTCCTGGATCACCGCGGTGCGGATCGCGATCGCGGTGTCGGCGTCGCCATGCCAGCCGAGGTAGCCGATGGCGCCGGCGTAGACGTTGCGCCGGATCGGCTCCAGCTCGCGGATGATCTCCAGCGCGCGGATCTTGGGCGCGCCGCTGACGGTGCCGGCCGGGAAGGCCGCGCGCAGCACGTCGGCGTACGACAGCCCGGCGCGCAGCGTGCCGGTGACCTCGCTGACGATGTGCATGACGTGGCTGTAGCGCTCGATCCCGAACCGCTCGCCCACTTCCACCGTGCCGGATTCGGCGACGCGGCCGACATCGTTGCGGCCCAGGTCGATCAGCATCAGGTGCTCGGCGCGCTCCTTGGGATCGGCCAGCAGCTCGGCCTCCAGCGCCGCGTCCTGCGCCGCGGTGGCGCCGCGCGGGCGGGTGCCGGCGATCGGGCGCACGGTGACGGTGGCGCGTCCGTGCGCGTCGTGCTGCAGCCGCGCCAGGATCTCCGGCGAACTGCCGACCACCTGCATCTCGCCGACATCCAGGAAGTACAGGTAGGGCGACGGATTCAGCGCGCGCAGCGCGCGGTACACGTCGATCGGGCGCGCGGCGAAGGGCACCGACAGCCGTTGCGACAGCACCACCTGGAACACGTCGCCGGCAGCGATGTAGGCCTTGGCCCGGGCGACCGCATCGAGGAAGCCCTCGCGGCTGAAGCCGGAGACGAACTGCGCCTCGTCCAGCACCTGCGGCTGCTGCAGCTGCGGATAGCCGGCGCCGCCATGGCGCAGGCGATGGCTGAGTTCGTCCAGGCGGCGATTGGCGCGCGCCAGCGCCTGCGGCTGCGCCGGATCGGCGTGCACCACCAGGTACAGCCGGCCCTTGAGGTTGTCGAACACCGCCAGCTCGGTGCTGAGCATCAGCAGGATGTCGGGGGTGCCGAGCTCGTCGGGCTTGTCGGCACCGCGCAGGCGCGGCTCCAGGTACTGCACGCATTCGAAGCCGAACCAGCCGACCAGCCCGCCGCTGAAGCCCGGCAGGCCGTCGATCCCGGGCACCGAATGCGCGGCGCGCAGGCGCTCGACCTCGGCGAAGGGATCGGCGACTTCGCGCGCTTCGACCAACTCGCCATGCTCGGTCACCGACAGGGTGTGGCCGGCGAACGCGTACACCCGCTGCGCCGGCAGGCCGATGATCGAATAGCGGCCGAAACGCTCGCCGCCCTCGACCGATTCGAACAGGTAGGTGTGCGGGCCGTCGGCCAGCTTCAGGTAGACCGACAGCGGCGTGTCGAGGTCGGACAGGACCTCGCGCACCACCGGGATCAGGGTATGGCCGTCAGCGGCGTGACGGGCGAAGCGCTCGGCGGCTTCGGCAGGGCTCGGGCTGGTACTCACGCAGGACTTCCTTCGACGGGCAGGCAGGGACGGCGGCAACGGTGGCGGCAGGCCACCATCGCCAGCCCTGCGGGGCTGCGAACGAAGGAGTGAAGGCGCACAAGCTCATGGGCCGACTCTAGCAGGCGAGGCAGCGGCGGCGCTAGCTGCGATCTCTCAGCAGGTTGTCCCTCCGGGGCCGACTCCGAGACTGGAGGTGCCCCGGATGGACCTGCAAGAACATGATTTCTCTCCCGGGCACGGAACCTTTGCGGAGGAAGCCGGTGGGGGCCGCCCTCGTGTGGGAGACGCCGTGAATGCATCCCGAGTGCGGAAACCTCTGCGGGGAGAAGCCGGCGGCCCGGCCTGTGCGGGACACGCCGTGAATACATCCCTGTAGGCTCCTCGGCGGCATCCATGCCGCCGACGGTCCCGCACAGGCCGAGCCACCGGCTTTCGGGCAAGTGAGTCGGCGCTTGTAGAGAAAACCAACCAGAAGCGATGGACGCCAATCTCGCCAAGTCGCCGCCCGGCTGGCTGGGGGTGCGGAGAGTGGACCAGGGAGGGTCCACGACCCGACTTAAAGACAGGAGGTCGTCAGGAGGGCGCAGCACCCCCAGCCAGCCGGGCGGCGACTCCCGCCGAAGCCGATCCCCAGATTGCAGGCCGGGTTGGCCTGCGCCCCGACTTAAAGACAGGAGGTCGTCAGGAGGGCGCAGCACCCCCCACAGCCCGCGGCGGCGACTCCGTCCGAAGCCGATCCCCTGGGCAGCTGCAAAGCGCCAATCCCGCGTGTCTCACCGAACAACGCGGCGGGTCGACACGCTAGCGCACCGCCGCGACCGCGGCTTTCATCGCCGCGATCACCGCGGCGTAGTCCGGCTGGCCGAAGATCGCACTGCCGGCGACGAAGGTGTCGGCGCCGGCGGCGGCGATCGCGCCGATGTTGTCCGGCTTGACCCCGCCGTCGACCTCCAGCCGGATCGGCTTGCCGCAGCGCTCGATCATGCCGCGCACCACGCGCAGCTTGTCCAGGGTCGCCGGGATGAACGACTGCCCGCCGAAGCCTGGGTTCACCGACATCAGCAGTACGTGATCCAGATCCTCCAGCACCCAGTCGAGCACGTCGACCGGGGTGGCCGGGTTCAGCACCAGCCCGGCGCGGCAGCCGCCGGCCTTGATCAGCTGGATCGTCCGGTGGACGTGACGCGAGGCTTCGGGGTGGAAGCTGATTTCGGTCGCGCCGGCCTTCACGAAGTCCGGGACGATCCGGTCCACCGGCTCGACCATCAGATGCACGTCGATCGGGGCGCTGACGCCGTGCTTGCGCAGCGCTTCGCACACCAGCGGGCCGATGGTCAGGTTGGGGACGTAGTGGTTGTCCATCACGTCGAAGTGGACCCAGTCGGCGCCGGCGGCCAGCACCTGGTCGACCTCCGCGCCGAGGCGGGCGAAGTCGGCCGAAAGGATGGACGGGGCAATGACGGTCGGCTGCATGGGCGGCGGATTCCTGGTGGTGGCGCCGGGCGTCCGGCCTGGGCACAGCTTACCCGCGCTTGCGCAAGGTCCGGATGCGGTCGTAGGCGGCGTTGATCTCGCGCGACCGGGCCTCGGCCTGGCGGCGCAGTTCCGCGGCCGCGCCGGCAAGCCGGTCGGGATGGTACTGGGCGATCAGCCGGCGCCAGGCCAGGTCGACCTCGGCGTCGCTGGCGTCCGCGGTCAGGCCGAGGACGCGGTAGGGGTCGTCGCGGCGGCGGAACCAGTCGGCGTCGAAGGCGTGGCCGATCAGCACCCCGATCAGCGCGCCCAGCAGCGGGTTGGCCCGCAGCAGCGCCGCGCCGGCGAAGAAGCCGAGCAATTTGCCGTACCAGCGTTTCATCGCCGCAGTCTACAAGCCGCGGGGGCGCCATCGGCGCGTTCGCGCCGTACACTAGCCGGCCCCGGAACCGCAAGCCCACAGGCATCCCGCGTGGCGACCACCCTGCTGCAATCCGACCTTCCCGGCCTCACCCTGCGCCACCGCGGCAAGGTCCGCGACGTGTTCGACCTGCCGGCCGACGGCGGCGAGCCGAAACTGCTGATGGTCGCCAGCGACCGCCTCAGCGCCTTCGACGTGGTGCTGCCCGACCCGATCCCCGGCAAGGGCGAGATGCTGTGCCAGATCAGCAACTTCTGGTTCGCGCAGACCGCGCACATCGTGCCCAATCACCTCACCGGCATCGACGTCGCCAGTGTGCTGCCGGCCGGCGTGGACCCGGCGCTGTACGCCAAACGCGCGGTGGTCGCGCGCAAGCTCAAGCCGGTGCCGGTGGAGGCGATCGCCCGCGGCTACCTGATCGGCAGCGGCTGGAAGGACTACCAGCGCACCGGCCGGGTCAGCGGCATCGCCCTGCCGCCGGGCCTGCGCCAGGCCGAGCAGCTGCCGCAGCCGATCTTCACCCCCTCGACCAAGGCCGCGGCCGGCGCCCACGACGAGAACATCGACTTCGACACCATGGTGCGCACGGTCGGCGCCGATCTCGCCGAACAGGTGCGCGACGCAACCCTGCGCCTGTACACCTTCGCCCGCGACTACGCGGCGCAGCGCGGGATCATCCTGGCCGACACCAAGTTCGAGTTCGGCACCGACGCCGACGGTCGCCTGTACGTGATGGACGAGATGCTGACCCCGGACTCCTCGCGCTACTGGCCGGCCGACCAATACCAGGTCGGCTCCAGCCCGCCCAGCTACGACAAGCAGTTCGTACGCGACTACCTGGAGACGCTGGACTGGGACAAGACCGCGCCCGGACCGCGACTGCCGCCGGAGGTCATCGCCCGCACCCGCGCCAAGTACGCCGAGGCGCTGCACAAGCTGGCGGGCATTTCGATCGACTGATTGCGAAGCGGTTCCCCCCGAAGCCGGGCACTCCATGTGGCGCGAGAAGGCGCCCCGCGCCGGGGCGGGCTTCGAGTGCACCACGGATGGCACGCGGCCGCGCATCGGCGCCGGACGCGGCGTTTGAGCGGCGAAGCCCGCTCCGGCATGGGGCGCCGACCTGCGAAGCGATGACTTGCCCACCGCGGCCACCAAGCGCAAGCTCGCCGCATGAATGCCCAAACGCCCGCCGACCGCCGGATCGACCGCTGGTTCGCCCACTACTCCGGCGACCATCGCCACCCGGTGAACCAGCGCATCCACGTGTTCGCGGTACCCCTGATCCTGTGGAGCGCGATCGCGCTGCTGTGGTGCATTCCCGTCGTCGGCAGCTGGTTCCGGCCCGGGCTGTGGGCGGCGCTGGCGATGTTCTTCGCCTGGGCGTTCTACTACCGCGCCTCGCGCAAGCTGGGCTACGGCATGCTCGCGGTCTTCGTGCTGCTGGGCTGGCTCACGCGCTGGCTGCACGAAGCGCTGGGCACGCAGCAGCTGCTGCTGGCGGCGGTCGCGGTGTTCGTGCTGGCGTGGATCGCGCAGTTCGCCGGCCACAAGATCGAAGGCCGCAAGCCGAGCTTCCTCACCGACCTGACCTACCTGCTGATCGGCCCGGCCTGGGTGCTGGCCAAGCTGTACCGCAAGCTCGGCTGGTCGTACTGAGTGCGCGCGTCGCGATGAGCGCATCGCGCGGCGGACTGCACGGCCGCGACCTCGTGCTGGTGCTGGTGATCTGCGTCGCCTGGGCGCTGAACTTCCTCACCTCGGCGTGGGCGCTGCGGGAAATCCCGCCGTTCCTGTTCACCGCGCTGCGGCTGGTGATCCTGGCGCTGCTGCTCGCCGCCTTCGTCAAGCCGCCGCAACGCGGGCAATGGCCGCTGCTGATCGCGGTGGCGCTGTGCAACGGCGTGCTGCACTTCGGGCTGAGCTTCTGGTCGCTGCAGCTGGCCGGCAACCTGTCGTCGCCGGCGATCGTGATGCAGAGCTACGTGCCGATGGCGGCGCTGCTGGCGTGGTGGTGGCTGGGCGAACGCTTCGGCTGGCGCACCGGCGCGGCGATCGCCGTGAGCTTCGCCGGGGTGCTGGTGCTGGGCTTCGATCCGATGGTGCTGCAGGCGCCGGCGTCGCTGCTGCTGATGCTGGTGTCGGCGGTGTTCCTCGCCGTAGGCACGGTGCTGATGCGCCGCCTCAACGGCCTGGACATGTTCAGCCAGCAGGGCTGGACCGCGATCATCGGCGTGCTGCCGCTGCTGGCGTTGAGCGCGTGGCTGGAGCCGGGCGGGTTCTCCGGCTTGCGCCATGCGACCTGGATCGGCTGGGGCGGCGCGGCCTATTCGGCGCTCGGCTCCTCGCTGCTGGGCCATGGTCTGTACTACGTGCTGGTGCAGCGGCATCCGGTGGCACAGGTGACGCCGTGGCTGCTGCTGGCGCCGGTGCTGGCGGTGCTGCTGGGCGTGTGGATCTACGGCGACCGCCCGGGCACGCAATTGTGGCTCGGCGGCGCGATGGTGCTGGGCGGCGTGCTGTCGATCGCGATGCGCGCGCTGGCGAAGGCGCGGCCGATGCCGCCGCCCGAGGAGATCTAGGGCCCGGCCTCCCCGGGAGGCTCGCGGCGCGGCGGGTCGAACGTGCCCGCGCCCGGCCGGAACGGGCGCGGCGCATAGCCGAAGGCGGCGTGCGCGGGCGTCGCATCGAACACCAGGTCCTCGCGCATCCGCGCCAGCGCGGCATGGCCGAAGCCGCCCCCGCGGCTCAGCGCGCGCGCGCCCAGCAGCGCCGCGGCGAACAGCGGCGCCGGCACGTCGTACAGGCGCGGCGGCGGTCGCAACGTGGCCAGCGTGCGCGCGACCATCTCGCGGTACGGCAGCGTTTCGCCGCCGGGCAGGGCAAAGGCGCGGGCCTGCGCGGCCGACGCATCCAGCGCCGCCAGCGCGGCGTCAGCGAGATCGTCGACGTGCACCGGCTGGCGCAGGCCACGGGCATCGCGCGGCAGCGCGAACCGGCCCCAGCGTCGTGCCAGCTCCGCGATCCGCGTCAGCGTCCGGTCGCGTCCAGCGCCGTAGACCAGGGTCGGCCGCAACAGCGTCGCCTGCGCGCCGCGCGCGGCGGCGGCGGCGAACACGCCCTGCTCGCCTGCGTGCAGGCGTCGCGCCAAGTCGCGTTCGTGCGGGTCCGCGGAGTCGCGCTTGACCGCGACGCTGGTCGAGCCGAACGCCAGTACCCGCGGCGCGTCCACCGTTGACGCCGCGTACCAGCGCGCGAATTGGTCCAGTGGCCCGCAACTGAAGATCGCATCGACCGACCGCGGCAGGCCCTCGCACTGCGCCAGGTCGCCGCGCAGCCACCGCACGCCGGGCGCGTCCGCCTGTCGCGTGCGCGAGACCGCGACCACGCGCCAGCCGGCGTCGCGCAGGCGCGCGAGCAGCGGCGTGCCGATCTGGCCGCTGCCGCCGAACACCAGCGCCTGCGGCATCAGCGTTCGCCCTGCGGCTGTTTCGGCAGCACCGCGCGCAGCCACGTCAGCCCCAGCAGCGCCGCGATCACCGAGGCGGCGAGCACGCCGAGCACGGCTTCCTCGTAGCGCAGGTCGCTGTAGGCCAGCGAGGCGATGAACAGGCTCATGGTGAAACCGATGCCGCACAACAGCCCCAGGCCGAGCATCGCGCGTCCATCCATCCCGGCCGGGAACCGCGCCCAGCGCAGCGCACGCAGCGCCAGCGCCGCGCCGACGATGCCGACCGGCTTGCCCAGCACCAGCGCCAGCACGATCCCCAGCGGCAGCGCCGCGAACGCGTCCTGCAGCCGCAGGCCGCCGAGCACCAGCCCGGCGTTGGCGAAGGCGAACAACGGCAGGATCGCGTACGCCACCCAGGGATGCAGCGCGTGCTCCAGGTATTCCAGCGGCGAGTGCTCGACCGCGTCGGGGATCGTGTTGCGGCGATTCACGTGCGGGATCATCAGCCCGGTGGCGACCCCGGCCAGGGTCGCGTGCACGCCGGACTTGAGCATGGCGACCCACAGCACCGCGCCCAGCAGCAGGTACGGCGTCAGCGCGGTCGTGCCGCGACGGTTGAGCAGCAGCATCAGCGCCAGCGCGGCACCGGCCCAGACCAGCGCCGCCAGCGACAGCCCGTGCGAATAGAACAGGGCGATGATCAGGATCGCGATCAGGTCGTCGACCACCGCGATCGTCGACAGCAGCAGCTTCATTCCCGACGGTACGCGCGAACCCAGCAGCGCCAGCACGCCGAGCGCGAAGGCGATGTCGGTCGCGGTCGGCACCGCCCAGCCGCGCATCGCCGCGGCGTCGCCGTGGTTGAGCGCGGTGAACAGCAGCGCCGGCACCGCCACTCCGGCGCAGGCGCAGGCCAGTGGCAGCAGCAGCTGCTCGCGTCCGGCCAGCTGCCCGGTCAGCGACTCGCGCTTGATCTCCAGCGACACCAGCAGGAAGAACACCGCCATCAGGCCGTCGTTGATCCACAGCAGCAGTGGCTTGGCGATCCGCAGCTCGCCGAACACCACCGCCACCGGCAATCCGCGGAAGCCGTCGTAGAGCTGCTGCAGCGGCGAGTTGGCGCACAGCAGCGCCAGTGCCGCGGCGGCGATCAGGACGATGCCGGCGGCCGCTTCCAGGCGCAGGAAGTCGGCCAGCGCCTGCAACGCGCGTTCGGGCAGGCGGGCCATGCGCGCGACGGCGGGCGTGGGATCCATGCGCACAGTCTAGCAACCGCCGCCGGACCGCCGCGGGCGACGCGCAGCCGACGCGCGGCGCAATGACGGTCGCGCGCGGGCCGCGCGCCGGGCGCGGGCACTGCCCGCGCGGGCAGCAGCAGGCCACCAACGCCGCCGGCAGGTTTGCGCCTTCGCGCCTGCCGATGCGCAGGTCGCCCCTGCGCACCGGATACGGCGCCAACGCGAATGCCGGCGGCGCCGGCACCGCGACGCGCGAACGCCGCGTCAGTGCGCGAAGTGCTTGCGCAACCCGGCCCAGCAGGCCTGGTAATCGCGCTGCCGGTGTGCCGCCTCCAGCGCCTGCCGGGTCGGCCGGATCACCGCGCGGGTCTCGAACATCACCGCCATGGTATCGGCGATAACGTCCGGCCGCGACAGATCCGCATGACTGGCCTTGTCGAAGGTGGCCGCGTCCGGACCGTGCCCGGTCATGCAGTTGTGCAGCGACGCGCCGCCGGGCGCGAACCCTTCCGCCTTGGCGTCGTAGGCGCCGTGCACCAGGCCCATGAACTCGCTGGCGACGTTGCGGTGGAACCACGGCGGCCGGAACGTGTCCTGCATCGCCAGGATCCGCGGCGGGAAGATCGCGAAGTCCAGATTGCTGGTGCCGGGCGTGTCGCTGGGCGAATGCAGCACCAGGAAGATCGACGGATCGGGATGGTCGTAGCTGATCGAGCCGATGGCGTTGAACCGGCGCAGGTCGTACTTGTACGGCGCGTAATTGCCGTGCCAGCCGACCACGTCCAGCGGGCAGTGGCCGATCGGCGCGCGCCACAGGTGGCCCTGGAACTTGGCGATCAGCTCGAACTCGCCTTCGCGGTCCTCGTAGGCCGCGTGCGGAATGAGGAAGTCGCGCGCGTTGGCCAGGCCGTTGCTGCCGATCGGGCCCAGGTCCGGCAGCCGCAGCAGCGCGCCGAAGTTCTCGCACACGTAGCCGCGGGCCTGGCCGTCGGGCAGCGCGACGGCGAAGCGCACGCCGCGCGGAATCACCGCGATCTCCTGCGGCGCCACGTCCAGCACGCCCAGCTCGGTCTCGATGTGCAGGCGGCCGAGCTGCGGCACGATCAGCAGCTCGGCGTCGGCGTCGTAGAACCAGCGCTCGCGCATGTCGCGGTTGGCGGCGTACAGGTGGATGCCCACGCCGGTGCCGGACGCCGGGCCGCCGTTGCCGGCCATGGTGAACAGGCCGTCGACGAAATCCGCCGGTGCCGCGGCGTCGGGCAGCGGCAGCGGATCCCAGCGCAGCTGTTCCGGCGTCACCGGATCCTCGCCGAACGCGTTGTGGAAACCGCGCGCCCCGGCGTAGGGCGCGAACGCGCCGTGCACCGCCGCCGGGCGGATCCGGTACAGCCAGCTGCGCCGGTTGGCCGCACGCGGCGCGGTGAACGCCGTGCCCGAGAGTTGCTCCGCATACAGCCCGTGCGCGACCCGCTGCGGCGAGTTGCGCCCGACCGGCAGCGTGCCGGCCAGCGCCTCGGTGGCGAACTCGTTGCCGAACCCCGACTGGTAACCGTTGGATTCCATGTCTGTCCCGTGGAGCGGGCCGCGGCCCGCGATGGCTGGTGGCCGCGCGTGGCGGCGAACGGCGGGACGCTCGCCCTAGAGCACGCCGCGCTTGATCTGGTCGCGCTCGATGGATTCGAACAGGGCCTGGAAATTGCCCTCGCCGAAACCCTCGTTGCCCTTGCGCTGGATGATCTCGAAGAAGATCGGGCCGAACGCGTTCTGGGTGAAGATCTGCAGCAGCTTGCGCCGCTTGGTCTCCGGGTCGGCGTCGATCAGGATCGCGTTGCGGCGCAGCCGCGGCACGTCCTCGCCGTGGTCCGGGATGCGCTGGTCGATCACGTCGAAATAGGTGTCGGGCGTGTCCAGGAACGCGATGCCGGCCGCGCGCATCCGCTCCACCGTGGCGTAGATGTCGTCGGTGAACAGCGCGATGTGCTGGATGCCCTCGCCGTGGTAGGCGCGCAGGTACTCGTTGATCTGGCTCTTCTCGTCGCTGGACTCGTTCAGCGGGATGCGGACGATGCCGTCGGGCGCGGTCATCGCCTTGGACAGCAGGCCGGTCTTGGCGCCCTTGATGTCGAAGTAGCGGATTTCGCGGAAGTTGAACAGCTTCTCGTAGTAGTCCGACCACTTGGCCATGTTGCCCACGTAGAGGTTGTGGGTGAGGTGGTCGATGAAGGTCAGGCCGAAGCCCTTCGGCGCCGGGTCGGCGCCGGGCAGCGGCAGGTAGTCGGCGTACAGGTCCTCGCGGGCGTCGTCGACCAGGTACAGCATGCACTCGCCGATGCCCTTGATCACCGGGGTGGCGACCGCGCCGGTCTGCGGCTTGTGGTCGGCGCGTGCGCCGCCGTTGGCCAGCACGTGTTCCAGCACCCGGGCGGTGGGCTGCCGGAAGCGGATCGCGAAGCCGCAGGCCGAGGGGCCGTGCTCGGCGGCGAAGTCGGACGCGAACGAATCCGGATCCTCGTTGAGCAGGAAGCTGATCGCGCCCTGGCGGAACAGGGTGATGGCGCGGTCCTTGTGCCGGGCGATGGCGGTGAAGCCGAGCTTTTCCAGGTAGTCGCGCATGGCCGCGCCCTGGCCCGCCGGCGCGGCGAACTCGACGAACTCGAAACCGTTGATCCCCATCGGGTTCTCGAAAGTGGTCACGGTCATGCCGGGATCGGGGCCGGTGACGGCGCGCTGCACGCTCATGGAAACTCCTGCGGATCGGGAACGGGGGTGTTGCGCTGCCGCTTGCGCGGCCAGGGTCGCCGTTATAGTTTCAGATGAAACCATTTGCAAGGCACAGCGCAGCAATGTCCAGCCCGCAGCCCGTCCACTCCGCCGCCGCCGGCGACACCCTGGAACTGGAGCGCTTCCTGCCCTACCGCCTCAGCGTGCTGGCCAACCAGGTCAGCCAGCGCATCGCCGATACCTACGTCGGGCGCTTCGGCCTGGCGGTGACCGAATGGCGGGTGATCGCGGTGCTGGGCCGCTTCCCGGGCCTGTCGGCCACCGGCGTGGCCGAGCGCACGGCGATGGACAAGGTCGCCGTCAGCCGCGCGGTGGCCTCGCTGCTGGACAAGGGCCTGCTGACCCGCACGGTCCACGGCGAGGACCGGCGCCGCTCGGTGCTGGGCCTCAGCCGCGAGGGCCTGCGCCTGCACGCGCAGGTCGCGCCGCTGGCCCTGGGGATCGAGCACCGGCTGCTGGCGCGGCTGGATGCGGGGGAACGCAGGCAGCTGCTGGCGTTGCTGGACAAGCTCGGCGCGGCGCTCGAGGCGCCCTGAAGACGCCGACGGCAGCCGCAGCTGCCGTCGGCGTGCGCACGCGCGGGCCGCGCCGGCGCCCGGCCGGCGCGGGAGCGTGGCGCCTACTTCACCCCGTGCATCAGGCGCTGGATCAGCGGCGCGATCAGGAACAGCAGCACGCCGCAGCCGAGCAGCGCCCAGAAGCCGAAGGTGTAGCCGGAGTGCGCCGAGGCCACGGTCATGCCGGTGTCGCCGCTGACGTGGCTGGCGAAGATGCCCGACAGGTTGTTGCCGATGCCGGTGGACAGGAACCAGCCGCCCATGCCCAGGCCGACCAGGCGCACCGGGGCGAGCTTGGTGGTCATCGACAGGCCGATCGGCGACAGGCACAGCTCGCCGATCGACTGGATCACGTACACCGCGACCAGCGTCCACAGCGGGATCATGCCGCTGGCGCTGAGCAGGCTGGACAGCGCGAACATCAGCAGCAGGAAGGCGAGACCGTTGAAGATCAGGCCCAGGCCGAACTTGCGCGGAATCGACGGGTTGTGGCGGCCGAGCTTGATCCAGATCCAGGCGATCAGCGGCGCCAGGGTCAGGATCGCGACCGAGTTGACCGACTGGAACCACGCCACCGGGAACGTCCAGCCGCCGAGGTCGCGGTCGACGATCTTGTCGGCGAGGAAGTTGAACGAGCTGCCGGCCTGTTCGAAGAACATCCAGAACATCACGTTGAACGCGAAGATGATCAGCATCGCCAGCGCCTTGTCGCGCGCCACCGGGCCGTCGCGGAATCCCTCGACCATGATCATCGCGCACAGGCCGACGAACAGCGCGCTCAGCACCCATTGCAGGTTGGCGGCGTCGATCGCGAGCAGGAAGTAGATCAGCGGGATCGCCGCGACGGCGCCCAGCAACACCCACAGCACCCGGCTCTTCTGCTCCTCGCCCGCGATCGGGCGGCCGATGCCCTGCAGCTGGCGGCGACCGAACCAGAACCACACCAGGCTGATCAGCATGCCGATGCCCGAGGCGATGAACACGATCTTGTAGGCCGGCATCTCGTCGCTGCCGAACACCTTGCTGGCGAGCCAGCCGGTGAGGATCGGCGCCAGGAACGCGCCGGCGTTGATGCCCATGTAGAACAGGGTGAAGCCGGAATCGCGGCGCTCGTCGCCGGTCGCATACAGCTTGCCGACCATGGTCGAGATGTTGGGCTTGAACAGGCCGTTGCCCGCGATCACGGTGGCGAGGCCGAACTTGAACACGGTCTCGTCCGGATACGCGATCAGGAACAGGCCGGTGGCCATGATCACCGCGCCGAGCAGGATCGAGCGCTGGTAGCCCAGGACCTTGTCGGCGATGTAGCCGCCGAAGATCGCGGCCGCGTACACCAGCGCCAGGTAGGCGCCGTAGACGCGGTTGGCCGGCGCCTCGCCGGTCCCGGAACCGTCGTAGAACTGGGCCACGATGTACAGCACCAGCGCCCAGCGGATGCCGTAGAAGGCGAAGCGCTCCCAGAACTCGGTCATGAACAGCATCCACAGCGGACGCGGATGCCCCATGACCTGCTTGAATTCCGGAACCGGTGCGGCCGGCGTCGGTGTGCTTGCGGCTGCGCTCATGCGCTCTCCCCTGATCGATCGTGCGGCTGGAAGCCCGGCGCGGCATGCGCGGGCCGGGGCGAGAATGTCCGACGGATGCGACCGGCGTCAAACCCGCGGGCGCATGCTGCTTTGCAGCATCAGTCGCCGGACGCGGTCGCCAGGGCGCGCGCGGGGTCGATCTCGGTGCGTACGTCGAACAGTTCCGGGAAGAAGGTCAGGTCCAGCGCGCGCTTGAGGAAATCCACCCCGGAGCTGCCGCCGGAGCCGCGCTTGAAGCCGATGATCCGCAGCACCGTGCGCATGTGGCGGAAGCGCCAGAGCTGGAACTGGGTCTCCAGATCCACCAGGTCCTCGCACAGGGCGTACTCGCGCCAGTAGTGGTCGGTGTGCTCGTAGATGCGCTCGAACACCGGCAGCAGCTCGCGGTCGAGCGCGTGCGGCTGGGTCCAGTCGCGCTCCAGGTGGCGCTGCGGCACCGCATGGCCCCAGCGCGCCAGATAACGCAGGAACTCGTCGTACAGGCTCGGCGCCTGCAGCACCGCGGTCAACGCCTGGTGCGCCGCAGCATCGTGCGCGAACACCTTCACCATCGAGGCATGCTTGTTGCCCAGCAGGAACTCGACGGTGCGGTACTGCAGCGACTGGAAGCCGCTGGACTGCCCGAACACGTGGCGGAATTCCATGTACTCGGCCGGGGTCAGCGTCTCCAGCACCGTCCACTGGTTGGTCAGCTGCTCCAGCACCCGCTTGCAGCGCGCGGCGACCTTCTGGAACGGCCCGACGCGATCGTGGCGCAGGTGCTCCACCGCGGCGGTGAGCTCGTGGATCATCAGTTTCAGCCACAGCTCGCTGGTGTGATGCTGGATGATGAACAGCATCTCGTCGTGGTGCGGCGGCTGCGACAGCGGATGCTGGCAGGACAGCAGCTGGTCCAGGTGCAGGTAGCTGCCGTAGTTCATGTGGCCGGCGAAATCGGTCTGGATGCCCGCCTCGAGCGGACGCTGGTTCTGGTCGGTGCTCATCCGCGCAGTTTCGCACGTCGCCGGGGCGGCGGCGCCTGATCCGGGTCAAGTCGGCTGCGCTTGCCGCCCCCCTGCGGGCGCCGGCCCCGGTCGATTCGTTATCATGGCGGTTCTGCCGCTACCGGGCCCGACCGCATGACCGTCGCCGCGCATTTCGAGATCGAATACCTGCAGTACCTCGGCCCGGACGGCAAGCCGGTCGCCGAACTGCCGCAAGCCTTCCGCGACCCCGCCACCGTGCTGCCGCTGTTCAAGCAGATGCTGTACGTGCGCACCTTCGACGACAAGGCCATCCGCCTGCAGCGCACCGGCAAGCTCGGCACCTACGCCGCCTGCCTGGGGCACGAGGCCACCCACGTCGGCATCGGCGCCTCGATGCAGCCGCAGGACGTGTTCGCCCCCAGCTACCGCGAGTACGGCGCCCAGTTCATGCGCGGCGTGCGCCCGCGCGAGGTGCTGATGTACTGGGGCGGCGACGAGCGCGGCAACGACTTCGCCGGGCCGAAGAACGATTACCCCTGGTGCGTGCCGATCGCGACCCAGATGCTGATGGCGGCCGGCGCGGCGCTGTCGTTCAAGCTGCGCAAGCAGGAGCGGGTCGCGGTGGCCAGCTGCGGCGACGGCGGTTCGTCCAAGACCGACTTCTACGCCGCGCTCAATTCCGCCGGCGCCTACACCCTGCCGCTGGTGCTGTGCGTGGTCAACAACGGCTGGGCCATCAGCGTGCCGCGCAAGGCCCAGACCGGCGCGCAGACGCTGGCGCAGAAAGGCCTGGCCGGCGGCCTGGCCTGCCTGCAGGTGGACGGCAACGACCTGATCGCGGTGCTGGAGGGCATGCGCCGCGCCATGACCCGCGCGCGCAGCGGCCAGGGCGGCAGCGTGATCGAATTCCTGACCTACCGCCTGCACGACCACACCACCGCCGACGACGCCCGCCGCTACCGCGGCGAGGACGAGGTCAAGGCCGCCTGGACGCGCGAGCCGATGCTGCGCCTGCGCACCTGGCTGACCGCCGCCGGGCTGTGGGACGAAGCCCGGGAAAAAGCCTGGCTGGAGGAATGCGCGCGGCTGGTGGACATCGAGATCAACGCCTACCTGGAGACCAAGGTGCAGCCGGTCGAGGCCATGTTCGATTACCTGTACGGCGACCCGCCGCCCGAGTTGCTGGCGCAGCGCGCGGCCGCCATTGCCCTGGAGAAGCGCAATGGCTGAGCAAGCATCCGCCGCGCCCGCGGCCCCGGCCGCCATCACCCTGATCGAGGCGATTACCCAGGCGCTGGCCTACGAATTGCGTCACGACGAGCGCGTGCTGGTGCTCGGCGAGGACGTCGGCGTCAACGGCGGCGTGTTCCGCGCCACCGCGGGGCTGTCGGCGACCTTCGGCCCCGAGCGCATCCTCGACACCCCGCTGGACGAGACCAGCATCGCCGGCCTCACCGTCGGCATGGCCAGCCAGGGCCTGCGCCCGGTGGCCGAGGCGCAGTTCGACGGCTTCATGTATCCGATGGTGGATTTCATCATCTGCCACGCCGCGCGCATGCGCTACCGCACCCGCGGCCGCCTGACCTGCCCGATGGTGCTGCGCGTGCCCTGGGGCGGCGGCATCCGCGCGCCGGAACACCACAGCGAGGCCAACGAGTCGATCTTCACCAACGTGCCCGGGCTGCGCGTGGTGATGCCGTCCTCGCCGGCGCGCGCCTACGGCCTGCTGCTGGCCGCGATCCGCGACCCGGATCCGGTCATCTACATGGAGCCCAAGCGCATCTACCGCCAGTACAAGGAAGTGGTGCCCGACGACGGCGAGGCGCTGCCGCTGGACGTGTGCTACGTGCTGCGCGACGGCAGCGACATCACCCTCGTCACCTGGGGCGCACAGGTGAAGGAAACCCTGGAAGCCGCCGAGGCCCTGGCCAAGGACGGCATCAGCGCCGAGGTCATCGACGTGGCCACGCTGACGCCGCTGGATTTCCCCACCATCGCCGAGTCGGTGGCCAAGACCGGGCGCTGCGTGATCGTGCACGAAGCGGCCAAGACCGCGGGCTTCGGTGCCGAGATCGCCGCGCGCCTGGCCGAGGAATGCATGTACGACCTGCTGGCGCCGGTGGAGCGCGTCACCGGCTACGACACCCACATCCCGCTGTTCCGGCTGGAGATGAAATACCTGCCGAGCGTGGAGCGGATCGTCGCCGCCGCCAGGCGCGCGGTGGCCGCAGGCTGATCGTTCGGATCCCCGCGGACGCGGGGATCCGGCGCCCTCGCGGTCGAGCGTCCACGCAAGATCGAAGTCGCTGGATGGACCGCCATCCGGCTGTCCACGGCCCCCGCTTCCGCGGGCATGGCGGCACATAGCAAAACGGGAACAACCATGACCACCAAACAATTCCTGCTTCCCGACCTCGGCGAAGGCCTGCCCGACGCCACCATCGTCGAGTGGTACGTCAAGGTCGGCGACACCATCCGCCTGGACGAGAACCTGGTGTCGATGGAAACCGCCAAGGCGGTCGTCGACGTGCCCTCGCCGGTCTCCGGCAAGGTGCTCAAGCTCGCCGGCGGCGCCGGCGACGTGATCGTCACCGGCGCGATGCTGGCCGAGTTCGAGCTCGACCCGTCGCTGCCGCAGCGTGCCGAGGGCCAGGACACCGGCCACCACCATGGCGGCGCCCCCGCGCCGGACCAAAGCGTGGGCAGCCAGGACCCGGCGCCGGACGACCGCGTGGTCGCCTCCGACGAGGGCGGCGCGATTTCCGCGGCCGGCACCGCGGCGGCCAAGGGCCACGCCGACGGCGCCCGCGCCGAGCCGGGCCGCGACGCCGGCACGGTGGTCGGCGCGATGCAGTCCTCCGATGCGGTGCGCAGCGAAACCGCGGTCGCGGTCGGCGGGGTCAAGGCGATGCCCGCGGTGCGCGCGATGGCACGCAAGCTCGGCGTGGACATCGCCCGCGTGCGGGCCCGCGGCGCCGACGGCACGGTGACCATGGACGACGTCAAGCGCGCCGCCGCGGACGGCAGCGCCAGGCCCGGCGCGGCGCCGACGCCGGCCGCGATGCGTGCGCACTTCGAGGCCGCACGCCCGGCCGCGCCGGCGCAGCGCAGCACGCTCTCGCAGGCCGGCAAGCCGATGCGCACGCAGCCGCCGGGCGTGGCCGCCAGCGGCCAGCCCGAGCAGCTCAAGGGCGTGCGCCGCAACATGGCCCGGGTCATGGCCGACGCCCACGCGCAGGTGGTGCCGACCATGCTCTGCGACGACGCCGACCTGCACGCCTGGATCGGCAAGCAGGACATCACCGCGCGCCTGATCCGCGCGATCGTCGCCGCCTGCAAGGCGGTGCCGGCGCTCAATGCCTGGTTCGACGGCGACAAGCTGACCCGCACCCTGCATCCGCACGTGGATATCGGCATCGCCGTGGATACCGACGACGGCCTGTTCGTGCCCGCCCTGCGCAACGCCGACATGCTCGACGCGGCCGCCGTGCGCGGCGCGATCGGGCGCCTGCGCAAGCAGGTCGAGGAGCGCACGATCCCGGCCAGCGAACTGGCCGGCTACACCATCTCGCTGTCCAACTTCGGCATGTTCGCCGGCCGCTACGCGACGCCGGTGGTGGTGCCGCCGTGCGTGGCGATCGTCGGCGCCGGCAAGCTCAGCCACGACGTGGTCGCGGTGATGGGCGGCATCGAAGTGCACCGGCGCATGCCGATCTCGCTGACCTTCGACCACCGCGCCGCCACCGGCGGCGAAGCCGCGCGCTTCCTCAAGGCGCTGCTGGACGACCTGGCGCTGCCCCAGTAACCGACGCGCGGGCAAGCGTGCGGCGCGCCCGAGGCTCCACCCGCCCGGGCGCGGCCTGCGCGCTCCTGCCCGGCCGACACCGACACGACGACGGCGGCCGGGCCCGCCGTGTCGCGTTGGCGCTAGCATGTGCCGTCCGCCGCAACGGAGCGCATGCCATGAGCCATCGCAGCCGCCTGGCCGGTTTCATCATCGACTGCCGGGTCGACGACCTCGAACCGGCAGCCACGTTCTGGAGCCGGGCGCTCGGCTTGCCGATCGCCGATGCCGACGCCGGCGACGTCCCCGGTCAGTATCAGCAGTTCGGCGACACCCCGGCGGACCTGCACATCGAGGTGCAGAAGGTCGACCACGCCTCGCGCGTGCACCTGGACATCGAGGCCGACGACATCGACGCCGAGGCCGACCGCCTCGAACAGCTCGGCGCCCGACGCATCGGCTTCGTCAAGCGCTGGTGGGTGATGGAGGCCCCCAGCGGGCAGCGCTTCTGCGTGGTGAAGATGCACCACCCGGAGAAGGGACCGCAGCCGAACGAGTGGCCGTAGGGAGCGCTTGCCCCTGTCCGCCCCTGCGGGATGCTTTCTCCCCGCAGGCGGGAGAGGGCGATTCAGCGACGGAGCAGGGCGCGGCGGACGAACACCGCGACGGTGAGCACCAGCAGGAACACGCCGTAGCCGGCGGAGGTGGCCAGGATCTGCGGCCACATCTCGCCGTGCTGGCGGTCGGCGTAGCCATGGCTCCACTGCAGCGTGGCGATGAAGGCGGCCAGCGCCCCCGCGAGGACGAGGATGTCGAACACGCGCCGGCGCGCGTCGCGCGGCTGGCGCGGGAACGCCCAGTACAGCCAGGACAGGATCAGGAACCAGGGCGCGAACAGGACCAGCGCCAGGATCGGCATGGACGACAGATTCATGCCCTGGCGTCTTCGGCTGCGCGCAGCGCCTCCAGCGCCCGGGCCACCTCGTCGCCGGCCACACCCTCGCCCAGCGCGACGTCCTCGTCCGGACCCGCGAAGCCGCCGCGCTTGAGCGCCGCGACCCGCTGCCCGGCGTCCTTCGGCGACGCGAAGCCGCGGCTTTGCAGCAGCACGCGCTCGCCCTCGACCAGCTTGAAGCAGAACTTGCCGTCGGCCTCGCGGTACTGCTTGAACGCCGGCAGCGCGGCGTCCTTCTTCGCCGCGGCCTTCGCGGCGGCGACGGGCACGTGGGTCAGGTCGCGCAGGCCCACCGCCTCGCGCAGGCGGGCCAGCGCGGGGATGGCGTATCGCGCGCGCAGGCGCGCGGCGCCGGCGCGCAGGACCGCCTCGATCTCCGCCGGCTTCGCCATCAGCGCGTCGTACTTTTCGCGCAGCGGTGCGACCTCGGCGTCGATGCGCTCGAACAGCCGCTGCTTGGCCTCGCCCCAGCCGATGCCGTCGGCGTAGGCCTGGCGCATCGCCGCGGTTTCGTCCGCCGCGGCGAAGGCCTGGTAAAGCTGGAACAGCGCCGAGCCTTCGGTGTCCTTGGCCTCGCCGGGTGCGCGCGAGTCGGTGACGATGCCGGCGATCAGCTTCTTCAGTTCGCCGCGCGGGGCGAACAGCGGGATGGCGTTGTCGTAGCTCTTGCTCATCTTGCGGCCGTCGAGGCCGGGCAGCGTGGCCACCTGTTCCTCGATCGCCGCCTCGGGCAGGGTGAAGTGCTCGCCGTACAGGTGGTTGAAGCGCTGCGCGAAATCGCGCGCCATCTCGATGTGCTGCACCTGGTCGCGGCCCACCGGTACCTTGTGCGCGTTGAGCAGCAGGATGTCGGCGGCCATCAGCACCGGATACATGAACAACCCGGCGGTGACGCCGGCATCCTCGTCCTCGCCGAGCTCGCGGTTGCGATCGCCCGCCGCCTTGTAGGCGTGGGCGCGGTTGAGGATGCCCTTGCCGGCGACGCAGGCCAGCAGCCAGGTCAGCTCGGTAGTCTCGGGGACGTCGGACTGGCGGTAGAAATGCACCGTGTCCGGATCCAGCCCGCAGGCCAGCCACGCCGCGGCGATCTCCAGCGTGGAGCGCTGCACGCGCTCGGGCTGCTGGACCTTGATCAACGCGTGGTAGTCGGCGAGGAAATAGAAGCTCTCGACCCCGGGCGCGCGGCTGGCGGCGATCGCCGGGCGGATCGCGCCGACGTAGTTGCCCAGGTGCGGCGTACCCGAGGTGGTGATGCCGGTGAGGACGCGGGTCGGGGTCATTGCGGGCACGGCGGGCGTGCGGATCGGGAACACGACCCGCAGTTTACCGGAGCGACCAACCCCACTGCCGGCACCGGTGCGTTCCAGCGCGGGCCTTCCACCGGAGACACCGCCATGATCCGCACGCTGTCGCTGCTCCCCGCCCTGCTGTTGTCGGCCGTGCTGCTGGCCGGCGCCTGCCCGCCCGCCGACGCGCAGCCGCGGGTGGAACTGTCGGTCGTCGACCGCGACAGCGGCCGGATCCTGCCCGAATACGCCGCGCACGGCCAGGCCTGGATCGCCGGCACGCCCGGCCACCGCTACGCCGTGCGCCTGCGCAACCGCAGCGGCGGGCGCGTGCTGGTGGTGCTGTCGGTGGACGGCGTCAACGCCGTCAGCGGCCAGACCGCCGACCCGGCGCAGGCCGGTTACGTGCTGGGCCCCTGGGAAAGCGCCGAGATCCCCGGCTGGCGCAAGTCGCTGCAGGAGGTCGCGCAATTCGTGTTCACCGACCTGGCGGACGCCTACGCCGCGCGCACCGGACGGCCGGACAACGTCGGGGTGATCGGCATCGCCGTGTTCGACGAGCGCCGGCCCCTGCTCCCTCCGCCCGCCGCACCGCCGCCGGCGGTCGCCGAACGCGGCGCCGCGAAAGCCGCGAGTCCGGCCGCTGCAGCGGACAACGCTACAGCCGGTCGCGAACTGGCGGCGCAGCGCCTGGGCACCGGTCACGGTGCGCGCGAATGGGCGCCGGTCGGCAGCACCCGCTTCGTCCGCGCCAGCGTGCAGCCGCAGCAACTCACGCAACTGCGCTACGACGACCGCGCCACCCTGCTCGCGCTGGGCGTCCTGCCGCAGCCATCCGCGCAACTGCCGCTGCCGCCGCAGGCGTTCCCGCAGCACTTCGTACCCGATCCGCCGCGCTGGTGAGGCACACATGCGCAGGGCCGGCGCTTGCCGGCCCTGCGCGGGGATGGATCGGTCGCTGTCGCTGGTGACAAGCGCGTCAGGAATGCAGCGTCCGTTCGAAGTCGCGGACCTCGTTCTCGGCGCGGTCGCGGTCCCAGCCGTACTGCTCCTGCAGCTTGCCCGCCAGATACTTGCTGTCGCCCTGCTGGACGTCGAACACGTCGTCGGAGAGCTTGCCCCACTTCTTCTGCGCCTGGCCTTTGATCTGCGTCCACTTGCCGGCAATGATGTCCTTGTTCATGGAGTGAATCCTCATCAGGGGGAAGGAATCCGGCGGTGCGCATCACGCATTCGCCGGAGCGCAAGTGTGCCGCCGCGCATGTTGCCCACCGGTCAAGATTGCGTTGCATGAAACGAAGCCGCGCGTCGGCGCAGCGCGAAATCACTCGTCCACACGCTGAAATCGCCGCGGGGTAAATCCTGGATACGCAGCGAATACATTCCCAATGCCGAAACCTCTGCAGAGGAAAGCAGTAGCTCGGCCTATGCGAGACACGCCGCGAACACATATTTCAAGTGCGGACCCTTGTGGGGGGAAGCCGGCGGCCCGGCCTGTGCGGGACACGCCGTGAAAACATACCTTCAAGCGCGGAAATTCCGCGGAAGAAGCCGCTGTGAATCCGTCTCCGAGCGCGGAAGCTTCCGTGGGGGAAGCCAGTGGCCCGGCCTGTGCGGGACACGCCGTGAATACGTCCCTGTAGGCTCCTCGGCGGCATCCATGCCGCCGACGGTCCCGCACAGGCCG
>NZ_QVPD01000007.1:0-608 GCF_003416885.1 Cognatiluteimonas weifangensis
CCACAACACCATCACCGGCCAGGGCGGCGTCCTCATCGGCGCCATCGAGGGCGACTCCACCAACAGGCTCGCCATCCAGAACAACGTCCTCATCGGCTTCCCCACCTACCGCGACCCCAGCAAGCAAAGCTCCCTCTTCTACGCCAACAACACCGGCGTGGTCGACAGCTATTCCGGCAACCTGGTCTGGAAGGTCAAGAACAACACCTGCCCCACCGGCAGCCTCTGCGGCCAGGATCCCAAACTCGCCAACATGACCCTCGCCTCCTTCGATGCCACGCCCCTCGCCGGCAGCCCCGTCATCGACAAGGCCCCCACCATCAGCGCCGTCACCACCGACTTCCTGCTGCAAAAACGCCCCGCAGGACCCGCCAACGACATCGGCGCCTATGAGGTGCAGTCGGCCAGTGCGCCCGTGGTGACCGGCAAGCACGTCGAACTGGATTTCAACGGCGATGGCAAGTCCGATGTGCTCTGGCGCCACGCCCGCGTCGGTGCCAACACCATCTGGAAATCCGGCAGCAGCGGCACTCCACAACCCATGGCCGCGGTCACCGACCTCGGTTGGCAGATCGTCGGGGTCGGCGACTTCAACGGCGACGGCAAAT
>NZ_QVPD01000007.1:615-12943 GCF_003416885.1 Cognatiluteimonas weifangensis
TCTGGAAATCCGGCAGCAGCGGCACTCCACAACCCATGGCCGCGGTCACCGACCTCGGTTGGCAGATCGTCGGGGTCGGCGACTTCAACGGCGACGGCAAATCCGACGTGCTCTGGCGCCATGCCCGCGTCGGTGCCAACACCATCTGGAAATCCGGCAGCAGCGGCACTCCACAACCCATGGCCGCGGTCACCGACCTCGGTTGGCAGATCGTCGGGGTCGGCGACTTCAACGGCGACGGCAAGTCCGACGTGCTCTGGCGCCATGCCCGCACCGGCATCAACACCATCTGGAAATCCGCCAACCGCAGCACGCAGCAAGCGATGACCAGCGTCACCAATCTCGACTGGAAAATCGTCGGAGCCGGCGATTTCAACGGCGACGGCAAATCCGATGTCCTGTGGCGCAACACCCGCACCGGCGCCAACACCATCTGGAAATCCGCCAACCGCAGCACGCAGCAAGCAATGGCCAGTGTCACCAATCTAGACTGGAAAATCGTCGGAACCGGCGATTTCAACGGCGACGGCAAATCCGATGTCCTGTGGCGCAACACCCGCACCGGCGCCAACGTCATCTGGAAATCCGCCAACCGCAGCACTCCGCAGACGATGACCGGCGTCACCGACCTCGCCTGGACCGTCGAACCCTGATCTTCGGGGAGCTGGAGGCCGGACCGGCATTGACCGGTCCGGCCCTCAGCGTCTGCGCAACTCGATCAGCAACAACCAGGCCTGCTGCCGGAAGAACCGGTAACGAAGCAGGCGCCGGTCCATCCAGCGCGCGGCGGCGATCGACCAGCCGGCGTTGAAACACAGCATCGGCAGCCAGGGGCGCAACAGCGCCTCGTGGACGATCGAGACCCGGAAATGGCGCTGCAGCAGCTCGATCGACGCCCGATCGAAGGGATGCTCGTCCGGTGTACGCAACTTCGGCGTGAGCTTGCGGAACGCCCGCAGCAGCAGGTTGCCCTGCGCCGGTTCGATGAAACGCGCGCAACCGTCGGGCGAGAGCTTGCGCGCGAGAGCCGGTGCCAGGCAGGCCAGGTCGAGATGATGCAGGACGCCATCGCCGAACGCGTAATCGACTTCGCCATCTCCGATGGTGTCCAAAGTATTGGCGTTGTCGACGCGGAAGCGGAAATTGGCGGGCAGGCCCAGTTCCGCGCAATGGTCTATGGCCGCGGGGCTGATGTCGATGCCCGTATAACTCCCCCGGAAATCACGTAACGCGAGCGCACGGTTGCCGCGAAAGCATCCAAGTTCCAGCACGGAGCGATTGCGGTATTCCGGCGGCACGTCGTTGAACCCATGGACATCCCGCACCGACGCATAGGCATAGCCCAGCTTCCGGCAGTCGTCGTCGACCCGCGCATCATGGAATGCGGCTTCGTTGCGGCTTCGGCCACCGGAATCGAGCGCAGCACTACGCATGGACACGACCGCTCCAGCAACCGAAGAACCCGCCCGCAACAGCGCAGCACGAACGGCTCGAACGGCTCCGGCAGCAACGCACGGGATCGTGCCCTGGCGTTCGGCGGAATCGAAGCGTCGCGGCAGTCATGATTGCCGTCCAAATGTGAAGGGCGCCGGTGGCGGCCATGCCGCGGCAACCACACATGCAAGGTTACGCATTCGGGGACGACGTGCGGACAGGAACCGCTACGGCTACGTCGGCCGCCGGCCCGGCCGCATCCGCCGGCTCTGGCGAAGTACGCCCCCCTGCCGTGGCTACCCGGAAACAGGTCGATCCGCGGAATTCAAGCCCTGGACCGTCTCGGTGGATGGCGCTCCCGCATGCCAGGTCCGCCCGTCGGCCCGACTGCGATTCCACCCGCCCCCGGCACGCCGGTCCAGCCAGCAAGTGGGCGCTTGTTATGGAAAACCATCCGCAGCGACGGACGCCAGTCTCGCGAAGGCGCCGCCCGGCGGGCTGGGGTGCGGAGAGTGGACCAGGGAGGGTCCACACCCGGCTTGAAGACAGGAGATTGTCAGGAGGGCGCAGCCCCCCAGCCCGCCGGGCGGCGACTCCCGCCGAAGCCGATCTCACGAAAGCAGGCCCAGCCAGCGGTAGTACGCGATCCCGACCAGTTCGTGCAACGCGGCTTCGGTCTTGTCCAGCGCCCCGCTGCGCGGAACCAGATAACCGGGCGGCCCGACGGGAACGACGCGAAAGTCGGTGGGCAGCGGGCAGACCTCGAAACCGGCTGCGCGAAACGCGGCACGGGCGCGGGGCATGTGCATCGCCGAGGTCACCAGCGCGATGCGCGCCGGCGGCGGAAACAGCTCCGCGACGCTGCGCGCGCTCTGCCACGTGTTGAGCGATCGGCGCTCCAGCAGCAACGCATCGGCGGGCATTCCCAGTGCCCGCGCGTATCCGGCCAGCAGCGACGCGCGCGGCGGCCGGTCGCCGCGGAACTCCCTGCCGGAAATGACGAGCCGGGCATGCGCGTGCTCCCGCCACCAGCGCACCGCGTATTCCATCCGGCGCCGACTGGCCACGTTCAGAACGCTGAAATCGCCGTCGTCGGCCGGCAGGCGATCGACCCCACCGGCCAGGACCACCAGGATCGAAGGCGGCATGCTGCGGCACGACGCAGCGGCGGCCAGCGGTCGTTCGAGATAGGACGCGAGCGCATTGGCGACCAGCGGCGTCATCGCCATCAGCGAAATCACGGCAAGCGTCGCGGCGGCCGCCACGATCCAGCGCACGCCGCGTGCGGCGACATGCCCGCGCATGCGCCACCCTGCCGCCGCGAACAGGCCCGCAACGAGCAGCCACGTCAACGGCGACAGCAGCCATTCCATGTGCGTTCCTTCGCCATTGCCGTGCAACTCATGCCGCCCCCTTGCGCCATTGCCGCAGCGCCACGCGCAATCGCGGGTCGAGCAGCCAGATGGGAAGCGCATAGAGCAGCACGAACAGGCAACCGGCGGCGAACAGCCTCGGCCACGGCGCATGCACGCCGAACATGTCGGTGCCCCTGGCGACCGCGAACAACGCCAGCGCCGACCCCGTCGACAGGGCCACGGTGCGCAGGTCCGGGAAACGCGCCAACCCGCGGGGGCACCACAGATAGCAGGCGACGCAGAGCACGGCATAGCTGGCCGCAGTCGACCAGGCCGCGCCCATGTAGCCGTAACGCGGTATGAGCACCAGGTTGATCGCGACATTGAATGCCGCCGCGAACGCGGTGATCGAGAACACCATCATCGAGCGCTTGCGCAGCAGCAACCCGTAGCTGGAAATGTTGATCAGGGGAAACAGCGCCAAGGTCGTGCCGACGACCACGAACACCGCTCCGGAAGCGGCCTTGTCCGGGCCGGCCAGTGCGATCATCGCGTCCTCGCCGACCAGGATCAGCATCGTGGCGATGGCGAACGAGGCGTACGTCATCGGCAGCAATACCCGGTCCTTGAGCGCACGCACCGCAACATCCCCGCCGCTGTCGTACACCCGATTCACGACCGGGGCGAACGCTTCGGACAGCGAAGCATTGAGGAACACGTTGATCTGCGTCGCCAGGGAATAGCCGATGGTGTAGATGCCGACCGCGGCGAAATCTCCCGTCATCTGCTTGAGCATGATCCGATCGACGGCGACGAGCACGAGGGCCACCATCTCGTTGGCCATCAACGGCAGCCCGTAACTCATGCCTTGACGCATGTGCGTAAAATCGACCGCATCGCGGGAAAAATGCAGATTGCGCCGCGCCCAGTGGACGAAATAGCACAGCAGCAGTACCGCGGCGACGATTTTGCCGCCGTAGACGGCAAGCGCGCTGCGCTGCAGGAACACCACTGCGCCCAGGACCAGCCCGAGCTCCAGCCAGCGCCCGATGATGCGCGTAGCCATGATGATGTCGGAGCGCTCGCTCGCGCGCACCACCATCTGGATCATGCTGTTGACGACCTGTACCGGCGTGATGATCACCACGCACCAGAGCACGAGCAGGAATTCCACGCCGCTCACCCGTGCGTAGCCGAACAGCGACGCCGCGAAGACGGCCCACAGCAACATCGACAACAGCATCGGCAGCACGACCAGGTTGGTGCCGAAACTCACCATCTCCCGGCGGACGCCGACGTACGGGTAGAAACGGATGATGGCGTGCTGCGAGCCCAGCTTGGCCACGGCGATGGCGATCATCCCCCAGGTGTCGTAATAACCGAGGATGCCGTACTGGTGGTTGTCCAGCAGCCGCGTCAATATCGGGAACGAGACGAATCCGGCCAGCAGCACCAGGATGTTGGTGGTCGAGTAACGCAGGTAATGGGTCGCCATGCTGGTCTGGCGCCGCGGCGCGGACTCCCCAGCCGCACCCACCTCGCGCGGCGAACTGTTCATGTCGACGCCGCGTGCGGGGAATCGCCGGCCGCCCCCGAAAGCCGCCCCTGGCACGCGGCCATCACGCCGGCAGCACCGGGGCTGCCGCCGCGTCGGCAACCCGCAACGGCGCCGTGCCGGCCCTGGCGCGACCATGCAGGTCCAGCACCTCGACGGAACCCGCGGCGCCGTAGGTGTGGCAGCCGTCCAGCCCCGGATCCCAGCCAGGCGCCAGTCGCGACAGCACGCGCTCGCGATAGCGGTCCGGACCGAGTTCCTGCACTTCGTGGAAGACCACCGCCGCGCCATAGCCCGGAGCGCAGTCCTGGGCCGGCCGGATCAGCCTGCCGTCGCGGCGGAAGAGCCTGCCCGCCAGCCGCGCGCGGCGCACGTCGCTGACGATCGGATTGCATGGATGCGGCCGGAACGGCCCGGTGAGGGTCTCGCCGACGAACAGGAACAATTCGTCCCAGGTGCTGTTGCCGTTTTCCGCGACATTGGCGAACAGGTACCAGCGCCCCTCGTGGAAGTGCAGCGCCGGATCGACGCAGACCCGATCCGTGACCAGATCGCAGAGGCGCTGCCATTGCAACGGGAACGCGGTAGCCCGATACAGGCTGATCCGCCGCGCCTGGCTCGATTCGACGGTCATGTACCAGTCGCCTTGCCACCGGAAAGGCTGCGGAAACGACAGGTGGCCGGGGCCGTCGAGGACCAGGCCCAGTCTGCGCACCTCGTTGCCCTCCAGCTGCAGGCAGGCGATCTCGCCCTTGCGGGTCTGCGGGTTCCACTCCTCGACGAACAGCAACAGGCTTCCGGATGCCTCCACCACGCAGGGGTCGGCCCAGTAGCCGCGCGGCGAACGCAACATGGCGCTCTCGCCCATTACCGGCGCGTCCAGGTCCAGCAATGCCTTCGTGCGGCGGATGGCCAGCATCCAGGTTTGCGGCTGGCGTCGTTTCCAGCGCCAGTGCGCCGTGGCGCGCAGCGTGGTCGCGATCGCACGCGCACCGGCGGCCATGCCCAGCGCCGGCACAGGCGGCCGCAGGCGCAAGGTCGCGAGCGCGCCTTCCGGCAGCGCCAGGCGGTCGTCGGCGAGGCGATGCAGTGCACGCAGCAACAGCGGCGCGAGCTTGAGAAACGCCCGCTCCCGCTGCAGGGCAAACGAACCATGCCGGGTCGCCCCCCAGCTGCGTGCAAGCAGCTCTGGCGGCATCGGCGGGCAGTGCAGCTCCAGCTCGAGCGCGGTGGCCGCCTCTCCCCGCAGCATCGGTGCCAGCAACGGCAGCCCGGCACGCGTGGGGTGGACGAGGTTGCCGTCGAGCCGCCAGCAGCCCCAGCGCGCGCAAGCGGCCAGCATGGGCGCGTGGGCCTCCCCCGCGAGTGCCAGCACGACATCCGGTCGCAGCCCGAGGATCCGCCTGCGCAACCCCTCCGGGTCGGCATCGAGGCCGCTGTCGGGCGCGGCGACCGCCTGCGGCAGCGTCGCGCTGGCGACCGGCGCCAACGAAACGCCGCCGCGCCTGCCGCGCAGGCGCTCGACGGCGAGCAGCGCGCGCAGGTCCACGGAGCAGCCGGGAACCGGCATCGCCCCCGCAGCCCCGGTGTGCAGGACCGTCACATCGATCCAGGCGTTCTCGGCGGCAAGCCGAATGAACGCCGCTACCCATCCCGGAATCCGTTCCGGCAGCAGCATCGCCACGCGCAGCGGGTCGGCCATGCCTGCGGGCACGGCGTACAGGGGCGGAGCAGGCATCGCAATCGATCCGGTCGCATCATGGACATCTGGGTCGCCCGTACTGCTCATGGCTGTTCTCCCGAAGGCATCGGCAAGCGGATCATCCAGTCCTCCACGGCCGCGAGCAGGCGGTCGCGCTGCGCGCGCGCGAAGTAGGTGTGGTCGCAATCCGGCCAGTAGCGCATGGCCACGTGCGGACTGCGTGCCGGCGCGCCGAACGCCCACGCGAACTGGCGCGCATGCATGAACCGGTCGGTGTAGCCGCCGCTGTAGATGCACAGCATGCGTACATCGCGGGCCACCAGTTGCGCGAACTGACGGCGCGCTTCCGGGCGGCTTGGCCATTCGCGAAAATCGGCGCTGTCCAGACCATTGCCGCCGCGGAAGCGATCGGGCGCGCTGCGCCACATCCGCCGCCACTCCCGTGGCAGCCGGCGCATGCGGTTGATCGCACGGGCGTAATGGAACCAGGGACCGGTGAAGCAGATCCCGTCGAGCAGCAGCAAGGCGGACACGCGCGCATCGGCCACGGCAGCCTGCCAACCGACATCGGCCGCGCTGCAGATGCCGCCGATGGCGAAGTGCGTGCAGCCTTCCAGCGCCTGCAGGCGGTCGATCGCTGCCAGCGCCGCGGCGCGCCCGTCGCACCCGTTCAGCCGCGGCGCTTCCCCCACCCCCGGCAGGTCGAAGCGGAAGCTGCGAATGCCGTGCCGCGCAAGCCGCTCCCCGAGTTCCACATGCAGCCGGAAGGGGCCGCAGCGCGGCTGCAGGCCGGCGCTGGGCAGCAGCAGCAACGGTCGTGCCTGCGGCGACGGCGTACCGGTGAGCACGCCCGCCAGTCGCTGGCCGGGCCCGAAGCGGACGATCGTTTCCATCACCCTTCCCGCTGCTGCAGTGCATGGCCGAGCTGCTCGACCACGCGCTCCAGCGGCGGGGTCAGGAACAACGTCGCCTCCATCGCCGCGCCGCCGTCGAAGGTCGGCGCGCCGGCGGGCAACGTGAACAGCTGCGCCACCTCGAGCGGCAACGGCGGCGAAGCCGCATGCGCCACAGCCCAGGTCGACGCCGGGCGCAGCGCGCTGGCCCGCGACAGGCGGGCGGCGGCGAGGTCCAGGCGCAGCTGCGGCGATGCGGCAAAACCCATCAGCTGGCCGTCGTCCTGCCGGTTCGTGCGCGGCACACCGGGCCGCGGCCGCGGCCGCAGACTGCGCTCGCGGGCATCGTTGTCCTGCAGTTCGCGCAACCAGCCGGCGCCATCCACGATCGGCTCCCACAGCACGATCCGATCCCCCGGCCGCTCCCGTTGCGACCACGAGCCGGCGAGCAAGGCCGCGCCCCGCCACGCCAGCAGCACTACCTGCCCGACACCCGTCCGCGCACGCAGGGCGGCGGTAGCCACGTCCAGGTCGGCCGCCATCGAGGCGAAGTCGACGTCGTCGCCGCGACCGCCGGAATCGCCGGTACCGAAGAAGTCGAAGCGCAGGCACGGCAGTCCCAGCGCCGCAAGCGCGCTGGCGACCTCGACGATGAAGCGGCGGCTGCGCGGCGACTCGTGCAGCAGCGGCGGCACCAGCAGCACGCCCGGCGCCGGCGCGCCAGGCGCCGTCGCACCGGCCGGGTGCAATGCGGCGTACAAGCGCCGCGCGGGCGGCCCCAGCCACAACGGCTCCCAGTCCCCGATGCTCATCGCGGCCGCCTTCGGGGCGATCGCCGCCGGCCGCGAGCAGGCGCGGCGGGCTTCATCCTCGCGACCCTCCGCGCAATCCGAACAACCGCCGCAGGCCGTTGCCGATGCGTCCGCCGACGCTGGCCGCGGCCGCGGGCTGCGCCGCGGGCACGGGAAGCGCAGCGGCGACCTGCGCCAGGGTTTCGGCGCCCAGGCGGATCAGCTTGATCCGCACGCCGGTGTCGCGCTCCACGCGGGTGGCCATCTGCACCGCCAGCATCGAGTGGCCGCCGAGCTCGAAGAAATTGTCGTCGGCGCCGGCCGGCAGGCCGAGCAGCTCCGACCAGACCCCGGCCAGGTAACGCACGCGCGGGTCGGCTGCCGAACCGGCCGCGTCCGGCGCAGGCGTCGTGGCCTGCGCCGCCGCGACCGGTGCCGGCAGCGCGTTGCGGTCGATCTTGCCGTTGGGCAAGAGCGGAATTTCCGGCAGCACGACGAAGTGCTGCGGCAGCATGTAGGCGGGCAGCCGTTCGCGCAGGTGCGCGCGCACTGCGGCTTCGTCGATCGCGGCGCCCGGCCGCGGGACGAGATAGGCCACCAGGCGCTGGTCGTTGCGGCGGTCCTCGCGCACGATCACGACCGCGCGCGCGATGTCCGCGCACGCGCACAGGCCGGCCTCGATCTCGCCCAGTTCGATGCGGTAACCGCGCACCTTGACCTGGTGGTCGAGGCGGCCGAGGTGCTCGAGGTTGCCGTCCGGACGCCAGCGGCCGCGGTCGCCGGTGCGGTAGAGCAGCGGCGTACCCGTGGCGCCGGCGTCGGCGTCGGGGAAAGGATCGACGGGGAAACGCTCCGCCGTCAGCTGCGGGCGCCCCAGGTAGCCCAGGGTCACGCCCGCGCCGCCGATGCAGATTTCGCCGGGGACGCCCAGCGGACACAGCTGTCCATGCGCATCCAGGATCCACACGCGGGTGTTGGCGATCGGTCGGCCGATGCTGATGTCCGGTGCCTGCCCCGATGGCGACGGCACGATGCGTGCGCAGGTGGACCACACCGTGGTTTCGGTCGGGCCGTAGAGGTTCCACAACGACCCGCACCGGGTCAGCAGCGCGGCCGCCAGGTCCGGCGCCAGCGCCTCGCCGCCGCACAGGGCCTTGAACTCCGCCGACCCGGTCCAGCCCGCGTCCAGCAGCAGGCGCCAGGTCGAAGGCGTGCCCTGCATCGCCGTGGCGCGGCTGTCGCGCAGCAACGCGGCCAGCGCCGCGCCGTCGGCGGCGGTTTCGCGATCGGCGATCACCACCTCGGCGCCCGCGCCCAGCGGCAGCAGCAGCTCCAGCACGGCGATGTCGAACGACAGCGTGGTCACCGCCAGCAAGCGGTCGTGCGCGGTCAGGCCCGGTTCCCGGCGCATGCTGGCGAGGAAGTTCGAGACCGCCCGGTGCGGCACCATCACGCCCTTGGGGCGCCCGGTCGAACCGGAGGTGTAGATGACGTAGGCAATGTCCTCCGGCAGCGCCGCGTCGGCATCGCGGCCCGGGCGCTCGTCGCCGGCCGCGGCCAGCGCATCGGCGTGCGCGTCCAGCAACAGCATCGGCCGCCCGCGCAGGTCGAAGTGCGGCGCGTGCTCGCGCGTGGTCACCAGCATCGCCAGCCCGGCATCGGCGCTCATGAAGGCGAGGCGTTCGCGCGGATATTGCGGGTCCAGCGGCACGTAGCCGGCGCCGGCCTTGAGGATGCCCAGCAGGGCCGCGACCATGTCGGCGCCGCGGTCCACCGCCAGCCCCACCAGCGCGCCGCGACGCACGCCATGGCCGCGCAGTACATGGGCGATGCGGTTGGCGCGCGTTTCCAGCTCGGCATAGCTGAGCGCGAGCGCGCCGGCGCGCACGGCGATCCGCTCGGGCGTGCGCTCGCACTGCGCCTCGAAGCGCTCATGCATCCTGCAGTCGCGGTCGAACGGCACCGCCGCCGGCTGCAGCGCGTGCAGCTCCGAGCGCGCCACCGCGTCGACCAGCGGCAGCTCGGCGAACGCCGCCGCCTCGCGCGCGACCGCGGCGCGCAGCAGGACCTCGTAGGCCTGCAGCCAGCGGCGCACGGTGGCGGCGTCGAACAGGTCGCGGTTGTACTGGCATTCGATGCGCAGCTGGCCATGCGCCTGCACCGCGTTAACGAACAATTCGAATGTCTCGAAACTGCGCGGGTTGCTGTCGAACTCCAGCGTCAGCCCGGGGAACGCGGCGCCCTCGTGGTCCAGCGCCTGGTCGAGGTTGAACAGCACGCCGACCAGCGGCATGCGCGCCGGATCGCGGCGCACGCGCAGCGTCTGCAGCAAGGCGCCGAAGGTCAGGCGCTGGTGCTCCAGCGCATCGAGCAGCGTGGCCTGGGCGTTGTCGAGCAGCGACGCGAACGGCTGCGCCGGGTCGATGTCGAAGCGCAACGGCAAGGTGCTGACGCAGTGCCCGATCAGGCCGTCGTTGCCGGCGACCGGCTGGCCGGCGGCGGGGATGCCCACGACCACGTCCTGCTGGCCGGCCAGCCGCGACAACAGTCCGGCAAAGCCCGCCAGCAGCACCGCGAACAGGCTCGTCCCGCGTCGCGCACCCATTTGCCGCAGCGCGGCCAGCAGTTCGGCGTCGAGCACGTGATCCTCGCGCGCGGAGGCGAAACTGCGTTGCGTCGGCCGTGGACGGTCGGTCGGCAACTCCAGCACCGGCGCGTTACCGGGAAACCGCGACTGCCAGTACGCCGCATCCGCGGCATGGGCCGCGTCGCCGCCTTGTTCGGCCTCCTGCGCGGCGTACTCGGCAAAGCTGGGCGCGGCCGGCAACGACGCCGGTGCGGCGTCGCGGCGAGCGCCGTACAGCGCCCCCAGTTCGCGCACCAGCACCCACCAGGACCAGCCGTCGCAGACGATGTGGTGGGCGGTCAGCAGCAGCAAGTGCTCGTCCGCCGCCAGTCGCAGCAGCTCGGCGCGCAGCAGCGGGCCGCGGGCGAGTTCGAACGGCGTCTCCACCGCGCGCTGCAGGCGATCGGCGATCGCGGCCTCGCGCGCGGCCGGCTGGAAGGACACCAGGTCCGACAACGGACAGGCGATCTCCAGCCGCTCCAGCACGCCGAGGCTGCGGCCGTCGGGGCCGATGCTGGCGCGCAAGGCATCGTGGCGCGCCACCAGGTCCTGCAGCGCGCCGCGCAGCGCGGCCACGTCGAGTGCGCCGCGCAATCGCAGCGACACCGACAGGTTGAAGGCGAGCGAGGCCTCGGTGCCCAGGCGGTCGGCGAGCCAGATTTCCCGCTGCGGTTCGGTCGTCGGCACCACCAGGGCCAGGGCGCCGCCGGCAAAGGGATCGTAGTCCACCGGCTCGCAGGCGAACGGAACAACGGGCGCTGCAGTGTTCATGTCCCCACCTTGAGGTACTTGCCGGGCCGCGCCGGATCGGCGAGGTACCAGGCCGGACGGCCTTCGGGGTCGCGCCCCAGGCGCGCGCCCGCGGCGATCGGGCGGGCGGCATCCATCCACGCGCCGCGGATCGCGCGCCGGGCGGGCGCGCCGCGCGCCACGGCCGCGTCGGCTGCCGCGACCGGTGCGGCCGCGGGCGCCGGCGCGTCGTCCGGCAGGCGCTGGTCGAGCGCCGCGGCGAGGCGCTCCAGGCTCGCGTACTCGCCCATCAGCTGGCGGAAGGTGATGCCGGCCGCGAACGTCTTCTGCAACTGCGAGGTCACCTGGGTGAGCATCAGGCTGTCGAGCCCGAGCTCGATGAAATGGGTGGCCAAGTCCTCGTCGGCGATCCCCAGGCCGGACACGTCCTCCAGCATCGCCCTGAGCTGCGCGAGCAGGCGCGCGCGGCGATCCGTTGGCGCACCGGCCGCGGATGGCGGCGACGACGCGGTCACGACCAGGTGTGGCGGCGCCGGTTCCCGCGCGCCGCCCGGCGCAGCCCGCTGCGCCGCCGCCGGATGCGCGATCACGTTGGATGCGGCGGCCGGCGCGGCGTCGACCCAGAAGCGCTGGCGCTCGAACGGATAGGTCGGCAGACGCACGCGGCGGCGCAGCTGACGGCGGTCGACGCGCGCCGGATCGATCGGTACGCCGCGCGCCCACAACTGCCCGAGCGCCTGGCGCAGGCTCGCGGCTTCCGTGGCGGGTGCGTCGGCCAGCGTCGCCAGCGTCGCGATGCGTTGCTGCGCGACGCCGGGATGCTGGCGCGACAGCGCGCTCAGGCTGGCGCGCGGGCCGACCTCCAGCAGCACCCGCGCCGGCGTGTCGAGCACGCGGCCCAGCGCCGCGGCGAAACGCACCGGCTGGCGCAGATGTGTGGCCCAGTAGTCGGGCGAGGTCGCACCGGCGGCATCGAGCCAGTCGCCGGTCGCGGTCGAGACCAGCGGCAACGCCGGTGCGGACAGTGCCCGCTTCGCCAGTTCGGCGCGGAACGGCGCCACCACCGGCTGCATCATCGCCGAATGGAACGCATGCGAGGTCCGCAGCGCGCGGCAGGCCATCCCTTCGCTCTCCAGCTGCGCCTGGAAGGCCGCGATCGCCGCCGACGGGCCGGCGACGACGCCACTGCCCGGCGCGTTTTCCGCCGCCAGCGACAACTCCG
>NZ_QVPD01000007.1:13038-143528 GCF_003416885.1 Cognatiluteimonas weifangensis
CATCCCTTCGCTCTCCAGCTGCGCCTGGAAGGCCGCGATCGCCGCCGACGGGCCGGCGACGACGCCACTGCCCGGCGCGTTTTCCGCCGCCAGCGACAACTCCGCCGGCAGCCGCGCGAGCAGCGCCTCCAGCGGCAGCCGCACCGACAACATGCCGCCGGCCGGCTGCGCCTGCATCAGCGCGCCGCGTCGCGCCACCAGCGCCAGCGCGTCGGGCAGCGCGAACACGCCGGCCAGGGTCGCGGCCACGAACTCGCCGACGCTGTGGCCGATCATCGCCGCCGGGGTCAGGCCCAGGCTCAGCCACAGCCGCGCCAGCGCGTACTCGATCGCGAACGTCGCCGGCTGCATGATCGCCGTCGGCAGCAACGCCGCCGGGTCGGCGCTGAACATGCGCTCACGCAGGTCGCAGCCGAGCACGCCGCGCAGGCCCTGCGCGCACTCGTCCAGGGCCGCGCGGAATATCGGCTCGCTGTCGTACAGTCCGCGGCCCATGCCGGGGTAGGTCGCGCCCTGCCCCGGGAACAGGAACACCACGTCACTCTGCCGCGCCGGCCGGCCGTGCGCGACCGCGGCGGCGAACTCCGGACTGCGCAGCTGCGCGACGGCGCCGGCGACATCGTCGGCGACCAGCGCTGCGCGCTGGGCGAACGCCTTGCGCCCGGCCGCCAGCGTCCAGGCCACGTCCGCCAGGTTCGCATCGGGTTGCGCTTCCAGGTGTTCGGCCAGGCGCGCGCCGGCGCGCGCCAGCGCTGCCGGCGTGCGCGCCGAGAGCACCAGCAGCTGCGGCCCGCTCGCCGGTTCGGACGCCGGCAATACCGGCGCTTCCTCCAGCACCACGTGGGCATTGGTGCCGCCGACACCGAACGAACTCACCCCCGCACGCCGCGGTGCATCGCCGTCGGGCCAGTCGCTCAGCGCGGCGTTGACCACGAACGGCGAGCCGGCGAAATCGATCGCCGGATTGGGCGTCTGGAAATGCAGGCTGGCGGGGATCTTGCGTTCGGTCAGCGTCAGCGCGGTCTTGATCACGCCGGTGGCGCCGGCGGCGATCACCAGGTGGCCGAGGTTGCTCTTCACCGAGCCGATGCGGCAAAAGCCGGTATCGGCGGTGCCGCGGCGGAACGCCCGGGTCAAGCCCTCGATCTCGATCGGGTCGCCCATCGGCGTGGCGGTGCCGTGGGTCTCGACGTAACCGATGCTGCGCGGATCCACCCGCGCGCGCTCGTGGGCCATGGCGATCACCGCCGCCTGCCCGGCGCTGCTGGGCGCGGTGAAGCTGGCCTTGCCGCCGCCGTCGTTGTTGACCGCGCCGCCGAGGATCAGCGCGAACACCTCGTTGCCGTCGGCCACCGCATCGGACAGGCGCTTGAGCAGCACGATCGCCGCGCCGTCGCTGAACACCGTGCCCTGCGCATTGGCGTCGAAGGCGCGGGTGCGGCCGTCGGGCGACAGCATCGCCCCGTCCTGGTGGAAATAGCCGCTGCGCGGCGGGCAGGTGACGGTCACGCCGCCGGCCAGCGCCATGTCGCACTGGCCGCCGCGCAGGCTGTCGACGGCCTGGCAGATCGCCACCAGCGAGGTCGAGCACGCGGTGTGCACGCTGATCGCCGGCCCGGTGAGGTTCAACTTGTGCGCCACATGGGTGGCGATGAAGTCCTTTTCGTTGTTCAGCATCACCTGGAAAGCGCCGACCTTGTCGACCAGCTCCGGATGGGCGAGCACGTGGCGCTGGAAATAGCTGGCGTTGTACATCCCGGCGAACACCCCGACCGGTCCCGGCGTGGCGTCGGGCACGTGGCCGGCGCGCTCCAGGCATTCCCAGGCCAGTTCCAGGAAGATTCGCTGCTGCGGGTCCATCAATTCGGCCTCGCGCGGACCGATGCCGAAAAACGCCGCGTCGAACTGCTCGACGCCGTCGATCACGCCGCGCGCCGCGACGTAGGCCGGGTCGTCGCGCTCGGCGGCGCCGATCGCGGGATCCAGGTCGTCGGGGCCGAACACGGTGATCGAATCGCGGCCCTCGCACAGGTTGCGCCAGAACGCCTCCACGTCGGCGGCGCCGGGGAAGCGCCCGGCCATCGCCACGATCGCGATCGGCTCGGTCGCCGTCGTCCGCAGCTCGCCGCTGCGATCGGCGCGCGCGAACCGGGACGCCTCGATCGCATCCGCGCCGCCGTCCGCCAGCGCCGCCGCCAGCGCCGCGGGCGCGGGGCTGCGGAACAGCAGCGAGGCGGGCAGCGCGCCCGGGGTGTCGTGCGCATGCACCTGCCGGAGCTGCTCCATCAGCCGCACTGCCAGCAACGAATCCCCGCCCAGCTCGAAGAAGTTGTCGTGCCGGCCGACGCGGTCGATGCCCAGCAGCCCGGCGAACAGCGTGCACAACGACTGTTCCAGCGCGCCTACCGGCGGCTCGTAGGCGCCGGCGAGTTGCGGACGCTCGCGCACCGGCGCCGGCAACGCGCGGCGGTCGAGCTTGCCGTTCTCGGTCAGCGGCAACGCCTGCAGGTCGACGAACGCGCCCGGCAGCATGTAGTCCGGCAGTGCCGCCGCCAGGTGCGCACGCAGCGCCGCGTGCGTCGCCGGCTCGCCGTCGGGGACGACGTAGGCCACCAGCCACGCTTCGCCGCCGGGTCCGTCGGCGCGCGCGATCACCGCGCACGCGCGCACCGCGGGGTGGCGCACCAGCACGCTCTCGATCTCGCCGGTCTCGATCCGGAAGCCGCGGATCTTGACCTGGTGGTCGATTCGGCCGAGATGTTCCAGGTCGCCGTCGTCCAGCGCACGCGCCAGGTCGCCGCTCTTGTACAGCCGCAGGCGCTCGCCGTCGGGCGCCTGCCAGTCCAGGAAACGCTCGGCGTTGAGTTCGGGACGGTTGAGATACCCGCGGCACACGCCGGCGCCGCCGACGTGGATCTCGCCGACCTCCCCGACCGCAACCGGCACGCGATCCGGATCTAGCACGAACACGCGCAGGTCCGGGATCGGCCGCCCGATCACGCTGCCGGCATTGCGCTCCAGGTCGGCGCGGACGATCGGCCGGTAGGTGACGTGCACGGTAGTCTCGGTGATGCCGTACATGTTGATGAGTTGCGGCTGCCGGTCGCCGTGGCGCTCGAACCACGGCCGCAGCATCTGCAGCTCCAGCGCCTCGCCGCCGAAGATCACGTAGCGCAGCGACAGCGCGGCCGGGTCCGTGCCCGCGGCCAGGTCGGCGTGGATCAGGCCGCGGAACGCGGTGGGTGTCTGGTTGAGCACGGTCACGCACTCGCGCAGCAGCAACGCATGCAACAGCTCGGGCGAGCGGCTGACCAGGTACGGCACCACCACCACGCGACCGCCGTGCACCAGCGCGCCCCAGATCTCCCAGACCGAGAAATCGAAGGCGTGGGAGTGGAAGAACGTCCACACGTCCGCCGGCCCGAAATCAAACCAGTCGGCGGTGGCGGTGAACAGGCGCGCGAGGTTGGCGTGAGTGACCTGGCAACCTTTCGGTTGCCCGGTGGAGCCGGAGGTGTAGATCACGTAGGCCAGATGCTCCGGCTGCGCCAGCGGCTCCGGATCGTGCACGGGCTGCGCCGCGAACTCGGCCCAGCCGGCATCCAGCAGCAGCGTCGGGCCGTCGTACGCCGGCAACGCGTCGCGCTGCTGCGACGAGGTCAGCACCACCGCCGGGCGCGCATCCTCGAACATGAATTGCAGGCGTTCGCGCGGGTAGGCGGCATCCAGCGGCAGGTAGGCGCCACCGGCTTTCAGGATGCCGAGCAGGCCCACCACCATCTCCAGCGAACGCTCCAGGCCGATCGCCACCAGGGTCTCGGGACCGACGCCGAGCGCGCGCAAACGATGCGCGACCTGGTTGGCGCGCTGGTTGAGTTCGCGATAGCTGAGCGATGCACCTTCGCAGGTCACGGCGATCGCGTCCGGTGTGCCGGCGGCGTGCCGCTCGATCCGCTGCGGCACGCAATGTTCCCGCGCGACGCTGGCGTCGCATGTCGGGGGACTTGCCGAATCTGTGTCCATGGCCGCCTGTCCTGCCCGCGATCGCGCCTTCACACCGGCCTTCCTGCCGGGGTGCCCCGCCCAAGCCTGTCGCCGGGTCAGCGCCCCTGCCGGTTACTGCCAGGCAGTAACGGCCATGCCGTGCTTCTTCACCGCGCGCCGCGAGGATCGCGCTGGTGTCGGGGCAAACGCCGAGAGTCCGTTGCTGCGGCCATGCCGCGCCGCTCTTTCATGCCTGTTTGCGCGCCGCGGCAGCGCGCTTAGGATGGGCGCCGGACGGCCCCATGAAACCCGACCTGACTCTGCTCTATTCACAACTCGGACTGAAGCCGGACTGCACCCTGGCCGAACTCCAGCTCGCCTATCGCAGGCGCATTTCCGAGCTGCAGCCCGATCGCCCGGCGGCCGGCGCGCAATCGGCGGACACCGCCGCGTTACTGCGCAACCTGATCTGGATGTACACCACGGCGCGCCGCTTCCATCGCCGCCACGGGCGCCTGCCGGGCGCGGCTCCGGCATCCGCCGCCCGGGGCGTGGGTTTCGCCCGGCCGCATCCGGCCCCGGGGCCGCCCGCGGTGGCCGCTCGCGGCCGGGCGCAGGCCCGGATCCGGCTCGGCTTCACCTTCCTCCTGCTGCTCCTGCTGCTCGGCCTGCTGGTCTTGCTGGAGCGCGGGCCATAGGCAGGTGAGCGGCGGCCCCGGCTAGCGCGCACCTTGCCGGAACACCACCACTTCCACCGTTTGCAGCAGGATCATCAGGTCGAACAGCAGGCCGTGGTTCTTGACGTAGTACAGGTCGAACTTCAGCTTCTCCTCGGCATCCCGGACCGAAGCGCCGTAGGGGTAACGCAACTGCGCCCAGCCGGTCAGCCCGGGCTTCATGCAGTGGCGGACGGAGTAGTAGCGGATCTCGCGGCTGAGCATGTCGACGAACTGCGGCCGTTCCGGGCGTGGCCCGACGAAGCTCATCTCGCCGCGCAACACGTTGAACAGCTGCGGCAGCTCGTCCAGGCGAGTCTTGCGGATGAAACGGCCGACGCGGGTGCTGCGGTCGTCGTCGCGGCTGGCCCAGCGCGCGACCCCGTCCTGCTCGGCGTCGTTGCGCATGCTGCGGAACTTGGCGAGCTCGAAGCAGCGCCCGTTCTCGCCGACCCGGGTCTGCCGGTAGAGCACCGGCGATCCCGACTCCAGCCACACGCACAGGGCGACCAGCAGCATCGCCGGCCAGGCGAGCAGCAACAGCGCCGAGGCGGCGATCAGGTCGAACAGACGTTTGCTCAGGCGCCGCGGCATCGAGTGGTCGAAACCGCCGGAGAACACCAGCCAGGACGGATCGGCCACGCTCACCGTGATCTGCCCCGCCTCGCGCTCGAAGAACGTGGACAGGTCGGTCACCAGCACCCCGCGCTGCGCGCACTTGAGCATGCCCTCCATCGGCAAACCGCCACGACGCTCGTCGGGCGCGATCACGATCTCGTGGACGTGCAGCCACTGCGCCAGTTCCGGCAACTCGAAGTCGGTGTCGATCCGCAATGCCTCCGGGACCAGTGCCGGCTGCCCCGGCAGCGGCACGAAGCCGACCAGGGTGAAGCTGCGCCGGTCGCTGCTGCGACGCATGCGGTCGTTGATCAGGCTGGCATTGCGGCCGGCGCCGAGCACCAGGATGCGGCGCCGGAAAGCCTCGGTACGCAAGGCGCGTTCGGCGAGGAAGCGCAGCGTCGTCACGCCGATGCCGGCGCCAGCCAGCGTCAGCACCAGGACGCCGCGCCCGACATAGGTCTGCGGCACCAGGTAGAACAGCACCGACAGGACGACGCCCGCGAAGGCGAACGACAGCGCCAGCCGCAGCAGCAGCTCCATCGGCGTGCGCCGCACATGGACCTGGTACAGGCCGAACGCGGCCATCGCCATGGTCAGGAACGCCGCGACCAGCAACAGGCGCAGCACGCCGGTCTGCATGAACGCCGCCTCGCCGGCCGGGTCGTGCAGGAAACGCAGCCGGATCGCAAGCAGGCCGGCCGCGACGGTGAGGGCGCATTCCAGCAGCCACAGCACCAGGGTGGCGCGATCTTTGCGGCTGGCCGGCAGGATCGTCACGGCAGATCACCAATACCCGGCATCCGGGGGAGATGCCTCGCGCCGGCGCCGATCGGGCAGACGACAGGAGTCCCGCGACCTCTGGCCCCATCGGGCGCTTGCTCCCCATGCAACGCGGGCGCGGTCGCGGCGCGGCCGCGCGCGTGAGTGAACGTCGGCAATCCAGCGACGAAAGGCGCGGACGGATGCGACGGCGCTCAGTCGGCAGGCGGCCGCAGCCAGGCGCTCGACACCGCCGCAGCCGCGGGACCGGCAACGGCAGCCGCCCAGGCAGGACCCGCATCCAGCAGTTGCACCCGGCAGGTGCCGGCGACCGTGAGCTCCCCGCCATTGGCGCGGAAGCTGGACATCGCCCGCGCCAGCCCGATCCCGGCCGCCTTCAGCAGCGCTTCCTTGCGGACCCACAGGTCCAGCAGCGCCGCCGCGTGAGCCGCGGCATCCAGGCCGGACAGCGCCGCGGCCTCGGCCGGATGGCAAATGGCCGCGGCGATGTCGCGGACCGCGATCGCACGTGCGGCCGGCTCGATGTCGATCCCGACCGGGCCGATCGCGCTCGCCGCCAGCGCGACGCAACCGTCCGCATGACTGAGGCTGGTGCGGAGCTCAGACCCGGCGAGCCGCGGGCAGCCGCGCGCATCCCGGAACAACGGCACGGCCGCCGGCTCGCAGCCGAGCACCGCCGCCAGCAGCAGGCGGTGCCCTGCGTACGCCAAGGTGAGCAGGTCGCGGTCGGCCGCCAGCCGCCGGCGCCGGACGCGCGCCGCTTCGGCGGCATCCAGCAGCGCGCGCGCCGCGGGCAGCCAGCGCGCCCACGCATCGGTGTCGATCAGCAGCACCGTCACGCCAGTCCACGCCGTCAGCGCCCACTGCGGCGAAGGCAGGGCGTCGCCGAAGGCCGTCCGCAGATGCGCGGTGACTGCGCTTGCAGGGGCATGCTGGACTGATCGGGACATCCGCCCCCGCCGGATCGCTGCAGACCGCGGACACCGCCGCGGAACTGCATCGGACAACGCCGGCCGGCACCCGCCACGGCCAACGCGTCGCCGGCAGCGCCGGTCGCGGGGCGATGACCGGGCTGCCGTCGCCCTGCCGTTGTGTTCCGCAGGCACGGCGGGGCCGGCGCTAAGGAGGACGGGGGAATCCCCGGTGGTTGCAATAACGGCGAACGGCTGGTGCACGCCCTGGCTCGGTCGTGCGCCGGCTCCCGCAGGCGCGCCACGGGGCAACGGCCCGAGTCATGGACACCAACAAGATCTCGCTGGATCCGTCGGCCCTCGCCTGGCGGCTGGCGCTGGTGGCGATGCTGCTGGTGGCCGGCAACATCGTCCTGCAGTTGTTCCGGTTGCACTCCAACTACGAATATTTCTCCGGCCTGGCGCTGGTCAGGGTTCTGGTCGATTTGGATGGCGAGAACACCTTCCCGGCGCTGTTCTCGACCGCGCTGCTGCTGTCCGCAAGCGCGCTGCTGGCGTTGATCGCCAGGCTCGAGCGCCACGACGGCGCGCGAGACGCGGCCAAATGGACACTGCTGGCGATCGGTTTCCTGCTGATGGGCATGGACGAATCCCTGGCACTGCACGAGCACCTGATCGCGCCGCTGCGCGCCCTGCTCGGCGGCCGCCAGCTGGGCATCTTCTATTTCGCGTGGGTGATCCCCGGCATCGTCCTGGTCGCGGTGTTGGGCGCGTACTTCATGCCGTTCCTGTGGCGGCTGCCGCGGGGCACCGCGATCGCGTTTGCGCTGGCTGCGGCGATCTACGTGGGCGGCGCGCTGGGTGTCGAACTGGTCGAAGGCTGGTGGCGCGAAGGCCATGGCCACCGCAATGCGGCCTATCACCTGCTGGTGAGCCTGGAGGAAGGCATGGAGATGCTGGGCACGATCCTCTTCATCCATGCCCTGCTGCGCTACCTCGCCGGGCACCATGGCGAAGTACGCCTGCGATTCGATGCCGCCACCGCGATGCAGCCGCTGCCGGAAAAGCAAAAGGGCCAACGGGTACTGGCCCGTTGACCCTTCGTCTTGATGGCGCGCCCGGAGAGATTCGAACTCCCGACCCCCAAGTTCGTAGCCTGGTGCTCTATCCAGCTGAGCTACGGGCGCAGAAGCGGAATTGTGCCGAATCCGGTGGGACCTGGTCAATCCGTTTGTTGCTCGATCGCTGACCGGGTCTGGCGGAGACTGAGGGATTCGAACCCTCGATGGAGCTTTTGACCCCATACTCCCTTAGCAGGGGAGCCCCTTCGGCCTCTCGGGCAAGTCTCCGGAAGGTCAGGCGAGCGCGGAAGGATACCGGCTCACTCCGCCTGCGGCAAATTGCCGCTGCCGGATTGCTTGCCGGACTCGGGTGTTGCGCCCGACGCGGCGCCGCCTTCATCGCCACGCTGGATGCGCTGGTAGATTTCCTCGCGGTGCACGGCGACGTCCTTGGGCGCGGTGATGCCGATGCGCACCTGGTTGCCCTTGACGCCGAGCACGGTGACGGTGACCGAGTCGCCGATCATCAGGGTTTCGCCGACGCGGCGGGTAAGGATCAACATTGCAGCTCTCCGTTGGGCCGGCGGTCCCGTTGCGGTTCGCCCCCGGTCCGGGGGCTTGCCTTCACTTTCATAAACAACCGCGGATACTAACCGATCCGGCCATACCCGCGACCGGGAAAAAAGTCCCGAGTCGCGGGTTGGACCAGACGCGACAGTACGTGTTCAGTTCAATCGCGCGCGCACCCAATCGCCGACCCCGGCCAGTGCCGCGGTCAACGCCGGGCCATCGTCGCCGCCACCCTGCGCGAGGTCGGGACGGCCGCCACCCTTGCCGCCGATCTGCGCGGCGACGTGCGCCAGCAGTTCCCCGGCCTTGACCTTGCCCGTCGCCACACCGCTGACGCCGGCGACCAGCGCCGCCTTGCCGTCGCGGGCGCCGGCCAGCACGATCACCGCATCGCCGAGCTGCTGCTTGAGCCGGTCCACCGCCTCGCGCAGCGCCTTGGCGTCGAAGTTCTCCAGGCGCGCGGCGAGCACCCGGACCCCGGCGACGTCGATGGCATGCGTCGCCAGGTCCGTGGTCGCGCCGGAAGCGGCCCTGGCTTTCAGCGCCTCCAGTTCGCGCTCGATTTTTCTCTGCCGTTCGAGCAGGGTACGCAGCTTGTCGCCGAGGTCGGCGCTGTTGCCGCCGAGCAGCCGCGCGGCTTCGTCCAGGCGTCGTTCCTCCCTGGCGATGTGGTCGAGAGCGCCCTGCCCGGTCACCGCCTCGATCCGGCGCACGCCGGCGGACACGCCGCCCTCGGACACGATCTTGAACAAGCCGATGTCGCCGGTGCGTGATACATGGGTGCCGCCGCACAGCTCGGTGGAGGTGTCGCCCATGCGCAGCACCCGCACCCGCTCGCCGTACTTCTCGCCGAACAGCGCCATCGCGCCGAAGTCCAGCGCCTCCTGCATGCCCATGTGCCGGACTTCGGCCGCGTGGTTGCCGCGGATCTCGACATTGACGCGGCGCTCGACCTCGGCCAGTTCGTCGGCCGTCATCGGCTGGAAATGCGAGAAGTCGAAGCGCAGGCGGTCGGGCGCGACCAGCGAGCCTTTCTGCGCGACATGCGTGCCCAGCACCTGGCGCAAGGCGGCGTGCAGCAGGTGGGTGGCGCTGTGGTTGAGCACGATGGCGCCGCGGCGCGGCGCGTCCACCGAGGCGGCCAGCTTGTCGCCGCAACGCAGGGCACCGGTTTCGAGCCGGCCGACATGGCCATGGAACTGGCCGGCGAGCTTCAGCGTGTCGGCGACCGCGAAGCGCACGCCCGACGATCCCTCAAGGACGCCGGCGTCGCCGACCTGACCGCCGGACTCGGCGTAGAACGGCGTGCGCGCCAGCAGCACGATCGCCTCCTCGCCGGCCGCGATCGACTCCACCGGACGACCGTCGCGGAGCAGCGCGACCACGTCCAGGCCGTCGGCGGCGAGCGTGTCGTAACCGAGGAATTGCGTCGGCTGCAGATGCGCGACCAGTTCCGCCGGCAACGTCGCGCCGCCGCCGAACTTGCCGGCCGCACGCGCGGCCGCGCGCTGCTGCGCCATCGCCGCGTCGAAGCCGGCCATGTCCACCGTCAGCCCGCGCTCGCGCGCGATGTCGGCGGTCAGGTCGACCGGGAAGCCGTAGGTGTCGTACAGCCGGAACGCCTCGGCGCCAGGGATCACGCGCGCCGGGCCGACGGCGTCGCTCGCCGCGACCTCGTCGAAGATGCGCATGCCGTGTTCCAGGGTTTCGCCGAAGCGCTCCTCCTCGGCGCGCAGCGCGGACTCGACCAGGCCGCGCTGGTCGACAAGTTCCGGATAGGCCTCGCCCATCGCTTCGACCAGCGGCGCGACCATCTTCCAGAAGAACTCGCCTCGCACGCCCAGCATCCAGCCGTGGCGCAACGCGCGACGGATGATCCGGCGCAGCACGTAGCCGCGGCCCTCGTTGGAGGGCAGCACGCCGTCGACGATCAGGAAGCTGCAGGCGCGGATGTGGTCGGCGATCACCCGCAGCGACTTGTTGTCCAGGTCGGCGGTGCCGGTCAGCGCGGCGGCGGCGGCGATCAGGCGGCGGAACAGGTCGATCTCGTAATTGCCGTGCACGCCCTGCAGCACCGCCGCCAGCCGCTCCAGGCCCATGCCGGTGTCCACGCAGGGCGCCGGCAGCGGCAGCAGGGTGCCGTCGGGCTGGCGGTCGAACTGCATGAACACCAGGTTCCAGATCTCGATGAAGCGGTCGCCGTCCTCGTCCGGCGAGCCGGGCGGGCCGCCGGGGATGTGCGCGCCGTGGTCGTAGAAGATCTCGGTGCACGGGCCGCAGGGGCCGGTGTCGGCCATCTGCCAGAAGTTGTCGCTGGCGAACGGCGCGCCTTTGTTGTCGCCGATGCGGACGATGCGCTCGGCGGGCAGGCCGACGACGTCGTGCCAGATGCCGTAAGCCTCGTCGTCGGTGTGGTAGACGGTGACCAGCAGGCGCTCGGGCGGCAGCTTCCACACCTGCGTCAGCAGTTCCCAGGCCCAGGCGATGGCGTCGCGCTTGAAGTAGTCGCCGAAGGACCAGTTGCCCAGCATCTCGAAGAAGGTGTGGTGACGCGCGGTGTAGCCGACCTGGTCGAGGTCGTTGTGCTTGCCGCCGGCGCGCAGGCAGCGCTGCACGTCGGCCGCGCGCACATAGCTGCGCTTTTCCGCGCCCAGGAACACGTCCTTGAACTGGACCATGCCGGAGTTGGTGAACAGCAGGGTCGGATCGTTGCCCGGCACCAACGGTGCCGAGGGCACGATGGTATGGCCGCGGGCGGCAAAGAAGTCGAGGAAATCGCGGCGGATTTCGGCGGTGGTTTTCATGGGGGTCGGATTGCGGACGGGCGCGGCGTCAAGCCCACGGACCCAAGATGCAGGCGCAGGCTGGAGCAGGCAACCCAATGCCGTTTAGGTTAGCAGACCGGACCGCCAGCCCGCGCCCCGGCTGCGTCGAGGCCGACGCCCTGGACGACGGCGCACGCGTGCGGCGCCGTGGGCACCGGCCGGTGGACGGGATCGATCCGCCAGCCGCCGGAGGCCGACAACCCCGGACGATGGCATGCGCGTGCGGCGCCGCGGATACCGGCGGACGGACGGGATCGGCCCGGGAACCGCGGCGCCTTCGCGGATTGCGCGCCCATGCGCGCGGCGGGGGTCAGTCGTCCGGCGCCTCGCGCAGCGCCGCGCGCACGCAGTCGCCGTCGTAGCCGCGGCGGAGCAGGAAATCGGCGGCCTTGCGCCGGCCCGGAACGCCGGCCAGGGCGGGACCGAAGCGGCGCCGGACCAGCTCCCGCGCGCGCGTCGGCCAATCGTCCTCGCCGGCCTGCGACAGGGCCGCGAACGCCGCGGCGACCGCGTCGTCGTCCAGGCCGTGGCTGGCGAGCTCGGCGCGGATCCGCAACGGGCCGTAACCGGCACCGGCGCGGGCGCGGGCCAGGCTGCAGGCGAAGCGGGTGTCGTCCTGCCAGCCGGCCGCGGCCATCTGCGCGACCGCGGCTTCGGCGTCCTGTGCGGGGATGCCGCGCGCCAGCAGCTTGCGGGTCAGCTCCGGCCGCGAGTGCTCGCGCCGCACCAGCAGTGCAAGCGCGCGCTGCGCCGGCGTGGACTCCTGCCGGCGCGATGGCTTGCGCGAAGACGCCCGGGACGGGTCCCCGTGCGACCGATCGCTGCCGTCGTCCTGCGACATGCGCGGCGTCGGCGAGTCAGGCCTCGCCGTCCTCGTCCACCGCTTCCGCGGCGGCCGCCGAGGCGACTTGCGGGACCAGCTTCTCGCGCAACGCGGCCTCGAGCCTGGCGGCGGCGGCCGGATTTTCCTTGAGGTACTGGCGGGCGTTTTCCTTGCCCTGGCCGATGCGCTCGTCGCCGTAGCTGTACCAGGCGCCGGATTTTTCGACCAGCTTGGCGTCCACGCCCATGTCGATCAGCTCGCCCTCGCGCGAGATGCCCTCGCCGTACAGGATCTCGGTGAACACGACCTTGAACGGCGGCGCCATCTTGTTCTTGACCACCTTGATCTTGGTCTGGTTGCCGATGATCTCCTCGCCCTTCTTGACCGAGCCGATGCGGCGAATGTCCAGGCGCACCGAGGCGTAGAACTTGAGCGCGTTGCCGCCGGTGGTGGTCTCCGGGCTCTGGCCGGGCATCATCTGCCCGATCTTGTGCCGCAGCTGGTTGATGAACACCACGGTGCAGTTGCTGCGCTTGATGTTGCCGGTCAGCTTGCGCAGCGCCTGGCTCATCAGCCGCGCCTGCAGGCCCGGCAGCTGGTCGCCCATCTCGCCCTCGATCTCGGCGCGCGGGGTGAGCGCAGCGACCGAATCCACCACTACCATGTCGATCGCGTTGGAGCGCACCAGCATGTCGGCGATTTCCAGCCCCTGCTCGCCGGTGTCGGGCTGCGACACCAGCAGGTCGTCGACGTTGACGCCGAGCTTTTGTGCGTAGGCCGGATCGAGCGCATGCTCGGCATCGACGAAGGCCGCGGTGCCGCCGGCCTTCTGGCACTGGGCGATCGCCTGCAGCGTCAGCGTGGTCTTGCCCGAGGATTCCGGCCCGTAGACCTCGATCACGCGGCCCTTGGGGAAGCCGCCGATGCCCAGCGCGATGTCCAGCTGCAGGGACCCGGTGGGGATCACTTCCCAGGCCACCGCGGCGCGGTCGCCCATGCGCATCACCGAGCCCTTGCCGAACTGCTTTTCGATCTGGCTCAGGGCGGCCGACAGGGCGCGCTTCTTGTTCTCGTCCATCGCGGATTCCTCGGTGTGGTGGCGTGAGTGCAGGTTAGGGGGTGCGGGTCGCGCGGACTGAGACCGCCGCGGACCGGGAGCGAAGATAGACGCGCGTCCGGGAGACATCCTTCCGGCAAGCCCGTGCCCGCGTGTCGGGAAACGCCGCGCAGCGGGCACGCGCAGCCGTCACCGGTGCGGCCTCACCAGGCCGCAGTACAGGCCCTCGATGGCGAACTCCTGGTCGGGTCGCACGTCGATCGGGGCGTAGTCGGGGTTGCGCGGCAGCAGGCGGATGCGGTCCCGGCCGACCTTGAGCAGCTTGACCGTGATCTCGTCGTCGATCCGCGCCACCACGATCTGGCCCGAGCGCGCGTCGGCGGTGCGGTGCACGCCGATCAGGTCGCCGTCGAAGATGCCCTCCTCACGCATCGAATCGCCCTGCACCTTGAGCAGGTAGTCGGGCGCGGGCGAGAACAGCACGCGGTCCAGGATCAGCAGTTCCTCGGCCTCGAGGCCGTCGTTGCCGGCGCCGATCGGCGCGCCGGCGGCGACTCGCCCGAGCACCGGCAGGTGCAGCGCGGCGTCGTCGGCGGCGAGCGCGAGTGCGCGCTGCGGCGGTGGCGGCGCCCGCAGCACGCGGATGCCGCGCGCACGGCCGGGGATGCGTTCGATCGCGCCCGCCGCCTCCAGCGCCTCCAGGTGGTACTGCGCCGCGCGCACGCCGCGGAAGCCGAAGGCGCGGGCGATCTCCGCTTGCGACGGCGGCATGCCTTCGGCCTCGATGCGTTCGGCGATCAGGGCCAGGATGGCGTGCTGGGTATCGGTCAGCGACATGGTTAGTAGTAATACTGCTAATTCCTGTCAGCCGTCAAGCGCCCTGCCCCATGGGGCCGCGCCAACGCCCCGGCTGCGCCGCCGAGCAGGCCTGCGCCGTCTCCGGGGGTCGCACGGCCGGCCCGCGGGCACCCCGACGCAACCGCCGCACCGCCCGGGTGCCAGGCTCCGCGCCGCTCAGTCGGCGACCGTCTCCAGGCCGCGCAGTGCGGCCGCCACGGTCTGCCGCCGCACCGCCTCGCGGTCGCCGTCGAAACGGAATACCTGGGCGGTGGGATAACCGCCGCGCCGTTTCCACGCGATCCACACGGTGCCCACCGGCTTGTCGACGGTGCCGCCGCCGGGCCCGGCGATGCCGGTGACCGCCACCGCGACCGTGGCCCCGGAATGCACCAACGCGCCCGACACCATCTCGATCACGGTCTCGCGGCTGACCGCGCCGTGACTCTCCAGCGTTTCCGGACGCACGCCCAGCAACGCCTGCTTGGCCTCGTAGCTGTAGGCAGCCAGGCCGCAATCGAACCAGTCCGAGGCGCCGGCGACGTCGGTGACGGTCTTGGCGATCCAGCCGCCGGTGCAGCTTTCGGCGGTGACCAGCATCTGCCGGGTGCGGTGCAGGTGTCGGCCGATGCGTTCGGCCAGGCCTTGGAGTGCGGCGTCGTCGAGAGCGGGCATGCGCGGGGACTTGATCCAGACCGCAGCAGGCGGCCTTTGCAGGGCGTGTCGGGCGCCGGCGCGCGGCGCTCACGCCGCAGCATGATGTCACGCTCGTCGCCGCCCGTGCGCGTGAACGCCCTCCCGCGGGGAGGGCGTCTGCTGCCGTCGTGCGGATCCGCTCAGTACGTCAGATTGAACTTCATCCACACCGTGCGACCGGGTTCGCCGATCCGCACCGGGTCGGCGGGATAGCCGAAATCGGCATTGCCGGCGAGATTGAGGTGCTCGCTGTAGCCGCGGTCGAACAGGTTGTCGATGCCGGCGGTGAGCTGCAGCCGGTCGCCGAACCGATAGCCGCCATTGACCGCGAACGTGGCGAAGCCGGCGCTGGGGCCGAGGTCGCGGCCGACCACGTTGCCCTGGTCGAGCACGATCCGCTCCTGCGCCGCCACCGCGCGCAGCAGTGTGCCGAAGGACCAGCGCTCTCCTTCCCGGCCCAGCGACAGCCGCGCCTCCAGCGGCGGCATCTGCGGCAACGCGAGACCGTTGTCGCGCTGCGCGCCCCAAGCGTAGGCCAGGGTGCCGCCCAGCAGCCAGTGGTCCGCGGGGCGGAGTTCGATGCCCAGCTCGCCACCGTGGATGTCGGCGTCGACACCGGCCACCGATGTCGTCGGCCGCATGCCGCCGGACTGGTAGGTGAACAGGATGTAGTCGTCGATGCGTCCGGCATACGCGGTGACCCAGACGGCGACCCGGCGGCTGCGGTACTCCAGGCCGAGGTCGAGCTGGGTGGTCTTTTCGGTGTCCAGCCCGGCGAACGCATTGGCCGCGCCGGCCGGACCGCGGTCGGCGGAAAACAATTCCCAGTAGTCCGGCATGCGCTCGCTGCGGCCGAGGCCGATGTACCCGCCCAGCGCGCCCTCGCCCGGCACGCGCTCCCAGCGCAGGAAACCGGCACCCAGCGTTTCGTGGCGGGTGACGCCGGCGGTCGGGTTCGGCGTGGGCATCCTGCCGACGGTGACGCGCGCATCGGTGGCCGATGCGCGATCGACGCGTGCGCCGGCGACCAGCCGGTCGCGGCCACCCGCGCGCCACGCGACCTCGCCGAATGCGCCGACGTCGTCGAAGCGTGCGTCGGTGGCCCAGGCTTGCGCGCGGTAGGCCTCGCGCCCCGGCGCCTTGCGCTGGCGATGGCGGCTGTCCTGCGCGTCCAGCCCGGCGGTCGCCTCGAAGCCGTCGCCGCGCCAGCGGGCGGCGACACGGCCACCACTGGTCAGGCGCTCGACGTTGGAGGCCATCGGCATCGGCATTGGCCCGGCTGGGTTGGGCTGGCGCAGGCTGTAGTTGTCCATCACGTGGTCGGCGAGGTTGCGGTACACACTCGCCTCGATCGCGCCCAGGCGGCCCTCCGGGCGCTCGTGCGCGAAGTGCAGCGTGTAGCTTTCGCGCACGAACTGCGCACCATCCATGCTGCGCCCGGCGTAGCGCGCTTCGCCGTCGCCGAAGCCGGCCGACAACTCCAGCACGGTGTGCGCATCCGGGGTCCAGCCCAGCGCCAGGTCGCTGTTCCACTTGTTCCAGGCCGAGGCGACCGTGCGACCGTCGCCGTCCTCGTAGTCGTCGGCGTGCGAGCGGTTGGCGTTGAGCCGCGCATACCCCGATGGCGCGCCGTGGGTGGCATCCAGCACCTGGTCGTTGCGGCCGGCGGAACCGCCCAGCAGGCTGCCGCCCAGTTGCAGCTCGCGGGACTGGAAATGCCGGCGTTCGCGCTCGAAGCGCACCGTGCCGGCCGACGCGCCCGGGCCCCACAGCACCGTCTGCGGGCCTTTCACCACCACCAGGCGGTCGTAGTTCTCGGGCGAGACGTAGGACAGCGGGTTGTCCATCCGCGACGGACAGGCGCCGGGCATCGCGCCGTCGTTGCTGAGCAGGTTCAGGCGCGAGCCGAACATCCCGCGCAGCACGGGGTCGGCGTTGCTGCCGCCGTTGCGGATCGCGCCGAAGCCGGGAATGGTCTTCAGGTAATCGGCGCCGTCGCTGGCCGGTACCGGTTGCCGCGGCAGTTTCGGATCGGTTTCGAAGGTCAGCGCTGAGCTCGGCCGCACCGCGGTCACCACCACGGCATCGAGGACCGGCACCTCGCTTTGCGGCGCTTCCGCAGGTTGATCGGCGCGGGGTTCATTGGCACGTGGGTTATCGGCGCGGGGTTCATCGGCGCGCGGTTCCGCGGCCGAAACGGAGCAGGACAACAGCAACGCGGCCGCGACAGACGCGGCCAGGCACGATGCACGCGGCATCGCGACGGGAAGGATCGACATGGCAACTCCAAAAGCACAAGGCGCCGGCGGCGACGCCGCCGGTCGGGTCGGGTGGCTTGTGTTTCAGAGTGCGATGGGCGGCCCGCGCGAACCCAGGCCGCTGGGGTGGCCGCGCCCGCCGCGGGGCGGCGCGCGCAGGGCCGGGATCGGTGTTGCCGCCGGCTGCGGCCACAACAGCAGCAGCGCCCACAGCAGCAGCGGCGCGAGCGCACTGAGCAGCGGACAGTAGGCACAATCCATGCCGCGGTCGCCGCTCGGCGGCGACGGCTCCGGGTCGAGCGCGGGCAATTGCACCTGCTGCAGGCCGGCGAGCGTGCAGATCTGCGCCCACACCCCGTCCGCCTGTGGCCGCAACTCCGCCATGCGGCCCATGGTCGGGAGCAGCGCCAGCAACAGCGCGGCGACCAGCGCCAGGCAGTGCATCGTTCGGCGGAAGGCGCGGGCGTGGATCACGGCGCGCATTGTAGGGATCGGGCTCGCGCTTGCCGAGTCCCTGCGGCGATGGCCGCAGCGCTCAGACCAGGGTGGTGTCGAGCACCATCATCAGCGCGAACCCGGCCATCAGCCCCAGGGTCGCCGGGGTCTGGTGGCCGCGACGATGGGTTTCGGGGATGACCTCGTGCGAGACCACGAACAGCATCGCCCCGGCCGCCAGCCCCATGCCCAGCGGATATGCCAGCGCCAACCCGCTGGACAGGGCCACGCCGAGCAGCGCGCCGACCGGCTCCAGCAGGCCGCTGGCGGCCGCCACCAGCACCGACAGACGCGGCGTGAAGCCAGCGCCGCGCAGCGCCAGCGCCACCGCCAGTCCTTCGGGAATGTCCTGCAGCGCGATCGCCACCGTCACCGGCAGCCCCACCGCCAGATCGGCGCGGGCGAAGCTGGCCCCGACCGCCATGCCCTCGGGCAGGTTGTGCAGGGCGATGGCGAACACGAACAACCAGATCCGGCGAATGCGCTCCGGGGCCGGGCCGCGGGTGCCGACGCTGGCGTGCTCGTGCGGAGTGAAGGCGTCCAGGCCGAGCATCAGCACCACGCCCAGCGCCATGCCCACGACCACAGCGCCGGCCCCCAGCGCCTTGCTGCCGAGAATGTCGGCCGCCGCATCCAGGCCCGGCAGCAGCAGCGAGAAGGTTCCGGCCGCGAGCATCATCCCGGCCGCGCAGCCCAGCAGACTGTCCTCGACCCGCTGCGGCAGGCGGCGCAGCCCCAGCGCCGGCAGCGCGCCCAGCGCGGTGGCCGTGCAACCCGCCGTGCCACCCAGCAACGCCAGCCGCAGGCCCGGCACCGGCGCGCCCGTGGCCAGCCGCAACAGCCCCTGCAGCAGCAGCGCGACAATTACCGCCAGACCCACGCCCAGGCACAGCGCCGAGGCCCGGTTCGCACGCACGTGCGCACGCAGCAGCGGGAACCATCGCGGCCTGGAGGCAGCTGGGAATTGCATCGTTCGGCCTCGCTTCGAGGAGGTGAACCGGAGGGTCGAGGCTGCCGGCTTGCGCCACCGCGTGCGACGGCCCGGTGCCATGGTAGCCCGGTGCGACGCGCACCCTGCGCCGGCGCTTGCGGCGGCCCGGCCCGGGGCCGATGCTGCCGCAGCACGACTGCAGGCCGCGCCGACCCGGCGCGGACGCACCGCGCGAGGACTTGCCGATGCCGCAGGATTTCAGCATCCGCCCCAACCGGATTCCGTGGCCGCCGCTCATCTATCTGGCCGCGGTCGTGGTCGCCCTCGTCCTGGACCTGCTCTGGCCCCTGCCCGCGGCCGGCTGGACGCCGCCCGGCTGGTTGCGGCCGCTCGCGCTGGCGCTCGCCGCCGCCGGCATCGCCCTGGACCTGGCAGCGATGGCGACGATGCGCCGCGCACACACCAACATCCTGCCGCACCGCGGCGCGGACCGGCTGCTGACCGATGGCGTGTTCGCGCTCAGCAGGAACCCGATCTACCTGGGCAATACCCTGCTGCTCGCCGGCGTGGGCCTGGCGTTGCCGTCGGCCTGGATGGTCGCCGCGGCGCTGGTGGCCGCATGGCTGGTCGACCGGCTGGCGATCCGGCGCGAAGAGCGCCATCTGGCCGCCCGCTTCGGCGCCGCCTATGCGGCCTACGTCGCGCGGGTGCCGCGCTGGCTGCGCCTGCGCCGCTGAAGCGCGAAGCAGGCGACCGCCGCGTTCGATCCGCGTCCGGCGCCGGCTACGCGACCGCGTCCGCTAGCGCGCCTCCACCCAATGCCTGATACAGCGCCGCGGTATCGGCCCGGCGTCAGGCACGCGCCGCACGAACTCGATGCGGCTGTGCCGGGCCGGCTGCTGCGCGCCGAGCAATGACGGGCAGCTGGCGTGGCCGAGTGGGCTGCCGCGGCGCCGATCAGGGCTGCCCACGGAAATGCTCCACGAAAGGCTGGCGGAAGCGCTGGTGGCAGGCCAGGCAACTGCGCTGCAACGTGGCGAACGACGCGATGACCGCCTCGCCGTCCCGGCGTTGCGCCGCCTGTCCCAGCGCCTGCGCCGCCTGCTTGGTCCGCGCGTCGTGCTGGCGGAAGGCGCCGGCGTCGTTGCCGAGGAAGCCCAGCACCCGCATCTTCTCGGCCAGCGGCGGTTGCCGATGGTCGGCCAGGCGCGGCGCGGTCTTCGCCACCAGCGCCCAGTCCTCGCGGGCAATGCCGTCGGTGACGACCTGCATGTCGCGGCCCATCTCGCGCATGATCGTGCGCAGCGCCGATCCGTCGGGTGCGCGCGCGGCCCCGGCCACCGCGGCCCAGGACGCGGCCCCCAGCAGCGCGGCAGCGGTCACGGCCGTCATGACGGTCAGGGTGGTGCGGGGGAAACGTCTTGGTCGCATGCGAACTTCCTCGAATGATCTGGTCAGTCGACCGGGGTGGGTGCCGCGGGACCGGACTCCGTGTGCCCAGTCGCCGGCGCGGCCACGGATCCGCCCGCAAGACCGGCGGCGGCGTAGCGGTGGAAGCGCTCGAGTTCGGCGATCACGCCTTCGGCAGTCTCGACCACCGACAGCAGCTCGCGGTCACGGGCCGCGATCATGCCTTCGGCGACCAGGAAGTCGATGTCCACAGCGCGCGACCAGAACTCCCGCCCCACCAGCACCACCGGAATCCGCGGCATCTTCCCGGTCTGCATCAGGGTCAGCGCCTCGAACAGTTCGTCCAGGGTGCCGAAGCCGCCCGGAAATGCGACCAGACCGCGGGCGCGGATCAGGAACTGCATCTTGCGGATGCCGAAATAGTGGAACTGGAAACACAGCTCCTGGGTGACGAACGGATTGGGGGCCTGCTCGTGCGGCAAGGTGACGTTGAGGCCGACGCTGCAGGCGCCGGCATCGAAGGCACCGCGGTTGGCCGCCTCCATGATTCCGGGGCCGCCGCCGGTCACCACCACGAAGTCACGGCGCCGCTCCTGCTGGAAGCGGCGCGACAGGATTTCCGCCAGTCGCCGGGCCTCTTCGTAGTAATGCGCGTAGCGGTACTGCCGGCGCGCCTGCGCCAGCTCTGCCGCTAAGTCGGAATCGGGCGGCTGCTCGCCGGCGCGCGCCTCCAGCGCCTCGAGCCGGGCGCGCGCCTCCAGCGGCGGCAGCAGCCGCGCGCTGCCGAACACGACCACCGTGGACTGCACATGATGCTGGCGCAGGTAGTACTCGGGCTTGAGCATCTCCAGCTGCAACCGCACGGGGCGCAAGTCGTCCAGGGCCATGAAGCCCGGGTCGTCGTAGGCCAAGCGGTAGGACGGGCTGTTGCGGATCGCGACCTGCAACGCTGCGCGTTGCCGCTGGTCGGGCTGTTGCGGGTCATGCATGCGCCATCTCCCGTGCTTTGCCCGCCGGCAGGTCCACGCTCTGGCCGGGCCGGGGCACCATCACCGACCAGCCGTGGCGTGCCTGCAGGCGCTCGGCCAGGGCCAGCGCCGCCGGCTCCTCGCCGTGCACCACGAACGTCTGCCGCGGCGGCTTGCGGAAAGCATCCGTCCACGCCAGCAACGCCGCCTGGTCGGCATGCGCGGAAAAGCCGCCCAGGGTGTGGACCGAGGCCCGCACCGGCACGTCCTCGCCGAAGATGCGCACGCTGGCCGCGCCATCCACCAGCCGGCGCCCGAGCGTGCCGCGGGCCTGGAAGCCGGTGATCACGATCGCGCTCTCGCGGCGTCCCAGGTTGTGCCGCAGGTGATGCTTGATGCGGCCGGCGTCGCACATGCCGCTGGCCGAGACGATCAACGCGCCGGAGCGGACGGTGTCGAGCGCCATCGACTCCTCGACGCTGGCGGTGAAACGCAGCCGCGGCAGGCCGTCGCCGGCCGCGTGCCAGTCCACCAGTTGCCGGGCCGCCGTGTCGAACAACGCCAGATGGTCCATCGTGATGCGCGTGGCGGCGGTGGCCATGGGCGAGTCGACGAACACGTCCAGCGGCGGCAGGCGTCCCTGCCGGGTGAGCTGGTGCAGGTAGTACAGGATCTCCTGGGTGCGGCCGACGGCGAAAGCCGGCACGATCACGTTGCCGTGCCGTTCCAGCAGCGTGCGCCGGACGATGCGTTCGAACTCGTCCAGGGTCGCCGGCAGGTCCTTGTGCAGGCGGTCGCCGTAGGTCGACTCCAGCACCAGCACGTCGGCGTCCGCGATCGGCACGGGGTCGCGCAGGATCGGCCGGCCCGGCTGGCCGAGGTCGCCGGAAAACACCAGCTTGCAGCTGTCGCCGTCCTCGGTCACCACGATTTCCAGGATCGCCGAACCCAGGATGTGGCCGGCATCGCGGAACCGGCAGGTGACGTCGGCATGCGGCGCCAGCGCCTCGTCGTAATGCACGGCGCGGACCTGGGCCAGGCAGGCGTGGGCGTCGCGCACGGTGTACAGCGGTTGCCGCTCGCCGGGCGCGGTGCCGCGCCCGCGCTGCTGCGCGCGCCGGGCGTTGCTCTCCTGGATGTGGCCGCTGTCGGGCAGGATCACCGTCAGCAGGTCGGCGCTGGCGTCGGTGGTGTAGATCGGGCCGCGGAAACCGTCGAGCACCAGCTTGGGCAGCAGGCCGCTGTGGTCGATGTGGGCGTGGGTGAGCAGCACGAAGTCCAGTTCGCGCGGATCGAAGCCGAAGCGCCGGCGGTTGCGCTGCGGCGCGTCGCGGTCGCCCTGGACCATGCCGCAGTCCACCAGGAAGCGGACGCTGTCGGTCTGCACCAGGAAGCACGACCCGGTCACTTCGCGCGCGCCGCCGAGAAAGCGCAGTCTCATCGGACGTTCACTCCGGCTTGCGCGCCGCACAGGTGCTGCGCCCCAGCAGGTGGTATGCCGGACAACGGCCGCTCAGGCCGGTCATGAACGGCATGACGCCGATCAGCCCTGCCCAGCGCCACGGGGCGTCCAGCCAGAAAGGCAGGCTGAGCAGGGTCAGCCCGATGGCGATGCGGGCGATGCGGTCGACGGTTCCTACATTCATCTTCATGGCGATCTCCTGTCGTTGGGTCAGCGGGGCGAAACGATCCCCGGCGCGCGCGCAAGCGGGTCCGCAGCGGCCTCGGTCATCGGGGGTGCCGTGGCGGCCGCATCCCAGCCGCCGCCGAGCGCCTTGTACAGCGCGACCAGCCGCACGGCAGCCGCGGTCTGCGCGCGCGCGGCCGATGTTTCGGCCTCGTGCAGCAGACGCTCGGCCGCCAGCAGTTCGACCCGCGCGATGTCGCCGGCGGCAAAACGCCTGGCGGCGTGGGCGTGGCTGCGGCGCGAGGCGTCCAGGGCGCTGCGGCGACGCGCCAGCGTGTCGAGCCCCGCGCGGTAGTCGCCCAGGGCGCGCTCGGCGTCCTCAAGCGCGGTCAGCACGGCTTTTTCGTAGGCGAGTGCCGCCTGCCGTTCGGCCGCCTCGCGGGCGCGAATCTCGGCGCGTACGCGACCGCCGTCGAACAGGCGCCAGGAAATCATCGGCAGGATGGAGAAGCGCCTGCTGGACGCATCGAACCAGTCGCCCGTGGCGAGCGCCTGAAACCCGCCGCCGACCCCGATGGAGAGCTTGGGGAATAGCTCGGCTGCAGCCACGCCGATGTCCGCCGTGCTCGCGGCCAGGCGCCGTTCGGCGGCCAGCACGTCCGGCCTGCGCCGCAGTACGTCGGCGCGCGCGCCCACCGGCAACGTCGGCAATGCCGGAGCAGGGGGCGCAGCGTCCAGCAACGCCAGTTCGCGCTCCGGCGGTGCGCCCAGCAGCACGCCGATGCCCAGCACGGCGGCACGTCGACGGGCCCGGATTTCCGGCAGCGCGGCATCGGCGGCCGACCATTGCGCGTAGGCCGCGTCCACGTCCGCAGCGGAGGCATCGCCCAGGGCCGCGCGCTGGCGCACCAGATCCAGCGTCTGCCGCAGCGTCGCCACCAGCGCCTGCTGCGCATCCAGTTCGTGCCCCGCACCGGCGGCGTCGAACCACGCGCGCGCCACCTCGGCAACGACGCGCATGCGCACTCCCTGCGCCTCGACTGCGGTCGCCTGCAGGCGGGCAGTGGCGCCCTCCAGCGCGCGCCGCCGGGCGCCGAACAAATCGAGTTCCCAGGCCGCGTCGAAACCGGCGTCGTAAATGGTCTGGGAGGCGTCGAGCCCGGGAATGGCGCCGATCGGCAACGGTCCGTTCTCGCTCTGCCGGCGGCGGTTGGCACTGGCGCCCGCGGCGACGACGGGCGCACGGTTGCCGGCAGCCCGGTCGCGCAGCGCGCGCGCCTCGTCGATGCGGGCCGCGGCCTGGCGCAGATCGAGGTTCTGGGCCAGGGCGGCGGCGATCAGGCGCTCGAGCACCGGATCGCCCAACGTCGTCCACCAGCGCGCCAGGTCCGCCGGTGCCGAGGTGGCGACCTGCGGCCGGGCCCAGCCGCTGCCGCTGTCCACCGGCGGCGGCGCGCGGTACTCGGGGCCCGCCGCGCACGCCGCGAGCAGGACGCCGGCCAGCGCCGGCACGAGCGGACGCAGCCGCCGCAGCGGCCGATCGCGTGCATCCATCCCCGGGCGTGTTGCGGTGCGGTCGATGTTTGTCATTGCAGACGCCCTCGGACAAAGACGGTAGCCATCGTGAGCGACACCGATGCGATGACCGCCAACGGCCAGAGACTGGCCAGGATGTCGCCCGGCGGCATCGCCTTCAGGAAGCTGCCTTCCACGATGATCAGGAAGTGGGTGAGCGGAATCGCCTGCGCCAGCCATTGCAGCAGCACCGGCATGTTTTCCACCGGCGTGGCGAAGCCGGACATCAGCACCGCCGGCACGCCGATGGCGAAGGCCCCGAGGATGGCCTGCTGCTGCGTCATGCTGACGGCGGAGATCATCAGGCCGATGCCCACCACCGACAGGATGAACAGCAGCAGGCTCGCGAGCAGCAGCGCGAACGAGCCGGTAAACGGAATGCCGAACAGGAACACCCCCGCCGAGACCATGAACAACCCCAGCATGGTGCCGATGGCCAGCGCCGGCAGCGATTTGGAAACGATGATTTCCGGCGTCGAGGTGGGCGATACCAGCAACTGGTCGAAGGTGCCGAGCTCGCGTTCGCGCGCAATCGACAGCGAGGTGATGAGCAGCGCGCTGAACAGCGCCAGGATGCCGGTCAGGCCGGGCACGATGAACCAGCGGTAGACCAGGTTCGGGTTGAACCAGTGGCGCACGACCACCGGCGTCGGCGGCTGCGCGTCGGACACGACCTCGGCGCCGACATCGGCGGCGATGGCGGACAGGTAGGCGACGGTGATCTGGCCCGAGTTGCTGCGCCGGCCATCGACCAGCACCTGCGCCCGGCCGCTGTCGCCGGCGGCGATCGCGCGCGAGAAATCCGCTGGAATGGCCAGCGCCGCGATGATCTCGCCGCGGTCGATCAGATCGTGCAGCTGCCGCTGGCTGTCCACATGCCGCACGCAGGCGATGAAGCGGGCGCTGTCCAGGCGCTGCACCAGTTCGTGCGACCAGCGGCCCGCATCCTGGTTGTAGACGGCGATATCGACGTTGCGCACTTCCAGCGTGGCGGCGAAGGCGAACACCAGCAGCTGCAGGATGGGCGGCACGAACACCACCATGCGGCTGCGCGGGTCGCGCAGGACGCTGAGCACTTCCTTGACGAACTGGGCGCGCAGGCGGGTGAACGAGAATGCGGAGGTCGGCATGGCGTCACTCCAGGTTCTTGCGCGTGGCGCGCTTGGCCAGCCCGAAGAACACCATGCCGATCGCCGCCATCGCCAGCAGGTTGGGCACGAACACCGCCCAGATGTCGCCGGCCAGGAACACCGTCTTCAACGATTCGACGAAATAGCGCGCCGGGATCAGATGGGTCACGGCGCGGATCGGCGCCGGCATGGCGTCGATCTCGTACAAAAAGCCCGACAGCATGAAAGCCGGCAGAAAACCGGTGAACAAGGCGATCTGCGCCGCCAAAAACTGGTTGCGCGCCAGCGAGGAAATCAGCAGGCCCTGGCCCAGCGCCGGCACCATGAACACCGCCGACAACAGCAGCAAGGCCGCCAGCGAGCCGTGCAGCGGCACGCCGAACACGAACACCGCCAGCGCCGCGGCGCCCAGCGTGGACAGCATGCCGAGCACGAAATAGGGCAGCAGCTTGCCGATCAGGATCTCGGCCACCGACGCGGGCGTGGACAGCACCGCCTCCATGGTGCCGCGCTCCCATTCGCGCGCCACCACCAGCGCGGTGAGCATGGTGCCGATGATGGTCATGACGATGGCGATGGCGCCGGGGATCAGTGCACGGCGGCTTTCCAGTTCGGGGTTGAACCAGTAGCGCGGCTCCAGCACCACGGCCTGCGCGGGCGCAGCGGCGCCGCGCCCGGCGCGCCAGGTCTGCACCACGCCGCGGGCGTAGTTCTCGACGTAGTTGGCGGTGTTGGGGTAGGAGCCGTCGGTGACGATCTGCACCAGCGGCTCGCTGCCGCGCCGGGCCAGGCGCTGCTCGAAATCCTGCGGAATCACCACGTAGCCGCGCAGCGTGCCGGAGACGAGTTGGTCGGCCACTTCGCGCCGGTCGTGGGCGAAGTGCGCCTCCAGGAAGCGGGTGCCGGAAAAGGCGGCAGCCAGCTCCTGCGCGGCGGCGCCCGGGGATTCCAGCACGATGCCGACGCGCACGCTCCTAGCATCCAGCGAGACCGCGTAGGCGAACAGCAGCAACAGCACCACCGGCAGCACGAAGGCGATGAGCAGCGTCGAGGGGTCGCGCAGGGCCTGCAGGCTTTCCTTGCGGACCAGGGCCGCAAGGCGCCGCAGGTCGAGACGGCGCGGATCGGCCAGCCGCGCCCGACCCGCCTCCGGGCGCTCCGGGACGGCGTTCATGCGGCCGCCTCTGCGTCGCGCTCGGTGGACTCCACCAGGTGGATGAAGGCGTCCTCCATGGTCGGATCCGGCCGCTGCGGGCCGGCGGCCATGCGCTTGAGCGCATCGGGCGTGTCCAGCGCGATCAGCTGCGCGCGCGAGAGCATGGCAACCCGGTCGCAGTATTCGGCCTCGTCCATGAAGTGGGTGGTGACCATGACGGTCACGCCCTTGCGCGCCAGGCCGTTGATGTGGGTCCAGAACTCGCGCCGGGTGATGGGGTCCACGCCCGAGGTGGGTTCGTCCAGGAACAGCACCGGCGGGCGATGCATCAGCGCGCAGGCCAGTGCCAGGCGCTGCTTGTGCCCAAGCGGCAGGGCATCGGGCGTGGCCGAAAGCCACGCGCCGAGATCGAAGGTTTCGATCATTTCCGCGATGCGCTCGCGCCGCGTGTGGCCTTCCAGCTGGTACACGCCGGCCGAGAACTCCAGGTTCTGCCGCACCGAGAGCAGGCCGTAGAGCGAGAACTTCTGCGCCATGTAGCCCAGGCGACTCTTGGCCGCGCCGGTGGCGCGACGCAGGTCGTGGCCCACGACATGGGCCTCGCCCGCGGTCGGCTTGAGCAGGCCGCAGAGCATCTTGAAGGTGGTCGACTTGCCGGCACCGTTGGGGCCGAGCAGGCCGAAGATCTCGCCCTTGCGCACCTCGAAGCTGACGCTGTCGGTGGCGGTGAAGGCACCGAAGCGCTTGGTCAGGTTGCGGCAGGACACCGCAATGTCGGAACCCAGTTCGACCGGCGGCAGGCGCTCGGCCAGGGTCGAGGTGCCGCCGGGGCCGCCGCCGAGCAGGTCGATGAAGGCGTCCTCGAAGCGCGCCGGCACCGGCGCCAGCCGTACTTGCGCGCGGTCGGCCAGGGCCTGAATCTGCTGCGCCTCGGCGCCCGCGCGCAGCACCACGCGCACGCCGGCGCCCTGGATCACCCCATCGCTCACGCTGGGCAGGTCGAGCGCCTCGGTCAGCAGCGCCCGGCGCTCGGCACCGACGTCTTCGAGACGGAAGCTGCGGCCTTCGAGCTGTGCAGTCAGCGCCTGCGGTGGGCCGTCGAACAGCAACTGCCCCTGGTTCAGCAGCAGCACGCTCTCGCAGCGCTCGGCCTCGTCCAGATAGGCGGTGGACCAGACCACGGCCATGCCCTCGTCGGTCAGCGCCTGCACCATGCGCCACAGGTCCTGGCGGCTGACCGGGTCGACGCCCACTCCGGGCTCGTCCAGCAGCAGCACCTTGGGCCGCGCCATCAGCGCGCAGGCCAGGCCGAGCTTCTGCTTCATGCCACCGGAGAGTTTGCCGGCCAGGCGCCCGGTAAAGGGGCCGAGCCGGGTGAAGTCGAGCAACTCGGCGAACAGATCGGCGTGGTAGTCCGCGTCCATGCCGCGCAGCTGCGCGTACAGGCGCATGTTCTCCATCACCGACAGGTCTTCGTAGAGGCCGAAGCGCTGCGGCATGTAGCCCGTGACCACATGGATGGCGTCGTTGTCGCGGACCACGTCGAATCCGGCCACCCGCGCCTGGCCCGCGTCCGGCACCAGCAGACCGGTGAGGATGCGCATCAGCGTCGTCTTGCCGGCGCCGTCCGGGCCGACCAGACCGGTGAGGCGACCGTACCGGATGCGCGCCGTCAGGCCGCGCAGGGCCTGCACGTCGCCGAAGCGCTTGCCCAGGCCTTCGATGACGACGGCGGCCTGGCTCCCGGCTTCGGGCGCGGCAAGGGTGGCGCCGGACGCGGTGGCCATGTCATGCGCCCTTGGCGGCGGGACGGGCGTCGACTTCGATGGTCACGGGCATGCCCTGGCGCAGGCCGGCGCGGGCATCGGCCTTGTCGATGACGATGCGCAGGCGATAGACGAGGTCGGTGCGCAGGTCGGTGGTTTCCACCGTCTTCGGCGTGAACTCGGCGCGCGGCGAGATGAAGCCGATCCGGCCGCGATAGACCTTGTCGGACGAGTCGCTGCGCACGCGCACCCGCGTCCCGGGCGCGATGCGGCCCAGATCCGGCTCGCCGACATAGGCGCGCACGTACACCGGGGCATCCAGACTCAGGCCGTAGATCGTGTCGTGGCTGGTCACCATGCTGCCCGGTTCGCGCACCCGCGCGATCACGGTGCCGTCGCTGGGCGCCGACAGCACGGTGTCGGCCAGGGCGGTGGCGGCCTGCGCCTGCATCGCTTTCGCCGCCGCCAGTTTCGCCTTGCCCGCGGCGATGTCTTCGCGACGGAAGCCTTCCCTGGCCTGCGACAGCGCGGCCCTGGCCGCCTCGACCGCGGCGATCGCCTGGTCCCGGGCGGCGCGTGCGGCATCCACCGTGCGCTGACTGCTGGCACCGGATGCGAGCAGCTCGCTCTGGCGCCGATGGTTGCGTTCGGCATCGCGGGCGACAGCCTCGGCCTGGCCGAGGGTCGCCTGCGCCTGGACGATCTCCTGGGGGCGCAGGCCGCGCTGCAACTTGTCCAGTTCCGCCTGTGCCACCCGCACGGAGGCCTCGGCCGCCGCAAGCGCCTGCCGGTAGGGTTCGGCGTCGAGCACGGCCATGCGCGCGCCGGCGGTGACGGCATCGCCCTCGTCGAAGGCCATCTGCGCCACGCGTCCGGGCTGCCGGAAAGCGAGCTGCACTTCGCGGATGTCGACGTTGCCGTAAAGACGCAGCACGCCGTCCTGACTGCCCATGCGCTGCTGCCACCACAAACCCGCGCCCGCGGCGACGAGGACGACGGCGACGGCGGCGATGGCGAGGTGCTTCCTGGTGCGGAGCAAGCTGCTGGCTTTCATTGCGGGGCCTCGTTATTCAGGCGGTGCCGGAGCCGTGACGCGCCGACATGGACGTCACTCGAATCCCCGGCCTTCACCGGCTCCCTCGCGGGAGACGCCGTCGCGGATACGGCAGATGCGCTTGAAGGTCGGGATGATCTTCCCGTCGTGGGTGACGACGACGATGGTGGTCCGGCACTGGCGCGCCATCCGGTCGAGGATGCGGATCGCCGCCAGCACGCGCTCGCGAACCGGGGCGTTGGCGCAGGGGCAGAGCTGCCATCACCGGCTCCGGACCAGGCCGCGACGGTAGACGGCGAACACGCCGGGCGCATTGGCGCGGATGGCCTGCACGTTGCCCGCGATCAGCGACTGCATCACCAGGCCCTGGATGGAACCGACGAACAGCGTGGCGGCCGCACCGGCATCCAGGTCGGCCGCCAGCTCGCCCTGCGCCTTGCCCTGCTCGATCAGGCGCTGCACACGCGCGCCGTAACCGCCGGTCAGGGTGCGCACCATCTGCTTGGCGGGGGAATCCTCGGCGCGCTGCAACTCGCCGAACAGCATCCGCGGCACGCCGGGGTGCTGCACGATGAAATCGATGTGGGCCAGGAACACGGCCTCCAGCGCGGCCAGCGGCGAGGCCGCCGCCGCGATCGCCTTGTCGACCCGGCCGAGCAGGCGCTCGGCGACCCATTCCATGACCGCCTGCAGGATCGCGCTCTTGTTCGGGAAATGCCGGAACAGCGCGCCCTGGGTCAGGCCCATGCGCTGGGCGATGGCCGCGGTGGTGATGTCGGTGGGGTTCTGTTCCGCCGCCAGCTGGACCACCGTTTCCACGGTCACGGCCTTGCGTTCGTCGGCCGGGAGGTGCTTGGGCAGCGCGCGCATGCGGATTCCTAAAGTAAGTGAACGATTACTATCTTTCGGATTCACGCCCCCGTTGTCAAGGCCTCCAGCCCGACCCCGGGACCACCCCCGCCTTCGCGGCCCGGTTCGCGCCAGGCAGCCGAAGCCGGCACAATCCCCGGTACGCCGGTGCACGTCGGGGAGTTTCTTGTCGCGCTGCGCCCGACCCCGCGACCGGGTTGCCGCGGGAGGATCCGTCGTTCCACGACGCACACCCTGACGCCGGCGCCGCGCCCGGCGGCACCGGTTTTCACTCCATCCCCCAACCCGCCATGCTCCCCAGCCCCACCCCGGAACACACCCCGCTGATGAAGCAGTACTTCGCCGCCAAGGCGGAGCATCCGGACGTGCTGCTGTTCTTCCGCATGGGCGACTTCTACGAGCTGTTCTACGACGACGCGCGGCGCGCGGCGAAGCTGCTCGACATCACCCTGACCCAGCGCGGCGCCTCGGCCGGGCAGCCGATCCCGATGGCCGGGGTGCCGGTGCATGCGTACGAAGGCTACCTGGCGCGACTGGTGGCGCTGGGCGAGTCGGTGGCGATCTGCGAGCAGATCGGCGACCCGGCCCTGGCCAAGGGCCTGGTCGAACGCAAGGTGGTGCGCATCGTCACCCCGGGCACGGTGACCGACGAGGCGCTGCTCAGCGAGCGCCGCGACACCCTGCTGCTGGCGGTCGCGCGCACGCGCAGCGGCTATGGCCTGGCCTGGGCGGACCTGTCCGGCGGCCGCTTCCTGGTCAACGCGGTCGCCGATGCGGACATGCTGGAAGCCGAGCTGGCGCGGCTGGATCCGGCCGAACTGCTGCTGCCCGACGAGGACGGCTGGCCCCCGGCGATTCTCGAGCGCGGCGGCCTGCGCCGGCGCGCGCCGTGGCTGTTCGACGCCGACAGCGGCCGGCGCCAGTTGCTGCAGTTCTTCGGCCTGCACGACCTCACCGGCTTCGGCATCGACGACCAGCCCGCCTGCATCGCCGCCGCTGCCGCCCTGCTCGGCTACGTCGAGGAAACCCAGAAACAGCGCCTGCCGCACCTGACCGCGATCGCGGTCGAGTCCTCCGACGACGCGATCGCGATGAACGCCGCCACGCGCCGGCATCTGGAACTGGACACCCGGGTCGACGGCGATACCCGCAACACCCTGCTCGGCGTGCTCGACTCCACCATCACGCCGATGGGCGGGCGCCTGCTGCGGCGCTGGCTGCACCGGCCGCTGCGCAATCGCCAGGTGCTGGGCGAGCGCCACCACGCCGTGGCCACCCTGGTCGAGCAGCGCGCCGAGGCCGGGATCCGCGAGTGCTTCCGTGCGCTCGGCGACCTGGAACGCATCCTCGCGCGGGTGGCGCTGCGCTCGGCGCGCCCGCGCGACCTGAGCACGCTGCGCGACGGCCTGGCGCTGCTGCCCGAGCTGCGCGCGCTGCTGGCGCCGCTGGACACGCCGCGGCTGCAGGCGCTGGCCGCGCAGCTCGGCGAACACGCCGCGCACGCGCAGCTGCTGGCCTCGGCGATCGTGCCGCAGCCGCCGTTGCTGGCGCGCGACGGCGGCGTCATCGCCGACGGCCACGACGCCGCGCTCGACGAGCTGCGTCGGCTCTCCACCCACGCCGACCAGTTCCTCGTCGAGCTGGAGCAGCGCGAGCGCGAGGCCACCGGCATCGCCACGCTCAAGGTCGGCTACAACCGCGTCCACGGCTACTACATCGAGATCAGCAAGGGCCAGTCCGGCAAGGCGCCGGCGCACTACACCCGGCGGCAGACGCTGACCGGCGCCGAGCGCTACATCACCGAGGAACTGAAGCGGTTCGAGGACCAGGTGCTGTCGGCGCGCGAACGCGCGCTGGCACGCGAGAAGCTGCTGTACGAGGCCGTGCTCGATGCGCTCAACCAGGACCTGGACGCGCTCCGGCGCTGCGCCGCGGCGCTGAGCGAGCTCGACGTGCTGGCCTGCTTCGCCGAGCGCGCGCAGGCGCTGGACTGGTCGCGCCCGCAGCTGACCGAGCGCCCGGGCCTGCGCATCGAACGCGGCCGCCACCCGGTGGTGGAGGCGGTGCGCGCCGAGCCGTTCGAACCCAACGACCTGGTGCTCGGCGACGCGGACGCCGGCGACGCGGATGCCGGCAGCCGCCGCCGCATGCTGGTGATCACCGGCCCCAACATGGGCGGCAAGTCGACCTACATGCGCCAGAACGCGCTGATCGTGCTGCTGGCGCACATCGGCAGCTTCGTGCCGGCCGCGCGCGCGGTGCTGGGTCCGGTCGACCGCATCCTCACCCGCATCGGCGCCGGCGACGACCTCGCCCGCGGGCAGTCGACCTTCATGGTCGAGATGAGCGAGACCGCCTACATCCTGCACCACGCCACCGACGAGTCGCTGGTGCTGATGGACGAGATCGGCCGCGGCACCTCGACCTACGACGGCCTGGCGCTGGCCGACGCCTGCGCCCGGCACCTGGCCGCGGTCAACCGCAGCTACACCCTGTTCGCCACGCATTATTTCGAGCTGACCGCGCTCGCGCAGCCCGGCAGCGGCATCGCCAACGTGCACCTGGACGCGGTCGAGCACCACGACCGCGAGCATGGCGACACGCTGGTGTTCATGCACGCGGTCAAGGACGGGCCGGCCAACCGCAGTTTCGGCCTGCAGGTGGCGGCGCTGGCCGGCCTGCCGAAAAACGTGATCCGGCAGGCGCGCGCGCGGCTGGCGGAGCTGGAAGCGCACGACCGCGACCCCGGGGCGGCAGCGATGACCGCGCAGGCGCTGGACGCGCCGCAGCAGATCGGCCTGTTCGCGCCGACCGCGGCCGTACTGGACGCGCTGGCGGCGCTGGAGCCGGACGAGCTGACGCCGAAACAGGCACTGGAAGCGCTGTACCGGCTGAAGGCGCTGGCGTGAACGCGGTGCCGGCTCTTGCGGTGCGCGTCGACGCGCTGCTGCTGGGCAAGGCGGTGCCATACACGCGGCCGGGCAGCCGCAGCGCGATCGACAAGCGGCCGACGGACGCGCCGCTGGCGATCGGCGCGCTCGGCCTGGCCGGCGACGAGCAGGGCGACCTGCGCGTGCATGGCGGCCCCGACAAGGCGATCCACCATTACGCCTTCGACCATTACCGCGGGTGGCGCGAGGAACTCGGCGCGCTGCCGCTGCTGCAGGCGCCGGGCGCGTTCGGCGAGAACATCAGCACCCGCGGCCTGACCGAAGCCGAGGTCTGCCTGGGCGATCGCTTCACCCTGGGCACCGCGCTGCTGGAAGTCAGCCAGGGCCGGCAGCCGTGCTGGAAACTCAGCGACCGCTTCGGCGTGCCCGACATGGCGCAGCGGGTCCAGGCCAGCGGCCGCACCGGCTGGTACTACCGGGTGCTGCAGCCGGGCGTCGCCGCAGCCGGCGACCTGCTGCGGCTCGACGCGCGCCCGTATCCCGACTGGCCGCTGCAGCGGCTGGGTGCGCTGCTGTTCGGGCGCGTGCTCGCGCCCGCGGCGCTGGAACCGGCCCTGCAGTTGCCGCTGGTGCCGTCGTGGCGGCGCCTGCTCGAGCGCCGCCTGCAGCACGGCGCCGCCGAGGACTGGGGCAAGCGCCTCGAGGGGCCGCCGCCGGGCTGAGCCGCATATCGCATCGCACCGCAGGCGTGTTGCCCATGCATGCTTCCTGCAGCCACCTGCCGCCATGCCACCCGCGCCGGCGACCCTGCCGCCGCGCACTACCCGCTGCGCCCGCGTGCACCTCAACAAGGCGGCCGAGCGCGACTGCATGAAGGTCGATCCGGCCTGCACCGCCGGCGTTGCCGCGGCATTGGAGAAACTGGCGGACTAAGCACCCGCAGCGACGGACAGCGTCCGCCGCCGCCCGGCTGCATCGTCCGCCGGGCAGCGGGCCTCGGCACGCGCCAGCGCCTGCGCCAGGTCGTCCCACAGGTCTTCCACATCCTCGATGCCCACCGACAGCCGCAGCAGGCCGGGGGTGATGCCGGTGGCGGCGCGGGTGGCGTCGTCCACCACCCGATGGGTCAAGCCGGCCGGATGCTGGATCAGGGTGTCCACCGAGCCCAGGCTGACCGCCGGGGTCATCACTTGCACCGCCGCCATGACCGCGGCCGCCGCCGCGTGGCCGGCGCGCATCTCGAAGGACATCAGCGTCCCCGGCCCGCACATCTGCGTGCCGACCAGGTGGGCATTGCGCACCTTGCCCAGCCCCGGGTAATCCACCCGCGACACCGCCGGATGTTCGGCCAGCCGCTGCGCCAGCACCCGAGCGTTGGCCTGCGCACGCTCGACCCGCAACGCCAGCGTCGGCAGGCCGCGGTGCAGCAGGTAGGCCGCCAGCGGATGCAGCAGCGCGCCGGTCGCCGCGCGCACGGTGCGCAGCGGCGCGGCGTGCGCCTCGTCGCAGCAGACCACGCCGGCAATCACGTCGCCGTGGCCGCCGAGGAACTTGGTCGCGCTGTGCAGCACGTAGGTCGCGCCCAGCGCAGCCGGCTGCTGCAGCACCGGGGTGGCGAAGGTGGAGTCGACCAGCACCGGCACGTCGCCGGCGGCGGCCACCACTGCGCGGATGTCGACCAGATCGAGGGTGGGATTGGCCGGCGTCTCGATCACCACCAGGGTGGTGTCGGCGCGGCGGCGCGCGGCGATCTGGCCGGCGTCGACGAACTCCGCCTCCAGCCCGCACAAGCCGCTGGCCAGCAGATGGTCGGCGGTGCCGTACAGCGGCCGCACCACCAGCACATGGCCGCCGTGCTGGCGGCGCGCCAGCAGCACCGCGGTCAGCGCCGCCATGCCCGAGCCGTAGGCGACGCAGGCCTGGGTGCCTTCCAGTGCGGCGATGGCGTTTTCGGCGCGGGCCACGGTCGGGTTGTGCAGGCGCGCGTAGATCGGATTGGCGGCATCCGCCGCGCCGCCGACCAGGGCGTCGAAGCTGGCGGTCCCGACACCGAGGTCGGACACCGGGTAGGTGGTGGACAGGTCGAGCGGCGGCGCATGCACGCACAGGGTGGCGAAGTCCTCGCGGCCGGCATGGACGGCGGTGGTCTGGAAGCGGAGCATGGCGAGCCTCGAAGCGGTGAATGCGGGCTATGCTAGAAGCCCATTCGGGTATCCATTCCGCTTTCGAACGATATTTCGCAAATGGCGCTCTCCATCGTGCTCGACCGAATCGACTACGCCCTGCTCCGCCTGCTGCGGAAGAATGCGCGGCTGCCGAACAAGGACCTCGCCGCGAAAACCGGCATCGCGCCTTCCACGGCGCTGGAACGGGTGCGCCGCATGCGCGAGGCGCGGGTGCTGCTCGGCTACCACGCGGAAATCGCGCCGGCGGCGATCGGCATCGGCCTGCAGGCGATGGTGTCGGTGCGGCTGGCGAAGCACTCGCGCGCGCTGGTCGACTGCTTCCACCGGCACCTGCTGGACCTGTCGGAAGTGCTGGCCTGCTACCACGTCGCCGGCGCCGACGACTTCCTGGTCCACGTCGGCGTGCGCGACAGCGACCATCTGCGCGACTTCGCCCTGGCCGCCTTCACCGAACGCGAGGAAGTGGCCCACATCGAAACCCGGCTGATCTTCGAGTTCCAGCGCAACGTCGAGCTGCCGCCGTGGCCGGGCGGCGACTGATCGCATCGGCATCGCACCGGCGCGCCTGGGCGCAAGGCAGCCTTGCGCCTGGCGGGCCGGCCGCGTTCACCGGTGGCCTCGCGGGGGCCGGGCAAGCCGGAGGATCGCGCGGCCAGTCGCGCGCCCTCGCCGGCACCGCTACGACGCGTCGAGGTCGCCCAGCGCGCGGATCAGGCGCCGCGCGCGCTTGTCGGGCTTGTGCTCGGGCGCGCGGTAACCGGCCCGCGCGGCGGCACGGGTCGCACGCTCGGCGTCGCGGCGCACGCGCGAGACTTCGGACTCGGCGTACAGCGCCTGCGCGACGCTGGCCGGCCCGCGCGTGTCCGCCAGCGCCAGCACCGTCACCTCGAACAGTTCGCCGGAACGCTCCACGCGCAGCGCTTCGCCGCCGCGCAGCAGTCGCGCCGGCTTGGCGCGCTGGCCCTCGACCTCGACCTTGCCGGTTTCGACGGCCTGCCTGGCCAGGCTGCGCGTCCTGAAGAAACGCGCGGCCCACAGCCAGACGTCGATACGCACGCCGGCGGTCGCGGGAGCGGTGGTCATGAGCTCACCATAGCGCGGGACGCCCGCTGACGGCGGCCAGCCGCAGACGGAAAATGCCGATCGGCCGCCCCGGAAACGGAAAAGACCGCCACGCGGGCGGTCTTTCCGGAAACCTGGCGCCAGGCTTACTCGGCGGCGGCAGCGGCCGCGGCCTTGGCCTTGGCATTGCCGGCCAGGTCTTCCCGGATCCGCGCCTTCTTGCCTTCCAGCCCGCGCAGGTAGTACAGCTTGCCCGAGCGCACCGCGCCGCGGCGCTTGACCTGCACCGAGTCGATGCTGGCGCTGTGGGTCTGGAACACACGCTCCACGCCGTAGCCGTGCGAGATCTTGCGCACGGTGAAGGCGGAGTTCAGGCCGGCGTTCTTCTTGGCGATGACCACGCCCTCGTAGGCCTGGACGCGCTCGCGGTTGCCTTCCTTGACCTTGACGTTGACGACGACGGTGTCGCCCGGGCCGAAGGCCGGCAGCTGGCGCTGCACCTGTTCGGTCTCGAAATTCTGCAGCAGCGTGTGGAGCGAGGGCTTGTTCATGGGTGTCGGCCTGTTGGAATGCCGGGTCGCCTCGGGGGCGCCGGGCTGTTGTAGCGCGAGTGCACGTGGACCCGCGTCTTGGCGTGGATGCAGCGAAGCCGCGCATTATAGCGGCAGTTTTCCGTCTCGCGCCAGCGGCTTACCCGGTTTTCCCGGGCCCGGCCGCGGACTCGGCCAGGAACGCGTCCAGCAGCGCCCGGTCGGCGGCGGACAGCGCCTGGCGGTCGATCAGGTCCGGGCGCCGCAGCCAGGTCCGGCCCAGCGCCTGCTGCCGCCGCCAGCGGGCGATCGCGGCATGGTTGCCCGACAGCAGCACCGACGGCACGACGCCCAGGGCGTGCTCGACCGGGCGGGTGTAATGCGGGCAGTCCAGCAGCAGCGGGCCGTCCCCGGCGTCCGCCCCGAAACTGTCCTGGGCCGCCGACTCGGCGTCGTTGAGGGCGCCCTCCTGCAGGCGCGCCACCGCGTCGATGACCACCGCGGCCGCCAGCTCGCCGCCGGACAGCACGTAGTCGCCGATCGACAGCTCCTCGTCGACCTCGGCCGCGACCAGGCGCTCGTCGATCCCCTCGTAGCGGCCGCAGAGCAGGATCAGGCGCTCGCGCGCGGCCAGTTCGCGGACCCTGGCCTGGGTCAGGCGTTGGCCCTGGGGGCTGAGATAGCTGACCCTGGCCGGCGCCGGATCGGCCGCGCGCGCCGCGGCCAGGCAGGCCCGCAGCGGGTCGACCAGCATCACCATGCCCGGGCCGCCGCCGAACGGGCGGTCGTCGACCCGGCGGTAGCTGCCCTCGGCGTAGTCGCGCGGATTCCAGCCGTGCAGCGACAGCAGCCCCCGCTCCAGCGCCCGCCCGACCACGCCATGGCCGGCGAGCTGGGCGACGAAGTCCGGGAACAGGCTGACGATATCGATGCGCATGCCCACTCCCGGCTGCTAGAACTCCGCATCCCAGTCGACCGTGACCGTGCCGGCCGCGAAATCCACCGCGCGGATGAATGCGGGTTCGACGAACGGGATCATGCGCTCGCGCTCACCCTGCACCACCAGCACGTCGTTGGCGCCGGTGGCGAACAGGTGCGAGACGGTGCCCAGGTCCACGCCCTCCAGGTTCACCACCCGCAGGCCTTCCAGGTCCACCCAGTAGTACTCGCCGGGCGCGGGCGGCGGCAGCGCCGAACGCGGCACCCAGACTTCGGTGCCGCGCAGCGCCTCGGCGGCATCGCGGTCGGCGACTTCCGAAAATGTGGCGACCAGGCCCTTGGCCGTTTCCCGGCCGCGCGCGCCGGCTAGTGCGCGTTCGCGGCCCTGCGGATCGCGCAGGGTCCAGGGCTGGTAGCGGAAGATCGCGGCGGCGGGCTGGGTGAACGATTCCAGCTTCAGCTCGCCACGCACGCCGAAGGCGCCGTGGATCCGGCCCAGCAGAATCATCTGCTGCACGGCGGACGGCGCCCGGGGTTCCATGTCGGCGACGGACCGCACGCAGCGGTCCGCGGATCAGGCCGCGGTCGCGGCCTTGCTGACCTGCTTGTACAGGTCGGCGACCTTGTCGCTCAGCTGCGCACCCTGGCCCACCCAGTGCTGCACGCGCGCGACATCGAGCTCGACGCGCTTCTCGCCGCCGGTCGCGACCGGGTTGTAGAAGCCCACGCGCTCGATGTTGCGGCCGTCGCGGGCGCTGCGGCTGTCGGTGACGATGATGTGGTAGAAGGGGCGCTTCTTGGCGCCGCCACGGGTGAGGCGGATCTTGACCATGGTGGTTGCGGTGTTGCCCAGCTGCCGGGATGGCAGGGTAAGCCGGCAATTGTAAGCCATTGATCCGGGCCGGGGAAAGCCCGGGCGCCGGTCCCCCTCCAGCCGGTTCGCTCCGGTCGGGCAAGCAGCGCCGGCTTCAGCGGAACGGCATCCCCCCGCGCCCCATCATGCCCTGCATCCCGCGCATGAGCCCCTTCATGCCGCCGCGGCCCATCTTCGCCATCATCTTTTCCATCTGCTGGTACTGCTTCATCAGCTTGTTGACGTCGGCCGGCGCCATGCCGGCGCCGCGGGCGATGCGGGCGCGGCGCGAGCCGTTGAGCAGCGCCGGGTTGCGGCGCTCCTTCTTGGTCATCGAATTGATGATCGCGACCATCCGCGGCACTTCCTTGCCGGTGACCTGGGCCTTGACGTGGTCGGGGATCTGGCCGACGCCGGGCAGCTTGTCCATCAGCCCGGCCAGGCCGCCCATGTTCTGCATCTGCTCGAGCTGGTCGCGCATGTCGTTGAGGTCGAACTTGCGGCCCTTGGCGACCTTCTCGGCCAGCTTCTGCGCCTTGTCGCGGTCGACCTGCTGCTCGACTTGCTCCACCAGCGACAGCACGTCGCCCATGTCGAGGATGCGGCTGGCGACGCGATCGGGATGGAACACGTCCAGGCCGTCGGTCTTCTCGCCGGTGCCGATGAACTTGATCGGCTTGCCGGTGATGTAGCGCACGCTCAACGCGGCGCCACCGCGGGCGTCGCCGTCGGTCTTGGTCAGCACCACGCCGGTCAGCGGCAGCGCCTCGCTGAAGTGCTTGGCGGTCGTCGCCGCGTCCTGGCCGGTCATGGAATCGACCACGAACAGGGTCTCGGCCGGGTTCGCGGCCGCGTGCAGCGCCTTGATCTCGGCCATCATCGCGGCGTCGATGCTGGTGCGGCCGGCGGTATCGACGATCAGCACGTCGACATAGGACTTGCGGGCGTCCTCGATCGCGGCGCGGACGATGGCCTCGGGCTGCTGCGAGGCGTCCGACGCGAAGAACAGCACGCCGACCTGCTGCGCCAGCGTCTTCAGCTGCTCGATCGCGGCCGGACGGTAGACGTCGGCGCTGACCACCATCACTTTCTTCTTGCGCCGTTCTTTCAGGTGCCTGGCGAGCTTGGCCACGGTGGTGGTCTTGCCCGCGCCCTGCAGGCCGGCCATCAGGATCACCGCCGGCGCCGGCACATTGAGATTGAGGTCGCTGGCCTGCGCGCCCATCACCGCGGTCAGCTCGTCGCGGACAATCCGGATCAGCGCCTGGCCGGGGGTCAGCGATTTCAGCACTTCCTGCCCGACCGCACGCACCTTGATCCGCTGGATCAGCGCCTGCACCACCGGCAGCGCGACGTCGGCCTCGAGCAGCGCGATCCGCACCTCGCGGGTGGCCTCGGTGATGTTGGATTCGGTCAGCCGGCCGCGGCCGCGCAGGCGCTCGATGGTGCCGGACAGGCGCTGGGTCAGGGATTCGAACATGGGCGCGGAAACCGTGCGGAAAACGGGCGCAAAGTATAGCCGGGCGCGCGCGGCGCCCCGCGGCACTGCCGTCGGAGCCGCAACCTCGCGCGGTCGCTGGCCGGCCGCGCCCGCGCCCGCCGCCGGCGCGGAAACGCTGCGGCTCGCGGCCAAGGCCCGGAGAATGCGCCGCGGGCCGGTGCCGCCCCTGCGCGGCTATGCGAAACTGCCGCGATGGCAACCGTGCTCATCGCCGCCCTGCTCTATCTCGTGGCCACCGGCCTGCTGGTCGCGTTGCTGCGCCGCGAGCGCGGCGGGGCCCGCAGCTGGCTGCTGCCGGCGGTGTTCGCGATCGCCCTGCATGGCGTGGTGCACGTGCTGGCGTGGCGGCAGTCGGGCGGAACCGACATGCACTTTTTCGCCGCGCTGTCGCTGACCGGGCTGGGCATGGCGGCCTTGACCGCGGGGTTCGGCGCCGGCGGGCGGATGCAGGCGCTGGGGGTGGTGGTGTATCCGCTGGCGGCCGCCTCGCTGCTGGCTTACGCGGGCTACGGCCGGCATCCGGCCGAAGTACTGGGCTGGCGCCTGCAGCTGCACGCCTGGTGCGCGCTGCTCGCCTACGCCACGCTGGCAGTCGCGGCGCTGCTGGCGATGATGCTGTGGCTGCAGGAGCGCGCCCTGCGCCGCCACCGCATCAGCGGCTGGCTGCGTGCGCTGCCGCCGCTGACCGAGCTGGAAACGCTGCTGTTCCGCACCATCGCCGCCGGCTTCGTGCTGCTCAGCGCCACCCTGCTGACCGGCGTGCTGTTCGTGGAGGACCTGTTGGCCCAGCACCTGGCGCACAAGACCGTGTTCAGCGTGCTGTCCTGGCTGGCATTCGGGATCCTGCTGCTGGGGCGTTGGCGTTCCGGCTGGCGCGGCCGGATCGCGGTGCGCTGGACGCTGGCGGCGATGGCGCTGCTGGTGCTGGCCTTCTTCGGCAGCAAGTTCGTGCTGGAGCTGGTCCTGCAGCGCGGCCCCTGAACGGGCCGGCCCGGGAACGGCCGCCGGTTTGCCCGGTTCCGCCGGCACGACCGTGGCGTCGGGCGCGACAAGTGTGCCCTCCGCCCCCTCGTTCTCGACTCCGATTCTCGACCTTGGTTCTCGAGCCCGGCCTTGCCCGTGCCTCAGCCGGCGGCGTCGATGGCGTCGGCCAGCCGCTCCACCGCGATCACCTCGAGCCCCTTGTAGCTGCCGGACTTGGGCGCATTCGCCCTGGCCACGATCGCGCGGCGAAAGCCGTGGGTCGCGGCTTCCTTCAACCGCTCCTCGCCATTGGGCACGGGGCGGATCTCTCCGGACAGGCCGATCTCGCCGAAGGCCACCGTCTTGTCCGCCAGCGGTCGGTCGCGCAGCGACGACAGCACCGCCAGCAGCACCGGCAGGTCGGCCGCGGTTTCCTGCACGCGGATGCCGCCGACCACGTTGACGAACACGTCCTGGTCGGCCACGCCGATGCCGCCGTGGCGGTGCAGCACCGCCAGCAGCATCGCCAGCCGGTTCTGTTCCAGGCCGACCGCGACCCGGCGCGGGTTGGACAGCGGCGAGCTGTCCACCAGCGCCTGCACTTCCACCAGCAGCGGCCGCGTGCCTTCGCGCGTCACCATCACGCAGCTGCCGGGCTGCTGCAGACTGCCGCCGGAGAGGAAGATCGCCGACGGGTTCGGTACTTCCTTCAGCCCCTGTTCGCCCATCGCGAACACGCCCAGCTCGTTGACCGCGCCGAAACGGTTCTTGAACGCGCGCAGTACGCGGAAGCGGCTGCCGCTCTCGCCCTCGAAATACAACACCGCATCGACCATGTGCTCCAGCACGCGCGGGCCGGCGATGCCGCCCTCCTTGGTGACGTGGCCGACCAGGAACACCGCGGTGCCGGTTTCCTTGGCGTAGCGCACCAGGCGCGCGGCCGATTCGCGCACCTGGCTGACCGAACCGGGCGCCGCGGTCAGCGATTCGGTCCACAGCGTCTGCACCGAATCGGCGACGATCATCCGCGGGCGCATCGCCGCGGCGTGCTCGAGGATGCGCTCGATCCCGGTCTCGGCCAGCGCATGCACGCCGTCGACCGCCAGCCCGAGGCGCGCGGCGCGCCCGGCGACCTGGCCGAGTGATTCCTCGCCGGTCACGTAAAGACTGCTGAACCCCGCCCCTCCCGACGCGCCGCCGGCCGCCATCTTCGCCACCGCCTGCAGCAGCAGCGTCGACTTGCCGATGCCCGGGTCGCCGCCGACCAGCACCACCGCGCCTTCGACCAGACCGCCGCCGAGCACGCGGTCGAACTCGCCGATGCCGGTGGAGACGCGCGCGTCTTCCTGGTGGCGCACGTCCGAGAGCGCGGTGACCTTCGGCGCGTCGACCTTGCCGGCCCAGCCCCCCCGCCGCGACGGCGACTTCGCCACCGCGCCCGCTGGCTCCAGCACGATTTCCGACAGGGTGTTCCAGGCGCCGCACTCGGCGCATTGCCCCTGCCATTTGTTGTGCTCGCCGCCGCATTCGGTGCAGACGTAGGCGGTCCGCGCCTTGCTCGTGGATTTCGCGACCATCGCCTTCCCCGTTCCGATGTCGCCACTGTAGCGGCCCGCGGTCGCAGGCGGGGAGATCGGCGGGAGGAAGACCGGTGCCTGGCCCTGACAGGCGGCTCCGCCGTGCGGCGGAGCCTGCGTCGTCGGGCGCTGCAATCCAGAAAAACGAAGCCCCGCGTCCGCGGGGCTTCGAGTGCCTGGTGCCGGAAACAGGAGTCGAACCTGCGACCTACGCATTACGAATGCGCCGCTCTACCAACTGAGCTATTCCGGCGTGTCTGTGACCCGGCCCTGGCGACCGGAGCGGGCCGCGCGTCGCGGCAGGGAGCGGATTCTAGCCGCTCGCGGCTCAGTCGACCAGTTGCGGCCGCAGCTCCTTGGGCAGGGCGAACACCATGTCCTCCGGCTTGCCGTCGAGCTCGCGCACGGTCTGCGCCCCGAGCTGCTGCAGGCGCTCGATCACGCCTCGCACCAGCACCTCCGGCGCCGAGGCCCCGGCGGTAACGCCGATGTTGCGGCGCCCGGCGATCCAGCCCGGATCGATCTGGCTCGCGCCGTCGACCAGGTGCGCCTCCACGCCCTCGCGCTCGGCCAGCTCGCGCAGGCGGTTGGAGTTGGAGCTGTTGGGCGAACCCACCACCAGCAGCAGGTCGCACTGGCGCGCCAGCTCGCGCACCGCGTCCTGGCGGTTCTGGGTCGCGTAGCAGATGTCGTCGCGGCGCGGCCCCTGGATCGCGGGGAAGCGGGCCCGGAGCGCGTCGATGATGGCCTTGGCGTCGTCCACCGACAGCGTGGTCTGGGTGGTATAGGCGAGGTTGTCGGGCTGCTCGACCTGCAAGGTCGCGACCTGGGCGAGGTTTTCGACCAGGTGGATGCGGCCGTTCCCGGGCGCGCGCTTCCACTGCCCCATCGTGCCCTCGACCTCGGGGTGGCCGGCATGGCCGATCAGGATCATGTCGCGCCCGGCGCGGCAGTGGCGCTCGACCTCCAGATGCACCTTGGTCACCAGCGGGCAGGTGGCGTCGAACACCCGGAATCCGCGTCGCTCGGCTTCCGTGCGCACCGCCTGCGACACGCCGTGGGCGCTGAAGACCACGGTGGCGCCGTCGGGAATCTCGTCCAGGTTCTCGACGAAGATCGCACCGCGCCGCTTGAGGTCCTCGACCACGTAGCGGTTGTGCACCACCTCGTGGCGCACGTAGATCGGCGCGCCGAGGATCTCCAGCGCGCGCCTGACGATCGCGATCGCGCGATCGACGCCGGCGCAGAATCCGCGGGGATTGGCGAGGATGATGTCCATGCCGGCATTGTACCTTGCGTCCGGCGGCCGCCCCGGTGGAACGCGCCGGCCGAACGCGCGACCAGGCGGTCGCGGCCGGTCAGCCCTTGGGCTTTTGCACCAGCCCGAACAGGGCAATGCCGACCGCGCCGGCGACGATCGCCGCATCGGCCAGGTTGAACGCCGGCCAGTAGTAGTCGCGCCAGTACCACTGGATGAAGTCGACGACGTGGCCGTGCTGCAGGCGGTCGATGACGTTGCCGAGGGCGCCGCCGATCACCAGCGCGTACGGCAACGCGGTCTTCCAGTCCGCGCGCGGGGTCTTGACCAGCCACCACGCCAGCAGCGCGCTGATCGCTGCGGCGAGCGCCACGAACAGGTATTGCTGCCAGCCGCCGGCGTCGCTCAGGAAGCTGAATGCGGCGCCGGTGTTGTAGGTGCGGAACCAGTTCCAGACGCCGTCGATCACCGGCACCGGCCGGAACTCGGGCAGGCTGCGCAGCACCCACAGCTTGCTGAGCTGGTCCAGCCCCACGACCACGGCCGACAGCAGCAGCCAGGGCAAGGCGTTGGGTTGCGGTTTTTGCATTTCGACCATCCTCAGAACCAGTGCCGCTGCTCGCCCGGGCCGTCGACGTTGGACACGCAGCGACCGCAGATCTGCGGGTGCTGCGGATGGCTGCCGACATCGGCGCGGTGCTGCCAGCAGCGCACGCATTTGCGCTTGTCGGTCGCGGTGGCCAGCACGGCGATGTCCGTGGCGGCGGCGTCGGCGACGATGCGCACGTCGCCGCTGATCAGCAGGAAGCGCAACTCATCGGCCAGCGGTGCCAGCCAGTCGCGGTCGGCGGCGTTGCAGTGCAGCGCGATTTCCGCGTCCAGCGCCGCGCCGATCTGCCCGGCCGCGCGCATCGGCTCCAGCACCTTGGCGACGTCCTCGCGCAGCACCAGCAGGCGCTCGAAGTCCGCGGCCGACAGCGGCGCGTCCTCGCCCAGCGGCGCCAGGCCGTCGTACCAGGTCGCGAACAGCACGTTGCCGCCGCGCTTTTCGTCGCCCGGCGCCGGCGGCAGGTAGCCCCACATTTCATCGGCGGTGAACGACAGGATCGGCGCGATCCAGCGCACCAGCGCTTCGGCGACGCGGTACATCGCGCTTTGCGCGCTGCGGCGGCCGGCCGAATCCTCCGGCATCGTGTACAGCCGGTCCTTGGTCACGTCCAGATACAGCGCGCCGAGGTCGACGCTGCAGAAATTCGACAGCGCCTGCACCACCTCGGCGAAGTCGTAGCGCGCGTAGGCCGCCGCGATCTTCTGCTGCAGGCCGTAGGCGCGGTGCACGATCCACTGGTCCAGCGCGACCATGTCCGCCGGCGCGACCAGGTGCCGCGCCGGCTCGAAGCCGTTGAGGTTGCCGAGCAGGAAGCGCGCGGTGTTGCGGATGCGGCGGTAGGCGTCGGCGGTGCGCTTGAGGATCTCCTGCGACAGCGACATCTCGTTGCGGTAATCGGTGGACAGGATCCACAACCGCAGGATGTCGGCGCCCAGGGTCTTGATGATGTCCTGCGGCTCGATGCCGTTGCCCAGCGACTTGGACATCTTGCGGCCCTGCGCATCGACGGTGAAGCCGTGCGTCAGGCACTGCCGGTAAGGCGCCACGCCGTCCATCGCCACGCCGGTGAGCAGCGAGGACTGGAACCAGCCGCGATGCTGATCGGAGCCTTCCAGGTACAGCTCGGCCGGCTTGTGCAGCCGGTCCTGCGGCCGCTGCGCCAGCACGCAAGCGTGCGAGACGCCGGAATCGAACCAGACATCGAGGATGTCGGTGACCTTCTCGTAGCGCGCCGCATCGGCGCCGAGCAGTGCGGACGGATCCAGCGCGTACCAGGCGTCGACGCCGTCGCGCTCGACCAGGTCGGCGACGCGGCGCATCAACGCCGGCGTGTCCGGGTGCGGTTCGCCGGACTCGCGCTCGTAGAACAGCGCGATCGGCACGCCCCAGGTGCGCTGGCGGCTGATGCACCAGTCCGGGCGGCCCTCGACCATGCCGGCGATGCGCGCCCGGCCCCAGTCGGGGATCCAGTCGACCTCCCCCACCGCCGCCAGCGCGTCGCGGCGCAGCTGCGCCTGTTCCATCGCGATGAACCACTGCGGCGTGGCGCGGAACGCGACCGGGGTGTGGTGCCGCCAGCAGTGCGGATAGCTGTGGGTGATGGTGGCGTGCGCGAGCAGCGTGCCGTTGCCGCGCAGGACCTCGACGATCGCGGCGTTGGCCTTCCAGATATGGGTGCCGGCCAGCGCGGTGTCGCCGGCCGGCGGCGTCGACGGCAGGTACACGCCGCGACCGTCGACCGGGTTGAGTTCGGCGGCCGGATACTTGTCGACCAGGCCGTAGCGCTGGCCGACCACGAAGTCGTCCTGGCCGTGGCCGGGCGCGGTGTGCACCGCGCCGGTGCCGTCCTCGGCGGAGACGTGGTCGCCGAGCAGGATCGGGATTTCGCGCGCGCAAGCGGGCGTGTCGTAAAACGGATGCTGCAGGCGCTGGCCTTCGAGCGCGATGCCGCGCGCGCGGCCCAGGACCACGACGTCGTCGATGCCGTAACGCTGCAGCGCGGGCGCGGCCAGCGCCTCGGCCAGCACCAGCAGGCGGCGCCGGCCGTCGCCCGTGCGCGGGCCTTCGACCAGCACGTAGTCCAGCTCCGGGCCGACGCTGACCGCCAGGCTCGCCGGCAAGGTCCACGGCGTGGTGGTCCAGATCGGCACCGCCACCAGCGCACCCTCGGGCACGGCGACGCCGAATGCTGCGGCCAGCGCTTGCGGCTGCTTCGCCGGATAGGCGACATCGACCGCCGGCGACTGCTTGTCCTGATATTCGATCTCGGCCTCGGCTAGCGCCGAACCGCAGTCGAAGCACCAGTGCACGGGCTTGACCCCGCGCGCCAGGTGGCCGCGCTCGATGATCGTCGCCAGCGCGCGCAGCATCCCGGCCTCGTAAGCCGGATCCAGGGTGCGGTACGGATGCTCCCAGTCGGCGATCACGCCCAGGCGCTTGAAGTCGCGGCGCTGCAGGTCGATCTGCTGCAACGCGTACTCGCGGCATTTGGCGCGGAACTGCGCGGCGTCGAGTTTGTCGCCGACCTTGCCGAACTTCTTCTCCACCGCCAGCTCGATCGGCAGGCCGTGGCAGTCCCAGCCCGGCACGAACGGCGCATCGAAGCCGGCCAGCAGGCGCGATTTGACCACCGCGTCCTTGAGCACCTTGTTGACCGCGTGGCCCAGGTGGATCGCGCCGTTGGCGTACGGCGGGCCATCGTGCAGTACCCACGCCGGGCGGCCCTGCGCCTGCGCGCGGATTTGTGCGTACAGGCCCGCGTCCTCCCAGCGCGCGAGCATGTCCGGCTCGCGCCGGGGCAGGTCGCCGCGCATCGGGAAGTCGGTGGCCGGCAGATGAATCGTGGCCTTGTAACGGTTGCTGTCGGTCGCGGAATCTGCGCTCACGCTGTTGCCTGTCGTTGCGATGCTGCTCGTGGAATGTCCGCACCGGGAGATGCGGACGCGTGTTCTTGGGCGAGGATACGACGCGCCTGCGCGGCATCGCGCTGCATCTGCGCCGCCAGCGCCGGCAGGCCGTCGAAGGTTTCCTCGTCGCGCAGTCGGGCGACGAACTCGACCTCGATCCGGCGCCCGTACAGGTCGCCGTCGAAGTCGAACAGATGCGCCTCCAGCAGCGGCTCGACCCCGGCCACGGTCGGGCGCGTGCCGAAACTCGACACCGACGGCCAGGGCTGCGCGGCGACGCCGTGCACGCGGGTGGCGAAGATCCCCGACAGCGGCGGCCGCTTGCCGCCGAAGCGCAGGTTGGCGGTGGGGAAGCCGAGCGCGCGGCCGAGCTGGCGCCCGCGCACCACGCGGCCGCCGATCGCGTACGGACGCCCCAGCAGGCGCGCGGCGCCCGCAAAGTCGCCCGCCTGCAGCGCGGCGCGGATGCGGGTGCTGGAGACCCGCTCGCCGTCCAGCAGCACCGGCGCGATTTCGCCCGCCGCGAAGCCGTGGCGCGCGCCCTGCCGCTGCAACGTCGCCAGGTTGCCGCCACGGCGCTGGCCAAACCGGAAACCGGGCCCGACCCAGGCCTCGCGCACGCGCAGGCGTTCGAGCAGCAGCCCGCGCACGAAGGCTTCCGCGCTCATTTCCGCCAGCCGTGCATCGAAGCGCAGCAATCCGACGACGTCCGCGCCCAGCGCGCGCAAGCCCAGCACCTTCGCCCGCGGCAGCAGCAACCGCGATGGCATCGGCCTGGCGAAGAATTCGCGCGGCAACGGCTCGAAGGTCAGTGCCACCAGCGGTACGCCGAGCGACCGCGCACACGCGGCGGCGTGCCGCAGCAACGCCTGGTGGCCCAGGTGCAGGCCATCGAAGGCGCCGATGCAGACCACGCTGCCCTGCGGGCACAGGAGCCCGCCGTCGACGTCGCGGAACAGATTCATGCGGATGGGTGGACGGCCCTGCCGTGGCGGGCCTTTGCAGAGGAGCGGCCGAAAAGTATAGCCGCGCCCCTGCTGCCGGGGCCGGGGCGGCTCAATGTCGCAGGTCGCGCGGGCGGATGCCCTGCAGCCACAACAACGCGGCATAGGCGAGCGCGCCGGCGCCGACCACCACCGCCAGGCGCCACGCGCGTTGCCACCACGGCCATGTGGTCCAGTCCGGCCACAGCCACAGCAACGCCAGCACCACCGCGACCATGCCGACCGCGGCCACCGCCAGTTGCCGCAGGAACCGGCGCCAGCCCGGCTGCACCGCGTACACCGCCGCGCGCCGCAGGTACCACCACAGCTGCACCGCGTTGAGCCAGCCGGCCAACGCGATCGCCAGCGCCAGGCAGGCGTGCGCGCCGGACACCCGGCCGAGGGCATCGAACGCGCGTCCGTCCGAGGCCGCCAGCGCGGCGCGTCCGGGCTCGGTCCACAGCAGCAGCGCCGCCAGCAGGGCGACGGTGAACAACAGGTTGCCGGCGACCGCCACCACCGCCGCCTTCACCGGCGTGCGCGTGTCCTGGCGCGAATAGAACGCCGGCGCCAGCACCTTCACCAGCAGGAACGCCGGTACCGCGGTCGCCTGCGCCACCAGGCTCAGGCGGCTCATGCGGGTGTCGTGCGCGGTGAAGTTGCCGTGCTGGAACAAGGTCGCGATCAACGGTTCGGCGCACAGGATCAGGCCCAGGCAGGCCGGCACGCCAATCAGCAGGCACAGCCGGAAGCCCCAGTCCAGCGCCCGGGAAAATCCCTGCGGATCGGTCGAGGCGTGGCGCCCGGAAAGGTGCGGCAGGATCACCGTGCCGATGGCGACCCCGAACATGCCCAGCGGGAATTCCAGCAGCCGGTCGGTGTAGTACAGCCAGGTCACGCTGCCGCCGATCAGGAACGAGGCCATGATGGTGTTGAGCAGCAGGTTGACCTGCGCCACGGAAGCGCCGAACAGCGTCGGCACCATCAGCCGCATGATCTTGCGCACCCCGGCGTCGGCCACGCCCCAGCGCGGGCGCGGCAGCAGCCCCAGCCGCTGCAGCGAGGGCAGCTGGAACCCCAGTTGCAGGATGCCGGCCACGAACACGCCCCAGGCCAGCGCTTTCACCGGCTCGGCCAGGTACGGCGCCACGCACAGCGCCGCGGCGATCATCGACAGGTTCATCAGCAGCGGCGACAGCGCCGGGATCGCGAACCGCCCATAGCTGTTGAGGATGCCGCCGGCCAGTGCCGCCAGCGAGATGAACAGGGCATACGGGAAGGTGATCCGCAACAGCTCCGCCGCCAGCCGGCCCTGCTCGGTCTCGGTGCCGAAGCCGGGCGCGAACACCGGCATGATCCACGGCGCGGCCAGCACCGCCGCCGCGGTCAGCACCAGCAGGAACGCGGCCAGGGTCCCGGCCACGCGGTCGACCAGCGCCTTGACCGCGGCGTGGTCGCCGCGCGCCTTGTATTCGGCCAGCACCGGCACGAAGGCCATCGAGAACGAGCCCTCGGCCGAGAGCCGGCGCATGAAGTTGGGGATCCGGAAGGCGACGACGAAGGCGTCCATCATCGGGCTGGCGCCGAATACCGCGGCGTAGACCTGGTCCCGCACCAGGCCGGTGATGCGCGAGAGGAAGGTCATCGCGCTGAACACCGCGGTGGAGCGCAGCAGGCCGACCCGCGGCGCCGCCGCCGCAGACGGTTCCGGGCCGGGGCCGGCGGCGCTCAACGCGGCTCCGCCGGGGCGGCCTGGTTGTTGACGCAAGTCCATGAATCGCCCATACTTTCCGGTCTGCCCGGGGCAAAACCCGTGGCACCCGCCCCATTCCCGACCGTCCCTATCCCAGTTTCCAGGATTTCCTCGTGGCCAACATCAAGTCCGCCAAGAAGCGCGCCAAGCAGACCGTCGTGCGCAATGCCCGCAACGCCGGCCAGCGTTCGATGCTGCGCACCGCCGTGAAGAAGGTGCTCAAGGCGCTCGACGCCAACGACGCCGCCGGCGCCCAGGCCGCGTTCGCCGTCGCCCAGCCGATCCTCGACCGCTTCAGCGCCCGCGGCCTGATCCACAAGAACAAGGCCGCCCGCCACAAGAGCCGCCTGAGCGCGCGCATCAAGGCACTCAAGGCCGCCTGAAGCCCCGCTTCCGGCTGTACCGAAAAACCCGGCGCACGCCGGGTTTTTTGTTGCCGGCGCCCGCGCTTCGGACGGCCGCGCCTCAGACGGCATCGGCCTCGCCCCGCGGCTGCCCGGCCTGCGCTTCGGCCTGCGCCTCGAGCCGTTCCTCGCGCAGCCGGTCCAGGAACGCCTGCACCTCGCGCATGATCGGCCAGGTGCCCTCGCGCGCGATCGCCGACACCACGTACCAGGGCTGCTCCCAGCCGAGTTCGGCGACGATCGCCCCGGCCGCGGCCTGCGCCTCGTCCGCGAGCATCAGGTCGGCCTTGTTGAACACCAGCCAGCGCGGCTTGCGCAGCAGCTCCGGGTCGTGCTTTCCCAGTTCGCGCTCGATCGCGCGCACCTGCTCGGCCGGACTCACGCCTTCCACCCCGCCGGGCATCGGTGCCATGTCGACCAGGTGCAGCAGCAGCCGCGTGCGCTGCAGGTGGCGCAGGAACCGGGCGCCCAGGCCGGCGCCGTCGGCCGCGCCCTCGATCAGGCCGGGAATGTCGGCGATCACGAAGCTGCGGTGCGGCTCCACGCTGACCACGCCCAGGTTCGGATACAGGGTGGTGAAGGGGTAGTCGGCGACCTTGGGCGTCGCCGCCGAGACCGCGCGGATGAAGGTCGACTTGCCGGCGTTGGGGAAGCCGAGCAGGCCGACATCGGCCAGCAGCTTCAGCTCCAGCTTGAGCACCCGCTGCTCGCCCTCGCCACCTGGTGTGGACTGCCGCGGCGAGCGGTTGGTGGAGCTCTTGAAGTGCATGTTGCCCAGCCCGCCCTTGCCGCCGCGCGCCACCAGCAGGCGCTCGCCATGGCGGGTCAGGTCGCCGATCATTTCGTCGGTGTCGACGTTGACCACCACCGTGCCGACCGGCACCGCGATCACGTTGTCGGCGCCGCCCTTGCCGTACATCTGGCTGCCCATGCCGTTCTCGCCGCGCTGGGCGCGGAACGTGCGCTGATGGCGGAAGTCGACCAGGGTGTTGAGATTCTCGTCGGCCTGCAGCCAGACGTCGCCGCCATCGCCGCCGTCGCCGCCGTCCGGGCCGCCGAGCGGGATGAACTTCTCGCGGCGGAAACCCACGCAGCCGTTGCCGCCGTTTCCGGCGATGACGGTGATTTCGGCTTCGTCGACGAGTTTCATGGCGGGGCCGGTATCTGGATTCGGGAGCGGGGTCGGGGACACCGCCAGTCTAGCGAGCGGGCGGAGGAAACCGGGAACCGCGCACCTCCGGATCCCGGATTCCCGGCGCGGGGGCCCCGCCCGGAAACGAAAAGCCCCGCCGAAGCGGGGCCTCTCGCGGCGCGGCGGCGCCGGTCAGGCGGCGGAGACCACGCTGACGGTGCGGCGCTTCTTCGGGCCCTTGGTCGCGAACTCGACGGTGCCGTCGACCAGCGCGAACAGGGTGTGGTCGCGGCCCAGGCCGACGCCCGGGCCCGGATGGAACTGGGTGCCGCGCTGGCGCACGATGATGTTGCCGGCCTCGATCGCCTGGCCGCCGTAGATCTTCACGCCGAGGTACTTCGGATTGGAGTCGCGGCCATTGCGGGTCGAACCGCCAGCCTTCTTGTGTGCCATGACTGCTGCTCCTTACTTGCTGCCGCCGGCGATGCCGGTGATCTGGATTTCGGTGTAATGCTGCCGGTGGCCCATCTGCTTGCGATGGTGCTTGCGGCGGCGGAACTTGACGATGCGGACCTTGTCGGCGCGGCCGTGGCCGACGATCTTGGCCGAGACGCTGGCGCCCTGCAGCGCGTCGCCGACCTTGATGCCGTCGCCGTCGCCCAGCAGCAGCACGTTGTCGAACTTGACCTCGCTGCCGGCTTCGGCATCGAGCAGCTCGACGCGCAGCGTTTCGCCTTCCATCACGCGGTATTGCTTGCCGCCGGTGACCAGTACTGCGTACATGTTTGCGGTTCCTGATTCGTGGATCTTCTGTAGTTCTTCTATGGCCTGACCGCCTTCGAGGGCGGGCAGAAGCGGAATTGTAGTGGTTTCAGTGGTTTGGAGCAACTTGGTCATGGCCGCGCCGGGCAGGGGGTGCCGGACGCGAGTGTCCCCCGGCCGCGGCCTGCAGCCACGAGATCCTCCTTGACTTCGCCCCAGCCCCCTCACCCGGCGTTCCCGGCTGTCCGCTCATGAGCCGCCGTGTTGAGGGTGCGGCCTGCCTGCCTTCGGGGCGAAGTAAAGGAGGAGGCAGCCGCCGGAGGCGGATGCCGGGGGACATTCGCCCCGAAGGCAGGCAGGCCGCACCTCCAGCCACCAGCCACCAGTGATCGGCGCGAAGCTGAACGAGGCCGGGTCGCCAGCCCTGCGACGGCGGGCGGGCAGGCTGGCGTACGCCCCGGTTTGCCCCCAGATCGGCGGCTCGTTACGCTCCTTGGGTTCGGCTGCGCGCTTCCGCCAGCCGGCCTCCCCCGCAGCCAAGGCCCGATTCCTCCGATGGCGATGGACTTCATCCGCATCCGCGGCGCGCGGACGCACAACCTCAAGAACATCGACCTCGACCTGCCGCGCGACAAGCTGATCGTGATCACCGGCCTGTCCGGCTCCGGCAAGTCCTCGCTCGCCTTCGACACGATCTATGCCGAGGGCCAGCGCCGCTACGTCGAATCGCTGTCGGCCTACGCGCGGCAGTTCCTCAGCGTGATGGAAAAGCCCGACATCGACCATATCGAGGGCCTGTCGCCGGCGATCTCGATCGAGCAGAAATCCACCTCGCACAACCCGCGCTCCACCGTCGGCACCATCACCGAGATCTACGACTACCTGCGCCTGCTGTACGCCCGCGTCGGCATCCCGCGCTGTCCGGACCACGGCTACCCGCTGGCGGCGCAGACCGTCAGCCAGATGGTCGACCAGGTGCTGGCGCTGGAACAGGACCCGGCGAAGGCCGGGCTGCGCTGGATGCTGCTGGCGCCGGTGGTGCGCGAGCGCAAGGGCGAGCACGCGCAGGTATTCGAACAGTTGCGCGCGCAGGGCTTCGTCCGCGTGCGGGTGGACGGCACGCTGTACGAGATCGACGCGGTGCCGCCGCTGGCGCTGCGGGTCAAGCACACGATCGAGGCGGTGATCGACCGCTTCAAGGTTCGCGAAGACCTCAAGCAGCGGCTGAGCGAAAGCTTCGAGACCGCGCTCAAGCTCGGCGACGGCATGGCCTCGGTGCAGGCGCTGGACGACCCGGCCGTCGAGCCGCTGCTGTTTTCGTCGAAGTACAGCTGCCCGGTGTGCGAATACGCGCTGCCGGAGCTGGAGCCGCGGCTGTTTTCCTTCAACGCGCCGATGGGCGCCTGCCCGAGCTGCGACGGCCTGGGCATCAGCGAGTTCTTCGATCCGGCGCGCGTGGTGGTGCATCCGGAACTGTCGCTCGCCGCCGGCGCCGTGCGCGGCTGGGATCGCCGCAACGCCTACTATTTCCAGCTGATCGCCTCGCTGGCCCGGCACTACGGCTTCAGCGTCGACACGCCGTGGCAGGAGCTGGAGGAAAGCGTGCGCCAGGCCGTGCTGTTCGGCAGCGATGGCGAGCAGATCGTCTTCAGCTACCTCACCGACGCCGGCGGCCGCAGCCAGCGCCGGCACAAGTTCGAGGGCATCGTGCCCAACCTGGAGCGCCGCTACCGGGAAACCGAGTCGGTGGCGGTGCGCGAGGAACTGGCCAAGTACATCAGCGAGCGCCCCTGCCCCGACTGCGGCGGCGCGCGCCTGAACCGCAGCGCGCGCAACGTGTTCGTCGGCGACACCGCGCTGCCGCAGATCGTGGTGCTGCCCATCGACGAGGCGCTGGCGTTCTTCGGCCGCCTGCAGCTGCCCGGCTGGCGCGGCGAGATCGCGGCCAAGATCGTCAAGGAAATCCGCGAACGGCTGACCTTCCTGGTCGACGTCGGCCTGGACTATCTGACCCTGGAGCGCAAGGCCGACACCCTGTCCGGCGGCGAGGCGCAGCGCATCCGCCTGGCCTCGCAGATCGGCGCCGGGCTGGTGGGCGTCATGTACGTGCTCGACGAGCCGTCGATCGGCCTGCACCAGCGCGACAACGAGCGCCTGCTCGGCACCCTGGTGCGCCTGCGCGACCTGGGCAATACCGTGATCGTGGTCGAGCACGACGAGGACGCGATCCGGCAGGCCGACCACATCGTCGACGTTGGCCCCGGCGCCGGCGTGCACGGCGGCGAAATCGTCGCCCAGGGCGACTACGCCGCGGTGCTGAAGGCGCCGCGCTCGGTCACCGGCCAGTTCCTCAGCGGCAAGCGCCGGATCGAGATCCCCAGGCAGCGGCACAAGCCCAATCCGAAGATGGTGCTGAAGCTGCTCGGCGCCTCGGGCAACAACCTCAAGGACGTCGACCTGGAGATCCCGACCGGGTTGTTCACCGCCATCACCGGCGTGTCCGGATCCGGCAAGTCGACCCTGATCAACGACACCCTGTACGCGCTGGCCGCCAACGAGATCAACGGCGCCTCGCACAAGCCGGCGCCGTACCGCGAGATCGAGGGCCTGGACCTGTTCGACAAGGTCGTGGCCATCGACCAGTCGCCGATCGGGCGCACGCCGCGCAGCAATCCGGCCACCTACACCGGCCTGTTCACCCCGCTGCGCGAGCTGTTCGCGCAGGTGCCGGAAGCGCGCGCGCGCGGCTACGCGCCGGGGCGCTTCTCCTTCAACGTGCGCGGCGGCCGCTGCGAGGCCTGCCAGGGCGACGGCCTGATCAAGGTCGAGATGCACTTCCTGCCCGACGTGTACGTGCCCTGCGACGTCTGCCACGGCAAGCGCTACAACCGCGAGACGCTGGAGATCCTGTACAAGGGCTTCAGCATCCACGACGTGCTGGAGATGACGGTCGAGGACGCGCTGAAGCTGTTCGAGCCGGTGCCGGCGCTGGCACGCAAGCTGGAGACGCTGGTGGACGTGGGCCTGAGCTACATCAAGCTCGGCCAGAGCGCGACCACCCTGTCGGGCGGCGAGGCGCAGCGGGTCAAACTGTCGAAGGAACTCTCGCGCCGCGACACCGGCCGCACCCTGTACATCCTCGACGAGCCGACCACCGGCCTGCACTTCCACGACATCGAGCACCTGCTCACGGTGCTGCACAAGCTGCGCGACGACGGCAACACGATCGTGGTGATCGAGCACAACCTGGACGTGATCAAGACCGCCGACTGGGTGGTCGACCTCGGCCCGGAGGGCGGCCATCGCGGCGGCCAGATCATCGCCCGCGGCACGCCGGAGGAACTGGCGAAGATGCCGCAGTCCTGGACCGGCCGGTTCCTGGCGCGGACGCTGGGACTCGACGCCAAACCGGCGAAGCGGAAGTCCGCGGCATGAGCGACCACGACCCGCAAGTCGCGACCCCCCGGCCCGCCCTGTTCCGGCTGCCGATCGCGCCGCGCTGGCGCGACCTGGACGCGTTCGACCACGTCAACAACTCCAATTTCCTCACCTACCTCGAGGAAGCGCGGATCCAATGGTTCGCGAGCCTGCGCAAGCCGTGGATGAGCGACGCCACCGCGCCGCTGCTGGCGGCGGTGCAGATCAACTACCGGCGGCCGATCGCCTACCCGTCGCAGATCGTGGTGGAACTGTTCGTCGAACGCGTGGGCAGCACCAGCGTGACCATCGGCCACCGCATCGTCGCGGCCGACGGCACGACGCTGCATGCCGACGGCCACGTGGTGATGGTGTGGATCGACCGCGCCAGCGGCCAGCCGGTGGCGCTGCCGGAAGCGGTCCGCGAGCTGGGTGGGTAAAAGCGAAACCGGATCAGGGTGAATTTCGTGCCGGGCAACCGGCAGCCGGGCGCACGATCAGATCGCGAAATTTCACTCTGCCGCCGTTTCCCCGCGCAGCTCGAATTCGCCCCGCAGCGTCCGCCCGTCCTGCAGCCTGAACTCGACCGCGACCTTGCTGCCCGACCGCAGCGGTGCGCGCGGCTGCATCAGCATCAGGTGCAGGCCGCCGCGCTCGAGCACGGCCGCGCTGCGGGGGGCGATGCGCAGCGCCGGCACCGCGCGCATGCGGCTGATCCCGTCCACGAGCCGGGTCTCGTGCAGCGAGGCGTCGGCGAACGCGGGACTGGTCACCGACACGATCGTCGCCGGCGTCGCGCAGGCGTTGTCGATGCGGCCGTAGCCGGCCAGCATCGGCATCGTCGCCGACGCCATCGGGCCCGGCGGCATCCGCACCCAGCCCTCGCGCACCTGCGGCGTGCACTCGCCGGCACAGGCCGCCAGCGACGCCAGGGCCAGGCCCAGGGCCAACCACGGCAGCGCGGCGCGAGTCATGTTCATCGGCCTATGATAGCGACAAGCCATTGCCGGAGCTGTCGATGCCATCGCCCCTGACAACGCGCCCCTTGCCGCTGGCGCTGCTGGCGTGCGCACTCGCCGCCTGTTCGCCCTCGCCTGCGCCCGACGCCGCGGCACCGGCCGCCGCGCCCGCCAGGCCCGCGCCGGCGGCGGGCAATCAGGCCGACAGTACCGACGCCAACGCCACCCGCCTGACCGTCTACAGCGGCGACTACGAGACCCTCGCCGCGCGCGGCGGCGCGCCGGCGGCCGACATGCCCGGCTACGCCCTGGTCGACAGCACCCTGCACTACGGCCTCAAGGCCGGCGCCAACACCATCACCCTCGGCCACCTGCCGCGCGCGCTCGACATCGCCGCGGTATCGCTGCGCGCGGCCGATGCCGGCGTCGCGATCCAGGGCCAGCGCTATCTGGCCGCGCCCGCCAACGCCGCCGCGGTGATCGCGGTCGCGCTCGGGCAGCGGGTCGCGGTCGAGCACACCTCCGGCGGCGCCAAACAGAGCGACAGCGGCGTCCTGGTCGCGGCCGGCAACGGCCTCACCCTCGCCCTGGCCGACGGCCGCACCAAGGTCATCCGCGAGTACGACAGCTTCAGCCTGCTCGATGCCGAGCGGCAGCCGGCGGCCGAACCGACGCTGCGCTGGCAGGTGCAGGCGCAGCGCGCCGGCGACGCCCGCTTTACCCTGTCCTACCCCACCGGCGGCCTGGCCTGGCGCGCCGAATACCTCGCGGTGTTGGCACCCGGCAGCGAATGCCGGCTGTCGCTGGATGGCGCCGCGCTGGTCGCCAACCGCTCCGGCATCGGCTTCCCGGATGCGGCGCTGACGCTGGTGGCGGGCGTGCCCAACCGCGTGCGCGGGGAATCGCCGGTGATGTTCGAGACCGCCGCGGATGCCCGCACGATGGCAGCCCCGCCGCTACCGCAACCGCGCACTTCCGGCGAATACCACGCCTACCCGATCCCGGCCCGCACCACCCTGGCCGATGGCGCCATCGAGCGCGTGCCGCTGTTCGCGCGGCTGCCGGCGGTGGCCTGCGCACGCGCCTACGAGACCGCGCCGCGCACGAACGTTTGGCAACCGCCGCAGCCGCTGCTGGATCCCGGCTACAACGACGAGACCGGCCCGCAACCGGTGCAGGCGACCGTTTCCTTCGCCAACACCAAGGCCGCCGGCCTCGGCCGCCCGCTGCCGGCCGGGCGCGTGCGCGTGTTCGACGGCGCCGATTTCCTCGGAGAATCGCAACTGGCGCACACGCCCGAGGGCGCCGACATCCACCTGGAAGTCGGCAGCGCCTTCGACCTGACCGCCACGCGCGCGCGCCGGGCCTTCAATGTCGATCGCGCCGGCCGCAGCATGACCGAAGCCTTCGCCGTCACCGTGGGCAACGCCAGGCAAACCGACGCCACCGTCACCGTGGTCGAACCGCTGCCGCGCTGGAGCGACTGGGACATCGTCGCCAGCAGCGTGCCGGCGAAACGGCGCGACGCGCAGCGCGTCGAGTTCGCGCTGCCGGTCGCGGCCGGCGGCAAAACCGTGCTGACCTACACCGTGCGCTACCGCTGGCCGCAAGGAGTGACGCCATGACCGGGCTGGTGCAGACCATCGATCACGGCGCGGTGCGCGAACTGCGGCTGGCGCGACCGCCGGTCAATGCCCTGGACCCGCAGCTGTGCGCCGACCTGGTCGCGGCGGTCGCCGCGGCGGTGGACGCCGGCGCCCAGGGCCTGGTGCTGGCGGGCGGGCCGAAGGTGTTCTCGGCCGGGCTCGATGTCCCCTATCTGGTGGCGCTGGGCGACGACCGCGCGGCGTTGCGCGCGGCCTGGGAAGGCTTTTTCGAGGCGGCGCGCGCGCTCGCGCAGGCGCCGGTACCGGTGGTGGCCGCGATCGACGGCCACGCACCGGCCGGCGGTTGCGTGCTGGCGCTGTGCTGCGATTACCGGGTGATGGCGAGTGGGCCGTTCGCCATCGGCCTCAACGAGACCCGGGTCGGGCTGGTGGCGCCCGAGGGCATCCAGCACCTGCTGCGGCGCGTGGTCGGCCCGTACCGCGCCGAACGCCTGCTGGTCGCGGGCGAGCTGGTCGAGGCCGAGCGTGCGCTGGCGCTGGGCCTGGTCGACGAACTGGTCGAGGTCGAACACGTCGCCACCCGCGCCCGCATCTGGCTGGAGCAACTGCTGGCGCTGCCGCGGCAACCGATGCTGGTGACGCGGCAGATCGCGCGCACCGACCTGGTCGCGGCGCTGACGCCCGAGCGCATCCAGCTCGACCGCTTCGTCGACGCCTGGTTCGGGCCCGACGCGCAAGCCGCGCTGCGCGCGCTGGTGGCGAAACTCGGCAAGTGAGGCCCGCCGCCCGGCGGCGGGTCGCATCCCGGAACCGACGACCGCAGGGCCGGCCTCGGCCGCGAGCTTTTGGGGGCGCAGGCGCCGATGCCACCGCGGCTGACGCCGCTCCTGCAAACCACCGGCCGCGCCGACAAGTTATCGGCGGCCGCCCCTGACCACCGGCCGCTCCCGCGGGCAATGCACTCAGGCCGCGCCGGTCGCGACCGGGCGCGTGGGGTCGGCGATCCAGCCGCTCCACGATCCGGTGAACAGCTTCGCGCCCTTGAACCCGGCGCGCTCCATCGCCAGCAGGTGATGGCAGGCGGTGACGCCGCTGCCACACATCACCATCGTCTGCGTCGGCGCGTGCGCGCCGAGCAGGGCACGGAATTCCTCCGCCAGCTGGATCGGCGTCTTGAAACGGCCGTCGACCAGGTTGTCGGCGTAGGGCCGGTTGCGCGCACCGGGCACGTGCCCGGCGATGCGGTCCAGATGCTCGTTCTCGCCGCGGAAGCGGTCGGCCGCGCGCGCGTCGATCAGCAGCTCGCCCGCAGCCAGCCGTGCCTGCACCTGGCCGGCATCGAGCAGGCGACCGGCATCGAATTGCGCGACGTAGCGCGCCGCCGGCGGCGCAGGCATGCGGCTGTCCACCGGCAGCCCGCGGCCGGTCCAGCGCGCCCAGCCGCCGTCGAGCACCGCCACTTTCTCGTGGCCCAGGGCGCGCAGCATGAACCACGCACGCGCAGCGAGGGCGCCGTCGCCGTCGTCGTAGACGATGACCTGGTGCTGCGGGGTGATCCCCCAGACGCCGAGCCGGGCGGTGAAGTCGGCCGCCTCCGGCCACGGATGCCGGCCCTGGTCGCGCTTGCGATGGTCGGACAGGTCGCGGTCCAGGTGCGCGTAGACGGCGCCGGGCAGATGCGACTGTTGGTAGGCCAGCTCGCCGGCTCCGGGGTTGGCCAGCGAGAAGCGGCAATCGATGATCGCCAGGTCCGCGCGCCCGAGCGCGATCGACAGGGTCTCGGCCTGCACCAGCGTGGTCCATCCGGCCATCATGCGTTCTCCAGTCGTTGTCGCAGGTTGTACAGGATCGAAGCGGTCGCGCCCCAGATCCGCCGCTGCGGATTGTCCCTGTTGACGAATTCCAGCACCGTGCGCGGCCGTCCGTGCCAGTCCAGGCGCACGCTGCGCAGGTTGTCCGCTGCCATCAGGTAATCCAGCGGCACCTCGAATACCTCGGCCACCTCCCGCGCATCCGGGTGCGCGACGTAGTCCGGGGCGACGACCGCGACCAGCGGCAGCACCCGGAAACCGGTGATGGTGGCCAGCGGATCCAGCCAGCCCAGCGGCGCCAGTTGCGACTGCGCCAGGCCGACCTCCTCGCCGGTCTCGCGGATCGCAGCGGCGCCGGCGTCGGCATCGCAAGGCTCGATCCGCCCGCCGGGAAAGCTGACCTGCCCGGCATGATGGCGCAACGCGTCGGTGCGCCGGGTCAGCAGGACCTGCGTGCCCTGCCCGCGCGGCACCAGGCCGACCAGCACCGCGGCCGCGACCGGTGCGGTCGCAGGCAGCAGGTCGGCTACCTCGTCCAGGTTCCAGGCCGTCCGCTGCGGAATGGCGGCCAGCGGATGCAGGGCCGCCTGTATCTGTCGCAACCCCGGCGGCAGGATGATCACGAGCCCTCGAGGGAAGTCGCGGCGGCCGCGCGTGCCGGCAGCTCCTGCAGCAGGCGCAGCCGCTGTTCGTCGCCCATCCGCGACCAGGCCGCGATCTCGGCGGCGCTGCGGCGGCAACCCTCGCACAGGCCGTCCGCACCCAGGCGGCAGAGGCCGATGCAGGGGCTGAGGACGGCGCTGAAGCTGGAAGTCATCCCGGGCACGGCAAGACAATAAAAAACCCGGCCATTGTAGCGGCCGGGTTCTGGACGTGCCGGAAGGCGGCTGCCGCGGCTTACTTCACGCCGAGCAGCTTGACCTCGAACACCACCGCCACGTTCGGCGGGAACGGGCTGCGCGGATCGGCGCCGAAAGCCTTGTCCGGCGGCAATGCCACTTCCCACTTGGAACCGGCCGGCATCTGCATCAGCACCTCGCGGATCGCTGGCATCTCGATCTCGCTGAGCTTGGTCGACTCCATCTTCTGCGCCGGTTGCGCCGGAGTCGGGTGCTGGCCCCAGGGATACGGGCCGCCGACTTCCAGTTCGACGCTGCTGCCCAGAGTGGGCTTGGCGCCGTTGCCGACCTCGATGACGCGGTACTGCACGCCATTGGCCAGGGTCTTGACCCCGGCCTTGGCCTTGTTCTGGGCCAGGAAGCTGTCGCTGCGGGTCTTGTTCTCGGCCGCGGCCTTGTCGTAGGCGGCCTTGGCCTTGGCCTGCATGCGCTTTTGCATGTCCTGGTAGGCGCTGCGCATCTGATCCACCGGCACCGCCGGGTCCTTCTTCGCGTAGCCGTCGGCCAGCGCCTTGGTCATGGTGTTGAGATCCAGCGCCTCGCCGCTCTCGATCGCCTCGCGGCCGAGCTGGTACCCCAGGGCGTAGCTGAGCTTGCCCTTGGCGGAGGTCGTGTCCTGCGCAATGGCCAGGCCAGAGCTCAGGGTCAGGGCCGCCAGGGTGGCGGTGAGCAAACGCAACTTCATTCGGTGGGGCCTCCGGTTGGAGCTTGAGGATCTGGGATGGCGCCAGGGCCGGCCGCGGACGATGGAAGAACCGCCCGCCGAACCGGACACGGTGACGCGTTAGGATAACGGCCGCCGGCCTTAACCGCCACTGACGACTCCCGTCCGACCCGCGCCGAGCCGCAGAGTTCCGCGCGCTCGGCCACTCCACGGACCCTTGCGAGCCCCCCATGACCGAACCCCTCCTGCTGAGCAACGACCACGGCGCGGTGCGCGTGCTGACCGTCAACCGTCCCGACAAGCTGAACGCATTGAACGCCGCCACGCTGGATGCGCTGCATGCCGCCTTCGCCGCCGCCGCGGCCGAACCGGCGGTGCGCGTGCTGGTGCTCACCGGTGCCGGTCCCAAGGCCTTCGTCGCCGGCGCCGACATCGCCGAGATGAACCCCCTGACCCCGGTGCAGGGCCGCGACTTCGCGCTGCGCGGGCAACGCATGATGCGCACGGTCGAGACCCTGCCCAAGCCGGTGATCGCGATGGTCAACGGCTATGCCCTGGGCGGCGGTCTGGAGCTGGCCCTGTGCTGCCACCTGCGGATCGCCGCGGACACGGCCAGGGTCGGACAACCGGAAGTCGGACTCGGCCTGATTCCGGGCTTCGGCGGCAGCCAGCGGCTGCTGCGCCTGGCCGGGCGCGCGGCGACCCTGGAGCTGTGCCTGACCGGCGCGCCGGTCGACGCGGCACGCGCGCTGCAGCTGGGCATCGTCAACCGCGTGGTACCGGCCGCCGAACTCGAAGAGCAGACCATGGCGCTGGCGCAGCAACTGGCGAACGCCGCGCCGCTGGCGCTGCGCGGGGTGCTGGATTGCGTCAACTACGGCGGCGAATGCGGGATCGAGGAAGGCCTGGCGTACGAGGCGACGCAGTTCGGGCTGATGTTCGCCACCGACGACATGCGCGAGGGCACCACCGCGTTCCTCGAACGACGCAAACCCACCTTCGTCGGCCGCTGAGTTGGCGGACGCCGATGCCAGCCTGCCTTGCCCGGGTTGCGGCTGCCGTGCCGTAGCCGGCGCGCGTGCGCACGCGTTGCAGGCTGCGCTGCGCCGCGACGACTTCGACGCGGCGATCGAGCTGGGCCTGCTGGATGCCGGCATCGATTGCGCCGGCTGCAACGCCGCGTGCCGCGATGCCTTGCGCGCCGCGCGTCTGGCGCGCACGCGCGCACTGGCTGCGCGCGAACGCTTCCGCGCCCGCGAAGCCCGACTGGCCCGGCGGCAACGCGAGCGCCGCGAACGCCGCAGGCCGGCCGCGGGCGATGCCGGCGAGCGCGCCGCCACCACGCCGACCGCCGCGCTGCCACCAGCCGCGGCCGCGGCGCTGGCCCGCGCCCTGGCCCGGGCCGGTCGGCGCGGCCAGCGGTGAGCGCCACGCCGACGCGCCGGCGCCACGCCAGCAAGCTGCGGCCGAAGGAGATCGAGGAACTGTTCGCGCGCCTCGCCGAACTCGACCCCGCGCCCACCACGGAGCTCGTCTACGCCACGCCGTTCGAACTGCTGGTTGCGGTGATCCTGTCGGCGCAGGCCACCGACGTCGGCGTCAACAAGGCCACGCGGCGGCTGTTCCCGGTGGCCAACACCCCGCAGCGGATCCTCGCCCTCGGCGAGGACGGCCTGAAGCGCTACATCTCCAGCATCGGCCTGTACAACGCCAAGGCCGCGAACGTGATCGCGATGTGCCGGCAACTGCTGGAACTGCACGACGGCGAGGTGCCGCGCACCCGCGAAGCGCTGGAGGCGTTGCCCGGTGTCGGCCGCAAGACCGCCAACGTGGTGCTCAACACCGCCTTCGGCGAACCGACCATCGCCGTGGACACCCACATCTTCCGCGTCGCCAACCGCACCGGACTGGCGCCGGGCAGGACCGTGCGCGCGGTCGAGGATGGCCTGCTCAGGGTCGTGCCGGAGCGCTACCGGCGCGACGCCCATCACTGGCTGATCCTGCACGGTCGCTACACCTGCAAGGCGCGCCGACCCGAGTGCTGGCGCTGCCCGATCCGCGACCTGTGCCGCTGGCCGGACAAGACCGTCGAGCCCTGACTGTCGTCATCGCGAAACTGCGGCGCCACAAGACAGGCTTGTCACAATAACGAAAGATTCACGCTCTACGCTGCCCGCCGTCCTCCAACGCCCCAGGCATTTCCATGAAACCCTCCCCGAATCTCCTTTCCCTCGCGCTGCTGGCCGCCCTCGCCGCCCCGGCCGCCCACGCCGAAATCGCGATCGACAACATCGCCGGCTCCGACGTCAGCTTCGAAGGCCTGTTGCAGACCGACGCCTACTGGTACGACAGCGACTTCGCCAACCTCGACGGCGATGCCGGCGACGGCCTGGATGCCGACTTCGGCCTGCGTCGCGCCGAGCTCGGGCTCAAGGGCAAGGGCCCGGGCAACTTCGAATGGGCGCTGGCTTACGACGCCTCCGGCGACGGCAAGTTCCTCGACGTCTTCGCCAAGTACAAGCTCGGCGGCAACAGCAGCCGCTTCATCCAGGTCGGCCAGTTCAAGCAGCCCAACAGCCTGGAGGAACTGTCCTCGACCAAGAACAACGACTTCATCTCCAAGGCGATGGCGACCAACACCTTCGCCGTGTCGCGGCGGCTGGGCGTCGGCGCCGGTTACGGCGACGGCAACTGGGGCGTCACCGGCAGCGTGTTCGGCCGCGAACTGACCCGCAACCGCGCCCACGGCAGCGGCTACGGCGTGCGCGGGTTCTGGGCGCCGATCAACGCCAAGGGCAACGTCCTGCACCTGGGTCTGTCGTACGCGGATTACGACACCGACGCCGACACCCTGCGCTATCGCGCGCGTCCGGACGCGGACATGGCGGCCCGTCTGATCGACACCGGCAGCCTGCTCGATACCGACCGCGTCGGCACGCTGGGCGTGGAAGGCCTGTGGATCCACGGCCCGGTCAAGCTGCAGGCCGAATACATGTCGTCCAAGGTGTCCCGCTACGGCACCGGGTCGCAGGACTTCACCGGCACCAGCGGCTACGTCAGCGGCGTGTGGAACGTGACCGGGGAGACCTGGGGCTACAAGGCCGGCACCCCGAGCACCTCGCTGCCGGCCAACCCCGCGGCGGGCATGTGGCAGCTGGGCCTGCGCTACGACACCATGGACCTGGACGATGCCGGCGTGTCCGGCGGCAAGATGGACACCCTTACCGCCGGCGTGAACTGGTACTGGCGCTCCAACTTCAAGTTCATGCTGAACTACGTGAAGGTCGACAGCGATCGCCGCGGCGTCAGCGACGATCCGGGGATCCTCGAAGCGCGCGCGCAGTTCTTCTGGTAAGCCCGCTCGCGCGAAGCGGACACGACGGGCGCGGCGAGAGTCGCGCCCGTCGCATTTTGCCGGAGCCTATTCAATCCTCCCGCGGCAGCACGGTCAACACCCGCTGCACGAACAGGTGCAGCTCGTCCATGTACTTGCGCAGGAACTCCTCGGTCGACGGGTTGGTCACGGTGCCGTCCTCCTCGATCAGTCCCGGCGTGAACTGGATGTAGGCCTCCACGGTATTCATCAGCGGCGAGTTGCAGAAGCACAGCACGCTGCGCAGATCCTGCTGCGCGACCGCCGTCCCGATCGCGCCCGGCGAGGTGCCGATCACCCCCGACGGCTTGCGCGCGAAGGAATTCTGCCCCCACGGCCGGCTGGCCCAGTCGATGGCGTTTTTCAGGCCGCCGGGGATGGAGCGGTTGTATTCCGGGGTGACGAACAGGATCCCGTCGACCGCGGCGATCGCCTGCTTGAAGTCGCGCGCCACCGGCGGATAGTCCGCGTCGTAGTCGTAGCTGTAGAGCGGCAGGTCGCGGATCGGGATCTCGACCATCTCCAGTTGCTTCGGCGCCAGGCGCACCAGCGCCTTGGCCAGCAGGCGGTTGATCGAGCCCTTGGCAAGACTGCCGACGAAATATCCGATCTTGTAGGTGGTCATGGGGGTTCCTGCACCTTGGGAGCGGGCGGCAGCATGGGCCGCGGGGAGTGATCGGGCGATGAAGCGCGGCCGCCGCGGACCGGTGTGCGGCGGCACCGTCATCGTCCTGCCATCGGGCCGACATGCCGCGGTCATCGCCGCACGTTGCAATGCCCGCATCCCACCCCGGAGTCCACCGTGTCCAAGCGCTTTTCGTTCCGCACCGCAACCCTCGCCTTCGCCCTCGCGTTCGGCCTGGCCGCCAATGCCCAGGCCGCCGACGTCACCGGCGCCGGGGCCTCTTTCATCTATCCGGTCATGTCGAAGTGGTCGGCCGACTACGCCAAGGCCACCGGCAAGCAGGTCAACTACCAGTCGATCGGCTCCGGCGGCGGCATCGCGCAGATCAAGGCCGGCACCGTGGACTTCGGCTCCTCCGATGCGCCGCTGAAGCCGGAAGAGCTGGCGCAGGCCGGGCTGGCGCAATTCCCCTCGGTGATCGGCGGCGTGGTGCCGGTGCTCAACGTCCCCGGCGTGCCCTCCGGCGCGCTCAAGCTCGACGGCCCGCTGCTGGCCGACATCTTCCTCGGCAAGATCAAGCTGTGGAACGACCCGCGCATCGTCGCCCTGAACGGCGGGGTCCAGCTGCCGGCGAAGAAGATCACCGTGGTCCACCGCTCCGACGGTTCCGGCACCACGTTCAATTTCGTCAACTACCTGTCCAAGGTCAGCAGCGACTGGAAGGCCAAGGTCGGCGAAGGCACCTCGGTCAAGTGGCCCACCGGCATCGGCGGCAAGGGCAACGAGGGCGTGGCTGCCTACGTCAAGCAGATCAACGGCGGCATCGGCTACGTCGAGTTGTCCTACGCGCTGCAGAACAAGATGACCTACGCGCGCCTGAAGAACGCCGCCGGCAACTACGTGCTGCCGTCCGACGCGACCTTCTCCGCGGCTGCCGCCAGTGCCGACTGGACCAGCACCCGGGACTTCCATCTGGTGATGACCAATGCGCCGGGCGCGGACGCCTGGCCGATCACCGCCACCAACTTCATCCTGATGTACAAGCAGCCGAAGAACGCGGCCAGCGCCAGGCAGGCCCGGGAGTTCTTCCAGTGGGTGTACGCCAACGGCGACGCCCAGGCCAGGACCCTGGACTACGTGCCGCTGCCCGACGCGCTGGTGCAGCAGATCGAAGCGTACTGGGCGCAGAACATGCCGTACTGAGCCAGCCAGTTCCCCCGTGATGGAAGCCATTGCGCGGGCCTTCGGGTCCGCGCTTTTTTTGCGTCCGCAGCACGACCGGCCGAGCCTGCCGGGCATCCGCAAGATGAATGCGCGGCGAACCCATGCTTGCCCCGCGGAGCCCGGCCAGGACGCACGCGGCCATCACATCGCCTTACGGCAGGTGAACACACCTTCTCCGACGCCCGACCCGGAGCTGCAGTCCGGCACGCCTTCCATGGGGAAGGCTGAGCGCGGCGCGAACCGCTAGCCCGACCCGTTCCGGAGCCTCTCCAGCGGGGAAGATTCCAGTCGTGAGAAGGGATGACAGGCGATGGCCAGAAACCCGCGACCGGCGTCCGCGGATGCTGCGGCAAGCGCACCCCCTGTGCCCAGGGCATCCCGCGAACCCATCCGCCTGAGGAAACCGAAGTCATGATGAATCGAACCCGGACCCTGACCGTGGGCGTCTTGGCCGCAAGCCTGGCGTTGGCGATGTCCGCCGCCAGCGCCGCCAACGCGCTTTCCCCGAACCAGCTGGCTACCCATGTCGCGCGCGCCCAGGCGGGACGCCCGCTGACCTCGCCGTCCCAGGCAGCCCCCGGCACGGTGATCGCCGGCTACCTGCGTGTCCGCGGCAAGAGTGATCGCACCCTGCGTTCCCTGCTGTTGGTCTCGCGGCAAACCGACTGGCGCAGGGATCGTGCGCATGTGCGCATGACCCAGCAGGTCGCCGGGTTGCCGGTGTACGACACCTATGTCAAGGCCACGTTCGATCGCAGGGGCGCACTGGTCAGCCTGATCGAGAACCTCGCGCCGGTACCCGCCACGGGCGTGGCGCGCGCCGCGATCGACGAGCGCAGGGCGCTTGCCGCCGCCTTCCGCAGCTTGAAGCTCGCGGGCACCGTGCCGGAAGTCGCCGGGCGCCACGGCAATCTCACCACGTTCGCCAAGGGCCAGCGCTTCCTCGAAGAGCCGCGGGTGACCCGGGTCGCGGTGCCGATGAGCGATGGCACGATGTCGACCGGCTTCCTGGTGCAGACCTGGCAGCGCGCCGGCAATCTGCTGCATGAAACGCTGGTCGACGGCGGCGGGCGCGTGGTCGAAGTCGTGCGCCGCACCAACAGCGACTCCTACAACGTGTTCGCCGTCGATCCCGACAAGACCCCGCAGGCCGTCGTTTCCGGCGTGCCGGACTGGCTGTTCCCCGGCAACCACCGTTCGATCGACATCGCCGGCAACAGCGTCCATGCCTACCTCGATGCCGTCAACGACAGCGTGCCCGACTCCGGCGGCACCACCGTCGGCGACGGCAACTTCCTCGCGGTGTTCGACGCCGGCATCCAGCCATCGGAGCCGGTCAACCGCGCGGTGGCGGTGCAGAACCTGTTCTTCCTCAACAACGTCATCCACGACACCCTTTACGCCTACGGCTTCGACGAGGCCGCCGGCAACTTCCAGGAGGACAACTTCGGCCTCGGCGCCCGCGGCAGCGATTCGGTCAACGCCGAGGCGCAGGACGGCGGCGGCACCGACAACGCCAACTTCGCCACTCCGCGCGACGGCCAGAACCCGCGCATGCAGATGTACCTGTGGTCGTCGCCGTCCCCCGACCATGAAGTCGTGGTCAACGCTCCGGAGGGCATCGCCCCGATGCCCGCGCGCCGTGCCCAGTTCGGTGCCGCGCTCGACGCCACGGGCCTGACCGGCGACGCGGTGCTGGTCGACGACGCCGTAGCCGGCGGTACCGCCAGCGACGGCTGCGAACCGATCGTCAACGACGTCTCCGGCAAGATCGCGATCATCGACCGCGGCTTTTGCACATTCGCGATCAAGGTCAAGAACGCGCAAAACGCGGGCGCGGTGGGCGTGATCGTCGCCAACAACGCCGGCGCCCCGATCGTGATGGGCGGCGACGATGCCACCATCACCATCCCGGCGCTGATGGTCGGGCAGTCCGATGGCGCTACCCTGAAGGGGCTGGCCGGCGTCAACGCGACCATGCGCCTGCTCGATCCGCCGCCAATCATGCGCGACGGCGACGTTGATTCGGACATCGTCTGGCACGAATACGGCCACGGCCTGACCTGGCGGATGATCGGCCGGATGGATGGGCCGATGTCCGGCGCCATCGGCGAAGGCATGAGCGACGTGCTGTCGGTCGTCGTCAACAACGACGATGTCGTGGGCGAATACTCCTTCGGCATTCCGGCAGGCATCCGTTCGGAACCCTACGCCAACTACTCGCGCACCTATGCCGACGTCACCGGCACCGAAGTGCATTTCGACGGCGAACTGTATGGCGCGATCGGCTGGCGCCTGTGGCAGAACTTCCAGAACGCGGGCCAGGATCGCAACACCATGCTGGGATACGTGGTGGACGGCATGAACTACACCCGCGCACATCCGACTTTCGAAGACATGCGCGACGGCATCCTCGCCGCCACCGCAGGCAGCGGTTTCGAATGCCAGGTCTGGGATGCGTTCGCCCACTACGGCGTCGGCGTCGGTGCCAAAGGGGCGGTGCGCGGCTCCAAGATCGTCATCACCGAGTCGTTCGTGAAGCCGGCCGGGTGCCAATGAGACCCGGCTTTCCGGCAGCAACGAGGGGGCGCATCGGCGCCCCCTTTTTTTCGCGCGCGGCGATCGCGTGGATTCCCGGGGACGGCACGGCATTACCCGCGCCAGGGAAGCGCGCTCTCTGCACCGCAGGGCGCCTGAACGGGATCGCCCAACCGGCACGGATGTCATCTGGATGTAACAAAAACATCATTTCATGGCGGGGTCCGCCGACCTGACCGGCCTACGCCCGCCATGGAGTTGTGCATGAAATCGCCGATCCGCCTTGCCGTCCTCTCGCTCGCCGTTGTCCTGGCCGTCGCCGCCTGCAAGCCGGCCGCCGACGGCAACACGACCCCCGCCGCCACCGACGCCACGCCGGCGCCCGCCGCCAGCCAGACCGGCGATCGGGTCGCCGCGGAGATCACGGGAGCCGGCGCCACCTTCATCTATCCGCTGCTGTCGAAGTGGTCGGACGACTATCACAAGGCCACCGGCCACAAGATCAACTACCAGTCGATCGGCTCGGGCGGCGGCATCGCCCAGATCAAGGCCGGCACCGTCGATTTCGGCTCCAGCGACAAGCCCCTGCCCAGCGACGAGCTCGCCGCGGCCGGGCTCGGCCAGTTCCCCTCGGCGATCGGCGGCGTGGTGCCGGTGGTCAACGTGGCGGGTGTCGCGCCCGGCGCGCTCCGCCTGACCGGCCCCCTGATCGCCGACATCTTCCTCGGCAAGGTCGCCACCTGGAACGATCCCGCCATCGCCGCGCTCAACCCCGGTGTTGCGCTGCCGTCCTCGAAGATCAACGTCGTGCACCGCTCCGACGGCTCCGGCACCACCTTCAACTTCGTCAACTACCTGTCCAAGGTCAGCCCGGCATGGAAGTCCACGGTCGGCGAAGGCACCTCGGTGCAGTGGCCGGGCGGCATCGGCGGCAAGGGCAACGAGGGCGTGGCCGCGTACGTGAAGCAGATCAAGGGGTCGATCGGCTACGTCGAGCTGGCCTACGCCTCGCAGAACGGCATGGCGCACGTGCAGATGCGCAACGCCGCCGGCCACTGGGTGCAGCCGGGCGCGGCGAGTTTCCAGGCCGCGGCCGCGACCGCCGACTGGGCCAACGCGCGCGACTTCAGCCTGGTGATCACCGATGCGCCCGGCGCCGACGCCTGGCCGATCGCCGCCACCAACTTCATCCTGATGTACAAGCAGCCCAAGGACGCCAGGCGTTCGGCCGACGCGCTCGCCTTCTTCAAGTGGGCGCTGGAGAACGGCCAGCCGCAGGCGCAGGCACTCGATTACGTGCCGCTGCCGCCGGCACTGGTGCAGCAGGTCGAGGCCTACTGGGCGGCCGAGTTCAAGTGACGCATCGGCCCGCTCGCGCGCAGCGCGGGCGGCTTTGTCGATGCGGCATCCCCGCGCAAGCGGGGATCCAGCGACCTCCTGTCGAATCGGCACCACAAAAGACACTCGATTCCCGCCCGCGCAGGCATGACAAGCGCAACCGGACCCGATGAACACCACCACCCTTCCCGCCGCAGCCGCCGACATCCGCAACCGGCGCGACGCCATCGCCGACCGCAGTTTCCGCTGGCTGGTCACCGGCGCCGGCGTGCTCGTGCTGGTTTCGCTGGCTGCCGCGGCGCTGTCGATGCTGTGGGGCGGGCGCGAGGCGTTCGCCAGGTTCGGGCTCGGCTTCCTCTGGTCGGACGCGTGGGATCCGGTCAACCAGGTCTTCGGCGCGCTGGTGCCGATCTACGGCACCGTCGTCACCGCCGTCATCGCCATGGCGATCGCGGTGCCGGTGAGCTTCGGCATCGCCATGTTCCTGACCGAGATCGCACCGAAGTGGCTGCGCGGCGCGGTCGGCGCGGCGATCGAGCTGCTGGCCGGCATCCCCTCGATCATCTACGGCATGTGGGGCCTGTTCGTGCTGGTGCCGGTGCTGGCCGAGCACGTGTATCCGTGGGTGGACGCGCACCTGGGCCAGTGGCCGCTGATCGGCGCGTTGTTCTCCGGCCCGCCGCTGGGCCTGGGCATGGGCACCGCCGGGCTGGTGCTGGCGATCATGGTGATTCCGTTCATCGCCTCGGTGATGCGCGAGGTGTTCCTGACCGTGCCCGGCCGGCTGAAGGAATCGGCCTATGCGCTGGGCTCCACCCGCTGGGAGGTGGTCTGGGACGTGGTGCTGCCGTACACGCGCTCGGCGGTGATCGGCGGCATCTTCCTCGGCCTGGGCCGCGCGCTCGGCGAGACCATGGCGGTGACCTTCGTGCTCGGCAATGCGCACGAGCTGACCGCCTCGCTGCTGATGCCGGGCAACTCGATCGCCGCGACCATCGCCAACGAGTTCGCCGAGGCCGATTCGGAGATGTACCGCTCTTCGCTGATCGCGCTCGGCTTCGTGCTGTTCCTGGTGACGTTCGTGGTGCTGTCGCTGGCGCGGCTGATGCTGCGGCGCCTGGCCAGGCGGGAGGGCCGCTGAGATGCGCATCCCGCTGTACGCGCTCCGCCGGACCCGCAACCTGGTGGCGCAGGCGCTGGCGATCCTGGCCACGGTGTTCGGGCTGTTCTGGCTGGTGTGGATCCTGTGGACCACCTTCAGCAACGGGCTGGCCGCGATCACCCCGGCGCTGTTCACGCAGATGACGCCGCCGCCGGGCGAGAGCGGCGGCCTGCTCAACGCGTTCTTCGGCAGCGCGCTGATGAGCCTGCTCGGCATCGCCATCGGCGCGCCGATCGGGGTGCTGGCCGGCACCTTCCTGGCCGAGTACGCCCGCGGCAGCCGCCTCGGCGAGACCGTGCGCTTCGTCAACGACATCCTGCTGTCTGCCCCCTCGATCGTGCTCGGCCTGTTCGTCTACACCCTGGTGGTGGCGCAGATGGGCCACTTCTCGGCGCTGGCCGGCGCGATCGCGCTGGCCTTCATCGTACTGCCGGTGGTGGTGCGCACCACCGACGAAATGCTGCAACTGGTGCCCGTGCAGATGCGCGAGGCGGCGCTGTCGCTGGGCGTGCCGCAGTGGAAGGTGACGGCGCAGGTGCTGTACCGCTCGGCGCTGCCGGGCATCGTCACCGGCATCCTGCTCGCCCTGGCCCGCATCTCCGGCGAGACCGCGCCGCTGCTGTTCACCGCGCTCAACAACCAGTACTGGACCACCGACGTGCTGGCGCCGATGGCCAACGTGCCGGTGGTGATCTTCCAGTACGCGATGAGCCCGTACGCAAGCTGGCACGCGCTGGCCTGGGCCGGCGCCTTCATCCTGACCCTGTTCGTGCTGCTGATCAGCCTGGCCGCGCGCGCGATCGTGTCCCGCAACCGGATCGACCATGACTGACGTCCTCGCCCGCACTCATCCCATCCACACTCCGTCCCGGACACCGGCCATGCAGGACGCCCGCCTCGATCCCGTCGCCTCGCCCGCCCGCGGACCGGCCCCGGCCGCTGCGCCGAAGCTGGCCGCGCGCGGCCTGGACTTCTGGTACGGCGACTTCCGCGCGGTCAAGGGCGTCGACCTCGACATCCCGGAGCGGCGCGTCACCGCGTTGATCGGGCCTTCCGGCTGCGGCAAGTCCACCCTGCTGCGGGTGTTCAACCGCATCTACGCGCTGTATCCGAAACAGCGCGCCAGCGGTACGGTCCTGCTCGACGGCGAGGACATCCTCGGCCCGAAGTACCCGATCAACCGCCTGCGCAGCAAGGTCGGGATGGTGTTCCAGAAGCCGGTGCCGTTCCCGATGACGATTTTCGAGAACGTCGCCTACGGCATCCGCCACCACGAGCGCCTGTCGAAGGCGGAGATGGCGATGCGGGTGGAGGCCGCCTTGCGCCAGGCCGCGCTGTGGGACGAGGTCAAGGACAAGCTCAGGCACAACGCGCTGGGGCTGTCCGGCGGCCAGCAGCAGCGCCTGTGCATCGCCCGCGCGGTGGCGCTGCGCCCGGAAGTGCTGCTGCTCGACGAGCCGACCTCGGCGCTGGATCCGATCTCCACCAGCCGCATCGAGCAACTGGTGGAGGAGCTCAAGCGCGACTACACCATCCTGATCGTGACCCACAACATGCAGCAGGCCGCACGCGTGTCCGACTACACCGCCTTCATGTACCTGGGCGATCTGATCGAGCACGACACCACCGAGACCATCTTCTCCAACCCCTCGAAGCGGCAGACCGAGGATTACATCACCGGGCGATTCGGATGACGAATCGCGGACTTCCGCGACCGCTCCGGAGCGCAAGCATCCACGGGACATCGGCATGAACACCCAACCCCACGGACACATCGTCAGAAGCCTCGACGAAGAGCAGCGCCGGCTGACCGCCGAACTGCTGCGCATGGGCGAGATGGCCGCCGCGCAGCTGGAGGCCGCGCTGGACGTGGTCGAACGCCGCGACGACAAGGCCGCCGAACGCGTGATCGGCAACGACGAGGCGCTGGACGCGCTCGAGCGCGAAATCAGCCAGGACGTGATGAAGCTGGCGCTGCGCGGCCCGCTGGCGCGCGACCTGCGCGAAATCCTCGCCGCGCTGCGGATCGCCGCCGACATCGAGCGCATCGGCGACTACGCCGCCAACGTCGCCAAGCGCTCGCTGGCGCTGAACCTGTCGCCGCCGCTGCCGCTCACCCGCGGCCTGTCCGCGCTGGGCGCGCTGGCGGTGCGGCAGTTGCGCGACGTGTTCGCCGCCTACCGCGACAGCGACGCCGCCGCCGCGCAGCGCGTGCGCGCCGGCGACGCCGAACTGGATGCGCAGTACACCGGCCTGTTCCGCGAGCTGCTGACCTACATGATGGAGGACGCGCGCAGCATCACCCCTTGCACGCACCTGCTGTTCATGGCCAAGAACATCGAGCGCATCGGCGACCACGCCACCAACATCGCCGAGAACGTCTGGTTCCTGGTGCACGGCGAGGACGACCTGCCGCCGCGCGACAAGCGCGACGAGACCAATACCGCGACCTGACCCCGCGCCTGCGGGGCGCCCCCGCGGCCACGGCGCCGACCGCAACTCGCGCCCCTCCCGGCACGGCCGCAGGCGCCGGTCGCGGCCGACGGCACGCTGCCCGCAGGCAGATGGTTGCGCGCGCATCGCGTCGCGGGAACGACACGACGCCTGGCGTCCGGGCGCCCCTCTGCTACGCTTGCGCGATGACCGAGCAGGACAGTCCCGCCGCCGCGGCACCGGCGCCCTTCAAGCGCATGGCCGAGCGCTTCCGCGGCTATCTGCCGGTGGTGGTGGACGTGGAGACCGGCGGCTTCGACTGCGCCAGGCACGCGCTGCTGGAGCTGGCCGCCATCCCGATCGAGCTCGACGCGCAGGGCCGCTTCGTCCCCGGCGAGGTCGCCTGCGCGCACCTGCAGCCGGCGCCCGGGCTGGAGATCGATCCGAAATCGCTGGAAGTCACCGGCATCATCCTCGACCACCCGTTCCGCATGGCCAAGCCGGAAAAGGAGGCGCTGGACCACGTGTTCGCGGCGGTGCGCGCGGCGGTGCGCCGGCACGCCTGCCAGCGCGCGATCCTGGTCGGGCACAACGCCCACTTCGACCTCGGCTTCCTCAACGCCGCGGTGGCGCGGGTGCAGCACAAGCGCAACCCGTTCCACCCCTTCAGCGTGTTCGACACGGTCACCCTGGGCGGCGTCGCCTACGGGCAGACGGTGCTGGCGCGCGCGGTGCAGGCCGCGGGCTTTGGCTGGAACAGCGACGAGGCGCACTCGGCGGTGTACGACGCCGAACGCACCGCGGAGCTGTTCTGCAGGATCGCCAACACCTGGGGCGGATGGACGCGCGCGGCCGACGCGGCGACGCCGGCCGCAACCGCCGGGACCGGTCCGTCGCCGCCGCCGACGTGATGCCGTGCCGGCAGCGGCGCCCGCAGCGCCTTGCCGCCGCTAGCCCGATGTCGCGCGCCGCGTCCTGAACGAGCGCACGATGCCGTAGCCGCTGATCAGCATCCACGCCAGCTCCAGCAGGAACACCGCCACGTTGAAGCTGCCCAGCAGCGACAGCAGCACGCCGCCGGCGCCGAACAGGTTGAGCAACTGATAGACGATGCCGGTGCCGGACAGGCGCCCGGCCTGCAGCAGCAGAAACGCCCCGAGCACCATCAGCGTGCCGGCAATGCCGATCCAGTCGTACCACTCCAGGCCCATCGCATTCCCCTCGTCAAGGAAGGTCCGAACAACTCGACGCTTATCCGGCTGCGGCCGCTCGACGCTGGCGCACGGCCTCGAACAGGGCGACGCCGGCGGCGACCGACACGTTGAGGCTTTCGGTGTCGCCCGGCATCGGGATCTTCGCCAGCCGGTCGCAATGCTCGCGGGTCAGGCGGCGCAGGCCGTCGGCCTCGCCGCCCAGCACCAGCGCCACGTTGCCAGTCAGGTCGAGCGCGTACAGCGAAGCCTCGGCGTCGCCGGCCAGGCCGTAGATCCACATCCCGAGCTGCTGCAGCTCGCGCAGGCAGCGCGCCAGGTTGGTGGCGCGGATCACCGGGATGCGGTCGGCGGCGCCGGCCGACGTCTTGCGCACGGTGGCGTTGACCGTCGCCGCCTTGTCCCGGGGGATGACCACCGCAGTGACCCCGGCCGCGGCCGCGCTGCGCAGGCAGGCGCCGAGGTTGTGCGGGTCCTGCACGCCGTCGAGCACCAGCACCAGGGCGCGGCCTTGCGCGGCCTCGATCAAGGCCGGCAGCTCGTGCTCGTCCCAGGTCTTGGCCGCGGCGTAACGCGCCACCGCGCCCTGATGCCGCAGGCCGCCGGCGACGCCGTCCAGTGCCTGCTGCGCGACCCGGCGCACGTCGATGCCCAGGCGCCGCGCATGGCCCTCGATCTCGACGATCCGCGGGTTTTTCGCCCCGGCCTCCAGCAGCACCTCGCGCACGTTGTCGGCGTCGTGCTCGATCGCCGAGGCGACTGCGTTGATGCCGGCGATCCACTGGCTGTCCTTGCTCATGCGGGTATTTTGCCCTAGTCGCCTGCCGCGGCCGTGGCGGGACACCGCGCCGTCGTCCTGTCCCCGGCAAGGGGACCGCTTTGCGCAGCGAGGCAGGGCGATGGGTGCGTGCCCGCTCGCCGCAGCAACGCTCCTCATCCGCCCTGCGGTACCCCTCGACAAGCCCGGGCCGGCGTCGCTCCCGGCAGCAGAAGGAAACCTCAGGATCCGGCCCTGGCCCGCTTCGCCGGCTTGCCGCGCGACGGCGGCACGGGCTCGCGCGCCGCGGGACCGTCGCCCTCCACCAGCCGGAAATCGATCTTGCGCTCCTCCAGGCTGGCCTTGAGCACCACGATCCGGGCGCGGTCGCCAAGCCGGTACTCGCGGCCGCGGCGTTCGCCGGTGAGGGTCTTGCGGATCGGATCGAAGTGGTAGTAGTCGTGCGGCAGCTGGGTGACGTGCACCAGGCCGTTGACCTTGGAATCGTCCAGTTCCACGAACAGGCCGAAACTGGTGACGCCGCTGATGATGCCGTCGAATTCGCCGCCCACGTGCTGTTCCATCCAGGCCGCGCGGTAGCGCTCGTCGACCTCGCGCTGGGCCTCGTCGGCGCGGCGCGAGCGCTCGGAGCACTGCAGCGAGAGGGCCGCCATCTGGTGCGGCGTGTAGGCGTACTGCTCGGGCCTGCGGCCGGTGAGCGCGTGCTTGATCGCGCGGTGCACCAGCAGGTCCGGATAGCGGCGGATCGGCGAGGTAAAGTGCGCGTAGGCCTCCAGCGCCAGGCCGAAATGGCCGATATTGTCCGGCGCGTACACCGCCAGCGACTGGCTGCGCAGGATCACCGACTCCAGCAGCGCCGCGTCCGGGCGTTCGCGGATCCGCTCCAGCAGCGCGCGGAAATCGCGCGGCCGCACCTTGCCCCACGGCGGCAGCCGCAGCTTGAACTCCTTGAGGAACTCCTCCAGGTCTGCGTACTTGGCTTCCGGTGGCTTGTCGTGGTCGCGGTACGGCGCCGGCACGTCCGCCGCCAGCAGGAACTCGGCGGCCTGCACGTTGGCCGCGATCATGCATTCCTCGATCAGCTTGTGCGCATCGTTGCGCTGGAGCATGCCGGCCTGGGTGACCTCGCCTTTCAGGTCGAGCGCGAAGCGCACCTCGACGCTCTCGAACTCGATCGCGCCACGCCGCGCCCGCGCCTTGTCGAGGATCCGGTACAGCTGGTGCAGGCGCTGCACCTGCGGCAGCAGCGGCCCGATCTTCGCCAGCGCGGCGGCGCGCTCGTCCTCGGGGATGCCGTCGCCGACCGCGTTCCAGACCTCGGTGTAGGTCAGGCGCGCGTGCGAGTTCATCACCGCCTCGTAGAATTTCGCCTCGCCCACGCTGCCGTCGCGGCGCACCTGCATGTCGCAGACGAAGCACAGCCGGTCGACCTGCGGATTGAGCGAGCAGATGCCGTTGGACAGCGTCTCCGGCAGCATCGGCACCACGAAGCCCGGGAAGTACACCGAGGTCGCGCGCAGCTGCGCCTCCTCGTCCAGCGGCGAACCGGGGCGGACGTAGTGGGAGACGTCGGCGATGGCGACGATCAGGCGGAACCCGTCGCGATTGGGTTCGCACCAGACCGCGTCGTCGAAATCCCTGGCGTCCTCGCCGTCGATGGTGAGCAGCGGCGTCGTGCGCAGGTCCACGCGTGCGGCGGCGCTGGCGGCATCGACCTGCAGCGGCACCGCGGTGGCCTGCGCCATGGCTTCGGGGGAGAACCGGTGCGGGATGTCGTGGCCGTGGATCGCGGCCTCCACCGCCAGCGATGCGGTCAGCCGGTCGCCGAGCACCGCCAGCACGCGGCCGATCGGCGGGCGCCGCGCGTCCGGCGCCTGCACGATCTCGGCCACCACCAGTTGCCCCGGCTGCGCGTCCAGGCGTGCATCCGGCGGCACCAGCAGGTTGCGCTGGATGCGGCGGTCGTCGGGCTCGACGTAGCTGATCCCGGCCTCGAGGATGAAGCGCCCGATCAGGCGCGTGAGCCGGTGCTCCAGCACCTCGACGATCACGCCTTCGCGGCGGCCGCGGCGGTCCATCCCGGTGACGCTGGCCAGCACGCGGTCGCCGTGCAGCACCTTGCGCATCTCGTAGGGCGGCAGGAACAGGTCGTCGCCCTCGCCGCTCTCCGGGCGCAGGAAGCCGAAGCCGTCGGGATTGGCGATCACGGTGCCGGCGATCAGGTCGGCGCGTTCGGCCGGGACGAAGCCGCCGCGGCGGTTCTGCAGCAACTGGCCGTCGCGCAGCATCGCCCCCAGGCGCTTGTTGAGGGCGTCGAAGCGCTCGGGCGCGGTCAGCGCCAGCCGCGAGGCCAGCGCCTGCGCATCCATCGGACCGTCGTGCGCCGCCAGCACCTGCAGGATCATTTCGCGGCTGGCGATGGGCTGCTCGTAGCGCTGCGCCTCGCGCGCGGCGTGGGGATCGTGCGTCGGTGCGCCCGCGTCGCGGCCGCGTGCCGGCGGGGGTTCGGGCATCCAGCCCGGACGCGTCGGCTTGCCCTGCTTGCCGGGGCGCCCGCGCGGGCCTGTGCGCTCCGCGCTGCCGTGGTCCTTGCCGCCGCTGCGTCCGGATGCCTTGCCGCGACCGCTGCCGCGCCTGGGGGGTTTGTCCATGGCCGCGATGGTACACCGCGCCTGTCGACGGGCCGTGGCGCAAAGCTGTCCACCTGCGCGAGACGACCTGCGCGCAGTCGGCAGCGACGGCGGCTGTCGAGACACCCGCGTCGTGCGCTGCACCGACCGCTGTGCGCAGGCAACGCGCCCCGGCACCGTCCACCACAGTGGCAGCGCATCTTCCGGGTGCCGCGGGACACCGGCTCGGGTGCGTGGCGGTCACCCCGCGGCCACAAAAAACCCCGCCGGAGCGGGGGTCTGTCATCCGTGGAATCCAGCGAAAACTCTGGAGCCCTGTGATGGTGCCGGGAGAGGACTCGAACTGAATCCTATGGACCGCATCGCCCCTAGATTTTCGATCATCGGATATCAGCGATACCCCCCGATATACCCCCGACTAGGCCCGCCTAGTGCAGGATGAGCTTCACCAGTATTCCTGCAGGGAACTCGCGCTCTGCCAGCAGAAAGCCATCAAGCCCCGCAGGCCGTCCACCACGGACGATGCCGGAATGCGGAAGGTACTGTTCCCCGCCGGCTTCAAGCGGAGCGGAAAGACTCGCGACCTGGACGAGCGTCCCGTCGAGCGTCCCGCCGACAAGCATTGCGCGTTGCATAGCGTTCTCCAGTGATAGGGCACCCCGATCATGGACCGCTGTGTGGACGCTTCAAGCGCATTTGTCGCGAGGGGGTCGACGGGGGCTGAAGACTCAGCCCCTGCCGTTCCGCCGCGCCACCTAGCGAGCTGTGCAAGACCCGTCGCGGTCGGAACACACCGAGCCCATTCGCGATCGCTAGGCCCCACGTCCGGCCGAATGCAAGCGAACGGATGCGGACGGTAGCGCACTGAAAACAACAAAAAACCCCGCGCTAGGCGGGGTTTCGTGTCCATCATCCGGACGTTTGCGAACGTCAGCGGATACTCAGATGGTGCCCGGGAGAGGACTCGAACCTCCACGGAGTTGCCCCCGCTAGCACCTGAAGCTAGTGCGTCTACCAATTCCGCCACCCGGGCGGGTGGGCGCGTATGGTGCGTTGCGGCGTGGACGTTGTCAACGGCACGTCGCGTCGCCGTCGCCACCATGCACCGCCGAGACCGTCGCCCGGCACCGAACCGCCGCGGTCGCGCGCGACTCAGTCCTGGGAACGCCGGGTCGGCGCCCGGGCGGCATTGCCGGCGTCCGCGATCCGCCACAGGTACAGGCTGGCGTAGGTGCGGTACGGGCCCCAGCACTCGCCGCGCACCGCCAGCGCCTTCGGTGCCGGCAGCGTCTCGGTCCGGTCCACCACCTGCGCGCCCTTGCGGATGCCCAGGTCGTCGGCGGGCAGCACGTCGGGACGTCCGAGGCGGAACATCAGCATCATCTCCACGGTCCAGCGGCCGATGCCGCGGATCGGCACCAGCGCCGCGACGATGGCGTCGTTGTCCATGGTCGCCATCCGCCGCAGGTCGGGAATCTCGCCGCGCGCCTCGCGCAACGCCAGGTCGCGCAGCGCCAGCAGCTTGTTGCCGGAGACGCCGCAGGCGCGGATGGTGGCGTCGTCGCAGCGCGCGAGCGTGTCGCAATGGAAGCGGTCGCTGCCGATCGCGGCCTCCACCCGGCCGACGATCGTGGCCGCGGCCTTGCCGCTGAGCTGCTGGTAGAGGATCGCGCGCGCCAGCGCATCGACCGGGTCGAACGACTTGCGCCAGCGCGGATCGGCCGGGATCGGGCCGAGCTTCCGCATCCACGCGCCGAGCTTGCGGTCGCGCCGCGCCAGGTGCGCGAACGCCGCATCGGTGTCGAATCCGCGCGCGTGCCGGGGCATGGCCGCCTCAGCGCCGGAACTGCTGGAACGCGTGCAGCAGCCAGCCGGCGATCATCAGGCCGCCGCCGTAGGGCACCAGGGTGGTCGGGGCGCCGATCGCGTGCGCCGCCAGCAGTCCGCCGGAGAACAGCAGCACGCCCAGCAGCAACAGGCCCAGCGCCACCTGCGCCAGCCAGCGCACCGCCAGCGGCGCCAGGGCGGCCAGGGCCACGCCGTGGGCGAAGGCGAACAGCGCGGCCTGCTGCAGCGGCGCCTGCGCCGCGCCGGTGGCCGCATGGCTGGCGTAGGCCGCCAACGCCACGCCGGCCGCGGCCAGGATCGCGCCGACGGCAGCGATCAGCTTGCGTCGCCGGGCCTGCAGTTCTGCATCCATCGGTCGGTCTCCTCGGAAGATCGTCCCGCACAAACACGAACGCCGCGCAGGGCGCGGCGTCGGTGCGCAAGCGGGCCGGCGGGGCGGCCCGCGGCGCTTACTTCAGCATCCAGTAGACCTGGTACTGGCCATCGGCGGTGAACGCCTGGTCGATGCCGTTCTTGTAGACCTCGTGCGGCAGGCCGACGGACTCCTCGCCCTGGGTCAGGGCCCAGGCGCGCAGCGCGTTGCGCACGGTCTCCAGCTCGGCCATGTAGCCGGTGTAGGACGCGGTCGCGGCGCGGCCGGCCTCGGTGCGCACGTACTTCACCGGGCCCTGCAGCTTGAGGCCGGTGAGCGGAGCGCCGGCGGCGGGCGCCGGTGCGGCGGCCGTGCCCGACTCCTCGCCCGCGGCGGCGGCGCCGGCGCGGCGTACCGGCTGGGCGACGTCGAAGGTGTAGTTCTCGCGGCCCAGTTCGGTGGAGATGATGCGCATCGGGCCGGCGGCGACCAGGCCACTGGCGTCCATGGTGCGCCTGATCCACTCCATGTCGGCCTTCATCGCGTCCTTGATCTTCTGGTTGTTGCGCTCGATCGAGCCGGCGCTGACCACCAGCAGGTCCTCGGCCGGGACTTCGACCACCTTCAGGTCCGCAAGCTTGCTGCCCTGCACGCGGTAATCGGTGTTGGGCACCTGCGCCAGCATGTTGGTCAGGCGCTGCAGGCCCATTTCCATGTCGTCGCCGACGTGGCGGCTGACGTACAGGCCGGCGTAGCGGCCGAGCAGATCCCAGCCGTAGTCGACGTCGTAGCTCTGGGTGATCTCGACGTTGCGGCCGCTGCGCCCGGTCGGCTTCAGGCTGAAGGTGCTGCGCTTGTTGTGGCCGCGCTGCGGGTTGACGATCGCGTAGGTCACGCTGGCGTTGGGCTCGGTGGCGACGATCTCCCAGCTGCCCTGGCCCAGCTGCGGGTTGCTGGAGTCGTAATCCAGGCGCGCGCCGACGCCGGACGCGGGGCCCGACAGCTGCAGCTGCATGCGCGGGTCGCGCAGCACCAGCGGATTCCAGTCTTCGAAGCGACGCAGGCTGTTGAGCGTGTCGTACACGATCGTCATCTTGCGGTTGGTCTCGACCTTCTCGTCGATATGGCGGCTGGACGGCAGCACCAGCCCCACGACCAGGAACAGCGCGGTGACGATCGCCAGGGAAATCAGGATCTCGATCAAACGGGTCATTACAGGGTTCTCCAGAGCCGGCCCGGCCCGGCCCGGTAGCCGGGGGCACAGACCGGCAATCGTAGCAAGAAGCCGCACCCCGGGAATACTTGCCGGTGACGGACGGCCCGCGCACCGCGGCTGCGATGGCGTCGCCAGCGCGCGATTCCTTGACCCGGTTCACAGCCCTCGCCCGGTGCCGGCGGCGAGGATCGCGCGCGGCGGCATGGTCGCGGCTGCCGGGGACCGGGCGGCCCCATGCCCGGTGCGCCGGACCTTGCGTCAGCGGCGAAAATCCCCGCGACGCCGCGCACGCGGTCAGCCGCCAACCCGCCCGGGCCGGCCGCCCCACGACCGGCGCGTGCGGCCGCCAACGCCCGCCGCGCTGCGGCGGGCGGGGGCATCGTGTCGGTCAGACCAGTTGCAGTTCGAAGGCCTTGAGCACCGCGCGGGTGCGGTCGCGCACCCCGAGCTTGGACAGGGTGAGCGGCCGCTGCTTGCGCGCCACCGGCGCGCGCGGCCGCGAACGCCCGCCGCGCTGCGGCGGGCGGGGCATCCTGTCGGTCAGACCAGTTGCAGTTCGAAGGCCTTGAGCACCGCGCGGGTGCGGTCGCGCACCCCGAGCTTGGACAGGATGTTGGAGACGTGATTCTTGATCGTGCCCTCGGCCACGCCCAGCGAATTGGCGATCTCCTTGTTGGAGAACCCGGACGCCATCAGTCGCAGGATTTCGGTCTCGCGATCGGTCAACGGATCGGGCCGGTCGAGGCTGACGAACTCGTTGCGCATGTGCTCCAGCCCCGACAGCAGCCGTTGGGTCACCGCCGGCTGCACCAGCGAGCCGCCGGCGGCCACGGTCTGGATCGCGCCGACCAGCTGTTCCAGCGAGACGTCCTTGAGCAGGTAGCCCTTGGCCCCGGCCTTGAGCCCGGCCAGCACCAGCTGGTCGTCGTCGAAGGTGGTCAGGATGATGGTCGGCGGCAGCGCGTCGATCCGCGCCAACGCCTGCAGCGCCTCCAGCCCGGACATCGCCGGCATGCGCATGTCCATCAGCACCACGTCCGGCTTGACCTGCGGGATCAGCTCGACCGCCTGCTTGCCGTCGGCGGCCTCGGCCACCACCTCCATGCCCTCGGCCAGCGCCAGCAGCGAGCGGATGCCCTGGCGCACCAGGGTTTGATCGTCGACCAGACAGATGCGGATCATGGCGGATTCTCCAGCAAGGGCGTTGTGCGGGGATTTGCCGACGGGGTCATGGCGCGGTCGCGGCGGTTTCCGGCGGATCGACGGCGTCGCACCCGGGAAGCAGGCCGCCACCGGCCAGCGGCAGGCGGACGTCGAGCCCGAAGCCGTGCCCGGGCCGGGTCTGGATGTCGACCCGGCCGCCGAACGCGGCCAGCCGTTCGCGCATCCCGCGCAGGCCGTTGCCGGCGACCGGCGCCGCGGCGCCGCGGCCGTCGTCGCGCGCCTGCAGCCGCACCTGGCCGCCATCGTAGCGGTAATGCAGGCGCAGTTCGCCCGCCTGCGCGTGGCGCACGGCGTTGGTGATGATCTCCTGGGTGCAGCGCAGCAGCACGTGCGCACGCTCCGGGTCCTCCAGCCGGAACGGCTGCGGCATCCGCATGTCGATCCGCAGCCCGGCGACGTTGTCGGCCAGCGGCAGCAGGGTCGCCGCCATGTCGATGGCGTCGTTGCTGCGCAGGCGGCTGACCGCCTCGCGCACGTCGCTGAGCAGCAGCCGCGCCAGGGTATGGGCCTGGTTGACGTGTTCCTGCGCCTTGCCCTGGACCAGGTGGCCGGCGACTTCCAGGTTCAGGCTGAGCGCGGTGAGGTGGTGGCCGAGCAGGTCGTGCAGCTCGCGGGAGATGCGCGTGCGTTCGTTGATCCGTGCGCTCTCGGCCAGCAGCGCGCGGGTGGCGCGCAGTTCGGCGTTGAGCCGGCGCTGGTCCTCGCGCGCCTGCGCCTGCTGCCGCGCCACCAGGCTGGTGACGAAGACGAAGCCGGAGAAGCCGGCGTACAGCAGCGACTGCATCAGCGCCTCGACCCAGGACATGTCGAGCCAGCGCACGTACACCGGCACCACCAGGAACTCGCTGAGCACCAGCCAGGCCACGCCCAGCGGCAGCGGCAGCAGCCACGGCAGCACGCAGGCGGCGACCATCAGCAGGATGCTGCCCAAGCCGCTGGCGCTGTAGTAGCTGATCGCCACCGCACTGGCGGTCAGCACCAGCAGCAGCAGGTAGTCGAAGGCGCCGACCCGGCGGCCGCCCAGCGCCCGGGTTAGCCAGCCGTAGCACAGGCCGAAGGCGGCATACGCGGCCCACGCATGCCAGCCGATGCGGGCGACCGCGACCGCCTCCCCGTCCAGGCCGGCGGCCGCCTGGTCGGCCGGCAGCAGCGCCAGCAGCAGCAACGGCATGCCGATCACCGCCCAGGTGAACAGGCCGGCGTAGCGCAGCAGACGGCTATGGTTCAGGTGCGCGAACATGCGGCATCTTAGGCGCAATATGGCACCTGCGCAGTCCCACGAAAGTCATGCCGCGCAGCCCGCGCGGCCACCCCGGCACGCCCGGCCATGCGATAATCCGCGCTGGCGCAGCCTTGGGGCGTCGCTGCCGCCGGGGCCTCCTTTGCAGACCGTTTCCACGCCGGAGTCAGGAATGTCGATCGTCATCCGCGACGTGCGCGAGCACGAGCTGGATTCCGTCCTTGCCCTCAACAACGCCGCCGGCCCCGCCATCCTGCCGCTCGACGCGGCCCGTCTCCGCCGTTTCCACGCCGATGCCGAGTATTTCCGCATCGCCGAGCGCGACGGCACGCTCGCCGGGTTCCTGGTCGGCTTCGGCTCGCGCGCCCGGCACGACAGCGTCAACTTCCGCTGGTTCGCCGAGCGCTACCCGGATTTCTTCTACATCGACCGCATCGTGGTCGCCAGCCGTCGCCGCGGCGGCGGCGTGGGCCGGGCGTTCTACGCCGACGTGCAGAGCTACGCCGAGTTGCGTTACCCGCAGCTGGCCTGCGAGGTGTTCCTGGACGACGGCAACGACCCGGCGCTGCTATTCCACGGCAGCTTCGGCTTCCGCGAAGTCGGCCAGCACGTGATGCCGGGCGTCGACGGCGGCCCCGGGCACCGCGCCGCAATGCTGATGAAGGAACTCTGCAGCTACCCCTGGGTGCGCGATACCTACCGCGGACACCTGCCCGAGGTCCCGTGGATCGTCGCGCCGCGCACCGCCGCCGCGCCCGTCCAGCGCGCCACGGGTACCTGACGTGGCGGCCGCTCGGACCGACTACGAACCCGCCGGCGAGCTCAAGATCGGCCAGGTCGGCATCGCCAACCTGCGCGTGCGCACGCTCGACGTCGACCGGCTCGCCGCGGAAATGCGCGAGCGCGTGGCGCGCGCGCCGAAGCTGTTCGCGCGCGCCGCGGTGGTGGTGGATTTCGGCGGCCTGGCGGCCACACCCGACCGTGGCGCCGCGCAGGCCCTGATCGACGCCCTGCGCGCGGCCGGCGTGCTGCCGGTGGCGCTGGCTTACGGCACCAGCGACAACGACGCGCTGGCGCAGCAGCTCGGCCTGCCGCTGCTGGCCAAGTTCCGCGCCCAGTACGAGCGCGCCGACACCGGCGCCGCCGCGGCTGCACCTGCGCCCGCGCCCGCGCCGGCGCCCGCCAAGGCCAGCGCGCCCAAGCCGGCCGCCGTCCCGCCCCCGGCGCGCCCCGCCGGCGAGCCCGGGCTGGTGCAGACCGCACCGGTGCGCTCCGGGCAGCAGGTGTACGCCGAAAACCGCGACCTCACCGTGCTGACCGCGGTCGGCGCCGGTGCCGAGGTCATCGCCGACGGCTCGATCCACATCTACGGCGCGCTGCGCGGCCGCGCCCTGGCCGGCGCGCAGGGCCACGAAAAGGCACGTATCTTCTGCCGGGAGTTCCACGCCGAGCTGGTCGCCGTCGCCGGCCACTACAAGGTGCTGGACGACATCCCGAAAGAGCTGCGCGGCAAGCCCGTGCAGATCTGGCTGGAGCAGCAGGAACTCAAGCTCGCCGCGCTCGACTGAGCCGGCGGCACCCCCTCAAGGCTGGGTCACCCCAAGGAGAAGTGTTTTGGCCGAGATCATCGTAGTCACGTCCGGCAAGGGCGGCGTCGGCAAGACCACCACCAGCGCGTCGCTCGCCTGCGGCCTCGCGCGCCACGGCAAGCGCGTGGCCGTGATCGACTTCGACGTCGGCTTGCGCAACCTCGACCTGATCATGGGCTGCGAGCGCCGCGTGGTGTACGACTTCGTCAACGTGATCCAGGGCGATGCCTCGCTGAAGCAGGCGCTGATCAAGGACAAGCGCTTCGACAACCTGTTCGTGCTGGCCGCCTCGCAGACCCGCGACAAGGACGCGCTGACCACCGAGGGCGTGCAGAAGGTGCTCGACGACCTCGCCGCCGACGGCTTCGACTACATCGTCTGCGATTCTCCGGCCGGGATCGAGAAAGGCGCGTTCCTGGCGATGTACTTCGCCGACCAGGCGGTGGTGGTGGTGAATCCGGAAGTCTCCTCGGTGCGCGACTCCGACCGCATCCTCGGCCTGCTGGCGTCCAAGACCCGCCGCGCCGAAGCCGGCGAGCGAGTGCAGGAGCACCTGCTGCTGACCCGCTACAGCCCCGCGCGCGTGGAAACCGGCGAGATGCTCTCGATCGGCGACGTCGAGGAGGTGCTCGGCCTGAAGACGATCGGCGTGATCCCCGAATCCGGCGACGTGCTCAACGCCTCCAACAAGGGCGAGCCGGTGATCCTGGACATGGAGTCTCTGGCCGGCCAGGCCTACGACGACGCGGTCGCGCGGCTGATGGGCGAACAGCGCCCGATGCGCTTCACCCAGGCGGAGAAGAAGGGCTTCTTCAGCAAGCTCTTCGGAGGTTGAGGCATGGGCATGTTCGATTTCCTGAAGGCCAAGAAGAACACCGCCTCGATCGCCAAGGACCGCCTGCGCATCATCATCGCGCAGGAACGCAGCACCCACGGCGGCCGCGACTACCTGCCGCTGCTGCGGCGCGAGCTGCTCGAGGTGATCCGCAAGTACGTCAACGTCGACGTCGAGGCGGTGAAGGTGGACGTGGTCAAGGACGGCGACCAGGACGTGCTCGACATCTCGGTGTCGCTGCCCGACGATCGCGCCGCGACCGCGTGACGCGCGCCGCCCCGCGGTTGCGCCGTCCGCAGCGCCGACGTCGCGGGAGCGACGCCGGCGCGGCGCGAGTCGCGATTTCCCGCCCCGCATGAGCGCCGGACAGGCCGCCACCCGCGAGGCCGCCGCACCGGTCCTGCTCCTGCGCGACATTGCCGGCGCCGATGCCGCCGCGCTGCTCGCCGCTTACGGACTGCGTCTGGTGCGCGTCGCCGACGGCGCGCCGATCCCCGGCAGCTACTGGGGGGAGCCCGAGGCCGGCCTGATCGGCTGCGAGGTGTACGCGCGCGGCGACACCCCGCTGCACTCGCTGCTGCACGAAGCCGCGCACCTGATCGTGCTGCCGCCCGAGCGCCGCGCCGCGGTGCACACCGACGCCACCGACTCGGTCGCCGAGGAAGACGCGGTGTGCGTGCTGCAGGCGCTGCTGGGCGACGCGCTGCCGGGGGTCGGCGCCGCGCGCGTGCTCGCCGACATGGACGCCTGGGGCTATACCTTCCGCCTGGGCAGCGCGCAGGCCTACGTCGCACACGACGCCGCGGCCGCCTGGGCCTGGCTGGCCGCGCGCGGCCTGATCGACGCGCAGCGGCGCCTGCGCTTGCCGGCGGCCGCGGCCCCCGCATAAGCGGCCCGCGCTTGCGCCGCCCACGGCCGCGCACTAGCCTGCCGGTTCCGCCGCCGCCGCGCCGCTGCGGCCATTGCAAGGATCGTCCATGAAGCACCGGCCCGTGACCTCCCGCCGCGCCCCGCTGTCCACGGCCGTGGCCGCGCTCGCCATCGCCGCCCTCGCGCTGTCCTTCAGCGCCTGCAAGCGCACCCCCTCCCCGGGCAGCGAGGCGCCGCCCGCGACCAGCGCGGCGCCCGCGGACGAGACCGCCGACCAGTTCGTCGCCCGCGTCAACCAGGAAATGCGCGACAGCTATACCGAGCTCAGCGCCGCGCAATGGATCTCCTCGACCTACATCAACGACGACAGCGAGCTGCTCGCGGCCAAGGCCAACGAGCGCTGGCTGACCCGGCTCAACGGCTGGATCGAGCAGGCGCGCCGGTTCGAAGGCCAGCCGATGTCGCCGCAAACCGCGCGCGCGATCATGCTGTTGAAGCTGATGACGGCGATGCCGGCGCCGCGCGATCCGGCCAAGCTCGCCGAGCTCACCCGCATCGCCACGAAGATGGAAGGCATGTACGGCTCCGGCGCCTACTGCACCGGCGAGGGCGAGGCGCGCAAATGCCGCCAGCTCGGCGAACTGGAGAACGTGCTGCGCGGCAACCGCGACTACGCCGCCCAGCTCGACGCCTGGCGCGGCTGGCACACCATCGCCCAGCCGATGCGCAAGGACTACACGCGCTTCGTCGAGCTGGTGAACGAGGGCGCCAAGGACATGGGCTTCGCCGACGCCGGCGAGGTCTGGCGCTCCGGCTACGACATGCCGCCGGCGCAGATCGCCGCCGAGACCGACCGCCTCTGGGGCCAGGTCAAGCCGCTGTACGAGCAGCTGCACTGCTACGCGCGCACCCGCCTGGACGCCAAGTACGGCAAGGACAAGGGCGAGGTCGCCGGCGGCATGCTGCCCGCGCACCTCATGGGCAACATGTGGCAGCAGGACTGGAGCAACCTGTGGGACCTGCTGCAGCCCTACCGGGACGCCGGCAGCCTCGACATCACCGGCGCGCTGCAGCGCCAGTACCGCCAGGACTACAGCGCCCGGCTGGCCCGGCATGCCGGCACGCCCGACAGCGACGCGCTGGCCGAGATCGAGCGCGCCGCGCAGCTCGACAGCGCCCGGCAGATGACCACGCGCGCGCAGGACTTCTACGTCTCGCTGGGCATGCCCAAGCTGCCGGAGAGCTACTGGGAGAACACCCAGTTCATCAAGCCGCGCGACCGCGACGTGGTCTGCCACGCCAGCGCCTGGGACATGAACATGGCCGGCGACGTGCGCACCAAGATGTGCATGCAGCCCAACGAGGAAGACTTCACCACCATCTACCACGAGCTCGGCCACGTCTATTACTACCTGGCCTACAACAAGCTGCCGCCGATCTTCCAGTCCGGCGCGCACGACGGCTTCCACGAGGCGATCGGCGACACCATCGTGCTGGCGATGACGCCGCAGTACCTGCAGTCGATCGGCCTGGTCGACGCGCAGCAGCAGTCGCACGAGGCGCTGATCAACGCGCAGATGCGGATGGCGCTGGCCAAGGTCGCGTTCCTGCCGTTCGGGCTGATGATCGACCGCTGGCGCTGGGGCGTGTTCGACGGCTCGATCAAGCCGGACCGGTACAACCAGGCGTGGTGGGAATTGAAGGCGAAATACCAGGGCGTGGCCCCGGTGCAGGCGCGCGGCGAGGAGTTCTTCGATCCGGGCGCCAAGTACCACGTCCCGGGCAATACGCCGTACACGCGCTACTTCCTCTCGCACGTGCTGCAGTTCCAGTTCTACAAGGCGCTGTGCGACGCGTCCGGGTTCAAGGGCCCGCTGTACGAATGCAGCTTCTACGGCAACAAGGCCGCCGGCGAGAAATACCTGGCGATGCTGGGCAAGGGCGCCAGCCAGCCGTGGCAGCAGACGCTGAAGGAGCTCACCGGCGGCGAGCGGATGGACGCCTCGGCGGTGCTGGAATACTTCGCCCCGCTGCAGGCCTGGCTGCAGCAGCAGAACGAGGGCCAGAGCTGCGGCTGGACCGGGACCGCGGTGGCCACCGGCCCCGCTGCGGCGTCGTCCGCGCCCGGCAAGCGCTGAGGCCCGCGTCGGCCGTCACGGGTTCCCGCCGGCGCATGCCGGCGGGCTGCATGACTGCCCGATGAAGGCCGCCGGCATCCCGGGCCGGGACCGCGACGCCGACGATATAGTGGCCGCATCCGTCCATTCCCCCGGTTGCATGCCATGACTCCGAAATTCCGTTCCATCGCCATCGCTGCGAGCCTGCTGCTCGGCGCCTCCGCCGTTGCGCAGGCCCAGTCCACTTCCGGCAACATCGCCGGCGAAGCCGTCACCGGCGAAACCATCGTCGTGGAAGGCGTCGACAACGGCTTCCGCCGCGAAGTCAGGGTCGACCAGGACGGCAAGTACGCGATCCGCCGCATCCCCACCGGGGTCTATGTGGTCACCCGCACCCGCGCCGACGGCAGTACGGGACAACCGCAGCGCATCGAGGTCCACGCGGGCGTCACCGTGCGGCTCAAGTAAGCGCCGCGATCGCGGTTACCGAAGGCCGGCGCATGCCGGCCTTTTCATTGCCAGTACCAAAGTCACTTGCGGGCGGGAACCATCGCCCGCCACCCTCGAAACCCCGTTGTTCGGATCGACATGACATGTTTCCTGGAAAGCCGAAGTCCCTGCTGCTCGCCCTCGCCCTCGGCGTCGGCCTGCTGTCCGCTGCCCAGGCGCAATCGAGCTCCGGCAACATCGTCGGCGCCGCGGTTGCCGGCGAAACGATCGTCGTCCGCGGCGACGACACCGGGTTCCACCGCGAAGTGGAAATCAGGGAAGACGGAAAATTCACCATCCGTCGCATCCCGACCGGAACCTACACCGTGGTCAGGGTCCGCGCGGATGGTACGGCCGGCACGGCGCAAACCGTGGTCGTGCAGATCGGCAGCACGGCACGCGTGCAATAGCATCGCCGCCTTCTCGCGCACCCCGATGCGCGCCGCCGGCAACCACGGGTTCCCTCCAGCACCAAGGAGTCCATACTCCGCCCATGGACGACCTCGCAACGCAGCTGCCCGAAACCGCCACCGCCCTGCCCGCACGGTTCTACGTCGAACCCGCGATGGCCGGCATCGACCGGCATGCGATCTTCGACCGCGGCTGGCACCTGCTCGCGCACGTCAGCCGGCTGCGCGCGCCCGGCGACCACGTCGTCGCCGACTGCGCCGGGCTGCCGGTGCTGGCGGTGCGCGGCAGCGACGGCGAGATCCGCGCCTTCCATAACGTCTGCCGGCACCGTGCCGGGCCGATCGCGCAATGCGACGGCCTCGGCGCCAAGGCGCTGCGCTGCCGCTACCACGGCTGGACCTACGGCCTGGACGGGCAGCTGCGCTCGGCGCCGGAAATGAAGGGCGCCGTGGACTTCGACGTTGCCCAGGTGCGCCTGCCGCAGCTGGCGGTACGCGAATGGCAGGGGCTGGTGTTCGCGGCGGTGGACGTCGCCGCGGCGCAGGACTTCGAGGCGCTGGTGGCGGGCATCGACGCGCGCCTCGGCGCCGGACGCGGCCTGGAACGCTACGCCCACCACCAGCACGTCGCCTACGAGATCGCCTGCAACTGGAAGGCGTACGTCGACAACTACCTGGAGGGCTACCACGTCCCGCACGTGCACCCGGGGCTCAACCGCCTGCTCGACTACCGCAGCTACCGCACCGAACTGGCGGACTGGCACTCGCTGCAATGGAGCCCGCTGGAGAGCGATGCTTCGTTGTACGGCACGGGTGATGCGCTGTACTACTGGCTGTGGCCCAACACCATGCTCAACATCCTGCCGGACCGGCTGCAGACCAACCGGGTGCTGCCGCTGGGCGTGGACCGCTGCCGCGTCGAGTTCGACTTCTACTATCCACCCGACGACAGCGGCCAGGCGCGTGCCCGGCGCGAGGCGGACCGCGCCTTCAGCGACGAGGTGCAGTTGGAGGATCTGCGCATCTGCGAGGACGTGCAGCGCGGGCTGGCCTCGGGCTCGTACGTGGCCGGGCGCCTGAACCCGCTGCGCGAAAGCGGCGTGCACCACTTCCACGAACTGCTGCGCGCGGCCTACCGCGCCGCCACCTAGGCCGGGGCATGGCCGCAGAACCGACGCCGGCGCGACCGCTCGGCCTGTGGTCGGCGACCGCGCTGGTGGTCGGCAGCATGATCGGCAGCGGCGTGTTCCTGCTGCCGGCGTCGCTGGCGCCCTACGGCGCCACCAGTCTCGTCGGCTGGGCCATCACCCTGTGCGGCGCGCTGCTGCTGGCGCTGACCTTCGCGCGTCTGGCGATGCACTGGCCGCAGACCGGCGGCCCCTACGCCTACGCGCGCAACGCCTTCGGCGACTTGCCCGGGTTCGTGGTGGCGTGGAGCTACTGGGTGTCGATCTGGTGCGCCAACGCCGCGATCGCGGTCGGCTTCGCCGGCAGCATCGGCGCGGTGTTCCCGGCGCTCACCGCCACTCCGCTGCGCGCCGCCGGCTGCGCGCTGGGCGCGCTGTGGCTCTGCATCGGCGTCAACCTCGCCGGCGTGCGCGAGGCCGGGCGCATGCAGCTGCTGACCACGGCGCTGAAGCTGCTGCCGCTGCTGCTGTTCGGGTTCGTCGCGCTGTGGTTCCTCGACACCAGCCACTACCTGCCCGAATCCGGCAGCCAGCCGCTGTCGGACGCGGTGCAGGCCACGGTGGCGCTGACGCTGTGGGCGTTCCTCGGCCTGGAGGCGGCGACCGTGCCGGCCGGCGCGATCGCCGCACCCGAACGCACGATCCCGCGCGCGACCCTGCTCGGCACCCTGCTCGCCGGCATCGCCACCATCCTCGCCTGCACCGTGGTGCTGGGGGTGCTGCCGATGGCGCAGGCGCAGGCTTCCGCCGCGCCGATGGCCGATGCGGCGCGCGCACTGTGGGGGCCGGCGGCGGGCATCGCGGTGGCGCTGGTCGCGGCGGTGTCGTGCTTCGGCGCCCTGAACGGCTGGGTGCTGATCTCCGCGCAGGTGCCGCTGGCGGCGGCGAACGACGGCCTGCTGCCGCGCCGCTTCGCGCAACTGGACCGGGACGGCACGCCGGTGTTCGGGCTGCTCGGCAGCGGCGCGCTCGCCTCGCTGCTGGTGCTGGCCAACTACAGCCACAGCCTGGTGCAGTTGTTCACCTTCTCGATCCTGCTGTCGACCGCGGCCACCCTGCTGCCCTACGTGATCAGCAGTGCGGCCTGGCTGCGCAGCGGTTCCGGCCAGGGCCGCATGGTCGCGGCACTGGCGCTGGCGTACAGCCTGTATGCCCTGGTCGGCACCGGCGCCGAGGCGCTGCTGTGGGGCGCCGTCCTGGTCCTGGCCGGCCTGCCGCTCTACTGGTGGCAGCGCCGGCACTGACGCCCCGCGGCGGTGCATCGTCGTTGCCCCCCGGATGCACCGCGCTCGCCCGCGCCATGCCCCCGCGGGGCGGCATGCGCCAGCGCGCGGTTACGGGCGCTCGACCGGTTCGACCGATTCCACCGGCCCCTGCGCCAGCAGCAGCGCGTGCCCGGCCTGCATCTCCCAGCGCCAGAACGCCCAGCCCAGCAGCGTGAACCCGGCCGCGCCCAGCGCCAGGTACAGGCCATGGTGGCTGAGCAGCGGCGACAGCACCCCGGCGATCACCGCGTTGGACACCAGCCCGGTGAAGGCCTGCAGCGACGAGGCGCTGCCGCGCTGGCGCGGATACATGTCGAGGATGGCGAGGGTCAGGATCGGGAACACCAGCGCGATGCCGAAGGCGTTGAGCATCATCGGCAGCACCGCCCACGGCACCGCCGGCGCGGCCACGGCCAGGTTGTAGACAAGGTTGGCGGCCGCGGCCACGCCGCAGCACAGAAAACCGAACCGGGTCTGCGCCATGCCGCTGACGCGGCCGGCGATGCGCCCGGACACATATGCGCCCAGCATCATGCCGCCGATCATCGGCACGAAGAACCAGGCGAAGCTGCGCTCGTCCAGCCGCAGCAGCCCGAGCACGAACGCCGGCGCGGAGGCGATGTACAGGAACAACGCGCCGAAGTTGAAGGTGCCGGCCGCGGCCAGGCGCTGGAAGCGCGGATTGAGGAAGATCGCCACGTAGTCGCGCAGCAACCGCCGCGGCTTCGGCGCCAGCCGCGCCGCGGGCGGATGCGTTTCCGGCAGGCCCAGCCAGGTCGCCAGCAGCAGCGCCAGCGAGAACGCCACCAGGAACCAGAAGATCATCGGCCAGCGGCTCCAGCCCAGCAGCCAGCCGCCCAGCACCGGCGCGATCGCCGGGGCGATGCCGAAGATCACCGACACCTGGCTCATCAACCGCTGCGCGTCGTCGCCGTGCAGCACGTCGCGGATCACCGCGCGGCCGACGATCAGGCCAACCCCGGCCGACAGCCCCTGCAGCGCGCGGAACGCCAGCAGCGTGGCGAACTCGGTCGCCAGCGCGCAACCGACCGAGGCCAGGGTGAAGACCGCCAGCCCGCCCAGGATCACCCGCCGCCGCCCGATCGCGTCCGACAGCGGCCCGTGCACCACGCTCATCAGCGCATAGGCGATCAGGTACACGCTGATCGTCTGCTGCATCGCCAGCTTGTCGGCGCCCAGCTGCGCGCCGATCTGCGGAAACGCCGGGAAGATCGTGTCGATCGAGAACGGCCCGAACATCGCCAGTCCGCCGAGCAGGATCGCCAGGCGGCGGATCGAAATCGGCGCGGCGGCGGCCGGCATCAGGCGCCCGGGCCCGCGGCCGCCGCGGGCGGCCCCTTCAACTCGACCAGGTTGCCTTCCGGATCAAACAGGTATTGCGAGGGGCCCTCGCCCTCGGCGCCGTAGCGCATGCCGAAGCTGCCCACGCGCACCCCGTGCGCCTGCAGGTGCGCCAGGATCGCGCCGCGGTCGAACGGCGCCACCCGCAGGCACAGGTGGTCCAGGTTGCGCCCCGCCGCGTCCGCACCCGCCCCGCCGGCCGGCGGGGCGGCAGGGCCGGCGTCGTCCGGCGCGGCCGGGACCAGGTCGATCAGCGCGGCCCCGGCGCGCAGTTGCAGCAAGCCGATCGCGTCCACCCGGCGTTCGACCCGGCAGCCGAGCACGTCGCAGTAGAACGCCTGCATCGCGGCGGCGTCGCGGACCCGCAGGACCACATGGTCGATCCACTGCAGCTGGAAGGGAGGTGGGTTCACGGCACGCCCAGCCTGGGGGCGGCCATGTTAAGGCCGAATCGTGCCGGCTTCCTCGCCGCGGGGAGCGGAACTGCGCCGGACCCCGCCCGGACCCGAATCGGGGCGAAAGCGCAGCGCTCCTTGCCCCGGGGCGTAGCCTTCCATGCCGGGCTGCGCCCCGCCGCTCTCCGCCCTGGTGCGGGGCGAGGCCGGCGCGCAGCGGCTATAATCGGCCGGCAGCATGCGGTGGGAGAAGCGGGGCGCATCCCCGCTGCCGACGGCGTAACGCCCGTAATCGCTCAGGCCCCACGACCGCCGCGTGCACACACTCTGGAGAGACCGGCCTGCCCGCACGGCAGGGGCCGGCGCCGAAGGGGCAAGAAGCGCGCACCTCCCCCGCTGCCGCCACGGAGCATCGCTTCCAAACTCTCAGGCAAAAGGACAGAGGGGCGCCCACGCATCCGCCTGCTCCCGCCCCCTGCGCCGCGCCCGCGGCCCGCCGAGACGCCCACATGACCCAGCAGCCCGCCTCGCTCCGCGACCTGGAGCACCACGACGCCTTCATCGCGCGCCACATCGGCCCCAACGACGCCGAGATCGCGCACATGCTGCGGGCCATCGGCCAGCCCTCGCTCGAGGCCATGACCGACGCCATCGTCCCGGCGTCGATCAAGTCGCAGGCACCGCTGGCGCTGCCGGCGCCGATGACCGAGGTCGAGGCGCTGGCGAAGATCCGCGCCATCGCCGAGCGCAACCAGGTATTCCGCAGCTTCATCGGCCAGGGCTACTACGGCACCCACCTGCCCGCCGTCATCCTGCGCAACATCCTCGAAAACCCGGCCTGGTACACCGCCTACACGCCCTACCAGGCGGAAATCTCGCAGGGCCGGATGGAGGCGCTGATCAATTTCCAGACGATGTGCGCCGAGCTCACCGGCATGGAGATCGCCAACGCCTCGCTGCTGGACGAGGCCACCGCCTGCGCCGAGGCGATGACCCTGGCGCGGCGCTCGTGCAAGGCCAGGTCGAACGTGTTCGCGGTCTCCAGCGGGCTGCACCCGCAGTCGCTGGCGGTGGTCCGCACCCGTGCCGAGCCGCTCGGGATCGAGGTGGTGGTGGCGCCGGACGCCGAACTCGCCGCGATCGACGCCTTCGGCGTGCTGCTGCAGTATCCCGACACCTTCGGTGCCGCCCACGACTACGCCGCGCTGGCCGAAGCGGTGCACGCGCGCGGCGCGCTGGTGGCGGTGGCCACCGACCTGCTGGCGCTGACCCTGCTCAAGCCGCCGGGCGAATGGGGCGCCGACATCGTGGTCGGCAACAGCCAGCGCTTCGGCGTGCCGTTCGGCTTCGGCGGCCCGCACGCCGCGTTCATGGCCTGCCGCGACGCCTACAAGCGCTCCATGCCCGGGCGCCTGATCGGCGTCTCCATCGACGCCGAGGGCAAGCCCGCCTACCGGCTCACGCTGCAGACCCGCGAGCAGCACATCCGCCGCGAGAAGGCCACCAGCAACATCTGCACCGCGCAGGTGCTGCTGGCGGTGATGGCGGCGATGTACGCGGTCTACCACGGCCCGGCGGGGCTGACCCGCATCGCCCGCCGCACCCATCGCCTGGCCGCGATCCTGGCCGCGGCGCTGCGCCAGGCCGGAGTCGCGGTCGGCGACGGTTTCTTCGACACCCTGCACGTCACCGGTATCGACGCCGCCGCGATCCACGCCAAGGCGCACGCGGCCAGCATCAACCTGCGCCCCATCGACGCCGGCAGCCTCGGCATCAGCCTCGACGAGACCAGCGCCCGCGAGGATCTGCTCGCGCTGGCGCAGCTGTTCGGCGCGCGCATCGACGACATCGATGCGCTCGACGCCGCCACCGCCGACGCCCTGCCGGCCGCGCTGCGGCGGCAGTCGCCGTTCCTGCAGCATCCGGTGTTCAACACCTACCACAGCGAGCACGAACTGCTGCGCTACATGCGCGCGCTGGCCGACAAGGACCTGGCGATGGATCGCACCATGATCCCGCTGGGCTCGTGCACGATGAAGCTCAACGCCACCGCCGAGATGATCCCGATCACCTGGCCGGAGTTCGCGAACATCCACCCGCTGGCGCCGGCCGCGCAGGCGCAGGGCTACCAGGAGCTGATCGACGACCTGGAAGCGATGCTGGTGGAATGCACCGGCTACGACGCGGTCAGCCTGCAGCCCAACTCCGGCGCCCAGGGCGAATACACCGGCCTGCTGGCGATCCGCGCCTGGCATCGCGCCAACGGCCAGCCGCAGCGCACCGTGTGCCTGATCCCGGAATCCGCGCACGGCACCAATCCCGCCTCGGCGCAGCTGTGCGGCATGAGCGTGGTGGTGACCAAGTGCGACGCCAACGGCAACGTCGACGTCGCCGACATCCGCGCCAAGGCGGAAAAGTATTCCGATCGCCTGGCCGCGATCATGATCACCTACCCGTCCACGCACGGCGTGTTCGAGGAGGACATCGTCGAGATCTGCGAGATCGTGCACCGGCACGGCGGCCAGGTGTACACCGACGGCGCCAACATGAACGCCTTGGTCGGCGTCGCCAAGCCCGGCAAGTGGGGCTCGGACGTCTCGCACCTGAACCTGCACAAGACCTTCTGCATCCCGCATGGCGGCGGCGGCCCGGGCGTGGGTCCGTGCGCGGTCAAGGCGCACCTGGCGCCGTTCCTGCCCTCCACCACCCTGCTGCTCCCGGGCGAAGGCGCCCGCACGGATGCGGGGCAGCCCGGTCGCGGCGGCGGCATGGTCAGCGCCGCGGCTTTCGGCAGCGCCAGCATCCTGCCGATCAGCTGGATGTACATCGCGATGATGGGCGCCAGCGGCCTGCGCCGCGCCACCCAGGTCGCACTGCTCAATGCCAACTACATCGCCAGCAAACTGGCGCCGCATTACCCGACCCTGTACACCGGCCGCAACGGCCTGGTCGCGCACGAATGCATTCTCGACCTGCGCCCGCTCAAGGACGCCACCGGCATCAGCGCCGAGGACGTGGCCAAGCGCCTGATCGACTTCGGCTTCCACGCGCCCACGCTGAGCTTCCCGGTGGCGGGCACGCTGATGGTGGAGCCGACCGAGTCCGAGTCGCTCAACGAGCTCGATCGTTTCATCGATGCCATGATCCAGATCCGCGAGGAGATCCGTGCGATCGAGGACGGCCGCCTGGACCGCGAGGACAACCCGCTCAAGCACGCGCCGCACACCGCGACCCAGGTGTCCGCGTCGGAATGGACCCACGCCTATCCGCGCGAGCTGGCCGCCTTCCCGCTGCCCACGCTGAAGCTGCAGAAATACTGGCCGCCAGTGGCGCGCGTGGACAACGTCTACGGCGACAAGAACGTGTTCTGCAGCTGCGTGCCGATCAACGCCTTCTTCGACGAGATCGAGGCCTTCAGCGAACCCAACGTGTCCTGACTCCGTCCGCGCGTTGCGGTCCGCCGGACGCGACAAGGCCCCGCAGTGCGGGGCCTTGCCGTTTCCACGAGTTGCGCATAGCGGCGCATTTCCTTTTTCCGGGGGCGACAGCCTGCAGCGTCTCCCGGACACCCAGCGGCCTTCGCCAGCCTGGCCATGGGGGAGCGACCAAAGGGAATCCGCCGCGATCGTTCGCGCAGCCGCAGGCAACGCCTGCGCTCAGCGAGCGTCCTTGTCGAAATCGCCCGGCAGCGCGCGCTCGATGAAGTGCCAGCCATCGCGGACCGCGCCGCGGGCCTCGTTCCAGGCCAGCCTGGACTTGCCGCGGGTGGCGTCCCAGTCGCTCTCCAGCTGCGATTCGACATCGTCGAACCGCTGGCCGCGATATGCGCCGTAGGTGTCGTAGCCGTATTTGTAGGCCGGCTCGTAATCGTTCCAGGTGCGATTGGCGCTGTAGTACGGCGTGGTCTGGTAATTGCTGCGGAAATGCTCGACGTACTCGGTCGGATTCACCGCTTCGGCGAGCGCGCCGCCGGCCTTGGCGCCGGCCACGGCGCCGACCAGCGCGCCCACTGCCGTCCCCACCGGGCCGGCCACCGATCCCACTGCCGCACCCGTGATCGCGCCTGCGCCGGCACCCGTACCCTCGCCGATGCTGTGGTCTTTCTTGATGTCTTTCATCGTTGGTTCCCGTTAGTCCTGCTGGCTTATTGCCGCGACCGACGATGCAGCATCGCGCATGCCTGTCGCGTGAAGCGCGCAGGAAAATTTCCTCGACGATTCAGCATGCAACACACCGACGAATGCATCCCCCATCTGCAGCGCATCCCGCACGCATTCAGACGTGCCGGCGCAATGCGCCGGACCCATGCCGCCGACGGTCCCGCACAGGCCGGGCCACCGGCTTCTGCGCTGAGTCGGCGCTTGAAAAGAAAGCCGCCCGAAGCGATGAACTCCAAGCTCGCAAAGTCGCTGCCCGGCGGGCTGGGGGTGCGGAGAGCAGGCCATGGATGGCCTGCGCCCCGACTTAAAGACAGGAGGTCGTCAGGAGGGCGCAGCACCCCCAGCCCGCCGGGCGGCGACTCCTTCCGAAGCCGATCTCACGAAAGCAGGCCATGACTCGAAGTCAGGCCAGGCCCGGCCTGCGCCCCAACTTGCACGCAGGGCATCGTCAGGAGGATGCAGCACCCAGCCCGCCAGTCGGCGGCTCCGTCCGAAGCCGATCACCGCAGCCGGAAGAGAAACAAACCCCCGCGCGGATTTGCTGGACTCGGTTCTCGCGGCCGACCCAGCGGCTCGCGCGCCTTAGCGCACCGGCACGCTCCCCGGCGGGAAGCCGGCGAACATCTTGCCGATGGCCAGGTCGATGTGCTCGTTGACCTTCTGTGGCGAGCTGGGGATGGTGCCTTCGGCACTGCCGCTCCAGATCGCCTGCTTGCTGCGGGTGTCGAACATGTCCAGCACCAGGGTGCCGACGGTGTAGCTGCGCACGCGCGCGTGCCGGTAACCGGCGCTCATGCCCCAGTAGCGATCCCAGCCCCAGCCGCCCCACATCGGACCGTCGTAGAAACTGTCGATGGTGTACTCGCGGTGGCTGGCGACGTTTGCGGCCAGGGCAACGTCGGCCGTCTCGGCGGACGCCAGGCGCCAACCCTTGGCCTGCAGCTGCGCGTCGATGCCGGCGACGATGCGCTGGTTGATCAGCGGCGGCGCGTTTTCGGGTTTCTGCCGCCAGTAGTAGGTCTGGTACTGGCTGAAATTCACGCCCGGGTCGTGGTCGGTGTAGACGGCCGGAGTGGCGCAGGCGGCGACGGTCAGCGCGAGCGCGGCGAGGAAGGCGAGGCGGGCCATGATGGGCTCCGGAGCGGTGACGGACGGGCATAAGGTCCACCGGCCGGAGTTGCGGGCCCGTGAACGGGCGCCGGCCGGATGCGTCAGCGCAGCGGTGCGGCCAGCACCAGGCGGTCGACCGGGTAGCCGCGGGCGCGGGCGTCGGCCTCGAGCCGCTCGAACAGCGCCCGGTCCATGGCCGGCGCGCGCGACAGCACCCACAACGACTTGCGGCTGGGGCCGCCGACCACGGCCCACTGGTAGCCGGGGTCCAGGTCCAGCACCCAGTAGTCGCCCCACACCGCCGGCAGCCACGTCAGCCAACGCGGGGCGAAGCGCACCTGCAACGCTCCGGGCTGGCCCGCCACCGTGCGGGCGACGCCGGTGACGGCGCTGATGCGGCCGTCGTTGCGGCGGCAGGCGTTGCGCACCTGCAAGGTGCCGTCGGGCTGCGGGGTGTAGGTGGCGGTGATGGTGTCCACGCACTGGCGCTGGAAATACTGCGGCAGGTGCGCGATCTCGTACCAGTGGCCGCTGTAGCGCTGCAGGTCGAGACGGGCGACCGGCCGGTTGGGCAGGTGCGGCGCGGCGGCGCCGTTGCCGGCAGCGATGGCGAGGCTGAGCAGGGCGACAAGCATGACAGCGATCCCTCCGCGGGCGGGAGGCCGGCCATGCTACGGCAAGCCGGATCGGGGCCGGATGAGGGCCGTCGCCGGTAGCGACGCCGGCCACGGTGCGCCGCCGATGCCGTTGGCCGCCCTCTTCCGCCCTCCCGGTGGCGGCGACGCCGGCAAGGGTACGCCGAGGCCCTGGGTCACCCCGGACGCCTCGGCATGCTGGCTGCGCAAGCCGGGCATCGACACCGCGCAGGCGGACGTGAGTGGCTGCCGGCGCAACGCGGACTGGGGTTGCAGCCGCAGCCGCCCGAAGGCCGCCTCAGGCCCAGGGATCGCGCAGCACGATGTTGGCGTCGCGGTCGGGGCCGGTGCTGACGATCGCCAGCGGGCTGCCGGCCAATTCCTCCAGCGCGCGCAGGTAGGCGCGTGCGGCGGCGGGCAGCTTGTCCCACTCGGTGATGCCGTGGGTGGACTCCTGCCAGCCCGGGAATTCCAGGTACACCGGCGTGCATTCGTCCCAGCCGGCGGCGTCCAGCGGCGCGTATTCGGTGCGCTTGCCGCGGTATTCGTAGGCGATGCAGATCTTCAGCTTGTCCATGCCGTCGAGCACGTCGAGCTTGGTGATGCACAGGCCGCTGATGCCGTTGATGGCGACCGCGCGCTTGAGTGCGACGATGTCCATCCAGCCGCAGCGGCGCGGACGGCCGGTGGTGGCGCCGTACTCGGCGCCGCGGTCGCGCAGGCCCTGGCCGACGGCGTCGTCGAGCTCGGTCGGGAACGGGCCGCCGCCCACGCGGGTGGCGTAGGCCTTGGCGATGCCGAGCACGTAGTCGATCGCGTCGGCGCCGACGCCGGCGCCGGCCAGGGCGCCGCCGATGGTGGTGTTGCTCGAGGTCACGTAGGGATAGGTGCCGTGGTCGATGTCCAGCAGCGAGCCCTGCGCGCCCTCGAACAGCACCCGCTTGCCCTGCCGGCGCAGCTCGTGCAGGGTGCCGGCGACGTCGGACTTCATCGGGTCGACGTAGGCGCCGAAGGCCAGCGCCTCGTCCAGGGTCTGCTGGAAGTCCACCGGCGCGACCTTGAGGTACCGGGTCAGCACGAAGTTGTGGTAGTCGAGCGTGGCGCGCAGCTTGTCCGCCAGCTCCGCGGGGTAGTTGAGGTCGGCCACGCGGATGCCGCGGCGCGCGACCTTGTCCTCGTAGGCCGGACCGATGCCGCGGCCGGTGGTGCCGATCGCGTCCTTGCCGGCGGCCTGCTCGCGCGCCTGATCCAGGGCGATGTGGTAGGGCATGATGATCGGCGTGGCCGGGCTGATCTTCAGCCGCGAACGCACGTCCACGCCGGTGGCCTCCAGCTCGTCGATCTCCTTGCGCAGGGCGCCCGGGTGCAGCACCACGCCGTTGCCGATCAGGCACAGCGCGCCTTCGCGCAGGATGCCGGAGGGGATCAGGTGCAGCACGGTCTTGTGGCCGTTGATCACCAGGGTGTGGCCGGCGTTGTGGCCGCCCTGGAAGCGCACCACCGCGCCGATGTCCTGGGTCAGCAGGTCGACGATCTTGCCCTTGCCTTCATCGCCCCACTGGGCGCCGAGAACGACGACTGACTGACCCATGACCTGTGACTCCTGCTGCGGCGTGTAGGAGCGGCGTAAGCCGCGAGCGCTTCCGCATTGCCTGCGCCGGGGAGAAAGTTCGCGGCTTGCGCCGCTCCCACGGAGGCAGACACGGAAAAAGCCGGTGGGGACGCCCCCATCGGCTTTGGCGCATTATCCGGGTTTTTGGCAGGCGGGGCCAGTCGCAGCCCCGCTCGCCAGCCGGCATGGGCTGGCCTTCCGTCTCCCCACGCCGCGGGGCGAGGGGTCAAAAGAGCGGATCATGGGGCGCGGGAGGGTGGCGCACGAACCGGGATTTTCCGGTGCGGGCTAGACGCCGCGGACGAAATACAGCGCCAGCAAGCCGGCAATCACGACGAGACCGCCGATGGCGCGGACGTGGCGGTTGGGCAGCGCATGCAGCTGCTCGGCGGCGCGCTTCCAGGCGCCGGGCGCGGCGAACAGGAACAGGCCTTCCAGCACCGCCACCAGGCACAGCGCGGCCCACAGCTCGCTCATCGCCGGCGCCGCGCGGTCAACGGTCGCTGCGCAGGTATTGCAGGAACGGATCGTTGCGCTCCAGCACCAGCACCGCATTGCCGTCGGCGAAGGACTTGCGGTAGGCCTCCAGACTGCGGTGGAAGGCGTAGAACGCCGGATCGCGTTCGTAGGCGTTGGCGTAGATGCGCGCGGCCTCGGCGTCGCCTTCGCCGCGCAGCTTCTGCGCGTCGCGCTCGGCCTCGGCGACGATCACCGCCTGCTGGCGGTCGGCCTCGGAGCGGATCTTCTGCGATTCCTCGTCGCCTTCGGCGCGCAGCTTGCTGGCGACCTGCTGGCGCTGGGCGCTCATGCGCCGGTACACGTCGCGGATCACGTCGCCGCCCTCCGGCAGGTCGATGCGCTTGATCCGCAGGTCCTGGATGGTGATGCCGAGCGTGGCGGCGCCGCGGTTGATCGATGCCAGCTGCGCGTCGACGATCGCCGCACGGTCGCCGGAAACCGCCTGCTTGAGGGTGCGCGAGTTGATCTCGTTGCGCAGCGAGTCCTTGATGATCGGCGCCAGGCGCTGCACCGCGATCGACTCGTCGCCGCCGGTGGCGCGGTAGAACGCGCGCACGTCGCTGATGTAGCCGATGGCGAAGAAGTCGACGCTGACGTCCTTCTTTTCCGAGGTCAGGTAGCGCTCGGGTTCGGCGTCGAGCACCTGCAGGCGGCGGTCGAAGATCCGCGCGCTTTCCACCAGCGGGATCTTGAAGTGCAGGCCGGGGCCGACGTCGGTGCGCGCCACCCGGCCCAGGTTGAGGACGATGGCGGTGTGGCCTTCGTTGACCACGTACACCGAGCCCAGCAGCGCCAGCAACGCGGCGGCGGCGATCGGGATCCAGACGGAGAACTTCATCGCGTGGCCTCCTCGCGGCCGGCAGGTCGCGGGCTGCGGCCCGGGCGCGTGCCGCCGTTGCCGGCGGCGTCCACGGCCGGGGCGACCATGTCCGGGGTCAGCAGCGGCGCGGTGGCGGCGCTGGCGGCGCCGCCGGGGCCGGCCATCGGCACGTAGATCAGCTGGCGGCCGTCGCCGCCGACCACCTTGCGGTTGTCGGCCAGCACCTGCTGCACGGTCTCCAGCCACAGGCGTTTGCGGGTGACTTCCGGCGCCGCCCGGTACTGCTCCAGCAGCAGCGAGAAGCGTTCGCTGTCGCCGGTGGCGCGCGCGATCGTGGCGGCCTTGTAGCCTTCGGCCACGGTGCGCACGCGCGCGGCCTGGCCGCGGGCTTCCGGCACGATCTTGGCGGCGTAGGCCTGCGCCTCGCTGGTCAGGCGGTCCTTGTCCTGCTGCGCGCTGTTGACGTCGTCGAAGGCCGGCTTGACCTCTTCGGGCGGGCGCGCGTTGGGCAGGTTGAGCTCGGTCACCGCCAGCCCGGTGTCGTAGGCCTTGAGCGCCGCTTCCAGCCGCTGCTTGGCCGACACCGACAGCGCCGCGCGCGCGCTGAGCACGGTATCCAGGTCGGAGCGGCCCACCTGCTCGCGCACCGCGCTCAGGGTGGCCTGCTGCAGTACCTGGTCGGCATCGCGGGTGCCGAACAGGTACAGCTGCGGATCGGCGACGCGGTACTGCACGTTGACCTCGACGCTGACGATGTTCTCGTCGCTGGTCAGCACCGGCACGGTGTCGCTGAAGGTCTTGATGGTGGTGGCGTTGACCTTGAACACGCGTTCCACCGGCCACGGCCACTTGAAGTGCGGGCCGGGCTGCATCACCCGCGCCAGCTGGCCGAAGCGCAGCACCACGCCGCGCTGCTGCTCGGCCACCAGCACGAAGCAGTTGAACGCCAGCCACAGCACCGCCAGGATCGCGATCCAGCGGCCGGCGCCGCCGGCACCGCCGCCGGACAGGCCGCGCAACGGCTCGAGCAGCCGGTCGAAGGGCGTGCCGCCGCGCCGACGCGGATTGCGGCCGTCCTTGCCGGACCCGCCGGGGATGTTCCAGGCCATGCCTGCTCCAAAAGGGAATGCGACGTCGGGCCGGGGGCCCGCGTTCGGGGGATTCTAGGGGGGGCTACCGCCGGTCTCAAGCAACAGCGCCTGCAGCGGTGCACCGTAGGCATGCGTGGCGATGCGCACGGCGTCGGCCCGCGCCAGGTCCAGGCGCAGGCGCCAGCCGTGCTCGTCGTGGGATTCGGCGCGCACCGCGCCGAGTTCGTGCAGGTGCGCGCGCAGGCGACCGGCGTCGGGCGGCAGGCGCAGCTCGGCATGGATTCGGCGCAGCCCCAGGCGCTGGCCCAGCGCGGCGCGCAGCAAATCCAGGCCGAGGCCCTCGCGCGCGGAGATCCAGACCCGTTCGCGCGCCTCGCCGGGGCGATCGTGGCGCGGCTGCATGCTGGCCGCCGCCGCGGCATCCGCATCGTCCTGCGCCGCCGCGCGCACCGCGATCCGGTCGATCTTGTTGTAGACCAGCAGCTGCGGGATGTCGCCGACGCCGATCTCCGCCAGCACCGCATCGACCTGGGCGATGCGCTCCTCGCGCGCCGGATCGGCGGCATCGACCACGTGCAGCAGCAGGTCGGCCTCGCGCGCCTCCGACAGGGTCGAGCGGAACGCAGCCACCAGCTCGTGCGGCAGGTCGCGGACGAAGCCGACGGTATCGGCCAGCACCGCGTTGCCGCCGGGCAGCGCGATCCGGCGCACGGTCGGATCGAGGGTGGCGAACAGCTGGTCGGCGGCGTAGGCGTCGGCGCCGCTCAGCGCGTTGAACAGGGTCGACTTGCCGGCGTTGGTATAGCCGACCAGGGCCACCCGCGGCAGTTCGCTGCGCACCCGCGCGCGGCGCATCTGCGCGTGCTGCACCTCGACCTTGTCCAGCCGCTTCTGCAGCTGCTCCACGCGCTTCTGCAGCAGCCGCCGGTCGGTTTCCAGCTGGGTTTCACCGGGGCCGCGCAAGCCAATCGAACCGCCGCGCTGGCGCTCCAGGTGGGTCCAGCCACGGACCAGGCGGGTGGCGATGTGCTTGAGCTGCGCCAGTTCGACCTGCAGCTTGCCCTCGGCGCTGCGCGCGCGCTGCGAAAAGATGTCCAGGATCAGGCCGGTGCGGTCGACCACGCGCCGTTGCAGCGCGCGTTCCAGGTTGCGTTCCTGCACCGGGCTGAGCGGGTGGTTGACCAGCACCAGGTCGGCGCCGGTCGCCTCGCAGGCGGCCTTGACTTCCTCGAGCTTGCCGCTGCCGATCAGGGTCGCGGGATTGGGCCGGTCGATGCGCGCGTTGATCAGCGCGGCGACGCCGGCGCCGGCCGAACGCGCCAGGTCGGCGAATTCCTCCAGCAGGCCCTCGTCCGGCGGACCGCCGGCATGCGGCTGGATCAGCAGCGCGGTTTCGCCCTTGCGGGAACGTTCGAACAAGGGCGGGAGTCTCCGGAGGAAGGGACGGCGAGGGACCCTGTCGAGATGCGGCAGGATCGGACGAAATCAAGGCCCGGAACCGGACACGCCGGGGGGGCGTGGGTCGGACGGCAGCGGGCTCCGGGGCTGGCCGGAGCGTGGCTTGCGCGTGCGGCGCGGCCGCAGGCCCAGCGCTGCGGCGCCCGACGTCGCCGGACTGCGCGGCCGGGCGGCGCCTGCCCTCCCGGGACGCGGCCCGGCTCTGGCGCCCGCGCGCCAGCCAGGGCCGGAAGCGACGGCTATTCGGCGCCGCCGGCTCCAGCGTCGTTGTCGCCCTCGTCGGCATCGCCGCCGGCGGCCGTCGGGCCGGGCGTCCCCACGCGCACGTTGCGCGCCGGCACCACGGTGGAGATCGCGTGCTTGTAGACCATCTGGCTGACGGTATTGCGCAACAGCACCACGAACTGGTCGAAGGATTCGATCGTGCCCTGCAGCTTGATGCCGTTGACCAGGTAGATCGACACCGGCACGCGCTCGCGCCGCAGCGCGTTCAGGAACGGATCCTGCAAGGTTTGCCCCTTGGACATGTGTTTCCCCAGCTTTGCGCTTGCTTCTGATTTGTTGTTGTACCGGACCGGCAGGCCGGCCCGCATCCCCCGACCCACTCCCCGTGGCGGCGACGGCCCGATGGTACCGCAAGCCCGGCAGCGCGGGTGCGAATCGCGTCGCGTTCAGGAAGCGCGGCGCACCGCGCCGGCGGGCGCGACGGAACGCGGCAGCGCCGCACCACGGCCTTTCTTGCAGCCCCCCCGGCCGCACGCGCTCCCCGAGCGATGGCAGGCGTGCAGCCGCCGTGGCGCGCGCCACGCTTACGGCAGCGGCGCACGGTCGCCGAGAAACATCGCCAGCGCCTGCTCGAGCTCCGCGCGCTGGCGGGCCGGATCGAACCAGCGCGCGCCGAGTTCGCCGCGCAGCCAGGTGAGCTGGCGCTTGCCGAGCTGGCGGGTGGCGAAAATCGCGCGGGCACGGAATTCGTCCGCACTGGTGGCACCGTCCAGGTGTTCCCATGCCTGCCGGTAACCGACCGCGCGCAGCGCCGGCAACTGCAGCGGCGCCGGATGCGCCCGCAGTTGCGGCAGCGCGCGCAGCGCGCGGACCTCGTCGAGGAAGCCCTGCACCAGCATCGCGTCGAAGCGCTGCGCGATGCGGGCATGCAATTCGGCGCGCGTGGACGGCGCCAGCACCAGCGGCAGCACGCGCAGCGGCAGGCGCGCAGGCGCGGCCCCGCGTTGCCAATCGCTGATCGGGCGGCCGGACAGGCGATACACCTCCAGGGCGCGCTGGATGCGTTGCGCGTCGGTGGCGTGGATGCGTGTCGCGGCCGCCGGATCGATCCGCGCGAGCTCGGCATGCAGCGCCGCCCAGCCGCGCGCCTCGGCCTCGTGCGCGAGCTGCGCGCGCAGCGCCGGGTCCGCACCCGGCATCGGCGCCAGCCCGTGCAGCAGCGCGCGGAAATACAGCCCGGTGCCGCCGGCCAGGATCGGCAACCGCCCGCGCGCGAGGATCGCGTCGATCGCCGCGCGGGCATCGTGCGCGAATTCGGCCGCCGAGTACGACTGCCACGGATCGCGCAGGTCGATCAGGTGGTGCGGCACGCGCGCGCGTTCGACGCGCGTGGGCTTGGCCGCGCCGATGTCCAGCCCGCGGTACACCAACGCCGAATCCACGCTGACGATCTCGCCGCCCAGCCGCTGCGCCCACTCCAAGGCCAGCGCGCTCTTGCCCGAGGCGGTTGGCCCGAGGAGCGCGATGCCGCGCGGACGGCGGTCGGCCGGCATCAGTAGCCGGTGGTCTCGAGTTCCGCCCGCACCGCGTCGTGGATGGCCACGACCCGGGCCGCGGGCGCCGCACTCAGGCGGCTGGCCAGCACGATCGCGATGCTGGCGGCGATCACGCCCGGCACCATTTCGTACAGTGCGCTGCCGGAGTACTGTTTCCACGCGATCACCGTCGCCGCGCCGACCAGGATGCCGGCCAGCGCGCCCCAGCCGTTCATGCGCCGCCAGAACAGCGAGAACAGCACCACCGGCCCGAACGCCGCGCCGAAGCCGGCCCAGGCATAGGCGACCAGCCCGAGCACGCGGCTGTCCGGGTCGCGCGCGATCCAGATCGCCAGCAGCGCCACCGCCAACACCATCGCGCGGCCGAACCACACCAGTTCGCGTTCGCCGGCGTGCGGGCGGACGAAGCCGTGGTAGAAGTCCTCGGCCAGCGCGCTGGAGCACACCAGCAACTGCGCCGACAAGGTGCTCATCACCGCCGCCAGGATCGCCGACAGCAGGATGCCGGCGATCCACGGATTGAACAGCAGCTCGGCCAGCACGATGAACACCCGCTCCGGATTGGCCTGCACCGGGCCCGCATGCTGCGGATGCGCGGCGAACCAGGCGATGCCGAAGAAGCCGACCAGCATCGCCCCCAGCAGGCAGGCGATCATCCAGGTCATGCCGATGCGACGGGCCAGCGGAATGGTCGCGAGCGACTCGGCGGCCATGAACCGCGCCAGGATATGCGGCTGACCGAAGTAGCCCAGGCCCCAGGCCGCCGCCGAGACCACCGCGATCCCGCCGCCGGCGCCGATCCACTGCAAGCGCGTCGGATCCGTCGCGTGGATCAGCTCCAGGCCGGCGCCGATGCCGCCGACCTGCATCAGCACCAGCACCGGCACCAGCAGCAGGGCGAAGATCATCAGCGTGGCCTGGATGGTGTCGGTCCAGCTCACCGCGAGGAAGCCGCCGAGCATCGTGTACAGGATCGTGACCGCCGCGCCCCACCACATCGCCTGCGCGTACGGCAGACCGAACACGCTTTCGAACAGGCGCGCGCCGGCGACGATGCCGCTGGCGGCGTAGATCGCGAAGAACACCAGGATCACCAGCGCCGACAGCAGCCGCAGCAGCCTGCCTGCCTCGGAAAAGCGCGAGGTGAAGTAGTCCGGCAAGGTCAGTGCGTTGTCGCAGCGCTCGGTGTACACGCGCAACGGCCCGGCGACGAACCTCCAGTTGCACCAGGCGCCGATCACCAGGCCGACGGCGATCCACGCTTCCGAGAGGCCGGTCAGGTACAGCGCGCCCGGCAGTCCCATCAGCAGCCAGCCGCTCATGTCCGAAGCGCCGGCCGCCATCGCGGTGACGTAGCCGTTGAGCGAACGGCCGCCGAGCATGTAATCGTCGAAATCGCGGGTGGAGCGCCACGCGGCGAAGCCGATGCCGACCATCAGCAGCAGATAGGCGGCAAAGGTGACGAGCAGCGGCGTGCTGGCGGTCATGCGTGGTCTCCCCGAGGGAGGCCATTGTAGACGGCCGGGGCCTGGGCCCCGGCCGTCCGCCGGATCAGAACTCCCTGGACACGCGCAACCCGATGGTTCGTGGCGGGGTGCTGACGATATACGGCTGGTAGCCGCAGGTCAGGGTCGCGCACTCGGCGAACTTGGTCAGCTCCGTGCGCTTGTTGAACACGTTCTTGACGAACAGGTCGAACTTCCAGTCCCCGTGCGCGATGCCGCCCGACAGGTCGAACAGGGTGTAGGCATCGAGGTCGCCCAGCAGCGCGTTCTCGGCATCGCGCAGGTCGGCCCGGCGGCTGCCCTGGTGGAACAGCGCACCCTGCACGTACGCCTCGTTGTCACCGATGTCCCAGCTGTAGCGCCCGGTGAGGTTGCCCTTGAACCTGGCGGTGATGGGCAGGCGCGTACCCTTGGCTGCCTCGGGTCCGTCGACCGGCTCGTCGGTGGCCGGATTGATGGTGCCTGGCGGGCAGACACTGACGGGGTTGCCGTCGGTGCCGTTGAACCCGCAGTAGTCCTCCATCAGTTTGGCGTCGTACCAGGCGAAGCCGCCGGACAGCAGGAAGTTGTAGCTGGCCTGCCATTGCAGTTCCAGTTCCGCGCCTTCGATCCGCGCCTTGTTGGCGTTGCGGATCTCGGTGAGGCCGTTGAGGCCAAGGTAGGAGAATTGGAAGTCCTTCCAGTCCTCGCGGAACACCGCGCCGTTGAAGATGATGCGATTGTCCAGCCACGCCGTTTTCCATCCGGCCTCGTAGTTGGTGAGGAAGTCGGAGGTGTACGGCGGCACCGTGCCGCGACGGTTGATGCCACCGGGGCGGTAGCCTTCCGACCAGGTGGCGTACACCATCTTGTTGTCGTCGATCTTCCAGCTCAGGTTGAAGCGGCCGATCGAATCGCTTTCCTTGACCCGTTTGTCCAGATTCACGCACGGCGCGCCGTGGAACTGCTGGTCGATGGTGCACACGACCACACCGGAGGAGCTGCTCCAGCCCCAGTCGCCGTAACCGAAGAAACCGTACAGGCTGTTGTCGGCGCGGAACCAGCGCATGCCCGCGGTGGCGGTCAGGCGCGGAGTGATGTCGAACGACACCTCGCCGAACACCGCCTTGTCGCGGTCGACGCGTTGCTGTGCAGTCAACCAGATGGTATCCGCCCAGCCTGGCACTTCCTGCACCGCCGACAGCCCGTCCACCTGGTAGTTCTGCAGAATGTCGTGCGACTGCCGCTGCCAGAACAGGCCGCCAACCACGCGCAAACGGTTGTCCGCCGGCGATGCGAGACGCAGTTCGTGGCTGTCTGTGCGGTAGCCGTCGGTGGCGAAGATATGCTGCGACGGATTGATGTAGGTGGCCGGATCGCAGGTGAAGGACACCGGGTCGAAGTCCGTGCACATGTAGGCGCCGTACCCGGAGAGAGTGTCGTACCAGAAGCCGTAGTCGGTGTAGTCGGCCGCCGAGTCGACGTCGCGCTTGAGGTGGGCGTAGGTGTAGGTCAGGTCGAAGTTGCCGACCTTGCCCTGCACCGTGAGCGCGGCCTGGTACCACTTGTCTTTGGAGAACTCCGGGTAGCCATGCATGACCTTGAACTCGCCGACGCTCGGATCGTAGCCGGTACTGCCGTGCGCGTCCTGGTGCTGGCCCATGATGGTCGGGGTGATGGTCCAGTTGTCGTCCAGGTCGATCTGCAGCGCGGCACGCGCACCGACGGTGTCGGCTTCGTTGTAATCGTCCTCGACGAAGCGCGTGTTGTCGGCGACGATTCCGGAAGTCGGGAAGGTGATGGTACTGCGCACGTTGTCGACGTAGCCGGCGTCGTGCTTCTGCCAGCCCACCAGCCGCAACGCCGTGCGGTCGTTCACCGGCAGGTTGACCATGCCCTCGAGCACGTGACCGATGCCGCCGCCGTCGACGACGTTGACCTCGCCACTGACGCTCGCGGCAAAACGCGATGCATCGGGTTTATTGGTGATGATGCGCAGGGTACCTGCCTGCGAACTGGCGCCGTACAGGGTGCCCTGCGGGCCGGCCAGCGCCTCCACCCGGGCGATGTCGTACATGTGCACGTCCAGCGCGCCGGTGATGGTGGTGATCGGCTGCTCGTCCAGGTACACGCCGACGCTGGGCCGCGAGCCGGAATGGTTGCCGTCGCCACCGCTGGCCACGCCACGCATGTACACCTGCAGGAAGCCCGGACCGGAGAACACGCCGCCGCCGGCGGTACCGTAGGACAGGCTCGGAATCAGCTTGGCGTAGTCGTCGAAGTCGGCGACATTCTGCTGTTCCAGTTGCGCCTGCCCGATCGCCTGGATGCTGATCGGCACTTCCTGCAGGTTTTCCTCACGCTTTTGCGCGGTGACGGTGACCGTCCCCAGGGTGACCGCCTTTTGCTCCTGGCTGTTGGCGCTGGTCGCGACCGGCGTCTCCTGGCTACCGTCGTCGGCCGGGACCGGCGCCTCCTGCGCGAGCGCCATCGAGCCCATGGCCAGATAGATCGCCGCGGCCAGCGGCAGGCGCCGCAATCCCGTCGATCCGCGTTTGTGCCTCGTTGTCACGCTGTGCATTTCCCCCTCCCCTCCCGTTGAGTGTCAATCAGGCTATTGCATGGTCTGGAACACCGGAACCTCCGGATAGTGGTCGAGCACCGGCCCCAGCGCCGCCTTCAGCGGCCCCAGCCAGGGCTCGTAATGGCGCCAGTGGTCGACGCCGTCGCGATAGATGGGCCGACGCACCTGTTCCGAGCTGGCGGTGCGCACCGGGCGCGCGTTCTCGAAGAAGCGCAGGCAACCTGGCTCGAACGGCAACCCGCAGTAGTCGAGCAGGCGTCGCACTTCGGCCTCGGTGTCCTCGACCATGCGCTCGTAGTACACACGATGGATGCGGCCCGGCAGGACCGCGTCGAAATGCGCCATCAACTCGACGTAGTCGCGGTAGTAGCGGCCGATGTCGTCGAGGTCGTAGCTGAAATCCTGACCTCGGGCGAAATGCTGCTTGTACAGCGAGAAACCGCAGGCTAGCGGATGCCGGCGCACGTCGACGATCCTGGCATTGGGCAGCGCGAGCTGGATCAGGCCGATGTGCGCGAAATTGTTCGGCATCTTGTCGATGAAGAACGGCGTGCCGGCTTTGCGCTGTATGCGGGTGTTCTCCAGATAGCGTTCGCCCAGCGCGCGCACCGCGTCGGCATCGAGCCCGGCCAGCGCCTCGTGGTAACGGGCGGGGCCTTCGTCGGCGCCTTGCTGACGCAATGCCCGCGTCAGCGAAATGATCTCGGGCAGCTCCATCGTGCCCTCGACCTGCGGGTGGCTGGACAGGATCTGCTCGATCAGGGTCGAGCCGGCGCGCGGCATGCCGACGATGAAGATCGGGTCCTGCGCGACGACACCATATCCAGCTCGCTCGCGGAAGAATTCCGGCGTGTAGATCTCCGCCGCCCGCTGCAGCCGGGCGCTGGTCGCATCGGCCGAATACGGCACCCGCGCCAGCCGCAGCGCATTTCCGTCTCTGTAATGCGAGAACGACGCGACGTAATCGCCGCGATCCTCGAGTGCCTTGCCGAGTGCGAAATCCAGGTGCAGACGGTGTTCGTCCTCCAGGTCCGCGCGTTGCAGCTGCGAGCGCATCGCGGCGATGTCGGTATCGTTGAAGCGGAAGGTCTTGAGATTGGCCAGGCTCCACCAGGCGTCACCGAAGCCAGGATCGAGTCCGATGCAGCGGCGATAGGCGGTGATCGCGCGTTCACGCAGACCGGCGGTCTTGAGCGCATGCCCCTGACTGAGCCAGACCCGCGGCTGGTCGGGGTGTTCGGCGAGGATGCTGTCGTAAAGCTCGATCGCTTTCCCGAAGTCGCCGGTACGACACAGCACTACCGCCATGAGGTTGCGATAGGCGGGATTGTGGGGGTCGGTGGCCAGCAGCCGTTCGACCTCGGCCAGCGCCTCCTGCGGACGATTGCTGCGGTGCAGGACCATGGCGTAGTTCTGGCGCGCCGCATGGAAGCCAGGCGCCAGCTCCAGGCAGCGCTCGAGCAGGTGCGCGGCATCCTCGTTGCGGCCGATCCGCGCCGCGATCTCGGCCAGCATGCGGATCGCGGCGACATCGGTCGGGGCGCGGCGCAGGTGCTCGCGCAACAGGGTTTCGGCCTGCGGGATACGGTTGTCGTGCAACGCGCTCGCGGCCGCGAGCAGGCGCGGGTCGCGGGTGGAGTGGCGCACGTGCGCGGCGTAGGCGGCATCGGCACCGTCGCTGTCGCCCATCGCCGTCAGGTGGTCGCCGAGCGCGCGCCAGGCCTGCGGCAGATCCGGCTGCAGCGCCACCGCGCGGCGCAATGCGGCGACGGCGGCTTCGCCGCGGCGCGCGCGCCCGAGGGCGATGCCGAGCTCGGCCTGCGCCAGCGCCCAATCCGGTTGCTGCCGGGCGAGCCGGTCCAGGATCTCCAGCGCGCGCACGCTGTCGCCGCGGATGCCGTACGACTTGCCCAGCAGCAGCAGCGCCATCGGGTGTTCGCCGACGGCCTGCAGGATTTCGGTCGCCTGTTCGCCGGCCAGGGCCGGATCGCTGTCGAGGAGACGCGACGCGTGGGCCAGGGCGACCTCGACGGACGCCACGGACTCGACAGGCACTTGACTCATGCGGCTCCCCGGCTGTACGGGGTCGAGAGTACGGCGGCGCATGGGCGTCGGCAAGGGTGTACGCCGCAATCCGCCGCGAGGCGGCCCGGGAGCCTCCGCGGCCCCGCGTGCGCGGGACCGGCGATGGCGCGGCCTCAGTCCTCGTCCGGCCAGCGGGCCGCCGGCGTCGCCGGTGCGGTACGCGGCACCGGCACGGCGGCGACCGCAGTCCAGACCTTGAGCGCATCCACGGTGGCGGCGACGTCGTGGACGCGCAGCAACGACGCCCCGCGTTGCGCGGCGATCAGGTGCGCGGCGACCGAGCCGTGCACGCGCCCGCGGGGATCGTCGCGGCCGGTGAGCTCGCCGATGGTGCGCTTGCGCGACAGCCCGGCCAGCACCGGCACGCCCAGTTCGGCGAAGCGCGGCAGCTGCGCCAGCAGCGCGAGGTTGTGCGCGGTGGTCTTGCCGAAGCCGAAGCCCGGGTCGACCACGATGTTGCGCTTGGCGATCCCGGCCATTTCCGCGGCGAAGATCCGCTCGGCGAGGAAGCGGTGGACCTCGGCGACCACGTCGTCGTAATGCGGTGCGTCCTGCATCGAGCGCGGCTGCCCGAGCATGTGCATCAGCACCACCGGCACGCCGAGCTGCGCGGCGGTGTCGAGCGCGCCTTCGCGACGCAGGGCATAGACATCGTTGATCATGCCGGCGCCGGCTGCGACCGCGGCGCGCATCACCTCCGGCTTGGAGGTGTCGACGCTGATCGGCAGCGCGGTCTGCCGCGCCAGCGCCTCGATCACCGGGATCACCCGGCGCAGTTCTTCCTCCAGCGGCACCTCCCCGGCGCCCGGGCGCGTGGATTCGCCGCCGACGTCGAGAATGTCCGCGCCCTCCTCCGCCAGCGCCAGCCCGTGCGCGATGGCGGCTTCGGGCGTCGCGTGCTCGCCGCCGTCGGAGAACGAATCCGGGGTCACGTTGACGATGCCCATCACCCGCGGGCGATCGAACTTCAGCAGGCGGCCGGCGCAGTCGAGTTGCGGGGTGGTGTCGAACATCGCGTGCCTGCAACGAAAAAGGCCAGAGCGAACTCTGGCCTTTCCGTTGCGTGCAGGCAAGCGTCAGGTCTGCGCCGCGGGCCCGCCGATCGTCGGCAGCGGGCGCGCATCGCCCTTGTCCTTGCCGGCGCCGTTGCCGGTCCAGCCCATCGGCGGCGGCGGATCGCGGCCGTCCATGATCGCGTCGATCTGCGGCACGTCGATGGTCTCGTATTCCAGCAGCAGCCTGGCCATGTTGTGCAGCTTGTCGAGGTTGTCGGTCAGGATCTGCGTGGTCCGCGTGTAGGCCTTGTCGAGGATGTCGCGCACCACCTCGTCGATCTTGCGCGCGGTCTCGTCGGAGACGTTCTTGTGCTGGGTCACCGAGCGGCCGAGGAAGACCTCGTCCTCCTCCTCGCCGTAGGTGATGGGCCCCAGTTCCGACAGGCCCCACTTCGTGACCATGTTGCGCGCCATCTTGGTCGCGCGCTCGATGTCGTTGCTGGCGCCGGTGGTGACCTTGTCGTCGCCGAAGATCAGCTCCTCGGCCACGCGACCGCCGTACAGCGAGCACAGCTGCGACTCGATCGCGGTGCGGTTGTACGAATACTTGTCGCCCTCGGGCAGGTACATGGTCACGCCCAAAGCCCTTCCTCTGGGAATAATCGTGACCTTGTAGACCGGGTCGTGCTCGGGCACCAGGCGGCCGACGATGGCATGGCCGGCCTCATGGTAGGCGGTGAGGGTCTTTTCTTGCTCGCTCATCGCCATCGAGCGGCGCTCGGCGCCCATCATGATCTTGTCGCGCGCCTTGTCGAAGTGGTCCATGCGGACTTCCTTCGCGTTCTCGCGCGCGGCGAACAGCGCCGCTTCGTTGACCAGGTTGGCCAGGTCGGCGCCGGAGAAGCCCGGGGTGCCGCGCGCGACCACCATCGGCTCGACGTCGTCGGCCAGCGGCACCTTGCGCATGTGCACCTTGAGGATCTGCTCGCGGCCCTTGACGTCGGGCAGGCCGACCACGACCTGGCGGTCGAAGCGGCCCGGGCGCAGCAGCGCCGGGTCGAGCACGTCGGGGCGGTTGGTCGCGGCGATGACGATGACGCCCTCGCCGCCCTCGAAGCCGTCCATCTCGACCAGCAGCTGGTTGAGGGTCTGCTCGCGCTCGTCGTGGCCGCCGCCCAGGCCGGCGCCGCGATGGCGGCCGACCGCGTCGATCTCGTCGATGAAGATGATGCACGGCGCGTGCTTCTTCGCCTGCTCGAACATGTCGCGCACGCGCGAGGCGCCGACGCCGACGAACATCTCGACGAAGTCCGATCCGGAGATCGAGAAGAACGGCACCTTGGCCTCGCCGGCGATCGCCTTGGCCAGCAGCGTCTTGCCGGTGCCGGGCGGGCCGACCATCAGCACGCCGCGCGGGATCTTGCCGCCCAGCTTCTGGAACTTGGACGGATCGCGCAGGAACTCGACCAGCTCCGACACCTCCTCCTTGGCCTCGTCGCAGCCGGCGACGTCGGCGAAGGTGACCTTGGTCTGATCCTCGTTCAGCAGCTTGGCCCGCGACTTGCCGAAGCTCATCGCGCCCTTGCCGCCGCCCTGCTGCATCTGCCGCATGAAATACACCCAGATGCCGATGAACAGCAGCCACGGCAGCACGTTGACCAGGATCATCCCCAGCGACAGGCCGCTGGAGGGCGGCGTCTGCACCGTGGTGACGTCATGGTTGAGCAGGTCGTTGACCAGGTCCTTGTCGCCGGGCGCGTAGGTGGTGAAGCGGCTGCCGTCCTTGCGCTCGCCGGCGATCGTGGTGCGATCCTCGGCGATGGTGACCTTGGCGACGCGGTCGCCCTGCACCTCCTGCACGAACTGGTCGTACGTCAGCGCCTGGGTGGCGGCGCTCTTCGGGCTGAAGCTCTGGAACACCACCATCAGCACGACGGCGACGACGACCCACAGCATCAGATTCTTGACCAGATCGTTCATAAAGATGGGATTACCCTGGTTTTGCAACGTTAATTCAAGCCAGCCACGACACTCGATTTCGCCTGCTTCGCCCTGCCCTTCGCCACGGCCTGGCATTCGCGACCGCGACAAGCGCGGCAGGACCTCCGCTCACCGCTTGCCCTGCGCCAGCGCATAGACCTCCGGCGAGCGCTTGCGCGACGCCGACGGCTTGCGGATCGCCACCGCGGCATACCGCTGTCGCAACTCGCGCACATACTGGTCGAATCCCGTTCCCTGGAACAGCTTGATCAGGAACGTGCCGCCGGGGCGCAGCCGGCGGTCGGCGAAGTCCATCGCCAGTTCCGCCAGATGCATCATCCGCGGCTGGTCGACCGCATCCATACCGCTCTTATTGGGGGCCATGTCCGAGAGCACAAGGTCGACGGGCGACCCGCCCAGCATGGCGTCCAGACGCGATAGGACCGCATCTTCCCTGAAATCCCCATGAAGGAACTCGACCCCGGCCAGCGGCGGCATGTCCAGGATGTCCAGGGCGACGACCCGGCCCGGGCGCGCCGGATCCAGCCGCTCCAGCTCCTGCCGCAGCCACTGCGACCAGCCGCCGGGCGCCGCGCCGAGGTCGACCACGACCATTCCCGGCCGCAGCAGCCGGTCGCGCGCGACCAGTTCCTCCAGCTTGTAGGCCGCGCGCGAGCGCAGGCCCTCGGCCTGCGCCTTCTTCACGTAGGGGTCGGAGAAGTGCTCCTTCAGCCAGCGCTGGCTGGACTTGCTGCGGGTGGCCATGCGGCTGTTTTTCCGGGGAAATCCGTGCCGGCCGGCGCGGTCTCTCCCTGCGGATCGATCCTCCGGCGCCATGATACCCTGAGTGCCCTCCGCAGCCCTCGCGTGTTCGCATGCCCATCGTCCTGACCGCCGCCCAGACCCGTTTCCTGCGCGGCCAGGCGCACGAGCTGAAGGCCCTGCTGCAGGTCGGCGGCAAGGGCATCAGCGCCGCGCTGGTGGCCGAGGCCCAGGGCGCGCTGGAACACCACGAACTGATCAAGGTGAAGGTCGCCGGCGAGGACCGCCAGGCGCGCGACGCCATGATCGCCGAGTTGGCGCAGCGCACCGACGCCGCGCTGGTGCAGCGCATCGGCCACACCGCGATCCTGTACCGGCCATCCACGGACCACCGCCGGATCGTGCTGCCGCGGCCCTGACCCGCCCCGCCGGCGCGGTTCCAGGCCGCGCATCCCGGCTGCGGGCGCGGGCGGTGCCGGCGCAGGCGGAATCCGAGGAACCCACGCCCATGCAACTGAACCTCGAACGCCCGGATTACGACTACTCCCTGCGCGGCGCCGACGGCACCGCGGCCCGGGTCAACGACCGCACCCTGCGGCGCAGCTTCATCGTCGCCCCCGACGCGCTGGTCGAGGACTGGCCGGCCACCGACGTCGCCGCGCTGGCACCGGCCGACCTGGAACCGCTGCTGGCGCTGAAGCCGGAACTGATCGTGCTGGGCAGCGGCGCGGCCCAGGCGTTCCCGCCGGCCGCGACCCTGGCCGCCTGCCTGTCCCGTGGCGTCGGCCTGGAAACCATGACCAACGCCGCCGCCGCGCGCACCTACAGCGTGCTCGCCGGCGAAGGCCGGCGCGTGGTCGCCGGCTTCGTGTTCCCCGCAACGTCCGGTTAGGCGGCTGCAGCGACCGCCCCGCGGGATCGCGCACGCTGCGCGATCGCGCTCACGTTCGCGGTCGCGACGGTGGGGCCCGCGGACGGCGCACGCGGCGCCGGGGCGGGGCTCCACCCGGCACCCATCGCCCCGCCGGCTACCGCTGCGGCAGGTAGACCAGCGGATCCACCGGCTTGCCGTTGTAGCGGATCTCGAAGTGCAGCATGTCGCGGGCCGCGCCGCTGTGGCCCAGTTCGGCGATCTGCTGCCCGGCCTTGACCAACTGGCCCTCGTTGACCAGACGCGCACGGTTGTGGCCGTAGGCCGACAGCCACTGCTCGTCGTGCTTGACGATGATCAGCTCGCCGTATCCGACCAGCCCGGAGCCCGAATACACCACCACGCCATCGGCCGCGGCGTGCACCGGCGTGCCGGCGACGGCGCCGATGTCGATGCCCTGCCGCGTCGTTTCGCCGGCGACATAGCGCGCCAGCAGCGTGCCCTGGACCGGCCAGCGCCAGACGAACGGGCTCGATGGCGGAGCCGCTGCCGGCGCCGGCGTGGCGGGTGGGCGCGGCGCGCCGGTACGCGGACGCACTGCACCCGCGTGCGCGGTCCCCGTCGCCCGCGCGCCGCCGCCCGGATACAGACGCAAGCGCTGCCCGGGGTAGATCGTGTACGGCGGCGCAATGCCGTTCCAGGCCGCCAGGTCGCGGGCGGTGATGCCGTTGTCGGTGGCGATGCGATACAGGGTCTGGCCGCGACGCACGGTGACGGTGGTGCCGTACCTGGGTTGGGACACCTGCACCGGGCCGCGGTCGCCGACGCGGCGCACCACCTGGCTGCTGCCGCAGGCCGCCAGCAGCATGGTCGCCGCCAGCAGCACCGCCAAGCGCCCCCACCCCTGTCGCGTCGCCCTCATCCCGTCTGCGCTCTCCATACCAGGTAGCCGATGCCGGCCGCGAGCAATGCGGTCGCGATCCAGCCCAGCGGTTCGATCCAGCGATGCAGCGCCGCCTCCGCGCGCACCCCGCCGAGGCGGATCGCCATCGCGATCAGGTACACGCGCTTGCCGCGGCCGACGAACATGCTGGCCATGAACGGCAGCAGCGGCACCCCGACGATACCCGATGCCCAGGTGAAGAACTTCAACGGGATCGGGGTGAATCCGGCCAGCACCAGGATCCAGAACGTCTTCCACGGCGAATCGGCGGCGATCCCGCGCAGGTATTCGACCTGCTCGTCGATCTTGTCGATCCAGCCCAGCGAGGCCAGCAGCGGCTTGACCAGCTCGTAGGCGTAATGCCCGAGCGCGTAACCCAGCAGCGCGCCGACCAGCGAGCCGAGCAGGCTCAGCGAGGCGAAACGGAACGCGCGCTGCGGCCGCGACAGCGCCATCGGCGCCAGCATCACTTCCGGCGGCACCGGGAAGAACACCGCCTCGGCGAAGCTCAGCCCGGTCAGCAGCGCCGGTGCGCGCGGATGGCGGGCCGCGGTCAGCGCACGCTCGTAGATCGGCCCGAACAGTTTCATCGCCGGCTCCGGCAGCGTCGGCCGCCACGGGGACAGGGAGAGGAGTGACCGCGGCCACGCAGGGGCCCCGCGCCGCGGACGCTGCCGCAGGCGCGGCCGGGCCGGGGCCGGCTCAATCGAGCATCCCCGACAGCAGCGGCACGAACACCACCGGGCCCAGGTTGTCCTGGGTCACCACGCCGTCGGCGTCCTTGCGCAGGCGCAGCAGCGACTGCCCGCTGCCGCTGCCCACCGGCGCCACCAGGGTGCCGCCGGGGGCGAGCTGCGCGGACAGCGCCTCGACCAGTGCCGGCGCCGCGGCGGTGACCACGATCGCGTCGAACGGCGCGTACTCGGGCCAGCCGATGCGGCCGTCGTCGTGCTTGCTGCGCACGTTGAGGCCGAGCGCGCGCAAGCGCTTGCGCGCGGTGCGCAGCAGCTCGCCGATGCGCTCCACGGTGTAGACCTCCAGCCCCAGCGCGGCCAGGATCGCGCCCTGGTAGCCCGAGCCGGTGCCGACTTCCAGCACCTTCTTCGGCTGCGCGCCGCCGGCTTGTTGCCCACCCGAGAACAGCGCCTCGGTCATCTTCGCCACGACCCAGGGCTGGGAAATGGTCTGGCCGTGGCCGATCGGCAGCGCCGTGTCCTCGTAGGCGCGGGTGGCCAGCGCCTCGTCGACGAACAGGTGCCGCGGCACGGTGCGGATCGCGTTGAGCACGCGCTCGTCGACGATGCCGCCCGCGCGCAGGCGCTCGATCAGGCGGTCGCGCACGCGCTGGCTGGTCATGCCCAGGCCGAGCGCTTCGGGTTGCAGGCGCAGGCGTGCGGTCATGCCGCCGGCTCCTGCGCCGCGGGCGCCGCGGCGCCGTCGTCCAGCGCGGCGGCCAGGCCATCGACCCAGCTGGCGACCTGTTCCAGCGCCTGGTAGCGGGTCAGGTCGACATGGATCGGGGTGATCGCGATGTGGCCGGTGCGCACGGCATGGAAATCCGTGCCGGGGCCGGCATCGTCCTCGGGGCCGGCGGCGCCGATCCACCACCAGGTGCGGCCGCGCGGGTCCTCCTGCTGCACGCACGGCGCGGCGCGGTGGCGGTTGCCCAGGCGCACCACCTCGAAGCCCGCGACATCCTCCCACGGCATGTCCGGCACATTGACGTTGAGGATGGTGTCGGCGGGCAGCGGGTCCACCAGCAGCCGGGCGATGATCTCGACCGCGGCGCGCGCGGCGGTTTCGTAGTGCTCGCCGCGATGATCGCGGGTCGCCAGCGAGATCGCCACCGCCGGCAGGCCGAGGAAACGCCCTTCCATCGCCGCGGCGACGGTGCCCGAATAGATCACATCGTCGCCGAGATTGGCGGTGTTGTTGATGCCGGAGACGACCAGATCGGGCTCGTGCTTGAGCATGCCGGTGATCGCCACGTGCACGCTGTCGGTGGGCGTGCCGTGCACGCACCAGGTGGACGCGTCGACCTGTACCACCCGCACCGGCATGTCCAGGGTCAGCGAGTTGCTGGCACCGGAGCGGTCGCGGTCCGGAGCGACCACCAGCACTTCGTGCCCGGCCTCGCGCAGCCCCCGGGCGAGGGCCCGGATGCCCGGGGCGTCGACGCCGTCGTCGTTGCTGACCAGTACGCGCATGAAGATTCTGCTGGACCCCGGACGTGAAACGAAATGGCATGGGTGCGAGCGCCCATGATAACGGATGCGCCGCAACGACCGCGGCGCTGCAACCGCCACCGCGCCACGCTAGGCTGGCGCCATGGGCAAACGCCGCACGCCGCCGCAGGAACCGCCGCACGCCGCGGCCGAGGACGATGCGTCGCTGTTCCGCGCCGCCGTCGGCCCGGTGCGCGAACTGCCGCCGCGGCCGGCGCCGCCGCGCAAGCCGCCGCCGCGGGCGCTGCCGCGGATGGCGGCGCGCGACGACGCCCAGGCGCTGGGCGAATTCCGCCGCGCGCTGCAGGCCGACACGCTGGAAGCCGGCGACGCGCTGGCGTACCGCCGCGAGGACGTGCCGCCGCGCGTGCTGCTGCGGCTGCGGCGCGGCCTGTACGCCGCGCAGGACGAACTGGACCTGCACCACGCCGACGCCGTCCGCGCCGAGGCGCTGTTGCGCCAGTTCCTGAAGGACGCCACGCATGCGGGATGCGGCTGCGTGCGCATCGTCCACGGCAAGGGCCTGCATTCGGACAGCGGCGTGCCCGTGCTGAAGAACCTGGTCGACCGCGTGCTGCGCCAGCGCGCGGACGTGCTGGCGTTCCATTCCGCGCCGCCGGCGCAGGGCGGCAACGGCGCGGTGCTGGTATTGCTGCGGCGGCGGCCGTAGGACGGCCGGTCCGGGCTGGACCCTGTTCAGGCTGCCGCTGTTCCGCGTCCCGCGGCAGCGTCGGCGATGTCGCCGAGTTCGGCCAGCACCGTGGTCGCGTAGGCGCCGGGCGGCAGCTCGAAACGCAGGCGCAGGGTCGCCGGATCGAGCCAGTCCCAGGCCAGCGCCTGCGGCCGCAGGCGGGTAGCGCGGCGTTCCTGTTTCAGGCCGGCCGCTTCCAGGCCCGCGCGCAGGGCCAGCGACTGCGCATCGTCCAGCGCCGCGAGTTCCAGCGCCGCCGCCGCGCCGCCGCTGCGCAGGGCGCCGCGCCCCCACAGCGGCGCGCTGGGGTGGATGTCGAACGCCGCCAGCCGCTGCGCCAGGGCCTCGCTCCACGGCTCCGGCCCGAATACGCTGCGGCTGCCGTCGAGCACCCAGACCTCGCCCTCCAGCGCCCGGTCCCAGTGGCCGGCCGCCACCCGCGCGCCCAGCACCCGGTTGAACAGCTGCGAGCGCGCCGCCGACAACAGGTAAGTGCGCTGGTCGCGGCCGACGCGGCGGCCGCCAAACAGCGCCAGCGCATTGGCAAGGTTGTCGCCGCCGCGGCCAAAGCGCTGCTCGCCGAAATAATTGGGCACTCCGCGTGCGCCGATCGCCTGCAGGCGCGCGTCGATCGCTGCGCGCTCGCCGCGCACCTCGCGCAACGTGAGCAGGAAACGGTTGCCGGCCAGCGCCCCGCGCGGCAGCTTCTTCGCATGCCAGGCGTGCGCCAGCACGCGCAGCTCCTCGCTGTCCAGCGCGCCGAGATCGGGCGCGACCTTCTTCGGCAGGTGCACGCTGAAACGCTGGCGGGTCAGCGCATGGCGATCCTTGAGCCCGGCATAGCCGACGCCGGCCTCGCCGATCCCCGCCCATTCGGCAATCCGCTTCGCGGCGAAGGCCGTGTTCATGCCGCGCTTCTCGACCGTCAGCAGGAGATGCTCGCCCGCGCCGCTGGCGGCGAAGGCATCGAGTTCCTCGACCCGGAAATCCTCCGGCACGCTGCGGATCCGCGCCGTCGCCACCGCCGCGCCGTGCGCCCGCGGCAGCGCCTCGTTCGCCCCGCCGCCTGCGCTCACGCGCGCACGAGCAGGCACGCCGCCTGCGCCGCGATGCCTTCGCCGCGTCCGCTGAAACCCAGGCGCTCGGTGGTGGTGGCCTTGACGCTGACGGCGTCGATCTCGACCCCCAGCGCCGCGGCCAGCGTCCGGCGCATCGCCTCGACGTGCGGCCCGAGCTTCGGCAGCTCGCAGATCACGGTGAGGTCGGCGTTGCCGACCCGCCAGCCGCGCGCGCGCAGCAGCCCGTCGCAATGGCGCAGGAACGCCAGGCTGTCGGCTCCTTTCCATTGCGGATCCGATGGCGGGAAATGTCGGCCGATATCGCCCAGCGCCAGCGCGCCGAGCATGGCGTCGCACAGCGCATGGACGACGACATCGCCGTCGCTGTGCGCGACCACGCCGCGCGCGTGCGCTACGCGCACCCCGCCAAGCATGAGGTGGTCGCCCTCGCCGAAGGCGTGCACGTCGAAACCTTGGCCGATGCGGAAGTCCATGCGGGGATTGTAGGGGCTCGGGCGGCAGCCGCCGCAACGCCGACCCCGCCGGCTGCCGATGGCGGCCGCTCGCGCCGGCGCGGCCGGCGCCACGGCTATGCCGAGCGCAGGTACGCGAAATAGGCCAGGTCCGAGGGGGTGGTGACCTTGAGGTTGTCGGCGCTGCCCTCGACCAGCAACGGCCGATGGCCCTGGCGCTCCATCGCCATCGACTCGTCGGTGACCGCGACACCATCGCGCTGCGCGGCTTCCAGCGCGCGGGTGAGCTGCAGGCGCCGGAACAGCTGCGGGGTCAGCGCGCGCCACAGGCGCTCGCGCGATGGGGTGGCATCGATGCCGCCATCGTCGCCGGCGCGCTTGAGGGTGTCGCGCACCGGCGTGGCCAGGATCGCGCCGACCGGGTCGTTGCGGCCGCGTTCGAGCAGCCGCTCCAGGTCGGCCAGGGCCAGGTTCGGGCGCGCGGCGTCGTGCACCAGCACGAAATCGTCGGCGCGCACGCTCTCCGGCAACGCCGCCAGGCCGGCCAATACCGAATCGGCCCGCGTCGCGCCGCCGACGCAGGTCAGCAGCGGCTTGCCGGCGCACTCGTGCCAGCCGGGCCAATGCGCGTCGTCCGCGGCCAGCACCACCACCGCGCCTTCGACCGCGGGGTGCGCCAGCAGCGCGCGCAGGGTGTGCGCGAGCAGCGGCGCGCCCGCCACGTCCAGGTACTGCTTGGGGACATCGCCGCCGAAACGCGCGCCGTGGCCGGCGGCCGGCACCACCGCCCAGAGCCCGCCCCGGGCCCGCTCCGCGGTCACGGCGCCGGCTCCGGCGCTTCGGCCGCGCCGGCCGGTTCCTGCGCGGGCGCCGGTTCCGGCTCGACCACGCGGTAGAAGGTCTCGCCCGGGCGGATCATGCCGAGCTCGTTGCGCGCGCGCTCCTCGACCGCGGCCTCGCCGGACTTGAGATCCTCGACCTCGGCCGCGAGCGCGTCGTTGCGCTGCTGCAACCCGGCGTTGTCGCGCGTCTGCCGCTGCACCTGCCGCTGCAGCGCCTCCACCTCGCGCTGCCCGCCGTTGCCGAACCACAGCCGGTACTGCAACCAGCCCAGCAGCACCAGCAACAGCAGCAGCACGATCCGCAGGCCGCGCATCGACGATGGACGTCCGTCAGCGCCGCAGCGAAACGAAGGCGTCGCGGCCGGCGTAGCGCGCGCCGGCGCCGAGCTGCTCCTCGATCCGCAGCAACTGGTTGTACTTGGCGACGCGGTCGCTGCGGCACAGCGAGCCGGTCTTGATCTGGGTGGCGGTGGTGGCGACCGCGATGTCGGCGATGGTGGTGTCCTCGGTCTCGCCGGAGCGGTGCGAGACGATCGCCGCGTAGCCGGCCGCATCGGCCATCGCGATCGCCTCCAGGGTTTCGCTCAGGGTGCCGATCTGGTTGACCTTGATCAGGATCGCGTTGGCCACGGCCTGCTCGATGCCGTCCTTGAAGATCTTCGGGTTGGTCACGAACAGGTCGTCGCCGACCAGTTGCACCTTGTTGCCCAGCCGCTGGGTCAGCAGCTTCCAGCCGGTCCAGTCGCCCTCGTCCATGCCGTCCTCGATGGTGACGATGGGGTATTGCGCGGCCCAGTTGGCGAGGAAATCGACGAACTGTTCGCTGGTCAGGCGCTTGCCTTCGCCGGTGAGGTTGTACTTGCCGTTGTCGTAGAACTCGCTGGAGGCCACGTCCAGGCCCAGCAACACGTCCTCGCCGGCGGTGTAGCCGGCCTTGCCGATGGCTTCCAGGATCGTCTCCAGCGCCTCCTCGTTGCTGCGCAGGTCCGGCGCGAAACCGCCCTCGTCGCCGACCGCGGTGGACAGGCCGCGGCCCTTCAGCACCGCCTTGAGCGCATGGAAGATCTCGGCGCCCGAGCGCAGCGCTTCGGCGAAGGAATCGAAGCCGACCGGCAGGATCATGAATTCCTGCAGGTCGACGTTGTTGTCGGCGTGGGCGCCGCCGTTGATGATGTTCATCATCGGCACCGGCAGCGATACCGCGCGGCCCGCGGCCAGGTGCTGCCACAACGGCAGCTTGCGCGACGCGGCGAGCGCATGCGCGTGGGCCAGCGACACGCCCAGCAGCGCGTTGGCGCCCAGACGGCCCTTGTTCTCGGTGCCGTCGAGGTCGATCAGGCGCCGGTCGAGTTCGGCCTGGTCGCCGTCGAAGCCGTGCAGCGCGTTGGCGATCGTGGTGTTGACGTGGGCCACTGCCTTGCGCACGCCCTTGCCGCCGTAGCGGGTCTTGTCGCCGTCGCGCAGTTCCACCGCCTCCTTGCTGCCGGTGGACGCGCCCGAGGGCACCAGGGCTCGGCCGAAGCTGCCGTCGGCGAGCGCGACTTCGGCCTCGAGCGTGGGGTTGCCGCGGCTGTCGAGGATTTCGCGGGCGTGGATCTTGGCGATCGTGGTCATGGGATCATCGGTCGTGGTGGGCGATCGTGGGGCGGGCCCGGGCCCGCCGGCTGTGGGTTGCGCGAGACACGGCGAATCGGGATCCGCCTATGCCATCTCCAGGAATCCGTGCTTCTTGGCGACGCGGTCGATCTCGAGCAGCGTTTCCAGCAGCGCGCGCATCTTGCCCAGCGGCCAGGCGTTGGGGCCGTCGGAAAGGGCCTTGTCCGGATCCGGGTGGGTTTCCATGAAGATGCCGGCGACGCCGACCGCCATCGCCGCGCGCGCCAGCACCGGCACGAACTCGCGCTGGCCGCCGGACTTGCCGCCGGCGCCGCCGGGCAGCTGCACCGAGTGGGTGGCGTCGAATACCACCGGGCAGCCGGTGTCGCGCATCACGCTGAGCGCGCGCATGTCGCTGACCAGGTTGTTGTAGCCGAAACTGACGCCGCGCTCGCAGACCATGATCTGCCGGTTGCCGGTTGCCTGCGCCTTGGCGGCGACGTGCTTCATCTCCCACGGCGACAGGAACTGGCCCTTCTTGATGTTGACCGGCTTGCCGGCGCTGGCGACCTTGTGGATGAAGTCGGTCTGCCGGCACAGGAACGCCGGCGTCTGCAGCACGTCGACCACGGCCGCGACCTCGTCCATCGGCGTGTACTCGTGCACGTCGGTCAGCACCGGCACCCCGAGCTGGCGCTTCACCTCGGCCAGCACCTTCAAGCCTTCCTCCAGGCCCGGGCCGCGGAAGCTGCTGCCGGAGGTGCGGTTGGCCTTGTCGAAGCTGGACTTGAAGACGAACGGGATGCCGAGCGCGCTCGTGATCTCCTGCAGTTGCCCGGCGGTGTCGAGCTGCAGCTGCAGCGACTCGATCACGCAGGGGCCGGCGATCAGGAAGAACGGGCGGTCCAGGCCGACCTCGAAACCGCAGAGCTTCATGCCCGGATTCCCGCAGGCGCGACATCGATCGCGGCGTTCGTTGCCCCCGGATCGCGACGGACGTCGCTCCCGCGAAAAGCCGCCATCACGCGCTCGCCTCCTTCAGCAGCCTGCCACCGGCCTGCGCCTTGCCTGCTCCCGCCTTGCACTCGCGCGCGGCGCGGATGAAGCCGATGAACAGCGGATGGCCCTTGCGCGGCGTGGACAGGAATTCCGGGTGCGCCTGGCAGGCCAGGAACCACGGATGCACCGTTTGCGGCAGCTCGATCATCTCCACCAGGGTGTCGTCCATCGACTTGGCGCTGATCACCAGGCCGGCGTCCTCGAACTGGGTGCGGTAGCGGTTGTTGAACTCGTAGCGGTGGCGATGGCGCTCGCCGACCACGTCGGCGCCGTACAACCGGTGCGCCAGGGTGCCGGGCTTGAGCCGCTGCTCCTGCAGGCCCAGGCGCATGGTGCCGCCCAGGTCGCTGTCCTCGCTGCGGCGCTCGATGTCGCCGCTGGCGGTGCGCCATTCGGTGATCAGGCCGATCACCGGGTGCGGCGTCTGCCGGTCGTTCTCGGTGCTGTTGGCGTCGGCCAGGCCGAGCACGTGGCGAGCGTAGTCGACCACCGCCGCCTGCATGCCGTAGCAGATGCCGAAATACGGGATGCCCGACTCGCGCGCATACCGCGCGGTCGCCACCTTGCCCTCGAAGCCGCGGTCGCCGAAGCCGCCCGGCACCAGGATGCCGTCCACGCCGGCCAGCGCCGCCGCACCCTCGCGCTCGACCTCGCTGGATTCCAGCCATTTCAGCGTCACCTGCGTGCGCTGGCGCAGGCCGCCGTGCTTGAGCGCCTCGGCCAGCGACTTGTAGGCGTCCTGGTGGTCGACGTACTTGCCGACCACGGCGATGGTGACCGCGTCGACCGGGTGCTCGGCCGCGTCCACCACCGCCTGCCACTGCGACAGGTCGGCTTCGGCCGCGGCCTTGTCGCCCAGTTGCAGGCGCTCGACCGCAATCCGGTCCAGACCCTGCTCGTGCAGCCACATCGGCAGCTTGTAGATGTTGTCCAGGTCGACCGCGGAGATCACCGCCTTCTCCGGCACGTTGGTGAACAGCGCGATCTTGCGGCGCTCGCCGTCGGGCAGCGGCTGCTCGCTGCGGCACACCAGCACGTCGGGCTGGATGCCGATGGAGCGCAGTTCCTTGACCGAGTGCTGGGTCGGCTTGGTCTTGAGTTCGCCGGCGGCGGCGATGTACGGCACCAGGGTCAGGTGCATGAACAGCGCCTTGTCCGGGCCGCGCTCGGTGCGGATCTGGCGGATCGCCTCCAGGAACGGCAGCGACTCGATGTCGCCGACGGTACCGCCGATCTCCACCAGCGCTACGTCGAAGCCGGCGGTGGCCGCGTCGATGCAGCGCTTGATCTCGTCGGTGATGTGCGGAATCACCTGCACGGTGCCGCCCAGGTAGTCGCCGCGGCGCTCCTTGCGGATCACCGCCTCGTAGACCTTGCCGGTGCTGATCGAGTTGCGCCCGGACAGACGCGTATTGACGAAGCGTTCGTAGTGCCCCAGGTCCAGGTCGGTCTCGGCACCGTCGTCGGTGACGTAGACCTCGCCGTGCTGGAACGGGCTCATGGTGCCCGGGTCGACGTTGATGTAGGGGTCGAGCTTCATCATCGTCACGCGCAGGCCGCGCGCTTCCAGGATCGCCGCCAGCGAGGCGGCGGCGATGCCCTTGCCGAGCGAGGACACCACGCCGCCGGTGACGAAAACGAGCGGAGTGACGGGGCTGGCTGGGATCATGGCGGCAGCGGCTTGCTGGAAAGCCCCATTCTACAGGCAAGCGCGACCGCCGTGCCGCCCGCCGGACCTGCGGTTGCCGTGCAAGCCCTTGTTCTCGCGACAAAAGTTCTGTCCCAGGCACAGGAACCTTTCGCGGGGAGTCGGTGGCCTTTGCCCGTGCGGAACGCGCCGTGAGCCTCTACGAGGGAAGCCGGGTACCCGGCTTGGGACACGCTGCGAATACATGCCTCAATGTGCGGAAACCCTTGCGAGGGAAGCCGGTGGCCCGGCCTGTGCGGGACACACGGTGAATGCACCCCCCCAAGCGCGGGAACCTCTGCGGGGGGAAGCCGGCGGCCCGGTCTGTGCGGGATACGTGGTGAATGCAACCCTCAAGCGCGGGAACCTCGGCGGAGGGAAGCCGGTGGCCCGGCCTGTGCGGGACACGCCGTGAATACGTCCCTGTAGGCTCCTCGGCGGCATCCATGCCGCCGACGGTCCCGCACAGG
>NZ_QVPD01000008.1 GCF_003416885.1 Cognatiluteimonas weifangensis
CCGGCCTGTGCGGGACCGTCGGCGGCATGGATGCCGCCGAGGAGCCTACAGGGACGTATTCACGGCGTGTCCCGCACAGGCCGGGCTACCGGCTTCCCCCCACGGAAGCTTCCGTGCTTGAAACATGTATTCCCGTCGTGTCCCGCACAGGTTGGGGCCGTCGGTTTCTGCCTTCGTTTCACCCGCAGAAGCTTCCGCACTTGAAGGGATGTTTTCGCGCCGTGTCCCGCACAGGCTGAGCCACCGACTTCCCGGCAGAGGTCCTCTCGCATTTGTGGCGAATTTTTCTTTCCCGGCTTCGAGGTTCGGCTTCCCGGCGGTGCAGCATTCGCGGGGATGGCCATGATTCGGGGTTTCCCTAGCCGGGTTCGAACAGTTCCGGCTGTGCGGCCAGGTCGTCGGGGCCGGCGAATCCGGTCAGGCCCACGCCGACGAGGCGATAGCGCGTGCGCGAGGGCAGGCCGACGCGCTCGCGCAGGGCGCAAGCGATCTCGGCCAGCGCCTGCGCCGAGGCCGGCGGCTGCGGCGGCGTCAGGCTGCGGGTCAGGATGCGGAAATCGCCGGTCTTGAGCTTGAGCACCACGGTGCGCGCGATGCGCTCGGGATGCTGCATGCGCTCGCGCTGGTAGCCGGCCCAGTTGTGCTCGGCGAGGCGGCGGATGTGCGGCTCGGTTTCGGCCAGCAGCAGGTCGTGCTCGAAGGTGTCCTCGCTGGAGATCTGCAGCGTCGGGCGTCCGGACACGACCGGATGCTCGTCGATGCCGTACGCGAGCTCGTGCAGGCGCCGGCCCCAGCGGCCGAAGCGATGTTCCAGGTCCTCCGCCGCGAAACCGCGCAGGTCGGCGACCACGGCGACGCCGAGCGCGGCGAGCCTGCGTTCCATCACCTTGCCCACGCCCGGCAGCCGACCGACCGGCAGCGGCGCCAGGAACGCCTCGACCTGGTGCGGGCGGACCACGAACAGACCGTCGGGTTTGCGGAAATCCGACGCGATCTTGGCCACGAACTTGTTCGGCGCCACGCCCGCGGAGGCGGTCAGCCGGGTTTCCTCGCGGATCGCCGCGCGGATCGCCTTGGCGGCGGCGGTCGCGGAGGGCAGGCCGCTGGCGTTGGCGCTGACGTCCAGGTAGGCCTCGTCCAGCGACAGCGGTTCGATCAGGTCGGTATGGCGCGCGAAAATCGCGTGCACCTGGCGCGACACCGCCTTGTAGCGCACGAAGTCCGGCGGCACGAACACCGCCTGCGGGCACAGCCGTTCGGCGCGCAGCGCCGGCATCGCCGAGCGCACCCCGAACCGGCGCGCCTCGTAGGAGGCCGCGCATACCACCGAGCGCTTGCCGCGCCAGGCGACGACGACCGGGCGCCCGCGCAGCGCGGGATCGTCGCGCTGCTCCACCGATGCGTAGAACGCATCCATGTCGACGTGGATGATCTTGCGCTGCGGCGGAGTCACGCCACGATTCTAGCGGTCGGGCGGCGCACCGGACCGACCGCGCCGCATCGGCGCGCCCAGGACGGCATCGATCGTCGAGGGCCGTGGAACGACGCAGGCGGCGGCCATGTCGCCGGTGCGTTGCGCGACGACGGGCCCCGTGCCGCCGCGCCGGGCGCCGGCCGCGGCGCTCAGACCACGCCAGTCCCGTAGAACACGCCGATCACCACGAACACCGCCAGGGTCTTGATCAGGGTGATCGCGAACACGTCCTTGTAGGCCTGGCGGTGGGTCAGGCCGGTGACCGCCAGCAGGGTGATCACCGCGCCGTTGTGCGGCAGCGTGTCCATGCCGCCGGAGGCCATCGCCGCGACCCGGTGGAAGACTTCCAGCGGGATCCCGGCGGCGTGCGCATTGGCGATGAAGGTCTCCGACATCGCCGCCAGCGCGATGCTCATGCCGCCCGACGCCGAGCCGGTGATGCCGGCCAGCGCGGTCACGGTGACGGCCTCGTTGACCAGCGGGTTGGGGATCGCGCCGAGCGCGTTGGCCACGACCAGGAAGCCGGGCAGGGCGGCGATCACCGCGCCGAAGCCGTATTCGGACGCGGTGTTCATGGACGCCAGCAACGCGCCGCCGATCGCGGTCCGGGTGCCTTCGGCGAAGCTCCGCGTCACCGGCTTCCACGCGAACGCCAGCACGCAGGCGATGCCGAGCAGCAGCGCGCCCTCGACCGCCCAGATCGCGGCGACCTTGGACACCTCCTGCACCACCGGCGCGGCGTTGCCGACCACCGCCGGCGCGAACGCATGGCTGCTGCCGTAGAAGGCCGGGATCGCGTCGGTGAGCAGTTTGTTGGCCACGCCCACCAGCAGCAGTGGCGCGATCGCGACGGCCGGGTGCGCGAGCCGGCTGCCGGCGAACGGCGCCGGTTCGTTGACCAGCGCGGCCGGGTCGCCGTAGCCCTCGCCCTTGCGCAGCGCGACGCGGCGCCGCCAGTCGAGGTAGCTCATGCCCAGGATCAGGATGAACACCGCGCCGATCGTGCCCAGCCAGGGCGCCGCCCAGGCGTTGGTGCCGAAGAACGCCGCCGGGATGATGTTCTGGATCTGCGGCGTGCCCGGCAACGCGTCCATGGTGAAGGTGAAGGCGCCCAGCGCGATCGTGCCCGGGATCAGGCGCTTGGGGATGTCGCTCTGGCGGAACAGCTCGGCGGCGAACGGGTACACCGCGAACACCACCACGAACAGCGACACCCCGCCGTAGGTCAGCAGCGCGCACACCGCCACGATCGACAGCATCGCCCGCGAGGCGCCGAACAGGCGGATGGTCGCGGCCACGATCGACTTGGAGAAACCCGACAGCTCGATCACCTTGCCGAACACCGCGCCCAGCAGGAACACCGGGAAATACAGCTTCAGGAAGCCGACCATCTTGTCCATGAACAGGCCGGTGAACATCGGCGCGACCAGCGACGGGTCGGTCAACAGCACCGCGCCCAGCGCCGCGACCGGCGCGAACAGGATCACGCTGTGGCCGCGGTAGGCCACGTACATCAGGAAGCACAGCGCGGCCAGCACGATCACGAATGCCATCGGTTCGTTCCCCGGCCGCGACCGGCCTGTCCCGGGCTGGAAGTGTCGGCAACGCCGCCCGCACGGCCCATTGTCCGAAGGTACGATGCCGCGCCGCCGGCGCCCGCCCTAGGCTTGCGCCCCATCTGCGGCGCATGCCGTGCCTGCGATGTCCAAGGGGAGAGTCGATGAAGCGCAAGTATTTGAGCCTGGCGATCGGTGGCGTGCTGATGTCGTCGGTGCTGGCCTCGCCGCTGGCCGTGGCGCAGGACGCTCCGGCGGCCGCGATCACGCAGGACCAGACGCCCGCCCCTGCGGCACAGACCGAGGACAAGGCGCAGACGACGACGCTCGGCGCCGTCACCGTCACCGCGCGCCGCCGCGAGGAGTCGATCCAGGACGTGCCGGTGGCGGTCAGCGCGTTCGGCGAGGACCAGCTCAAGGACCTGCAGGCCAGCGACATCTCCGGCCTGCAGGGCGCCGTGCCCAACATGAACATCGTCCAGGGCCGCGGCTCGTCCAACAGCGTCAACGTCTTCATCCGCGGCATCGGCCAGCCCGACGCGCTGCAGACCTTCGACCCCGGCGTGGGCATGTACGTCGATGACGTCTATTACTCGCGCATCAACGGCGCGATGCTGTCGCTGTTCGACGTCGCCCAGGTGGAAGTGCTGCGCGGCCCGCAGGGCACGCTGTACGGCAAGAACTCCACCGGCGGCGCGATCAAGATCGCCACCAAGGATCCGTTCGATTATTCCGGCGGTTCGGTCGAAGCCACGGTCGGCAACTTCGGCCGCGTCGAGGGCCGCTTCTATTACGGCGACCGTTTCAGCGAGACGGTGGCGGGCAGCATCGCCGCGGCCTGGATCGGCAACGACGGCCACGTGCGCGACCCGGCCACCGGCCGGCGCTACAACGACGACGACACCCGCGCGGTGCGCGCCAAGCTGGCGTTCCGCCCCAGCGAGACGTTCGACGCCACCCTGTCGCTCGATTACACCCGCCAGGACGCGGCGCTGACCCTGGGCCATCCGACCGCCCCGTTCCTGATCACCGACCTCGTCACTGGCGCGTACTTCACCCCGGCGCCGTCGGCCGATTACGACTTCGAGACCCGTACCTCGTTTTCGCCGGACAAGGGCCAGGAGATGACCCACAAGGGCGCCTCGCTCAACATGGCGTGGACGCTCAACGACGCCTGGCTGCTGAAGAGCATCAGCGCCTGGCGCAAGCTCGACAGCGAGTCCTACATCGACATCGATGCCTCCGAATACGAACTCGGCGACGTGTTCGTCGGCTTCCACCAGGAACAGTGGAGCCAGGAGCTGCAGCTGCAGTACGACAACGGCAGCAACGTCAGGGCGATCTTCGGCGCCTACTACCTGGACGAGAAGGTGCCCTCGCACCAGGAAGCCTACGCCGACAGCCTGTTCACCAACGGCGGCGTCGCCGTGGACTTCCTGCGCACCATCGACGACGACCTGCACACCACCAGCAGCGCCCTGTTCGCCAGCGCCGACTGGGATTTCGCCCCGACCTGGACGCTCTCGGCCGGCGTGCGCCACACCCGCGAAAAGAAGGAATACTCGCGCACGACCAGCATCTTCTGGGATTCCACCTCGCTGTTCCTCGGCTTCATCCCGTTCCCGGCGCTCAACCAGGATCCGCAGGCGGTGATCGACGGCGCGCACAAGACCTGGAGCGCGACCACGCCGTCGATCAGCCTGAAGAAGGCCTTCAGCGACAACGTCACCGCCTACGCCTCGGCCAGCCGCGGCTTCAAGTCCGGCGGCTTCAACGGCCGCTCCAACACCCAGGCCGAGTCCGACAACCCCGAGTTCGATCCCGAGTTCGTCTGGACCTACGAGCTGGGCCTGAAGATGCAGTCGGCCAACCGGCGCCTGTCGGCCAACATCGCCGCCTTCCACAGCGAGTACGAGGACTTCCAGGCGCGCGTCTCCGAGGTGCTGGAATCCGGCGGCATCCCGTCGTTCAACTTCCCGGTGCTCAACGCCGCCAAGATGACCATCGACGGCATCGAGTTCGAAGTCCTGGCGCAACTGGGCGAGCGCACCACGCTGTCGGCGCAGCTGGGCTGGATGGACGCCGGCTACGACAAGTTCGTCGATCTGCGCACCTCGGACCCGACGCGGGTGGACTACAACCCGAACCTGCACGACCACGTGCCGTTCTCGCCCGAGTTCACCGGCCGCATCGCGCTGCAGCACGGCTTCTCGCTGGGCGACAACGGCACCCTGACGATCGGCGGCGACGCCTCCTACCGCAGCAAGACCTGGCTGTCGGTGGACAACCGCGAGAACCTGAGCCAGGGCGCCTACACCCTGCTCGGCCTGTACGGCGTGTGGGACTCGCCCGACTACGCCTGGCAGGTCCGCGCCGGCGTGCGCAACCTGACCGACGAGACCTACAAGACCGAAGGCCAGGAGTTCTCCAGCGTCGGCAACATCCAGACCGCCTACTACGGCATGCCGCGCAACTACTACCTGTCGGTGCGCTACAACTTCTGACGCCGCGGCAGCGTGCGAACCGTGCGGAAGATGGCGGCGGGCCCGGTCCCGTCGCCTTCTTTTTTGCCGGTAGGATTGGCCCATGAGCCGGGGGCCTGACCGATGCTGAGCGTTGCCGTGGTCGTGGCCGCGGCGACGCTGTGGCTGGGGCTGCTGTTCGCGGCCGGCCTCTACGGCGAACGCCGGCCGCAGGTGCTGGCCACGCACTGGCGCCATGTCTATGCGCTGTCGCTGGCGGTGCACTGCACCTCCTGGACTTTCTACGGCACGGTGACGCAGGCGGCGCGCTACGGCTGGCCGCTGCCGCCGACCTTCCTCGGCGCGATCGTGCTGTACGTGCTGGCGGCCGCATTCATGCTGCGGCTGGTGCAGCTGGCGCGCGAGACCAACGCCACCTCGATCGCCGACCTGATCGCCACTCGCCTGGGCAAGGACGCCTGGCTGGCGGCGACCGTCACCCTGGTCGCCGCGCTCGGCCTGATCCCGTACATCGCGCTGCAGCTCAAGGCGATGGCGATGAGCTTCGCGATGCTGACCACGCGCGGGGCGGGCGACGCCGCGCCCGCCTGGCAGGACAGCGCGCTGTACGTGGCGCTGGCGATGGCGGCGTTCGCGATGCTGTTCGGCACCCGCCGCGCCAGCGCCGCCGAGCACAACCGCGGGCTGGTGCTGGCGATGGCGGTGGAGTCGCTGTTCAAGCTGGCGGCGATGCTGGCGCTGGGCGCGTTCGTCTGGTTCGGGCTGGACGCGCTGCCGGCGGTGGCCGCGCGCGTGCCGGCGCCGCCCACGGCCGGCGGCTTCGCCCCGCTGGTGCTGCTGGGCGCGTTCGCAATGTTCATCCTGCCGCACCAGTTCCACATCGCCGTGGTCGAGTGCCGCGACGAGCGCCACGTGCGCACCGCGCGCTGGCAGTTCCCCCTGTACCTGCTGCTGATCGCGCTGCCGGTGCTGCCGCTGGCGCGCGCGGGCGAGGCGCTGCTGGGCGACAGCGTGCCGTCGGACCTGTACGTGCTGGCGCTGCCCTTGTCGCAGGGGCAGCACGGGCTGGCGCTGTTCGCGTTCCTCGGCGGACTGAGCGCGGCCACCGGCATGGTCGTGGTGAGCACGCTGACGCTGAGCCTGATGATCGGCAACCACTGGTTCGCGCCGGGGCTGCTGCGCGGGGCCTGGGCGCGCAACGACGGCAGCGACCTGCGCGGCAGCGTGCTGGCGCTGCGGCGTGCCGGCATCGTGGCGATCATGCTGCTGGCCTGGGGCTACAGCCGCGTGGTCGCCGGCAGCGAGGCGCTGGCCGACGTCGGCGCGGTGTCGTTCTCGGCGCTGGCGACGCTGGTGCCGGCGCTGGGCTTCGCGGTCTGGCGGCCGCAGACGCCGCCGCGCGCGGCGGTCGCCGGGGTGCTGGCGGGATTCGCGGTGTGGTGCTGGGTGCTGCTGCTGCCGATGGCGCTGGAACTGCGCGGGACGGCGCCGGACTGGCTGCTGCACGGGCCGTGGGGCTGGAGCTGGCTGTCGGCCGACGGCCTGTTCGGCCTGACCGGCTGGAGCCGGGTGGGGCGCGCGGTCGGCGCCAGCCTGTTCGTCGGCACCGCGAGCACGGTGCTGGTCGCGCTGTGGCGGCGCGAGGCCCCGCGGCGCGCGCGTCGCGGCCTGGATGCGCAGACCCTGCGCGACGCCGGCCAGCGTTTCCTGCCGCGCGAGCGGGTCGACGAGCTGCTTCGCGGGGCGCCGCCCGCCGGTGCGGTGCCGGTGTCGACCGAGGCGCGGATCGAGCGCGAACTGGCCGCGGTGCTGGGCTCGGCCTCGGCGCGGGTGCTGCTGGATGCGGCCCGGCGCGAGGCCGGGCACCTGGACACGGTGGCGGCGATCGTCGGCGAGGCCTCGCGCGACCTGCGCTTCAACCAGCGCGTGCTGGAAGCCGCGCTGGAGAACATGAGCCAGGGCATCAGCGTGGTCGATGCGCAGCTGCGGCTGGTGGCGTGGAACCGCCGCTATGTCGAACTGTTCGGTTATCCCGAGGCGATGCTCAAGGTCGGCATGCCGATCGCCGACCTGGCCCGGCACGCGCTGCAACGCATGCCGCCGCAGGGCGACATCGAGCAGGCGCTGCAGCGGCGCCTGGCGCACATGCGCGCCGGCACCGCGCACCTGACCGAACGCGTGTTCCCCGACGGCAGCATCGTCGAAATCCGCGGCAACCCGATGCCCGGCGGCGGCTTCGTCGCCACCTTCACCGACGTCACCGCGTTCCGCAGCACCGAAGCCGAGCTGCTGCAGGCCAAGGGAACCCTGGAGCAGCGCGTGGAAGAGCGCACCGCCGCCGCCGAGGCCGCGCGCCGCGAAGCCGAGCGCGCCAACGACGCCAAGGGCCGCTTCCTCGCCGCCATCGGCCATGACCTGCTGCAGCCGCTGCATGCCGCGCACCTGTTCACCGACGCGCTGGCCGGGCAGGTGCCGGAGACCGCGCGCGAGTCCGTGCGCCAGGTGCGCGGCGCGCTGGATTCGACCACCGGATTGCTGACCGACCTGCTCGACCTGTCGCGGCTGGAAGCCGGCGGGCTGGATCCGCAGCCGCGCGACTTCGCCCTGGCCGAAGTGCTGGAACCGCTGGCCTCGGAGTTCCGCGTGCTGGCGGCCGAGCGTGGCTTGAAGTTCGACTACCTGCCCACGCGCGCGTGGGTGCACAGCGACCCGCAGCTGTTGCGGCGCGTGCTGCAGAACTTCCTTGCCAATGCGGTGCGCTATACCGCCAGCGGCCGCGTGCTGCTGGGCGTGCGCCGCGCGGGCGACGCGGTGCGCATCGAGGTCCACGACACCGGCCCCGGCATCGACCCGCAGGTGCAGGCATCGCTGTTCGAGGAGTTCCGTCGCGGCGAGGGCGCGGCGGGGCAGGGCCTGGGCCTGGGGTTGGCGATTGCCGATCGCATGGCGCGGCTGCTGCATGCGCCCCTTGGCCTAGACAGCCGCCCCGGTGCCGGCACGGTGTTCGCGCTGACGCTGCCGCGCGCCGCCGCCCAGGCCGTGCCGCTGGCGACCACGCAGCCGCGCCACGGCCTGGCCGGTACGCGCGTGCTGGTGCTGGACAACGAACCCGTCGCCCGCGCCGGGCTGCGCCAGCTGCTCGAAGGCATGGGCTGCATCGTCGTGGATGCCGGCGATGGCGAGGGTGCGCGGCGACAACTGCAGGCCATGCCGGCCGACCTATGGCTGCTCGACTACCACCTCGACGACGGCGACACCGGCGTGCAGGTGCGCGCGCGATTGGCGAGCGAGTTTGGTGCCCGACCGGCAGTGATCCTCAGTGCTGATGCGGGGGTCGAGGTGCGTGCTGCGGTGCACGAGGCTGGCCTGCCGCTGCTGATGAAGCCGTTGAAGCCACTAGCACTGAAGTCGGTGCTGGATCGGTTGTTGGTGGCGCGGGGGATGGGGTAGGGCTACTTTCGACCCAAAAGCCGACCGCCGGTTTCATTCACAATAGCCCTTGGGGTAAGACATCGAGTGCCGCACGGCAGGCGCACTTTTCCACAGAACCTCGGGCATGAAAGCCAAATTTCCAGCGGGATCGAGGGGTTCTGTGAAGCACCCAAACCAGTTACGGCTGGCGGGAAGTCCGCCGCGGCTGGTGGGGCAGTACTTCAACCGGGTATTACTTCGGCCGCGCGACCTGACTTGCTTAAGCGTCGTGTGGGCGCGACAGTGTCCCAAAGGCTATGTGCTCGCAACAACTGCGCGGTGGAAGCTTCACGGAGATAAAAGGGGTGGGTCTTGTCGATTGTCCTGAACGCATTTCCGCTGAAAGTCCCTGAGTTAGAGATTGAAGTCCTCCAGATTCCGTACGGCAAGGAAACCTTGGAGGACCTTCGAGACCGTTACAGAGCGACACATGCCTTCCGCAGGCAGGGTGACAACATTCTGATTTTTTCGGGGGACGGCACGTTCCCGACCTCTGGCAGGCCGCAGACAATCGCGCTTAAGGAGAACTTCGGCATCTTCTGCTCGCTGGTCAAGGACGGGCTGATTCGGCATCTCGCCGGGCTGGGCCGTAACCCGTCTGGTTTCAATCCTATCGAGTTGGTGAGCGCCAAGTCGGAAGACAATCTTCTGGTCTCGATTCTTGGGGACGCGTACCCGTTCAAGGTCTGCGCCAAGTACTCAATTGACACCCGTACAATCCAAGGCCGTCCATGCCTTGTTATTGATTGCACAACGCGCCGCGTGCTCAAAGAGAACGGCCTGTTCTTTCTGAATGCCGGATTCGATCTCATGGGCCGCTATGTCGTCATTGAGCAAGAGGATGGATACAGAAGGCTCTTGGGCTCGGTGAGCAGCTGCAAGGGTGGAACGCTCGATGTTGCGCAGCCCGACGGCCAAGTCGTTCAGACCGAAGCGAAAGACGTTTATCTGGAGGCTAGTCGGACAAACTTCGACGACTACATTTTTCACACGCACGGAGCGCAAAAAGACGTTATCGTCGAGCGTATCCGGCAATCCGTTTCCGCATTCAATCGAGGCGAGAATAAGAAGGCGCGCATCGACACGCTCAAGAAGTACATCCAGTCGAGGGCTATCCCCCTGATCGGCGGAACGCGCATTGAGATCGAGGATTCACCCAATATCCAGAAGCATTGCGGGCAAATGCAGAAGCCGGTGTTCATCTTCAACGACAGTGTCGAAGCAGATTGGGCCGAGAAGGGTCTGACACAGAGTGGCCCCTATACGAAGCGCACCTTCGATAGGAACGATCCGTCGATCTGCGTGATCTGCGCCCAGCATGACAAGGGGCGTGTCGAGCAATTCGTTCGCAAGCTACTGAAGGGCATCTCCAGCAGCAAGTACTTCAGCAACGGCCTTGAAGGCAAATTCACGCTCGGAACCAGCCGCGTGGAGGTGTTCGCGACAGCCACCGATAGCGTGGAGGGATACAGGAACGCAATCGAGGCCGCGATCCGGAAGAAGGCGGATGATGGCGGGCGCTGGGACTTGGCCCTCGTGCAAGTCCGACAGTCCTTCAAGAAGCTCAAAGTCACGGAGAATCCGTATTATCTCGGTAAGAGCCTTTTCTTCCTGCATCAAGTTCCGGTGCAGGATTTCACGATAGAGCTTCTTGCTCAGCCCGATTATTCGCTTGGGTACTCGCTCAACAATATGGCCTTGGCCTGCTACGCGAAGATGGGTGGCGTCCCTTGGCTTTTAAAATCCTCACCGACTCTATCGCACGAACTCGTGATCGGTATCGGTAGTGCGAATATCGGACAGGAGCGGGGTGTCGATAATCAGCGGATTATGGGCATCACCACCGTCTTCTCCGGCGACGGCAGCTACATCGTCTCGAACACCTCGAAGGCTGTCGTACCGGAAGCTTACTGCGAAGCGTTGACCACCGTTCTCGGAGAGACGATAGAAAAGATTCAGAAGCGGATGAACTGGCAGAAAGGCGACACGATCCGCCTGATCTTTCATGCGCAGGTCAAGAAGTTCAACAAAGAAGAGATCGAAGCCGTTCGCGCTGTGATCGACAAGTACCATGAATATCAGATCGAGTACGCCTTCCTGAAAATCTCGGAGGATCACGGGCTGCATATGTTCGACTCCGCGACGGCCGGCGTGAAGAAGGGGCGACTGGCTCCGCCGCGTGGGAAGACGTTCAAGCTTTCCAAGCACCAGATGCTTGTCTACCTGATTGGCCAGCGCGAACTGCGTCAAGACACAGACGGACATCCGCGCGGCGTGATCCTTGATGTTCACAAGGACTCGAGCTTCAAAGACATCACGTATTTGAGCGCCCAGCTATACAGCTTCGCATCGCATTCCTGGCGCAGCTACTTCCCCAACCCGATGCCGGTAACTGTCAGCTATTCTGACCTGATCGCCCGGAATCTTGGATGGCTGAACCAGCTTCCGGGCTGGAACGACTCGGTGATGATCGGAAAGATCGGGCAATCCCAATGGTTCCTGTAGAGAAGGAAAACGCGTACCAATTGCGCGAGTATTTGCATCGCAAGGTGAGCGAGAGTGCGCATGCTGATCCTTTCAAATCTTCTTTTCTGTGTTTTCTGGGGTTGTCGAGGGATGGTGTTTCCTCCTTCGATTTTGCGATGCTCTCCTTGTATCAGCGGTGCTCAATTGCAGGTCTCGGCGTCCTGGACGAAACCGTTTCGACCCTGGATGTCTCTCGCCTGCTCGGCCAAGCCGCCAAGATCGACTCCACACCGCGCCCATGGGTCTCCGACATGTTCGGGGTCATGGCGGTGAAATGGCTGGTCGGACAGATGAACAACGCACGCATCGCCCGCGAGTTCGAGAATTGGATTTCAGGGTTTTTGGCTCAGCAGATCAGCAGCGATCATCTCAATCTCTTCGAGAAGGATATCGCTGCGTATATCCGCAGCAGCGATTCCGCGGTCTACGCGAGCGCATGTGTTCCGCTCTTTCTTCATTATCGGCGGATACGGCGAATCGACGATCACCAGCTCCGCCTTTCTCTAATCGGCTGTTTTATGGCTGAGTTCCGAGCGCAGGCGCAAGCGCAAGAAGACAATTCGACGGCACTGTTGAGCCTGATGGTTTACGTCTTCGACCAGGTCAATCAGGACGTGGCCGTAGTGCCGCCGAAAGGCTGGAGTCTCAACGATCTTTTAGGATTTCTGGAGCATATCCCCGTCGGCCTCAAGCGGTGGACATGGGAAGACGCGGGGCGCACGAGAGGCGCGGAACCCGTCAAGTGGCAGGTAGAAAACGAATACCATGTCCAGAACTTGCTCTATGTCTTGCTTGCGCCGATCTTCAACGACATCGCGGACGAAGTGAACCTTCAGCCTGTCGGGCAGAAGAACCCGCGCATTGATCTCTACCTACCCTCGCTGCATACGATCATCGAGGTCAAATACCGGAAAGACGAGAAGAAGTCCTTTCAGGCTCTCATTGGCGAGATCGCCGAAGATGCGTCTCTCTATCGTGCCGACACGAATTACAAGGGCGCGCGGATCGTCATCTTCCTGTGGGACTGCACACGCGCGACACAGGAGCATGCAAAATTCAAGGAAGGTGTCTCCAAAATCGATGGAATTGATGGGTGCGTTATAACTAGCGCACCCTCCACAATGAGTTGGTAGGCGCCGTGCGCTAGTGGCGGGGCTGCGTATTCCTAATGGCCGCAAGGGGACATCCCCTGGATGGCGGCTTCTGGCCGATTCCGGCCCTTGCAGCGCCCGGCTATAACTGCCTAGCCGGATCACTCAACTCCAGCTCCCGCAACACCACGCTGGCCTGCGTCCGGTTCCGCACCCCGAGCCGCTCGAAGATCGCCGTCAGGTGCGCCTTGACCGTCCGCTCCTGCACGCCGAGCCGGTCGGCGATCTGCTTGTTGAGCAGGCCTTCGGCCACCAGCGCCAGCACCCGGAACTGTTGCGGCGACAAACTCGCCAAGCGCGCCGCCAGCTCCGCATCGCCGGGCAGGGACCGGGCGCCATCGACTGCATTGCGCAGCGACGGCGGCAGCCATTGCTGCAGCCCCAGCACGGCGCGGATCGCCTCGCGCAGGTCTTCCAGCCCGGTGCTCTTGGGCAGGTAACCGGCGGCGCCGTGGTCCAGCGCGCGGCGGATCACCCGCGGGTCGTCGTTCGCGGACACCACCACCACGGCCACGCCGGGATGTTGCGCGCGGATCGCGGCCAGGCCGGCAAGGCCGTGGTTGCCGGGCATGTGCAGGTCCAGCAGCACCAGGTCGATGCCGGGTTCGGCCTCGAGCGCGGCGAGCACGCCGTCCAGCGAATCGGCTTCGCGCACCTGCAGGTCGGCGACCGCATCGGCGGCGGCGCCGCGCAGCGCGGCGCGGAACAGCGGATGGTCGTCGGCGATCAGCAGGGTCGGCATGGCAGCGGCCGGTTACGCGGGCGGGCCGGACGGCACGGCGCGACCGTCGCCCCGTCCCCTCATTGAACCGTCCAGCCGCCGTCCACTTCCAGGGTGTGGCCGGTGATGTTGCGCGCCGGCGGCGAGATCAGGAATGCGGCGATCCCGGCCAGTTCGTCGAAGCCGATGAACACGCCCTTGGGCATCGGCTTGAGCATCACCTCGCTGACCACCTGCGCCTCCGGGATGCCGCGGGTGCGCGCCTGGTCGGCGATCTGCTTGTCCACCAGCGGGGTCTTCACGTAGGTCGGGCAGATGGTGTTGATGGTGATGTCGGTGTCGGCGGTTTCCAGCGCGATCACCTTGGAGAACCCGAGCAGGCCGTGCTTGGCGGCGACATAGGCGCTCTTGTACGGGCTGGCCACCAGCGAGTGGATCGAGCCGATGTTGACGATGCGGCCGAAGCCGCGCTCGCGCATCCCCGGCAGCAGCGCGCGGGTGAGGCGGGCGACGCCGACCAGCATCACCTGCACCAGGAAGTCCCACTTGGCGATCGGGAATTCCTCCAGCGGCGCGACGTGCTGCAGGCCGGCGTTGTTGACCAGCACCTCGACCGGGCGCGAGACCGCGGCCAGGGCGGCGGCAACGCTGTCGTCTGAGGTGACATCCAGCACCAGCGCTTCGGCCGAACCGCCGGTGCCGCGGATCTGCGCGGCGACCGCTTGCGCGGCCTCGCGGTTGACGTCGGTCACGACCAGGTGGTGGCCGGCTGCGGCCAGTTCGGTGGCGATGCCGGCGCCGATGCCGCTGCCGGCGCCGGTGATCAGGATGCAGCGCGTGGCCATGGGCCGCCTCGCGGAGTGGGGAGATCGCTAGCCTAGCAGGGGGCGGCCGGCGGCGAGGTCGGACCAAAGTACGATGCCGCGGTCATCGCGGCTTGCTAGGGTTGCGGCATGAACGCCTCCCGCCCTGCCGTCGCTGCCGCGATGCTGCTCGTCCTTGCGGGTTGCGCATCGGCGCCGCGTGCCGACGCACCCATCGCCGTAGCGGACGCCCACATGTCGACTCCCGCCGCCTTCACCGCATCGCACGCCAGCACGCATCGCGACGGCGACGACCTGCTGACCGCGGGCCTGGGCCTGGCCGGATTGCAGTCCGCGCTGCCGCCGGCCTTTGCCGATGCGACGCGCCCGACCGCCGCCGAGGCGCGCCGCCGGGCGATCTGGAGCAACTGGCGCGGGATCGCCGACCTGGCGCCCGGCGGCGGCTACGGCAGCGTGTACGGCAGCACCGCGACGGTGCCCGGGCGCGAGTTCTCGGCGCTGGCCACGTTGCCCGGCGCGCGCCAGCCGCACCGGGTGCTGGTGCAGGTGCCCGATGGCTTCGACCGCGCCCGGCGCTGCCTCGTGGTGGCGCCGGCTTCCGGCTCGCGCGGCATCTACGGGGCGATCGCCGTCGCCGGCGCCTGGGGCCTGCCCCGGGGCTGCGCGGTGGCCTATACCGACAAGGGCGCGGGCAGCGACTATTTCGATCTGGACGCGGGCATCGGCGTGCGCGTGGATGGCACCCCGGGCGCCGCGGCCGATGGCGGGCTGGCCTTCGTCCCGGAGGCGCCTGTCGGGGCAAAGGGCGTCGCCTTCCGCCACGCGCATTCGCAGGACAATCCGGAAGCCGACTGGGGCCGCCATGTGCGCCAGGCCGCGCAGTACGCGCTGCAGGTGCTGGCCGAGGCGCTGCCCGACGCCGCGCCCTTCACCTTCGACAACACCCGGGTGATCGCGGTCGGCATCTCCAACGGCGGCGGCGCGGTGCTGCGCGCGGCCGAGCTTGCGGACAGCGGCACCGACGGCGACTGGCTGGATGCGGTGGTCGCCGGTGAGCCGAACATCTACGTCGAGGCCGGCGGCCGCGCGCTCTACGACTACGCCACCGAAGCGGCGCTGCTGCAACCCTGCGCGTTGCTGCATCTGGATCCGGCGTCGATGGCGCAACCGCCGATGCGGGCCACGGTCGAGCGGTGGTGGACGCTGCGTTGCGCGTCGTTGCAGGCCGCCGGCCTGGTTTCCGGCACGACCGTCGCCGCACAGGCGCAGTCGGCTTACGACGCGCTGCGCGCCAGCGGCTGGACCGACGCCGCGCTGCGCTCCGGCGCCGCGTCCAGCGGCTTCGACCTGTGGCGGTCGGTGGCGGCGACCTACGCGTCGGCCTATGGCCGCTACGGCGTCGGCGAGCATCCCTGCGGCTACGGCTTCGCCGCGCAGGCCCCGGACACGAGCCTGCGCCCGGCCACCGATGTCGAGCGCGCCGCGTGGTGGTCCGACGCTGCCGGCATTCCGCCGGGCAACGGCGTGAACCTCGTCGACAGCAAGCTCGCGCCGCCGGACTTCACCCTCGCCGGCCTGCAATGCCTGCGCGCTTTGTGGGACGGGCAGGGCGCCGATGCCGACCGCGTGCGCGCAGGCATCGCCGAAACCCGCGCCGCGCTGCCGCGCACCGGCCTGCCGGTGGTGGTGGTGCACGGCCTCGACGACGGCCTGGTGCCGCCGGCCTTCAGCAGCGCGCCCTACGTCGCCGCCGCGCAGGCGGCCGCGCGCGAGGTGCGCTACTGGCAGGTGCGCAACGCCGAGCACTTCGACGCCTTCCTCGGCTTTCCGGACTACGCCGCGCGCTACGTGCCGATGCTGCCGTACGTGTATGCGGCGCTGGATCGTGTCGATGCCTTCCTCGATGGCACGGGTGCCTTGCCGGCCGATGCGGTGATCGCGACGAAGCCGCGCGGGAGTGCCGCCTTGACTGCCGACGATCTCGCTATCCCGTAGCCGCCGTCACCCTCGCCCCGCATCACGGCCCACCCTTGCCCCGCGGCCCGGCTCACCCTCGCCCCGATTGCGGGGAGAGGGACAGGTTCGCGCAGCGAACCAGGGTGAGGGGTGCGTCCTGGCAACCCATGCCGCGGAACTCCGCAGTTGCCGATTTCACGCCGGCTTTGGCACCCTGTCGCCGTCGTCATGCCCGGACCGCCGATGCCCAAGCGCCATTTCTCGATGCTGCGCGAGTTCCAGCTCGCCGACTGGTTCACCCTGGGCAACGCTTTCTGCGGCACCGGCGCGATCTTCGCGGCGATGCGCTTTTTGCAGGAGGGCATCGTCGCCGATTTGCTGTGGGGGATGGCGCTGATCCCGCTGGCGTTCGTGTTCGACGCGCTCGACGGCCGCATCGCGCGCTGGCGCAAGGTCGCCTCTACGCTGGGGCGCGAGCTGGACTCGCTGGCCGACGTGATCTCCTTCGGCGTCGCCCCGGCGGCGCTGGGTTACGCCTGCGGCCTGCAGGGCGGCTGGGACTGGGTGGTGCTGTCGTACTTCGTCGGCTGCGGCGTCAGCCGGCTGGCGCGCTACAACGTCACCGCCGAGTCGCTCTCGGGCGAGGAAGGCAAGGTGAAGTATTTCGAGGGCACGCCGATCCCCACCAGTGTGGTGATCGTCGGCTTGCTGGCGCTGGCGGCTTTCTCCGGCCGCCTCGGCGCCGACCTGTGGTTCGGCGAATTCCGGCTCGGGCCGTGGCTGCTGCATCCGCTGGTGCTGGTGTACGCGCTGTCGGGCTCGCTGATGATCAGCAAGACCCTGCGCATCCCGAAACCGTAGGGCGGGTTGCGGGCGGCCGTCCGGCCCGCGAGGCGGTCGGATCCGCAGGCCCCGGGCGGGCCTGATCGACCAGCGAACGCATCGACACGGATCGGGTCCTGCATCCCGCAGCCCCGCGCCGATCCGGCCTGCGACGTGGCAGTGCAACAGACGCGGCGCTAGCATGGGCGCAACCCAGGAGGATGCATGGCGAACACGCAGGGACCGGGCGATTTCGAAGCCCTGGCACGGCAGTACTGGAATGCCTGGGGCGAGGCGATGCGTCGCGGCCTGCCCGGCGCCCATGCCGACGCCGCCGGCGTGCCCGGCTGGCAGGACGCGATCGACTGGTGGAGCCAGCTCGCGCACGGCGGCCGCACCGAGGCCAACGCCGCGGTCGAGCGCTTCAACGCGCAGGCACGGAGCTGGTTCGGGCAGATGCAGCAGCTGACGGCGCAGTTCGCCGGCCAGCCGGCCGGCGCCGCCGACATCGCCGCGGAATGGAAGCGGGCCCTGGGCGCGATCGGCGACAACCCGTTCCCGGAGCTGTTCCGCGCCATGCGCGGGCGCGGCGCGCAGGGCCTGGAGCAGTGGATCGAGGACGCCACGCCGTACCTGGAAGCGATGCGCCGCGAGGCCGGCAGCTGGCTCGGGCTGCCGGCCTTCGGCCTCGGCCGCGAGCACCAGGAGCGGCGGCAGCAGCTGCTGCAGGCGCAGCTCGATTACCAGCAGCGCAACGCCGCCTACAACGCGCTGATGTTCAAGGCGCTGCAGCGCGCCTTCGAAGTGTTCGAAAGCAAGCTCGCCGAGCACGAGGAACCTGGGCGGCAGCTGAGCTCGGCGCGCGCATTGTTCGACCTGTGGATCGACGCCGCCGAGGAGGCCTATGCCGGGATCGCGCTGTCGCCGGAGTTCCGCGAGGTCTACGGCGCCCTGGCCAACGCGCAGATGCGCCTGCGCCAGGGCGTGCAGCGCGAGGTCGAGCAGGCCGGCGCGCTGCTGGGCATGCCCACGCGCAGCGAGGTCGATGCCGCGCATCGCAAGATCGCCGAACTGGAGCGGGTGGTGCGACGGCTGCGCGCTGCGGCCGCGGACCCGCAAGCGTCCGCCGCAGCGCAGGCGGCCGGCCGCGGCCGTCGTGCCGACAGCTCCGGGTCCGGCGGTGAGAGTGCCGTGGCTGCGGTCGCTCCGCCGGCCGGTCGCGCAGATGCCAAGCCGGCAAGTCGTGCAGGTGCCAAGTCGGCAAGTCGCGCAGATGCCAAGCCGGCAAGTCGCACCGGCGCCAGATCGGCAAATCACGCGGATGCCAAGCCGGCCGGGCACGCGCGTGCGACACCGGCCGCGGCCAGCGCCGCGACAGGCGCGGCGCGCAAGGTCACGGCGAAGAAAGCCTCGGCGAAGAAAGTGCCGGCGACGAAGACGCCGTCCAAGAGGACCCCGCGATGACCGGCCCGCTCGACATCACCCCGCAGACGCTCGCCCGCGAAGCGCTGCAACTGCAGGCCAAGCTCGGCGCCGGCCTGGGCACCCTGCGCGAGGTCGAGGGCGTGGACTACGGCGCCACCGTGCGCGAGGAGGTCTGGCGCGACGGCAAGGTCGTGCTGTACCGCTTCCGCGGCGACGGCAAGCCGACCGCCAGGATCCCGCTGCTGATCAGCTACGCGCTGGTCAACCGCCCGTACATGGTCGACCTGCAGGCCGACCGCTCGATCGTCAAGGGCCTGCTGGCGCGCGGCGAAGACGTGTACATCATCGACTGGGGCTACCCGGACCGCTCCGACCGCTACCTGACGCTGGAGGACTACATCGAGCGCTTCCTCGGCGGCGCGGTCGATCACCTGCGCCAGGCCTTCGGCCTGGATGCGATCAACCTGCTGGGTATCTGCCAGGGCGGCGCGTTCTCGCTGTGCTACGCGGCGCTGCACCCGGACAAGATCGCCAACCTGATCACCATGGTCACGCCGGTGGATTTCCAGACCCCGGACAACATGCTGTCCAACTGGGTGCGGGAGCTGGACGTGGACCTGTTCGTCGACACGCTGGGCAACGTGCCGGCGGACCTGATGAACTACAGCTACCTGATGCTCAAGCCGTTCCGGCTGAACCTGCAGAAGTACGTCGGCCTGATCGACATCCTCGACGACAAGCGCGCGGTCGAGGACTTCCTGCGCATGGAGAAGTGGATCTTCGATTCGCCCGACCAGGCCGGCGAGGCGTTCCGCGAGTTCATCAAGCAGTTCTACCAGGGCAACGGCTTCGTCAACGACGACATCGCCATCGGCGAGCGCCGGGTGCACCTGCGCGCGGTCGCGATGCCGGTGCTCAACATCTACGCCGAGCAGGACCACCTGGTGCCGCCGGCGGCGTCGCAGGCGCTCAAGGGCCTGATCGGCAGCCGCGACTACACCGAGCTGTCGTTCCGCGGCGGCCACATCGGCATCTACGTCTCCAGCCGCGCCCAGACCCAGGTGCCGCAGACCATCCACGACTGGCTGGCGCAGCGCGCGCGCTGAGCGCGCCCTGCGCGGCCGAACCGCGATGCCGTGTGCCCGCCGGGAGCGACGCCGGCCGCCGCAACGCAGGCGCAGCAATGTGGCGCGCAGCCGCAGGCGGCGTCAGCCCTGTGGCTTGTCGGGCGGACGGTCCGGCCCGCCGGACCGCGCTAGACTGGCGCCGCGTCCCGATGCGGAACCCTCGCGCATGAGCCCTTCGCGTCCCTTCACCCGCTCCCGTACCGACCGCGTCCTGGCCGGCGTGATGGGCGGCATCGCCCAGCGCTTCGGCTGGAACTCGACCCTGCTGCGCGTGATCTACGTGATCGTCTCGATCGCGTCGGCCGCATTCCCCGGCATCCTCGTGTACCTGATCCTGTGGCTGCTGATGCCCGAGGAATGAATCCGCTGTGGCGGGCGCTGCGCGTGCTCGGCGTGCTGTGGACCGCGCCCAACACCGCGCTCGGCCTGGTCGCCGGCGCCCTCGGCCTCGCGTTCGGCGCACACGCGCATCTGCGTCCGCACGACCTGGCGCTCGTGTTCCACCGCATGCCGTGGGGTCCCGGCGGCGCGCTGACCCTGGGCAACGTCATCCTGCACACCGGCGACACGCTGGACTCGCCGTGCGCGACCTACGCGCACCGCGACGGGCACGCGCAGGAGGCGCCGATCGTGCTCGCCGACCACGAGCGCGCGCACGTGCTGCAGTACATGGCGCTGGGGCCGCTGTTCCTGCCGCTGTACCTGCTCAGCGGCGGCATCAGCGCGCGCAACCGCTTCGAGCGCGCGGCCGACCGCTACGCGCAGTCCGGCCGCGGCTGGTGGCCCTGGAGCGGCCGCGACCACCGGCCGACGAACGGTCGTTGCTCTTGACGCGGGAATAACAGGCACCGCGCTAGGGTGCGGCCGTCGGAGAAAAAGAGGTCAGCAAAGGCGGACCAACGGCGCAAGCCGGAGAAAAGCCGGCGCAGGTCTCAACAGCTCCGACACGAAGGCTCAGCCGACCGAGGGAAACCTCGGGAGACTGGGCCTTCACTTTTGTGGGGGAACCCAACGCTATCGGGCTTGCGTGCGGGCGGCGCACACGATGACATCGTGGCTGATCGCATCACAGCGCGGCATGCCTTCCCGCAGTCGAGTCAGCAGCATGACGGCGCGGGATTTGCATTCGCAACTCGGTGCGTTGCGGGATCGACGTGGACAGAAACGAGGCTTCTCCCGCGAGCGGGAACTTCCGCGGGGGGAAGCCGGTAGCCCGGCCTGTGCGGGACACGCCGTGAATACATCCCTGTAGGCTCCTCGGCGGCATCCATGCCGCCGACGGTCCCGCACAGGCCGGGCCACCGGCTTCCGGGCAAGTGAGTCGGCGCTTGTAGAAATACCCGAAGCGACAAACCTCCAACCTCGCGCAGTCGCCGGCCGGCGGGCTGGGGGGCCCAGTGCTGCTGAGGGAGCTGCAGGACTTCCGCGTGCGGTTCACCGACTCGGGCAATGCCACGTTCAACGCTCGGGAGGGCGCTCACGATGACCTGGTCTTGGCGTTGGCCCTTGCGGTCTTTGGGCTGAGTCGGCCGGAGACTGTGCGGGAGCTAGATGTGGTATGGGTCCGATAAGTAATTTTGGACGTATAGGTAACGTCACAAGTTAGGGAATAAGAAGATTCATAAGTCATTGATACATAAGGGCATCAAAGTGCGACTGAGGACACATAAAGTGTAGAAGCAAGTTGTCTAAACATAGGACGCAGGGTTCGGCATACGTCTCGTAACGCCAAGATAGATAGGAATTCCTAAGTACCTATGTAGTCTCAAAGCATGAGAATTGGCGCTAAACAAGGTGTTTACACTTCACGTGGAACATCTATGTTTCACGTGAAGTCGTTTTTGGCGTATTGACAAACGCGCCGCCCCGGTTGACACCGGACGACGCGGCCCTCATGATCCACACCGTAGGCATCCCCGCCTTCGGAGATATGTCATGGAAACAGGGTCCCTGGTCCCCGTTAAGCCGAAGAAAACTGCGCGCCCTCGCAGCGCGGTGTCCTTCCCTTACTACAGTCTCGACTCGGCTATCGAAGTCGCTGAAGTAATCCACCAGAAGGCGGGCGGTAGCTGCACGCGCGAGCAACTGGCTCCGATGCTGGGGTACAGCGGCGTGAAGAATGGCGGCTTCCTTTCAAAGCTCGGCGCTGCACGTATGTTCGGGCTCGTGGAAGAGATGGGGGGAATGCTCCGGCCTACGCAGCTCGCGTCGAGCATCTATGCACCGGTACACGCGTCAGACGCGCAGCGCGCGAAGGCGCAAGCGTTCCTGAATGTCGAGTTGTTCGAGAAGGTCTACGAACGGTTCAAGGGGCAGCCGCTGCCGACCAACGAAGGCCTGGAAAATCTCCTTCGGGTCGGCTTCAAGGTGGTGCCCGCGCAGGTCAAGAACGCAATCCGCACAATGCAGGAGTCGGCCGAAAGCGCTGGATTCTTCGACGCAGCCGGGCGCGGGCGCTTAGTTCTGCCTCTGGCAGCGAATGCCAAGTCGTCGACTTCTTCACCGGCTCAGGGGGCATCGGCCACTGGTGATCACGCTAATAGTGCGCTCCCTCCGCTCCCTCCGCTTCCGGTGGTCACTTATGCTGGAGGCGGGCGACCTGCGGAAGACGCAGAGATTCCACCTGCAATCTACGGGCTGATTCGCGACCTGCCCCCTGAAGGGACGGGCATGACTGCTGCGAAGCGCCAGCGGCTGATCAAGGCGTTCGAGGCGAGTATCAACTGGCTTTACCCGGATGACAGCGAGGAGGTCGCCAATGAATAGGAGGGTTCACGGCCCCTGATTTCGCCATCTGCCCGAACGGGGGCCGGCTGAACGAAGAAGGCCACAACAGCGGCGACTCCTGGACAGAGAACGCTGTTGTGGCCGTGGTAGATACCACTGTGGCCTAGGGCGTAAGCCTTGTAAGCCCGCCCTAGACCACTCCTATATTACCTCAAGCGTTTACGGGGCGTGTTAACGCCAACCCCCGTGGCGCCAGCGGCTATGCCGTGTAGGAGAAAGAAGATGGCTACTGTTACGTACCCGTGTTACTGGCAAAAGAAAGACTCTAGCGGTCAGTGGTATTGGATCTACTACGCGTCGAATGGGAAGGCCATCGCGCGGAGTAGCGAGTCCTATGTCGCTCGTAGTGACTGTACGCGTTCGATCCAGATTATGAAGGGATCTAGCGGCGGTCCGGAGTTCTACGACCTGTAGCTGCGAGAGTCGTCTCACCCTCCAACCCGGTTTCGGGTTGGAGGTTTACGGGTGATCTGCCACCACTCGCAATCGATCAAGTCGAATGCACCCCCCGCCGTAGCGTTCTAGTTCTACGACCTCCCAATCACCCCACAGACGAAGCAGGCCCTTAGTCCTTGCTACGTAAGTAGATCCGTCGGCTCGGTTCACCTCTACCAGAGTGCCGACAGGGTGCGCCGCGTTCCAGGCATCAACTTCGGACGGGGTCATCATTGGGCCAGCATCGGCCAGCTAGATCGCACGGACGGAGACCACAGGTAGCGGCCCGCGCCAGCGGAGTACGATGCCCGACAAGGCCACACAGGGAGCGTGGAATGCTGCTGCTAACTCGCAAGTCGGGTAGGGCGCTGGTCATCGGGGGCGACGTAACGGTCACGGTCGTCAGCGTCGAAGGGGGCCGGGTGGTGCTAGGGGTGCAAGCGCCGCGCGCTGTGGCCGTGCGCCGCGACGACGCCCGCAAGGTACCCCGCAGGGCCAGCGAGGCCCGTAGCACCCTATAGCGCGCCCTACGGGCCGTGTACGGGCCGCAGGCCGACAAGCTAAAGGCAAAGGGCCTGCGATTGCTCGCAAGCCCTTGTTTTTATTGGTGCCGGAGGAGGGACTCGAACCCTCACGGTGTTGCCACCGGCGGATTTTGAGTCCGCTGCGTCTACCGATTCCGCCACTCCGGCGCGGCGGCAAAGTATAGCCGAGCAGTCGTCGGGCACGCCGGGCAGGGGGCGCGCGGCCACGCCATCAGCTTGCGCGCGGGCTGCAATCAGCTTGCCTGGGGGCGCGATTGTGGCCGTCGCCGGCAGGCGCGGCCGCGCCGGCCGCGCCGGGGCACCGCGGCACTAGCCTTGTTCGTCGGCGTCGTTGCGGTGGAAGCGGAAGCGGCAGACGTTGCCGCCGCGGGCCATGCATTCCTGGTGGTCGACGCGGCGGCCGGTGTAGGCCGACAGCATCGCCAGGTCGAACTGGCAGATGTCCGGGTCCTTCATCGCCAGGGTGTGGAAGATGCAGTTGCTGGCTTCGATCGTCGGGGTGTCGGCGTCGGTCCCGGTATCCCTGGCGCTGTAGCCGAGCCCTTCCATGATCCCGGTCAGGGCCGCGACCGCCTGTTGCGGGGTCTTCGACTCCGCCCCCTGGCCGCGCAGGCGCCGGCCGACCCGGGCCCCCAGCGCCTGCAGGCGTTGGCGCAGGCCGGGGGCGCCGGCGTCCTGCTTGATCGAGTCCACGATCAGTTCCGCCAGCCAGGCATAGCCGCGGGGGAACTGCTCCTTGCCGGCTTCCGACAACACGTAGAGCTGCTGCGGGCGACCGCCGGAGGCGCGGTGGGGGCCGGTGGCGACCAGCCCGCCGCTGCCGAGCGCCGCCAGGTGCTGGCGCACGGCGGTGCGGGTGATCCCCAGCTGCGTCGCGAGCTCTTCCGTGGTCAGCCCGGCCTTGTGTTCCAGCAACAATCGGAGCAGGGCCTGCTGGCGGGTTCCGAGGGTGCCCAGCATCGGATTCCTTGGTCATGCCGGCGGCGGAGAGCCGGGCGGACCGGGACAGGGTAGCGCAGGTCCCCCCTTTAGACATAAAGCAATTTCATATATTTCGCGGGTGCCCTAGCGTCCAGTCTCCGACGGAGGAGGGCGTATGAGCACACACAGCAGGGTTTCGAGTTCGATTTCCACAGCGTGCGATGCCGGTGGTGGGGGCATCCAGGCACGCGGCGCGGGCCAGCCGCGCGGGCGCGGTGCGGTCCGCTGGTTACTGCCCCTGGCGGCGGGCGCGCTGCTGGCCGGCTGCGGCGGCGATGGCAATGGATTGGGCGGGCTCGTCACCCCGCCGGCCCCGCCGACGGTCACCGCGACCGTGCCGGCGGCCGATTCCAGCGACGCGTTGAACACGGCGGCTATCAGCGTGAGCTTCGACCGCTCGATGGACGCGGCCTCGCTGACCGCGACCAGCTTCACCCTGGCCTGTCCGGAGGGCACGCCGGTGACCGGCACGGTGACCTACACCGACGCCAGCCACACCGCGACCCTGACTCCGGACGCGATGCTGCCGGCCGCCACCACCTGCACCGCGACGGTCACCACTGCGGCCAAGGACAGCATGGGCGTCCCCCTGGCCGGCAACTTCAGCTGGAGCTTCAGCACCACCGTCGATCCGGCCGTGGCCGCCGAAGGCCAGCAGATCTTCCGCTACGACACTTTCGGCGACGAGACGCAGTGGAGCGACACCCTGCGCATGCACGAGGTGATCGCCGCGGCGGTCGATCCGACCACGGCGCTGAGCGTCGGCCTGAAAGTCGACGCCGAGGCGCTGCCGGCGGCGGTCGTCGCGGGCATCCAGGACGGCAGCATCAGCCTGACCAGCACCGACACCACCATCGCGTTGCTCAAGCTCAACGCCGTGGTCGGCGTCAAGGGCACGGTCGAGAGCGTCAACGGCAAGGACACGCTGACCCGCGTCGGCATCACCTGCGCGCTGTGCCATTCCACCGTCGACGACTCGTTCGCGCCGGGCATCGGCAAGCGCCTGGACGGCTGGCCCAACCGCGACCTCGATCCGGGCCTGATCATCTCGCTGTCGCCGGCGCTGACGCCCGCACAGAAGGCGGTCTATGCCTCCTGGGGCAAGGGCAAGTACGACCCGCGCTTCAACTTCGACGGCATCAACGGCCCGCAGGTGATCTCGCCGGCCTTCGGCCTGGCCGGGATCCACAAGGTCACCGCCACCGGCGACGGCGACGAGATCGCCTACTGGAACCGCTACGTCGGCGTCACCCAGATGGGCGGGCACGGCACCTTCACAGAGCCGCGTCTGGGCATCAGCGTCACCAACGGCACCGACGACCTGATCAGCAGCAAGCTGCCGGCCCTGCAGGCTTACCAGCTGACGCTGCTGGCGCCGCCGCCGCCCGCGGGCAGCTTCGACATGGCGGCCGCGGCACGCGGCGAGGCGCTGTTCAACGGCAAGGCCGGTTGCGTGGGTTGCCACAGCGGCCCGGAGTTCACCGACGCCAACGAGCGCCTGCACGACCCGAGCGAAGTGGCCAGCGAGCCGGAAGCTGCCGGTGTGCCGAGCTATGCCTCGCGCACCGCGACCAAGCAGTACCGGACCGCGCCGCTGCGCGGCGTCTGGCAGCACCCGCCGTACTTCCACAACGGCTCGGCGGCGACGCTGGCCGATGTGGTGGCGGCCTACAACAGCAAGAAGTCGCTCGGCCTGACCAGTGCCGAGATCCAGGATGTGGCGCAGTACCTGAAGTCCCTGTAGTTGCGGTGGTGGTTGTGGTTGATGTTGTTGTTGCGTTTGTTGCAAGTCGTTGTGGTTGCAGGCAGGCACGCACGGATCGCGGCAGCGGTCCGTGCGTGCGGTTCGATCCACCCGCCCCGGTATCCCCGCGGGGCAGGTGGGGCCTTTCCCGGACCGGGTTGCGGTCCGGGAGAGGTCGCTGCATTCGCCATGCCGGTGCGTGCGGGGCGTGCTGCGGATGGCGCAAGCCCCGCGCGCCGCGCGCCCTGCCGCACGGGCGGCATCCATCCATCGCAGACGTCCGCACGGACCCGAGGCCATGATCCGTCCCATCGACTCCCTGCAGCGCCTGCCGCAATCCCCGGTCGCCGCGCTCTGGGCGCTGCGCCTCGCCGCCGCGCTGGTGGTGGTGTTGCTGGCGCGGCTGCTGGTGCTGGCGGTCAGCGAGGCGCAACTCCCCCTCGTCGACGCGCCGGGCGCGACGATCGCGGTCGCGAGCGCGCCCGAACCGCTCGCCAGCTGGCATCTGTTCGGCGTGTCCGGCGGCGACGGGCAGATCGCGGCGACGACGCTGGCGCTGACCTTGCGCGGCATCGTCGGCAGCACGGTTCCCGGCCTGGCCACCGCGGTGATCGCCGGCCAGGAGCAGCAGGATGTCGGTTACCACGTCGGCGACACCTTGCCCGGCGGCGGCGTGCTGGACGCGATCCATGCCGACCATGTGGTGATCCGCAATCAGGGCCGGCGCGAGTCGCTGGCGCTCAGCGACAAGCGTGCCGCGGCCGCGGATGCCACCGGCGCGCTGGCGCCGTCGCAGCCGGCATCCGGACCATCGTCGGCGGCAGCGGCGCTGTCCGCGCCGGCAGCCGTACCTGCGCCGGCCGCTACGCCCGCGCTGGCGGCGCCGGGCACGGCGGCGGTCGGGATGGCGCTGCTGGCCAGCCAGGCCAACATCCTGCCGGTGCTCGAGAACGGCCGCGTCGTCGGAGCGCGGATTTCGGCGCCCGACGTGGCCCTGCTCGAACGCGTGGGCCTGCGGCGCGACGATGTCGTCACCGCGGTCGACGGCCACCCGGTCGACGGCCCCGGCTTCGATGCCGCGCTCCAGGCTGGCCTGCGCGACGGCGGCGCCACCCTGGTGCTGCGCCGCGACGGTCGCGAGCAGACCGTGCGTGTGGGCCGGTGAGCGCGCGATGAGGCGCTTGCTGTCCGGCGGGTTGCTGGCCCTGGCGCTGGCCCTGGGCATGCTCGCGGCGGGCGTGCCGGGGACGCTGCACGCGGCGGAGCCGACCCGGGCGACGCTCAACCTCAAGGACGTCGACATCAATGTCCTGGTGCAGGCGGTCAGCGAGATGACCGGCCGCGGCTTCATCGTCGATCCCAAGGTCCAGGGCAAGGTCACCGTGGTCGCCGCCAGGCCGATGTCGCAGGACGAGATCTGGAGCGTGTTCACGTCCGTGCTGAACGTGCATGGCTATGCGGTGGTGCCTTCCGGCGGCATGTGGAAGGTGCTGCCGGAAGCGGCCGCCGCCGTCGACGGGCGCGCCGCGCTGTCCGCGGGGCCGGACGCGATCGTGACCCGGGTGGTCGAGCTGCGCGAGGTGTCGGCGACCGAGCTGGCGGCGTTGCTGCAGCGGTTGATCTCGCCCGGCGGGCGCATTTCCGCGCAGGGCAACCGGCTGCTGGTCACCGAGCGCGCGGCCAACGTCGAGCGCCTCGCGCGGCTGATTGCGCGCATCGACACGCCGTCCGGCAACGAGGTCGAGGTCATCACCCTGGAGCACGCCAATGCCGCGGACATCGCGCGCACGCTCGCGCAGCTGGAGGCGCCGGCCGCGGCCGGCGGCGGCGACGGCGCGCCTCGGCTGGTCGCCGACGCGCGCAGCAATTCGGTGCTGCTGTCGGGCAACCCGGGCCAGCGACTGCGCCTGCGGACCCTGGTCGCGCACCTGGACACGCCGATCACCGACGGCGACTACACCCAGGTGATCTACCTGCACAACGCCAAGGCGGCCGAGCTGGCGCCGCTGCTGGAAACGGTCGCGGCCACGCTGACCGCCGGCGGCGACAAGGACGGCGCCAAGGCCGCGACGATCGGCTTCCACAGCGAGACCAATGCGCTGGTGATCGCCGCGCCGCCGGCGGTGTTCCGCGATCTCGCCTCGGTGGTGCGGCAGCTCGATGTGCGCCGCGCGCAGGTGATGGTGGAGGCGGTGATCGCCGAGGTCTCCGACGAGCTGGCCGACGAGCTGGGCGTGCAGTGGCAGGCGACCTCGGCCGACAACGCCGACGGCAGCCTCGGCGAGGGCGCGATCGGCGGCACCAACTTCCCCGGCCGCGGCGGCGTCGGCGGCATCCTCGGGGCGATGGTCAATCCGCTGAACGTCGGCCCGGGACTGAACCTGGGCTACGTTGGCGGCACGCTGAAGATCCCCGGCCCCAACGGCACCACGCTGGACGTGCTGCAGATCGGCGCGCTGGTCCGCGCGCTGCGCGGCGATGGCCGCGCCAACATCCTGTCGCAGCCCAGCGTCATCACCCTGGACAACCAGCCGGCCGAGTTCAAGGTCGCGCAGGAAGTGCCGTTCCTGACCGGCGCCTACGCCAGCACCACCGCCCCCGGCGCCGGCAACAACGTCCCCACGCCGTTCCAGACGATCGAGCGCAAGGACGTCGGCCTGATCCTCAAGGTGACGCCGCACGTGGACGCCGGCGGCAGCGTGCGCATGGAGATCGTGCAGGAAGTTTCGTCGCTGTCGCCGACGCAGTCGGCCGGCGCGGTCGATCTGATCACCAACAAGCGCGAGATCAGCACCACCGTGCAGGTCGCCGACGGCAGCCTGCTGGTGCTCGGCGGCCTGTCCTCCGACGAGGTCACCGAGTCGGTGCAGGGCGTGCCGGGCCTGTCGCGGATCCCGCTGCTGGGCGGATTGTTCAAGTCGCGCCAGGCCAGCCGCAGCAAGCGCAACCTGATGATCTTCCTGCGCCCGATCATCCTGCGCGACGACGCGGCGGGGGCGGCGTTGTCCAGCGCCCGCTACGACGGCTTGCGCCTGCAGCAGCTGCAGGGCCGCGCGCGCTACGACGGCCGTGTGCGCGGCGGCGCCTTGCCGTTGCTGCCGCCGCTGCCGGCCGCGGCCGCCGCGATCCCGGCAGCCGCGCCGCAGGCCGCGCCCGCACCGACCGCGGCCTCCACGGCCGCAAATGCGCCCGCAGCCGCAGCCACGCCGGCGGCGCCATGACCGACGCACTGCCGCCGCGGCCGGGGTTCGCCTTCGCCAAGCGCCACGGCGCCACGCTCGCCGGCTGGGAGGAGGGCGCGGCGCGGATCGCGCACCGGCCGGGGGTGGCGCCGGAAGTGTTCGCCGAGTTGCGCCGGCATTGCGGCGTGCCCCTGCGGCTGGACGGCCGTTCCGCCGACGCCTACGAGACCCTGCTGCGCGAGCTCTACGGCGACGGCGACGACGCCCGCGCGATCGCCGTGGACATGGATGCCGCCGGGCTCGGCGCACTCTCCGACCACCTGCCCGAGCCGCAGGACCTGCTCGAGAGCGAGGACGACGCGCCGATCATCCGCCTGCTCAACGCGCTGTTCACCGAGGCGATCCGGCAGAACGCGTCCGACATCCACATCGAGCCGTTCGAGAGCCGGCTGGCGGTGCGCTTCCGCGTCGACGGCGTGCTGCGCGAGGTGCTGGCGCCGCAGAAGGCGATCGCGCCGGCGGTGGTGTCCCGGGTCAAGGTCATGGCCCGGCTCGACATCGCCGAGAAGCGGCTGCCGCAGGACGGGCGCATCTCGCTGCGCGTGGCCGGGCGCCCGGTCGACGTGCGCGTCAGCACGATCCCGGTCGGCGCCGGCGGCGAGCGCGTGGTGCTGCGCCTGCTCGACAAGCAGGCCGGGCGCCTGGATGTGGATGCGTTGGGCCTACCGGCGCAGCTGCGCGCGCAACTGGACGGATTGATCCACCGTCCGCACGGGATCCTGCTGGTGACCGGCCCGACCGGCTCGGGCAAGACCACGACCCTGTACGCCGCGCTGCAGCGGCTCAACGACGCCAGCCGCAACATCCTCACGGTCGAGGATCCGATCGAGTACTACCTCGACGGCATCGGCCAGACCCAGGTCAACCCGCGCGTGGACATGAGCTTCGCCCGCGGCCTGCGCGCGATCCTGCGCCAGGACCCGGACGTGGTGATGATCGGCGAGATCCGCGACCTGGAAACCGCGCAGATCGCGATCCAGGCGGCGCTGACCGGCCACCTGGTGCTGTCCACGCTGCACACCAATTCCGCGGTCGGCGCGGTGACCCGCTTGCGCGACATGGGGGTGGAGCCGTTCCTGGTGTCGGCGGCGTTGCTGGGGGTGCTGTCGCAGCGCCTGGTGCGCACGCTCGACCCGGCGCAGTCGCAGGCGTATCCGCCGACGCCGGCCGAGTGCGCCTGTTTCGGCAAGCCCTGGAGCGCCGAGCTGCGCTTCCGCCGGCCGCTGCCGGGAGCCGAACGCGGCGCCGGTTACCGCGGCCGCACCGGCCTGTACGAGATGCTGGTCGTCGACGACGCCTTCCGCCGCGGCATCCACGAAGGCGCCGACGAGGTCGCCCTGACCGCGCTGGCGCGCCAGCGCGCGCCGGGGCTGGTCGAGGACGGCTGGAACAAGCTGCGCGCCGGCCTGACCTCGGTCGAGGAAGTGCTGCGCGTCACCCGCGAGGAATGAGCGCATGCCCGCCTACGAATTCCAGGCGCTGGATGCCGACGGTCGGGTACGCAAGGGTGTGCTGCAGGCCGACACCGCGCGCGGCGCGCGGGTGCAGTTGCGCGAGCGCGCGCTGGCGGCGCTGGCCGTGCACGAGGTCGACGGCGCCGCGGCGGGGCGCCGGCAGCCGCGGCTCGGCGCCAGCGGCCGGGTGCTGCTGACCCGCCAGCTGGCGACCCTGGTCGGCGCCGGCTTGCCGCTGGACGAGGCGCTGGCGGCGCTCGCCGACGGCGTCGAAGGTCGCGCCCGGGTGCTGGCGATGGCGTTGCGGGCGCGGGTGCGCGAGGGCGCGACGCTGGCGTTGGCGCTGGGCGACTTCCCGGGCACGTTCGATGCGCTGTACCGCGGCTCGGTCGCCGCCGGCGAGCAGTCCGGGCATCTGGCGCCGGTGCTGCTGCGCCTGGCGCAGCACCTGGAGAGCCGCGAGGCGCTGCGCCGGCGGCTGCTCGGCGCGCTCGCCTATCCGGCGCTGCTGTTGCTGGTCGCGTTGCTGGTCGTGGCCGGCCTGCTGCTGTACGTGGTGCCGGAGGTGACCGCGGTGTTCCTGCGCAGCGGGCAGGCGCTGCCGTTGCCCACGCGGCTGCTGCTCGGTGCCAGCCGCGTGCTCGGCACGCAGGCGTACTGGGCGGGGCCGTTGCTGCTGCTTGGGGTGGCGGCAGTGGCCGGCGGCTGGCGGCGCCCCGGGTTCCGGCGCTGGCGCGATGCGCGTTTGCTGGCGTTGCCGTGGCTGGGGCGGTTGCTCATCGCGATCGACTGCGCGCGCTTCGCGCGCACCCTGGCGATGCTGGCCGCCAGCGCGGTGCCGCTGCTGCAGGCGCTGCGGCTGGCCACCGACACGGTCGGCAACAGCCTGATCCGCGCCTCGCTGGAGCGCGTCGCGGTGCAGGTCCGCGCCGGCGCGCCGCTGGCGCAGGCGCTGTCGCGCGACACGCGCTTCCCGCCGGTGGCGCTGCGCATGATCGCCAGCGGCGAACGCGTGGGACGCGTGGATTCGATGCTGGACGAGGCCGCCGCGCAGCTGGAGCGCGAACTCGACCTGACCGCTTCGGTGGCGATGGCCACGCTGGGGCCGGCGGTGATCCTGCTGGTGGGCGCGCTGGTGCTGTTCATCGTGCTGGCGATCCTGCTGCCGGTCTTCGAAATGAACCAACTCGTCGCATGAGGTGCGCACAGCCATGAACAAGACAACCGAGTCGCCGGCGGCCGGCTTCACCCTGGTCGAGGTGCTGGTGGTGGTGGTGATCCTGGGCATCCTCGCCGCGGTGGTGGTGCCGCGGGTGATGAGCCGCCCGGACGATGCGCGCGCGGTGCGCGCGGCCCAGGACGTGGCCGCGATCGTCGCCGCGCTGGACATGTACCGGCTCGACAACTACGCCTACCCGAGCAGCGAGCAGGGCCTGGCGGCGCTGGTGACGCGGCCGTCCGCGGCCTCCGGCTGGCGCGAAGGCGGTTACCTGGCGACGCTGCCGCGCGATCCGTGGGACCGCGAATACCAGTACCTCAATCCGGGCCGGCACGGCGAGATCGACGTCTGGACCCAGGGCGCGGACGGCAAACCCGGCGGCGAGGGCATCGATGGCGATGTCGGCAACTGGCAGCGGTAACCGCGCGCGCGGCGGTGCGCGCGGCAGCACCCTGATCGAACTGCTGGTCGGGCTGGCGATCGCCTCGGTGCTGCTGGGGGCGGCGACACTGGCGTTTCCGCGGACCGATGCGCGTCGCGCCGAGCAGGCCGCGGCGCGCGCGCAGGCGCTGGTCGCGCTCGCCTGCGAGCGCGCCGAGCTGAGCGGCGAGGACATCGGCATCGCGGTGGAGCAGGACCGGCTCGTGTTCGGCCGCTACGGCGACGGCGCCTGGCGGGCGTTCGCGGACGCGCCGCACGAAGCGCTGCGGCCGCGGCGGCTGGATCCGGAGGTGACGCTGGAACTGCGCGTCGAGGCGCCGCTGCCGGCGCTGCCGGAGGATGGCGCGACCGGCGCACAGGCGCTGTGCCTGGCCGGCGGCGGACTGACGCCGTTCGTGCTCGAACTGCACGGGCCTGCACGCCGGCACTGGTCGCTGCACGGCGACAGCGCCGGGGACTTGCGGCTGGAGAGCGACGATGCGCGCTGAGGTGTCCGGCTTCTCGCTGCTGGAAGTGCTGGTGGCGCTGGCGGTGCTGGCGCTGGCGATGGCGGCGCTGATCCGTACCGCGGGCCTGCAGGGCGCCGGCCTGGTCGATGCGCGCCAGCGCAGCTGCGCGCAGTGGGTGGCGGCGAACGTGATTGCCGACGCGCGCCTGGCCGGCGCGGTACCGATCGAGGGCACGCGCAATGGCGAGATGGAGATGGGCCGCGTGCGCTGGCGCTGGCGGCTGACAGTGACGCCGACCCCGGTGCCGGGCGTGCGCCGGCTCGCGGTCGAGGTCGCCCATCCGCAGGGCCGCCGGGTGCTGACGCTCGACGGTTTTTCGGGGGCGCCGTGATGCCGGCCATATCGCTCGCCAGGGGCGTTGCAGCGCGCGCGAACCGGGGCTTCACCCTGCTGGAGCTGCTCGTGGCCGTGGCGATCTTCGCCGTGGTGGCGTCGCTGGCCTGGGGCGGGCTGGATGCGATCGTCCGTGTCCGCCGCACGTTCGACGTGCAGGCCGCGCAGCTGGCGCGGCTGCAGCGCGCGATGGCGCGTTTCGAACGCGATCTGGGCGCGGCCCTGCCGCGATCGATCCGCGACGAGCGCAACCGGCGGCAACCGGCGCTGGCAGGCAGTGCGGAGCGGCTGGAGGTCAGCGCCTGGTTGCCGGCGCCGGGCATGCCCGCCGCCGCGCCGACGCCGCAGCGCCTGGCCTGGACCTGCGCCGACGGCCAGTTGCGACGCACGCGCTGGGCTGCGCCGGACCGCACCGCTGCGACCGCGCGCGAGGACGCTGTCGTGCTGGAGCAGGTCAGCGATTGCCGCCTGCGTTATCTCATGGGCGACGGCACCACCACGGCGCGCTGGCCGCTGCCGGAAATGCCGGCGGACGCGTTGCCGCGCGGGGTCGAGCTCGACTTCCGGCTGCAGGGGCAGGGCCGCTTCCGGCGCGTGATCGAGCTGGCGCAGGCCGCGGGGACCGCGCCATGAGGCGGCAACGCGGCGTGGCCCTGGTAGTCGCCTTGCTGGTGGTGGCGCTGGCGATGCTGCTGGTGGCGGCGCTGCTGGATGCCGGGGAACTCACCCGGGCGCGGTTGCGCAATGGCTGGCGCGCGGAACAAAGCCGGCAATTGCTGGGCGGGCTGGAAGCCTGGGCCGCCGCGGGCCTGCTCGCCGACCTGCGCGCGAGCGGGCCGGTGGACGGCTTCGGCGAAGCCTGGGCGCGGCCGATGCCGCCGCTGGAACTCCCCGGCGCGCGCATCGAGGGCCGCCTGCGCGATCTGGGCGGCTGTTTCAACGTCAATGCGCTGGCGCCCGGCGGCAGCACCGATCCTCGGGCGCTGCGCCGCTTCGCGCGGCTGTTGCGGGCGTTGCAGTTGCCGCGCGCGCTGGCGTCGCAGGCCGCCGACTACATCGATGCCGACGCCAGCGTGCAGGACGGCGGCGCGGAAGACGACGCCTACGCTGGCGCCCGCACCGCCAATGCCGCGCTGCTGGACGCCGGCGAACTGCGGCGCCTGCCGGCGATGACCGGCGACGCCTGGCAGGCGTTGGCGCCTCTGCTCTGCGCGCTGCCGACGGACCAGCGGCTCAACCTCAATACCGCCCCGGCAGTGCTGTGGCTGACCCTGGACGATGCGATCACGCCGGCGATGGCGCAGCGGCTGGCGCGCGGCGACGGCGCCATGTATCCGGACCTGGCGGCGGTGCGCCGGGCGCTGCAGCGCGAAGGCGCGCCGGTGCCGGACCTGTCCGCCTGCGCGGTCGGCAGCCGCTACTTCCAGGCCGAGGCGACGATCGTGGCCGACGGCATCGCCTTTGGCTACCGTAGCCAGTTGCAGCGCCTGCCGGACCGGGTGCGAGTGATCGCGCGTACGCGCGGCGGCCTGCGCCGGGAGCCGCGGCCATGAGCCGGCTCCTGCTGCGGCTGCGGGCCGACGGCGGCAGCGAATGGCTGGATGCCGACGGCGTCGTCCACGCCGGTTGGCCGGCGCCGCGACGCGAGGATCGCGTGCTCGTGCTGGTGCCGGCCCCAGCCGTGCTGCTGCTGGACCTCGCGCCGCCCGCCGGCAACGAACGCCAGTGGGCGCAGGCGTTGCCGTTCCTGATCGAGGAGCAGCTGGTGGCGCCGATCGAGTCGCAGCACGTGGCCTGGGCGCGCAGCCACGACGGCACGCGGCTGTGCGTGGCGGTGGTCGCGCGCGCGCAACTGGACGACTGGCTGGCGCAGCTGCGCGAAGCCGGGATCGAGCCGGACGCGCTGTCGTCCGAAGCGCTGGCCTTGCCCTGGCAGCCGCCGCGACCGGCGCTGCTGGTCGATGGCGGGCAATGCGTGCTGCGCCGCGCGGAAGCCGGCGCGCTGGCCGGGGAGGGCGACGAAATCGCTGCGCTGGCCGCGCTGGACGCCAGCCTGGCGGACGTGGAGACCTGGCTGGTGGGCGACAGCCGATCGCCCGTGCCGGCGCAGACGTCGCACGTCGTGACGCATGCCCTGCAGGCCTTCGCCGCGCAGGCAACTGTGCCGCAACCGAATCTGCTGCAGGGCGCGTACGCCCCGCGCCGGCGCACCGACGGCCTGGTCAGGCGCTGGCGCAGGGCCGCCGTGCTGGCGGCGGCGGCGTTGCTGCTGGCAGGATTGCATCCGCTGCTGGATCGCCACAAGCTGGCGACCCGGGTCGCCGCGCAGCGCGCCGAAATGGCGCAGCTCTATCGTCGCGCGGTGCCGTCGGCGGGCGCGGTCGAGGATCCGGCGCGGCAACTGCAGGCGGCGCTGGCGGCCCGCGGCCTGGGGCCTGGCGATGGCGTCCTCGGCCTGCTGACGCGTCTGGCGCCGGCGCTCGCGGCCGACGCCGGCCTGTCGCTCGAATCGCTCGAGTACCGCGAACGCCGCCTGGAGCTGGTCGTGCAGGCCGGCAGCGTCGCTGATCTCGATGCGCTGCGGCAGCGACTGGCGCGCGCCGGGCTGAGCGCGGAGATCGCCGGCACCACGCCGGGATCGCGCGGTGTGCAGGGCCGCCTGCGGCTGGGAGCGGCGCCGTGACCGCGCGCTGGCGTGGACTGTCGCCGCGCGACCGCCGGGTCGCGGCGGTCGGCACCGTGGTGGCCGCCGGCTTGCTCGGCTGGGCGCTGCTGTGGGTGCCGCTGGCCGCCTCGCGCACGGCACTGCGCGAGGAGGCGATGGCGAACGCGGCGGCGCTGGCGTGGATGCGTCCGGCCTCGGCGCGGTTGGCGGCGCTCGGTGGCGCGCCGGCGCGGGTGCGGGACACGCGTTCGCTGCTGGCGCGGGTGGATGCCAGCGCGCGCGAGGCCGGCCTCGGCGGCAGCCTGGTCGCGATCCAGCCGCAGGGCCCGCAGCGGGTCAGCGCGCAATTCAGCGGGGCCGATTTCGATGTCCTGGCCGGCTGGTTGCAGCAGCGCGCGGCCGAAGGCCTGCGCATCGAGGAGCTTTCGCTGCAGCGCGCCTCCGGCGCCGGGCGCGTGGATGCGCGGGTGGCGTTGCTCGCAGGCGACGCATGACGCGCTGGCTGTGGTTCGCGGCAGCCTGCGCGCTGTTCGCCGGCACGGTGCTGGCGACGCTGCCGGCTTCGTCGCTGCTGGCCTGGGGGCGACCCGGGGGGGCTGCGCTGGCGCTGGAAGACGTGCGCGGGACCTGGTGGCATGGCCGCGTGGCGCAGGTGCGCTGGCGCGGACGCGAGCTCGGGGCGCTGACCTGGACGTTGCGGCCGGCGGCGCTGCTGCGCGGCCGGCTCGCGTTCGACCTGCGGCTGAGCGGCGCGGGGACGGCCACGGTGCGGTTGCTGCGCGGCCCGCGGCGGACCGAGCTGCGCGACCTGCGCGCCACGCTGCCGGCCTACTGGTTTCGCGGCCGGGTCGGAGTGCTGCAACCGCAGGGGCGGGTGCGGATAACGATCCCGCGGGCCGTGTTCGCCGATGGCCGCATGACCGCGCTCGCCGGCGAACTGGCCTGGCAGGAGGCGGCGCTGCGCGGCGCGACCGCGCTGGCCCTGGGAGAACTGCATGCGAGCTTCGCGCTGGCCGACGATCGGCGGGTGCATGGCCGTGTCCGCGATCAGAGCGGCCCGCTGTCGGTGTCCGGCGATTTCGTGATCGATGGGCCGCGTCATCGCGTCCGTCTGTTGCTGGGCGCGCGCAGTGCCGCGGCCGTGCCCCTGCTGCAAATGCTGGGCGACCCGCTGCCCGACGGTCGCCGGGTACTGGTTCTGCGCGGCGGGGGGCCGGGTCTCGTTCCGCTCGGCCGGCACGCGGCGGACGCTGGCACGGGCGGCGATGAGCGGCGCGGCGCCGGCGGGCGCCGGGGGCAGGACGCGGGCGGTCGGCTTGCCGGGCGCGGCGGGATGCCGTCGGCTAGGGGACGCGGGGATTGACGCCGTTACGCCGCGGCGTCGGTCGCCAGTGTCTTGGGAGCGCGCAGGTGCCACTCGCCCTGCTGCGGCAGGAACATCGAGCAGCACGCCATCTCCGCCTGGTAGATGTGCAGCGAGATCGCGATGGCGTCGGCGCTGGGGTTGCCGATGGCGTGGTATTCGTGCGGCGGGATCAGGCTGCCGGCGCTGCCGGGGCCGGCGTGGATGCCGCCGGCGGCGCGGAAGCGGAAACGCTCGCCGTCGCGCTCCAGCAGCTCGTACTGGGTGATCTCCAGCTCGCCGGCCCACACCCCTTCCACGCACCACAGGCCGCTGTGGTCGTGGATCGGCGTGCCCTGGCCCGGCCCCCAGGTCATGGCGACCACGCTGTAGCCGTGCGCGGGGCTGCGGTACAGCTCGCGGCGGGCGTAGTGGTCGGCGACCGGCTCGTGCACGCAGGCGGGCAGTCGCACGTCGCGGTCGCCGATCAGCTCGCACAGGGCGATGCGCAGCGCCGCGGTGACCGCGTGCAAGTCGTCGCTGCCGGCGACGGCGGCATCGAGGGCCTGGACCAGCTTGTCGCGGCCGGGGAAATCGAGGTCGGGTCGGCTGGCGTCGTTCATGCCCGGATTCTAGCTCGGGCCGGCGTACCCCGGCCGCCGCCGCCTTGCGGGCCCGGATTTCCCCCGCCCGGGCGGCACAACGGACCGCCCGGAAGCGCCACTACAGCGTGGCGAGGAACTCGCCGACCGCCGGTCCGAAGCGGGCCATGTCCACCAGGAAGGCATCGTGGCCCTGCGGCGAGTCCAGCGGCAGGAAGCGGGCGTCGGCGCCGCCGGCGCGCAGGCCGTCGGCGATCTGCTGCTGTTGTTGCAGCGGGAACAGGATGTCGGTGGTCACGCCGATCGCCAGCGCCTGGTCGACCCGGATCCGCGCCAGCACCTGCAGCACGTCGTTGCCGCGGTCGCCGCAGGGCGTGCCGCAGTATTCGGCCAGGTCGAACCAGTCCATCGAGCGGCTGAGGTAGAGGTAGCAGTTGGGGTCGAACTTGCGCACGAAGCGGCGCGCGTGCGCCTCCAGGTAGCTTTCGACCTCGAACTCGAGCCCGAACGGGTCCTCGTCGTCGCGGCGGTCCGAATCCAGGCGCACGCGGCCGAAACGGCCGTCCCATTCCAGCGCCGAGCGGTAGGTGATCACGCCGAGCTTGCGCGCCATGCGCATGCCGGACTCGGGGTAGTGTTGCTCGTCGTAGTCGCCGTGGTTCCAGTCCGGATCCAGGCGGATGGCCTCGCGCTGCAGCGAGCGGATCGCGATCGAGAACGGCAGTGCGTGCGCGGCGCCGGAAATGTTGATGTGCGCGCGGGCGGCGCCCGGGTGCAGCAGCAGGTAGGCGAGCGCGGCCATGGCGCCCATCGAGTTGCCGATCACGCACGCCAGCCGCGCGATGCCCAGCGCCTGCATCACGTGGAAGGCGGCGTTGGCGCCGTCCTCGAGCGAGAGCTCGGGAAAGTCCAGGCGATAGGGGCGGCCGCAGGCCGGGTCGATCGAGGCCGGGCCGGTCGAACCCTTGCAGCTGCCCAGCGAATTGACGCAGACCACGAACCAGCGCGTGGTGTCGATCGGCTTGCCCGGGCCGAGCATCGCCTCCCACCAGCCGGGCGCGGGATTGTCCGCGCTGGCGGCGGCGTGGGCGTCGGGCGACAGCCCGGTGAGGATCAGGATCGCGTTGCCGCGCGCGGCGTCGAGCGTGCCCCAGGTCTCGTAGGCGATGCGCGCGCCGTGCAGCACGCCGCCGCGCTTCATCGCGAACGGCGAGGGCAGGTCGAGGAAGCGCGTGCCGGGTGGAATGAATTCGGTCATGGCGCACAGTTTAACGGGCGGCGGCCGCCGGTCCGGGAAGGCGTGCGTGGAGTCCAGGCGCCGCCGGCTGTCCGGCGCCTCTGTCGGTCCGCCGAAAACCGTTGCGCAAATGCGGCGTCAGCCGCGACTGTCTTGCGGTATCCGGTCCCGAAGCATCGGGGCTCGCGTGGCGCCTACGACCGGCGCGGGCTCACGGCGGATCCTGGCCGATGACCAGTTCGACCGGCGCGGTCGCCGGCAGGCGCACGCGCACCGGTGCGGACAGCAGATCACCGTCCTGCGCGCTGGCGTCGCCGCTTTGCGACAGCCGCGCCAGCACTTCCACTTCCGCCAGCGCTGACAACTTCTGCGTCGGCATCAGGCTGTCGGCGTCGTCGAGGGTGGTGGTGAAGGGCAGTTCGGCGATGCCGTGCTTCTCGGCCGCGACCGGCATCGGCGGGCCGTCGGGCGCACGCGCGATCACGAACACGCTGGCGTCGCCGCGCAGACGCAGGCGCGCGGCGAGCGCAGGGTCGAGCCGTACCCGCACCTGCAGGCCGGGGCCGGCCGCAGCCGCGGGCGCGGCCGGCAACGGCGCCAGGCCGGCCTCGACGCGGGCCGCGTCGATCTGCGCGCGCAGCGAGGCCGCGGTGGCTGCGTCGACCTGCGCCAGCAACGGTTCCCAGGTCTGCGCCGCGTCCGCCGGGTGGCCCTGCTGGCGCTGGCTGATGCCCAGGAACCAGCGCGCGCGCTGGTGTTGCGGCTGCAGCTGCAGCGCACGCTGCAGCAGGGCCAGGCCTTGCGCATCGAAGCGGTGCTGCGGGTCGGCCAGCGCCCGCGCCTCGGCGGCCTCGACCAGCACGTCGGGATCTTCCGGCGCCAGTTGTGCGGCGCGGGCGAAGGCCTCGCGCGCCTTCTGCAGCTGTTGCCGGGCGGCGTAGGCGCGTCCGAGCAGGCGCCAGCCGTCGCGTTGTTGCGGCTCGCGCTGCAGTTGCGCTTCCAGCTGCGCGACCGCGTCCTCCAGCGTGGCCGGCGCGCGGCGTGCGGCCGGATCCAGCGCGGCCGGCGTGCCGACCAGCCGGTACAGGCCGAACGCCGCCAGTGCCAGCGCCGCGACGATGGCGACCACGGCCAGGCGCGCGGAACGCTCGCGCCACAGCGGCCGCAGCACGTATGCCAGCACCAGCAGCGTCAGGGCGCCGGCGAGGGCGACGAAAACAGCATCGTTGCCGGTCATCACCACTCCTGCTTGCGGTCGTCGTCGGCAGCGTCGGCGGTGGTCTGGCCCGCCGCGGCCGCGGGAGCACTGCCGGCGTGCCGGCGCACCACGCGCGCGACCGCCAGCCCGCCCAGCAGCAGCAGCAGCGCCGGCCCGAACCACAGCAGCCAGGTCTTCGACTCGACCCGCGGCTGGTACAGCACGAACTCGCCGTAGCGCGCCACCAGGAATTGCTTGACCTGGGCGTCGGTCTTGCCCTGGCGCATCAGCGTCAGCACCTCGCGGCGCAGGTCGTGGGCGATCTGCGCGTTGGAGTCGGCCAGCGACTGGTTCTGGCACATCACGCAGCGCAGATCGCTGGCCAGTGCGTGGAAGCGCGCTTCCTCGGCGCGGTCGTGGAACTGCAGCGGCGCCGGGTCGCCTCCCGCCTGCGCCAGGGCGGCCAGCGGCGTCAGCGCGAGCAGCAATGCGAGCAGCCAGCGCGTCATCGGCCGGCCTCCGCGCGGGCCAGCGCCGGCAACAGCTCGTCGCGCACGGTGGCGTCGGTCAGCGGGCCCACGTGCTTCCAGCGGATGATGCCGGCGGCGTCCACCAGGTAGGTTTCCGGTGCGCCGTAGATGCCCCAGTCGATCGCGTAGCGGCCTTCGTAGTCGGTCAGCACCATCCAGAACGGATTGCCGAACCGCTCCAGCCAGCGCTTGGCGTCGGCGGGCTCGTCCTTCCAGTTGTAGCCGATCACGCGCACCCGCTTGCTTTCGGCGAAGCGGGTCAGCACCGGGTGTTCCTCGCGGCAGGACGCGCACCAGCTGCCCCAGACGTTGAGCACGAACGGCGCACCCTTGAGTTCGTCGCGCGTGACCAGGCGCCCGGGCTCGTGCAGCAGCGGCAGCGCGAACGCCGGCGCCGGCTTGCCGATCAGCGGCGAGGGCAGCGCCTCGCGGTTGGGCTTGCGGCTCAGCCACACGCCCGCGCCCAGCAGCAGCACCAGCGCCGCGAACGCCGCCAGCGGCAACCAGCGACCGGCCCGGGCAGCGTTCATGCGGCCGGCTCCCGGCGCCGGAAACGGCGGTCGGTGGCGGCGACCAGGCCGCCCAGCGCCATCAGCGCCGCGCCCAGCCAGATCCAGCGCACGAACGGCTTGACGTGCACGCGCACCGCCCAGGCGCCGTCGCCCAGCGGCTCGCCGAGGGCGACATAGAGGTCGCGCAGGAAACCGGCGTCGATCGCCGCCTCGGTCATGATCTGGCCGCCGGCGGCGTAGCTGCGTTTTTCCGGATGCAGCGTGTTGACGGCGCGTCCCTCACGCAGCACCTGCACGGTGCCGTGGTCGGCGATGTAGTTGGGGCCTGGGCGACGCTGGACGCCATCGAACCGGAAGTCGTGTCCGGCCAGCGTCACCGACTGCCCGGGCGCCAGCGCCAGCTCGCGCTGCACGCTCAGGCCTTCGGTCAGCAACGCGCCGACCAGGAACACACCGACGCCGGCGTGCGCCAGGGTCATGCCCAGCATTTCGGCGGTGTAGCGGCTGCCCGCGCCGCCGCGCAGCCGGGTCCAGACGAAGCGCGCGGTGCCGGCCAGCACCCAGGCGGCGCCGGTCAGCCCGGCCGCGGCCTTCCAGGCGCCCTGCGGCGCGAGGAAGAACGCGGCGACGCCGATTCCCAGCGCCAGCCCGGCCCACGGCAGCAGCAGCGCCAGCGGGCGCGAGGCCTGCTCGCGCTGCCAGCGCGTCAGCGGGCCGAACGGCAGCAGCAGCACCATCGGCGCCATCAGCAGCACGAACAGCAGCGCGAAATACGGCGGGCCGACCGAGATCTTGCCCAGCTCCAGCGCATCGGCCAGCAGCGGGTACAGCGTACCCAGCAGCACCATCGCGCAGGCCGAGGTCAGCAGCAGGTTGTTGAGCAGCAGCAGGGTCTCGCGCGAGGCGACGGCGAAGTACTGCTTCGGGTCGGGCGTCTGCGCCGCGGTGCCCGGCGCGCGCAGCGCGTACAGCAGCAGCGAGCCGCCGATGACGATGCCCAGGAAGATCAGGATGAACAGCCCGCGTGCGGGGTCGGCGGCGAAGGCGTGCACGCTGGTCAGCACCCCCGAGCGCACCAGGAAGGTGCCCAGCAGCGACAGCGAGAACGCGGCGATCGCCAGCAGCAACGTCCAGCCGCGGAAAGACCCGCGCTTCTCGGTCACCGCCTGCGAGTGCAGCAGCGCGGCGCCGGCCAGCCACGGCATGAAGCTGGCGTTCTCCACCGGGTCCCAGAACCACCAGCCGCCCCAGCCGAGCTCGTAGTAGGCCCACCAGGAGCCGATCGCGATGCCGCAGGTGAGGAACGCCCAGGCCACGTTGGTCCACGGCCGCGTCCAGCGCAGCCAGCGGGCATCGATGTTGCCGTCCAGCAACGCCGCGATCGCGAACGCGAACGGCACGCTGAAGCCGACGTAGCCCAGGTACAGCATCGGCGGATGCGCGATCATCCCCGGGTCCTGCAGCAGCGGGTTGAGGTCGTGGCCTTCGGCCGCGGCCGGCAGCAGGCGCTCGAACGGGTTGCTGGTGAAGAGCAGGAACGCGAGGAAGCCGACCGCGACCAGTCCCATCACCCCGAGCACGCGCGCCACCACCACATCCGGCAACCGCCGCGAGAAGCGCGCCACCGCGCCGGTCCACAGCGCCAGGATCAGCGCCCACAGCAGCAGCGAGCCCTCGTGCGCGCCCCACACCGCGGTGTAGCGGTAGAACCAGGGCAGCAGCGAGTTGGAGTTCTGGGCGACGTAGCGCAGCGAGAAGTCCTGCGCCACGAAGCCGTAGGTGAGGATGGCGAAGGCGCCCGCCACCAGCAGCAGCTGCGCATACGCCGCCGGGCGCGCGACCGCCATCCACGCCCGGTTGCCGCGCTGCGCGCCGACCAGCGGCAGCAGCCCCTGCAGCGCCGCGACCAGCAGCGCCAGAAGCAGCGCGACCTGTCCGAGTTCGGGTAGCACTTACTGCGCGTCCGTCGGGGTGTCGGCGGACGCCGGCACGTCGTGCTTGCGGTGCGCGGCCTGCATCTTGTCGGCGACTTCCTTGGGCATGTAGGTCTCGTCGTGCTTGGCCAGCACCTGTTCGGCGACGAAGGTATCGCCGCGCATGCGGCCGGTAGCGACCACCGCCTGCTGCTCGCGGAACAGGTCGGGCAGGATCCCGGAGTACACGACCGGCAGCCGCGCGTCGCCGTCGTCGACCTCGAAGTGCGCCTCCATCGAACCCGGTGCGCGCCGGAACGAGCCGGCCGCGACCATGCCGCCGAGGCGGAAGCGCGCGTGCGCGCCGGCTTCTCCGCGCAGCACCTCCGAGGGCGTGTACAGATAGGCGACGTTGCGCTGCAGGGCCAGCGCCACCAGCGTGGTGGCGATCGCGGCGGCGGCGATCAGCGCCAGGATCAGCAGCAGGCGGCGTTTGCGGGTCGGGTTCATCGGGGCGTCTCCGGATCGACGTTGGCGGACGCGTCGCCGCGGCGGCCGGCCTGCAGGCGCGCCGCCCGCAGGCGCGCGGCGCGCAGCTGCTGGCGGACGGCCAGGCGCGGGGCGACGAAGTCCCACAGCAGTACCGCGGCGAACACGAGGTAGGCGGCGAGCACATAGTTCTGGTAGCTCATGGCGCGGCCTCCGCCTGCCGGCGGACCCAGTCCTTGGCGGCCTCGCGACGCAGGTTGTCGGCGCGCGCGCGCGCCAGCAGCGAGCCGACGAACCAGGCGTGGGTGCCCAGCGCCATCCACCACAGCGGCGGCAGCATGCTCGGGTCCATCGCCGACTCGCCGAGCAGCCGGATCGTCTGGCCCTGGTGCAGCGAATTCCACCACACCACCGACCAGCGGATCACCGGCAGCAGCGCCACGCCGACGATCGCCAGCAGGCCGGCGGCGCGCGCGGCGGCGCGGCGGTCGTCGATCGCGTGGTACAGGCCGATCACGCCCAGGTACAGGAACAGCAGGATCAGCTCGGTGGTCAGGCGCGGATCCCAATCCCACCACGTACCCCACATCGGCTTGCCCCAGATCGCGCCGGTCGCCAGGGTGATCAGGGTGAAGGCGGCGCCGATCGGCGCGCAGGCCATCGCCAGGATCTCGCACAGCTTGATCCGCCAGATCAGGGCGATCGCGGCGTAGGCGGCCATCAAGGCGTATATCGCCGTGCTCATCCAGGCGCTGGGCACGTGGATGTAGAGGATGCGGAAACTGTCGCCCTGCTGGTAGTCGGCCGGCACCAGGAACAGCGCGCCGTACAGGCCCCAGGCCATCGTCGCGAGCGCCAGCAGGTAGGCCCACGGGGCCCAGCGCGCGGCGAAGCGGTCGAAGTAGGGAGGCGAGCCGAGTTGGTGGAACCAGCGGACGACGGGATTCATGCGTGAACGCGCGCCCTCGGGCACGAATGCAGGGGCGCCATTGTCTCATGCGCCGCGGCGCGACAGGTGCGGCATGTCTTAAGGGAGTGCGGATCGGACCTGCGGCTGCTGCGGTCCGGCCGGGATCGGGTCGCGGTGCGGTTGCGCCCGGACGGCGGCGCGCGACGGCACGACTGCACGCGCTGCCATGTACCTGAATGCCGCAGGGCACGCGAGCGCCCGCCGTGGCGGACGTCCGCGTGCCGGATTGCCGCGGCAAGCGCCGTTACTGGACGGCGATGCTGCCCTTCATCATGGCCGAGTGGCCGGGGAAGGAGCAGAAGAACTCGAACGGACCCGCACCCTGCAGCTTGGCCACCGGGAAGGTGACCGAGGTGCTTTCGCCGCCGCCGATCAGCTTGGTGTGCGCGATCACGCGCGCGTCGTCGGCCTTGACGTAGTCGCTGGCCGCGCCGGCGGCGACGCCGTCGGCGAGCACGCCGGCCATGTCGGCCTGGCTGGAGATCACCAGGTTGTGGCCCATCGCCCCGACCGGCATCGTGCCGGTGTGCTTGAGGTTGATGGTGAACTCGGTGCAGGAGGCCGGGACCGCGATCGAAGCGGCGTTGTACTGCATGGCGTCGGTGCTTTCGATCGTGGTGCTGCAGTCGGCGACGACCGCGGCGGCGCCGGCGGCGGGCGCCTCGGCTGCGGCCGGCGCTTCGGCGGCAGGCGCTTCGGCCGCTGCGGCCGGGGCTTCGGTCGCGGGGGCGGCGGCCGGTGCGGCCGGCGCTTCGGACTTGTCGGCGCAGCCCGCCAGCGCAAGTGCGCAGGCCGCAGTCAGCATGGTCAGTCGGATGTTCATCGATGAACCTCGTCGAAAAAATGGGAATGAGAAAGGGTAAGGTCGCGGTCGCGGCGGCATCACGCGTCGCCGGGTCGGACGGCCTCGTGCGAATTTTGCGCCTATTGACCTGCCGGATGCATGATCTGGCTCAAGTGCTGGCGATCCGGATCGCGGCCGCGGCCGCCAATGGTGCCAGCACCAGCGCCAGCGCCAGCCCGGCGCCCAGCAGTAGCAGCGCACCGGTCGGGTCCAGGCCTTGGGCCGCGGCGGCGACGCTGCCGGCACCGAACACCAGCACCGGCACGTACAGCGGCAGCGCCAGCAGCGCGACCAGGATGCCGGAGCGGCGCATGCCCACCGTCAACGCGGCGACCACCGCGCCGAGCAGGCTCAGCAGTGGCGTGCCCAGCGCCAGCGAGGTCAGCAGCACCGGCAGTTGCGCGCGCGGCAGGTGCAGCAACTCGGCCAGGAACGGCGTGGCCAGCAGCAGCGGCAGCGCGGTACTCGCCCAGTGCATGCCGGTGCGCACCAGCACCAGCCAGGCCAGCGGCACCGGCGCCAGCATCCATTGCTCCAGCGAGCCATCCTCGGCATCGCCGCGGAACAGCGTGTCCAGCGCCAGCAACCCGGCCAGCAGCACCGCCAGCCACAGCACCGCCGCGGCTGCCCGCGCCAGCGCCTGCGCCTCGGCGCCCAGCGCCAGCGCGAACAGCACCACCACCAGCAGCGCGAACAGCGCCGGCTGCAGCGCGTCGCCGCGCCGCCGCCACAGCAGCCGCGCGTCGCGCGCCAGCAGCGCGCGCCCGGCCTGGGCCAATCCCGGATCGGCGTCCACGGCTAGCCCGGCTCCGGCAGTGCGGCCGTCTGCGCGCCGCCGCCCAGGGTCAGCATCCGCGTGCGCACCGGCGGCGCCGCATAGGCGCCGTGGGTGGTCAGCAGGGCCGCGCCGCCGCCGCGCAGATGCGCCTGCACCATGCGGTTGACCAGGGTGATGCCGTCCAGGTCGAGGTTGGCGTAGGGCTCGTCCAGCAACCACAGCGGCGTCGGCATCAGCCACAGCCGTGCCAGCGACAGGCGCCGCTTCTGCCCGGCCGACAGTTGCCGGACCAGGGTGTCCTCGTATCCGGCCAGGCCAACCATGCCCAGCGCGTTGCCCGGCAGCTGGCCGCGGCGACGGCCGAACAGGCCGCAGGAAAAGTGCAGGTTCTCCAGTGCGGTCAGGTCGGCCTTGAGCGCCGGCAGGTGGCCCAGGTAGGCGATCGCGCGGGCCCGCAGCGAGGCGCCGGCGGGCTGGCCCTCGATCGCGATCTCGCCGGCATCGGCCGGCAGCAGGCCGGCCAGCACCCGCAGCAGGGTGGTCTTGCCGGCGCCGTTGTCGCCCTGCACCAGCAGCGCCTCGCCGGCGTCGACGCTGAAATCCAGCGGGCCGAACACCGGGATCTCGTTGCGGGCGAAGCTCAGGCCGCGGACGGCGAGCAGCGGTGGCGGCGCGGCGCCGGGCATCAGCCTGCGACCGCCGGCAGCCAGTCGACGAAGGCCGCTTCCAGCGCCAGCGGACGGGCGTGGTACATGCGCAGCCGCAGCGGCTCGCCACGCCGGCAGTACAGGTTGGCGAGCTGCCCGAAGCGGCGGCCGAGCGCGTCCAGCTCGGCCAGCGGCAGGTCCACCGTCAGCCAGCTGGGCTCGCGCCAGCTGCGGTTGCGGGCCGAGGAGAACGCAGGCCGGTAGACGGCGCCGCTGGCGCGCAGCGCGGCGTGCAGCGCGGTGTCGGCGCTGCGGTTGGCTTCCTCGGGCTGCACCATCGAATGCGGATTCCAGGCCGAGACCAGGCCGAACTCGCGGCCGTCGGGGAAGGTCGCCTCCAGGTCCGGCACCGGCGCCCCGGCCCGCAGCGGATACCACTCCCCGCCCCATTCCCAGCGGTACTCGGCATCCAGATAGGCCCGCATCAGGGCAATGACGCGGACATCGTCCAACGCGAACCTGCTCACCGGCGACGACCTGCAACCGTGCTACAAAGGCCGGCATTGTAACGACTCCGTCATCGCCGATGCCCGACGCCATGCCTTTTCCCCCGACCAAGCTGCCCAGGGTCGGCACCACCATCTTCAGCGTGATGTCGCAGCTGGCGACCGAGCACCGGGCGGTCAACCTCGGCCAGGGGTTCCCCGATTTCGCGGTCCCGCCGCGGCTGGTCGAGGAGCTGGACCGCGCCATGCGCGCCGGCCACAACCAGTACCCGCCGATGACCGGAATTCCGGCCCTGCGCCGGGCGATCGCGGCCAAGACCGAGCGCTGCTACGGCTGGCGTCCGGACGCGGACGCGGAAGTCACGGTCACTTCCGGCGCCTCCGAGGCGATCTTCGACGCGGTCCACGCCGTGGTCCGGGCGGGCGAGGAAGTGATCGTGCTGGACCCGTGCTACGACTGCTACGAGCCGGCGATCGAACTGGCCGGGGCGACGGCCGTGCACGTGCCGCTGGGAGCGCCGGGCGGCGGTCCGGCGAGTTTCGCGCCCGACTGGGACAGGGTGCGCGCCACGATCACGCCGAGGACGCGGATGCTGATGATCAACAGCCCGCACAACCCGTCCGGCGCGACGCTCGGCGCCGGCGACATGGCCGCCATCGCCGGGCTGCTGGCGGGCACGGACATCGTGCTGCTGGCCGACGAGGTCTACGAGCACATCGTGTTCGACGGCGCGCGCCACGAAACCGTGTTGCGGTACCCGGAACTGCGCGAACGCGCGTTCGTCGTCTCCAGTTTCGGCAAGACCTACCACTGCACCGGCTGGAAGCTCGGCTACTGCATCGCGCCGCCGGCGCTGAGCGCGGAGTTCCGCAAGGTCCACCAGTACAACACCTTCTGCAGTTTCGCGCCGGCGCAGCACGCGTTCGCGGCGATGATCGACGCCGAGCCGGAGCACTACGAGCGCCTGGGCACGTTCTACGAGGCCAAGCGCGACCGTTTCCGCGCGCAGCTGCTGACGACGAAGCTGCAGCCGCTGCCGGTGCCGGGCGGCTATTTCCAGCTGGTGGACTATTCGGCGGTCAGCGATCTGGACGACCTCGCGTTCTGCCGCTGGCTGACCGTGGAGCACGGCGTCGCCGCGATCCCGCTGTCGCCGTTCTACCGGACCCCGCCCGCCGGCCAGCGGCTGGCGCGGCTATGCTTCGCCAAGAACGAGGCCACCCTGGATGCGGCGATCGAGCGCCTGCAGAAGCTGTAGCCGCCCGGCGCGAGCGGCTGCGGCGGACGGCTTTGCAGGAGTCGCTTTGCCGGAGCCGCTTTGCAGGAGCGGCCTTGCAGGAGCGACGTGAGCCGCGATGGATTCCCCCGCGCAGCGCGCCCTGGCCGCGCCTGCGCCCGACAAGAAGGCAACGAGGCGACACATGCAGGACCTGCGCATCTCCCTGGTCCAGGGCAACACCCGTTGGCACGACCCGGCGGGCAATCGCGAGTACTACGCCCGCCTGATGGCGCCGCTGCGCGGCAGCACCGACCTGGTACTGCTGCCGGAAACCTTCACCAGCGGCTTCAGCAACGAGGCCATCCACGACGCGGAAACCATGGACGGCCCCACCGTCGCCTGGTTGCGCGAGCAGGCGCACCGGCTGGATGCGGCGATCACCGGCAGTGTGCAGATCCGCGCCGACGGCGGCGTGTTCAACCGCCTGTTCTTCGCCACTCCCGATGGCGAGCTGCGCCACTACGACAAGCGCCACCTGTTCCGTTATGCGCGCGAGCACGAGCGTTACGCCGCCGGCCGCGCGCGCCTGACCCTGGAGTGGCGCGGCTGGCGCATCTGCCCGCTGGTCTGCTACGACTTGCGCTTCCCGGTGTTCTCGCGCAACCGCTACGACGTCGAGCGCCCGGGCCAGCCGGACTACGACCTGCTGCTGTACGTCGCCAACTGGCCGTCGGCGCGCAACCACGCGTGGAAGACGCTGCTGCGCGCGCGCGCGATCGAGAACCTGTGCTTCGTCGCTGGGCTCAACCGCGTCGGCACCGACGGCAACGGCCATCATTACTCCGGCGACAGCGCGGTGGTCGACTTCCTCGGCCAGCCGCTGGACGAATGCGCCGACCGGGAAGTCGTGGTCACCACCACACTGCCGGCCGCGGAACTGCGGGCCCACCGCGAACGCTTCCCGGCGATGCTCGACGCCGACGCCTTCGCCCTGCGCTGAGCACCCGGCACCGGGGCCTGTGGCCCGCCAGCGTACGGCCGGGTGCTGGCTGCTGCGCGTGCCGCCGCGCGGCAGGGCGGGATGCGGGGCAAACCCGCACGCCGCGCGCGCCGTCGCGGACGCGCTCAGAACGCCACCGTCGCCAGCAGCGGCGCGTGGTCGGACAGGCGGGACCACGGCGGCGCCGACAGCACCCGCGGCTGACGCGCGCTGGCGTTGCGCAGGTAGATGCGGTCCAGCGGCAGCAGCGGCCAGCGCGCGGGAAAGCTCGCCGCCAGGCGGCCGTGGGCCTGGACGAAGGCTTCGCGCAGGCCGCTGTCGCGCAGCAGCGCGTGGCCGCGGCCGCGCCAGTCGTTGAAATCGCCGGCCACGATCAGGGGCGCGGTTGCCGGCACTTCCTCGTGCATCAGCGCGCGCAGCAGCTGCAACTGGCGCCGGCGGTGCGCTTCGCGCAGCCCCAGATGCACGCAGACCGCATGCAGCGCCGGTCCATCGCCGGGGACATCGAGCACGCAATGCAGCAGTCCGCGCTGCTCGTGTCCGCGGACCGAGACGTCGTGGTTCGCGTAGTGCAGGATCGGGTAACGCGACAGCAGCGCGTTGCCGTGGTGGCCGTGCGGGTAGACCGCGTTGCGGCCGTAGGCGTATTGCGGCCAGAGGCTGTCGGCGAGGTATTCGTATTGCGGGGCGGCGGGCCAGCCGGGATGGCGCCGGGCATGCCGCGCGTGCGCGCCCAGGACTTCCTGCAGGAACACCAGCTCCGCCGATTCGGCGGCGATCGCATGGCGCAATTGCGGCAGCACGAAGCGCCGGTTCGCCAGGTCGAACCCCATGTGGATGTTGAGGGTCAGGACGGTGATCGCCGGCATGCGCGTGCGGGGTGGCCGAGTGGGGGATCCTCCATCGGCGGGATCCGGCGCGGCGTGAGGGCCGGGGATCCCGGGCGGGGCGGGGTTGCGGCGCGCGCCCGCGGCCGGGATGACGCCGCCGGCCCGGCGCCGAAAAACACGAAGGGGGCGATCGCCCCCTTCACGTCTCAGCGATGGCCGCCCTGCGGGTTGCGATTGCCGCCGCCCGGGCGACCACCGCCGCGCGGGCCTCCCGCACGCGGGCCGCCCGGACGCGGACCGCCCGGGCGCGGACCACCGGGCCGGGGCCCGCGCTTGCCGGCGCCGGGGCGCGGGCTGCCGGGGCGCTCGCCGTAAGGGTTGTAGCTGCCCGGGTTGGCGTGGTCGGAGGGGAAGCTCGGTGCATTGCCGGGATGCCCGTACAGGTACGGAGCACGTTGCCCGCGGCCGGGGCCGCCGCCGTTGGCGCGCTCGCCGCGCCCGCCCTGGGGTCGGTTGCCGCCGCCGGGACCGCGGCTTGCCGGCTTGCCGGCGTAGGGTTTGCGGGCGCGGCCGCCCTCGGGGTTGCGATGGCCGGCCGGGCCGGTGTCCACGCCCTCGGGCACGTACCAGGTACGGAAGGCACCCGGGGTGCCGGCATCGCGCTGCTCGCCCGGTCGCATGCGCTGGCCCTGCTGGCGCGGCCCCTTCGGCTTGAAGCCCTTGCGCGCCTGCTTGGCCGCGGCTTCGCCGCTGACGGTCAGGGCGCCGGGCTTGCGCGGGCCGCCGCGGCCGCGGCCGCGGTCCTCGCGGACGTTGTCGAAGCGGCGCAACTCGCGGCCTTCGTCGGCGAGGTTGTGGCCGCCGACGTAGCCGGGCGCGCGCGGCTGGCCGCCGACGTGCACGGTCGCCCTGGCCGCCTTGCGCTGGCCGATCACCGGCTGCAGCGTCAGCGCCGACGGCGCGCCGTCCTCCAGCCCGAGCTGCTTGCGCAGCGCCTCGACCCGGTCGGCCGGCAGTTCCTGCGACTGTCCGCGCAGCAGCGGCTGCGGCAGCACGATATCGCCGTAACGGGTGCGCTTGAGCCGGCTGACCTGGCAACCCTGCGACTCCCACAGCCGGCGTACCTCGCGGTTGCGGCCTTCCTTGACCACCACGCGGAACCAGTCGTGCCGGCCCTTGTCGGGCGTGTCGGTGCCGCCGATGCGCTCGACCTCGTCGAACTTCGCCGGGCCGTCCTCCAGCGCGACGCCGCGGCGCAGGCGGTCGACCAGCTTGTCGGACACCGCGTCCTCGCCCTCGGGCGCGCGCACGCGGCAGACGTACTCGCGCTCGACTTCGTGGCTGGGGTGCATCAGCGCGTTGGCCAGCTCGCCGTCGGTGGTCAGCAGCAGCAGGCCGGTGGTGTTGATGTCCAGGCGCCCGATCGCGATCCAGCGCGCGCCCTTGAGCGCGGGCAGGGCCTCGAAGATCGTCGGCCGGCCTTCGGGATCCTCGCGGGTGGTGACCTCGCCCTCGGGCTTGTTGTACATCAGTACCCGCGCCGGTTCGGTCAGCGCGGTGGCGACGAAGGTGCGGCCGTCGATCTCGATGCGGTCGCCGCCCTTGACGCTGGAGCCCAGCTGCGCGGTGTCGCCGTTGACCTTGACCAGGCCGTCGGCGATGCGCTGCTCCAGCGCGCGCCGCGAGCCCAGCCCGGCCTGCGCCAGCACCTTGTGCAGGCGTTCCTCCAGGCGCGGGGTTTCGGCGCTCTGGCCGCGTTTGAGCGACAGCTTGCGGCTGCCGGGGGTGGATTGTTCGCTCATTCCGTCTGCTCCGACGAGACCCGCTCCGGCTGCAACGCCGTGGCCTCGTCCTGGGGTTGTGTCGGGTCCGCAACATCGGGGGCGGAGTCGGCTCCGGCCCCGGTCGATCCGGATTCCGTGGTGGGCGGGCCGGACATCGACTCCGATCCCGGTGCCGCCGGCATTGCGAGGTCGCCGACCGGCAGCGCGTCGCCGGCGGCGTCGGCGGCGAATGTCAGTTGCGGCTCCAGCTCGCCGATGTCCTTGAGTTCGGACAGCGGCGGCAGCTCGTCCAGGCGCTTGAGGCCGAAATAGTCGAGGAAGGCCTTGGTGGTGGCCAGCAGCTCGGGCTTGCCGGGCACGTCGCGATGGCCGACGACGCGGATCCAGTCGCGCTCCTCCAGCGCCTTGATGATGTTGCTGTTGACCGCGACCCCGCGCACCTGCTCGATCTCGCCGCGGGTGATCGGCTGGCGGTAGGCGATCAGCGCCAGCGTCTCCAGGGTGGCGCGGGTGTACTTGGTCTGGCGTTCGGTCCACAGCCGCGCCACCCACGGGTGGACGTCGGCCTTGACCTGGAAGCGGAAGCCGGAGGCCAGTTCCACCAGTTCCACGCCGCGCTCGGCGCAGCCCTCGCGCAGCGCCTCCAGCGCGCGTTCGACGCTGCCGTCGGGCGCCGGTTCGTCCAGCGGGAACAGGCCGTGCAGCTGTGCCAGCGTCAGCGGCTGGTTGGCCGCCAGCAGGGCGGCTTCCACGATCCGGGTGATCAGTTGTTGGTCCATGCGGGATCTGTCGGATGGGCGGCGGGGCGGGGCCCCGGCCGCGGTCAGTCGGGTTCGTTGGCGGCGTCGGGTTCGTCGTCGAATTCGCTGGACAGCTCCAGCGCGCGGGCGCCGCCCTCGTCGGCGGCCAGCGACTTGACGTAGATGGGCGCCAGCGGTGCCTCCTGCACGATGTCGAGCAGGCGCTCCTTGGTCAGTTCCAGGATGCCGAGGAAGGTGACCACCACCCCGAGCCGGCCTTCGCGCAGCTCGAACAGCGACTCGAAGCGATGGAAGGCGCCGTCGCCCAGCCGCGCCAGCAGCTCGCCCATGCGCTGGCGCACGCTGAGCGCGTCGCGCTTGATCGCATGCTGGGTGTACAGCTCGGCGCGCTTGAGCACGTCGTGCAGCGCCAGCAGCATCTCGCGCAGGTCCACCGGCGGCGGCAGCCGCACCGCGGCGCGGTCGGGGACGAAGGCGCTCGCGGGGCTGGTGTCGCGGTCCTGGCGGGGCAGGGAATCCAGGTCCTCGGCCGCCTGCTTGAAGCGTTCGTATTCCTGCAGCCGGCGCACCAGCTCGGCGCGCGGGTCGCCCTCGGCGTCCTCCTCCATCTCCGAGCGCGGCAGCAGCATCCGCGACTTGATCTCGGCCAGGATCGCGGCCATCACCAGGTACTCGGCGGCCAGCTCGAAGCGCATCTCGTGCATGGCCTGGATGTAGTCGACGTACTGGCGGGTGATCTCGGCCACCGGGATGTCGAGGATGTCCAGGTTCTGCCGGCGGATCAGGTACAGCAGCAGGTCCAGCGGCCCCTCGAACGCATCGAGGATGATCTCCAGCGCGTCCGGCGGGATGTACAGGTCCTTCGGAATCTCCACCACGGGCTGGCCGAGCACCATCGCCAGCGGCATCTCATGCTGTTGCGGAGCATGCTGCTGCGGGTGGGCGCTGGTGCTGTGGTCGACGGTCGCGTCGGACACGGGGCCGCTAGGGGTTTGGGTCATCGGGATCACTTGGCAGCCCCTCCCGGGGCCGCGCGGTCTTGCGGGGGCGCGCACCGGAGGTGCGGCCGGGACACTCTGTGCAACGTCGGGTACGGCGATCTGGCGGGCGAAGCATGTTCCGGACGCCGCAGGCGGAGCGCGCCTCGCGTGCTGCGGGGCGGACGAACGGAGAGGTCGTCGGGTGCGGGCTCAGGGAGCGGCGGAGCGGCCGCGGCGGTGGCGCGGGCAGCGTCCCGCCAGGACATCTGCAGCATTCGCCGCCGCTGCATCCGGCCTCGGCAATGGCGCACAGGTTACGGGCTGTGCCGGAGCCTGTCCAGCATCCGGGCTGAACGGCCGCGGCGGCTACAATCCCGGCAACGACAACGTGGATGCGGGCGATGTGGTACGCGATCGAGGGACACGACGGCGCCGACGTGCTGGCGCGACGGCAGGCCGCCCGCGCCGGGCATCTGGCGCGATTGCATGCGCTGCGCGATGCCGGGCGCCTGTTGCTGGCCGGGCCATGCCCGGCGATCGATGCCGAGGATCCGGGTCCGGCGGGGTTTTCCGGCAGCATCGTGATCGCCGAGTTCGCGTCGCTGGAGCAGGCGCGTGCCTGGGCCGAGGCCGATCCCTACGTGTCCGCCGGGGTCTACGTCCGGGTCGACGTGCGGCCGTTCAAGCCGGTGCTGCCGTGAGCGTGCCGGCCGCCAACGCGCAGCGCATCGCGCGCATGCGGCAGCTGCTGACCCAGGCGTTCGCCCCGGCCGCGCTGGAGGTGAGCGACGACAGCCACCGGCATGTCGGCCACGCCGGCGCGCGCGACGGGCGCGGGCATTTCACCGTGCACATCGTCAGCGCCGCGTTCGCCGGGATGGCGCCGCTGGCCCGGCACCGCGCGGTCTATGCGGCGCTGGGCGCGATGATGCAAAGCGACATCCACGCGCTGGTGATCCAGGCGCGGACGCCCGACCGGGGCTGAGCCGGACCGGCGGATGGCTGCTGCGATGCAGCATGCGGAGCCGCAAGACCCAATCCGCGAGCCGCGCAAAAACGCGGAAAACAAGCCACAACGGCCATCGGGATCCCGCCACGGTCCGGGAAACGGTTTACGGACGTCCGCGGACCCGTTACTTTCGGCACCCTGCTCCGGCCTTGCCCTTGGCTCCGTTGAACGGTCCCGGTGTCACCATCAAGGATGTCGCGCGCCTCGCCAACGTGTCGGTGGCGACGGTGTCGCGCGCGCTCAACGGCCACGAGAACGTCGCCGCGGCGGTGCGCGAGCGGGTGCTGGCGATCGCCAGCTCGCTCGACTACTGCCCGCACCACGCCGCCCGCGTGCTCAGCAGCCGCCGCACCCGGACCGTGGGCGTGGTCCTGCCGGACCTGCCTTGCGAGTACTACGCGCGGCTGATGTGCGGGATCGACCTGGCCGCCCGCGAACGCGGCCTGCAGTTGCTGGTCTCCGGCCACCACCAGTCGGAGCAGGCGCAGGGCGCCGCATTGCGGAGCATGCGCGGGCGGGTCGACGGCATCATCGTGATGTCGCCGCATGCCGGGGTCGACGTGCTGGCGGCGCACCTGCCGGAGGCGCTGCCGGTGCTGCTGCTGGACAGCGACGCGCAGTTGCCGAACGTCCGCAGCCTGCGGATCGACAACTACGGCGCCGCCCGCACGCTGCTGCGGCACCTGCTGGATCGCGGCTACCGGCGGATCGCCTTCATCGCCGGGCGCGAATCCCATTTCAACGCCGACGAGCGCCTGCGCGGCTACCGCGACGGGCTGGCCGAATGGCTGCCGCAGGCGCAGCCGTGGGTGCTCGCCGGCGATTTCGACGTCGCCTCCGGGCATCGGGCGGGCAAGGCGCTGCTCGCCGCGCCGCAGCTGCCGGACGCGGTTTTCGCCGCCAACGACACGATGGCGCTGGGCTGCATGCTCGCCTTCGGCGCGGCGGGAGTGCGGGTCCCGGGCGACATCGCGCTGGCGGGCTTCAACGACATCCCGCTGGCGCAGTACATGCATCCGGCCCTGACCACCATGCGGGTCGACATCGCCGGTTTCGGCGCGCGCGCCCTGCACCTGCTGCTGGAGGACGCCGACGCCGCAGCCGTGCCGCAGTGCCTGCCGGCCGAACTGGTGGTGCGCGAGTCGACCGTCGGCAACGGCCCGGGACGTCGGGACGATACCCTCACGGACACCAGTGCACTTGCAGGGTCGCTCCCGGGGTGGTGAAGGCGATGCGCACCGGCAGCGGCCGCGGGTCGCTGCCGGCGAGGGCGCGCTCGAACACGCCGCGCTTGTGCTGCCCGCGCAGCAGCAATAGCCGGGTATGCGCCGGAGCCAGGCCCGTGGGCGTCAGGCTGATCCGACGCGGCCACGGGCCGGCGCCCGGGCAGCCGCCGGCATCCACGGCGACATAGGCGTTGTCGCTCGCCAGCGCGGCGTCCAGGCCGCGCATGTACGGAAACAGCGAGGCGACATGGCCGTCCTCGCCCATCCCCAGCAGGACGATCCCGGGCGCACGGCGCGCATGCAGGTTGGCGTCGGCGACGGCCGCCTCGATGCTGCGCCCGGGGCGGGTCAGGGTTTCGAAGCGCGCTGCCGCGGCGTGGCCGCGCAGCAGGTGCTCCCGCACCAGGTACGCGTTGCTGTCCATGTCGTCCGGGCGCAGCCAGCGCTCGTCGACCAGGGCGATGTCGACCCGCTCCCAGTCCAGCGGCGCCTGCGCCAGGGCGCGGAACACCGGTGCGGGAGTGCGGCCGCCGGACACCAGCAGCCGCGCGCGCCCGGGGTCTTGCAGGTCGCGGCGCAGCGCGGCCGCGACCGCGACCGCGATCGCCCAGGCCCACTGGTCGTCGTTGCGGTAGGAGTGGAACTCCACCGGCCACGGGCGTTGCTGCGGCGCGCCCATCAGCCGCTTCCCGCCGCTGCCTGGTCTGCGGCCAGCACCGCGGCGCCGAGCAGGCCCGGGTTCGGGTGCAGCACCGCCAGCGTCGGCACCCGGGCCATCGCCGGGGCGTAGCGGCCCTTGCTCTCGAAGCGCTGGCGGAAGCCCGAGCGCTGCAGCGCCGGCAGCAGCAGCGGCACCATGCCGCCGCTGAGGTAGACGCCGTCCCAGGCGCCGAGCGTGAGCACCAGGTCGCCGGCAATCGCGCCGAACACCGCGCAGAACACGTCGATCGCGCGCAGGCAGCGGCGATCGCCGGCGGCCGCGCGGGCGGTGATGTCCTCGGCTTGCAGCGGGCCCGGGTCGACCCCGGCGATCTCGCTCAGGGCGCGATGGATGTTGACCAGCCCGCCGCCGCTGACCAGGCGTTCGTTGGAGACCCGGCCGTAATAGGTCGACAGCCGCTCCAGGATCGCGATTTCCTCCGGCGTGCCGGGGGCGAAGCTGGCATGCCCGCCTTCGCTGGCCAGCGGGTAATGGCGGCCATCGCGCACGATCAGCGCGCCGATGCCCAGGCCGGTGCCGGGCCCCAGCACGGCGTACGTGCGCGCGCCGCCGCCGGATGCGGCCGGCTCGGGCGCGCCGATCGCGAGCACGTCGCCTGCGCCGAGCGAGCGCAGCGCCATCGACTGCGCCACGAAGTCGTTGACCAGGGTGACCGTCTCCAGTTCCAGGGCCTGGCGCACCCGCGTGCGCGACACCACCCAGGGATGGTTGGTCATGCGCGCGATGTCGCCGTCCACGCGCCCGGCGACCGCGAACACGCCGCTGCCGGCTTGGGTCCGGGTCGCGTTGAGATAGTGCTGCGCGGCCTCGGCCAGCGATACGAACGCCTCGACCGCGTAACTGCGGATGCTGTCGCCCAGCAGCGGCATGGGTGCGGCGGGATCGGCCAGCGCGAAGCGGGCATTGGTGCCGCCGATATCGGCGAGCAGGACGCGGTTGCCGCTCATGCGCGACTCCGGCGGCGTCGCGGCGCGTCCGGGACGGCGTTCGCTGGTGGGGACAGGCGCTGCACAGGTCCTCGCTCCCGGGTCGGCCGACGCGATTCGTCCAGGCAGCGTCCGTGCGTGGCGATCGCGATCCAGCGGGCGCCGTCCCTGGGCGGGCGCTGGGTCAGGCGCTGCAGGCGGGCCTGCATCGGCCCGCGACCATACCAGTTTCCCGGGCAGCGCCGCGTCGGCGCGGGAGAAACGTCCGGCCCGACGCGGCGGCGACGACGCGGCGGCGACGGCGTGGTGGCGATGTGGCCGTACGCGCGGGCGCTGCGCTTGCGGCCGCAGGCCTGGCGCGCGGCCCGCCCCGGCGCGGACGCTGCCGGGGCAGCCCGCTATACTCGCGAAGGGGGCCGCCGCCGGCGCCGCCATGCCGCAAGCCGGATTCGAAACGGATCAATGGCTTGCCGGTCACAACTCATCCATCTTCACTGACTGCGACGCGGGCCCGGAGCCCCGTTGCCGGGGCCCGACGACCGCCGCATGCGCCTGTCCACGATCAAGCTGTCCGGTTTCAAGTCCTTCGTCGATCCGACCACGCTGCACTTGCCGACCAACATGACCGGCATCGTCGGTCCCAACGGCTGCGGCAAGTCCAACATCATCGACGCGATCCGCTGGGTGATGGGCGAGAGCGCGGCCAGTCGCCTGCGCGGCGATTCGCTCACCGACGTGATCTTTTCCGGCTCGTCGGCGCGCAAGCCGGTGTCGCAGGCGACGGTCGAGCTGATCTTCGACAACTCCGACCACACCATCACCGGCGAGTACGGCGCCTTCGACGAGATCTCGGTCAAGCGCAGCGTCGGCCGCGACGGCCAGTCCAGCTATTCCCTCAACGGCGGCAAATGCCGCCGCCGCGACATCACCGACCTGTTCCTGGGCACCGGCCTGGGCCCGCGCAGCTACTCGATCATCGAGCAGGGCATGATCAGCCAGATCATCGAGGCCCGGCCCGAGGATCTGCGCGTGTACCTGGAGGAAGCCGCCGGCATCTCCAAGTACAAGGAGCGCCGGCGCGAGACCGAGAGCCGGATCCGGCACACCCGCGAGAACCTCGACCGCCTCACCGACCTGCGCGAGGAAGTCGGCAAGCAGCTCGAGCACCTCAAGCGCCAGGCGCGCCAGGCCGAGCAGTACCAGACGATCCAGGCCGAGCGCCGGGTCAAGGACGCGCAGTGGAAGGCGCTGGAGTTCCGCGGCCTCGACGCGCAGTTGCAGACCTTGCGCGAGGCGATGGCACAGGACGAGACCCGGCTGCAGCAACTGGTCGCCGAGCAGCGCGAGGCCGAACGCAGGATCGAGGAGGACCGCGGCCGCCGCGAGCAGGCCAGCGAAGCGCTGAACCGGGCGCAGGCCGAGGTCTACCAGGTTGGCGGCACGCTGGCGCGGATCGAGCAGCAGATCGCGCACCAGCGCGAGCTGGCGCAGCGGCTGCAGCGCGCGCGCGAGGAGGCGCAGGCGCAGCTGGCCGAGATCGGCACCCACATCAGCGGCGACGAGGCGCGGCTGGCCGCATTGCGCGAGGCGGTCGCCCAGGCCGAACCGGAACTGGCCCGACTGCAGGCGCACGACCAGGCCGCCCAGGACGCGTTGCGCGAGGCCGAGATGCGGCTGGCGGACTGGCAGCAACGCTGGGACGCACACACCCGGGCGCAGGCCGAAGCTGCGCGCGCCGGCGACGTCGAGCGCACCCGGGTCGATTATCTCGACCGCCAGGCGCTGGACGCCGAGCGCCGCCGCGAGCAGCTCGCCGGCGAACGCAGCGGCCTGGACCTGGCCGCCCTGGCCGAGGCCTTCGCCGCCATCCAGACGCAGCACGACGCGCAGAAGGCCGCGCTCGACGGCCTGGCCGCCGAGGTCGAGAGCCGCAAGCTCGCGCTGACGGCCTTGCAGGATCAGCAGCGCAGCGCGCAGTCGGAACTGGCCGAAGTGCGCAAACAGGCGCAGGAGAAACGTGGCCGCCTGGCCTCGCTGGAAACCCTGCAGCATGCCGCGCTCGGGCAGGAACAGGGCGCCGCGGTGGCATGGCTGCGCCAGCGTGGGCTGGATTCGGCCGCGCGCGTGGGCGAGACGCTGGTGGTCGAGCCGGGCTGGGAGAACGCGGTCGAGGCCGCGCTCGGACAGCTGATCGAAGGCGTGCTGGTGGAGGCGCCGGAAACGCTGGTCGACGCGCTGGGCGAACTCGGCGAAGGTCGGCTGACGCTGGTCGCGCCGCAGACCGCGGACATCGCGGCCGCTCCGACCTCGCTGGCGGCCAAGGTGCGGGGACCGGCCGCCATCCTCCGCATCCTGGCCCGACTGCACGCCGCCGAAACCCTCGCCGACGCGCGCGCGCTGCTGTCGCGGCTGGGGGAAGGCGAGTCGGTCATCACCCGCCACGGCGAGCGTCTCGGCGCGGGCTGGGTGCGGGTGCTGCGCTCCGGCGCCGCCAAGCAGGGCGCGCTGCTGCGCGAACGCGAGATCCAGGCGCTGCGCGGCGAGATCAAGGACCTGCAGCAGCGCGAGACCGAACTCGAGCGCGGCCTGGCCGCCTGGCGCGACCGCGCGCTGGTCGCCGAACAGCAGCGCGAGGACGCGCAACGTGCGCTGTACCTCGCCCACCGCGGCGTCTCGGAACTCGCCGGCCAGCTGCAGAGCCAGCAGGGCCGGCTGGATTCGGCGCGCGGCCGGATCGAGAAGATCGACGCCGATACCGCGCAACTGCTGGAAACCCTGGACGCCAGCCGCGGCCAGGCGCGCGAAGCGCGCGCCCGGCTGGAACAGGCGGTGGCCAGCATGGCCGAGCTGGAAACCGCGCGGCGCACGCTGGATACCGAACGTGCCAGCCTGCATGCGGCCCGCGATGCCGCCCGTACCGCCGCGCGCGAGGCGGCCGCCGCTACCCACGCGCTGGCGTTGACGGTACAGACCCAGCGCGCGCAACTGGCGGCCCTGACGCAGGCGCTGGAGCGCATGGGTGGCCAGCGCGGCCAGCTCGACGCCCGCCTGGGCGAGCTCGCCGCGCAGCTGGCCGACGGCGATTCGCCGGTGATGGCGCTGGAAGCCGAACGCCAGGCGGCGCTGGAAGAACGCGTCCGCGCCGAGAAGGCGCTGGCCGCCGCGCGCGCGGCGCTGGAAGGTGTCGACGACGCGCTGCGCGGGTACGAACAGACCCGGCATCAGCGCGACGAGCAGGCGCTGGCGCAGCGCGAGAAGATCGGCCAGCGCAAGCTCGACCAGCAGGCGCTGGCGATCAAGGCCGGGCAGCTGTCGGGCGCCGTGGTCGAGGCCGGCTTCGTCCTTGCCGAGGTGCTCGACACGCTGCCGGAAGGCGCCGACGTCGCCGCCTGGGAAAAAGCCGTCGCCGACTTCGACGCCAGGCTGCGACGGCTGGAGCCGGTCAACCTGGCCGCGATCGCCGAGCACGCCGAGGCCGCGCAGCGCAAGGAATACCTCGACGCGCAGGACGCCGACCTGACCGCCGCGCTGGAAACGCTGGAGGACGCGATCCGCAAGATCGACCGCGAGACCCGCGGCCGCTTCAAGGACACCTTCGACCGCGTCAACGCCGGCGTGCAGGAGCTGTACCCGCGCCTGTTCGGCGGCGGCCACGCCTACCTGGAACTCACCGGCGAGGACCTGCTGGATACCGGCGTCGCGATCATGGCGCGGCCGCCCGGCAAGCGCGTGTCCAACATCTCGCTGCTGTCCGGCGGCGAAAAGGCGATGACCGCGGTGGCGCTGGTGTTCGCGATCTTCCGCCTGAACCCGGCGCCGTTCTGCCTGCTGGACGAGGTCGACGCGCCGCTGGACGAAGCCAACGTCGGCCGCTTCACCGCGATGGTCGCCGAGATGAGCGAGCAGGTGCAGTTCCTGTTCGTCACCCACAACAAGTCGACGATGGAAGCCGCGCAGCAGCTGTCCGGCGTTACCATGCGCGAGCCCGGCGTCAGCCGCCTGGTCTCGGTCGACCTCGCCGAGGCCGCACGCCTGGCCGGCGCCGCCTGACGGACCGGACGCAGAGGAGACGTAACGATGACCGACGTGTGGATGCTGCGTACCGGGATCCTGATCGCCGGCCTGTTGCTGATCGCCGCGATCTACTTCTTCGGCCGCCCGCGCAAGGCGGGGCAGGGACGCCGCGTGGAGGGCGGCCGCGGCGACGAGGGGCGGCGGGTCGAGCCGACCCTGGGCGAACAGCTGGAACGCGGCCTCGCCGGCGATGCGGCGCAAGGCGAGGCGGTGCAGGCGGAAATGGAACTGGCGGACGCGGCGCCGGGCAGCGACCTGGGGCGCCGCACCAGCGAGGAATTCGACAAGATCGTCACCCTGTACATCGCCGCGCGCGCGGGCCAGGTGCTGCGTGGTCCCGACATCGTGGTGGCCGCGGAGAAGACCGGCCTGACCTACGGCCACATGAACGTGTTCCACCGCCTGGTCGACGGCCGTCCCGAACGCGGGCCGATCTTCAGCGTCGCCAACATCATGAAGCCGGGCAGTTTCGACATGGCCACGATCCAGGCGCTGGAGACGCCGGCGATCGCCTTCTTCCTGACCCTGCCGGCGCCGGTGCCGGCGCTGGACGCCTGGGAGATGATGCTGCCCACCGCCGAGCGCATGACCGAGTTGCTGGACGGCGTGCTGCTGGACGAGCAGCGCAACGCGATCGGCCGCCAGCGCATCCAGTACCTGCGCGACGAGCTGCGCGCCTACGACCGCCAGCACGAGGCGCCGCCGCTCACCCGCCCGCCGCGCTGGTAGCCCGCGCCTCGGCTTCATTCCCCTTCGACTTCGCTTCGCTACGCTCAGGGCGAACGGAATGTCCACACCCCGTTCGTCCTGAGCGCAGGCGCGCCGCGCCAAGTCGAAGGATGCTTGCGACATGCCGATGCCCGATCCTGCCGCCCGCGTCGCCGAACTGCGCCGCCGCCTCGACGACGCCAACTACCGCTACCACGTGCTCGACGACCCGAACATCCCGGACGTCGAGTACGACCGCCTGCTGCGCGAACTGGAGGCGCTGGAGGCCGCGCATCCGCAGCTGCGCGATCCCAACTCGCCGACCATGCGGGTGGGCGACGCGCCTTCGGGCAAGTTCGCCACGGTCGAGCACGCGGTGCCGATGCTGTCGCTGGGCAACGCCTTCAGCGACGCGGAAGTGCAGGAGTTCGTCGCCCGCATCGAGAAGGAGACCGGCGACGCGCGGCCGCTGTTTTCGGTCGAGCCCAAGCTCGACGGCCTGGCGATCAGCCTGCGCTACGAGCACGGCGCGCTGGTGCGCGCGGCCACCCGCGGCGACGGCAGCAGCGGCGAGGACGTGACCGCCAACGTGCGCACCGTCCGCAGCGTTCCGCTGCGCCTGCGCACGCCGCCCGACGCGGGCGGCCCGCCGCTGCCACGGGCGGCGCCGGAGGTGCTCGAGGTGCGCGGCGAAGTGGTCCTGCCCCGGGCCGCATTCGAGCGCTACAACGCCTGGGCCCGGGAACACGGGCAGAAAACCCTGGCCAACCCGCGCAACGGCGCCGCCGGTTCGCTGCGCCAGCTGGACCCGCGCGTCACCGCGCAGCGGCCGTTGGCCTTTTACGCCTACGCGCTCGGCCAGGTGCGCTTTGCCGCGGGCGCGGGCGGGGCCCTGCCGCCCACCCATTCGCAAACCCTGGCCTGGCTGCGCGAGCTCGGCTTTCCGGTCAGCCCGGAGGTCGACACCGCGCACGGCGTCGACGGGCTGCTCGCCTACTACGCGCGCATCGGCGCCCGCCGCGACGACCTGCCTTACGACATCGACGGCGTGGTCTACAAGCTCGACCGCTACGACCAGCAACGCGCGATGGGATTCGTCTCGCGCGCGCCGCGCTGGGCGCTGGCGCACAAGTTCCCGGCGCAGGAGGAAGCGACCACGGTCGAGTCGATCGAGGTCAACGTCGGCCGCACCGGCGCGGTTACGCCGTGGGTACTGATGGCGCCGGTGCATGTGGGCGGAGTCACCGTCACCCGCGCCACCCTGCACAACGCCGATCAGGTCGCGCGCCTGGACGTGCGCGTGGGCGACACGGTGATCGTGCGCCGCGCCGGCGACGTGATCCCGGAAGTGGTGCGGGTGATCGAGGAGCGGCGGCCGCTCGACAGGCGCGGCCAGCCGCTGCACCCGCCGTACCGGTTGCCGGACGTGTGCCCGGACTGCGGTTCGGCGATCGAGCGCGAGGAGGGCGAGGTGGTCGCGCGCTGCACCGGCGGACTGTTCTGCCCGGCGCAGCGCAAGCAGTCGCTGTTCCACTTCGCCTCGCGCCGGGCGATGGACATCGAGGGCCTGGGCGAGCGCTTCATCGAGGCGCTGGTGGACCTGGGTTACGTGCGCACGGTCGCCGACCTGTACGCGCTCGGCGTGGACGATTTCGTCGAGATGAAGCGTCGTGCGGACGAGCTGGCCGGCACCGTGCCGGAGACGGTGAAGGCCGGCAAGATCGCCACCCGCTGGGCGGAGAACCTGGTCGCGGCGATCGATGCCAGCCGCCGCTCGAGCCTGGAGCGGGTGTTGTTCGCGTTGGGCATCCGCGATGTCGGCGAGAGCACGGCAAAAACGCTGGCCAGGCACTTTGGCGCGCTGGCCCCGCTGATGGCGGCCGACGAGGAGACGCTGCGGGCGGTTCCGGACGTCGGCCCCGTGGTCGCCGCGCGCATCGCCCATTTCTTCGCCCAGCCGCACAACCGCGAAGTGATCGCCGCGTTGCGCGCGGCCGGCGTGAGCTGGCCGGAAGGCCCGCCGCAGCGCGCCAGCGATGGCCCGTTGGCCGGCACCAGCGTGGTGCTGACCGGCGGCCTGGCCTCGATGTCGCGCGAGCAGGCCGGCGCCCGCCTGGAGGCGCTGGGCGCCCGCGTCTCGGGCAGCGTGTCGAAGAAGACCGGTTTCGTGGTCGCCGGCGAGGCCGCCGGCAGCAAGCTGGCCAAGGCGCGGGAACTGGGCATCGAGATCTGGGACGAGGCGCGGCTGCTGGCGTATCTGGCCGAACACGGCGGCGCATGAACGACTGGCGGCCGACGGCGACGGTCGAGGCCCTGCGCCTGCGCGCGGCGTTGTATGCCCGCATCCGCGGCTTTTTCGCCGAGCGCGACGTGCTCGAGGTGGAAACGCCGGTGCTGTCGGTGGCGGGCAACACCGAGCCCAACATCGCCCCGTTCGCGCTGGAGTTCTCCGGCCGCACCGATGGCGCGCCGCGCACGCGCTGGCTGCGGACCTCGCCGGAATACCCGCTCAAGCGCCTGCTGGCGGCCGGGGTCGGCGATTGCTACGAACTCGGCCGCGTGTTCCGCGACGGCGAGGCCGGTGGTCGCCACAATCCGGAGTTCACCATGCTCGAGTGGTACCGGATCGGCTGGGATCACCGCCGCCTGGCGGAGGAGACCGCGGCGCTGGTGCGCATGGCGCTGGCGCTGGTCGGACGCGCCGCGCCGCTGGAGCAGGTGAGTTACCGCGACCTGTATCGCGACCGCCTCGGCCTGGACCCGTTCCTCGCCGGCGAGGACGCGCTGCGTGCCGCCCTCGGCGCAGTCGCCGTCGACCCGCGCGGCCTCACCCGCGACGACTGGCTGGACCTGCTGCTGACCCATCGCCTGCAGCCGGGCTTCGATCCGGCGAGGATGCTGGCGGTGTACGACTGGCCGGCGAGCCAGTGCGCGCTGGCGCGGCTTCGACGCGGTGCCGACGGCATCGCGGTCGCCGAGCGCTTCGAGCTCTACCTCGGCCCGCTGGAGCTGGCCAACGGCTACCACGAGCTGCGCGATCCCGACGAGCAGCGCGCACGCTTCGAGCGCGACCTGGACGTGCGCCACGGGCGCGGCGCCCCGCTGCCGCCGGTCGACGAACGCCTGCTGGCGGCGCTGGCGACCGGCCTGCCGGCGTGCGCCGGCGTGGCGCTGGGGATCGAGCGGCTGCTGATGGCGATGCTCGGCAGCGAGCGCATCGCCGACGTGCTGGCGTTCGCCTTCGAGCGCGCCTGAGCGCTCGCTCACACCGTGGCCGCGACCTCGATCCGGTTGCGCCCGTTGCGCTTGGCCTGGTACAGCGCCGCATCGGCGAGCCGCTCCAGGCCGGCGCTGTCGTGCGCGTGGTGCGGGTACATCGCCAGCCCGATCGACAGGCTGGTCCCGGCCAGCGAGCGGTTGTCGAAGGTGATCGTCATCCGCATCGCCGCGGTGCGGATTTCCTCGGCGCGCTGCAGCGCCGTGTCCTCGTCCACTTCGGGCAGGATCAGGGTGAATTCCTCGCCGCCGTAGCGGCAGGCGATGTCTTCCGGGCGGCAATGCGCCAGCAGCAGCCTGCCGAAAGCCGCGATCAGGGTGTCGCCGCCGGTGTGGCCGTGGGTGTCGTTGAACACCTTGAAATGGTCCAGGTCCAGCATCAGCAGCGCCAGCGGTTTTTCCCGGCGCTGGCAACGGGCCAGCTCCCGCGGCAGGGACTCCTCCAGGTAGCGGCGGTTGTAGAGTCCGCTGAGTGCGTCGCGGATGGATTGCAGGCGCAGTTTTTCCTGCAGCCGCAGGTTGCCCAGCGCCAGCGACAGCTGCTCGGCCACCGCGGCCGCGATCTCGATGCGCGGGATCGGCCCCGGCCCGTCGGCGAACAGCACCAGCACCCCCAGGCTGACCGCCTGCGCGCTGAGCGGCAGGCAAGCGCTGGCGATATGGGCGTCATGCGGGGGCGGCTCGAAATGCTGGCAGGCGGTCTCGCCGTGCAGGTTGTCGACGAAATGCGGTTGCGCGCGCCGCAGCGCCCAGCAGTCGGACGGCATCATCAGGCCGCGGGCTTCGGCCGGGGCCTGTCCCCAGCCGATCGCGAGTTCGGCGTGGTCCTGCGACGGACTCAGCAGGTAGACCGCGCCGGCGGCCCCGGGCAGCAGCTTGAGCAGGGTGTAGCGGGTGACGTCCAGCGCCTCGCCGAGATCCTGGCAGCCCAGCAGCAGGCTGACGTAATGCCCGAGGTCGGCGAGGTCGTTGCCGGCCTGCTCCAGGCGCGCGACGCTCTGCGCCAGTTCGTGGTTGAGCGTATCGGCCCGGGCCTGTGCCGCCTTGCGCTGGCGTACCTCGCGCCGCAGCAGCGCATAGATCGCCCATACGATCGACAGGCTCAGCGGGATGCCCAGGGTCGCCAGTGCCAGCACCACGCCGGTGTTGCGCCTGGAAACGGCGATCCGCTGCAGCAGCAGCGTCTGCTGCTCGTTCTGGATCTGCAGCTGCAGTTGCTCGATCCGCGCCATCAGCGTGCGCAGGTCGGCACTGCGCAACCGCTCCTGGACCGCCGGCAGGCCGTTGCTTTCGTACAGTCGGATGACCTCGCTGGTGGTATCCAGCCGCAATTCGATCAGCGCCGCGAGCTCGCGGATCGACGCCGCCTGGGGGGCGTCCATGGTGAGCGCGGTCAGCGTGGCCAGGTCCTGGCGGATGGCCGGGCGCACGTTGTCGTGCTGGACCCGGAAGCTGCGGTCTCCGGTCAGCAGGTAGCTGCGCTGTGCGGCGATGCCCTCGAGCAGTTCGGCGCGGACCCGGGCCAGGTGCTCGATCACCTCGCGACTGTGCGTGATCCAGCGGTTGTCGGCGCGGATCTGCCGGGTCGCCAGCAGGATCGACAGCCCCACCAGCAGCATGATCGCCGTGGCGACGGCGAACCCGAACGAATAACGCGCATGCGTGCGGATCATGGGACGCCGCCGGCAGCCGGGAGACTGGTGTAACTGGCAAACGCGGATTACGCCCGGCGGCGGACGCCCGGGCGCGCCGCTCGCGCATAATGCCGCGGTGGAACACGCCATCGACTACGCCCGCTATGACCGCATCCGCCCGATCCGCTGGACCGGGGAGGCGCTGCAACTGCTGGACCAGCGCCGGCTGCCGTTCGCGGTCGAGTACCTGGATTGCGCCGACAGCGACGCGGTCGCCGCGGCGATCCGCGCGCTCGCGGTGCGCGGCGCCCCGGCGATCGGCATCGCCGCGGCCTGGGGCGTGGTGCTGGCCGCGCGCGCCATCGAGGCCGCGACTGCGGCCGCGGCGGCCCGCCAGCTCGAGCCGGCGTTGCAGCGGCTCGAGGCGGCCCGGCCCACGGCGGTCAACCTGGCCTGGGCGCTGGCGCGGATGCGCGCGGCGCTGACGCGTGCGGCGGACGGCGACTGGCGCGGGGCGCTGCAGCGCGAGGCCGCGGCGATCGAACGCGAGGACCTGGCTGCCAACCGTCGCATGGGCATGCTCGGCGCGGCGCTGATCGCGCCGGGCAGCGGGGTGCTCACGCATTGCAATACCGGCTCGCTGGCGACCGCCGGGTTCGGCACCGCGCTGGGCGTGATCCGCGCCGGCGTCGCCCAGGGCCGGATCGCCGCGGTCTACGCCGGCGAGACCCGGCCGTGGCTGCAGGGCGCGCGACTGACCGTGTGGGAGCTGCAGCAGGACGGCATCGACGCCACCCTGATCGTCGACGCCGCCGCCGCGCACCTGATGCGGAGCGGCCGCGTGCAGTGGGTGGTGGTCGGCGCCGACCGCATCTGCGCCAACGGCGACGTCGCCAACAAGATCGGCACCTACCAGCTGGCGATCGTGGCGAAACACCATGGGGTGAAGGTCATGGTGGTGGCGCCGTCCTCCACCGTCGACATGGACACGCCCACGGGCGAGACCATCCGCATCGAGGAACGCGACCCCGGCGAACTGCACGCGGTCGGCGGCAGCCGCACCGTCGCCGAGGGCATCGGCGCCTGGAACCCGGTCTTCGACGTGACGCCGCATGCATTGATCGATGCGCTGGTGACCGAGCGCGGCGCGATCGAGCGGCCGGACGCGGACAAGCTGCGCGCGGCGTTCGGGCGCGGGTGAGCGGGCGCGCAAGCCCGGCGGCAAGGCACCCCCTTCCACCAGCGGAAATGGCGCGCGACCGGCGCGGACGGCGACCTTCGGCAGCCGTTCCGCACGAGTGCCGCGGACGCTCGCGAATCCGCAGCTAAGTGCTTGACGCGCGAAGCAAAAACCCCTGCGTAAAAACGCCCGGCGTGCTATGATTTCACGTCTTTTCCAACCGCCCCGAAGACGCCGGCGGAACGGGCTTCCGAGTCCCGCTTCCGGGCGTTCGTTGCCGGGGCCGGTCCACCGCTGAAACGGAATCCCGATGGCAGAACCCGCCAAGGAAATCATCCCCGTCAACCTCGAAGACGAGATGCGCCGCAGCTACCTGGATTACGCCATGAGCGTGATCGTGGGGCGCGCGCTTCCCGACGTCCGCGACGGCCTCAAGCCGGTGCACCGGCGCGTGCTGTACGCGATGAACGAGCTCGGCGCCCACGCCAACAAGCCCTACTACAAGTCCGCGCGCATCGTCGGCGACGTCATCGGCAAATACCACCCGCACGGCGACCAGTCGGTGTACGACACCCTGGTGCGCATGGCGCAGCCGTTCTCGCTGCGCTACCTGCTGGTGGACGGACAGGGCAACTTCGGTTCGGTGGACGGCGACTCGGCCGCGGCGATGCGCTACACCGAGGCGCGCATGGCGCGGCTCACGCACGAACTGCTGGCCGACATCGACAAGGAAACCGTCGATTTCCAGCCCAACTACGACGAGAAGGAACTCGAGCCGACGGTGATGCCGTCGCGGTTCCCGAACCTGCTGGTCAACGGCTCGGCCGGCATCGCGGTCGGCATGGCCACCAACATCCCGCCGCACAACCTGTCGGAAGTGATCGACGCCACCATCGCCCTGATCGACGATCCGGCGATCGACATCGATGGCCTCATGCGGCACATCCCGGGACCGGATTTCCCGACTGGCGGCATCATCAACGGCGTCGGCGGCATCCATCTGGCCTACCGCAGCGGCCGCGGCCGCGTGCGCATCCGCGCCAAGGCCGACATCGAGGTCGCCGACAACGGCCGCGAGGCGATCGTCGTCACCGAGATCCCCTATCAGGTGAATAAAGCCCGACTGATCGAGAAGATCGCCGAGCTGGTGAAGGAGAAAAAGCTCGACGGCATCAGCGAGCTGCGCGACGAGTCCGACAAGGACGGCATGCGCATCTACATCGAGATCAAGCGCGGCGACTCGGCCGAGGTCGTGCTCAACAACCTCTATTTGCAGACGCCGATGGAGTCGGTGTTCGGCATCAACATGGTGGCGCTGGTCGACGGCCGCCCGAAGCTGCTCGACCTCAAGCAGATGCTCGAGGCCTTCGTGCGCCATCGCCGCGAGGTGGTGACCCGGCGTACCGTGTTCGAGTTGCGCAAGGCGCGCCAGCGCGCGCACATCCTGGAAGGCCTCACCGTCGCGCTCGCCAACATCGACGAGATGATCGAGCTGATCAAGACCTCGGCCAATCCCAACGAAGCTCGCGAACGGATGCTGGCGCGGACCTGGGAACCCGGCCTGGTCGGCACCCTGCTCGCCGCCGCCGGCGCCGAGGCATCGCGCCCGGAGGACCTGCCGGCCGGCGTCGGCCTGGTGACTCGGGATGGTCCGGGTTCGCGCTACCAGCTGACCGAGGTCCAGGCGCAGCAGATCCTGGAAATGCGCCTGCATCGCCTGACCGGCCTGGAGCAGGAAAAGCTCACCGAGGAATACCGGCTGTTGCTGGAGACCATCCGCGGCCTGATCGAGATCCTGGAAAACCCCGACGTGCTGCTGGAGGTGATCCGCACCGAGCTGCGCAACCTCAGGGAAGAATTCGGCGACCCGCGCCGCAGCGAGATCCGTGCCAGCGAGGAGGATCTGGACATCCTCGACCTGATCGCGCCGGAGGACGTGGTGGTGACGCTGTCGCACGCCGGCTACGCCAAGCGCCAGCCGGTCACCGCCTACCGCGCGCAGCGCCGCGGCGGCCGCGGCCGCAATGCGGCGGCGACCAAGGACGAGGATTTCATCGAGCAGCTGTGGCTGGTCAACACCCACGACACGCTGCTGACCTTCACCAGCGCCGGTCGCGTGTTCTGGCTGCCGGTGCACCAGTTGCCGGACGCCGGCCCGCATGCGCGCGGCCGCCCGATCGTCAACTGGATCGCGCTGGAAGCGGGCGAGAAGGTGCAGGCGGTGCTGCCGGTGCGCGAGTACAGCGAGGACCTGTTCGTGTTCTTCGCCACCCGCAACGGCACGGTCAAGAAGACTCCGCTGACCGAGTACGCCTATCGCCTGCAGCGCGGCAAGATCGCGATCAACCTGGCCGAAGGCGACGCGCTGGTCAACGCGGAACTGTCCGACGGGCACCGCGACATCATGCTGTTCGCCAGCAACGGCAAGGCCGTGCGCTTCGCCGGCGAGACCGTGCGTCCGATGGGCCGCACCGCCACCGGCGTACGCGGGATGAAGCTGGCCGACGGCGAGGAAGTGCGCAGCCTGATCGTGCTCTCCGGCGAGGGCGACATCCTCACCGCCAGCGAACACGGTTACGGCAAGCGCACGCCGGTGGCAGACTACCCGCGCAAGGGCCGCGGCACCCAGGGCGTGATCGCGCTGCAGACCAGCGCCCGCAACGGCCAATTGGTCGGGGCGATCCAGCTGTCGGACAGCCACGAGGTGCTGCTGATTTCCGACGGCGGCACCCTGGTGCGTACCCGTGCTTCGGAGATCGCCCAGGTCGGCCGCAACACCCAGGGCGTCACCCTGATCCGGCTCGGCGAGGGCGAACGCCTGCAGGCGCTCGAACGCGTGGATGCTTCTCTGGACACGGAGGACACCGACACGGCAGCGGTTCTCCCCGACGCCGTCAGCGAGCCGTCGCCGCCGACCGCCTGACGCCGGTAGTGCGCACGATGCAAGGGCGGCCCCTGGCCGCCCTTGTGTCTTTGTGGCTCCAATTCCCGGTGCGGGCAAGCCTGTAGCCGTCTTTGCGGCAACGCGTGAATACACTCCTCCCGTGTGGATACCCCTGCGATGGAGCCGGCGGTCCTGCCTCTACGGGGTGCGTCGTGAACACCCCCTTCAAGCGTGGAAGCTTCTGCGGGGGAAGCCGGTGGCCCGGCCTGTGCGGGACACGCCGTGAATACGTCCCTGTAGGCTCCTCGGCGGCATCCATGCCGCCGACGGTCCCGCACAGGCCGGGCCACCGGCTTCTGGGCAGTGAGTCGGCGCTTGTAGAGAAAACCAGCCAGAAGCGATGAACTCCAAGCTCGCGCAGTCGCCGCCCGGCGGGCTGGGGGTGCGGAGAGTGGACCATGGAGGGTCCACGACCCGACTTAAAGACAGGAGGTCGTCAGGAGGGCGCAGCACCCCCAGCCCGTCGGGCGGCGACTCCGTCCGAAGCCGATCCCACCGGCGAGCATCCGATTTAAAGACAGGACATCGCCAGGGGGGCGCACCACCCCTGGCCCGCCGGGCGCGGCGACTCCGTCCGAAGCCGATCTCACAAAGTCAGGCCACGCCCCGATTTGAAGACAGGAGGTCGTCAGGAGGGCGCACCACCCCCGGCCCGCCGGGCGGCGATTCTCCCCGAAGCCGATTACGCGAGCTGTCTCGAATGGCCTGCGCCCCGACTACTTAAAGACAGGAGGTCGTCGGGAGGACGCGGCACCCCCCAGCCCGCGGCGACTCCTTCCGAAGCCGATCCGAGCGGGAGGAAGAACCGGTTGTTGGCGTGGCCAGGCCGCCTGTGCGGATCAGGGAATCTGCGACAGCACGTGCTCGGCCGAGGACACCCGGAACTCGCCGGGGGCCTCCACGAAGACCTGCCTGGCGACGCCGTCCTCGGCGTAGATCGCGAAACGCCTGGAGCGCATGCCCATGCCGTAGGCGCTGGCGTCCATCTCGAGCCCCAGTGCCCGGGTGAAGTCGCCGTTGCCGTCGGCCAGCATCAGCAACTCGTCGGGGACGTGCTGGTGCTCGCCCCACGCCCGCATCACGAACGGGTCGTTGACCGCCAGGCAGGCGACGCCGATGCCCTTGTCGCGGAACCGGTCGAAATGCTCGACGAAGCCGGGCAGGTGCTTTTCCGAGCAGGTCGGGGTGAAGGCCCCGGGGACGCCGAAAATCACCATCTTGCGGCCGTCGAACAGATTGCGGGTGTCGACCGTCTCGATGCCTTCGCGGATGCGTTGCAGCGTCGCTTCCGGCAGACGGTCGCCGGCTTGGATGGTCATGGACGGCTCTCCCTGTGGCTTGCCAGTGTAGCCGCCCGCGGCGCTAAGATCGCGTCAACGCGGTGCGCGGGGGCGCTGCGATAATGCCGGCAACGACGCGGCGTTGCGGCCGCGTGCGCAGGAAGACCCATGCAATTCAAGGATTACTACGACGTTCTCGGCGTCGAGCCCAGCGCCGGCGAAGCCGAAATCAAGACCGCCTACCGGCGGCTGGCGCGCAAGTACCATCCCGATGTCAGCAAGGAAGCCGACGCCGAGGAGCGGTTCAAGGCGATCAACGAGGCCTACGAGGCGCTGCGCGACCCGGCCAAGCGCAAGGCCTACGACCAGTTGCGCACGCACGGTTACCGGCCCGGCGACGAGGTGCGGCCGCCGCCGGGGGGCTTCGGCCAGGGCGCGCCGCAGGGAGACTTCGATTTCGATGAGATCTTCGCCGGCGGCGGCAACGGCGGCGGCTTCAGCGATTTCTTCGAGGAATTGTTCGGGCGTCGGCGTGGCGGCGCACGCGGTCCGCAGCCGCGCGGTCCGGCACCCGGCCAGGTCCGGCGCGTACGCCTGGCGGTGCCGCTGGAGGCGGTGTACCGCGGCGACAAGGTGCGCATCGGCGTCAACGGCAGGACCCTGGAGGTGCGGGTGCCCAAGGGCATCCGCCCGGGGCAGGCGATCCGGCTGGCCGGGCAGGGTGCGCAAGGCGGCGATCTGCTGCTGGAGATCGAGTACGCCGCGCATCCGCAGTTCGAGGTCGACGGCCGCAACATCATCCATCTGCTGCCGGTGGCGCCGTGGGAAGCCGCGCTCGGCGCGACGGTCAGCGTGCCGACCCTGGGCGGCCCGGTCGAATTGAAGATCCCGGCGGACTCGGAGGCCGGGCGCAAGCTGCGGTTGCGCGGACGCGGCCTGCCGGGAACGCCGGCGGGCGACCAGATCGTGGAACTGGAAGTGCTGGCGCCGCAGGCCGGGAACCAGGCGCAGCGCGACGCTTACGCGCGTCTACGGGATTCATTCGGCAATGAGTGGCGCAGGGCCTAGGCAACTGTGACACAGGTCAAGTTCTGGGGGTAATTATTCGACCTATGGTCGCGTTGCTGGACGCTGTTTCGGTCTGGCGGGCAAATTCCCCACATTGATTTGAGAAGGAGTCTCTGCAATGAAAAAGCATAATTTGAAGCATTGGGGCCTGGTTTTGGCCATCGCGTTGAGCGTGGTAACCACAGCGGCTTGGGCCGCCCGCGCGACTGGGTACACAATTCACTATTACGACGATGCGGGCAACTATGTCGGCTACTACGACAGTGGTTGCAACCAAGGGCCCGGTTACACATGGGGCACAGAGACTGACAATTACACCATCGAGACTTATCCCTGCTTCTAGGGCGATAACCAGCGAGCGCAGCCCGCATGGTCGCGGGCTGCGCTCGCTTCACGCAACCACGCGAAGGATCAGGCCGCGCTCGGTCCCGGCTCGTCGCTGCCGATGTGGTCCAGGATCACCTGCGCCAGTTCTTCCTCGCTGAAAGGCTTGGTCAGGTAGGCCCTGGCGCCCTGGCGCATGCCCCACATGCGGTCGGTTTCCTGGTCCTTGGTGGTTACCAGGATCACCGGGATGTGCCGGGTAGCCGGCTCGCGCGTGATCGAGCGCGTGGCCTGGAAACCGTTGAGGTTCGGCATCACCACGTCCATCAGGATCAGGTCCGGCAGCTCGCGCTTGGCGACCTCGACCCCGGCGGCGCCGTCTTCGGCGGTCAGCGCCTCGTGGCCGAGTTTCTCGACGATGCGGCGGATGCCCATCAGTTGCGACGGCGAATCGTCGACGATCAGGATGCGGGCCATGCGGTCATTCCCCGGGGGACGGATCGATTGTAGCGGTCGCGCCGGCCGTCGCAAACCGGCCGCTGCCGGACGTTCAGAGCCGGACCAGCGTGCGCCCCAGCGAGCCGCCCGCGAGCATGCCCGCGAACACCTCGGGCAATTGCTCCAGCGTGGCTTCGCGGGTGCAGATGCGCGCCAGGTGCGCGGGTTTCCAGTCGTCGGCCAGGTGCTGCCACACCGCTTCGCGGATGTCGCGCGCGGTGCCGGCCGAAGCCACGCCCAGCAGCGACACGCCGCGGATGATGCAGGGCATCACCGTGGTGTGCAGTTCCGCCGAGGCGGCCAGGCCGGCGCTGGCGACGTTGCCGTAGGGCGCGGTCTGCGCCAGCAGGCTGGCCAGCATCGGCCCGCCGACGTTGTCCAGGCCGCCGCCGAAACGCGCCGATTCCAGCGGCCGCGTGGTCGCCAGCGCGTCGCGGCCGTGCACCTGGCGGGCGCCGATCGCCTTGAGGTAGTCGTGCTGCGCGGTCTTGCCGCTGATGGCGTGCACCTCGAAACCGGCGCGGCTGAAGATGTCCACCGCCAGCGATCCCACGCCGCCGCTGGCGCCGGTGACGCACAGCGGTCCCATCGCCGGGGTCTGGCGGTTGTCCAGCATCCGCAGCAGCGCCAGCGCGGCGGTGAAGCCGGCGGTACCCAGGATCATGCTTTCGCGCAGGGTCAGCCCGGCGGGCAGGGCGATGGTCCAGCGCGATTCCAGGCGCACGAACTTCGAGTAGCCGCCGTCGCGGGTCTCGCTCAGGCCGCAGCCGGTGACCAGCACCGGGTCGCCTTCGCGGAACGCCGGATCGGTGGAAGCGACCACGTGTCCGGCGACATCGATCCCGCCGACCAGCGGAAAGCGGCGCAGGATCTTGCCCTGGCCGGTGCCGGCCAGCGCGTCCTTGAAGTTGACAGACGAGTACGCCGCCTCGATCACGATCTCGCCGGGCGAGAGCTGATCCAGCGCCACTGGCTCGATGCCGCTGCGGTAGCCGGCGGCGTCGTCGTGGATGCGGAAGGCGGCAAAGCTTGCAGGGATGGCGCCCATGTCAGCGCAGCTCCTCGCGGCGTTTTTCGTCCAGCCATTTGTCCGCATGCGCCGGCACGTAGCTGCGCATCCAGGCGAACAGGGCGTCGATGTCCTCGCCGTGCCACAGGTCGTGGCGCTGCTCCGCGTGCAGGAAGCGCTCGCCGACCATGCGGTCCAGCATCGCCCGCAGCGGCGCGTAGAAACCGTCGACGTCGAGGAAGGCGCAAGGCTTGTCGCCGAGACCGAGCTGGCGCCAGGTCAGCATCTCGAACATCTCGTCGAGCGTGCCGAAGCCGCCGGGCAGGGCGACGAAGGCGTCGGACAGGTCGAACATGCGCGCCTTGCGTTCGTGCATGCTGGCGACGACCTCGAGCCGGGTGATGCCGCGGTGCGCGACTTCCCAGTGGACCAGCTGCTCGGGGATCACGCCGATCACCTCGCCGCCGGCGGCGAGCGCGGCGTCGGCGAGCACGCCCATCAGGCCGACATTGCCGCCGCCGTAGACCAGCGCCAGGCCCTCGCGCGCCAGGCGCGCGCCCAGCGCCGCCGCATGTTCGGCGTACGCAGGCCGCGACCCCGCATTCGAGCCGCAATACACACAGACTGATCGCATGTGCGGTCCTCGCTTTTGCCCCAGCCCCCAGGTCAGGGGCGGTTCGCGCCGCAGGCGCGAAGGGGCGGGTGTGGCATGCAACCTTTGCAGGAGTTTGCTTCGGCAAACTCCCGATATCTATCAAGCCGGCTAGTTGGCTTTATGGATCGCGCGCTTGTGCACGGCCATGGCGGCGTCGTGCACGGCCTCCGACAGGCTCGGATGCGCGTGGCAGATCCGCGCCAGATCGTCGGCGGAACCCTTGAATTCCATCGCCAGCACGCCTTCGTGCACCAGCTCGGAGACGTTCGCGCCGACCAGGTGCATGCCCAGCACGCGGTCGCTCTCGGCGTGCGCCAGCACCTTCACGAACCCCGCCGGCTCGGCCATCGCCACCGCGCGGCCGACCGCCGCGAACGGGAAGCTGCCGGCCTTGTACGGCACGCCCTCGGCCTTGAGCTGCTCCTCGGTCTTGCCGACCCAGGCCAGCTCCGGCTCGGTGTAGATCACCCAGGGGATGGTCTCGAAGTCGACATGGCCAGGCAGGCCGGCGATCAGCTCGGCCACCGCGATGCCTTCCTCGAAGCCCTTGTGCGCCAGCATCGGCCCGCGCACGCAGTCGCCGACCGCCCACACGCCGTCGACGCCGGTATGGCAGTGCGCGTCGACCTCGATCATGCCGCGCGCGTCCAGCTTGACGCCGGTGCCCTCGGCCAGCAGGCCCTTGGTGGCGGCGCGGCGGCCGACGCAGACCAGCAGCTTGTCGACCACGATGGTCTGCTCGCCCTTGGCGTCGGTGTAGGTGACGTGCACCCCGTCCTTCTTGATCTCGGTCTTGCCGACCTTGGCGCCCAGGCGGATGTCCAGGCCCTGTTTCTTGAACTCGCGCGCAGCGACCTTGGAGACCTCGGCGTCGGCGGCGGCCAGGAAGGTCGGCAGCGCCTCCAGGATCGTCACCTGAGAACCCAAGCGGTTCCACACGCTGCCCAACTCCAGGCCGATCACGCCGGCACCGATCACGCCCAGGCGCTTGGGCACCTTGTCGAAGTCCAGCGCGCCGACGTTGTCGACGATGTGCTCGCCGAACTTCGCGAACGGCAGCTCGATCGAGTCGGAGCCGGCGGCGAGGATGACGTTGGTGCCCTTGAGCTCGACGGTGCTGCCGTCGTGCTGCTTGACCGTGACCACGTTGCCCGGCTGCAGCTGGCCGAAGCCGTAGTAGGCGGCGACCTTGTTGGCCTTGAACAGCGCCGCGATGCCGCCGGTGAACTGCTTCACGATCTTGTCCTTGCGGCCGATCATGGTGCCGACGTCGATCTTCGGCTTGTCGAAGCCGATGCCGTGCTCGCCGAAGATGTGGTGCATGTTCCAGAACTGGCGGCTGGAGTCGAGCAGCGCCTTGGACGGGATGCAGCCCACCCGCAGGCAGGTACCGCCCAGCGCCGGCTTGCCGTCCTTGCCCAGCGCGGCGTCCACGCAGGCGACCTTCATGCCCAGTTGCGCGGCGCGAATCGCGGCGTGGTAGCCGGCGGGGCCGCCGCCGATCACGACAACATCGAACTGTTCAGCCATTTCCATTTCCTGTGTCTTCCCTTCGCCCCGCGCAGCGGGGAGAAGGTGGCCCGAAGGGCCGGATGAGGGGCGCGTTTACCGGCGTCACATTCCCAGCAGCATGCGATGCGGGTTCTCGAGCTGGTTCTTGATGTCCACCAGGAACAGCACCGCGTCCTTGCCGTCGATGATGCGGTGGTCGTAGCTCAGCGCGATGTACATCATCGGCGCGGCGACGACCTGGCCGTTCTCGACGATCGGGCGCTCCTTGATCGTGTGCATGCCCAGGATCGCCGACTGCGGCGGGTTGACGATCGGGGTGGACAGCAGCGAGCCGAAGGTGCCGCCGTTGGTGATGGTGAAGGTGCCGCCCTGCAGGTCCTCGAGCTTCAGACCGCCCTCGCGCGCGGCGCGGGCGTAGGCGTCGATGCCCTTCTCGACGTCGGCGAAGGTCATCCGCTCGACGTTGCGCAGCACCGGGGTCACCAGGCCGCGGTCGGTGGAGACCGCGATCGAGATGTCGGCGTAGCCGTGGTAGATGATGTCGTTGCCGTCGACCGAGGCGTTGACCACAGGGTACTTCTGCAGCGCGTTGGCGGCGGCCTTGGCGAAGAAGCTCATGAAGCCGAGCTTGATGCCGTGGTCCTTCTGGAACTGCTCGCCCAGTTCCTTGCGCATGGCCATGACCTTGCGCAGGTTGATCTCGTTGAACGAGGTCAGCATGGCGATGGAGTTCTTGGACTGCATCAGGCGCTCGGCGATGCGGGCGCGGATGCGGGTCATCGGCACGCGCTCCTCGGGGCGGGCGCCGCCGCCGACGCCGCCGCTGCGGCCGGCGGCGTAGTTGAGGATGTCTTCCTTGGTCACCGCGCCGCGGCGGCCGGTGCCTTCGACCTGCGCGGCATCCACGCCCGCGGTCTCGGCGGCGAAGCGCGCGCCAGGCGGCAGCTGCTCGTTGGCGGCGGCGGCCCGGGCGGGCGCGGCCGCCTTGGCCGGCGCGGGAGCGGCCGCCTTGGCCGGTGCGGCGGACTTGGCCGGGGCTTCCGCCTTCGGCGTCTCGGCCTTCGGAGCCGCGGCGGCGCCTTCCTCGATCACCGCCAGCACCTGCTGGCTGGTGACCGTGGCGCCGGACTCAAAGCGGATTTCCGCCAGCACGCCATCGACCGGCGAAGGTACTTCCAGCACGACCTTGTCGGTCTCCAGATCGACCAGGTTCTCGTCGCGCGCGACGCTGTCGCCGACCTTCTTGTTCCAGGTGGCGATGGTGGCGTCGGAAACGGATTCCGGCAGCACCGGGACTTTGACTTCAATGGCCATGGCGGGCGTCCTGAGGGGTGGTGTCATTCCGGGCGGAGCGGGGAATCCGTGGCCGCGGGGTCCGGGCCGCAGGGTCCTCGTCGCATCCGGGCGACAGGGGCGACTTCATTCGGCGACATAGTCGCCATCGGGGGGGTTGACCAGCGCATCGGCGACCAGTTGCGCCTGCTCGGCCAGGTGCTCGGCGAAATGACCGACCGCGGGCGAGGGCGAGCGCGCGCGGCCGGCGTAGTCCAGCGACTGTTTCGGCTGCAGGCAGGCGCGCAGGTGGTGCTGGATCTGGTACCACGCGCCCTGGTTCTGCGGCTCTTCCTGGCACCAGACCACTTCGGTCGCGCCGGCATGGCGCTTGAGCTCGGCGGTCAGCTCCGCGCGCGGGAACGGGTACAGCTGCTCCACCCGCACCAGGGCGACGTCCTCGAGCTTCTGCTTGTGCGCTTCCTCCAGCAGGTCGTAGTAGACCTTGCCGGCGCAGACGACGACGCGCCGGACCTTCTTCGCGCTGGCGGTGGTGTCGGGGATCAGCGTGCGGAATTCGCCGGAGGCCAATTCGTCCAGGGTCGACACCGCCAGCTTGTGGCGCAGCAGCGACTTGGGCGTCATCACCACCAGCGGCTTGCGCGTGGCCATGCGCATCTGCCGACGCAGCATGTGGAAATCCTGCGCCGGAGTGGTCGGCGCGCACACGATCATGTTGTCCAGCGCGCACAGCTGCAGGAAGCGTTCCAGCCGCGCGGAACTGTGCTCCGGGCCCTGGCCTTCGTAGCCGTGCGGCAGGTACAGCACCATCCCGCACAGGCGGTTCCACTTGGCCTCGCCGGAGCTGATGAACTGGTCGATCAGCACCTGCGCGCCGTTGGCGAAGTCGCCGAACTGCGCTTCCCAGATGTCCAGCGTCATCGGGTCGGCGGTGGCGTAGCCGTACTCGAAGCCCAGCACCGCTTCCTCGCTGAGCAGCGAGTCGATGATGGTGACCGATTCCGGGTTCCGCACCAGTTGCCGCAGCGGCAGGTAGGACTCGTCGGTGGCCTGGTCGTGCAGGATCGCATGGCGGTGGAAGAAGGTGCCGCGGCCGGAATCCTGCCCCACCAGGCGCAGCTTGTAGCCATCCTCCAGCAGCGTGGCGTAGGCGAGGTTTTCGGCGAAACCCCAGTCGCCGGGCAGCTCGCCGGCGGCCATCTTGCGGCGGTCCTCGTAGATCTTGGCCACGCGCGGGTGCAGCTTGATCTGCGCGGGGATGGCGTTGATCGCGGCGGCGAGCCGGTCGAGCTGCTTGCGCTGCACCCGGGTGTCGACCGGATCGGACAGCTTGCCGTCGAGGAAACCGGACCAGTCGGTGGAGAATTCGTCCGGCTTGACCGTGGCGACTTCGGTCGTCACCTCGCCGGCGTCGAGCTTGTCGCGGTAGGCGGCCATCATCGCCTTGACCGCGCCGGCGTCGAGCACGCCTTCGGCCACGAGCTTGTCGCCGTAGAGCTCGCGTGCGGTCTTGTGCGCGCGGATCGTCTGGTACATCAGCGGCTGGGTCGCGGCCGGCTCGTCGGCCTCGTTGTGGCCGTGGCGGCGGTAGCAGACCAGGTCGATGACCACGTCGCGGCCGAAACGCTGGCGGAAGTCGAACGCCAGCTCGGCGCAGAACGCGACCGCATCGGGATCGTCGCCGTTCACGTGCAGCACCGGCGCGCCGACCATCTTGGCCACGTCGGTGCAGTACAGCGTGGAACGGGCGTCGTCGGCGGCACTGGTGGTGAAGCCGATCTGGTTGTTGACCACCACGTGCACGCTGCCGCCGACGCGGAAGCCGCGCGCCTGCGACATCTGCAGCAGCTCCATCACCACGCCTTGCCCCGCGAACGCGGCGTCGCCGTGCATCAGCACCGGCAGCACCTGGGTGCGTTGCCGGTCGTCGCGGCGGTTCTGGCGCGAGCGCACCGAGCCGGCGACCACCGGATTGACGATCTCCAAGTGCGAGGGGTTGAAGGCCAGCGCCAGGTGCACCGGGCCGCCCGGGGTGGCGATGTCGGCGGAGAAGCCCATGTGGTACTTGACGTCGCCGGTGTGGGCGCGATCGTCGCGGCCGCGGTCGAACTTGCCCTCGAACTCGTCGAACAGCTTGCGCGGCGGCTTGCCCAGGGTATTGACCAGGACGTTGAGGCGACCGCGGTGGGCCATGCCCAGCACCACTTCGCGGACGCCGTCGGCGCCGGCGCGGCGGACCATGATGTCGAGCATCGGGATCAGCGCGTCGCCGCCTTCCAGCGAGAAGCGCTTCTGGCCGACGTACTTGGTGTGCAGGTAGCGCTCCAGGCCTTCGGCCGCGGTCAGGCGCTCGAGGATGCGGATGCGGGCCTGCGGCGACTGGCCGTGGTGGCCGGCCGCGGCCTCCAGCCGCTCGTACATCCAGCGCCGCTGCTCGGCGTCGGCGATGTGCATGAATTCCGCGCCGATGCTGCCGGTGTAGGTGGCCTTGAGCAGGGTCAGCAGGTCGCGCAGCCGCATCCGTTCGCGGCCGGCGACGCCGCCGGTGAAGAATTCCCCGTCCAGGTCGCCCTCGGACAGGCGGTGGAACGCCAGGGTCAGGTCCGGCGCGTCGGCCTTGGCGGCCATGCCCAGCGGGTCCAGGTCCGCGGCCAGGTGTCCGCGCGAGCGGTAGGCGGTGATCAGCTTGCCGACGGCGCGGTCGCGGTCGTCGCCGGTGCCGGTGCCGGTGGCGACCACGCCACGGGCGGCGCGGCGGCCGGCGAGGGCGATCTCGCGCATCACCGCCGAATGCGGCACGTCTCCGGCTTCGCGGCCCTTGAAGTCGTCGAAATAGGCCTTCCACTTCGGCCCGACGCTGTCGGGCGCCACCAGGTACTGCTCGTACAGATCCTCGATGTAGCCGGCATTGGCGCCGAGTTGCGAGGACCGCGCAAACTGCTTCAGGAGACTGTCCACTATGGCGTCGGGAAGCTCGATTGGGGAGAGGTGGACGGGGTTTGCGGCCCCGGCAAGCGCCTGATCCTGCGGGAGTTCCAGCACCCCCGCGGAGACCGATACGCAAGACTTTGAATTATAGCCGCAGCGCTTGCCGCACTGCACCACTCCCGCACCGCCGCGGCGGCTTGCGGCCCGGGGTCACAGCCCGAGTGCGCGGTATTCCACGATCGGGCGCGCGCGTTCCCAGACCCGGTCGAAGGCGGCGCGCAGCTGGCGCGCGCGGCCCGGGGCGTGGAGGTCGGCCTCGCCGTCGAAACGGTGGCCCAGGCCGCGGAAATAGAAACCGCCGGCGTCGTTGGCCAGGAACGCCGAGGGGTAGGCGCGGTCGACCGGGTCGTCGACCTCGCGGAACGCGAACACGCTGGGCAGGCGTTGCGCCAGCGCCAGCAGCGGGGCGTGGGCGCGCTGCGGCGCGGCCGCGTCCTGCAGCAGGATCCGCGCCTGGCCGCCGTGGCCGGCGGTGCCGAAGCGGCGCAGCGCCTCCAGCACTGCGGGCGCATCCAGCAGCCCGGGGTCGAGTTCGCGGCTGTAGAAGCACAGGCCGCGCCGCGCCGCCAGCACCAGCGCGGCGGTGACCGCGACCGCGGCCTCGCGGTCCTCGATCGCGCTGGCGCCGGCGAGCGTGCGCCGCATCGCCTGGTGCTCGATCCCGGCCTCCATGAAACGTTCGCCGCGCGGCTCGAAACCGTGGCGCAGGTAGAACCCGAGCGCCGTCACCTGGGCATTGAGCGTGACCTGGTGCCAGCCGCGCTGCCGGGCCTGCTGCAGCAGCGCCAGCAGCAGCGCGTCGCCGACGCCCTTGCCGCGCCACTGCGGCAGCACCGCCATGCGCCCGACCTGGGCCGGCGCTCCGGGGTGCGCCGGCGGCACCAGGCGGCCGGTGCCGATCGGCTCGCCGTCCAGCGCGCGCGCGAGCACGTGCAGGCAGCGCGGATCCAGGTCGTCGTGCTCCAGCTCGACCGGAACCCGCTGCTCGTGCACGAATACCCGGTCGCGGACCGCATGCAGGTCGGCCAGCGCCGCGGCGTAGTCCACCGGCAGCACACGGAAGGGCTCCGTGGTGTCGTCGCGGTCGCTGGCAGCGTTCATGCGTCCTCGTCCCCTGGTAGCTGGTAGTGGCCCGATTCGTACAGTGCGATCACCGCGTCGCGGCCGGCCTGCGACAGCGCGGCGTAGGCGGCGCCATCGATCGCGGCCGCGGCCGCCAGGCGGCGGGCGTCGCGCAGCGGCAGCACGAACGTCTGGCCGCTGACGTACAGGCGTGCGCCGCGGCCGGCGCGGCGCCAGGCCATGCGCGCGAACGGGTGCCGCAGCAGCCGCGCCCCGTGCTGCAGCTGCCACTCGGTCTGGATCCGCGCCGGCGGCAGCTGCGCGGCGACGATCTCGCCGGGGCTGCGGTAGGTGGTGATGAAGCGGCCGAACCAGTCGCCCAGGCGCTCGGGGTCGTTCATCCGCAGCAGGTTCAGCGCCTGCACCACGCGCTGCATGGCGGCGGCGTCGATCTCGTCGGGGTCGGCCACGGGCGTCAGGTCGGGGTCGCGGTAGCGCAGGGCGTCGTCGGCGTCCGCCGCCAGGGTGTCGACGAAATCGCCCAGCAGCTCCGCCGCCGACGGCGCGCGCATGCCGATCGAGAAGGTCAGGCAGGCGTCCTCGGCGATCCCGTGGTGCGGCACGCCGGGCGGCAGGTACAGCATGTCGCCGGGCGCGAGCAGCCACTCGTGGCTGGGGTTGAAGCGCTGCAGCAGGTCCAGGTCGCTGTCCGGGCGCTGCTGCAGCGGCGGCTCGGGGCTGGCGTCGATGCGCCAGCGGCGATGCCCCTGCGCCTGCAGCAGGAACACGTCGTACTGGTCCACGTGCGCGCCGACCGAACCGCCGGGCGCGGCGAAGGACACCATGACGTCGTCGATCCGCCAGCGCGGCAGGAAGCCGAACGCCGGCAGCAGCGCGGCGACCCCGGCGTCCCACTTGTCCACGTCCTGCACCAGCAGCGTCCAGTCGTGCTGCGGCAGGGTCGGGAACAGCTCCTCCGGGAACGGGCCGTGGCGCACCAGCCAGCGGTCGGCGTCGGCGGAGGCGGGATTGCGCTCGTGGGCGACGATCCGCGCCAGTGCCGCCTCCTCGCAGGCCAGGCCGGCCAGATCCTCGGGGCTGAGCGGGGACACGAAGCCGGGAAAGGCGTTGCGCAGCAGCAGCGGGCGCTTTTGCCAGTAGTCGCGCAGGAACTCCGCTGGCGGCATCCCCAGCGGCGGTCGCACGCCGGCATCGATCTCGATCGGCGGCGCGCCCCTGCCTGCAGCTGTTGACGTGCCGGCGGTTCTTGCCTCGGCGGCTCTCGCGCCGGCCGGCCGACGCTGGCGTGGCGGGTTCATGTGCAGGTGGTCCCGTCGTCGCCGCAGCCCCGGAATTGCAGCAGGCACCGGCCATGGCCGAACGGATCGGCCAGTTGCACGATCCGGCCCCAGGCCGCCCCGCGGGCCGTACCTTCAGTCATCACGCTGGCGAGGTCGGCGACGTCGATGTTGACCGGCAATGGCATCCCGGCTCCGGGGCTCGGTGGGCGCGGCGGCACTCTAGCGGCGCCGGTCTGAAAGCGGGGTCAAGGGCGGCGGCTCAGGCGTCCCGGGCCAGGGGCTCGGCCAGCCCGGTGTAGCTGCCGGGCGTGAGGGCCAGCAAGCGTTGCTTCGCCGCGGCCGGCAGCTCGAGGCCGGCGATGAACGTGCGCATGGCATCGGCGTCGATGCCGTGGCCGCGGGTCAGCGCCTTCAGCTGCTCGTAGGGGTTGGGCAGGCCGTGGCGACGCATCACCGTCTGCACGGCTTCGGCCAGCACTTCCCACGCCGCGTCCAGGTCGGCGGCCAGGCGTTCGGGGTTCACCGACAGCTTGTCCAGCCCGCGCAGCAGCGCGTCGAAGCCGACCAGCGCATGGCCGAAGGCGACGCCCAGCGCGCGCAGCACGGTGGAGTCGGTGAGGTCGCGCTGCCAGCGGCTGACCGGCAGCTTGGCGGCGAAGTGCTCGAACAGCGCGTTGGCGATGCCGAAGTTGCCTTCGGCGTTCTCGAAATCGATCGGGTTGACCTTGTGCGGCATGGTCGAGGAGCCGACTTCGCCGGCCTTGACCGCCTGCCGGAAGTAGCCCAGCGAGATGTAGCCCCAGACGTCGCGGCACAGGTCGATGGCGATGGTGTCGATGCGCTTGCAGGCGTCGCACAGCTCGGCGATGCCGTCGTGCGGCTCGATCTGGGTGGTATAGGGCTGCCAGTCTAGGCCCAGCGACTGCACGAAGGCCTGCGCGAACCCCGGCCAGTCGACCTCCGGGTAGGCGACCACGTGGGCGTTGTAGTTGCCGACCGCACCGTTGATCTTGCCCGGCATCGGCAGTGCCGCCAGCACCGCATGCTGGCGCTGCAGGCGGGCCACCACGTTCGCCAGCTCCTTGCCCACGGTGGTCGGCGAAGCGGTCTGGCCGTGGGTACGCGCGAGCATCGGCAGCGCCGCGTGCGCGTGCGCCAGCGCGCGCAGCTTGTCGATCAGCGCGTCCAGCCGCGGCAGCACCACGGTGTCGCGCGCCTGCTTGAGCATCAGCGCGTAGCTCAGGTTGTTGATGTCCTCGCTGGTGCAGGCGAAGTGCACGAACTCCAGCGCCGGGCCCAGCTCGGCATCGTCCTTGAGCCGCTCCTTGAGCAGGTATTCGACCGCCTTGACGTCGTGGTTGGTGGTGCGCTCGATCTGCTTGACCCGGGCCGCGTCGGCGGGGGAAAACTCCGCGGCCAGCGCCCGCAGCCGGGTGCTCGCGGCGGCGGAAAACGGCGGCAGCTCGACGATTTCCGGCGCGGCCGCCAGCGCCAGCAGCCATTCCACCTCGACCCGGACCCGCGCGCGGATCAGGCCGTACTCGGAGAAGATCGGCCGCAGCGCGTCGACCTTGCCGGTGTAGCGGCCGTCGAGCGGGGACAGGGCGAGCAACTGGGCGTCGGACATGGGGCGGCCGTGCGGCGAAGGAAGCGCAATTCTAGACTGTCGAAGCGTATCCTCGTTGCGGGCCGTCGCCCCTGCGCAGGCGGGAATTCCGCGACTCGGCCGCCATGCCAGCGTGGCCGCCCGGGGCGGGCGCGGCGGGCGAGGGGCCGGCCGCGCCCGGCTGCCGCCGGAATGACGGGTCCTCCGACACCATTCCTCCATCACCATCGGGAGCTGCTGCATGGCCGCACGTCGCGACAAGACCTTCCGCATGGAGCACGACAGCATGGGCGAGCTGCGCGTGCCTGCCGCGGCGCTGTGGGGCGCGCAGACCCAGCGCGCGATCGACAATTTCCCGGTGTCCGGGCGGCCGTTGCCGCGTGGCCTGATCCGCGCGCTGGGGCTGGTGAAGGCGGCCGCGGCGGAGGTCAACGCCGCGCTCGGGCTGCTGCCGAAGACGCGCGCGGCGGCGATCCGCAAGGCGGCGCTGGAGGTGGTCGCGGGCGTGCACGACGCGCAGTTCCCGATCGACGTGTTCCAGACCGGCTCGGGCACGTCCAGCAACATGAACGCCAACGAGGTGGTCGCGACCCTGGCGGCGCGTGCGTCCGGCCGGCCGGTGCACCCCAACGACGACGTCAACCTCGGCCAGAGCTCCAACGACGTGATCCCGACCGCGCTGCGGGTGTCGGCACAGCTGGCGACGGTCGAGGACCTGTTGCCGGCGCTCACGCACCTGCGCCGCAGCATCGAGCGCCGCGCACGCGGCCTGGGCCGGGTCGCCAAGACCGGCCGCACCCACCTGATGGACGCGATGCCGCTGACCTTCGGCCAGGAGTTCGGTGCCTGGGCGGCGCAGCTGGCCTCGGCGCAGGCGCGGATCGAGGATGCGCTCAAGCGCCTGCGGCGGCTGCCGATCGGCGGCACCGCGATCGGCACCGGGATCAATGCCGATCCGCGCTTCGGTCCGGCGATGGCCAAGGCGCTGTCGGCGCTGGCCGGCACCAAGTTCGAATCGGCCGCCAACAAGTTCGAAGGCCTGGCGTCGCAGGACGACGCGGTCGAGCTGTCCGGCCAGCTCAACGCGCTGGCGGTGGCGCTGATGAAGATCGCCAACGACCTGCGCTGGATGAATTCCGGCCCGCTGGCCGGCCTCGGCGAGATCGAGCTGCCGGCGCTGCAGCCCGGCTCCTCGATCATGCCCGGCAAGGTCAACCCGGTGATTCCGGAAGCGACCTGCATGGTCTGCGCGCAGGTGATGGGCCACCACGCCGCGATCACCGTCGCCGGCGCCAGCGGCAACTTCCAGCTCAACGTGATGCTGCCGCTGATTGCCACCAATTTGCTGGATTCGATCGGCCTGCTGGCCAGCGCGATGCGGCTGCTGGCCGACAAGTCGATCGCGGGGCTGAAGGTGCGCGGCGACCATGTCGCGGTCGCGCTCGCGCGCAACCCGATCCTGGTGACCGCGCTCAACCCGATCATCGGCTACGAGAAGGCCGCCGCGATCGCCAAGCGGGCCTACAAGGAAGGCCGGCCGGTGTTCGACGTGGCGCTGGAGGACAGCGGGCTGCCGCCGGCGGAACTGAAGAAACTGCTGGACCCCGCCGCGCTCACGCAAGGCGGGATCCGCGGCTGAGCCCGCGTCACTCGCCCTTGTCGTCCTTCTCGATCTCGTCCATGCAGTCGTCGATGTCGGCCTGTTCGAGGGTCGCGTAGGGGCGGAAGGCCGGCAGCGAGGCCGCGAGCCGCTGCTGGGTGGCCAGCATCGCCGGCAGCTGCCCGCAGATCGCCCTGGCCTCCTGCTTCAACTGCTCGGCCCTGGCCTCCACGCGCCGTTCCATCTCCTTGGTGTCGCCGCTGAAGAGCGCGCCGAGCGCCTGTCCGATCGCTTCGCCGGCAAGATCGGCGCCCTTGCTGCCGATCTCCAGGCCGGTATCGGCCACCTGGATCACCTGCGCGCGGTACCCGAGCAGCAACTTGCGCTGTGCCGGCGTGACCGCCACGGCCTTGCCTTCCACCAGCAGGTCGCCTTGCGGGCTGATCTCGGCGCGGGGGCGGGTCGCATCGGCCTTGCTCGAGGTCTGGACGCTCCAGCCGTCCACCGCGACCTTGACGTCGTGGTCCCCGCTGATCACGAGGTTGCCCTCGTGCAGTTCCTTGCGCGCCTTGGCGATCTCCTTGTCGATGGCGCGGGCGATGTAGCCCCTACTGCCTTCGGTCTCGGCCTCCGCTTTCGCCTGGTCGGCGGCAGGGCGGCTGCACGCCGGAAGCAGCGCAACGGCGACGAGGGCGAGCGTGAACGTGGTGTTGCGCACGAGTCGCATGGGTGGCTCCTGTCAGCGCGAGGCGAATTCCTGGCGGACATCGGCCTCGCAATCGTCGATGTCGCGCGGGGTGAGGGTCGCGTACGGGCGGAATGCCGGCAGGCTGGCGGAAAGCCGCTGCTGGGACGCCATCACCGCCGGCAGCTCGCGGCAGATCGACAACACCATCGGCCGCACCTTCTGCTCCACCGCGCGCTCCACGCGGTGTTCGAGGCGGCCGCTCAGGGCATTGAAGAGAATGCCGATGACGTTGCTGCCGACCGCGTCGAGCGCCGCATCGGCGGCTTCCTGGCCGGCCTGGATGCCCGAGAGCGCGATGGCGACGATCTGCTGGCGATAAGCCAGCAATTGCCGGCGCTGGCTGGCGTCGATCGCCTGCATCTTGCCGTCGACCAGGAAATCGCCCGCGGGGGTGATTTCCGCCTGCGGCAGCGACATATCCGGCCTGCCGCGCCTGCCGAAGCGGAGGCTGTCGCCCAGTGCCAGGTTTTCGGTGAGCAACTCCTGGCGGGCCCTGGCCAGCTCGACGCGCACTTCCTTGCGGGCGTCGGCGAGGTCCTGGCGGACCTCGGCCGCGACGCCCTGGTCGGCGGGCCCGGCCTGCGCAGCGAGGGGCAGGGCGAGAGCGAGGAGGAGAGTGAGGGAGGTGGTGGTGGCTTTCATGCGTGGTTACCCATGGTGTCTGGTCAGGGCCGATGGCCGTCGATGGCGCGACTGCTTCGCTGCGGAGCGTCCGGCCCGGCCTTCCATGGCCGGGCGTACGGCAAATCGCGCGTCGGTGCCGCGCACACGGCCTGCCTCAGCCCTCGTCGCGCCAGCGGCGCAGGCGGATCGCGCCGAGGATCATCGCCACGCCGGCACCCGCGCCGATCCACAGTTGCGGGGTCAGCAGCACCGAATACGTGGTCCGCAGGTCGAGCAGGTTGTGGATCGCCTCGGGGCCGCTTGCCGACGGTCCGATGCGGGCGACATCGATCCAGCTGCCGGGGGCGATGCTGAGCAGGGCGCGGGCGACGATGTTCTTCCAGAACCAGCCCGATTCCAGGTCGAACACCTGCATCAGGTCGAACCAGCTGACGAAGATGCCGGCGAACACCGGGATCATGATCGCCCACAGGAACGGCTTGCTCTTCGCCCAGGCCGAGCACAGCAGCAGCCAGCCGGCGGTCGGCAGCGCCCACAGCGCGTACACGGGGATGCTGGCGGCCAGCTGTGCGGCGAGCTTCAACGGGCTGCCCGGGCCCCACAGCAGCGCGATCGGGTTGCCGCCATGGAACAGCACCACCACGCTGAGCAGCAGCAGGAAACCGAGCATCGTTGCCAGTGCCGCCGCGGTGGCGAGCACCGGCGCCACCAGCAGCGCACTGGCGGCCTTGGACAGCACGGTGTCGCGGTCCGACAGCGGCAACGACTTCCAGAACAGCACGCTGCGGTCCTTGCGGTCGTCGTACAGCGCGCCCAGGCAGTAGAAGAACACGACGAAGGCCAGCACGATGAAGGGCCAGCCGGAGGCCATCAGCAGGCTCAGGTCGATGCCGTTGGCGAGGTCGCGCATTTGTCCGGCGTCGAGCTTGCCGGTCAGCTGGCCCAGGTCCAGGCCGTTGATCATGACTTCGCCGTCGACCTGCAGCTTGCCGTCGGCCAGGGCGCGGCGGGCGGCGAACTCGCCGACTATCACCGCCATCGCCGTGAGCAGCAGCGAAATGCCGCCGGCGACCAGCGGCGCCCACAGGAAGCCGCCCTTGTGCTCCCAGAATTCGCGCCGCAGCAGCAGCCTGAACTTGTGGGTGGCGTGCGCGACCGCGACCGGCGCGCGCGATTGGGTGATTGCGTTCATGCGTAGGTTCCCTTCATCGTGGCGACGAACAGATCGGCCAGGCCGGGGGTGCGGGTTTCGCCGAAGGCGGCGAGCCGCGGCTGCGGCACGCCGTCGAACAGCATCACGGTCTTGCCGAACGGCAGCGCGCGTTCGTCGATCGGCTTCAGCGCGCGCGCGGCCTCGAGGCTGCCGGCGTCGACCAGGACCTCGACGTAGCGCTCGCCGACGGCGTCCATCGGCGCTTCCAGCACCATCCGGCCGTCGCGGATGAACATCACGTCGGTGAGGATGTGCTCGACCTCCTCGACCTGGTGGGTGGTGATCAGGATGGTCTTGTCCTCGTCGAAGTAGTCCTCCAGCAGGCGCTGGTAGAACTGCTTGCGGTAGAGGATGTCCAGGCCCAGCGTGGGCTCGTCGAGCACCAGCAGCCTGGCGTCGATCGCCATCACCAGGGCCAGGTGCAGCTGCACGATCATGCCCTTGGACAGCTCGCGCACCCGCGACTTCGGCTTGAGCTGGGTATGGGCCAGGAAGCGCTCGCAGCGGGCGCGGTCGAAGCGCGGGTGCACCCCGGCGACGAACTCGATCGCCTCGCGCACGCGGATCCAGCGCGGCAGCACGGCGACGTCGGCGATGAAGCAGACGTCGTTCATCAGCTCGTCGCGCTGGGTCCGCGGGTCGCGGCCGAGCACGCTCAGCTCGCCCTCGAACGGGATCAGGCCGAGGATCGCCTTCAGTGCCGTGGTCTTGCCGGCGCCGTTGGGACCGATCAGGCCGACGATGCGGCCGGCCGGGATCTCGAAACTGGCGCCGTCGAGCGCGAGCTTGTCCTTGTAGGCCTTGCGCAGGCCGCGCGCGCTGACGACGCGGTCGCTGTTGCTGGCGGCGTTCATCGCGAGCCTCCCTGGGCGGACTTCAGCAGTTCGTCGGCGCGCAGGCCCAGGCGCTGGATGCGCTCGATCACCTGTGGCCATTCCTCGGTCAGGAAACGCTCGCGTTCGCTGGCCAGCAGCTTCTTCGATGCTTCTTCGGTCACGTACATTCCCAGTCCCCTGCGTTTTTCCACGAGCGCCTCGTCCGCCAGTTCCTGGTAGGCGCGCGAGACGGTGATCGGATTGAGCTGGTACTCGGCCGCCACCTGCCGCACCGAGGGCAGGGCGTCGCCGGGCTTGAGCACGCCATCGAGCATCATCGCGACGACGCGCTCCTTGAGTTGGCGGTAGATCGGAGCGCCGTCGCTCCACTGGATCGCGGTCATGGCTCAGCTCCCGAGGCGGCGCAGGCCCTGCGCGAAAGAGAAGTAGGGCAGCGCCAGCGCGGCGCGGGTACGGCGCAGGTGGCGGCCGGCATCGGTCGCCTCGGCGGCGTCGGGGCGGGGGGCGTCGGTGGCGGTTTCCAGCGCGGTGGCCTCGGCCGGGGAGGCCGCCTCGGCGGTCAGCGCCAGCGACGCTGCGGACGGCGGCGGCGGTTGGGGCGTGCCGGCGAGCAGCAGCAGGGTGAACACCGTGGCCGTCGCCGACAGGGCCGTCACGGTGTGTTGGAGTTTGCGGGTCATGGCAGACGTCCTGCTCTGGGGGACTGGTGTTGTATGCAACTATAACACCTAAACACAACCCGTCAAGCCCGTGCTCCCCAACTGATGGCATAGGCGATGGGCCCTGGGTAAACGGGGCCTGGCCAGGCAGACCCGGCTGTGGGCAGGGCCCCGGCTGGATCGAGCGCACGACGACGTCCAGGCGATGGCCCCGGCCAAAACGGGTTCCGGCCGGTCAGTGCCCGGCAGTGGGCAGGGCCCCGGCTGGACTGGGCGCATGGCGATGTCCGAGCGCCGGCCGCTGGCCGGCCTTCGCCCGTACCTGGCCGGACAGTCGAACTTGTATGCCGGACGCGAATCATCCACGCGTCACGCGGCTGTCCTGTGGCATGGCCCTGCGCTGCGGGACGCATGCTGCATTCGCGTCGTCGGCATTGCCGCCGGCGCGTGCCGCCGCGACAATAGCGCGTGTCGCCGCTGCTTCCGGCGCGCATCCCCCCGCATTCCCTCTGCATCCCGGCCTTGCCCGGCCGTCAACAGGAGTCATCGGATGAAGGCTTTCGTGCGCGGCGCCGCCGTGCTGCTGTTCGCTGCCGTCGCCGTGCTGGTCGCGGCCGTGCCGGTGCTGGCGCAGGACCAGACCGTGCTGGCCAGCGATCGCGACAAGGTCAGCTACATGGTCGGCATGGACGTGGGCAAGTCGATCGCGCCAGCCGGGCCGGACCTGGACGTGGCCGCGTTCCAGCGCGCGGTGCGCAACGCCTTCGACGGCGGCAAGCCGCTGATCGCCGAGGACAAGGTGCAGCCGCTGGCGCAGGCGCTGATGCAGCGCATCGCCGTGCGCAACGGCCAGGCGCCCGCCGGCACCCAGGCGCCGGAGGTGGCGCGGGACCAGGTCGGGTACCTGGTCGGCGCCGATGTCGGGCGCTCGCTGGCGCCGATCAAGGACGAACTCGACGTGGCGGTGCTGGTGCAGGGCGTGCGCAGCGTGCTCGAGGACCGCAAGCCGTTGCTGGAGCAGGCCGAGGCCGACGCCCTGCGCACGGCGTTCTCGCAGCGCGTCCAGGACCAGCTGCAGGCGCAGGCCGCGGCGCTGGCGCAGAAGAACGCCGCCGAGGGCGCCGCGTTCCTGGCGAAGAACAAGACGGTCAAGGGCGTGTACGTCACGCCGTCGGGCCTGCAATACATGGTGTTGCGCCAGGGCAACGGCCCGCGCCCGGCGCGCAGCGACCGGGTCCGGGTCAACTACCACGGCACCCTGCTCGACGGCAGCGTGTTCGACAGCTCCTACGAGCGCGGCCAGCCGGCCGAGTTCGCGCTCGACCAGGTCATCCCCGGCTGGACCGAGGGCGTGAGCCTGATGCCGGTCGGCGGCAAGTATCGGTTCTGGATTCCGGCCGCACTGGCGTACGGCGCCCAGGGCACGCCCGGCGGCCCGATCGGACCCGAGGCCACCCTGGTGTTCGATGTCGAGTTGATGGCCGTCCTGCGTTAGGCCGTCGGGGGCAGCCGTGGGCATAGGCCTGCGGTTCAGCGCTTTTCCCCCATCGTGCCGATTCCTTCCCCCCCGCGGGCCGGCAGCGCCGGCGCGCTTCCTGGAGTGCCGCGAAATGCGATCTTCCCTGCGTTTCCCCCTGACCGCGCTGGCGCTGGCCGCGCTGGCGCTGGCCGCCACGGGCTGCAACAAGCCCGGCGACAAGACCGCCAAGCCCGAAACCGCCGCCGCAACCGGCGACCAGGCCACGGCAGCGATCCCCGGCCTGGCCACCGAAAAGGACCAGGTCAGCTACATGATCGGCATGGCGATGGCCAAGCAGTGGGAGCCGATCAAGGACGAGATCGACGTCGACGTCCTCGCCCGGGCGATCAAGAGCGCCTTCGCCGGCGACAAGCTGCTGCTGACCGACGAGCAGGCGGCGAAGATCAGCGAAAGCTTCGGTGAGCGGATGCAGGCCAAGCAGATCGCCAAGCTGCAGACCGAGGCCCGGCAGAACGCCGAGGCCGGCGCCGCGTTCCTGGCCGACAACGGCAAGAAGCCGGGCGTCCAGACCACCGCGTCGGGCCTGCAGTACCAGGTGCTCAGCGCCGGCGACGGCGCCAAGCCGAAGCCGACCGACAGCGTGCGCGTCAACTACAAGGGCTCGCTGCTGGACGGCACCGTGTTCGACGATTCCACCCGCCATGGCGGCCCGGCGACGATCCCGCTGCAGCAGGTCGTGCCCGGCTGGCAGGAAGGCATCGCGCTGATGCCGGTCGGCAGCAAGTACAGGTTCTGGATCCCGGCCGCGCTCGGCTACGGCGAACAGGGCACGCCGGGCGGCCCGATCCCGCCCAATGCCACGTTGGTGTTCGAGGTCGAGCTGCTCGACATCGCCAAGCCCGAGGCGAAGTAAACTCGCGCAGGCCGCGACGCCGGTGGCGTGTCTGCCGCCGGCGTCGCCGTTTCACGGAGCGGGACGCTTCGACGAGGAATCAGGATGCAAGTCGCGATCTTCGGCACCGGCTACGTCGGCCTGGTCACCGGAACCTGCCTGGCGGAAGTCGGGCACCACGTGGTCTGCGTGGACATCGACGCGGCCAAGGTCGATGGCCTGAACCGCGGCGTGGTGCCGATCTACGAGCCGGGCCTGGAACCGATGGTGAAGGCCAACCACGCCGCCGGGCGGCTGCGGTTCACCACCGACGCCGCCGCCGCGATCGCGCACGGCGAGGTGCTGTTCATCGCCGTGGGCACGCCGCCGGACCAGGACGGCAGCGCCGACCTGCAGTACGTACTGGCGGTGGCGCGCACCATCGGCGAGCACCTGGCGCGCCCGGCGGTGGTGGTGGACAAGTCGACCGTGCCGGTCGGCACCGCCGACAAGGTCCGCACCGCGATCGCCACCACCCTGGCCGCCCGCGGCGCCAAGGTCGCTTTCGACGTGGTCTCCAATCCGGAGTTCCTCAAGGAGGGCGCCGCGGTCGAGGACTGCATGCGCCCGGACCGGATCGTCATCGGCACCGGCAGCGTGCAGGCGCTGGAGAAGCTCAAGCGCCTGTACGCGCCGTTCAACCGCAATCACGACCGCATCGTGGCGATGGACGTGCGTTCGGCGGAGCTGACCAAGTACGCCGCCAACGCGATGCTGGCGACCAAGATCAGCTTCATGAACGAGATCGCCAACATCGCCGAGCAGGTCGGCGCCGACGTGGAGATGGTGCGCCACGGCATCGGCTCGGACCCGCGCATCGGCTGGCATTTCATCTATCCCGGCGCCGGCTACGGCGGCTCCTGCTTCCCCAAGGACGTGCAGGCGCTGACGCGCACCGCCGCCCAGCACGGCTACGAGGCACGGCTGCTGGGCGCGGTCGAGGCGGTCAACGAGGCGCAGAAGGGACACCTGTTCGAGCTCATCCAGCGCCACTACGACGAGGGCGAGGACGAAGGCGTGCGCGGTCGCACCTTCGCGGTCTGGGGGCTGGCGTTCAAGCCCGACACCGACGACATGCGCGAGGCCTCCAGCCGCAAGTTGCTGGCGCAGCTCTGGGAGGCGGGGGCGAAGGTGCGCGCGTACGACCCGGAGGCGCGGCAGGAGGCGGCGCGGATCTTCGGCCCGCGCGCCGACCTGGTGCTGTGCGACAGCGCAGCCGCCGCGCTGGAAGGCGCGGACGCGCTGGTGGTGGTCACCGAATGGAAGCAGTTCCGCAGCCCGGATTTCGCCGCGCTGCGCGCCGCGCTGGGCGACGCGGTGGTGTTCGACGGACGCAACCTGTACGACCCGGCCGAGGTCGAGGCCGCGGGCCTGGCCTACTACGGCATCGGCCGCGGCCGCTCGATCGTGGTGGAATGAGCCGATGACGCCGACGCCCCTGGAGCAGCGGTTGACCGAACTGGAAACGCGGCTCGCGTTTCAGGAGCACGCGCTGGGCGAACTCAGCGACGCGCTCGCCGCCGCACGCGCCGAAATCGCAAGCCATGCCGAACTGCTGCGCCGTACGATGGACGACCTGAAACAGGCGCGCGGCGACTTCTTCGCCGACCCGGCCAGCGAGCCGCCGCCGCCGCATTATTGAGGTTCCACAGCACTGCGCCGCGTGCGCGCCCGCCAGCCATGAGCGACTCCCTCCGCGACCAACTCCTCGGCCTCGGTTTCAAGCCGCCTGCGGCGTCCGAGCGCAAATCCCCGCGTCCGCCGGCGCGCAAGCCCGAGCGCCCGGCACCGGCGCGCACGGGGCAGGGCGCGCGTGCGCCCGCGTCCGCCGCCCCGCACCCGCCGGGCAAGGCGCGGCCGCAGCGGCACGGCAAACCCGGCGCGCGCGCGGAGATCGACCTCGCCAAGGCCTATGCGATCCGCGCGCAGAAGGAAAAGGACGAACGCATCGCCGCCGAGCGCCTGAAGCAGGAGCAGGCGCGGCAGCGGCGCGAGGCCCGGGCGCGGCTCGCGGCCCTGCTCGAGGGCCAGGCGCGCAACGACCCGGCCGCCGACATCGCGCGCCACTTCGACTACGGCGGCAAGATCAAGCGCGTCTACGTGACCCAGGCGCAACTCCAGGCGCTCAATGCCGGCGAGCTGGGCGTGGTGCAGCTCGACGGCCGCTATCTGCTGGTCGACGCCGCGATGCTGGCGCAGGCCGAGGCGGTCTTCGCGCCGGCGGTCGCGCTCAAGGTCGATCCCGCGGCGCCGGCGCCGGAGGATCCCTACGCCGATCCGCGCTACCAGGTGCCCGACGACCTGGTCTGGTAAGCGCCTGGCCGCCGCCGCGCGGCGCCCGCGTTGGTTCCGGCGGTGCGATTGGCGCCGTCGCGACGGCCGGCGATGCAGGGCGACGGGAGCAGCATCGGACGCAACGATTCCCGGCAGGCCCTGGCGGCCACGGCGCTGGTGGTCGGCGTCACCAGCCATCGCGACCTCGCCCCGGAACAACTGCCGGCGCTGCGGCGGCAGCTGCGGGAGGCCTTCGCCGGCCTGCGCGCGCAATTCCCGGAACTGCAGCCGGTGGTGCTGTCGCCGCTGGCCGAGGGCGGCGATCGCCTGGTGGCTGAAGCGGGGCTGGAGCAAGGCGCGCGCCTGATCGTGCCGCTGCCGCTGCCGGCGGCGACGTATGCGCGGGATTTTTCCGGCGCGCAGTCGCGCGCGCAGTTCGAGCGGCTGCTCGCGCAGGCCGAGACCGTGGCCCTGCCGCTGCCTGCCGGCGAGCAGGCGCGCGAGGCCCTGCGCGGGCCGGGCGCGGCGCGCGACCGCCAGTACCTGCTGGCCGGCCTGTACGTCGCCAGCCACTGCCACGTACTGTTCGCGTTGTGGGACGGTTCCGACGGCGGCGGCGTCGGTGGCACCGCGCAGATCGTGCGCTACTACCTCGGCGGGCCGCTGCCGGGCGCGCGCCGGGCCAGCGACAACCTGCGGCAGATGCTGTCCGGCGACGACGACAGCCTGGTGCTGCACCTGCCGGTGCTGCGCACCTCGGCGCCGGCGCCGGCCGCGTTCGACCCGCGGCCGTGCTGGCTCACCAGCGCAGGCCAGCGGCCGCTGGCCTCGGGCATGCCGCCGGATTACCGCCGCATTTTCGAGCGCATGCAGGCGTTCGAGCGCGATCGCCTGCGCTACGCGGTTGCGGCCGCGGATGCGGCGCCGGCGTCGGACCCGGCGCAGGCGGCGGCGCACGTGGTCGACGCGATGGCGATCGGCTTCCAGCGCCGCACCACCGCCGCGATGCGCGCGATCCATGTCCTGGCGGTGCTGATGGGGCTGGCGTTCCTGCTGTACTCCGACCTCGGCGCGCCGGACTGGATGCTGTGGCTGTTCCTGGCATTCTTCCTCGTCGGCCTGGCGGTCGCGGTGGCGGCGCGGCGCCGCGACTGGCACCGCAAGTACATCGACTACCGCGCGCTGGCCGAAGGCCTGCGGGTGCAGGCGTTCTGGCGCCGCGCCGGGCTGTCGATGACCGGCGACCCCGAATTCGCGCACGACAACTTCATGCAGAAGCAGGACGTCGAACTGGGCTGGATCCGCAACGTGATGCGCCAGATCGGGTTGCTGCCGCTGCCGCGTAGCGGCGACCCGGCGGGCGCCCTGGATGCGGTGATCGAGGACTGGGTCGGGCGCCCCGGGCACTCCGGGCAACTGGCCTATTACGAGCGCAAGGCGGAATTGCGCGCGCGCCATCACCTACGCACCCAGGCGCTGGGCGCGGCCTGCCTGTGGAGCGGCATCGGCATCAGCCTGTTCCTGGCGCTGTTCCATCGCGGCCTCGACGATGCCGCGCGCAACCTGCTGGTGACCGCGATGGGCGCGCTGTCGCTGATCGCCGCGGTGCGCGAGGCCTATGCCTACCGCAAGGCCGACAAGGAGCTGGTCAAGCAGTACCGCTTCATGCACCGCATCTACCGCAATGCGCGCGCGGCGCTGGACGCCACCGCGGACCTGCACCGGCGCCGCGAAATCCTGCGCGCACTCGGCGAGGCGGCGCTGGAAGAACACGCCGAGTGGGCGCTGATGCATCGCGACCGCCCGATCGAGCACGGGCGGCCGTAGCGCATGAGGCTCCGGCTGCGATTGTTGTGGCTCATCCTCTCGTCGTTGTGGCGCAGGCCGCTCGGGGTGCTCGACGACTCGATCCTGTCGTTCCTGGTATTGCCGAACGACATCGACGTTACCAAGCTTACCGACGACCGCTACGCGGCAATCATGGACCTGGGCCGGCTCGACCTCGCGCTGCGGACGGGCCTTGCAGGGGCCATGATCCGGCGCAAATGGGCGCCGCTGGCCAGTTTTGCCACGATCAGGTTCCGTTACCCGCTCAGGGCATTCCAGCGCTATGCGCTGCGGACCCGGATCATCTACTGGGATGACGGCGCGTTCTGCTTCAGGCAGACGTTCGAGCGCAATGGCAGGACGCTGGCCACGGGATACGTGAACGCGACCCTGCTTGGCCCGACCGGCCCGGTCTCCCCGGACGAGATCCTTGCTGCGGGTCGTGGACCGGTGGCGCGACCGGACAAGCCGGAGATCGTGTCCCGCCTGCAGGAACTAGACGCGCTGATCCACGCCGGGCAAAGACAGGTGCGTGCACCGGACCGGCGCACGGCGGACAACGCTGCGTCGCACCGGGGTAGCGTCGCCGGCACGGGGCATGATCGTTCCCGCGGCTGATCCTGACTATTCCGGGTCGTAGTCCAGGTTGGACGCCAGCAGCCGCTCGGCCTGCTGCAGCGACACGCCCTTGCGCCGGGCGTAGTCGGCCACCTGCTCCCGCGATACCCGCCCGACCACGAAGTACTGGCTGCGCGGATGGCTGAAGTAATAGCCCGACACGCTCGCGGCCGGGTACATCGCGAAGTGGTCGGTCAGGGTGATGCCGGCGTTGGCGGTGGCGTCCAGCAGGCGGAACAGGGTCGCCTTCTCGCTGTGCTCGGGGCAGGCGGGATAGCCCGGCGCCGGGCGGATGCCGCGGTAGGCTTCGGCGATCAGCGCCGCCGCGTCCAGGTCCTCGTCGGCGGCGAAGCCCCAGATGTCCTTGCGCACGCGCTGGTGGATGCGCTCGGCCAGGGTCTCGGCGAGGCGGTCGGCCAATGCCTTGAGCAGGATCGCGTTGTAGTCGTCGTGGTCGGCCTGGAAACGGGCGATGTGCGGCTCGATGCCGAGGCCGGCGGTGACCGCGAACGCACCGATCCAGTCGCGGCGGCCGCTGTCGCGCGGGGCGATGAAGTCGGCCAGGCAGAAGTCCGGGCGCTCGGCCGGCTTGTCGACCTGCTGGCGCAGGAAATGCAGCACGACCGTGCCGGCGGGGTCGCCGGGCGCGCCGCCGGCCGCCGCGTCGACCACCACGTCGTCGCCGACGCTGTGGGCCGGCCACAGCCCGACCACGGCGCGCGCCGTCAGCCACTTTTCCGCGACGATGCGTCCGAGCATCGCCTGCGCGTCGGCGAACAGCTCGCGCGCCTGCGTGCCGACCACGGCGTCGTCGAGGATCGCCGGAAACTTGCCGGCCAGCTCCCAGGCGTTGAAGAACGGGCCCCAGTCGATCAGCCCGACCAGGTCGTCGAGCGGGTAGTCGTCGAAAACGGTGATGCCGGGGCGGTTGGGTTGCGGCGGTACGTACTCGGCCCAGCCGCCGTCGCAGCGCTGGCCGCGGGCGTGTTCCAGCGACACCAGCCGCTTGCCGCCTTCCTTCCTGCGGTGGCGCTCGCGGATCTCGGCGTAGTCGGCCTCGTTGGCGGCGATGAACGGGCCGCGCTGTTCCGGCGAGATCAGCGACTGGGCGACGTTGACCGCGCGCGAGGCGTCCTTGACCCAGATCGTGCCCGCCTTGTAGTGCGGGTCGATCTTCAGCGCGGTGTGCGCGCGCGAGGTGGTGGCGCCGCCGATCAGCAGCGGGATGGTGAAACCCTGGCGCTGCATCTCGCGGGCGACGTGGCCCATCTCCTCCAGCGACGGGGTGATCAACCCGGAGACGCCGATCAGGTCGGCGTTCTCGGCGCGGGCGCGGTCCAGCAGCACCTGCGCCGGCACCATCACCCCCAGGTCGACGACCTCGAAGTTGTTGCACGCCAGCACCACGCCGACGATGTTCTTGCCGATGTCGTGCACGTCGCCCTTGACCGTGGCCATCACGATCTTGCCGTTGGACTTGCCGGTGTCGCCGGTGCGCGCCTTTTCGGCCTCGATGTACGGCAGCAGGTGGGCGACCGCCTTCTTCATCACCCGCGCCGACTTGACCACCTGCGGCAGGAACATCTTGCCGGCGCCGAACAGATCGCCGACCACGTTCATGCCGTCCATCAGCGGGCCTTCGATCACGTCCAGCGGGCGCGCCGCCTGCAGCCGCGCCTCCTCGGTGTCCGCGACCACGTACTGGTCGATGCCGTGCACCAGCGAATGGGTCAGGCGCGCGCGGACGTCGCCCTCGCGCCAGGCCAGGTCCTCGGCTTTCTTCTCGCCTTTTTTGCCCTTGTAGCGCTCGGCGATCTGCAGCAGGCGTTCGGTGCCGTCGGCGCGGCGGTTGAGCACCACGTCCTCGACCCGTTCGCGCAGCTCCGGGTCCAGGTCGTCGTACAGCGGCAGCGCGCCGGCGTTGACGATGCCCATGTCCATGCCGGCGCGGATCGCGTGGTACAGGAACACCACGTGGATGGCCTGGCGCACCGGCTCGTTGCCGCGGAACGAGAACGACACGTTGGAGACGCCGCCGGAAATGTGGCACAGCGGAAAGCGCCGGCGCAGCTCGCGCGCGGCCTCGATGAAGGCGACCGCGTAGTCGTCGTGCTCCTCGATGCCGGTGGCGATGGCGAACACGTTGGGGTCGAAGACGATGTCCTCGGGCGGGAAGCCGGCCTGGCGGGTGAGCAGCTCGTAGGCGCGGGCGCAGATCGCCACCTTGCGCGCCGCGGTGCCGGCCTGGCCTTCCTCGTCGAAGGCCATCACCACCACCGCCGCGCCGTAGCGTCGCACCAGCCGCGCCTGGCGCAGGAACTCGGCCTCGCCTTCCTTCATCGAGATCGAGTTGACGATGCCCTTGCCCTGCAGGCACTTGAGCCCGGCCTCGATCACGTCCCATTTGGAGGAGTCGACCATCACCGGGACCTTGGCGATGTCGGGTTCGGCGGCGATCAGGTTGAGGAAGCGCACCATCGCCTGCGCCGAATCGAGCATGCCCTCGTCCATGTTGACGTCGAGCACCTGGGCGCCGTTTTCCACCTGCTGCCGCGCCACCGCCACCGCCTCGTCGTAGCGGTCCTCCAGGATCAGCTTCTTGAATTTCGCCGAGCCGGTGACGTTGGTGCGCTCGCCGACGTTGACGAAATTGGACTCGGGCGTGATCAGCAGCGGTTCCAGGCCGCTGAGCCGGGTATAGCGGGGGAGGGTGCTCATGCGGCCGCCTCCAGTTGCGGCAGCGCCCGCGGCGGCAGCCCGCGCACGGCCTCGGCGATCGCGGCGATGTGCGCGGGCGTGGTGCCGCAGCAGCCGCCGACCAGGTTCAGCAGCCCGGCCGCGGCGAACACGTGCAGCACGCCGGCCATGTCCTCCGGGGTTTCGTCGTAGCCGCCGAAGGCATTGGGCAGGCCGGCGTTGGGATGGGTGCTGACGGCCACGTCCGCGATCCGGGCGAGGACGTCGATGTGCGGGCGCAGGTCGCGGGCGCCGAGTGCGCAGTTGAGCCCGATCGACAGCGGCCGCGCGTGCCGCAGCGAGTACCAGAACGCCTCCGCGGTCTGTCCCGACAGGGTGCGGCCGGAGGCATCGGTGATGGTGCCGGAAATCATCACCGGCAGCCGCCCGCCGGCGGCGGCGAAAGCGTCGTCGATGGCGAACAGCGCAGCCTTGGCGTTGAGCGTGTCGAAGACCGTCTCCACCATCAGCACGTCGGCGCCGCCCTCGATCAGTCCGCCGGCGGCCTCGCGGTAGGCGTCGGCCAGCTGGTCGAACGACGTCGCGCGAAAGCCGGGACGGTTGACGTCCGGGCTCAGCGACGCGGTGCGGCTGGTCGGCCCGAGCACGCCGATTACGAAGTGCGGCTTGTCCGGCGTCCGCGCCCCGGCGGCGTCGCAGGCCGCGCGCGCGAGCTTCGCGCCTTCGCGGTTCAGTTCGCGCACCAGATGCGTCAGGTGGTAATCCGCCAGCGAGATCGCGGTGGAGTTGAAGGTGTTGGTCTCGACCAGATCGGCGCCGGCGGCCAGGTAGGCGTCGTGGATGCCGCGGATCAGGTCGGGGCGGGTCAGGGTCAGCAGGTCGTTGTTGCCGCGCTGGTCGTGCGCCTGGCAGCCGCAGCCCGGGCCGTGGGTGTGGCTCGCCTCGGGCGCGAACAGCGCGTCGTAGCCCTGGGCGAAGCGTTCGCCGCGGTAATCGGCTTCCTGCAACTCGTGGCGCTGGATCATGGTGCCCATGGCGCCGTCGATGACCAGGATGCGCTGCGCCAGCGCCGACTGCAGCGCGGCGACGCGTCCCGGGTGCAGCCAGGGCAGGGCGTCGGCGGCGGTCACGGCTTCACCCCGATCAGCGAGATGACCTCGAAATGCGGCGGGCGTTTTTCGCGGGTGACGGTTTCGCAGCTGGTCACCTGCAACCCGGCCCGGGCCGCGAACCGGCGCAGTTCCTTGGCGCCGAAGCCGAGGTTGCTATGGCCGTAGGCCTCCACCGCCGCGCGGTGCTCGTGCCGGGCCAGGCTCGACAGCAGCAGGCGGCCGCCGGGCCGCAGCGTGCGCGCGGCTTCGGCCACCGCCTGCGCCGGCTTGGCGGCGTAGGTCAGCGCGTGCATCAGCACCACCAGGTCGAAGCTGGCGTCGGCGAAGGGCAGGGCATGCATGTCGCCCTCGTGCACTTCCACGTTGGCGAAGCGGCGCAGGCGCTCGGTGGCCGCCGCGACCACGCGCGCGCTGGCGTCCACGCAGACGTAGCGGTGCGCGTGCGGCGCCAGCAGCTCGGCCAGCACGCCGTCGCCGGAAGCGATGTCGAGCACGTCGCCGGGTTCCAGCAGCGGCAGCGCCGAGCGCGCCAGCGCCTCCCAGGTGCGGCCGGGCGAGTAGTGGCGCTCCATGTCGCCGGCGACCGAGTCGGCCCAGTTCTGGTCGGCGGCACGGGTGGCCAGCACCGCGGGCACGCGCTCGGCGTCCTGGCGCAGCAGCGGGTCGTCGCTGCCGGCGCTGATGGATTGCCACAGCGCACGCTGCGCCGGGTCCAGCGCCGCGTCGTCGAAGCGGTAGTAGGCCGAGACCCCGGCGCGGCGATCGCGCACCAGCCCGGCCTCCTTGAGCCTGGCCAGGTGGGTGGACACCCGCGGCTGGGCCAGCCGGGTGATCGCGGACAGTTCGGCGACGGTGAGTTCCTCGCCTTCCAGCAGCGCCAGCAGGCGCACGCGGGTGGCGTCGGCGAATACCTTGAGCCGGTTCGACCAGCCTTCCAGATCCATCATATCTTTCCATCGCGATTCAAGGATATGAGTCTCTGCCGATGCCGCGCCGCGGTCAAGCGCGGCGCGGCGGGCGCCGCGGACGGGTTCGGTTCTTGCGCGCACGCCGGTACAATTGCGCTTCCCGTTCCGTCCGAGGTGCGCCGCGTGGATTTCCGCTTCACCGAAGAGCAGTTGCTGATCCAGGACGTGGCCCGGCGCATCGCCCGGGACAAGATCGCGCCCAGTGCCGAGCACCACGACCGGACCGGCGAGTTCCCGCTGGACAACATCCGCCTGCTCGGCGAGAACGGGCTGATGGGGATCGAGGTGCCGGCCGAATACGGCGGCGCCGGGATGGATTCGATCGCCTACGTGCTGGCGATGGTCGAGATCGCCGCGGCCGATGCCGCCCACTCCACCATCATGTCGGTCAACAACTCGCTGTTCTGCAACGGCATCCTGACCCACGGCAGCGAGGCGCAGAAGCAGAAGTACGTGCGCGAGATCGCCGAAGGCAAGGAGATCGGCGCCTTCGCCCTGACCGAGCCGCAGTCCGGCTCCGACGCCACCGCCATGCGCTGCCGCGCCGTCAAGCAGGCCGATGGCAGCTTCGTGGTCAACGGCAAGAAGAGCTGGATCACTTCCGGCCCGGTGGCCAAATACATCGTGCTGTTCGCGATGACCGATCCCGACCAGGGCGCGCGCGGCATCACCGCGTTCCTGATCGACACCGCCCGCGACGGGTTCCACCGCGGCAAGACCGAGCCCAAGCTCGGCATCCGCGCCTCGGCCACCTGCGAGATCGAATTCGCCGATTACGTGGTCCGGCCCGACGAGGTGCTGGGCGCGGAAGGCCAGGGCTTCAAGATCGCGATGGGCGTGCTCGACGCCGGCCGCATCGGCATCGCCAGCCAGGCGATCGGCATTGCCCGCGCCGCCTACGAGGCGACCCTGGCCTACGTGCGCGAGCGCAAGGCCTTCGGCCAGCCGATCGGCGCGTTCCAGATGACCCAGGCCAAGATCGCCGACATGAAGTGCAAGCTCGACGCGGCGACGCTGCTGACCCTGCGCGCGGCCTGGCTCAAGGGCCAGGGGCAGAAGTTCAGCACCGAGGCCGCGGTCGCCAAGCTGACCGCCTCCGAGGCGGCGATGTGGATCGCCCACCAGGCGCTGCAGATCCACGGCGGCATGGGTTACTCCAAGGAAATGCCGATCGAGCGCTACTTCCGCGACGCCAAGATCACCGAGATCTACGAGGGCACCAGCGAGATCCAGCGCATGGTCATCGCCCGCAACGAGACCGGGCTGCGCTGAGATGCGCCAGTCCGTCGCCGCCCCCGCCTGCGATGCCCTGCGCGACGGCCGCCGTGCCGCGCGCCGTCGCGACGACATTCCGATTTCCGACCGTGGCGCCCGCGTGCGCCGCGCCGACACCCGTTCCCTCTGACCCTCGACCCTTCCGGCCCGTGCGCAAGCGCGGGCCTCTCTCTATCCGGACATCACGTTCCCCATGAATACTCCACGCAAGGCCGCCGTCGCCAAGGCTTCCCGCAACCCGCGCGCCGCCGCCGACACCGTCTCCCTGGATCCGATTCTCGCCGCGCTGCGCAAGCGCGTGCCCAAGGCGCAGCAGGCGCTGGCCGAGGCGTTCGCCCGCGCCTTCTATCGCCGGTTGTCGGCCGAGGAAGCGACCCAGCACGGCGCCGAGGGCTGGGCGCAGCTGGCCCTGGATTTCCTGGAGCTGGCGCGCAAGCGCAAGCGCGGCGCCGCCGCGGTGCGTGTGTTCAACGCCAGCATGCAGCAGCACGGCTGGGAATCGCCGCACACGGTGCTGCAGGTCGTCAACGACGACATGCCGTTCCTGGTCGACTCGGTAACCATGGCGCTGGCCGACCAGGGCATCGGCGTGCACGTGCTCGGGCATCCGGTGGTGGCGATCGAGCGCGACCGCGCCGGCAAGCTGCTGGCGGCGGGTGCGGACGCGCGCGGCAAGGGCCGCGACGAGTCCTTCATGCACCTGGAAATCGACCGCCAGACCACGGCGGAAATGGCCGCCATCGAGCGTACGGTCCACACCGTGCTCGAGGACGTGCGCGCGATCGTCGACGACTGGGCGAAGATGCGCGACAAGATGCTGGCGATCGCCGACGAGCTGCCCGCACGCCGGATGCCGGTGTCCGAGGCCGGCCGCACCGAAGCGCAGGAATTCCTGCGCTGGGCCGCCGACAACCACTTCACCTTCCTCGGCTACCGCGAATACGACGTGGTCAAGAAGGGCGGCAGCGAGCTGCTGTATCCGGTCGAATCCTCGGGCCTGGGCCTGCTGCGCGGCAAGGACGCCGGCAAGCCGCGCGACCTCAAGACCCTGGCGGCGCACTACATGCCGCAGTCCGGGTCGGTGGACGCGCTGATCCTGACCAAGACCAACGCCCGCGCCACCGTGCATCGGCCCGGCTACATGGACTACATCGGCGTGCTCAAGTTCGACGCCAAGGGCATGCCGGTGGCCGAGCAGCGCTTCCTCGGCCTGTACACCTCCAGCGCCTACAGCCGTCGCCCGTGGGAGATCCCGCTGGTGCGCGAGCGCCACGAGTACGTGATGCGCCAGTCCGGACTGGCCCCGACCGGGCATAGCGGCAAGGCGCTGCGCCATATCCTGGAGACCCTGCCGCGCGACGAGCTGTTCCAGTCCACCGAAGAGGAATTGCTGCGCACCGCCACCGGCATCCTCGGCCTGCAGGAACGGGTGCACAGCAAGCTGTTCCTGCGCCGCGACCGTTACGGCCGCTTCTGGTCGGCGCTGGTCTACATCCCGCGCGACCGCTTCAACACCGAGGTGCGCCGCCGCATCGAGCGGATGCTCAAGCGCGCGCTCCACGGCGAGAGCATCGACACCACGGTGCAGGTGGGCGAGTCGCCGCTGGCGCAGTTGCACCTGATCGTGCGGCCCAGGGCCGGCGAGGCGGTCTCGGTCGACGCCCCGGCGCTGGAAGACAAGCTCGCGCAGATCGTGCGCAACTGGCAGGACGACCTGCGCGAGGAACTGGTCGCCCGGCACGGCGAGGAGCGCGGCCTCAAGCTCGCCCACCGCTACGGCCGCGCGCTGCCGGCCGGTTACATCGAGCAGGCCACCCCGGCGATCGCCGCCGCCGACGTGCAGTGCCTGGCTTCGCTCAGCGGGCCCGACGACCTGCGCGTGAGCCTGTACCGCCCGCAGCACGCCGAAGGCGGCCTGCGGCTCAAGTTCTACCGCCCCGGCCACGACATCCCGCTGTCGGAGGCGCTGCCGATGATGGAGAACATGGGCCTGCGGGTGATCACCGAGCACCCCTACCGGATCGAGATCCCCGGCAAGGATGGCGACAGCGTCGCCTGGATCCAGGATTTCGAGGTCGAGGCCGCGCGCGCGGACCTGGACGTGGACAGCCTCGACGAGTCCTTCGAGGAGGCGTTCCGGCAACTGTGGCGCGGGCAGGCCGAGAACGACGGCTTCAACCGCCTGATCCTCGGCGCCGGCCTGACCTGGCGCCAGGTGGCGGTGCTGCGCGCCTACGGCAAGTACCTGCAGCAGGTCGGGGTGCCGTTCTCGCAGAGCTACGTCGAGGAAACCTTCAACCGCTATCCGCTGCTGGCGCGGTTGCTGGTGGAACTGTTCGAGGCGCGCTTCGACCCGGCCACGGGCAGCGAGCCCAAGGCCGAGATCAAGCGCGGCAAGCAGGCGCTGGAGCGGCAGTTCCAGGCGCTGGTGGGCGGCGAGCCGGCCACCCTGGCGATCCTGCAGGCGGTGCTCGACGCCCGCGACGGCGACCGCGAGCGCCAGATCGAAGCCACCCGCGCGGCCCTGCTCGGGTTGATGGACCGCGTCGCCAGCCTCGACCAGGACCGCATCATGCGCAGCTTCATCGGCGTGATCGACGCGACCCTGCGCACCAGCTACTACATCGACTACCGCGACGGCCTGCGCAAGGACGGCGGCCCGGCCGACTACATCGCCTTCAAGCTCGATTCGGGCAAGGTGCCCGACCTGCCCAAGCCGCGGCCGTACCGCGAGATCTGGGTCTGCGGGCCGCGCGTGGAAGGCGTGCACCTGCGCTTCGGCCCGGTCGCGCGCGGCGGCCTGCGCTGGTCGGATCGCCGCGAGGACTTCCGCACCGAGGTGCTGGGCCTGGTCAAGGCGCAGATGGTGAAAAACACCGTGATCGTGCCGGTCGGCTCCAAGGGCGGCTTCTTCTGCAAGCAGCTGCCGAGCCCGGCGACCGACCGCGACGCCTGGCTGGCCGAAGGCAAGGAATGCTACCGCCGCTTCATCAACGGCCTGCTCGACGTCACCGACAACCTGGTCGACGGCAAGGTCGTGCACCCGGCCAACGTGGTGCGCCACGACGGCGACGATCCGTACCTGGTGGTCGCCGCCGACAAGGGCACGGCGAGCTTCTCCGATATCGCCAACGGCATCGCCCAGGCGCACGGTTACTGGCTCGACGACGCGTTCGCCTCCGGTGGTTCGGTCGGCTACGACCACAAGGGCATGGGCATCACCGCGCGCGGCGCCTGGGAGTCGGTCAAGCGCCACTTCCGCGCGCTGGGGCGAGACTGCCAGAAGCAGGATTTCACCGCGGTCGGCATCGGCGACATGTCCGGCGACGTGTTCGGCAACGGCATGCAGCTGTCGCGGCACCTGCGGTTGCTGGCCGCGTTCGACCACCGCCACATCTTCCTGGACCCGGATCCGGACGCGGCGCGGTCGCTGAAGGAGCGCCAGCGCCTGTTCAAGCTGCCGCGTTCCTCGTGGGCGGACTACGATGCCAAGCTGATCAGCAAGGGCGGCGGCGTGTATCCGCGCAGCGCCAAGTCGATCGCGTTGACGCCGCAGGTCAAGGCCGCGCTCGGCATCGACGCCGGGGCGGCCGCGATGACCCCGGCCGAGCTGATGAGCGCGATCCTCAAGGCGCCGGTCGACCTGCTCTGGAACGGCGGCATCGGCACCTACGTCAAGAGCTCGGCCGAGAGCAACCTCGCCGTCGGCGACCGCGCCAACAACGCCCTGCGCGTGGACGGCCGCGACCTGCGCTGCAGGATCGTCGGCGAGGGCGGCAACCTCGGCATGACCCAGCTCGGCCGCATCGAGGCCGCGCAGCAGGGCGTGCTGCTCAACACCGACTTCATCGACAACTCCGCCGGCGTGGACACCTCCGACCACGAGGTCAACATCAAGATCCTGCTCAACGGCGAGGTCCAGCGCGGCAAGCTCAAGCTGGCCGACCGCAACAAGCTGCTGGCGTCGATGACCGACGAGGTCGCCGCGCTGGTGCTCAACGACAACTACCGCCAGAACCAGGCGATCAGCCTGATGCAGCGGATGAGCGTCGCCCGGCTGGGGTCCAAGCAGCATTTCATCCGCACGCTGGAATCGCAGGGCCTGCTCGACCGCCAGATCGAGTATCTGCCGTCCGACGCCGAGTTCGCCGAGCGCAAGGCGCGCGGCCAGGGCCTGACCCGGCCGGAGCTGGCGGTGCTGCTGTCGTACTCCAAGCTGGTCGCGTTCCAGCAGCTGCTGGAGTCGGACGTGCCGGAAGACCCGTACCTGTCCAAGGAGCTGGTGCGCTACTTCCCCGAGCCGCTGCAGAAGAAATACGCCGCGGCGATGCAGGGCCACCGCCTGAAGCGCGAGATCATCGCCACCGCGGTCACCAACTCCACCATCAACCGCATGGGCGCCACCTTCCTGCTGCGCATGCAGGAGGACAGCGGCCGCACCCCGGGCGAAGTCGCCAAGGCCTTCACCATCACCCGCGAGACGCTCGACGCGCGTGCGCTGTGGGCGCGGATCGACGCCCTCGACGGCAAGGTGCACGAGTCGGCGCAGGTCGACGCCCTGCAGGTGATCTGGACGCTGCAGCGCTCCTTCACCCGCTGGCTGCTGTCGCGTCCGGGCGCGATTCCCGACATCACCTCGGCGGTGGAGCGCTACCGCGGCGGCTTCGAGGACATCCGCGCCGGCGAGGCGATCCTGCCGGTGTCGATGCGTCCGGCCTACGAGGCCAGCATCGGCGACTGGAAGGCCAAGAGCATGCCGGCCGACCTCGGCGAACAGCTCGCCGCGCTGCCGTACCTGGAGCCGTGCTGCGACATCATCGAGCTGGCGCGCGAGCGCAAGCTGCGCCCGATCGAGGTCGCCAAGGTGCACTTCCGCCTCGGCGACGCGCTCAACCTGCCGTGGCTGCAGGCGCAGATCGACGCGCTCGCGGTGGACGGCCGCTGGCACGCGGTCGCCCGCGGCGTGCTGCGCGACGAGCTGGCCGCGCAGCAGCGCGCGCTGGTGGCGCAGGTGCTGGCGATGCCCGGGGCCAGCGCGGACGCCCGGGTCGCGCGCTGGCTGCAGCGCGACGACGCCTCGCTGCGCTTCACCCTGGCGATGCTCAACGAGCTGGCGGCGCAGAAGGCGATGGATTACCCGACCGCGTCGGTCGCGGTGCAGCGCCTGTCGCAGCTGGCCTCGCGCGGCTGACGTACTGCGGCGACCCGCACGTCGCAAGTGCTGGATCGACGCCGCTCCGCCGGCCCCTCATCCGCCTTCGGCACCTTCTCCCCGCTTGCGGGGAGAAGGCCAAGGTGTGACGACGCCATCGCCCGCGGGGAATGGCCATGGAGCGAGTGTTCCCTCTCCCCGCTTGCGGGGAGAGGGACAGGTTCGCGGAGCGAACCGGGGTGAGGGGTGCCGCTTTTGCGCGCGGCCGGTGCGTCGCACCTGTCGGGCAGTCGCTCCGCTGACCCCTCATCCGCCTGCGGCACTACTCCCCGCGAGCGGGGAGTAGGGAACGGCGGTTCGCGGGCCTCGGCGTCTGGGGGCGGGCCATTCCCTCTCCCTGCTTGCGGAGGGGGCCGCTGCGCGCGGCGAAGCAGGGTGAGGGATGCGTGGCGGTCCGCGGTATCCTCGTCCCGACCCGTGCCAAGGAGCGTCCCGCGTCCATGAGCCAGCCCGCGCACCAGATTCCGGCGCAGCCGCGCATCGCGTTCCTCGCCAGCGCCGTCGACGGCGCCCGGACGGCGCTGGACACGCTGCAGCGCGCGCACGGCCAGGCCGCACCGGAAGACGCCGACGTGCTGGTCGCCCTCGGCGGCGACGGCTTCATGCTGCAGACCCTGCACCGCCACGGCGCGCTCGGCAAACCCGTGTACGGCATGAAGCTCGGCAGCGTCGGCTTCCTGATGAACCACTACCGCGACGACGCATTGCTCGAGCGCCTGCACGCTGCCGAGCCGGCGGTGCTGCGGCCGCTGGAGATGCTGGCCCTGACCGAATCGGGCACCAGCACCGGTTCGCTGGCCTACAACGAGGTCTCGCTGCTGCGGCAGACGCGGCAGGCCGCGCACGTGGCCATCGACCTCAACGGCAAGCCGCGGCTGGACGAGCTGATCTGCGACGGGGTGATGGTCGCGACCGCCGCCGGCAGTACCGCCTACAACTATTCCGCGCACGGCCCGATCCTGCCGCTGGGCTCCAGCGTGATCGCGCTGACGCCGATCGCCGCGTTCCGGCCGCGGCGCTGGCGCGGCGCGCTGCTCAAGGCCGACACCGAAGTGCGCTTCCGCGTGCTCGATCCCTACAAGCGCCCGGTCAGTGCCACCGCCGACTCGCACGAGGTGCGCGACGTGGTCGAGGTCACCATCCGCGAGTCCCGCGACCGCACCGTGACCCTGCTGTTCGATCCCGAGCACAACCTCGAGGAGCGGATCCTGGCCGAGCAGTTCGTGGCCTGACGTCGCGGTCGGACCGGCGGCCTCGGCACGCCGCGATCGCGGTCCCGGCAACGGAAACCGTGCGGGTTGCCGCGGCGGCGCGGCGGCCGCGCGCGGCTCCGGCCCTGCCGCGGCAGGGCGCACTGCCGGCGGATGCGGTTCACGCTGAATGCGGCGGGTGCGCCCGTGTGCCGGCCTGGATCCGCGACTGCCGCCTTCGATGCCGATGCGCACCCGTCGACCGGGAACCGGCCCGTTTCCTGCTCGGGGTGTTGCCGGCCTCGAGGCCGCGCGTCTCACGCCGTGGGACCGGCAGGCGCCATACTCGGCTCATGCCGACGCCCGTCGCCCCACCCAGTCCGCTGACCGTCGCGATTTCCTCGCGGGCGCTGTTCGATCTCGAGGACAGCCACGAGCTGTTCGAGCGCGAAGGCATCGCCGCCTACCAGGCCTATCAGCGCGAGCGCGAGGACCAGGTGCTGGCGCCGGGGATCGCCTTCGCGCTGGTGCGCAAGCTGCTGGCGTTGAACGCCGCCGCGCCGGTCGGCGCGGACGGCCTGGCGACGCCGCGGGTGGAAGTGATCCTGCTGTCGCGCAATTCCTCCGACACCGGATTGCGGATCTTCAACTCGATCCAGCACCACGGCCTGGACATCCGCCGCGCCACCTTCACCTCCGGCGCGCCGACCTGGCCCTACATCAAGCCGTTCGGCGCCGACCTGTTCCTGTCCGCCAATCCCGAATCGGTGCGCCGCGCACTGGAGCACGGGGTTGCCGCCGCCACCATCCTCCCCGCCGCCGCGGCCACGGACGCCGCGCGGGCGGCGCAACGCGACCAGCTGCGGATCGCCTTCGACGGCGACGCGGTGATCTTCGGCGACGAGAGCGAGCGGGTCTCGCGCGAGCAGGGCGTGGAAGCGTTCGGCCGGCACGAGCGCGAGCGCGCCCGCGAGCCGTTGTCGGGCGGGCCGTTCCGCGGTTTCCTCGACGCGCTGCACCGGTTGCAGGCGGCGTTCCCGCCGGGCGAGGACGCGCCGATCCGCACCGCGCTGGTCACCGCGCGCTCGGCGCCGGCGCACGAGCGGGTGATCCGCACCCTGCGCGAGTGGGGCGTGCGCCTGGACGAGGCGCTGTTCCTGGGGGGGCGCGACAAGGGGCCGTTCCTGGAGGCGTTCGGCGCCGACATCTTCTTCGACGATTCCGAGCACAACATCGCCTCGGCGCGCGATCACGTCGCCGCCGGACACGTGCCGCACGGGGTCGCCAACGCCTGAGGCGCGGCGGGACCCGCGTCAGCCGCCGCGCAGGCGCACCGGCACCCGCGCGGCATCCGCGCCTTCGGTGAAGGCGAGCACGTGCCGGCCGCTGCGCTGGAACAGCAGGTCGACGCTGTACCCGCCCACCGCCAGGCCGCGCAACGCGACCTGATCCACGCCCAGCGGCAACCGCGGGCGATCGATGCGGATCTCGCCGCTGCCGCCGTCGATCTCCACCCCCAGGCAGGCCTGCAGCAGCATGAACGCGGCGCCCGCCGCCCAGGCCTGCGGCAGGCACGCGACCGGGTAGGACACCGGCATCGCCCCGTGCTTGCGCGGGAAACCGCAGAACAGCTCCGGCAGCCGCATCTCGAAGTGGATCGCGGCTTCGGACATCGCCCGCAGCAGCCGCAACGCGCCATCGCGGTCGATGCGGGCGATCCCGGCCGCGCACAGCGCGGTGTCGTGCGGCCAGACCGAGCCGTTGTGGTAGGACATCGGATTGAAGCGCGCCTCGCCGACGGCCAGCGTGCGCAGGCCCCAGCCGCTGGCGAACGCCGGCGCGAGCAACTGCGCAGCCACCTGCGCCGCGCGTTCCGGCGCCGGCAGGCCCACGTACAGCAGATGCCCGGGATTGCTGGCGCGGACCCGGCACAGCGCGCCCTCGCCGTCGACGGCGATGCCGTAGTACCCGCGCTCGGGCATCCAGAAGCGCTCCTCCACTGCCGTCTGCAGCCGTGCCGCACGCGCCTGCCAGCGGGCGGCGTCGGCGTCGTCGCCGCGGCGCACGGCCAGCGCCGCCATCGCCTGCAGCGCGGCGAACGCGTAGCCCTGCACTTCGACCAGCGCGATCGGGCCTTCGGCGAGGCGGCCGTCGGCGTGGAACACCGAGTCGTGACTGTCCTTCCAGCCCTGGTTGGCCAGGCCGCTGCTGCGCCCGCGCGAGTAATCCAGCAGCCCGTAGGGGTTGGCGTCGCAGACGCGTTCGATCCACGCCGTCGCCGCGCACAGCGCCGGCCACAGGCTGTCGATGAAGGCCAGGTCGCCGCTGCGGCGGGCATAGGCGCCGGCCAGCAGTACGAACAGCGGCGTGGTGTCGACGCCACCGTAGTACAGGCCGAAGGGTAGCTCGCGCAGTGCGGCCATCTCGCCCTTGCGGGTCTCGTGCAGGATCTTGCCCGGCGCCGAATCCAGGAATGCCGACGCGTCCCGCGCCTGGTGGTCGGCGAGGAAGGCGAGCACGCCGCGCGCCATTCCCGGGTTGAGCCACAGCACCTGCAGCGCGGTGATCACCGCGTCGCGCCCGAACGGGGTGGAGAACCACGGGATGCCGGCGTAAGGGTAGGGACCGGTGGACAGGTCGCTGGTCAGCAGCGCCAGGTCGGCGCGCGAGCGCTGCAGCCAGTCGGAGAACAGTGGCCCGGCGCTGCGCACGCGCGCGCCGCGCCGCTGCCGTGCCCGCATCCGCCGGCGCGCGTGGGCGGCCGCGTCGCGGTAGCGGGACAGCGTCGGCGGCTCGTGCGGCACCAGCCCGACTTCGATGAACAATTCGTCCGTGGCTCCGGGCGCGAGTTCCAGCAGGAACTCCACGCCGTCGGCGTCGAGCCGCGCGGGCCGGCGCGAGAAGGTGATCGCCGACTCGCGCACGCGCCCGTCCAGGCCGCGATAGCCGAACACCAGGCCAGCGGCGTCGACCCGGGTCGGCAGCATCTCGCCGCGGGCCGCGCGCACGCTGCCGCGGACCTCGAACATGTCGCGGAAGTCGGCGCCGTAGCCGATCTGCAGCGGCACCCGTGCCGGCTGCAGCCCGTAGTTGCGCACGCACAGGCGCTCGTACAGGCGGTTGCCGCTGAGAAAGCGCGTGCGCGCCACGTGCAGCAGGCCCGACGGCATCGCCCCGATCCCCAGCGGCGGCAACGGGCGGTTGGTCAGGTGGGCGACGAAGAACACGTTGTCGCGGGTGACCGCGGCGCTGAGCATCTCCGGCCGCGCGCCGGCGATGCGCAGACGGCACAGCGACAACAGCCGGGTGTCGTCGTGGAACAGGCCGTCGCTGTCGCCCTCGATGTCGCCGTAGGCGTTGGCGACCAGGAAGCTGTCGCCGTCCTTGAGTACGTGGGTGGTGAAGGAGGCGGCGGTGGCCGCCGGTTGCACGTCGGCCATCATGGTCAGGCGCTGCGCCGGAGGGTGAGGGCGCGGCCGGGGTGCGGTCGGGCGTAGAGCGCCTCGTAGCCGCGCGCCATCGCCGCGGCGGAAAAACGGCGCTCGAACACCGCGCGGATGCGGCGGCGGTCGTAGCCGGCGACTTCCGCCACCGCGGCGACCGCCGCGGCGTGCGAATCCACCACCCGTCCGGTGACGCCGTCGTCCACCACCTCCGGCACCGAGCCGCAGCGCCACGCCACCACCGGCGTGCCGCAGGCCATCGCCTCGATCATCACCAGGCCGAACGGCTCCGGCCAGTCGATCGGGAACAGCAGCGCGCGCGCGCCACCGAGAAAGCGCGACTTGTCGGTGTCGCCGATCTCGCCGACGAACTCCACCAGCGGATCGTCCAGCAGCGGCGCGATCTTGTCGTGGAAATAGGCGCGGTCGGCGGCGTCGACCTTGGCCGCGATCTTCAGCGGCAGGCCGGCGGCGCGGGCGATCGCGATCGCGCGGTCGGGGCGCTTTTCCGGCGAGATGCGACCGAGGAAGGCGAGGTAGTCGCCGCCGGCGGGGCTGAAGCGGTAGAGGTCGTCCGGCAGGCCGTGGTAGACGGTGCCGCGCCAGTTGGCGAAGCGCAGCGGCCGGCGCTGGTGGTCGGAGATCGAGACCAGCGGAAAGTGCGGCCAGCGCAGGTAGGCGCTGGCCAGGTCCTGCAGGTCCAGACGCCCGTGCAGGGTGGTCAGGGTGCGCTCGGCGCAGTCGTCGAACAGCGGGAAATGCAGCAGGTCGACGTGGAAGTGCAGGACGTCGAACTCGTGCCGGCGCCGGTACACCTCGTGCAGCATCGCCAGGTGCGCGGCCAGGTCGCTCTTCAGCGGCGCCGGATCCAGGCGGATGGCGCGGTCGCGCACCGCGACCAGGCGCGCGCGGGTGCGGGCCTCGGCGGTGGCGAACAGGGTCACCTCGTGGCCGCGGTCCACCAGCGCATCGGTGAGGTGGGCGACGATGCGTTCGGTGCCGCCGTACAGCAGCGGCGGCACCGCCTCGTACAACGGCGCGATCTGGGCAATGCGCATGGCGGCGGCGGCCGGGAGGGGGACCGACGACGCTAGCGTCCGCTGCGTAAATACGGCGTGGCGGCGCGCCTGGTGGCGCCCGCATTCAGCCGCGCGGCGGCCGCGCGCTCACTGCGGCAGGCGCAGATCCGACAGCCGCCAGCGCAGGCCCTGCCGGGTCAGCACGAACACCAGCGGGCGGCCCTCCTGGTCGCGGATGGTGACGGTACAGTGCGACCAGGATTCGTAACGGTAGCGGGCGTCGTGCAGCGGCTCGGGCGCCGGCATTGCCGGGTCGGGTGGCGCGAAGTCGTCGCTGACCTGCTGCCAGAGCTTGCGCCCCTGCATCACTGCCGCCAGCCCCGCTGGCGTGACCATGGCCTCGACTGCGGTGCTGACCGCGCCGGTGGCCAAAGTCAGGCCGAGGGCGGCGAGCGGGTTGGACTGCAGTTCCGGTCCGGCCTCGCGCACCAGGCGGTCGGCGAGTTGAGCCTTGAGGCTGGCGCGCAGGGCCGGGTAGTCGACGTGTTCCGACAGCGCTGCGGCGTCCTGCGCCCGCACCGCGCTGCGGATGTCGCGCACGGTCAGGTACGGCCCGGCAACGATCCAGGCGCCGAACAGCAGCAGGCCGGCGAGCAGCAGCGCGATCCACTTGTGCATGGCGATTCCGGAGGAGGACCCGCGGGCATTGTAGGGGTAGCTTCGACGCGGTCGGGGACAGGCGGCAGCTGCGCTCCATGCCCGCATCCACCTCACGCCCCTTCGACCACCACTACGAGAGCGATGTACGCCGCGATCCTCGCCCCGTCCGGCCCTGGGTTCCGCCACGCCGGCCGACGCCTCGCCCTGCGCGATCGTCCGCCGTCAGAACGCCAGGTCCTGCGCCGCGCACAGGTAATCGACCAGCGGCGCCAGCGCGCGCAGGTCGCGCTCCAGCTGCTGGCGCAGCCGCGGCCCGGTCATGTCTGCGTCCGCGAGCGTGCGGAAGGCGTTGAAGTTGCGCCGCCGCAGGTCGTCGATGAAGGCGAAATCCGCCGGGAAGCCGCGCGGCGGCCGCACCCGCATGTCGTCGCTGCCCAGCACGTAGCGGCGCCGGAACGCCGGCGCGTACACCGCCGCCTGCCAGCTGCCGGGATTGTCGAAGATGAACTGGCGCACGCGCCGCTGGGTGTGGGTTTCCGGATGCCACAGGCCGGCGCCGACGAAACTGGCGCCCGGCTCCAGGTGCAGGTAGAACGACGGCGCCGCCACCTCGCGCCGGCGCTCGTGGAACAGGCGCGCGCCCTGCCAGCCCTTGTACGGCGTCTTGTCGTGGGCGTAACGGGTATCGCGCTGGATCCGGAACAGTGAGCCGCCGACCGGCCGGGGGTCGGCGCGGTAGTGCGGGCTGATCGCCGCCAGCGCCGGCTGCAGGTCGCCGAGCAGGCGCTGGAACGGCGCGCGCACGTGCGCCTCGAACTCGGCCTTGTGCGCATGGAACCAGGCGCGTTCGTTGTGCCGCGCCAGCCCGCGCAGGAACTTGAACGACTTGTCGGAAAAATAGCTGGGCATGGCGCCTATTGTAGGAGAGGCCCATGGAGCGCTCAGACCCGCGTCGGCGGTGCTGTTCTCGGGCCGCCTGGGTTCGAGCCGATGGCGGGAGTCTTCCCCCAAGCGCGGAAACCCCTGCAGAAAACGTGTCCGGCCTGTGAGGCATGCCGTGAGTACAGGCTTCAAGCGCGGGAGCCCCCGTGGGGGAAGCCGGTGGCCGGCCTGTGCGGGACACGCCGTGAATACATGCTCCAAGTGCGGAAACCTCTGCAGAAAACGGTGCCCGGCCTGTGAGGCATGCCGTGGGGATACAGGCTTCAAGCGCGGCAGCTTCCGTGGGGGGAAGCCGGCGGCCCGGCCTGTGCGGGACACGCCGTGAATACGTCCCTGTAGGCTCCTCGGCGGCATCCATGCCGCCGACGGTCCCGCACAGGCC
>NZ_QVPD01000009.1 GCF_003416885.1 Cognatiluteimonas weifangensis
TGTGCGGGACCGTCGGCGGCATGGATGCCGCCGAGGAGCCTACAGGGACGTATTCACGGCGTGTCCCGCACAGGCCGGGCCACCGGCTTCCTCCACGGAAGCTTCCGCACTTGAAGGGAAGTCTCACGGCGTGTCCCGCGCAGGCTGGGCCACCGGCTTCGTCCGCGGAGATTCCCGCACTTGAAGGATGTATTCACGGCGTGTCCCGCACAGGCCGGGCCGCCGGCTTCCCCCGCAGATGTTTCCGCACATGAAAAATGGATTCACGGCGCGATGGATTCACGGCGCGCCCCGCGCAGACCGGGTCGCAGGCTTCCCCCGCGAAGGTTTCCGCACTTTGGAGCAGTCCCGCGCAGGCTGGGCCACCGGCTTCCCTCGCAGAGATCCGCACTCGGGAAGACCCCTTTGAAAAGGGGGATGACCGGTGCGCTTTGGATGCTGCGACAATGCCGCCGCGTCGTTTCCGGAAGTCGCGATGGATGTCCTGATTTGCACGGCCAAGGAGCAGGACGAGTGGCGCGATGCGCTCGCCGGATGCTTGCCGGAAGCCCGCGTTCACGTCGGACCCGATGCTCCCGTGTGCGATTACGCCGTGGTGTGGCGGCCGCCTGCGCGGTTGTTCGAGCGACAGCATCGGCTCAAGGCGCTGTTCTCCCTGGGCGCGGGCGTCGACGGCTTGCTGGCCATGCCGTCCCTGCCGCGCGAAGTCCCGCTGGTGCGCATGGAAGACTGCGGCATGGCGGCGCAGATGATCGAATACGCGCTGTACATCGCGCTGCGCCGCTTCCGGCGTTTCCCGGAATATCGGCAGGCCCAGGCGCAGCTGCGCTGGGCGCCGCAGCCGTTGCGCCTGCGTTCGGAGTTCCGGATCGGCGTCCTCGGCCTCGGCGTGCTGGGCGGCGCCGTCGCCCGCACCCTGGCCGATTTCGGGTTTTCCGTTGCCGGCTGGAGCCGCAGCGCCAGGTCGGTGCCCGGTGTGCATTGCGAGCACGGGCCGGGCGGGCTGGATGCGGTGCTCGCGCGCAGCCGGCTGCTGCTGGTGTTCCTGCCGTTGACGGACGCGACCCGGGGCTTGCTGGATCGCGTCCGGCTGGCGCGGTTGCCGGCCGGCGCGGTCCTGGCCAATCTGTCGCGCGGTGAAGTCCTGGACGAGGTGGCCCTGCTCGAGGCCCTGGATGCGGGCAGCCTCGCCGAGGCCCACCTCGACGTGTTTGCGCAGGAGCCGTTGCCGCCGGATCATCCCTTTTGGCGGCATCCGCGAGTGCGCATGACCCCGCATGTGGCCGCGCTCACGCCCCATGCCGTGGCTTGCCGCCAGGTCGCCGACAAGATCCGGCAGCTGGAAGCCGGCGCGCCGGTCGGCGGCGTGGTGGATCGGGCGCGCGGCTACTGAGCGGGCGCCGGGCTCGGGCGCCGCTCCAGCCGCGCACGAGGAGGCCGTCGAGGCCGTGTCGCCGCCGAAGCGGAGCTGGGGTCGTGCGTGCGCGTACGGCGGGTTTCGGAGCGCAGGCGGCCGCCCGGCACGTTGCGGGTGTCAGGCGGTCCGCTGCAGCCGGTACACCACCGTCTCCAGCGCGCTCACGCCCTCGGCGACGAATCCTGGCTGCTGGGCGAGGATGTCGCGGCGCTCCAGCGTGGTCACCTCCCAGTCGCGGCCGTACAGCTCGCGCACTTCGGCCTCCGGCACCGTGAACGGCGGGCCCTGTTTTTCCTGCGGCGGGTATTCCAGGGTGATCAGCAGGCCGCGGCAGCCGGCGGGAAGCCGCGCATGCAATTCGCGCACGTAGCGCCGGCGCAGCGGCGGCGGCAGCGCGATCAGGGCGGCGCGGTCGTAGACCGCCGCGCAGTCGGCCAGGGCTTCGGCGTCGAGGCCGAAGGCGTCGCCGCAGATCACCTCGATGCCGTCGGCGACGTGATGGCGGCCGTAGCGCGAGTCGTGCACCTGCGGCGTCAGGCCCTGTTCGGCGAAGAATTGCGCGACCGCCAGCGGCGACAGCTCCACCGCCAGCACGCGGTGGCCCTGCGCCGCCAGCCAGACGAGATCCAGCGATTTGCCGGCCAGCGGCACGAACACCCGGCTGCCGGCGGGGAGCGCCAGCGTCGGCCAGTGCTTGAGCAGCAGCGGCATCGGCTTGTCCTGGTGGAAGCCGATGCGGCCTTCGCGCCAGCGTTGTTGCCAGAAATCCGGATCCATGGGCCATCTCCGCGAGTGGAATGCAGCCTAACTCCGGACGGTGGAAGTTGGGCAAGCCGGCGACGCGATTTCGGTGGTTGCGCGGGGTCCCGTCTGTAATACCGACCCGGCCGCGGAGCGCCCCTCATCCGCCTTCGGCACCTTCTCCCCGCAAGCGGGCAAAGGAAGGGCCTGGCGACGCCTTTGCCGCGATCCGCCTGCGACGGCCGCAGTGCGCCGCCGCGCGCGGCGCTTCGCGCGACTAGACGACGGCCAGCCCGTCGACCTTCTGCCATCCGCGCGGCAACAACCCGCCGCGCGTCGCCCGCGGACCGGCGTAGGCATCCAGGTCCCGGAACGACAGCGTCATCGTGCGCGCGCCCGAGTGCACCGCCAGCGCGCCGCCGGGCGGCACCACCGCGACCGCGACCACGCGCTCGGTGCCGCGCTTGCCGCGCGGGATCTCGATGATCTTGTTGCCCTTGCCGCGGTCGAGTTCCGGCAGCTCCGACACCGGGAACGCCAGCAGGTGGCCGGCGCTGGTGACGGCGACCACGCGGTCGGTCGTCGGATTGCCCACCGCGGCCGGCTGCAGCACCTTCGCCCCCGAGGTCAGCGTCTTCAGCGCCTTGCCCGCCTTCTGCCGCGACAGCAGGTTCTCGAACCGGGTGACGAAGCCGTAGCCGTGGCTGGAGGCGAGCACGAAGCGGCTGTCGCTCTCGCCGGTGACCAGCGCCCGGAACGACACCCCCGACGCCGGCGAGAAACGCCCGGTCAGCGGCTCGCCGTTGCCGCGCGCGCCGGGCAGGGTGTGCGCGGCGGTGGAATAGCTGCGGCCGGTGGAATCGATGAACGCCACCTGCTGTGTGCTGCGGCCGCGCACCGCCGCCAGCAGGCCGTCGCCCTCGCGGTAGGACAGCGTCGCCGGATCGACGTCGTGGCCCTTGGCCGCGCGCACCCAGCCCTTGTCGCTGAGCACGATGGTGAGCGGCTCGCTGGGGACCAGTTCGGTCTCGTCGATCGCGTGGGCGGCCTCGCGCGCGACCAGCGGCGAGCGCCGCGCGTCGCCGAATTTTTTCGCGTCGGCCAGCAGTTCGTCCTTGATCAGCTTCTTCAGCTTCGCCTTGCTGCCGAGGGTGGCGATCAGGCGGTCGCGCTCGCTGTCCAGTTCGTCCTGCTCGCCGCGGATCTTCATTTCCTCCAGCCGCGCCAGCTGCCGCAGCCGCGTGTCGAGGATGTAGTCGGCCTGTTCCTCGTCCAGGCCGAAGCGCGCCATCAGCACGGGTTTGGGCTCGTCCTCGCCGCGGATGATGCGGATCACCTCGTCGAGGTTGAGAAAGGCGACGAGCAGGCCTTCGAGCAGGTGCAGGCGACGCTCGACCTTGTCCAGCCGGTGCTGCAGGCGGCGGGTGACGGTGTCGGCGCGGAACGCGAGCCATTCGCCCAGCAGCTGCTTGAGGTGCTTGACCTGGGGACGGCCATCGCGGCCGATCACGTTCATGTTGACCCGGTAGCTCTTTTCCAGGTCGGTGGTCGCGAACAGGTGGCCCATCAGCTGCGCGGCGTCGACCCGGCTGGAGCGCGGGATCAGCACGATCCGGGTGGGGTTGGCGTGGTCGGACTCGTCGCGGATGTCCTCCAGCCACGGCAGCTTCTTCGCCCGCATCTGCGCGGCGATCTGCTCGATCACCTTCGACGGCGAGACCTGGTAAGGCAGCGCGGTGACGACGATGTTGGCGTGCTCGCGGGTGAAAGTGGCGCGGGCGCGCACGCTGCCCAGGCCGGTTTCGTACAGCGCCAGCAGGTCGGCCGCCGGGGTGATGATCTCCGCTTCGGTCGGGTAGTCGGGGCCGCGCACGTGCTCGCACAGGTCGCGCACGCTGGCCTCGGGGTCGTCCAGCAGGCGCACGCAGGCGCTGACGATCTCGCCCAGGTTGTGCGGCGGCACGTCGGTGGCCATGCCCACGGCGATGCCGGTGGTGCCGTTGAGCAGCAGGTGCGGCAGCCGCGCCGGCATCCACGCCGGTTCCTCCAGGGTGCCGTCGAAGTTGGGGGTCCAGTCGACCGTGCCCTGGCCGAGCTCGCCCAGCAGCACCTCGGCGATCGGGGTCAGCTTGCTCTCGGTGTAGCGCATCGCCGCGAACGACTTCGGGTCGTCGCTGGAGCCGAAGTTGCCCTGGCCGTCGATCAGCGGATAGCGGTAGGAGAACGGTTGCGCCATCAGCACCAGCGCCTCGTAGCAGGCGCTGTCGCCGTGCGGATGGTACTTGCCGATGACGTCGCCGACGGTGCGCGCGGATTTCTTCGGCTTGGCGGTCGCGGCCAGGCCGAGCTCGCTCATCGCGTAGATGATCCGCCGCTGCACCGGCTTGAGGCCGTCGCCGAGGAAGGGCAGGGCGCGGTCCAGGACCACGTACATCGAGTAGTCGAGATAGGCGCGCTCGGCGTACTCGCGCAGCGGGATCTGCTCGAAGCCGTGGAACACGGGTCGGACGGTGTCGTTCATGGGGGCTGGACTGCGGAATCGGCGGCCGGAGGCACGGCGGTGATTCTAGGGCATTGCTGTCGCGGCGGCGGCGGACACCGCCCTCAGGCGGCCGCGACGGCAGCTGGGGAGGCCGCCGGCGTACGCGTGCCGAAGCGTTTTTTCAGTCGCAGCGCCGGGCGCTCGACCAGGAACCACGACAGCGCCGCCAGCACCAGCGCCAGCGCCGTGGCCCAGGCCATGTTGGCCAGCGGCCGGGTGTCGTGCGTGGCCAGCAGCACCAGCTGCTGCGCCGGCCAGCCGTACAGGTAGAGGCCGTAGGACAGGTCGGTGTGGCGGATCATCGGCAGCTTCGGCACGAACGCGACGAACAGCGTGCCGTAGCACAGCAGCAGGTAGTAGGGAATGTGGAACCACGGCCCGCCGCGGGTGAACGCGGCGGCGACGACCAGCGCCAGCAGCGCCCACCACGACAGCCGCACGCGCTCGCGGTTGAGCCACAGCGCGGTGCCGCTGATGAAGAACGCGGTGCACCAGGCGTAATTGGCGATGTGGTCGGGCAGCGGCGCCTTCCAGCGCGCCAGCGCGTAACCGGCGACCATCGCCAGCAGCCACAGCGGCGTGTAGCGGCGCCGGGTGAGCAGACCGAGGCTGCCGGCCAGCAGCAGCGCCAGGTACAGCCGCGCCTCGATCGGCAGGGTCCACAGCGAGCCGTTGATCGCGGTGCGCGGCAGCGCTTCGAACACCCCCGGCAGGAAGAACTCGCTGGACTTGAGCGTGGCGTTGACCCAGAAGTAGCGCCACACCTGCGGCTGCTGCCAGTAGTCGGTGGCGGTGGTCAGCAGCGGCCCGAGCACGAACGCGCCCAGCGCCGCGCACACCGCCAGCGCCGGCAGGATCCGCAGGGCGCGCGAGGCGAGGTAGCTGCCGATGCTGTTGCGCTGCAGGCTGGCGGCGATCAGGAAGCCGCTGATCACGAAGAACACGTCCACCGCCACGCCGCCGGCGAACTTGAACTGCGTCAGCCGCGTGACCAGGTCGGCGCCGGGTGCGGCGGTGATCGCCCAGGCGTGGCCGTAGATCACCATCCACGCCGCGACCAGCCGCATCAGGTTGAAGTTGTTGCGGTTCGTCGCCCAGCCCGACGCGATGCTCGGCGCATCGCGCCAGCCGGTGGACCAGCGCGGCCGCAACGGTGCGCAGCGATCCGCGGCGCGGGTGCGGGCGTCGTCAGCCGGGCGCATACGCCCAGTGCCAGGGCTCGTAGACGATGCCGTGCGGGTTGTCGCGCGGATAGCTCATGCCGAATCCGTGGCCGGCGGCGTGCGCGCGCAGCCAGGCGAACGCCGGCGTGCGCTCGAAGGATTCCTCGGCCGGCGGTTCGTCCGGCGTGCCGAGGTCCAGCGCCAGGCCGCCGTGGTGCTCGGAGTAGCCGGGCGCGGCGTTGACGGTGAGGATCTCTTCCACGCTCAGTCCGCGCGCCAGCTTGCGCTCGAAGATGCCGAGCTGGTAGTCGTGGCTGCGGTAGCCGGAGATCGCTTCCAGCACCACGCCGTCGCGCAGCGCGGCCGCGCGCAGCCGCGTCCAGGCGCGCGCGGCATCCGCACGCAGCCACAGCGGGCGCCGGTAGCGGTCGCGGCCGGCGAGCGCGAGCCGGTCGGGTTCGGGCACCAGCGGCAGGCCGCTGCGGGCGCCGTAGCCGTCGTCCAGGCCGAGCGTCTGCAGGCGCTCGCGCAGGCGCTGCAGCGGCAGCGTCGCCACCGCGTCGATGCCGGGGCGACGCGGTGCGCGCGCGCGCCGCAGCGCCGCCAGCGCGGCGTCGATGCCGGGTTCGCGCCGCAGCGCCGGCAGCAGCGGCTGCAGGCCTTCGGGCAGGTCGGCGGCGAGGTAGCGGCCGTCGCGCTTGCGCCGCAGGACGTGGCGGGCGCGGGCCAGCAGGCGGGCATCGGCGTTGCTGCGCGCGCGCAGCAGGCCGCCCGGCCAGATCTCGATCCGATCGGTGTTGAGCAGGATGCCGGCGACGGCGCGCATGCGCGCAGGTTACCGGGCGCGGGGGCGTGCCGTCATCCCGGCCACGGGCGTCGCGTCGGCGGTGAGCGCGCGCAGGCGTTCGAGCAGGAGTTGTGGCTGCCGCACCTGCAGCAGCAGGGCGTGGCCGCGGGTGGTGGGCAGCCACAGCAGGCGCTTGCCGCCGGCGCTGGCAACGAACAGCTTCTTGAAGGTGCGCGAGCGGAACCAGCCGCTTCGGAAACCGGGCAGGGCCATGCCGTTGGACTTCAGCATCGGCTTGAGCTCGGGGTGCTCGTCGATCGCGATCACCCGTGCGGCGTCGAGCCGCAGTTCCGGCAGCGCCAGCTGCTGGCGGTAGAACGTGGTGACGATTCCGAGCCTGGCGCCATCGAGCCGCAGGCGATGGCGGTGCATCAGCCGATCGAGCGCGAACCAGATCGCGCCGGTGACGGCCGCCACCAGCAGCGGTCCCAGCAGCAGGTCCAGCCATTCCGGCGCGGCCAGGCTGTCGGCGAACCAGCGCAGTGCCGGCGGCTGGCCGCCGTCCGCCAGCAGCGGCAGCAGCAGGCTCAGCAGCACCGGCAGCGCGACCGTCAGCAACAGCAGCCACAGACGGCTGCGGCCGCTGGCCGGCTCCAGCTGCAGGCGCGGATCGTCGATCGAAGGCGTGCGGGCTGCCACGTCAGTGCGCACCGATCCATGCGGCGACATCGGCGACCAGGCGCGGATCGACATGGCCGGGAACCGCGTACTGGCCGAGGCCCGGTTCGCCGTCGACCGCGATGCCGAGGTGGTTCAGCCCGTCGTACAGCTTGAACGCGACTGCGGGGTCGGCGTGAAAGGCGCCTTTCCAGCGTTGCCAGTCGGCGTCGACCACCTGGATGTCCTGCGCGCCCTGCAGCACCAGCATCGGCAGCGCGACGGCCTGCGCCTCGGTCACCGCATCGACCGCATCGGTGCTGCGCCAGTAGCCGGCGGGCAGGTTCAGCGGCGTGGCTGCGACTTCGCCGCCCCCGCGGATGTCGCGGACCTGCGCGCGCAGTACATCGATCGCGGCGTGCTCCTCGTCGCTGGTATGCGCATCGTCGAGCACCGCCAGGCGCCGGTTCTGCTCGACGATGATGTCCAGCAACTTGCGCGCGGGCGCGGCGAACAGCACCAGCCCGGCGACCGGCGCTCCGGCCTCGAATGCGTATGCGGCGATCCGCGGCGCCAGCATCCCGCCCTGGCTGTGGCCGAGCACGAACACGCGCGCGTCGTCGACTTCCGGCACCGCGTGCAGCGCCTGCACGGCCAGCACCGCGTCGTCGGTGGTCTCGCTGTCGATGGTGAGCTTGCCGTCGGCGTAATCCTGCGGACGCACCTTGCTGCGCTTGTCGTAGCGCAGCACCGCGATGCCCTGCGCGGCGAGGCCGCGGGCGATGTCGAGGAACGGGCGGTTGGGCCCCACGGTCTCGTTGCGGTCGTGCGGACCGGAGCCGTGCACCAGCACCACGGCGGGGAAGGGGCCGTCGCCGTCGGGCAGCGCGAGGGTCGCGGGCAAGGCGCGCTCGCCGTCGCCGATCGCGATCTCGCGCTCGCTGAAACCCGCGTCGGCAGGCACCGGCGCCACCGGCGCGCTCGCTGCGGCCTGCGCCGGCTGCACCCGGAAGCCGGCGACCTTGCCGTCGGCCGTCACCGCGATCTTTGCGATCAATTCGGCGTTCGCGTAATGCAGCGGCACCGTCACCAGGGTGGCGCCGTCCGCTGCGCTTGCCTGCACCTTGCCGCGGCCCTGTGCCGGCCCGGCCTGCGCGGGCAGCGATTCCCACACCGCCTGCAGGCGCTCGGCGGGCACCGCGGCGGCCATCTGCGCGGTGAGCAACGCCTCGGCGGCGGCGTAGTCGCCCGCGTCGAGACGGTCGAGCAGCGCGGTCGCGATCGTCGCTGCGGCGGGCGCTGCCGTGGCGTCCGGCGCCGGCAGGGCGGGCGCCGTCGCGGCCTGGGCCATGGCCACCCGCGGCGTGGCGGCCAGCAGCGCGGCGAGCAGCAAGATCTCCGGCGTCTTCATGGCATCGCCTTCTTCAGGTACAGCTGCACCGGCGCGAAGCGTTGCGGTTGCACCGCCGACACGAGTTCCCAGCCCTGCAGGCCGAGCTGGGTGAGGCGTTCCTGCGCGGCCTGGCGGGTTGCGCCGAGGAAACTGGCTTTCACTTCCACCACCTGGTAGCTCCAGCGCTCACTTGCCATCGTCTTCTCCCTGGTTGCCGGCCGGCTTCAGCCGCCCGGCCTTGCGCAGCGCATCGCGCAGCACGTATTCGATCTGCGCGTTGAGGCTGCGCAGCTCGTCGTCCGCCCAGCGCTGCGCCGCCGCGAGCACGTCGGCGTTGATGCGCAGCGGATAGGCCTTCTTTTCTGCCATGGGTAGGCGCTCTTCCTGTTGAAAGTCCGCACATGGATGTGCGGGTTCTTGCGCAGGATGCGCGATCAGTAAAGCGTGCCGGCGTTGACGATCGGCTGGGTCGAGCGCTCGCCGCACAGCACCACCAGCAGGTTGCTGACCATCTGCGCCTTGCGCTCCTCGTCCAGTTGCACCACGCCGTTCTTCTGCAGTTCGGCCAGTGCCATCTCGACCATGCCCACGGCGCCGGCGACGATGCGCGTGCGCGCGGCGATGATCGCGTTGGCCTGCTGCCGCTGCAGCATCGCCTGGGCGATCTCGGGGGCGTAGGCGAGGTGGCTGATGCGCGCGTCCAGCACCGCCACGCCGGCGTCGGCCAGGCGCTCGGACAGCTCCTCGCGCAGGTGCTTGCTGATCTCGGTGGCGTGGCTGCGCAGCGCGACCTGGCCGTCCTCGTGCTGGTCGTACGGATAGCTGGTCGCCATCGTGCGCAGCGCGGATTCGGACTGGATGTGGACGAAGCTCTCGTAGTCGTCGACGTTGTAGACCGCCTCGGCCGAATCCACCACCTGCCACACGATCACCGCGGCGATCTCGATCGGGCTGCCTTCCAGTTCGTTGACCTTGAGCTTGCCGCTCTCGAAGTTGCGCACGCGCTGGCTGACCTTGCGCTTGCCGAAGAACGGGTTGTTCCAGCGCAGGCCGTTGTCCTTGACCGTGCCGACGTACTTGCCGAACAGGCTCAGCACCGCGGCCTGGTTGGGCTCGACCATGTACAGGCCGATCAGCACGAAGATGCCGAGCGCGGCGAAGACGACGGCGGCGATCGGCGCGGCCGGCATGCCGGCCTGGATCCCGACGAAGAACGCCCAGGCGCACAGCAGCTCCAGCAGGATGACGCCCAGCAGCACCGGAATGCCGGGTAGGGAGCGGATCGGGTTCTCTTTCATGACGCAGTCTCGGGGAGCGGCCAAATCGCCGTGAGATAGTGATATCAGATTGATATCAGATATGCAAACGCGATGATCGGGGGCCCGCCCCGGGCAGGGTCCGACTTGGCAACCGCTCGCCAGCCCGCTCCGCGCCCCACGGCGGCGGGATGGCGCCCCGCTCATGTCGTTGGCCCGGCAAGCTCGCGTGGCCCGGGGTGCCAGCGCAGTGCGGCCGGGGCCGGTCGCTGCCCCCCTGGAAGCGCGCGCAAGGCCGCCCGCGGCGCGCGGCGCTTGCCCGGGCTACGGGTTCAGGTACAGCAGCGGTGCGGGGCTGAGTTCGCCGGTCGCGTACAGGGCGCGGCTGTCGGCGCTCCAGGCCAGGGCTTCGGCTTGCGGCAGCCAGGGCAGCGGGTGCACCTGCGGCGGCCGCGCCAGCGCCTGCGCCCAGGATTCGCGGTTGCGCCGCGGATAGACCAGCACGTCGCGATAGGTCAGCACCGCCATGGCATGGCTGTCGGGGGCGAGATCGGCGGCGGTGACCTGGCTGCGGATCCGCGCCAGCCGGGGGTTGGCGCGGACTTCCTCGGCATCGGCCTGCGGCACGCCGGCCAGGGTACCGAGCGCGCGCGCGACCTGCAGCCCGGGGTCGCGCGGCCGCAGCGGCAGCGCGAACAGTTCCGGCGGCCGCCGCCGCTTGGACAGCAGCAGGATCTGGCCGGCGGCGGCGTCCACCGCGACCGCCTCGCAGTCGCGGGCGCCGTCGGGCCAGCGGAACACGATCGACCAGGCCGGCCGCAGCGTGGCGTCGGCCAGCGTCGCCGGCTCCTCGATCGCGTGCAGCTGCAGCGTCCGCCGCAGGCCGCCGTTGTCGCCGGTGTCGGCGATCAGCAAGTAGTGGCGACCGTCCAGCTCGAACGCGGCGAGATCTTCCCAGTCGGTGTTGTCGACGCCGTCGATGCGCAGCGTCGCCAGCCGGCTGCCGCGGCGGCTGACCGCATACAGCTGCGCCGGGTTGCCGCCGTCGTTGAGCATCCACAGCGTGTCGGGATGGCGGCGCGAGACGGCCAGGCCGCTGACCTCCTGCAAATGCGCGTCCAGCAGCAGCCCGGACAGTTGCGCGAACGGCGGCGGATCGCTGCAGCCGCCGCCCAGGACGCCCAGCAGGACGGCGAACAGCAGGGCAGGGAGCGGGCGCAGTCGCGGGGCCATCGCGCAAGCATGGCATGGCCCGCCGGGCCCGCGAAGCGCGCCGGCGCCCGCGCCGGCCCGGCTAGAATGGGGCGCCAACCGTCCGCGAGCCCGCCCATGCCCACGATCGGCACGCCGCTCACTCCAGGCGCCACCCGCGTGCTGCTGCTGGGTTCGGGCGAACTCGGCAAGGAAGTGGCGATCGAACTGCAGCGCTTCGGCGTCGAGGTGATCGCGGTGGACCGTTATCCGGATGCGCCGGCGATGCAGGTCGCCCATCGCAGCCACGTCATCGACATGCTCGACGGCGCCGCGGTGCGCGCGGTGATCGAACGCGAACGCCCGCACCTGGTGGTGCCGGAGATCGAGGCGATCCACACCGACACCCTGGTGGCGCTGGAGCGCGAGTGGACCGCGGCGGCCGGCGACGGCGCGCCCGCCGCGCGGGTGATCCCGACCGCGCGCGCCGCGCGCCTGACCATGGATCGCGAAGGCATCCGCCGGCTGGCGGCCGAGGAACTCGGCATCCCGGTGTCGCCGTATCGCTTCGTCGACAACCGCGACGACTACCGCGCCGCGGTCGCCGCGCTCGGGCTGCCGTGCGTGGTCAAGCCGGTGATGTCCTCCTCCGGCCACGGCCAGAGCCTGGTGCGCGACGCCGACGACATCGACGCGGCCTGGGACTACGCGCAGACCGGCGGCCGCGCCGGCGCCGGCCGGGCAATCGTCGAGGGCTTCGTCGATTTCGACTACGAGATCACCCTGCTGACCGTGCGCCACGCCGGCGGCACCGGCTTCTGCGAACCGATCGGCCACCTGCAGCGCGAGGGCGACTACCGCGAGAGCTGGCAACCGCAGCCGATGCCGGCGCGGGCGCTGCAGCGGGCGCAGGCGATGGCGCGGCAGGTGTCCGACGCGCTCGGCGGCCGCGGCGTGTTCGGCATGGAATTCTTTGTCAAGGGCGAGCAGGTGTGGTTTTCGGAAGTCTCGCCGCGGCCGCACGACACTGGCCTGGTGACGCTGGTGTCGCAGGACCTGTCGGAGTTCGCGCTGCATGCGCGCGCTATCCTCGGCCTGCCGATTCCCGTCATTCGCCAGCTGGGGCCTTCGGCCTCGTGCGCGCTGCTGGCGCAGGGCCACGGGGTGCCGGTGTTCGGCAACGTCGCCGCGGCGCTGGCCGCGCCGGATACCGCGCTGCGGCTGTTCGGCAAGCCGCGTGTGGCCGGCCATCGCCGGGTCGGCGTGACCCTGGCGCGCGGCGCGGACATCGACGATGCCCGCCGCATCGCGCGCGAGGCGGCCGCGGCGCTCACGATGGAACTGGTTTGAGTCATTCCGCCTCTTTGCATCATCCGCGTCCGATCCGGTAGAGCCGGTCGGTCCGCATCGCATCCGGCACAGGACCCCGCCATGAACGACAGCAACGGCTATGCCGTGTTTTTCTTCCCGCAGGCGCTGGAGGCGCTGGGCGAGGCGATCAAGCCCTACCTGCAGGACAGCCCCGCCGGGCCGCACCTGGTGTGCAAGTCGATCGACACCGGCGGCGCGTTGCTGGAGATGACCCTGGAAGGCATCACCGCGGAAGGCAGGAACGTGCAGGTGGAATTGATGGTGCCCGGTTCGATGGTGCGGATGATCGTGTCCAGCCCCAGCGACGGCAGTTTCTTCGGCTTCGGGCCGCGCACGGCCCCCGCCGCGCTGGTAGGGACGACGCCGGCGGCCGCGCCCGCCGCACCGATGCCGCCGAGCGGCGAACCGGAACCGGGCGCGCCGGGCACGGCCGCACCGGCGCCCTGAGCGCGCGCCCGGCTCACGCCACGAATTGCAGCGGCCGCCAGCCGCGGCCGTCGAACGCCTCCAGCGGGCGGAAGCGGCGCTTGTAATCCATCTTGTCGTGGCCGGCGATCCAGTAGCCCAGGTACAGGTGGCGGCGACCCTCGCGCCGTGCCCACTGCAGTTGCCGCAGGATCGCCAGCGTGCCGAGGCCGCGCGCGTGCGCGTCCGGATCGTAGAAGGTGTACACCGCCGACAGCGCGTCGTCGCCGACCAGATCGGTGACCGCGACCGCCAGCAGCCGGTGGCTGGCGCCGTCGCGCAGTTCCAGGAACCGCCCCTGCGACCAGCTGCCGACCAGGAACTGGTCGAACTCGACGCCGCCGTGGTCGTCCATGCCGCCGCCCGGATGCCGCGCCACGAGGTAGCGGCGGTACAGGGCGAGCTGCTCGTCGGTGCGCTGCGCCGGCAGCACCCGCATCACCACGTCGGCGTTGCGCGCCAGGCAGCGGCGCTGGCTGCGGTCGGGCGCGAACTCCGCCACCGGGATCCGCACCGCCACGCAGGCGCGGCAACCGCGGCAGTGCGGGCGGTAGACGATGTCGCCGGAGCGGCGGAAGCCCCAGCCCAGCGCCAGCGGGTACAGCTGCGGCAAGCGCGCGTCGCGCGGGTCCAGCACCAGGTCGCGGGCGCTGCGCTCGGGCCAGTAGCCGCAGGCGTGCTCGCCGGTGTGGAACACGCGCAGGTCCGAGCGCGGATCGTCGTCATGGAGGGAACTGCCGCCCATCGCCGCAGCATAGCGCCGCGGGCCGGGCCCTGCGCCGCGGGCCGGCCGCTGAATGCGGCTTGCGACGGCGCGCGGCTACAGCAGCTCGACCACGCGCCAGCCCCTGGCGCCGTGGCTCACCTCGTAGCGCTCGAGCACCGGCGGCGCGTCGGCGTCGCGGGCGCGCGACAGGGTGATGCTGCCGGCGCCGCCGGCCGCGTGCACGCGGTAGTCGGCGATCGACAGCCGCGGCAGGTCCGTGGTCGGGCATTGCGACAGGGGGATCACCCGTCCGGGCGTGGGCGGCAACGCGGCCAGCAGCGCGGGCGCGGGATCGTGGCCGTCGACCGACAGGCACAGCGCCTGGTCGGCGCGGGTCGGCAGTTCGCCGGCCAGCACCGCCACCGCCAGCGCGTCCGGGGTCGGCGACACGCCCGCCGGCAGCGCGGCTGCGGTCGGCGGCGGCGTCCCGGGCGCGACAGGCCCCGGCCCGACTTGCGAGAGCAGCGCCAGGGCGATCGCCACCACGACCGCCAGCAGCAACCAGAGCTTGAGCCGGAACGGCGACTTGTGCCCCGGCGCGCCGGCCGCCGGTTGCGTGCTGCGGAAGGTGTAGCCGGTCTCGCCGCGGGTGCTGTCCAGCAGGCCGGCGTCGCGCAGGATCCGCCGCGCGGCCGGCTGGTCCTCGGAGCGGATCACCCAGACCGCCGGCTCCGGTTCGGTGCGGGCGGCGTCGCGGTAGCTGAAGTTGCTGCGCCGCCCGCCGCGGTAGGAGCGGCCGTGGGTGATGCGGGTCTGGATGCCGGCCTCGCCCAGCAGTTGCGCCACGCGTTCGACGTTCTCCAGCCGCGGGCTGCTGAAGACCTGGCGCATGTCAGGCGCCGGAGACGCGCGCGGCGGCCGCGGCGTCGGCGACCACCCGGATCAGGCCTTCCTGGGCGCTGCTCGCCACCAGCTTGCCGTCGAGGTCGTAGACCAGGCCGCGCGCCAGCCCGCGCCCGCCCTGCGCGCTGGGGCTGTCGATGGCGTACAGCAACCACTCGTCGGCGCGGAACGGACGGTGGAACCACAGCGCATGGTCGAGCGAGGCCATCTGCACGTTCGGCTGGTAGTAGCTGATGCCGTGCGGGAAGGTCGCGGTGCCCAGCAGGTGGAAGTCCGACGCGTAGGCCAGCAGCGCGCGGTGCAGCTCCGGCGCGTCGCCGACGCGTTCGGACAGCCTGAACCAGACCTGCTGGAACGGCGGCCGTTTCGGCGGGTTGAGTTCGTCGCGCGGATAGACGTGGCGGAACTCGAACGGCCCCATCCGCGACAGCCAGCGCTGCACCTTGGTCGACAGCCGCGCGAACACCTCCGGCGCCAGCGCCGGCGCGGGCTCGATGTCCTCGGGCCGCGGCACCTCCGGCATCGACAGCTGGTGCTCGCCGCCGGGCTCGTGCTCCTGGAACGAGGCGGCGCAGAAGAAGATCACCTGGCCGTGCTGGATCGCGGTCACCCGCCGCACCGAGAAGCTGCCGCCGTCGCGGGTGCGGTCGACGTGGTAGACGATGGGATGTTCGATGTTGCCGGCGCGCAGGAAATACGCGTGCAGCGAATGCGCCTCGCGCGGCTGCGCCAGGGTTGCCTGCGCCGCCGACAGCGCCTGGCCCAGCACCTGGCCGCCGAACACGTACTTGGTGCCGATGTCGCGACTCTGGCCGCGGAACAGGTTGTCCTCGAGGCGCTCGAGCGAGAGCAGTTCGATCAGCTCGGAGACGGGGGAGGTCATGCGCGCGGCGGCCGGCGGGAGTGGCCGGCGATTATAGCGGGCGGGTGCCGGGCGCCCCGGGCACGGCCGTCCGGCATCCGCGCAGGCTTCGCGGCGCGATCGGTCGGTCGTGGCAGCGGCGGGAATCGCGACGGGCGACGGGACCGCAGCCCGTCGCGACTGCCGTCGCCCGTGCCGCGCATCCGGATCGCGGCCGGGCCGTCCTAGGAGCCGGGTCCAGGCAGGCGTTGCAGCGCGACCTGCGCCAGCACCGTGTCCCACGGGAACCATGGCCCGGGATCGCGCTTGCGGCGCACGCGCTGGCCGGGATCGTCGCTGGCCGGCACGTCCTCGCGGTCGAGGTCTTCGTGCCCGGCGATGAAACGCAGCGACGGCAGGTCTTGCCGCAACTGCCGCAGCAGCGCCAGCAGCGCGGCGATTTGCGCGTCCGGATACGGCTCGGCCATCGCCTGGTGGTCGGCATCGAGCCAGCGCGGCCAGCGCCCGCGGTTGACCAGCTCGATCCCGATCGAACGCGGGTTGTGGCCGCGGACGTGGTGGGCGACGCGGTCGGTGTCGACCCAGCGCTGCACGCCGCCGTCGCGGTCGATGTAGTAATGGCCGCTGTTGCCGGTCTGCGATTCGGGATACAGGATGCGCTCGCCGTAGACGCGTGCGGTCGCCAGGTCCGGCAGCTCGGTGCAGTGGACCACCACCAAATCGATCTGCGCGCGCAGCCGCGGCTGCAGCCGGGCCTGGTAGGGCAGCGGGTCGACGTGCACGGCGAGCGGCGCGGGAGGCATCGCGCGGATGCTAGCATCGCCGCTGCCGCGATCCGCGGGCGTTGCCTCTTTCTCCCATGCGCGGCCACTGCATCCTGTCCCACGGTTTCGAGAGCGGACCCGACGCGACCAAGGTCACGGCGCTGGCCGCGGTCGCGCAGCGCTGCGGCTGGAGCCACGAACGCCCGGACTACACCGACCTGGACGCGCGTCGCGAGGCCGGTGCGCTGGGCGACGTGCCGGCGCGGCTGCAGCGCCTGCTCGAGCTGGCGCGCGCGGCCGCCGCGGACGGCCCGGTGCTGCTGGCCGGCTCCAGCCTCGGCGCCTGGATCTCGGCGCGGGTCTCGCTGCAGGTGCCGGTCGCCGGGTTGTTCCTGCTGGCGCCGCCGGTGCGGATGGCGCCGGCGCCGGCCCTGGAGGCCGCGCAGGTACCCACGTCCATCGTCCACGGCTGGGACGACGAGCTGATCCCGGCTGCCGAAGTCGTCGCCTGGGCGCAGCCGCGGCGCGCACGCCTGCTGCTGGTCGACGATACGCATCGGCTGGCCGGCCACGTCGCCGCCAGCGCCGAGGCGTTCGCGGCGTTGCTTGCGGATCTTTAGCCATCCGGATGCCCGCCCGCGCGGGCGCGACGGCGGAACGAGATGAGGTGCACTTGAAGTTTTTCGCCTCCTGCGGCAAGGGCCTGGAATACCTGCTGGCCGACGAGCTGCGCGCGCTGGGCTGCGCGCGGGCGACCGCGACCGTCGCCGGAGTCAATGTCGAGGGCACGCCGGCCGACGCGCAGCGCGCGGTGCTGTGGTCGCGCCTGGCCAGTCGCGTGCTGTGGCCGCTGGCCGAATTCGATTGCGCCGACGAGCACGCCCTGTACGCCGGTGCCGCGGCGATCGACTGGCCGGCGCAACTGGATCCGGCGATGACCCTCGCGGTGGATGCGCACGTTTCCGGCGCCACCATCACCCACGCGCACTACGCCGCGCAGCGGGTCAAGGACGCGGTCGTGGACACGATGCGTGCCGCCACCGGCGCGCGCCCGGACGTCGATACCCACGCGCCGGACCTGCGCCTGAGCCTGGTGCTGCGCAAGGGCCGGGCGGTCGTGTCCGTCGACTTGGGCGGCGGCCCGCTGCACCGGCGCGGCTGGCGCGCAAGCCAGGGCGAGGCGCCGCTGAAGGAAACCCTCGCCGCTGCGGTGCTGCTGCGCGGCGGCTGGCCGCAGCTGTATGCCGACGGCGACGCGCTGCTGGACCCGATGTGCGGCAGCGGCACGCTGCTGATCGAGGGTGCGTTGATGGCCGCCGGGGTCGCGCCCGGGCTGCAGCGCCACGCCGACGCGCGGGGCGCGGTGCCGCCGCCCACGCGCTGGCGCGGCTTCGATGCCGGCGCCTGGGACGCGCTGGTCGTCGCGGCGCGCGAGCGCGAGCGCAGCGGCCGCGCCGCGTTGCGCCCGGTGTTTTCCGGCAGCGACCTGGATCCGCGCGCGATCCGCGCGGCGCAGGAGAACGCCGCGGCCGCGGGCCTGGCCGGGCGGATCGCGTTCGAACTGCACGACCTGCCGGCATTGCCGGTGCAGGCCACCGCACGTGGCCTGGTCGCCTGCAATCCACCCTACGATGCGCGCCTGGCGGCCGATCCGGCGCTGTACCGCGCGCTCGGCGACGCCCTGAGGCGGGCCACGCCCGGCTGGCGCGCCAGCCTGCTGTGCGGCGACCCCGCGCTGGCGCGCGCCACCGGCCTGCGCGCGGCGAAGAAGTACCAGCTGTTCAACGGCGCGCTGGAATGCACCCTGATCGTGGTCGACCCGGTCCTGCCACCCGCGCGAGAAGATGCCGACGCGCCGCCGCCGTTGTCCGAAGGCGCGCGCATGGTCGCCAACCGACTGCGCCGCAACCTGCGCAAGCTCAAGGCCTGGCGCGAGCGCGAGGAGGTGGCCTGCTACCGCGCCTACGACGCCGACCTGCCCGAATACGCCGCCGCGATCGACGTCTATGCCGAGGCCGACGACCCCGCGCGGCAATGGCTGCACGTGCAGGAATACGCCGCGCCTGCCGACATCCCCGAGGCGCTGGCGCGGCGCCGCCTGGGCGAACTGCTCGCCGCCGCGCGCGAGGTGTTCGCGCTGCCGCGTGAACGGATCGCGCTGAAAACCCGCGCGGTCGGCAAGGGCGGCAGCAAGTACGCCGGCGGGTTCGAGCGCCGCGGCGAATTCCTGGTGGTGCGCGAAGGCAATGCGCGCTTGCGCGTGAACCTGTTCGACTACCTGGACACCGGCCTGTTCCTGGACCACCGCCCGCTGCGCCTGCGCATCGCCGCCGAGGCGCACGACACGCGCTTCCTCAACCTGTTCGGCTACACCGGCGCGGCCACGGTGCACGCGGCGCTGGGCGGCGCGCGCAACACCACCACGGTGGACCTGTCGGCGACCTACCTGGAATGGTGTGCGGCCAACCTGCAGGAGAACGGCCTCGGCGGCGCCCGCCACCGCCTGGTGCAGGCGGACGCCCTGCAGTGGCTGCGCGCCGACACCAGCCAGTACGACCTGGTGTTCTGCGATCCGCCGACGTTCTCGAACTCCAAGCGCGCGGGGGACTTCGACGTGCAGCGCGCGCACGTGGAGCTGCTGCGCGCCGCCGTCGCCCGGCTGGCGCCGGGCGGGGCGCTGTATTTCTCCAACAACTTCCGCCGTTTCCGGCTCGACGCGGAGGCGGTCTCGACCTTCGCGGTCGCCGAGGACATCGGTCCCGCGACGATTCCGCCGGACTTCGCCCGCGACCCGCGCATCCACCGTTGCTGGCGGCTGCAGCGGCGCGGTTGACGTCCGCTGCATCCGTCCTCGCGCAGACTGCATCCATGCAGATCCAGGCCCGCCACCGCTGGCGCTACGCCCGCCACTGGGATTTCTTCCGCCGCTGGATGCGCAATCCGCGTACGGTCGCGGCAGTGGCGCCGTCCAGCCGCGAACTGGCGCAGCGGATGGTCGACGAGCTGCCCGCCGGCGCCCGCCGGGTGATCGAGCTCGGCCCCGGTACCGGGGTGATGACCCGGCTGCTGCTCGCCCGCGGCCTGGGGCCCGATGGCCTGCTGGCGGTGGAGCTCGACCCGGCGCTGCACGCGCGGCTGCAGGCGCGGTTCCCGCAACTGCGCGTGCTCCACGGCGATGCCCGCCGCCTGGACGCGCTGGCCCGGGGGTTCGTCGCACCGGGCGAGCTCGACGCGGTGGTCTCCAGCCTCGGCCTGCTGGGCATGGACGAAGCCGGCCGCGGCGCGGTGCTGGCGGCGGCATTCGCCTTGCTGCGCGCGCAGGGGTGCTTCGTCCAGTTCACCTACGGCGCCCGCTCGCCGGTGTCGGCGGCGCAGCTGCGCGGGCTGGGCCTGCAGGTGCGTCGCGGCGCCTTCGTCCTGCGCAACCTGCCGCCGGCGACGGTCTACGTGTACACGCGCCGGCAGGACGGTGCGCCGCGCTGAGGCCTGGGGTGCAATCCACCGTTCCAGCGGTGGCGCTGGTCGCGCGCCGCCGCCGCCACGATCCTGAGAGCATTGCAATGCCCGAGGAGGGCCGATGAACGCCACCGCTTCCGCTCCCGCCCACGTCGCCCGGATCGTGCGCGGCGTCCCCACGTCCGACGGCGCCGGGGTCAAGCTGACCCGCGTGATCGGCTCCCCGCAGCTGGACATGCTCGATCCGTTCCTGATGCTGGACGAGTTCGGCACCGACCGCGCCGAGGATTACATCGCCGGCTTCCCGGACCACCCCCACCGCGGCTTCGAGACCGTCACCTACATGCTCGACGGCCGCATGCGCCACAAGGACAACCACGGCAACGAAGGCCTGCTGGTGCCCGGCAGCGTGCAGTGGATGACCGCCGGCCGTGGCCTGGTGCATTCGGAAATGCCCGAGCAGGAGGAAGGCCGCATGCGCGGCTTCCAGCTGTGGGTGAACCTGCCCGCCAGCGCCAAGATGGGCGAGCCGCGCTACCAGGAGTTCGCGCCCGAGCGCATTCCGCTGGCGGCGCCGGCGGGGGGCGTCGCGGTAAAGGTGATCGCCGGCGTCGTGCCCGATGCCGACGGCACGCCGGTGCGCGGCCCGATCGAGCAGCCGGCGACCGCCCCGACCTACCTCGACATCGCGCTCGAGCCGGGGGCCGGCTGGGAATACCGCCTGCCCGAGGGTCACAACGCTTTCGCCTATGTGTTCGAAGGCGCGGCGGCGGTCGGCGTCGGCGAGGCTGCGCGCACGCTGGCGACCCACGAGCTCGGCGTGCTCGGCGGTGGCGACGCCTTTCTCGTGCGCGCCGATGCGCAGGGCGCGCGCCTGATCCTGGTCGCCGGGCGCCCGTTGCACGAGCCGGTCGCGCGCTACGGCCCGTTCGTGATGAACACCCGGGAACAGGTGATGCAGGCGTTCGTCGATTTCCAGGAAGGGCGTTTCTAGGAAACACGTTTCTAGGAAACGCGTTTCCGGGATACGCCCGGGCCACGCGGCCCTCGGCCGTCGTCGTCGCGTAGCGGGATTTCGGCGGACGAATGCGCCGCGGGGGGCTGATGCCGCCGGATCCTCGCCCTTCGACGGGCGCGGGGCAGGCCTTCGTCGGGACGATGCCAACCGCCCCGCGGTCTCCGGGGCGCCGGGCGACGCTCAGTCGCCTGCGGCCTGCTCCGGAGCGCCGCCGCCGAAGCGCAGGCTGGCCAGCAGCTGGTAACCGGCGGCGAGCGCATCGACCGAGTCGGCCTGCAGCCAGATGTGCGCATGGCGGCCGTCGGCCAGCGGCAGCAGCGTTTCGCGCGCCTGCACGCCCGGGTTGGTGGCGATCTCGGCGCGGTACCAGATCACGCTGTGGCCGTCGATGCTGCTGATTTCCTCGCGGTTGCGCGGGCTGGGCTCGAAGCTCGGCTGCGCGGTGATGTACAGGCCGAAGGCTTCGGAGCCGTCGCTGCGCAGCGCCCGGCAGAAATCGCCGGCGGAGCTGCTGCGGGCTTCCCAGACAAGGCCGGCCGCAGCCGGCAGTTGCGGACAGAACGCCGGCTGCGGTGCCGGCGCTGCTTGCGCCTGTTGCGCGGGATCCTGCGGCGCGGCTTGTGCCGGGTCCTGTTGCGCGTGGACGTGGCCGGCGAGCAGCAGGCCGGCGAGCAGCGGCAGCGATGTCGTGATCCGGTTCATGCGATCACCCTCGAGAGCGGACACGGCCCGAACATAATCCAGATCGACGGGCGCAGACAAACGCCGCTCCGGCATTGCGACCGCCGCGCCGTTCAGCGTTCCGGCAGCGGAATGCGCTCCTCGTCGCCCGGTACCGCGCCGAAGCGCCCCGCCTCCCAGTCCAGCTTGGCCTGCTCGATGCGCTCGCGCGAGGAGGACACGAAGTTCCACCACAGGTGCCGGGGGCCATCCAGCGGTTCGCCGCCGAGCAGCATCGCCTTGAGCGGCGTGCGCGCACGCAGGACCGGACGCGTGCCCGGGTCCAGCACCACCAGGTGTTGCGGCGGCAGGTCGGCGCCGTCGAGCTGCGCGGCGCCCTCCAGCAGGTACAGCGCGCGCTCCGGGTGCGAGGGCTCCAGCACGAGCTCCGCGTCCGGCGCCAGGTCCAGGGCGACGTTGAGGGTGTCGGCGAACACGCGCACCGGCGCCTCCAGCCCGTAGCCGCGGCCGGCGATCACCCGCAGCCGCGCGCCGCCATGCTGCGCCTGCGGCAGGGTCGCGGCGGGGTGGTGGTGGAATTCCGGCGCGGTTTCCTCGTGCGCGCGCGGCAGCGCCACCCAGGTCTGCATGCCGTGCAGCGGGTGTTCGCCGCCGCGCAGGGCCTGCGGCGAACGCTCGGAGTGGGCGATGCCGCGGCCGGCGGTCATCCAGTTGACGTCGCCGGGGGTGATGTCCTGCAGGCTGCCGAGGCTGTCGCGATGGGTGATGGTCCCCGCCCACAGGAAGGTCACCGTGGCCAGGCCGATGTGCGGGTGCGGGCGCACGTCGATGCCGCGCCCGGGCGCGAACACGGTCGGGCCCATGTGGTCGACGAACACGAACGGGCCGACGCTGCGCGCTTGCAGCGACGGCACCGCGCGCCGCACCTGGAAACCGCCGAGGTCGTGCACGCGGGGAGCGACGAGGAGGGTCATGGCGGTGCTCCGATGGCAGGCATGGCCCAGCATGCCAGCCGCGCGGGCGCGGTCAATCCGCTGCGGCACGACACTGCGTTCCCCCGGTGCCCGCTGCGGCCGGCCGCCGGGCGCCGCCGGGACCTGTGTTCAGGGTGCGATGTCGATGTGCAGCTGCGCCTGCGGGGCATCGCCGCGCGCCAGCGACCGCAGCGTCAGCATGCGGGTACCGAGCCGGTGCTGTTTGTCGCCGACCGTGGTGTGCAGGCTGAACGTCGCGCGCGCGCCGGCTGCGTCGTGCCATGCGAACGCGATCTCGGCGTTGCCCGCCCAGATGCACTGCACGTCGGGCGGGCAGCGCGAGTCGTTGACCAGGCGCAGGTAGCGCAGCGTGCTGCGGTCGGCCAGCGTCACCGTGTCGCCGGGGCGCATGCCGAAGTCGGTGCCGTCGGCGATCATCGGCTCGCTCCTGCCGCTGTCGCCATGGGCGGCCACGCCGGTGCAGGCGGCCAGCGCAAGGCAGGCGACGGCGAACGCGGGACGCAAACAGGACATGCGGGACTCCTGTGGAGGGAACGCCAGAGTCTAGGGCCGGAATGGCGGCTGGGGAGTGAATGCCGGCCTTGGCGGCCTGACAGCCCAAACGTGGCCGCAGCGGACGCAGCGGTGGCGAGGGCGGGCGCCGCGACCGCTGCCGTCGCGTACGGCAGCGGCGCGCGCGGCCGTGCGGGAGGCGCGGGGGGCGGGCATCGCGTCATGCCGTGCATCGGCGCTGCGCCCGCGACGCCCTATGCCGCCGGCGCCAGCGCCGCCAGCAGTCCGCGTGCGGCCTGCAGGCGACTGGCGGCGTCGGGCAGGTCGAGTTTCAGCCGCAGCTTGTCTGGGCCGTCCATCGCGTAGCGCTTCGGCTGCTGCTGGATCAGCTGGATCACGGTCAGCGGATCGACGTGCGGCTTGGCCTCGAACTGCACGCGGCCGCCGGCCGGGCCGAGGTCGAGCTTGCGGATGCCCAGCGCGGAGGCGTCGTGCTTGAGCCCGGCGACCGCGAACAGGTGCTTCGCCGGTTCCGGCAGCAGCCCGAAGCGGTCGATCATTTCCACCTGCAGTTCGCGCAGTTCCTCGGCGTCGCGCGCGCTGCTGATGCGCTTGTACAGGGTCAGCCGCGTGTGCACGTCGGGCAGGTAGTCTTCGGGGATCAGCGCCGGCAGGTGCAGTTCGACCTCGGCGCCGTGCGCGGCCGCGGCGTCGGTGTCGGGCAGCTCGCCGCGGCGGATCGAGCGCACCGCGCGCTCCAGCAGCTCGGTATAGAGGCTGAAGCCGACCTCGGCCATCTGCCCGCTCTGGTCCTCGCCCAACAGCTCGCCGGCGCCGCGGATCTCCAGGTCGTGGGTGGCCAGGGTGAAGCCGGCGCCGAGCGCGTCCATCGAGGCGATCGCCTCCAGCCGCTTGCGCGCGTCGCTGCTGATGCTGCGCTTGTCCGGCACCACCAGGTAGGCGTAGGCGCGGTGGTGCGAGCGGCCCACGCGCCCGCGCAGCTGGTGCATCTGCGCCAGGCCGAGCTTGTCGGCGCGGTTCATGATGATGGTGTTGGCGTTGGGGATGTCGATGCCGGACTCGATGATGGTCGTGCACAGCAGCACGTTGAAGCGCTGCTTGTTGAAATCGAGCATCACCCGTTCCAGCTCGCGCTCGGGCATCTGGCCGTGGGCGACGCCGATGCGCGCCTCCGGCACCAGCTCCTGCAGCTCGCGTTGCATGCGGCCGATCGATTCGACGTCGTTGTGCAGGAAGTACACCTGGCCGCCGCGCGCCAGTTCGCGCTGGTGCGCCTCGCGCAGCTGCGCCCCGTCCCACGGCACGACGAAGGTCTGCACCGCCATCCGGTGCGCGGGCGGCGTGGCGATGATCGACAGGTCGCGCAGGCCCGCCATCGCCATGTTGAGCGTGCGCGGGATCGGGGTCGCGGTCAGGGTCAGCAGGTGCACGTTGGCGCGCAGCGCCTTCAGCGCTTCCTTCTGGCGCACGCCGAAGCGCTGCTCCTCGTCGACGATCACCAGGCCCAGGTCCCTGAAGCGCACGTCCTTCTGCAACAGGCGATGGGTGCCGACGATCACGTCGATCTCGCCGCGCGCCAGCTTCTCCAGCTCGGCCTTGATCTCCTTGGCGGTCTTGAAGCGCGACAGCACCTCCACCCGCAGCGGCCAGTCGGCGAAGCGATCGCGGAAATTGCGGTAGTGCTGCTCGGCCAGCAGCGTGGTCGGCACCAGCACCGCGACCTGCCTGCCGGCGGTGGCGGCGACGAAGGCGGCGCGCACCGCGACCTCGGTCTTGCCGAAGCCGACGTCGCCGCAGACCACGCGGTCCATCGGCTGCGACGAACCCAGGTCGCGGATCACCGCCTCGATCGCGGCGTGCTGGTCCGGCGTCTCCTCGAACGGGAACGCGGCCGCGAACGGCTCGTACAGCGCTCGGTCCACGGGCAGCGCCAGGCCCGCCCGCGCCTGGCGTTTGGCCTGGATCTCCAGCAGCTCGGCGGCGACGTCGCGGACCTTCTCCGCGGCTTTCTTCTTGGCCCTGGCCCATTGCTCGCCGCCGAGCGAATGCAGCGGCGCGGTCTCCGGCGAGGCGCCGGAATAACGGTTGATCAGGTGCAGCTGCGCCACCGGCACGTACAGGCGGTCGCCCTTGGCGTATTCGATCTCCAGGTATTCCCCGGGCAGGCCGCCGGCCTGCAGCGTCACCAGCCCGCGGTAGCGGCCGACGCCGTGGTCCTCGTGCACGATCGGCGCGCCTTCGCTGAGCTCGCCGAGCTCGCGGACGATCGCCTCGGGCTCGCGCCCGGCGCGCTTGCGCCGCCGCGGCGGCGGCGCGCGGTCCGGGAACAGCTGGCGCTCCGTGAGCACCGCGACCGCGCCGCCATCGCCGTCGAGCGCGAACCCGTCCTCCAGCGGCGCGACCGCGAGCGCGAAACGCGCGTCGCCGGCGAGGAACTCCGGCCAGCCCGGCAGCGTCTGCGGGCGCAGCTCCGCGGCCAGCAGCAGCTCGCCCAGCGCTTCGCGGCGGCCCGGGGAATCGGCCGCGACCAGTACCCGGCCCGGGTAAGCGGCCAGGAACGCGCGCAGCGCGGCCGCCGGCGGGCCGTCGCGGGCCGCGACCGGCAGATCCGGCGGGCGCTGCACGGGCAGCGGCTGCGCCTCGGCGTGGCGCGGATGCTGCGCATCGCAGACCTCGATCCGGGCGCCGGCGTTGAGGCGTTCGCGCAGCGCCTGCGGCGACAGGTACAGCTCGGCCGGCGGCAGCAGCGGGCGTTCCAGGTCGTGGCGGCGCTGCTCGTGGCGCTCGCCGGTCTGCTGCCAGAACTGCTCGGCGGCCGCCAGCGCGCCGTCGGCGAGCAGCGGCAGGACCGAGGCGTCGAGATAGTCGAACAGCGTCGCCGTGGACTCGAAGAACAGCGGCAGGTAGTACTCGATCCCGGCCGGGGCGATGCCGGCTTTCAGATCCTGGAACAGGCCGCTGCGGCGGGTGTCGATGTCGAAGCGTTCGCGCAGCGCCGCCAGCGCGCGCCGGGTCGCGGCCTCGTCCAGGGGCACTTCGCGGCCGGGCAGCAGCCGCACCGCGTCGACCTTGTCGAGCGAGCGCTGCGTTTCCGGATCGAACGCGCGGATCGAGTCGATCGCGTCGTCCAGCAGTTCGACCCGGTACGGTTCGACCGCGCCCATCGGGTAGACATCGAGCAGCCCGCCGCGCACGGCGAAGTCGCCCGGGTCCAGCACCTGCGGCACGTTGCGGTAGCCGGCGGCCTCGAGCCGGCGCTTCTCGGCGTCCAGGTCCAGTGTCTGCCCGACGCGCACGTCGAAGCTGTTGCCGACGACATGGCGCAGCGGCGGCAGCCGTTGCAGCAGGGTCTGCACCGGCACCACCACGATCCCGCGGCGCAGCGCCGGCAGCCGGGACAGCGCCGCCAGGCGCCGGCTGACGATCTCCGGGTGCGGGCTGAAGCGGTCGTAGGGCAGGGTTTCCCAGTCGGGGAAGGGCACCACCGGCAGCGCCGCATCCTCGCCGAGCAGGGTGCGCAGGTCGGCGGCGAGCTGCTGCGCGCCCTGGTTGTCGCGAGCGACCGCCAGCAGCGGGCCGACGTGCGCCTGCGCCGCGCGGGCGACCGCCCAGGCCAGCGCCGACGCCGATTCCGGCGCGCGCCAGTAGCAACGCAGCTGGCCGGCCTGCGGCAGCGGCGGGGCGGGGAAGGACGGGGCTGGCATCGGGACGGGATCTCGCGCGAAAACGACGGCGGCGCCGGCGGCCATCGCCGCCAGCGCAGGAAACCGTCGATTTTACGCGAGCGCCGCTGCGGTCACGGGGCGTCGGCTTGCGGGCCGTGCCGCGACGCGGCCAGCGCGGCTCAGTGCAGGTCCAGCACCACCCGCACCAGCCCGGGCGTCTCGGCGGCCTCGCGGCGGAAGCCCAGCGACTGCGCCAGCGCCAGCATCGCGTGGTTGTGCTCGAGCACGTCGCCGTGGATGCGCTCGAGTTTCTTGCCGCGCGCCCAGCGCACCAGGCGCCGCATCAGGTGCCGGCCCAGGCCCATGCCGGCGATGAAATGGCTGACCAGGATCGCGAACTCGGCCTGCCGGCTGCCGTCGACGATCGCGATCCGCGCGACCGCGCCGACCAGCGCCTCGCCCGGCGGCAACGGCTCGGCGGCGACGATCGCGAACTCGCGGCGCGGGTCCGGCCGGGTCAGGCGCTCGGCCTGGTCCGCGGTCAGCTCCTTGACCGAGTGCAGGAAGCGCTGGCGGATCTCGTCGGGCTGCAGCAGCGGGAACCCGGCGCGCAACGGCACCGCGTCGTCGGGGCGGATCGGGCGGATCAGGACCTCGCGGCCGTTGGCCAGGCGGATCATCTCGTGCCAGGGCGGGAGGCGGTTGCGGGTGGCCATGTCGGGATGCTCGCACGAACCAGGTGAAGCCTGAATGCACGTTTTCTTCACGCCGGGCCGCGGGCGGGCGGCGACGGCGGCGGCGCGCTTGCTAGACTTCCGGGCTGCCCGCGCACCCGCGCACCGCCTTGCGACCGGCCGCCGCGTCGGGCGCGGCGGCATCCCGCCCACCTTTCCGGACCGGCCCATGGCTAGCAGCGGCGACTCCACACGCGCGATCCTGTTCGCGCTCGGCGCCAACCTGGCGATCGCCGTCGCCAAGGGCGTGGCGGCGTATTTCACCCGCTCCAGCGCGATGCTGGCCGAAACCGTGCACTCGCTGGCCGATTGCGGCAACCAGCTGCTGTTGCTGCTGGGCATGAAGCAGGCCACGCGTCCGGCCTCGCCCGAATACCCGCTGGGGCACGGCAAGGCGGTCTATTTCTGGTCGTTCCTGGTGGCGGTGATGCTGTTCACCGTCGGCGGCATGTTCTCGCTGTACGAGGGCATCCACAAATTCCAGCATCCCGAGCCGTTGCGGCAATGGTGGTGGGCCGCCGGGGTGCTGGCGTTCGGCATCGCCGCCGAGTCGGTGTCGATGCGTGCCGCGCTGCAGGAGATCGACAAGACCCGCGGCGAAGCGAGCCTGTGGCAGTGGTTCCGGCACAGCCGCCAGAGCGAGCTGGTGGTGATCTTCGGCGAGGACCTGGCGGCGCTGTGCGGCCTGTGCTTCGCCCTGGTCGCGGTGCTGCTGACGGTGGTCACCGGCAACCCGCTCTGGGACGCGATCGGCACCATCGCGATCGGCGCGCTGCTGATCGTGGTGGCGGTGCTGGTGGCGATCGAGGTCAAGGCGATGCTGATCGGGCAGAGCATGGACCCGCAGCGGCAGGCGCGGATGCGCGAGTTCCTCGCCTCGCGGCCGGAAGTCGCGCGGATCCTCAGCCTGATCACCTTGCAGTTGGGCAAGGAGGCGATGGTGTCGGTGCACCTGCAGATGCGCGAGGCGCACGATGCGCAGGCGCTGGTCGACCAGATCAACGCGATCGAGCGCGCGCTCAAGCGCGAGTTCCCGGACGTGCGCTGGAGTTTCTTCGAGCCCGACCTCAAGCCCACGCCGTCGGCGCTCGCCTGAGCGCCATGCCGCGCCGGCGGGCACGCCGGCACGTGCGACATTGCGGCGAAACGGCGTGCAGGCCGTGCGCGGGCGCGGTGTACAGCGAGCCCGGCCCGCGGATCCCGCAGCCGGGGGCGCGGCGCTAACCGGCGCCTTTGAGCCAGTCCAGGCGCGGCGCCGGCGCCGGCACGGCGGCAAGCGCCGCGGCCAGCGGCGGCAATGCCGACGCCAGCGTCGCCTGCAGACCGTACGGCGGATCGAGCAGCAGCAGGCCGCTGCCGTTCATCCGCAACGGCGAGTCGTCGGGCCGCACCAGCAACTCCACCCGCAGCGTGGATTGCGCCGGCAACGCCGCGGCCCTGCGGTAGAACGGCTGCAGCGCGCGGCGCCGCTTGATCGGGTACCACAGCGCGTAACAGGCCTGCGGCCAGCGCGTCAGGCCCTCGCGCAGCGCCGCCAGCGCGGCATCGAACTCCGCCAGTTGCGCCTCGTACGGCGGGTCGATCAGCACCAGTCCGCGCGCGTATCGCTGGCTGCCGGCGTGCGGCGGCAGCAGCGCCTTGAGCGCCGCGTAGCCGTCGCGCCGGTGCACCGAGACCCGCGGATCGTCGCGGAAATTCGCCTTCAGCGCGGCGGCTTCCTCGGGCCGCAGTTCGCAGCAGGCGATGCGGTCGTCGGCGCGCAGCGCGTGCGCCAGCAGCCACGGCGAGCCGGGATAGGCGTGCGCGCCGTGCGCGGCGCGGCAGGCGGCGACGGCGTCGAGGTAGCGGGCGATGGCGGGATCGCCGGCGGGCGCCGCCAGCAGCCGCGCCACCCCGTCGCCGGCCTCGCCGGTGCGCTGCGCGGCGTCGGCGTCGAGGGCGTACAAGCCGCGGCCGGCATGGGTGTCGAGCGCGAAGCAGGGCGCCGGCTTGCGCGTCAGCGCGTCGCACAGCGCCAGCAGCACCACGTGCTTGAGCACGTCGGCGTGGTTGCCGGCATGGAAGGCGTGGCGATAGTTCACCGCCACAGGGTAACCTGCCGCCTGGTCCCGGTCCGCGCCACGCCCGAATCCGCCATGCCGCGCATCCTGCTGGTCGAAGACGAAACCGCGATCGCCGACGCCGTGGCCTACGCGTTGCGTGGCGACGGCCACCAGGTGCTGCACTGCCTCACCGGCGGCGAGGCCCTGCGCCAGGCGCGGCACGCCGATTTCGACCTGGCGCTGCTCGACATCGGCCTGCCCGACATCGGCGGCTTCGCGCTGTGCCGGGAGCTGCGCGCCGGCCGGGCGCTGCCGGTGATCTTCCTGACCGCGCAGGGCGCGGAGGCCGAACGCCTGCTCGGTTTCGAGCTCGGCGCCGACGACTACGTGACCAAGCCGTTCTCGCCGCGCGAGCTGGTGGCGCGGGTGCGGGTGGCATTGCGGCGCAACGACGCCGGCGGCACCGCGGCGCGCGGCCTGGAGCACGACGCCGCCGGCCGCCGCATCCGCTACCGCGGCCAGCCGCTCGACCTGACCCGCTACGAATACGGCCTGCTCGCCGCGCTGCTGCAGCGCCCCGGCGCGGTGCTGTCGCGCGCGCAGCTGATGGACCGGGTCTGGGGCGAGGCGCTCGACAGCGGCGACCGCACCGTGGACACCCACGTCAAGACCCTGCGCGCCAAGCTGCGCCAGGCCGGCGCCCCGGGCGAGCTGATCCACACCCATCGCGGGGTGGGTTATTCGCTGACCGACACCTGAGCCGGAGCCGGGCATGAAGATCGGCCTGCGCATCTTCCTCGGCTACTTCCTGATCGTGGCGCTGGCGGCGTGGCTGCTGGCGCGGGTGTTCGTCGCCGAGGTCAAGCCCGGCGTGCGCCAGGCGATGGAGGACACCCTGGTCGACACCGCCAACGTGCTGGCCGAACTGGCGACCGACGACCTGCTCGCCGGCCGCATCGCCGACGGCGCCTTCGCGCGCCGGGTGCAGGCGCTGCGCGGGCGCGACCCGGGCGCCGAGATCTGGGGCTTCGACAAGCGCGCGGCCAGTTACCGGATCTACGTCACCGACGCCGCCGGCAGGGTCGTGTTCGACAGCGACGACGGCCGCGCCGTCGGCCAGGACTACTCGCGCTGGAACGACGTCTGGCTGACCCTGCGCGGCCGCTACGGCGCGCGCTCCACCCGCAGCGACCCGGACGATCCGGACTCGACCGTGATGCACGTCGCCGCGCCGATCCGCGCCGGCGACCGCATCGTCGGCGTGCTGACCGTGGCCAAGCCCAACCGCGCGCTGGCGCCGTTCATCGCCCGCAGCCAGGCGGTGGTGCAGCGCTGGGGCTGGGTGCTGATGGGCACCGCGTTGCTGATCGGGCTGGGCATGGCGTGGTGGCTGGCGCGCCAGCTCGGGGCGTTGCAGCGCTACGCGCACGCGGTCACCGCCGGCGAGCGCGTTGCGCCGCCGCGGGTGGCGGGCGAGTTCGGCGAGCTCGGCCGGGCGCTGGAGACGATGCGCGCGCGGCTGGAGGGCAAGCAGTACGTCGAGCAGTACGTGCACGGCCTGACCCACGAGATGAAGGGGCCGCTGGCGGCGATCCGCGGCAGCGCCGAATTGCTGGAGCAGGCCGACGCCGCGGCGCCGATGCCCGCCGCCGACCGCGCGCGTTTTGCCGCCAGCATCCGCGACCAGAGCGAGCGGCTGGCGCAGATGATCGACAAGCTGCTGGCGCTGGCCGCGGTGGAGTACCGGCAGCGCCTGGAGCAGACGCAACTGCTGGACCCCGCCGTGCTCGCGGACGAGGTCGCCGCGCAGTGCGCGCTGCGGCTGCAGCGGGCCGGAGCGACGCTGCAGCTGCGGCTGGCGCCGGGCTTGCCGCAGCTGCGCGGCGATGCCTTCCTGCTGCGCCAGGCGCTGGGCAACCTGGTCGACAACGCGGCCGATTTCTCGCCGCCCGGCGGCGTGGTCGAACTGCAAGCCGACGCCGCCGGCGGCCGGCTCCGGTTCGAGGTCCGCGACCGTGGCCCCGGTGTCCCCGACTACGCCCGGGCGCGCGTGTTCGAGCGCTTCTACTCGCTGCCGCGGCCCGGCGGCGGCAGCCGCAGCAGCGGCCTGGGGCTGTGCTTCGTGGCCGAGGTCGCCGCCCTGCACGGCGGCACGGCCGCGCTGCGCGAGCGCGAGGGCGGCGGCACGTGCGCCAGCCTGGAACTGCCCGCGGCCTGAGACTTCACCGCCGCTTCACCGCGGCGCCATCGTGCGCGCACCGACGTCGCCGATCCTCTGCCGCCACGGCCACTGCGGAGCGCGGACATGCGACTGGGATGGAAGCTGCTGATGGTGCTGGCGACGACACTGGCGATCCTGCTGCCGCTGGCGATGATCCGCGACCTGATCCACGACCGCCAGGCGCACCGCGCACAGGCGGTCGACAGCATCGCGCGCAGCTACGCCGGCGCCCAGGCATTCACCGGCCCGGTGCTGGTGGTGCCCTATGTCGAGACCGTCGAAGTCGAGGATCGGGATGCCCAGGGCGTGGCGCACAAGCGGCTGCGCGAGCGGGAAGGGCACTGGACGTTCTTCCCGGAGCGCCTGGAGATCGCCGGCGACCTGAAACCCTCGACACGCCGGCTCGGCCTGCACGAGGTACGGGTGTACGAATGGCAGGCGCGCGCCGCCGCGCGTTTCGACGCGGCGATCCCCGCGGCCGATCCCGCGCGCCCGCGCCGGATCGGCCGGCCCTGGCTCGACTACGGCCTGGCCGACGTGCGCGGCATCCTCGGTACGCCGCGGCTGCGGGTGGACGGCGCCGAGCTCGCCCTGGCGCCCGGACTGGGCGCCGGCGGCGGAGGCGGCGTGCATGCGCGGCTGCCGGTCCCGCAGGCCGGGACGCGGCTGGCGTTCGACAGCCGCCTGGACTTCGTGCTCGGCGGCACCGAGTCGCTGGCGCTGGTGCCGCTGGGCAAGCGCAACCGGTTCGCGCTCGCCTCGACCTGGCCGCACCCGCGTTTCGACGGCAGCTTCCTGCCGCGCACGCGCACGATCGACGATCACGGCTTCCGCGCCGAGTGGGAGGTGTCGTCGCTGGCCACCGCGGCGCGGGCGCAGTACGCCGCCGGCCGCACCATGCCGCGGCCGCTCGCCGGGCCCTCGCGCGACGGGCGCGCGCCGCCGGCCGCCGCGGCGGACGCCATCGACGCGGTCGGCATCGCGCTGGTGGACCCGGTCGACGTCTATACGCAGACCGACCGCGCGAGCAAGTACGGGATCCTGTTCGTGCTGCTGACGTTCGTCGGCTTCTGCATGCTGGAGCTGCTCGAGCGGCTGCCGATCCACCCGATCCAGTACGGGCTGGTCGGGCTGGCGCTGGCGATCTTCTTCCTGTTGCTGCTCGGCCTGAGCGAGCACATCGCCTTCGGCCGGGCCTACCTGGCGGCGGGCAGCGCCTGCATCGGCCTGCTGTGGTTCTACCTCGCCCCGGTGTTGCGCAGTCGCGCGCGCGCGGCCGGGTTCGCGGCGCTGCTGGCGACCCTGTACGCGGCGTTGTACGGCTTGCTGGTCTCCGAGGACAACGCCCTGGTGCTCGGCGCCGGACTGCTGTTCCTGATCCTGGCGGCGATCATGGTCGTGACCCGGCGCGTGGACTGGTACCAGCCCGCCGCCCGGCTGCCCTCGCAGGGCTGAAATCGCGGACGCCGGTGGCGGCGCCGTCCACCGCCGCGCGTCTGCCGTTTGCGACCGGCATGGTTGCCGTCGCCGCGGGAGGCGCGCCAGCGTCCCTCCACGCAACTCCCGCGGCCGCACCATGACCGAAGGCCCGGGTGCCGGCGCCGGCGGCCCGCTTAGACTCGGGGCTACCGGGCAATCCTTGGGGAGCGAGATCTTGAAGCGATACCTGTTGGCCGCATGCACGGCCTTCATGCTGCTGGGCACCGCAGCCGCGCAATCGACCGAGCCGGTGGACCTGGACATGGTCAGCCGCATCCGCCAGGAGGCCTTCCACCACTCGCAGGTGATGCAGACCCTGGGCGAGTTGACCGAAGGCATCGGCCCGCGCCTGACCAACTCGCCGGCCATGGACAAGGCCAATGCCTGGGCACGCGGCAAGTTCGAAGGCTGGGGGCTGGCCAACGTCCACGACGAGGCATTCGAAGACTTCGGCCGCGGCTGGGAATTCAGCCAGGCCAGCGTCGAGATGCTGGCGCCGCGCGCGTTGCCGCTGTTCGCGCTGCCCAAGGCCTGGACCCCCGGCACCGACGGCCCGGTCGAGGGCGAGGCGATCGCCGTCGCCTTCAAGACCAAGGCCGATCTGGAGAAGTACGCGGGCAAGCTGCGCGGCAGGATCGTATTCCTGGACGAACTGCGCGCGTACAAGCCGGGTACCGAGGCCGATTTCCAGCGTCACGACGAGGCCAGCCTCGAGGATCTGCAGGAGTTCGCGGTACCCGCCGACCGCCGCGACGACCGCGCCCGGCGGATCAAGGAATACCGCGAGCGCCAGGACCTGGCGCAGGCGGTGCGCCGCTTCCTGGTGGAGCAGGGCGCGCTGGCCGCGATCAGCATCAGCGATCGCGACAACGGCATCGTCCGCGCCACCGGCGGCGGTTCGCGCAAGGCCGGCGAAGCGGTCGGGGTGCCGGAGTTGGGCATGATCGCCGAGCACTACAACCAGGTGATGCGTGCGCTCGAGGAGGGCCAGAGCGTGCGCCTGCGGCTGCAGGCGGACTCGCGTTTCACCACCGCGGAGGACCGCGCCGGCTACAACACCCTCGCCGAGATCCCCGGCAGCGGCCCGCGCGCCAATGAAGTGGTGATGCTGGGCGCGCACATGGACTCCTGGCACACCGCCACCGGCGCGGCCGACAACGGCGCCGGCGTCGCGGTGATGATGGAGGCCATGCGCATCCTCAAGGCGGTGGGCGCCAGGCCGCGGCGCACGATCCGGGTGGCGCTGTGGAGCGGCGAGGAGCAGGGCCTGGTGGGCTCCGGCGATTACGTGGCCCAGCATCTGGCCGCGTATCCGCAGCCGAGCGATCCGGCGCAGAAGGATCTGCCGTCGTTCCTGCGCGAGAATCGCGGCGCGCTGCAGCGCAAGCCCGCCTACGACAGGTTCTCCGCCTATTTCAACCTGGACAACGGTTCCGGCCGCATCCGCGGCATCTACGCGCAGGAGAACCTGGCGGCGATGCCGATCTTCGAGGCCTGGCTCAAGCCATTCGCCGACGTCGGCGCCACGGTGGTGGTGTCGCGCAACACCGGCAGCACCGACCACATCTCCTTCGACCGCGTCGGGCTGCCCGGCTTCCAGTTCGTGCAGGATCGGCTGGACTATTCCACCAACGTCCACCACACCAATCTGGACACCTACGACCACGTGTCGCCGGAAGACATGAAGCAGGCCGCGGCGATCGTCGCCAGCGTCGTCTACCACGCCGCGATGCGCGAGCAGAAGCTGCCGCGCAAGGCGCTGCCGGCACAGTGACCGCCACCGGGGCGACGGCAGCTGCCGTCGCCCCGGCCGCCGCTGCCCCGCCAGGCAGAGGCGTGCGGGAAGGGGCTTGACAAAGGCTTTCGTACCCACTGTACTAATGTACATAGTACAGTTAGTACGGAACCGGAGTAGCCGATGGCCCGTCCCCAGGCCCTGATGATCCAGATCGCCACCGGCGATCCGCGCCCGATCAGCAAGCAGATCGTCGATGCGGTGCGGATGAAGATCGCCACCGCCGAACTCGAACCAGGCGATCAGCTGCCCAGCGTGCGTGGCCTGGCGCAGCAGCTCACGATCAATCCCAACACCGTGGCCAGGGCCTACGCCGAGCTCACGGCCGAAGGCTGGCTCGATGCGCGCCAGGGCCTGGGCCTGTACGTGGCCCCGCCGCGGCAGCGGCTGAGCGACGCCGAGCGCGAGCGCCGGCTCGACGAGGCGATCCAGCGCTTCCTGCACGACGTGATCGCCCTCGATTTCGCGCCTGACGAGGTGCAGGCGCGCCTGCACCACGAATTTCTCGCGCTGGCGCCCCGCAAGAGCGCCTGACCCCGACCGGAAAGAAGACCCATGACCGACGATTACGTCATCGAAACCCGCATGCTGACAAAGCGCTACGGCCGCAAGCTCGCGCTCGACGCGCTCGACCTGCGCATCCCGCGCGGCCGCATCCACGCCGTGGTCGGCGCCAACGGCGCCGGCAAATCCACGCTGTTCCGGATCCTGCTCGGCTTCATGCCGCAGACCTCCGGTGCAGCGCGCATCCTCGGCCGCGACAGCGACGCGCTGCGGCCGCAGGATCGCGCGCGCATCGGCTTCGTCAACGAGGAGCACACGCTGCCCGGCTGGATGACGACCGGCGCGGTGGCCGCGATGCAGCGCCAACAGTACCCGCGCTGGCGCCAGGATGCCTTCGACGAGGTCATTGGCCACTACCACGTGCTGCTGGACCAGAAGGTGGGCCAGCTGTCGCGTGGCGAACGCGCCGGCTTCAACCTCGCGCTCGCGCTGGCGCAGTCGCCCGAGCTGCTGGTGCTCGACGAACCGACGCTCGGCCTCGACGTGGTCGCCAAGCGCGCGTTCCTCGAATCGCTTCTGTATTCCAACGCCGCCGAAGATTGCACGGTGATCTATTGCTCGCACCAGATGGAGGAAGTCGAGCGCGTCGCCGACAACCTGGTGATCCTGGAGCATGGTCGGCTGGTGAGCATGTCCGCGCCCGACGACTTCCGCGCGCGCGTCAGCCACTGGGTTGCCGACATCCCGTTCAAGGGCCCGGATCCGAGCAGCGTGCCGGGCCTGCTGGAGCAACAGCGCCTCGACGGCCTGCAGCACTACATCGTGCTCGACCAGGACGAGAGCTTCGGCGAATTCCTGCGCGCCGCCGGTGCGCGATCGATGCAGAGCATGCCGGTAAGCCTGGACCGCGCGGTCAACGGCTTCCTGGCGAAGAACCACGCGGCACCGGCCCGGGAGGACCTGCGATGAAGGACCTGTTCAGGGGCGAGTTGCTGCGCTTCCGCAGTTGGGCGATCGCGGCCGCGGCGATCCACGTCGTCAGCCTCGGTTTCATGGCGCGCCTGGTCGATCTGGCGCAGCAGCCGAAGCTGGTGTACCAGGTCTTCGGCATGATCTACGCGATCGCCGGCCTGCTGCTGGGCTTGTACCAGATGGGTACGTACCGGCGCGCCAACCACTGGCTCAACCTGCTGCACCGGCCGCTGCACCGGCTGCGCATCGCCGGCGCGCTCTGCGGTGCAGGCGGCGTGGTGCTGGCGATCGCGGTCGCATTGCCGATCTTCGCGATCGCCGGTTACCAGGAAGCGCTGACCGCGCGCGTGGTCGATATGCGTCACTGGCTGCTGCCGGTGGCGGCGCTGCTGGTCGCCTGCTGCGGCTACCTCGCCGGCGCATACGCCATGCTCGCCAACCGGCGCTGGTCGGCCGCCGCGGCGCTGCTGCCGGCGGCCTTCCTGTTCACCCAGGCGGCGGGCGTAGCCGCGCTTGCGGTGCAGGCGCTGATGCTGCTGATCCTCGCCGTGCTCGTCGGTATCGCCTTCAAGCCGCAGCTCGACGAGCCGCCGCGGCATCCGCTCGCGGTGACGGCGACGGCGCTGCCGGTGCAGGTGGGCGTCTACTTCCTGCTGTGGATGCTCGGCACCGGCTACGAGATCGGCCTGACCGCGATCGGCCAGCACCCGCTCAATGGCGGCCAGCCGGCGGCAGATGGATACATCCAGTCCGCCCGCATGGAGCCGAAGGAGCGCCTGCTGGCAGGGCTGGCGTCGAGCCGCGACGCCGAGGCACCGCTGTGGCGCGAGCAGGTCGCGCTGTCGGACGTGTTCGTGCTGTATCCGATGCGCGAGCTGCCGCGGCGCAACCAGCTGACCGGCACGATGCAGCCGCTGGAGTTTGACGAATCACAGCGGCCGGTGAGGTGGGTGTTCAGCCATGATCGCCTGCGCTTCGTCGGCCGCGGCTCGCTCGACGGCCGGCCGCGCGGCGAACTCGGCGTGGGCGAGGGCAACGCGCCGTTCCCGGGGCCGGCAATGCCGATCGGCGGGGGTTACCTGGCCACGCCGACCGTCGCCTACCAGTACGACGAGGACCAGCAGCGCGTGTTCCCGCGCGTCCGCCTGCCGGTCGGCGAAGTCTTCGCCAGCACGCCGGAAGCCGCCGGCGAAAATGTCATCGTGCTCAGCGACCGCGCGCTGTACGTGTACCCGGGGCGCGAGGCGGCCAATACGCTCGACCTACTGAAGCCGGTGTTGCGCATGCCGTTGCCGGCGCCGATCGGCAGGCTCGGCAGCGCCGAGCTGATCGAGCTGCTGGACGGCTACCTGGTGTCCTTCGACTACGGCAACGGCGCCTGGGCGGGCGAGGCCGTGCCTTACCAGCAGGTGATGCGCATCGACGGCCAGGGCCGCGTGCACGAAGTGGCCAGGCGCGGGCTGTCATTCGACCTGCCGCTGGCCTACACGATGCGCAACTGGTGGCTGTCGCCGGCGCTACGCGAGCTGTGCCTGTCGCTGCGGAGCGCGTTCGCCGCGCCGAATCCGCTGGATGCGGGCGACATCCCGCCGCCGCCGCGCCGCATCGTGGTGCTGGCTGGTGTGCTGTGCTTGCTGTCGCTGCTTGGCGCGATCGCGCTCACCCGGCGCCGCACGTTCACGCCGCTGGCGCGGTGGACCTGGGTGCTGGCCTGCGGCGTGATCGGCGTGCCGGCGCTGGCGAGCCTGTGGCTGCTGTATCCCGCGGCGGAGCGCGACGTGGCAGCCGCACCGGCGCGGGCGCGCGCCGCCGCCGCGCTAGCGGGGAGCGCGCAATGAGGACGATCGCGAAGCTGCTCGCGGGCTTCGTCGGCGCGACGCTGCTGTTCGCCGCGTCCGTGCCCGTGCGCGCCGCCAGTGCCGACGCCGCCGCGGCGCTGCGCGCGGCGGTCGCGGTCGAACGCGCCCGCGCGCCGGCGCCGCGCCAGTCGCGCGAAGCCTTCCTGGCGTCGCCGTCGCTGCCAGTGGTGCAGTTGTCGCCCGATGGCCGCCACGTCGCCTACCTGCGCAACGAGGGCGAGTCGCGCAGCCTCTGGCTGCTGCCCACCGACGGCGGCGCGGCGCGCCAACTCGTGCCCCGCACGCAGGCCGGACAATTGCGCTGGTCGCGCGACGGGCGCTGGCTGTTCGTGTTCGCGCAGCGTTCGCTGTCGACCCTGGAGATCGCGACCGGCGCCGGCATCCGCGTGCCGCTGCTCGGTCCGGCCGAGCGCCGGGTGATGCAGGTCGACCTGTCGCAGCCAGCCGCCGTGATCCTGCGCGAACGCATCCGCAGCGGCATCGCGGAGCGCTGGCGCATCGTGCGCATGGATACGCGCGGGCATCGCACGCAGCTGTGGGAGGACGCGCACTGGGTGCACGACGTCGCCACCGACGCGCGTGGCCGTCTGGTCGCGCTCTCCCGGTTCATGGGCGACCACGACGCAATCGCCGCGGTGGAAGCCAAAGGCCGGCTGCGCGAACTGCGGCGCATGGCGCCGATGGAGAGCGGCATGCTGCTGGGCGTCGCGCGCGACGGAGGCCTGCTGCTTGCGGGCGACACCGGCGGCAACCTGCGACGCGTGCTGCGACTCGACCTCGACGGCACGCTGCGCACGCTGCACGCCGACCCGACGGGCGAGGCAGACCTCGACGAGGTCGTACTCGATCCTTCCGGTTCCGAACCCCTGGTCGCGAGCTATCGCAGCAGCGTGCCGTCGACCTACGGGCTGGGGCCTGCGCAGGCCGGGGTCGCCGTGCTGCGGGCGCGCTTCCCGGGCCGCGACATCGGCATCGACGTCGCCGGCGGCCCGCACCCGCGCTGGCTGGTGTCCGAGCGCGCCAGCACGCTGCGCGACGCGCGCTGGCACCTGTACGATCCCGCGACCGGCCAGTTGCGCACCATCCTGGCCGATGGCGCGCTCGCGCGGCGCCCGCTGCCGGAGGCCGCGCTCGCCCACAAGATCGCTTTCGACTACACCGCGTCCGACGGCAGACGCGTGCACGGCTTCCTGCTGCTGCCGCCCGGCGCGGACCCGGCGCGCGCGCCGCTGGTGGCGAACGTGCACGGCGGTCCGATCAATCATTTCCAGCCAGGCTACGACGCGATCGCGCAGTTGCTCGCTAACCGTGGTTACGCCGTCTTCGAGACCAACTTCCGCGGCTCGACCGGCTACGGGCGCGACTACACCTTCGCTCCGCACGGCGACTACGGCAACGGTCGCGTGCAGCAGGACATCACGGACGGCGTGCGTTACCTGCTGGCGCAGGGCATCGGCGATCCGCAACGCGTCGGCATCGTCGGGCATTCGTTCGGCGGCTATTCGGCGTTGCTGGGCGTGACGTTCCAGCCGGAGTTGTTCAAGGTCGGCGTGGCCGGTTCGCCGCCGCCCGACCTGGCCTGGGGCATGCGCTGGTTGGTGGCTTCCGGCGACCAGGGCGCGTTGCCGGACCGCTCGCTGGCGCTGACGCTGCGCGCGCTGAAGATGGATCCGTCGGACCCCGCGACCTACGCGCGGTTGCATTCGCAATCGCCGTTGGCGAACGCATCGCGGATGCGACGGCCGCTGCTGGTGATGGCCGGCGGCGCCGACCGCACCGTCGCCGCGCGCGGTGTCATCGACTACGTGGCGCGGCTGAAGCAACTCGGTAAGCAGGCCAGCTTGTACGTGGAACCGGGCGGTGGCCATTCGCCGGTCGCGCCGGTCCCGCGCGCGGCCTACGCTTACTTGATGCTGGCGATGCTGCACGCGCACCTGGGCGGGGACGCGCCCGAGGCGCCCGATGCCGAGTTGCGCGCGTACCTGCGCAAGAACCTGCGCTTGGCGGGGTCCGAGTTCGCGGCGCTGAAGAAACGCTGATCCGCGTCTCGCGCGCCGTGCCAGCCACGTTCACACGAACAGCGACACCCCCGGCACCAGCCACAGCGACAGACCGGCCAGCGCGCTGCCGATCGCGGTCGCGGCCAGCACGTCGCTGGGATAGTGCAGCCCCAGCACCACCCGCGAGACGGCGACGCTGGCGCTGAAGGGGATCAGCAACCACGCCAGCGCCGGGTAGTGCGCGAGCGCCACCAGGCTGAAGGCGACCGCATGCAAGGTGTGTCCGGACGGAAAGCTGAACTCGTCCAGCGGCGCCACCCAGGCGCGGATGCGCACGTCGCTGGCGAACGGCCGCGGCCGCCGCGTCCAGCGCTTGAGCAGCTTGTAGACCAGCAGCGCGATCGCGCCGGTGGCGGCCAGGTGCAGCGAGGCGGACACGCCGGCGCGCCCGTCGAGCAATACCAGCAGCGCCATCAAGCCGTACCAGAACGACCCGTCGCCGAGACGGCTGCTCGCGCCGAAGAACACGCGCAGGCCGTGGCGCGCGCACAGGCCATTGGCCCGCAGGCACCAGCCGCGCTCGCCGGCGCGCAGGCGCTCATGCAGTGGCGGCGCGTGCATCCGGCCTCCGTGCGCGCTGCAACCGTTGCAGGATGGCGTCGAAATCGGCGGCGACCCGCTCCGGCCGCAAGCCCGCGACCGCCGCGGGCGTCGCCCCGCGCAGCCGCGCGCGCAGCGCGTCGTCGCTGCCGATGCGCACGCAGGCGGCGATGAAGCCGGCGTCGTCGCCGTCGGCGACCGCCGCGCCGTGCACGCCATCGCGCAGGTGCTCGCGTGCGGCACCGTAGTCGAACGCCACCGTCGGCACGCCGCTGGCCAGCGCTTCCAGGGTGACGTTGCCGAAGGTCTCGCTGCGGCTGGGGAACAGGAACAGGTCGGTGCTGGCGAAATGCCGCGCCAGCGCCTGGCCGCGCTGCACGCCGCAGAACACGAAATCCGGATGCTCGCGCGCCAGCCGCGCGCGCTCGGGGCCGTCGCCGACCCAGACCAGGCGCGCATCCGGGCGTTCGCGCTGCAGCGCGCGGAAGCCGCGCACGGCCAGGGCGAGGTTCTTCTCCGCGGCGATGCGGCCGACATGGATCGCGACCGGCGCCTCGCCGACGGCGTCCCAGGCGGCACGCAATGCGCGGTCCCGGTGCTGCGGGCGGAACAGCTGCGTGTCCACGGCACGCGGCAGCCGCAGCACGTTGGCGAAGCCGCGCGCCTGCAGCAGGGCCTGCAATTCGCGCGTCGGCACCAGGGTGGCGTCGGCGCCGTTGTGGAAACGCCGCATCCAGTGCAGCGCGGCGCGCTCGAGGAAGGCGACGCCGTAGGCGCGCATGTAGGCGTCGAAGCGGGTGTGGAAGCCGGTCGCCGCGGGAATCCCCAGGCGCCGCGCGGCGCGCAGCGCCGACCAGCCCAGCGGGCCTTCGGTGGCGACGTAGATCGCGTCGGGCGGCGCCGTCCGCCAGGCCGCCAGCAGACGGCGCGTCGCCGGCAAACCGAAGCGCAGCCCCGGATAGCGCGGCAGCGGCGCGCCGCGCAGCAGCCATTCGTGCGCCAGGCCCGTCGCGGTTTCGCCGGCCTGGCGCGGGCGCAGCAGGGAGACCTTGTGGCCGCGCGCGCGCAGGCCCTGTTCCAGCCCCTGCACGGTCAGGGCGACGCCGTTGATTTCCGGCGGATAGGTTTCGCTGACGATCGCGTAGCGCATGCGGCGGCCCCGGTTTCGCCAAGGCTGCGCCGGCGGCATGAAGCGCCGATGGCGGTGCGATGACCGCGCGATGACATGATTTGCGCCCCTCACCCGCGTTCGGGCCGCATGTAGCGCGGTCCCTGTACGATCCGCGACCGCGCCACACACCCCTCACCCTGCTTCGCTGCGCGAAGCGGTCCCTCCCCGCAAGCGGGACGAGGGTGAGGCCGCTCCTTCTCGCTGCCGGCGGGACGGGTGAGGCCGTTCCTGCTCCCCGCTTGCGGGGAGCAGCTGCCGAAGGCGGGTGAGGGGCTGGCGGAGCGGCGAGCTCCTGCCGCGCCGTGCGGTCCGCACCCGCGCCACGCCCCCATCAGCTCCTTCGAGCGCGAAGCGGTCCCGCAAGCGGGACGAAGGGGCGCTCAGGCGGTCTCGACCCGCAAGGCGATCCCCAGCGCCGCGAAGGCTTCGGGTTCCTCGGCGAGATCGGCGTGCAGCAGCGGCCGCGCCTCGAGCCAGCGCCGGGGCAGCGTCAGTACCAGGCTGTCGCCATGCGCGTGCAGGCGCGGTTCGGGCAGGGCGGCGGTTTCGTGCGAGCGGTGCAGCAGCACCGCCAGCCGCAGCAGCGCGGCCTTGCGCCGGGTAGGGAGAAGCAGACGCTCGGGCAGCAGCTCGAAGGCCGCTTTCGGGACGCCGCGGCGGTGCGTGCGCACCAGCGCCGCCAGCACCCGCTGCTCCTGCATCGAGAAGCCGGCGATGTCGGAATGCTGCAGTACGTAGGCGCCGTGCACCTGGTACTGGCTGTGGGCGATGGCCAGGCCCAGTTCGTGCAGGCGCGCGGCCCAGGCCAGCATCAGCCGGTCGTCGGGGTCGAGCTGCCAGTCGCCGCAGACGCGATCGAACAGCTGCAGCGCGGTGTCGGCCACGCGCGCGGCCTGCACCGGGTCGACGCCGTAGCGCTGCATCAGCGCCTGCACCGAGGCGTCGCGCGGGTCGTCGGCGCCGCCGCGGCCGAGCATGTCGTACAGCACGCCCTCGCGCAGCGCCGCCTTGCTCACCGCCATCCGCTCCAGCCCGAGCGCGGCGAAGGCCGCTTCCAGCACCAGCACGCCGCCGGCGATGATCGGGCGGCGCTCGGCCGACAGCGCCGGCAGGGCGATGGCGTCGATGCGACCGGCGTCGAGCAGGCGTTCGCGTACCTGCGGCAGCGCCTGCGCGGTGATCGCGCCCTTGGTCAGCTGCATCGCCGCGCAGATCTCGCCGACCGCCTTGATCGTGCCGGAGGCGCCCAGCGTCTCCTGCCAGCCCAGGTGCCGGTAGACGCCGGCAAACTGCTGGAACTGCGCGCCCACTTCCAGCAGCGCCGCCTTCCAGCGCTTCCTGCCCAGCTTGCCGTCGCCGAAGAAGCGGGCGGTGGTGGCGACGCAGCCCAGTTGCAGGCTCTCGCGCTCGACCGCGTCCAGGCCGCTGCCGATGATGCATTCGGTGGAGCCGCCGCCGATGTCGATCACCAGCCGCAACTGCCCGGGACGGGGCGGTTGCGCGTGCGCCACGCCCAGGTAGATCAGGCGCGCTTCTTCGCGGCCGGAAATGACCTCGATCGCGTGCCCGAGCGCGGTTTCCGCCGGCACCAGGAACGCCTGCGGCGCGGCCAGCGCGCGCACGGTATTGGTCGCGACCGCGCGCACCCGCTGCGGAGGGATGTCGTGCAGGCGCTGGCCGAAGCGCGACAGGCACGCCAGCGCGCGCTGGCGCACCGCCGGCGTCAGCCGGCCCTGGCCGTCCAGGCCCTCGGCCAGGCGCACCATTTCGCGCAGGCGGTCGACGATGCGCAGCTGCCCGAGCACGTAGCGCGCCACCACCATGTGGAAGCTGTTGGAGCCCAGGTCGATGGCGGCGAGCAGATCGCCGTCCTGCAGCGGCAGCGCGGCCGAGTGCCGGTGCAGGTGGGTGTGCGGGCCGTCGCGCATGCGCGTGCTCAGCCGCAGAGCCTGGCCAGCAGCGTGGCCTGCGCCGAGTGCGGCATGGCGTCGGCCTCCGGCGCCAGCCGGCGGTAACGGCCGTCGGCCTGCAGTTCCCAGGCGTTGAGGTTGTCGGCGAGGTAGTTGTCCAGGGCCTCGTCCACGACCCGCGCCGCGAGCTCCGGCGGCAGGATCGGGAAGCAGACCTCGACCCGGCGCAGCAGGTTGCGTTCCAGCCAGTCGGCGCTGGCGCAGAACAGTTCCGGGTCGCCGTCGTTGCCGAACCAGTACACGCGGCTGTGCTCGAGGAAGCGGCCGACGATCGAGCGCACGCGGATGTTGTCCGACACCCCCGGCACGCCCGGGCGCAGGGTGCAGGCGCCGCGCACGATCAGGTCGATCGACACCCCGGCCTGCGAGGCGGCGTACAGCGCGCGCACCACCTGCGGCTCGTTGAGCGCGTTCATCTTGGCGACCAGGCGCGCCGGCCGCCCCGCGCGCGCATGCCGCGCCTCGCGCTCGATCCGCGCCAGCACCCCTGCGTGCAGGGTGAAGGGCGACTGCAGCAGGCGCTCGAGCCGGGTCGCCGGCGCCAGCCCGGACAGTTGCTGGAAGACCTGGTGGACGTCGCTGCCGATCTGCGGGTCGGCGGTGATCAGGCCGATGTCGGTGTAGGCGCGCGCGGTGCCAGCATGGTAGTTGCCGGTGCCCAGATGCACGTAGCGGCGCAGCTGGCGGCCCTCGCGGCGCACCACCAGCAGCATCTTGGCGTGGGTCTTGTAGCCGACCACGCCGTACACGACCTGCACCCCGGCTTCCTGCAGGCGGTCGGCGAAACCCAGGTTGGCTTCCTCGTCGAAGCGCGCGCGCAGCTCCACCACCGCGGTCACGTCCTTGCCGTTGCGCGCCGCCTGCACCAGCGCTTCCACGATCGCCGAGTCCTTGCCGGTGCGGTACAGGGTCTGCTTGATCGCCAGTACGTTCGGATCCTCGGCCGCCTGCTTGACCAGCTCCAGCACCGGGGCGAAGGCGTCGAACGGGTGGTGCAGCAGCACGTCGCCCTCGCGCACGCGCTCGAACATCGCGTCGCTGCCGGCGAGCTTGCGCGGCTGGAACGGCGGGTATTTCAGCTCCGGGCGCTGCACCAGGTCGTAGACCTGGATCACGCGATTGAGGTTGACCGGGCCGTCGATCCGGTACACCGCCTCCTCCGGCAGCTCGAAGTTCTCCAGCAGCGTGCGCACGATCGGCTTCGGGCAATTGCGTGCGATCTCCAGCCGCATCGCCCGCAGGTAGCCGCGCCCGACCAGCTCGTCGCGCAGGGCAAGCGCCAGGTTCTCGACTTCCTCCTCGTCGACGATCAGCTCGGAGTTGCGGGTGACCCGGAACTGGTAGGCGCCCTTGACCTCCATCCCCGGGAACATCTCGTCGACGAACGCCGACAGCACTGCCGACAGGAACACGAAGTCGTGTTCGCCGCCGGAAACCTTCGGCGGCAGCTGGATGATCCGCGGCAGCGAACGCGGCGCGCGCACGATCGCCAGGTGCCCGGCGCGGCCGAAGGCGTCGCGGCCCTTGAGCACGACCACGATGTTGAGCGACTTGTTGAGGATCTTCGGGAACGGATGCGCCGGATCCAGCCCCAGCGGCGACAGCACCGGCATGATCTCGTCGCGGAAATAGGCGCGCAGCCAGCGGGTCTGCCGGGCGTTCCAGTGATCGCGCGCCAGCACCCGCACCCCGGCCTGCGCCAGCGCCGGGCGCAGCACTTCGTTCCAGCAGCGGTACTGCGCCTGCACCAGCTCCGCGGCGCGGTCGTGGATGCGCCGCAGCACCACCGCCGGCGGCAGCCCGTCGGGTCCCGGCGGCGTGTTGAAGTCCAGCGCGTGGCGCACGGTGGCGGCGCGGATCTCGAAGAACTCGTCGAGGTTGGTGCAGGAAATGCACAAGAATCGCAGCCGCTCCAGCAGCGGCACCGCTGGATCCTGCGCCTGCGCCAGCACCCGGAAGTTGAAGTCCAGCTGCGACAGCTCGCGGTTGGCGTGCAGCGCCGGATCGCGCAGCGGATCGTCCGGCGCCGTGGCGTCGGCGACCGCGGACGCCGGCACGCGCGTGCGGCGGGTGGCGCGCGCCGGCGCTGCGGACGGGCGCCGGCTCATGCCTCGCTCCAGCTGTCGTGCCCGCGCGGGCGCACCCGCTCGGGGCCGAAATGGCAGGAGAAGGTGCTGCCGCGTCCGACCTCGCTGGTCACCTCCAGTCGCGCCTGGTGCAGGCCCAGCACGTGCTTGACGATCGCCAGGCCCAGGCCGGTGCCGCCGCTCTCGCGCGAGCGGCTGGTGGAGATGCGGTAGAAGCGCTCGGTGAGCCGCGGCAGGTGCGTGGCGGGGATGCCGTAGCCGCTGTCGCGCACCGACAGCACCGCGCCGCCGTCGGCCGCGCGCGCGAAGCCGATCGCGATGCTGCCGCCGGCCGGGGTGTAGCGCACCGCGTTGCCGACCAGGTTGGAGAACGCGCTGTGCAGTTCCCGGGTCGAGCCCCACAGGTCGACCCCGGCGCCGTCTTCCACGGTGATCGCGTGCCGCTGCTGGCTGAGCGCCTGCGCCTCGCGCCCGAGCGTGGCCAGCAGCGGGGCCATCGCCACCGCCTCGTCGACCAGCGCGTCCTGCGCTTCCAGCCGTGACAGCGTCAGCAGGTCCTCGACCAGCTGGGTCATGCGCTGCGACTGGCGCCGCATCTCCGCCAGCATCGGCGCCCATTCCTGCTGCGCGGCCGGATCGAGCCCGCTTTCGTCCAGCATTTCCAGGTAGCCGTGGACCACGGTCAGCGGGGTGCGCAGCTCGTGCGAGACGTTGGCGACGAAGTCGCGACGCATCTGTTCCAGCCGCGTCAGCCGGGTGATGTCGCGTGCGACCAGCAACCACAAGTCCTCGGAATAGGGGATCAGGCGCAGGCTCAGGCGCAGGTCGGGATCGCCCGGGGAGGCGGTATCGGTCAGCGGTTCGGCGTTGCGGCCGGCGGCCAGCCAGTGCGCGATCGGCAGCGGTTGCAGGCGTTCGCCCAGCGGCGCGGCGATGTCGCGCGGATAGTGCAGGCCCAGCAGCCGGGTCGCGGCGGCATTGAACCAGGCGATGCGCTGGCTGTTGCGTTCCACCACCACCACCGCGTCGGGCAGCGCGTCGGCGACCGCGCGGTAGGCGCGCAGCATCCCGATCAGGCGCCGCTTGCGGTCGCGCATTTCCTGCTGGCCGCGGTACAGCAGGTGGTCGAGTTCGTTCCAGACGCCGTCGCCCGCGGGCGGGGCGATGCGCCGGCGCGCGGTCAGCCGCAGCAGCACGCCGCGCAGTTTCCAGTAGTGCCAGGCGACCACGCCGAGCGCGGCCAGCGCCAGCACCAGCCCGACGTGCCCGAGCAGCAGGCCCGTCGCCAGCGCAAGCGCCAGCACCAGCGCGAGCAGGCCGAGCGTCTTGAACCAGGCGGAGCGGGTGTGGGGCGGCATGGGGCTAGTCTAGGCGGTCGCGACGCTGCGTGGCCGCTGCTGCCGCGGATCAGGTCGCGGCGGAGAAACGGTAGCCGGCGCCGCGCACGGTCTGCACCATCGGGTCCAGCCGCGCCGGTTCCAGGGTCTTGCGCAGGCGGCGGATGTGCACGTCCACCGTGCGTTCCTCGACGTACACGCTGCCGCCCCAGACGTGGTCGAGCAGCTGCGAACGGGTGTAGACGCGCTCGGGATGGGTCATGAAGAAATGCAGCAGACGGTATTCGGTGGGGCCGATCGCGACCGGCTCCTCGCGGTCGTCCACGCGTGCGTACACGCGGTGCGCGGCGCCGTCGATGCGCAGCGCGCCGACCGCGATGCTGCCGTGCTCGTCGTCCTCGCGCGCGCGGCGCAGCACCGCGCGGATCCGCGCCAGCAGTTCGCGTGCGGAAAACGGCTTCACCACGTAGTCGTCGACCCCGGCTTCGAGACCGCCGACGCGGTCGTTCTCCTCGCCGCGCGCGGTCAGCATGATGATCGGGACCTCGCGGGTAAGGGCGTCCTTGCGCCAGCGCCGCGCCAGCTCCAGACCGCTGGTGCCGGGCAGCATCCAGTCCAGCAGGATCAGGTCGGGGACGCGGTCGGCGATCGCCGCCTGCGCCTGGCGGGCGTCGCCGGCGTGGACCGGGTCGTAGTCGCCCTTGCGCAGGGCGAAGGCGACCATGTCGCGGATCGCGGGCTCGTCGTCGACGATCAGGATGCGTTTCTGCATGGCAGTGCGGTCACGGCTCCGGGTGCCGGCATTAGACGACAGTTTTGTGACTGCCCGGTGACAGTGCGCCGGGCCCGTCGGGTCGCGGCAATGCATGCAATCCGACCCCGGCTCTCCCTTGGCTGGGAGAAGAACCGAAATCAGCGGTTGTGCGAAGGCCGGGGGATTGCAGCCCAACCGGATGAGTAACGAGGCGCAATCGACGGGTAGCCGCCGTTGGCTACCTGCGGTCGAGGTCCTCGTCGCGGATGCCCTGGCGGCGCAGCTCCAGCACCGTCGGCGTGATCGCCGCGATCCGGGCATCGATGCGGGCGCGGGCGTAGTAGTCGACGTCGTCACGCTTTTTCAGGATGTTGAGCTGCACCAGTGCCTGTTCCGGGCGGCCGTTGAGGTAGGCGGCCTCGGCCCAGGCTTCGCCGGCGCGGACCGGGTCGCCGGCGATTTCGCTGGCGCGGGCGAAGGTCTGCTGGAACACCGGATCGTCCGCGGCGCTGGCCAGCAACGGCCGCAGCAGCGCCTGCGCGCGCCTGCCCGCGGCCGTGGTGTTGCGCTCGTTGAGCATGCCGGCGTAGGTCAGCGCGACCGCACGGTTGTGGGGCAGGCGCGCCGCCAGCGCCTCGAACCGGGCGTCGGCGGCGGCGATCCGGCCCGCGCGCGCCTCGGCCTGGGCCAGCGCCAGGGTCAGCCACAGGTCGCCGGGGTGGGCAGCCAGCAGCGGCTCCAGCTCGGCCGCCGCGGCCGCGGCCTGGCCGTCCTGCAGCCGCGCCAGTGCGAGCCCGTAGCGCTGGGCATCGTCGAGTGCGCCGGCGCGGGCGATGCGGTTGTATTCGCGCACGGCCGCGGCCGGGGTGTCGGCGCTGAGCACGCGCAGGCGCTCGCGCGCCCACGGGAACTGGCCGCTGGCGCCGCCCGCGCCGGCGCCGGCGGCGATCCGCAGCGACGCCGGCAGCAGCGGATTGTCGCTGGCCGCGGCGACCGGCACGAACGGCCGCTGCGCGCCGGCCATCCGCCCGGCGCGGTCGCGCGCCTCGCTGATGCGGGTGGTGGTCACCGGGTGCGTCTGCAGATAGTCGGGGGTGCGCTCGCGGTCGCCGCCCTGGTTGCTGCGCACCACCGACTGCAGCTTCTCGAAGAAGCCGGCCATGGCCGTGGGGTCGTAACCGGCGCGGGCGAGGGTGCGGATGCCGATGCGATCGGCCTCGGCCTCGTTGCTGCGGGTGTAGTCGATCTGGCGCTGCGCCAGCAGGCCCTGCGCCGACATCACCGCCGCCATCGTCGCGTCGTCGCTGGAGTTGCCGCCGCTGCTCTGCGCCACCGCGATCGCACCCAGCATCGCCAGCAGGATCGGGACGCTGTCGCGCTGGGCGCGTTCGACCGCGCGCAGCACGTGGGTCTGGGTCACGTGCGCGACTTCGTGCGCCACCACCGCCGCGACCTCGTCCTCGCTGTCGGCCGCCAGCACCAGCCCGGCGTTGACCGCGATGTAGCCGCCCAGGGTCGCGAAGGCGTTGATCTGGCGCTCGCGCAGCATGAAGAAGGTGAAGGGCTCCCGGGGCTTGTCGCTGGAGGCGGCCAGGCGGTCGCCGAGCGTCTGCAGCCAGCCGGCCAGCAGCGGGTCGTCGAGGGTGTAGCCGTAGTTGCGCAGCTGGCTCAGCGTCATCGCGCCGTACTGCGCCTGCTGTGCCGGCGACAGCACGCTGCCGGCCGAGGAGCCGATGTCGGGCAGGCGGCTGTCCTGCGGCCGGGCGCCGGCCGCAGGCAGCAGCAGGCCGGCGACGGCGAGGGTCAGGACGGCAGCGGCGTAGGCAGGGCGCATGCGGGCTCGACAGGCGAAAGCTGGAGGATGCCCGGCGCCACCGGCGCCGGCGTGAACCCGCGGTTAATCCGCGGGGCGCGGCGTCGACTGGAAAAGCGTGCAGGCCGGGCCCATATTGGACCTCTGTCCATCCGGCAAGTTTCCACTTCGGAGAATCTCCTTGAGCGCGCAACCCGGTCCCGGCGATGCCGAAACTCCCCTGATCACCCTGTACACCTCGGCCACCTGCGGCTACTGCACGGCCGCCAAGAATTTCCTGAAGAGCCGCGGCCTGGCCTGGCACGAGGTGCGGATCGACCTGGATCCGGCCGAGCGCGAGCGCATGATCGCCCGGGCCCGGCGCACCAGCGTGCCGCAGATCTTCATCGGCCAGACCCACGTCGGTGGCTATGACGACATGATGGCACTGCACCGCGCCGGCAAGCTCGAACCGCTGCTGGCGGCGGAAGCGGCGTAAGCCGGCCGCGAGCGCGGCAGCCGCGCGCCGGAGCGCGGATCGGAAGCGGCAGGACTGGAATCGGCGCGGGGCCTGGACCCGGCCCACGGGGGGAGACATGAGCGGCAACGACGAAAACGATCGCATCGCGCAGTTCACCGCGTTCCGCCAGCGCATGAACGAACGCATCCTGGCCGAGCCCAACCAGGTCGTGCGCCGCTTCTTCGCGCTCGACACCCAGACCTACCAGGCCGGCGCGCTGGACGTGAAGACCAAGGAGTTGCTGGGCCTGGTCGCCTCGCTGGTGCTGCGCTGCGACGACTGCATCAGCTACCACGTCGCCCAGTGCCGGGACGCGGGCGTGAGCCGCCAGGAGATGTTCGAGGCGTTCTCGGTCGGGCTGGTGGTGGGCGGCTCGATCGTGATCCCGCATCTGCGCCGGGCAGTGGATTTCCTGGACCGGCTGGAAGGCGGCGCCGCCGCGGTCCCGGACCCGCACGCACACGGCTGACGTCGACCGGATCTGGCACCAGCGGCCGGCACCAGCGGCCAGCCGGCCGCGCGCATCTGGCATAATGACGGGCTGCCTTTCCCCCTTGGCGCCGCGTGTTCGCGCGGTGCTTCCCTGTTCGGATATTGCACATGACCCAGACGATCACGGTCATCCGCGGCGATGGTATCGGCCCGGAGATCATGGAGGCCACCCTGCACGTGCTCGAAGCGCTGCAGGTCGGACTCGCGTACGAATTCGCCGACGCCGGCCTGGCCGCGCTGGAAAAGACCGGCGAGCTGCTGCCCGCGGCGACCATGGACTCGATCCGCCGCAACCGCGTCGCGCTCAAGAGCCCGTTGACCACTCCGGTCGGCGGCGGTTTCTCCTCGATCAACGTCGAGTTGCGCAAGCGCTTCGACCTGTACGCCAACGTGCGCCCGGCCAAGTCGTTCCCCAATACCAGGTCGCGCTTCCCCTCGGGCGTGGACCTGATCACGGTGCGCGAGAACACCGAGGGCGCCTACAGTGCCGAGGGCCAGGAGCTGTCGGCCGACGGCGACACCGCCACCTCGATCACCAAGACCACGCGCCGCGGCTCCGAGCGTATCGTCCGCTACGCCTTCGACCTGGCGCGGCGCACCGGCCGCAAGCAGGTCACGGTGGTGCACAAGGCCAACATCCTGAAGTCGACTTCGGGACTGTTCCTCAAGGTCGCGCGCGAAGTCGCCGCGCAGTACCCGGACATCGCCTGCAACGAGCTGATCGTCGACAACTGCTGCATGCAGCTGGTGATGCGCCCGGAGCAGTTCGACATCATCGTCACCACCAACCTGTTCGGCGACATCATCTCCGACCTGTGCGCCGGCCTGGTCGGCGGCCTGGGCCTGGCGCCGGGCGCCAACATCGGCACCGACGCCGCGATCTTCGAGGCCGTGCACGGCACCGCGCCGGACATCGCCGGGCAGGGCAAGGCCAATCCGTGCGCCTTGCTGCTGGGCGCCGCGCAGATGCTCGACCACCTGGGCATGCCGGACAAGGCGACCCGCCTGCGCGCGGCGATCGTCGCCACGCTGGAGGCGAAGGATTCCCTGACGCCGGACCTGGGCGGCAGCGGCAACACCATGGCTTTCGCCCGGGCGATCGCCGGCCGCCTGTAAGCGCGGCGCGGCATCGCCGGCGCCTTGCCGTCGGGCGTTCGCGCCGTCGCCCGCAATGCGCCGCCAGCGCTGCGCTTGCCGGCGGGCGCGCGGCAACGAAAAGGGCGCCTCGCGGCGCCCTTTTTCGTGTCCGGGGGATGCGCGGATCAGTCGCGCGACTGCAGCTTGGCGAGCAACCGCAGGATCTCCAGGTACAGCCACACCAGGGTCACCAGCAGGCCGAAGGCGGCATACCACTCCATGTATTTGGGCGCGCCGTGTTCCACGCCCTGCTCGATGAAGTCGAAGTCCAGCACCAGGTTCAGCGCCGCGACCACCACCACCACGGCCGAGAACCCGATCCCGACCCAGCCGCTGTCGTGGATGAAGCTCATGCCCTGGAAGCCGAACAGCTGCAGGCCCATCTGCACCAGGTACAGCAGGAAGATGCCGCCGGTGGCGGCGACCACGCCCAGCTTGAAGTTCTCGGTCGCCCTGATCAGGCCGCTGCGGTAGGCCAGCAGCAGCGCGGCCAGGGTGCCGAAGGTGAGCCCGACCGCCTGCATCACGATGCCCGGAAAGCGCTGCTCGAACACCGCCGAGATCGCACCGATGAACAGGCCTTCGGCCGCGGCGTACAGCGGCGCGGTGACCGGCGCCCAGGTCTTCTTGAATACCGTGACCAGCGCCAGCCCCAGGCCGCCGAGGGCGCCGCCCCACACCCAGGGCATCAGGCCCGCGCCGCCGCCGGCGTAGGCCTTGCTCCAGGTGAACATCGCCGCAGCCAGGACCACCACCAGCAGGAACGCGGTCTTGTTGACCGTGCCGTTCAGGCTCATGGCGCTGGCGTCGTGGCGCACCACGGTGCCGGAGCCCAGGTCCAGGAAGGTCGATTCGCTCAATGCCGGGTTGCCGCTGCGCATGGGACTCTCGCTCGTGCCGTGGAAAGGTCGGGGCCAGAGCATACACATCCCGGGCCGGCGTCGCGCCGCGCGTTGACACGCCTGCGCCGGCTCCGGACAATAGCCGGCCTTTCGCAGCGTTGGCGCGCCGCGGGAGCGTTCCACGCGGGGTATAGCGCAGTCTGGTAGCGCGCCTGCTTTGGGAGCAGGATGTCGGGGGTTCGAATCCCTCTACCCCGACCATCCCGGCCCGTCCGGGCCCGGGGTGCGACAATCCGGCCAGGGCGCCCGTAGCTCAACCGGATAGAGCACCGGCCTTCTAAGCCGGTGGTTGCAGGTTCGAGTCCTGCCGGGCGCGCCATCGTTCGACCGTCCCAATGGTGGCTGTAGCTCAGTTGGTTAGAGTCCTGGATTGTGATTCCAGTTGTCGGGGGTTCGAGTCCCCTCAGCCACCCCAGATCCGGTTTTGTTGGTACAATTTTTTGCACGGGCCGTTAGCTCAGTTGGTAGAGCAGTTGACTCTTAATCAATAGGTCCAAGGTTCGAATCCTTGACGGCCCACCACCCGTGAAACGCCCGGCCCGCGCCGGGCGTTTTTTTGCGTGCCGCTCCCGCCGCACGGCCGTAGAATCGCGGCGATCGCGAAAGTGGCGGAATTGGTAGACGCCCTGGTTTTAGGTACCAGTGCCGCAAGGCGTGGGGGTTCGAGTCCCCCCTTTCGCACCAGCAGGACGCTGGCCTGGCGTCTCGATGTGCGCATCCAAGCCTGCTATCGGCTTGCGCGCGGGCGCCGGCTTCCGCGCCGGTTGCCTGCAAGTCGGCATTTCCGGCGCGCGCGCCGGACCGGCGCCGGGGCCGGGGGCCAGAAGCCGGGGCTGGGCCGGGCCCCGCCTCCGCAGCGTGCCGCGTCGGGCGCCGACGCGCCGGGAAAGGCGGCGCGGCCGTGCTGGCGGCGGGCCGGCAAATCGGCCAAACTAGCGCGTTCCGCCGCTTCCGGACGCGTGTCGATGCCGCCCGGCCGCCGGTCCGACAAATCAATGTAACTTTCGCCGTGGCCCGGAGCCACGGTCGCAGGAGTGGGTATGCCAGCTTCAGATACGCAGGTTTCGGTCGAATCCGTCGGGCGCCTCGAACGCCGCATGACCCTCCGTCTCCCGGCGGAACGCCTGGAGAACCAGGTCGGTGGCCGCCTGCGCGAGATCGCGCGCACGGCCCGGATCAAGGGGTTCCGACCGGGCAAGGTGCCGACCAAGGTGGTCGAGCAGCGCTACGGCCAGCAGGTCCGCGCCGAGGTGTTGGACGGGCTGCTGCGCGAGGGCTTCGACGAGGCGGTGCGCGACAACGCGCTGCGCATCGCCGGCAACCCGCGGATCGAGCCGGCGGACGCGGACGCCGGCGCCGGCGAACTGTCCTACGTGGCCACGTTCGAGCTGGTGCCGGAATTCGGCGAGATCGACGTGACCAAGCTGCAGGTCGTGCGCCACAGCGCCGAGGTGGCCGAGGCCGACATCGACCGCATGATCGAGAACCTGCGCCAGCAGCGTCGCAGCTGGAGCGCGGTCACGCGGCCGGCGCGCGAAGGCGACGCGGTCGATGTGGAGACCTGGTCGCAGGCCGGCGACGAGCGCCTGCCCGCGCAGGGCGTGGAGCGCGGCGTCGACGTGATCGGCAGCGGCGCCATGCTGCCGGAGATCGAGGCCGCCTTGACCGGCATGTCCGCCGGCGAGGAGAAGTCCATCGAGGTCGTGTTTCCGGAGCAGTGGCGGGTGCCGCAGCTGGCCGGCAGGACGGTGCAGGTGCACCTGAAGGCCGAGCAGGTCTCGGAGCCGGTGCTGCCCGAGGTGGATCCCGCATTCATCCGCAGTTTCGGCGTCAAGAGCGGCGAGCTGGCGCAGTTCCGCACCGAGATCCGCAACAACCTGGAGCGCGAGCTCAAGGGCGCGCTGATGAACCGCCTGCGGCGCGAGGTCGGCGAGCAGCTGGTCGCGGCCTATGCGGAGGTGGAACTGCCGCCGCGGCTGGTCGAGCAGGAGGCTCGCGGCATGGCGCAGCAGGCGCTGCAGCAGGCGCGCCAGCAGGGCCAGCAGATCGCCGCGCTGCCGGACAATGCGCACGAGCCGTTCCTGGATGCCGCCCGCAAGCGTGTCCTGGTCGGGCTGCTGGTGGGCGAGGTCGCGCGCCGCAACGAGTTGCGCCTGGATCCCAAGCGCCTGAACGAACTGCTGCGCCTGATCGCCTCCACCTACGAGGAGCCGCAGCAGGTCATTGAGTTGTACCGCAACGATCCCCAGTTGATGTCCGGGCTGCAGGCGCGGGCGATGGAAGAGCAGGTGATCGACTGGATCGCCGAGCGCGCGCAGCACACCGAGCAGGCCTTGACCTTCCAGGAAGCCATCGGCCCGTAAGGCGAGTCCCTTCGCAAGGGTCCGCGCGTCGTGCGCGGACTTCCCAGCAGACAGACAGGTGGCAAACGTGGACAACCGGACCAAAGCCCTGAACCTGGTGCCGATGGTGGTCGAACAGACCAGCCGCGGCGAGCGCGCGTACGACATCTACTCGCGGCTGCTGAAGGAGCGGGTGATCTTCCTGGTCGGCGGCATCGACGACCACGTCGCCAACGTCATCGTCGCGCAGATGCTGTTCCTCGAGGCGGAGAACCCAGAGAAGGACATCAGCCTGTACATCAATTCGCCCGGCGGCATCGTCACCGCGGGCATGGCGATCTACGACACCATGCAGTTCATCAAGCCGGACGTGAGCACCATCTGCGTCGGCCAGGCCGCCTCGATGGGCGCGTTGCTGCTGGCCGCCGGCAGCAAGGGCAAGCGTTACGCGCTGCCGAACTCGCGGGTGATGATCCACCAGCCGCTGGGCGGCTTCCAGGGCCAGGCCACGGACATCGAGATCCACGCCCGCGAAATCCTGTCGATGAAGCAGCGCCTCAACGAGATCCTGTCCAAGCACACCGGGCAGGCGCTGGACACCATCGCCCGCGACACCGAGCGCGACAACTTCAAGAGCGCCGAGGCCTCGCGCGACTACGGCCTGATCGACCAGGTGCTCGAACGCCGTCCGGAAGACTCGATCCAGCCGGCTTGAGTACGGCCGCGCAGACCTTCAGAATCACGCAAGATCCTGATCGTAAACGACTTTCATTGTGTGCAGCGGGCCTGGCGGGGATGCCGGGCCCCTGTGCTATTCTCGGGCCGCAACCGCGGCTGCAGCAGGTGACTGGGGAATGAGCGAAGACCGTCAGGGCCGATCCGGCGACAGCAGCAAGATCCTGTACTGCTCGTTCTGCGGCAAGAGCCAGCACGAGGTCCGCAAGCTGATCGCGGGCCCGAGCGTGTTCATCTGCGACGAATGCGTCGAGCTGTGCAACGACATCATCCGCGAGGAGCTCGAGGAAAAGGCGCAGTCGGCGCGCAGTTCGCTGCCCAAGCCGCGCGAAATCCTCGAGGTGCTGGACCAGTACGTGATCGGCCAGGCCCGCGCCAAGAAGACGCTCGCGGTGGCGGTCTACAACCACTACAAGCGGATCGAGAGCCGGCAGAAGAACGACGACGTCGAGCTGGCCAAGTCCAACATCCTGCTGGTCGGCCCGACCGGTTCGGGCAAGACGCTGCTGGCCGAGACCCTGGCGCGGCTGCTCAACGTGCCGTTCACCATGGCCGACGCCACGACGCTGACCGAAGCCGGCTATGTCGGCGAGGACGTCGAGAACATCATCCAGAAGCTGCTGCAGAAGTGCGACTACGACGTCGAGAAGGCGCAGCAGGGCATCGTCTACATCGACGAGATCGACAAGATCTCGCGCAAGAGCGAGAACCCGTCGATCACCCGCGACGTGTCGGGCGAGGGCGTGCAGCAGGCGCTGCTGAAGCTGATCGAGGGCACCGTGGCCAGCGTGCCGCCGCAGGGCGGGCGCAAGCACCCGCAGCAGGAGTTCCTGCAGGTCGATACCCGCAACATCCTGTTCATCGTCGGCGGCGCCTTCGCCGGGCTGGACAAGATCATCCAGCAGCGCAGCACCGACGCCAGCGGCATCGGCTTCGGCGCCAAGCTCAAGAGTTCCGAGCGCAAGGTCGAGGTCGGCAAGGTGCTGGCCGAGGTCGAGCCCGAAGACCTGATCAAGTTCGGCCTGATCCCCGAGTTCGTCGGCCGCCTGCCGGTGGTCGCCACGCTCGAGGAACTGGACGAGGCCGCCCTGGTCAGGATCCTGACCGAGCCGCGCAACGCGATCAGCAAGCAGTTCAGGAAGCTGTTCGACATGGAAGGCGTGGAACTGGAGTTCCGCCCCGACGCCCTGGCCGCGATCGCACGCAAGGCGCTCAAGCGCAAGACCGGCGCCCGTGGCCTGCGTACCATCGTCGAGTCGGTGCTGCTGGACACGATGTACGACCTGCCGTCGCTGGAGAACGTCAGCAAGGTGGTCGTGGACGAGTCGGTGATCGAGCACAAGTCCGACCCCTACCTGATCTACCAGACCCCGGCGCCGGCGCCCAAGGCCGCCAGCGGCGAATAGCGCCGGATCCCGGCCGGGCTCCGGTTCAGGTGGCAAGCCCCTGATTGCAAAGCGTTCGTCGGCCCGTGCAAGTCGAGGGCGACGACGGGCGCTTGCAACCGTTTCACGCCAGCCCCATAACCATGAACGTCGGCGCGTTGCGCCGCCTTGACCGTCCGGCCGGTATCGTTTTCCGGCTGCCCGATCACGCTGTCCGAGACTGCCCCTGCCCCCCGGAGCCGCCATGACCGACCACCCTGAAACCTCCGTCCCGGTGCTGCCGCTGCGCGACGTGGTGGTGTTCCCGCACATGGTGATCCCGCTGTTCGTCGGCCGCGACAAGTCGATCCGTGCGCTGGAACTGGCGATGGAAGCCGACAAGCGCATCGCGCTGGTGGCGCAGAAGTCCGCCGAGACCGACGACCCCGGCGCCGAGGATCTCTACCGCATCGGCACGCTGGCCACCGTGCTGCAGCTGCTCAAACTGCCCGACGGCACCATCAAGGTGCTGGTCGAGGGCGTGGACCGCGTGCGCATGGAGCGCATCGGCGAGCGCGACGGCACCCTGGTCGGACATGCGGAGGTGGTCGAGTCGGTCGATTCGCGCGAACCGCGCGAGATCGAGGCGGTCGCACGCTCGCTGATGACCCTGTTCGAGCAGTACGTCAAGAGCAATCGCAAGCTGCCGCCGGAACTGCTGCAGACGCTGTCCGGGATCGAGGAGCCCAGCCGCCTGGCCGACACCATCGCCGCGCACCTGGGCGTGCGCCTGGCCGACAAGCAGCGGCTGCTGGAGACCGTCGACACCTTCGGCCGGCTGGAACTGCTGGTCGGCTACGTCGACGGCGAGATCGACGTGCAGCAGATGGAAAAGCGCATCCGCGGCCGGGTCAAGTCGCAGATGGAGAAGTCGCAGCGCGAGTACTACCTCAACGAGCAGATGAAGGCGATCCAGAAGGAGCTCGGGGAGATCGACGAGGCGCCGAACGATCTGGACGAGCTCGCGCGCAAGATCGCCGCAGCCGGCATGCCCAAGCCGGTGGAAACCAAGGCCAAGGCCGAGTTCAACAAGCTCAAGCAGATGTCGCCGATGTCGGCCGAGGCCGCGGTGGTGCGCAACTACCTGGACTGGTTACTGGGCGTGCCGTGGAAGAAGCGCAGCAAGATCCGCAAGGACCTCAAGGCCGCGCAGGACGTGCTCGACGCCGACCACTACGGCCTGGAGAAGGTCAAGGAGCGCATCCTCGAATACCTCGCGGTGCAGACCCGGGTGAAGCAGATGAAGGGCGCGATCCTGTGCCTGGTCGGCCCGCCGGGCGTGGGCAAGACCTCGCTCGGGCAGTCGATCGCCAAGGCCACCAACCGCAAGTTCGTGCGCATGTCGCTGGGCGGCGTGCGCGACGAGGCCGAGATCCGCGGCCATCGCCGCACCTACGTCGGCTCGATGCCGGGCCGGATCGTGCAGAACCTCAACAAGGCCGGCACCAGGAATCCGCTGTTCATGCTCGACGAGATCGACAAGATGTCGATGGACTTCCGCGGCGATCCGTCCTCGGCACTGCTGGAGGTGCTGGATCCGGAGCAGAACCACGCCTTCAACGACCATTACCTGGAGGTCGACCTGGACCTGTCCGAGGTGATGTTCGTCGCCACCTCCAACTCGCTGAACATTCCCGGCCCGCTGCTGGACCGCATGGAGGTCATCCGTCTGCCCGGGTACACCGAGGACGAGAAGATCAACATCGCCATGCGCTACCTGGTGCCCAAGCAGATCAAGGCCAACGGACTGAAGTCCAGCGAGCTGAAGATCGCCGAGAGCGCGATCCAGGACATCGTGCGTTACTACACGCGCGAGTCCGGCGTGCGCAATCTGGAGCGCGAGATCGCCAAGATCTGCCGCAAGGTGGTGAAGGAACTCGCGCTGGCCGGCCCCAGGGCCAGGCCGCGGGCGGTCAACGTCACCTCCAAGAACCTCGACAAGTACCTGGGCGTGCAGCGCTTCGATTTCGGCCGCGCCGAAGCCGAGAACGAGATCGGCCTGGTCACCGGCCTGGCCTGGACCGAGGTCGGCGGCGACCTGCTGCAGATCGAATCCACGCTGGTGCCGGGCAAGGGCCAGCTGATCCTCACCGGGCAACTGGGCGACGTGATGAAGGAATCGGCCTCCGCGGCGCTTTCGGTGGTGCGTGCACGCACCGACCGTCTCGGCATCGACCTGGACTTCCTCGCCAAGCAGGACGTGCACCTGCACGTGCCCGAAGGCGCCACGCCCAAGGACGGCCCCAGCGCCGGCATCGCCATGGCGACCGCGCTGGTGTCCACCCTGACCAAGATCCCGGTTCGGGCCGAGGTGGCGATGACCGGCGAGATCACCCTGCGCGGCCGCGTGCTGCCGATCGGCGGACTGAAGGAGAAACTGCTGGCGGCGATGCGCGGCGGCATCCGCACCGTGATCATCCCGGAAGAGAACCGCAAGGATCTCGTCGACATCCCCAAGTCGGTCAGCCAGCAGATGAAGATCGTGCCGGTGCGCTGGATCGACGAGGTGCTCGACCTTGCGCTGGAACGTCCGTTGACGCCGCGGCAACCTGCGGGCGCGTTGCCGGACGCGACGCACGAGTCCGGCAAACCGGCGGTGCAGGCCGACATCAAGCATTGAAGCGGCGCGATGCGGTGTTCGCGGCGATCCGACCGCGATCGCTGAAACCCGCGCCAGTGCTTGTTTTCCGTGTTGCGCGGCGAAAATCCGACTGGTATAACGCATGCAACCGCGTCGCCGGCGCCAAGCGCCGCGTCGCGGCATGCTCGACCGGGCAGCCTGCGCAACGCCGCAGCGGGGACCCCGGTTACCTTATCCAGCGGTCGAACGATCCGCACAGGGAGTCAATCAATGAACAAAGCCGAATTCATCGAAGCCGTGGCCGATGCCGCCGAACTGTCCAAGGCCGACGCCGGTCGCGCGGTCGATGCGATGATCGCCTCCATCACCAGGGCGCTGAAGAAGGGCGACACCGTCACCCTGGTCGGCTTCGGTACGTTCGACGTGCGCAAGCGCGGTGCCCGCACCGGCCGCAATCCGCGGACCGGCGAGGAAATCAAGATCGCGGCTTCGAAGAATCCCGCCTTCAAGCCCGGCAAGGCGCTGAAGGATGCGGTGAACTGAGCCGCGCGTGACATGTGGTGCAGAAGCCCGGCGACAAGCCGGGCTTTTTGTTGCGGGGTGTCGTGATGCGCAGTGAAGCCCGCATCTCCTTCTCTCCGCTCTGCGGGGGGAAGGTGCCCGAAGGGCGGATGAGGGGCGGCTCTTCGCACGTGCCCTCATCGCATGGTTCCTCGCCCCGTGCCCCTCACCCCGTACCCTCTCCCCGCCGCGCGGGGCGAGGGGGAGTGATTCTCGCGCTGCGCGCGAGTGCGTTATTGTTTAGCAGCGGGTGCTTAGCTCAGCGGTAGAGCGTCTCCTTTACACGGAGAGGGTCGGGGGTTCGAACCCCTCAGCACCCACCAGCGACGGCGGTCGCGCCTTGTGCGGCGCAAGGGCAGCGGCGGTGCCCGGCGGTTGCGGGTCGGGATCCCCGGCAACGGCGCCCGCGCGGCGCGGTCTGTTGCGAAGAGGATGGGGCCTCTGTATCATCCCGCGGCTCAGCGGAGTGGTAGTTCAGTTGGTTAGAATGCTGGCCTGTCACGCCGGAGGTCGCGGGTTCGAGTCCCGTCCACTCCGCCATTTTTCCCAGGCACCGGCAACGGTGCCTTCTTTTTTGGCCATCTCCCCTCTCCGGGATTCGCGATCGGACTCGGGAAGGAGTCGCCGCACGGCGGCCCGAGGGTGGCACGCCCTCCTGACGGCATCCTGCATTCAAGTCGGGGCGCGGGTTATGCCTGGCCTGACGTCGCGTCATGGTCTGTACTCGGGAGATCGGCTTCGGCAGGAGTCGCCGCCCGGCGGGCTGGGGGTGCTGCGCCCTCCTGACGACCTCCTGTCTTTAAGTCGGGCCGTGGACCCTCCATGGTCCACTCTCCGCACCCCCAGCCCGCCGGGCGGCGACTTCGCGAGCCTGGAGGTTCGTCGCTTCGGATGGTTTTTTCTGCAAGCGCCAACTTACTTGCCCGGAAGCCGGTGGCCCGGCCCGTGCGGGACCGTCGGCGGCATGGATGCCGCCGAGGAGCCTACAGGGACGTATTCACGGCGTGTCCCGCACGGGCCGGGCCACCGGCTTCCCCCGCAGAAGTTCCCGCACTTGGACCATGTATTTACGGCTTGCGCTGCATCGGCCAAGCCACAGGCTACGGGAGAGTGTTTACGGCGTGTCCCCGCACAGGCCGGGCCGCCGGCTTTCCCTCGCGGGGGTTTCCGCACTCGGGAGAAGAGACTCTTCTTGCCCCGTCGGGGCCGCGCGGATTGGGGCTGTGCGGGCGTAACGGGGTAGACTTAGCCGCTTACGCCCTGCAAGCGCATCCACATGCTCGAGAAAATCCGCAAGCTGTCCTCCAGCAAACTGGCCATCGCGCTGATGACCTTGTTCATCATCCCGTTCGCGCTGTTCTTCGGGATGGAGTCGTACATGCAGCAGAACGTGGAAACCTACGCTGCGCGCATCTCCCAGCCCCCGGCCTGGTGGCCGTCGGCGCCTTCGTACTGGCCGGTATCGATGCTGTGGCAGCACGAGGAGATCGACGCGGAGGAATTCCGCAACGCCTTCGAGCGCGAGCGCCAGTCGCAAAGGCAGGCGCAGGGCGACGCGTTCGACACGGACGAATTCGGGAAGCCGGAAAACAAGCGCCGCGTGCTCGAGCAGATGATCGACCAGCGCCTGCTGCGGATGCTGGCCGAGGACGCCGGCATCGTGGTCGGCGACGCCCAGGTGCGCGCCACCATCCAGAGCATCCCGGCGTTCCAGGTCGACGGCAAGTTCAATCCGCAGCAGTACCAGCTCACGCTCGCCTCGCAGGTGCCGGCGCGCAGCCCGCGCCAGTTCGAGCAACTGGTGCGCGAGGACCTGCAGCAGTCGCTGATCCCGAGCCAGATCATCGAAACCGCGTTCGCGACCCCGTCCGAGGTCGACCGCCTGCTGCGCCTGCTCGGCGAGCGCCGCGACGTCGCCTTCGCGGTGATGCCGGCGCCGGCGCCCGATACCGGTGCGGTCGGGGCCGCGGAAGTCCAGCGCTGGTACGACAGCCACGCGGCGGTCTATCGCGCCCCGGAAACGGTGACGCTGGAATACGTGGATATCGATGGCAGCCGCCTGCCGCCGCCGCCGGCCGCCGACGAGGCGGCGCTGCGCCAGCGCTACGAGCAGGAACAGGCGCGTTACACCCAGGCCGAGGAACGGCTGGCCTCGCACATCCTGGTCGAGGTGCCCGCCGGCGCCGACGCCGCCGCGCAGCAAGCGGCGCAGGCCCGGGCCGGGAAGATCGCCGCGCAGGCAAAGCAGCCGGGCGCGGATTTCGCCGCGCTGGCGCGGGCCGAATCCGACGACGCCGGCTCCAAGGCCGCCGGCGGCGATCTGGGCTGGGTCGGCAAGGACATGATGGCCAAGCCGTTCGAGGAGGCGTTGTTCGCGATGCGGCCGGGCGAGGTCGTCGGCCCGGTCAAGACTGAGTTCGGCTGGCACGTGATCCAGCTGCGCGAGGTCAAGGCGGGCAGCCGGGTGCCGTTCGAGCAGGTGCGCGAGCAACTGGCCGCCGAGCAACTGGATGCCGACCGCGAACGCCAGTTCAACGCGTTGACCGGCAAGCTCGTCGATCAGGTCTACAAGAATCCGATGACGCTGGCGCCGGCGGCGCGGGCGGCCAACCTGCCGGTGCAGAAACTCGGGCCGCTGGCGCGCGGGCGGGGCGCGGGTATCGCGGCCAATCCTGCGGTGCAGCGCGCAGCCTTTTCCGAGGCGCTGATCCAGGACGGCACTGTCAGCGACCCGATCGAGCTCGGGCCGATGCACAGCGTGCTGATCCGGGTGGTGGCGCACACGACCGAGCGCGCCTTGCCGCTGGCGCAGGTCCGCGAGCAGGTGGTCGCCGCGATCCGCGCCGATCGCGCCGCCCGGGCCGCGGCCCGGCAGGCCGATGCCATGCTGGCGGCGGTGCGCGACGGCAAGCCGCTGGCCGAGGTCGCGGCGGCCCGGCAACTGGCGACCAGCGACGTGCCCGGCCTGCCGCGCGGCACGCCGGTGCCCGATGCCGCCGCGGCCGAGGCCATGTTTGCGGTGCCGGCGCCGGCGCCGGGCAAGGTCAGTCCCGGCAAGGCGGTGCTCGAGGACGGCCGGATCGTGGTGTTTGCCGTGAGCAAGGTGGTCCCGGGCGATCCAGCAGAAGCCACCGCGGCGCAGCGCGCGGCGTTGCAGCAGCAACTGGCGCAGGTGGCCGGCAACGACGATGTCCGCGCGCTGGTGAAGGCGCTGCGCAGCCGGGTGCGGATCCGGGTCGAGGAAAGCCGGCTGTAGCCGCGCGGTCCGGCGGCGATCGCGTGCAGCAAAAAAGCCCGGCTTCGCGCCGGGCTTTTTCGTCTGTCGCCGCCGCCGGGCGGGTGCACGGCGCGCGTGACGTTTATTCGATCCCGGTCATGCCGACGATGCTGAAACCGGCATCCACGTAGGTGACCTCGCCGGTGATGCCGGCGGCCAGGTCCGAGCACAGGAACGCGGCGGTGTTGCCGACGTCCTCGATGGTGATGTTGCGGCGCAGCGGCGCGGCGGCTTCGAACTGCCCGAGCATCTTGCGGAAATTGCCCACGCCGGAGGCGGCCAGGGTCTTGATCGGCCCGGCCGAGATCGCGTTGACGCGGGTGCCCTCGGGCCCCAGGTTGAGCGCGAGGTAGCGCATGGTCGATTCCAGGCTGGCCTTGGCCACGCCCATCACGTTGTAGTTCTGCAGCGCGCGGATCGCGCCGAGATAGGTCAGGGTGAGGATGGCGCCGTTGCGGCCGCGCATCTGCGGCCGCGCCGCCTTGGCCAGCGCCGCCAGCGAGTAGGCGGAGATGTCCTGGGCGATGGCGAAGTTCTCGCGCGTCAGCCCGTCCAGGAAGTCGCCGCCGATCGCCTCGCGCGGGGCGTAGGCGATGCAGTGCACGAGGATGTCGAAGCCCTCGGTCCAGTGCTGGCCCAGTTCGGCGAAGCAGGCGTCGATCTGCGCGTCGGAAGACACGTCCAGCGGCAGCACGATCTTGGCGCCGTACTCGGTGGCGGCGTCCTCGACCCGCGAGCGCAGCTTGTCGTTCTGGTAGGTGAGTGCCAGTTCGGCGCCCTGGCGGTGCATCGCCTCGGCGATGCCGTTGGCGATCGAGCGCTGGCTGGCGATGCCGGTGATCAGCGCGCGCTTGCCCTGCAGGAATCCCATGGTGTCGTCCATTCTGCGAAACAGGCGGCTAGTGTGCCTGCGTCGCGGCTTCCGGGCTAGGCACGGGCGTCGGCGCGTCGAGCAACAGCACCATGCCCGGGCGCAGCACGCTGCGCGCCGACAGGCCGTTGCGCGCGAGCAGGGCCGCGGTGCCCAAGCCATGGCGGTGGGCGATGCTCCAGGCCGATTCGCCGCGGGCGACGGTGTGGGTGCGCGGCGCGGCGGCGGGGTCGGTGCCGACGGGAGAGGTCGCGGCGGCCGCTTCGGGCCGGCTCCCGGCGCGGTCGGCTGCCGGAATCGGGTCGGTAGCAGCGTGGGCGGTCGCGGGACCCGCGTGCGGCGCCGGTGCCAGCACGCGCTGGGCGCGGCTGCCGCGGGCGATGCGGCCGCCGGCGAACGCGGGATTGAGGCGGCGCACGGCCGCACTGTCGCGGCCATGCGTGCGCGCCCAGGCTTCGAGGCTGGTGGCCTGCGGCGGCAATGCCACGGCCTCGAGCACCGGCACCGGGCGATCGAGCGCCTGCAGCCATTGTTCGCGGTCGTCGGCGCGGTCGAGCAGGCACGACAGGGCATGCAGCTTGCGTACGTAGGCGCGGGTGATGCCGGACAGGCCGGTCAGTTTTTCGACATCGGCGTCGCGCGCGACCTGACCGCTGCGGCGCAGGGCGCCGAACACGCGGTACTCGCCGGCGTTGTAGGCCATCACCGCCAGGCGCCAGTCGCCGGCGAACATGCCGTGCAGGGTCTTGAGATAGCGCACCGCGGCCCGGGTCGACTCCACCGGCGACAGGCGGCCGTCGTAGCCGGGGAGGATCGGCACATGGTGGTTGCGCGCGGTGACCGCGATCATCTGCCACATCCCGGCCGGGCCGCCGCGGCTGCGCGCACCGGGCCGGTAGCCGCTTTCCACGAACGGGATCAATGCGTACTCGGTCGGCAGGCTGGCCTCGCGCAGCGCGTCCACCACGTAGCCGAACAGCGCCAGCACGTCGTCGTCGTGCGCGGTCATGCGCTGCGGCGCGGCGGCGAAATGCCGGCGCCAGCGCGGGCTGCTGCTGTCCTTGTCGCAGCTCGGGTCGGCCAGGCCTTCGCGAAAGCGTGCGTAGATGTCCAGGCCGCTGCGGGTGGCCGGGAGCTGCGCGGCCGATTCCGCAACCGGTTGTGCGGCCGGTTCGGTGGCGGTTGCCGGCAAGCTCGCCGCCAGCGCCGCCAGCAATGCGAGCGCCGTCGCCGCGCCCTTCACGCGCGGAATCCGTCTTTCCAGCGCCGCAATTCGGCGAAGACCTCGACCCGGTCGCGCGGCTCGCGCCCGAGCCTGCCCGCCACCGCCGCGCGCAAGGCCGGGGCGTCCACGCGCAGGAACGGGTTGGCCGCGCATTCCCCGGCGAGGGTGCTCGGCAGGGTGGGGTGTCCGTGCTGGCGCATGGCAGTGGCGTCCTCGGTGCGTCGGCGCAGGGCCGGGTTGTCGGGGTCGACCACGCGCGCGAAGGCGGCGTTGGCCAGGGTGTATTCGTGCCCGCAGCACACGCGGGTGTCGGCGGGGAGGGCGGCCAGCCGGTCGAGCGAGGCCAGCATCTGCGCCGGGGTGCCCTCGAACAGCCGGCCGCAGCCGAGACTGAAGAGGGTATCGCCGCAAAACAAGAGGCCGTGGCCGAAAAATGCGATGTGGCTCACGGTATGGCCGGGAACGGCGAGCACCTGGAACTCCCAGTCGCCCACGGCGACCCGGTCGCCGTCGCCGACCCGGGTGCAGGCGGCCAGCGCGATGCGTCCGTCGTCGGGGGCGAAGACGCGCAGCTGCGGCCAGCGCTGCAACAGCGCGGCCATGCCGCCGATGTGGTCGGGATGGTGGTGGGTCAGCAGCACCGCGACCGGCCGCAGCCCGGCGTCGGCCGCGGCCAGCACCGGCGTGGCGTCGCCCGGATCCACCACCAGCGCGCCGCTGTCGTCGGTCAGTGTCCAGATGTAGTTGTCGGCGAAGGCGGGCAGCGGCAGCAGGCGCATCGGCGGGGTCCGGGCCGTCTAGAATGGCGACCATGCCCCTGCCTTCCCCGACCGGTCAACCCGACAGTTCCCGTGACTGGTTCGTCACGGCGCCGGGCCGGGCGCTGCTGGACAGCGAGCTCGCCAGCGTCCACACGGCCCTGCTCGAGCGCCCCGGGCAGTACTGGCTGTGGCTGGCGCCGGATGCCGGAACCCTGGCGACCGCCCTGCCAAGCCACGGGCTGCGGCTGCAGGCCCGCGCCGACGACGGCTGGCACGGAGCCGTCCGCTGCGCCCTGCCGCTGCCGCTGGCCAACGAGTCGGTGGCCACGGTCGTGGTCCAGCACGTCGTCGCCGGCGGCCGCGACGGCGCGACGCTGCTGCGCGAGTGCGCCCGCATCCTGGTCCCCGGCGGCCGGCTGTGGCTGTTCGCCCTGAATCCGCTGTCGCCTTACCGCTGGCGCTGGAGCGGCAACGGCGTGGGCGCCTCCGAACCCATGCCTTGGCGCCGCCGCCTGCGCGCCGCGGGCCTGCAGCCGGAGCCGGTCTCGCGCGGACTCGGGCCGCGCTGGCGGATCCGGGCCGAGGCGGACCTGCAGCCCGGCCCCGGCCTGCGCGCCGCCTGGCTGCTGCGCGCAGAGAAGCGCGAGATTCCGCTGACGCCGCTGCGCACGCGCGCGCCGCTGCGGATCGGCGGCGGAATCCCCGCGGCATGACCGCGGCCGCCACCGGCAGGGCGGCTGCCGCCCCGGCCGCCGCCGATGCCCCGGCGCCTGCGAAACAGGTGGACGTGCACACCGATGGCGCCTGCCTGGGCAACCCCGGTCCCGGCGGCTGGGCCGCATTGCTGCGTTACCGTGGCCGCGAGCGCGAGCTCGCCGGCGGCGAGCCGCTGACCACCAACAACCGCATGGAACTGATGGCCGCGATCGTCGCCCTGGAAACCCTCAGCGAAGCCTGCGACGTCACCCTGCACACCGATTCGCAGTACGTGCGCCAGGGCATCACCGAATGGCTGCCGAACTGGCTGCGGCGCAACTGGAAGACCGCCGGCGGCGCCCCGGTCAAGAACCGCGACCTGTGGGAGCGCCTGCACGCGGCCAGCGCGCGCCACCGGATCCGCTGGCGCTGGGTCAAGGGCCATAGCGGCGATCCCGACAACGAGCGCGTCGACCAGCTGGCGCGCACGCAGGCGATCAAGTTCAAGGAGACGACCCGCGCATGAGGCCGGCCGCGTGAGACAGATCGTGCTCGATACCGAAACCACCGGCCTGTCCTGGGACAAGGGCAACCGCATCGTCGAGATCGGCTGCGTGGAACTGCTGGAGCGGCGCCCGACCGGGCGTACGTTCCAGCAGTACCTCGATCCGGAGCGCGAGTTCGAGCCCGGCGCGCAGGAGGTCACCGGGCTGACCCGGGAATTCCTCGCCGGCAAGCCGAAGTTCGCCGACGTGGTCGACGAGTTCCTCGCCTTCATCGACGGCGCCGTGCTGGTGATCCACAACGCCGCTTTCGACCTCGGCTTCCTGGATGCCGAGCTGGCGCGACTGGGCCCGGATTACGGCAGTATCCGCGCGCGTTGCACGGTGGAGGATTCGCTGGAGCTGGCGCGCCAGCGTTACCCCGGCCAGCGCAATTCGCTGGACGCGCTGTGCCGGCGCCTGGGCGTGGACAATTCGCACCGGCAGCTGCACGGCGCGCTGCTGGACGCGCAGTTGCTGGCCGAGGCCTACCTGGCGCTGACCGCGGGCCAGGGCGAAATCGGCTTCGACAGCCCGGCGCCGGCCGCCGCGGTCGCGGCCGCGCAGCTGATGGTGCCCGGCGGCGCCGGCCCGCGGCCGCGCGTGCAGGTACTGGCGGACGAGCTGCGGGCGCACGAGGCCCGGCTGGCGCAATTGCGACGCAAGGCCGGGCGCACGGTCTGGGACGCGGAGCCGGCTGCGGCCGAACCGGTCCCGGCCTAGCCACGGGCACCGCGCAACCGCGGCGCCCGCCGGCGTCAGTGCCGGCGCACCAGCACCACGGTGACGTTGTCCGAGCCGCCGCCGTCCAGCGCCGCGGCCACCAGCCCGTCGACGCACTCCTGCGCGCTGCATTCGGTATGCGCCAGCACCTGCGAGATGCTGCCGTCGTCCACTTCCTCGGTGAGGCCGTCGCTGCACAGCAGCAGCTGCATCCCCGGGCGCAGGTCGCCGGCCATGGTCTCGACGTTGAGGTTCTGCGGGTCGGTCACGCCCAGCGCCTGGGTGACCACGTTGCGGTGCGGGTGGCTGCGCGCCTGCTCGACGCTGATCGCGCCCTGGCTGATCAGCTCCTGCACGTAGCTGTGGTCCTGCGACAGTTGCGCCAGCTGGCCGTCGCGCCACAGGTAGACGCGGCTGTCGCCGACCCAGGCGACCTCGAACCGGCTGCCGTCGACCCGCGCCGCGACCACGGTGGTGCCCATCGGCAGGGCATCGTTGCGCTGCCTGGAGGCGCGGATGATCTCTTCGTCGGCGACCCGGATCGCCTGCGCCAGCGACGCGCCGCCGCGCACCTCGCGCACGATCGTCTCGCGGGCGAGGGCGCTGGCGACTTCGCCGTACTCGTGTCCGCCCATGCCGTCGGCCACCAGCCACAGGCCGAGGTCGCTGTCGCCGTAATAGGTGTCCTCGTTCAGCTCGCGCCGCAGGCCGACATGGGTCAGGTGTCCGAATTCGATCATGCCGGCCGCATCGTCAGCTAAGGTCTCCTGCGAGTAACGGAATCATCGTGGCAGGGCGGCCGCGCGGCAACCGCCACGTGCGCCGCGGGCACGATATGGCTTGTGCCGCCGCCGGCCGGCCCCGTATCATCTGCGGCCCTCCCGTCCTGCGGGAGGCGCCGCGACCACCGGAGAGGTGGCAGAGTGGTCGAATGTACCTGACTCGAAATCAGGCGTGCGTGCAAGCGCACCGTGGGTTCGAATCCCACCCTCTCCGCCAGACATGAGAAACGGGCCCGCGCGGCCCGTTTTTCATGTCCGACAAGGGCGACCTGCGCCGGGACCTGCGCTTCCAGGGCGGTTCGGCGCACGATCCCGGTCGGCGCCGGCCCCCGGCCCGACGCATGAAACCGGCCCCGCGCGCCGCCGACACCCGTCGGGCGCACCGCAGCCGCCACGGCTGCTGCCCGCCGGCGTCGCCGCTAAACTGCCCGCCTGCCCGTCACCCGGAATCCCCCATGTCCGAACTCCTCGTCCCCGTCTCCTACGGCGAACTGCTCGACAAGATCGCGATCCTGCAGATCAAGTCCGAGCGCATGACCGACCCGGACAAGCTCGCCAACGTCCGCAACGAGCTGTCGGCGCTGGAAAGGACCTGGCTGGCGCACCCGGCCGCCAGCGGCGACATCGCCGACCTGCGCGCGCGGCTGAAGGCGGTCAACGAGCGCCTGTGGGGGATCGAGGACGAGATCCGGATCAAGGAAAAGGCGCAGGCCTTCGATGCCGAATTCATCCGCCTGGCGCGCAGCGTCTACGTCGAAAACGACGAGCGGGCGCGGATCAAGAAAGCCATCAACCTCGCGCTGGGCTCGACCTATGTCGAGGAAAAGTCGTATCAGGACTACCGCACCGGTCCCGCGCCCTAGGGCGGCCGTCCGTGTCCGGGCATCCCGGGGCGCCGCCGGGCCCGGGTCCGGACTTCAGCCGGCCGGCGCGCAGTCCGCCGGCACTCAGGCCAGGTCGGCGACGCGGCGCTCGAAGGCGGCGATGGCGTCGGCGACGGTGACCAGGTCCATCACCCCGTCGAATTCGATCTTCGTGCCCCATTTCAGCGCCTGGGCCGGCTTGTGGAGGTATCTGCGCGCGGCATCGTCGTAGCGGTCCACGCAGTAGCGCCGGTCCGAATACGGCCCGCTGCGCGCCGGGTTGCTGGCCGCGTGCAGGCCCAGCACCTTGGCGCCCATGGCGTTGGCGATGTGCATCGGGCCCGAGTCGGGCGTCAGCACCAGGTCCGCGCGCGCCAGCAGCGCCGGCAGCTGCTCGAGCGTGTCCTTGCCGACCAGGTCCAGTGCCGGTGCGCGCATCGCGGCGAGGATCGCGTCGGCGGTGTCGCGCTCGGGCGCGCTGCGGCCGCCGCACAGCACCACCCGCCAGCCGCGGGCGGCGGCGTGGTCGGCGACCGCGGCGTAGCGCTCGGCGCGCCAGTTGCGGCGGGCATGGCTGGAGCAGGGCGAGAGCAGCAGCGTGCGCACGCCGTCGCGCGGCCATTGCGCCCGCGCCCAGGCGTGCGCCGCGGCCGGCACCGGCAGGTCCCAGACCACCTTTTCCTGGCGCAGGCCCAGCGGTTCGCAGAAGCTGCCGATGGCGTCGAGCACGTGGCTGCCCGGGCGCGCGGGGATGCGCTCGTTGACGAATAGGCCGTGCAGGTCTTTCGAGCGCGCGCGGTCGTAGCCGATCCGCCGCCGCGCCGGGATGCAGGCCGACAGCAGGTTGGCGCGCGCGGCGACCTGCAACTGCAGCAACGCATCGAAACGCCGGCCGGCCCAGTGCCGCCGCAGCGCCAGCATGCCCGCCAGCCCGGAGCGCTTGTCGTACTCGACGAACTCGACCCCGGGCAGGCCCGCGAGCAGGCGGTGTTCGCCGCGGCCGATCACCCAGCTCAGCGCCACCTCGGGCCAGGCCGCGCGCAGCGTGCGCAGCAACGGCACGACATGGGTGACGTCGCCCAGCGCCGACAGCCGCAACAGGCAGATCGAGGCCGGCGGGGCGGGGGCGGTACGCGGGGCGGTTGCGGAAGGCAAGGGTTGCTAGACTCGCTGGATGGTCGCATTCGACGCCAGCGAGAGCCTGACGCCTTTCGAGCTTGGCGAGGAGCGCGCCGGCGGCTATGGCGCGATTCTGTTCGACACCCGGCGCCTGCAGCAAGTCGAGCCGCAGTGGTTCGTGCCCGCCTACTGGGGCGAACGCGCGCGACCGGTGACCAGCGGCGGTCGCGGCGGCGCCTGGTTCGTCGACGGGCCGTTCGGCCCGGCGGTGCTGCGGCACTACCTGCGCGGCGGCTGGGCGGCCAGGGTCAGCCGCGACGGCTACCTGTGGCACGGCGCCGACCGCGTGCGCAGCTTCGTCGAGTTCCGCCTCGGGCGCAGCCTGCACGACCGCGGCTTGCCGGTCCCCCGGCCGATCGCCGCCTGCTACCGCCGCCACGGCGCCAGCTATCGCGCCGCGATCCTGGTCGAGCGCCTGCTCGGCGTGCATTCGCTGGCCGAGCGCGCCGCGGTTGCGGCGCAGGACGCGCCGTGGGAGGAAACCGGGCGCCTCGTCGCCCGCTTCCACCGCGCCGGACTCGACCATGCCGACCTCAACGCGCACAACATCCTGTTCGACCCCACCGGGCAGGGCTGGCTGATCGACTTCGACAAGGGCCGCTTGCGGATTCCCGACACCGCCTGGCGCATGCGCAACCTGGCCCGCCTGCAGCGCTCGCTGCTGAAGCTGCGCGGCGCGCGCGATCCGGCCGCGGTCAGGCGCGATTTCGCCCGTCTGCGTGCGGCCTACGACGCGACCTGGGAGCGCGGCATCTGATGGCCTGGGCACTGCGCTTCCACGGCGTCGGCAATTCCGGCGCGGTCGAGCTGGGTTCGGCGATGGCCACGATCGAGCGCGACGGCCGGCCGTGGCTGACGATCGACTGCGGCGGCGAGGGCCTGACCGCGTACCTGGCGCATTACGGCGCGGTGCCGCGGGCGCTGTTCGTCACCCATACGCATCTGGACCATGTCGCCGGGTTCGAGCGGCTGTTCGGCGCCAACTTCTTCGAGGCCCGCGGCGGCGACGTCACCCGCCTGTACGTGCCGGCGCCATTGGTGCCGTTGCTGCACCGGCGGGTGGCCGATTACCCCAATGTCGTGGCCGAGGGCGGCGTCAACTTCTGGGATGCGTTCCGGCTGGTCCCGGTCGGGGACCACTTCTGGCACGACGGGCTGCGGCTGGACGTGTTCCCGGTGCGCCACCACTGGCCGCAGACCGCTTTCGGCCTGCGCCTGCGCGGCGCCCTGGTGTGGACCGGCGACACCCGGCCGATCCCGGAGATGCTGGCCTGCCACGCCGCCGCCGGCGAACTGGTCGCCCACGATTGCGCGCTGCACGGCAACCCCTCGCACAGCGGTATCGACGACCTGCAGCGCGAATACCCGCCGGAACTGCTGGCGCGCTGCCTGCTCTACCACTACGGCAGCGTCGCCGAAGGCGCGACCCTTGCCGCTGCCGGCCATCGCGTCGCCCAGCCCGGGGAGGTGGTACCGCTGCGACCGCCGTTGCCGGGCGAGTCCGCCGACGCGGAGCGGCCGGCATGAGCCCGCAGCCGCATGCGGCCCCGCCGGTGCCGCAAACGCCGCCGCGCGACCTGCGCGGACGGCCGCTGCGCGACCTGCGGCTGTCGCTGATCGAAGCCTGCAATTTCCGTTGCCCGTACTGCATGCCGGCCGATCGCATCGCCGAGGACCATGGCCTGGACGCGAGCGCGCGGCTGTCCTTCGACGAGATCGAAACCCTGGTGCGCGGCTTCGTGCGCCTGGGCGTGAGCAAGCTGCGCCTGACCGGCGGCGAGCCGCTGCTGCGCAAGCGCCTGCCGGAACTGGTAGCGCGGCTGGCGGCGATTCCCGGCCTGGACGACCTGGCCCTGACCACCAACGGCGCGCTGCTGGCGCCGCAGGCGCAAGCCTTGCGCGCCGCCGGCCTCGGGCGCCTGACGGTGAGCCTGGATGCGCTGGAACCGGAGCTGTTCCGGGCGTTGTCGGGCGGCCGCGGCCGCCTCCAGGACGTGCTGGCCGGCATCGCCGCCGCGCAGGCCGCAGGGTTCGCGCCGCTCAAGCTCAACTGCGTGGTGCAGCGCGGCGTCAACGACGGGCAAGTGCTGCCGCTGGTCGCGTTCGCGCGCGCGCACGGCCATGTCGTGCGCTTCATCGAATACATGGACGTGGGCACCTGCAACGGCTGGGAGCGCGCGCGGGTGGTGCCGTCGGCGGAATTGCGCGACCGCATCCACGCACGCTGGCCGCTGCGGCCGCTGGATCCCCATTACCGCGGCGAGGTCGCCGCACGCTACGCCTGCGTCGACGGCGGCGGCGAGATCGGCTTCGTGAGCTCGGTCAGCGCGCCGTTCTGCGGCGACTGCCACCGCGCCCGGGTCTCGGCCGACGGCAAGCTCTACACCTGCCTGTTCGCGGGCAGCGGCAGCGATTTGCGCCCGGCCCTGCGCCAGGGCGAGGCCGCCCTGGTGCAGCGCGTCGCCGCATTGTGGCGCGGGCGCGAGGACCGCTACAGCGAGATCCGCAACCAGGCCTCGACGCCGCGGCAACATGTCGAAATGTATCTGGTAGGCGGCTGATGAAAACGACGACGAAGGCGACGACGAAGGCGAAGGTCCCGCCCCGGAGCTTGACCCACATCGACCCCGACGGCCGGCCGGCGATGGTCGATGTTTCGGCCAAGGCGGTGACGGCGCGCACGGCCGTGGCCGAGTGTCGCGTGCGCTTTCCGGCGGCGGTCGCCGCGCAGCTGCACGCCAGCGGCCTGAAGAGCGCCAAGGGCGGGATCGTCGAGACCGCGATCGTCGCCGGCACCCTGGCGGTGAAGCGCACCCACGAGCTGATTCCGTTCTGCCACCCGCTGCCGATCGACGGCTGCCGGATCGCGATCGCCTGGCACGGCGAGCGCGAACTGCGGATCGAATGTGCGGTGCGCACCACCCACCGCACCGGCGTGGAGATGGAGGCGCTGACCGGCGCCACGGTGGCGGCGCTGACGGTGTACGACATGTGCAAGGCGCTGTCGCACGCGATCGTGCTCGGCCCGGCGCGGCTGCTGGGCAAGCGCGGCGGCAGGCACGATTTCGGAGCGACGGACTGATGCGGGTCAAACTGCTGTATTTCGCCAGCCTGCGCGACGCCGCGGGCCGGGCCGAGGAAACCCTGGACACGCAGGCGGCGGATCTGCGCGCGCTGTACGCGGCGCTGCAGGCGCGTCACGGATTCGCGTTGCCGGCCGCGCGCTTGCGAGTGGCGGTGGACGGCGCGTTCGCGGACTGGGACGCGGCGCTGCGCGAGGGCAGCGAGATCGCCTTCATCCCGCCGGTGTCGGGCGGCTGACATGGCACGCTTCCGTCTGGCCGACACGCCGTTCGATACCGCCAGCCTGCGCGCGGACCTGCTGGATGCGCGCGTGGGCGGCTACGCCAGCTTCGAGGGCTGGGTGCGCAACGACAACGAGGGCCGCGCCGTGGACGGCCTGCGCTACGAGGCTTACGCGGCGCTGGCGCAGGCCGAGGGCGAGGCAATCCTGGCCGAAGCGCTGGCGAAGTTCGACATCCTCGACGCGCATTGCGTGCACCGCGTCGGCGACCTGGCCATCGGCGAGCTGGCGGTCTGGGTCGGGGTCAGCGCCGCGCATCGCGACGCCGCCTTCGCCGCCTGCCGCTACATCATCGACGAGGTGAAGTCGCGCGTCCCGATCTGGAAGCACGAGCGCTACGCCGACGGCGACGCCGGCTGGCTGCACCCGCCCGGCGACGGGAATCCACCTGCCGGGTAATCGCCGCGCACCGCAAGCCTGTGGTGCATCCGTCCGGAGGTAGGGACGATCCGGCTGGATGATCGCCGCGCCGCCGCACGCCACCAAACCGGATCGCCGCGAACCTTCTGGTGGGAAGCCCCCTTTTAGTAAAAGGGGGCGCGCCGACAGCCGCGGGGAAATTGGAGGTACGAAGCCGGGACCCATGATTTGCGGCTGCAAATCATGGGATTGCCAATGCGCAGCATTGGAAATGGCGATGGCCCCGCCGGCTGACCTCGGCGCCCGCATCGCTCGATACCGTTGCTGCCTTCCGGCCCTGGCGGGGTTTTCGAACTAGCGTCGCGAGGGGCCGACGGGGCCACCATGGAAACGTTGAAACACCACCCGTGCAACCGGCGGCTTTTGCGAAGGGCCGCACCGGGAGGTGCGGGCGCATGCAAGGGACAGTAACTGGCGGAGAGAGGGGGATTCGAACCCCCGAGGCGGTGTTTAGCCGCCTACACACTTTCCAGGCGTGCTCCTTCAACCACTCGGACACCTCTCCGGGACCGCGCATTGTAGCGGCGGCTCCATACCCCCACAACAACCCGCCATCGCCCCGGAAGGCGCGCTGGCGGGCGTCGCGGGAGCGGGCGGGCAAATTTTCCCGCGGCGCGGCAGAATGCCCGCATGTCCTATCTCGTCCTCGCCCGCAAGTGGCGCCCGAAGCGGTTTTCCGAGCTGGTCGGGCAGGAGCATGTGGTGCGGGCGCTGACCAATGCGCTGGATTCGGGCCGCGTCCACCATGCGTTCCTGTTCACCGGCACCCGCGGCGTCGGCAAGACCACCATCGCCCGGATCTTCGCCAAATCGCTGAACTGCGAGCGCGGCACTTCGGCCGAGCCCTGCGGCGAGTGCGAGACCTGCCAGGCGATCGACGCCGGCCGCTACATCGACCTGCTGGAGATCGACGCGGCCTCCAACACCGGCGTGGACGACGTCCGCGACCTGATCGAGAACGCGCAGTACATGCCCTCGCGCGGGCGCTACAAGGTGTACCTGATCGACGAGGTGCACATGCTGTCCAAGCCGGCGTTCAACGCGCTGCTGAAGACGCTCGAGGAGCCGCCGGAGCACGTCAAGTTCCTGTTCGCGACCACCGACCCGGAAAAGCTGCTGGTCACGGTGCTGTCGCGTTGCCTGCAGTTCAACCTCAAGCGCCTGGACGAGGACCAGATCGCCGGGCAGATCGCGAAGATCCTCGCGGCCGAGGGCATCGATGCCGAGCCCGGTGCGATCCGGCAACTCGCCCGGGGTGCCGACGGCAGCCTGCGCGACGGGTTGTCGCTGCTCGACCAGGCGATCGCCTATACCGGTGCCGGCAGCGGCGGCGGCAAACTCGAGGACGCCGCGGTCGCCGCCATGCTGGGCACCGTCGACCGCAGCCGGGTCGGCGCGCTGCTGGCGGCGCTGGCCGACGGCGACGGCGCCGCGCTGCTGGACGAGGTCGCCGCCCTGGCCGAATTCTCGCCGGACTGGAGCGGGGTGCTGGACGCGCTGGCCGACGCCCTGCACCGGCTGCAGGTGCGGCAGCTGGTGCCGCAGGCGGCGGTCGAGGACGGCGGCATCGATCTCGATACGCTGGCATCGCGGCTGCGCCCGGAGTTGGTGCAGCTGTGGTACCAGATGGCGCTGAACGCGCGCCGCGACCTGTCGCTGGCGCCCAGCCCGCGCGCCGGCTTCGAGATGGGCGTGCTGCGGATGCTGGCGTTCCGTCCGGCCGCGGCGGGCGCGCCGTCGGCATCGGTGGCGGGCGGTGACGCCGCGCCGCGGATCAGCGGCGCCGCGGCGGCGAAAGCCGCGCTCGCCGAGGCGGCGCCGGCGCGTCCGGCCCGCGCCGCGCCCGCACGTCCGGCCCCCATGCGCATTGCCGAGCCGGCGCCGGCAGAGCACGCCTCGGCGGAGCACGTCTCGACGGCGCGTGCGTCGTCCGCGCACGCGTCGTCGGCGCCGATGGCATCGGAGCCTGCAGCGCCGGAGCCGTCGCGACAGGTGCCGCCGAAACCTGCTTCGTCGGGGCCGGCGTCGTCGGGGCCGGCGTCGCCGGGAACGCTCGACGCCGACGGCTGGCTGCGGTTGGTGGCCGGCAGCGACCTCAGGGGGCCGGCCCGGGAACTCGCCGCGCACGCCGCGTTCGTCGCCTACGCCGATGGCGTGCTGCGGCTGGCGCTGCTGCCGGGCGACGAACTGCTGCAGTCGCCGGCATCGACGAAGACGCTGGCGCAGGCGCTGGCGCCGGCGCTGGGCGGCGTGCCGCAGATCCGGTTCGAGGTCGCTGCGGCAAGCGTCGAGACGCTGCACCAGCGCAGTGCGCGTGAGCGCGACGCCCGCCAGGAAGCGGCCGAGGCCGCGTTCCTGGCCGACCCCGGCGTGCAGCAGCTGATCCGGCAGCACGGCGCGCAGCTCGTGCCCGATTCCATCCGCCCTTTCGACGAGTAGGCAGCCATGCGCGGAAACATCGCCCAGCTCATGCAGCAGGCGCAGAAGATGCAGGAGAACATGCAGCGCGCGCAGGAGGAACTGGCGCGCCTGGAGGTCACCGGCAACGCCGGCGGCGGCATGGTCGAGGTCGTCCTGAGCGGACGCATGGAGTGCCGCAAGGTGCGCATCGATCCGGCGGTGCTGGCCGATCCGGAAATGGCCGAGGACCTGATCGCCGCGGCGTTCAACGACGCGGTCAACAAGGCCAATGCCGCCTCGCAGGAGAAGCTCGGCGCGGCGACCGCGGGCTTGCCGCTGCCGCCGGGAATGAAGCTGCCGGGGCTGTTCTGATGCCGATGCCGCGACGCCTCCGGCCCGGCTCCGGGGCAGGCGTTGCCGCCAAGCCGCAGGCGGCAGCGAACAGCGCCAGCGGCGCCCGGGGGCGCGGCGCAACGCCGGCATGCCCCGCCAGCGCGCCCGCGCGCGCGGCCCCGGCGCCGCGATGAGCTCCCTGCTCGAGCAGTTGATCGAAGCCTTCCGGGTGCTGCCCGGCGTCGGCCAGAAGACCGCGCAACGCATGGCCTACCACGTGCTCGAACGCGAGCGCGAAGGCGGGCGCCGCCTGGCCGAAACGCTGGCCGCCGCGGTCGAGCGCATCGGCCACTGCGCGCGCTGCCGCGATTTCAGCGAGAGCACGCTGTGCGCGACCTGCGCCAGCAGCGCGCGCGACGCGCAGACACTGTGCGCGGTGGAATCCCCGGCCGACCGGCTGGCGATCGAGCAGGCCACCGGGTATCGCGGCCTGTACTTCGTGCTGCAGGGCCGCCTGAGCCCGCTCGACGGCATCGGCCCGCGCGAACTCGGCCTGGATACGCTGGCCGAGCGGCTCGCCGAGGGCGAGGTGCGCGAGCTGATCATCGCCACCAACCCGACGGTCGAGGGCGAAGCCACCGCGCATTACCTGGCGCAGCTGGCGCGGCGCCACGGCGTGCGCCCGAGCCGGCTCGCCCACGGCGTGCCGCTGGGCGGCGAGCTGGAATACGTCGACCGCGGCACGCTGTCGCACGCCTTCGGCAGCCGCAGCGAGATGCCGCCGGAGCCGGGTGCGGGCAGGCGCGACTAGCGGTTCCGGCTGCGGCGGAATCCAGCGTTACCATCCGTTTCCCGATATCGCTCCCGCAACCGGATTCCGAGGCCATGGACACCATCTTCCACAAGATCATCCGCCGCGAGCTTCCGGCCGACATCGTGTTCGAGGACGAGCATGTGATCGGATTCCGCGACATCGCCCCGCAGGCGCCGGTGCACATACTGTTCGTGCCCAAGACCGTCGACATCGCCACGCTCGACGACCTGCAGCCGTCGCAGGCCGGGATCGTCGGCCGGCTGGCGCTGGCGGCGGCCGCTTACGCCCGGCGCGAGGGCTACGCCGCGGACGGCTACCGGATCGTGATGAACTGCAACGACCATGGCGGGCAGACGGTGTTCCAGATCCACCTGCACCTGCTGGCGGGCGCGCCGCTGGGACGCTTCGGCACGCCGTAGCCGGGATTGGGGGATGGCAGGAGCAACAGCCGCACCGGTTTTTGGATTCTTCTCCCGAGTGCGGGAACCCTGCGAGGGGAAGCCGATGGCCCGGCCTGTGCGGGACACGCCGTGAATACGTCCCTGTAGGCTCCTCGGCGGCATCCATGCCGCCGACGGTCCTGCACAGGCCGGGCCACCGGCTTCTGGCAAGTGAGTTGGCGCTTGTAAAAAAGAGCCACCCGAAGCGACAGACTCCACGCTCGCCAAGTCGCCGGCCGGCGGGCTGGGGGACCATGGATGGTCCACGACCCGGCTTAAAGACAGGAGGTCGTCAGGAGGACGCAGCCCCCCAGCCCGCCGGGGCAATGACTCCCTCCGAAGCCGATCTTCCGAAACCGATCTCGCGAGATCAGGCCATGGGCCCCGGGAATGCGCAGTCGCGAATCACCGTCTCCCGGCTTCTCACCACCAGCCCCACCACGGCCACGGCGCCGGCCGCGTGATCACGTCCACGCGCTCGCGCAGCGGCCACAGGTAGACGACGTCGGCGGCCAGGCGCGGGAAGCGGTACTCGTAGCCGCCGACCTTGCGCGTGTCGTAACCGTCGATGCGGCCGGTGAAGGTCACCTCGCGGTTTTTCTCGAACAGCGCCGGATCGTAGAAGCCGGTACGACAGGCGATGAACCGCCCGCCGATGTCGTCGCTGGCCCAGTACGGGCGGCCGTCGCTGCCCAGGCGGGTGGAGATCATTTCGAAACAGGTGCGATTGGTCTGCGGCTCGACCTGCACGATGCGGCCGCCCCAGCGCACCAGCGCGCCGGTGCTGTCGCGCTCGGCCGCCTCGCGCGGTGTGATCGGGGTGAACTGGCCCTGCAGCGGCAGCGGCTGAGTCGCGCAGGCGGCCAGCAGGACGGCCAGGGCGAGGAGGACGTAACGGGTATTCCGGAGCGGGGCGATCATGTGGATTCTCCGTGTTGCCGGGGTGCCGCGGCGGCGGGCGCGGATGCCGCCCGGGGGCGGTGCCTGCGCAGGGCGCGAACCAGATCCCGTGCGGATGCCGGTCCGACGCCAGCGTACCGCCAATCGTCGAAACCGCGCGTGAGCCGCTGCAGCGCCTCGGCCAGGTCCGGCCGCGCGCGGCCGACGCGCGCGGCCCAGACCCCGGCCGGCTCGTGCGGCGCGCGGCCGAGCCCGAGCCGGGCGTAGCGCGCGCCCAGCCGGTGCCAGGCGCGCAGCACCGGGTCGGACTCGCGCTCGGCGCGCGCGGTCAGCCAGGCCATCCACAGCAGCGCCAGCGCCGCGGTGCCGGCGAACAACGCCAGCAGCCGCCCGCCGTCGATGTCGCGCAGCCCCAGCGGCCGCAGCAGCTGCCGTTGCCGGGTGGCGTCGAAGCCGAGCACGAAATCGTTCCAGCCGCGGCGCAGCCAGTCGCCGGCGTCGAACACCGGCGTCAGCCCGGTGAAATCGCCGATCGCGCCCGGCGCGCGCTCGGCGAGGGTGTCGTAGATGCGCTCCGGGGCGACCGCGGCGGTCGGATCCACCCGCACCCAGCCGCGGCCCTCCAGCCAGACCTCGGCCCAGGCGTGGGCGTCGGAATTGCGCACCAGCCAGTAGCCACCGATCGGATTGCGGTAGCCGCCGACGTAGCCGGTGACCACCCGCGCCGGGATCCCCGCCGCCCGCATCAGCACCACGAAGGCGGAGCTGAAGTGCTCGCAGAACCCGGCCCGGGTGTCGAACAGGAATTCGTCGACCGCATGCCGCCCCGGCAGCGGCGTGGCCAGGGTGTAGGCGAACTCGCTGCGGATCATGCGCATGGCGCGCTGCACGATCGCCGCGTCGTTGGCGGCGTTGCTGGGGCCGGCGTCGCGGCGCCACTGCTGCGCCAGCGCCACGGTGCGCGGGTTGTAGCCCTCCGGCAACGCCAGCGCGAACCGGCGCAGGGTGCGCAGCAACTGCGGCTCGAACGCCAGCGGCGGCGCCGAGCGCAGGCGCCAGCGGCTCGGCGCGACCAGCGGCCGCGCGCTGTACAGGCTGTAGTCCAGCGACAGCCGCGCGCCGGCGGGCTCGGCGGTCGGCAGGTCCAGCGCGACCAGCTGGCGGCGGTCGGTGGGTTCGAGTTCCAGCTCGTAGTCCCAGTGCGTGGCGGCGCTGCGCACCGGGGCGGCGGCGACGCCGCGCAGCCAGGTCGCCTGGGTCCAGCGGCGACCGTCGAAATTCCACAGCACCGGTCCGCGCCAGTACATCTGCGAGGGCTCCGGTGCCGGGCCGAAGAACTGCACCCGCAGCGCGGTCGAGTCGTCGTTCATCAGCTCGACCCACTCGCCGGGCGCCATGTGGTCGGACAGGCCGGGCCGGGCCAGCGCGCGCTGCGGCACGCCCCACAACGGCGTGGCCAGGCGCGGGAACAGCCAGAATGCCGCCAGCGCCAGCGGCAGGCCGATCGCGACCAGTCGCCATACCGCGGTCAGGCGCCGCCACGGCGGCCGCCGCTGGCGGCTGTCGCCGGACTCCAGTTCGGCCAGGCGCAGCAGCGCCGCCAGGGCCAGGGTCGCGCCGAGCAGACCCAGCGCCAGCGCCAGCGGACCCTGGTCTAGCAGGAAGGTGGCGAACGGCGCGAACAGCGCGAATCCGAGCAGGCTGCGGCCATCGCGCAGGGTGATCGTTTCCGCCGGCTTGATCGCCAGCATCGCCGCCAGCAGCGCGCAGCCGGTGTCGCGGCCGAAGGCGAAGCGCGACATCGTCAGCACCGTGCCGACCAGGGTCAGCGCCAGCAGCAGCCGCAGCCAGCCCGGCAGCGGCCGGCGCCAGGAGCCGGCCGCGACCAGCAGCGCGGCGGTGGCGATGCCGAGCGCGAGTGTCGGCGGCAACTGCAGCAGCAGCGGCAGCAGGCAGGCGCCGGCGGCGAGCAGCACCCAGACGCGGCTGTGCGGGTCGAGCGCGAGGGCGGGCGCGGCCATCGTCAGCGCTCCCCGGCCGCCGGCAGCAGCGCCAACGCCCGCAGGCAGGCGTGGCGGTGTTGCGCGCCGGAGGCGGGTCCGAGTGCGGGCTGCCCCGGCAGTTGCAGGCGATAGCGCCGGCCTTCGCGCTCGGCCTCGTCGACCCAGCGCGCCAGCCGCCGGATCCGCGCCTCCCACGCCAGCGCCGACAGCTGCCGCCAGTCCAGCACCACGTCGGCACCCCGCGGTTGCTCGTATTCGCGCACCAGTAGTGCACCGCGGCGCGCGGACGGCTTCCAGGCGATCGCGCGGCGCGGGTCGCCGCGGCGGTAGGCGCGCAGGTGATGGACGTCGTCGCCGGCCGGATGCAGGCGCACCGGCGCCTGGCTGCCGCCACCCGGGGGCAGCGGCGGGCCGTGCGCTTCCGGTGCCGGGTACACCAGCAACAGCGTCTGAGGCCACACATACGCCCAGGCACGGGCGAGCCCGAGCGGGCGGATGCTGGAAATGCACAGGCGTCCGGGATCGAGCCAGCCGCGCTGCGTGGTCGGCAGCAGCAGGCTGGCCTGGCCGCTGCCCTCGCTCAGCGACAGCGTGGTCGTGGCGGCGCCGCAGTCCACGCGCAAGCCGCGGCGCTCGCGGCCGGGCGCGGCGCGGGCGTGCAGCCGCAGTTCCAGCGGGGTGCCGGCCGCAACCGGCTCGGCGCCGATCGCGACGACCTGCAGCCCGCTCAATTGCAGGTGCGCGAGCAGCAGGCTGGCGTTGGCCGCGGCGGCCAGCAGCAGCGCCAGCAGCAGCGCCGGATTGTTGTTGTAGTTGAGCGCGCCCAGGCCCATCACCCCCAGCAGCAGCGCGAAGAACAGGCCGAAGCGCGTCGGCAGCACGTAGATGCGGTGGCGGTCCAGCGCCACCGGCAGCGCTTCCGGCCGGCGCGGCCGCGCCCAGGCCTGGAAGCGCCGGCGCAGCTGTTGCCGCGGGCCCGCCGGCGCGCGCTGCGGCAGCGCGACCATTCAGTCCACCGGCACCGCGTGCAGGATTGCCTTGGCCAGCGCCGACGGGTTGCCGGCGTCGGCGTCCGGCACCAGGCGGTGCGCGGCGACCGCGGCGAACAGCGCCTGCACGTCCTCCGGCAGCACATGCGCGCGGCCCAGCAGCAGGGCGTAGGCGCGCGCCGCACGCAGCAGCGCGATGCCGGCGCGCGGCGACAGGCCCACGCGCACGCCCGGGTGCCGGCGGCTGCGGATCAGCAGCGCCTGCACGTAGTCCAGCAGCGCGTCGCTGGCGTGGATGCCACCGACCGCGCGCCGCAACGCCAGCACCTCCTCGGCGCCGAGCAGCGGCAGGGTCTGCGCGATCAGGTCGCGGCGATCGGCGCCGGCCAGCAGCGCCCGCTCGGCGTCCTCGTCGGGGTAGCCCAGGGTGAGCCGCAGCAGGAATCGGTCCAGCTGCGAATCGGGCAGCGGATAGGTGCCGGCGAGATCGATCGGGTTCTGGGTCGCGATCACGAAGAACGGATCGGGCAGGGCGTGGGTGTGGCCATCCACCGTGACCTGATGCTCGGCCATCGCCTCCAGCAGCGCGCTCTGGGTGCGCGGCGGCGCGCGGTTGATCTCGTCGGCCAGCAGCACGTGCGCGAACACCGGCCCGGGATGGAATTCGAAGCGCCGCGTCTGCGCATCGAACACCGACACGCCGACGATGTCCGAAGGCAGCAGGTCGGAGGTGAACTGCACGCGCTGGAACCCCAATCCAAGGGTCGCCGCCAGCGCATGCGCCAGCGTGGTCTTGCCCAGCCCGGGGAGGTCCTCGATCAGCAGGTGGCCGTCGGAGAGCAGCGCGACGAACGCCAGCCGCACCTCCTGCGGCTTGCCCAGCACCAGGGTGTTGACCTGCGCCAGGGCCCGGGTCAGCGCGGCGCGCAGGCCGTCGGTTAGCATGGTGGCTGCCACGGGTGTTGCGGACATGCGCGCCTCGCGGTGAAGTCGGGACAACGGTGCCGGTCGATCCGGCCGCTGCAGCAGGGGCAACTGCGGCGGGTACCGCATTGCATGGCCGGGATCTCCCGGCCGGTCGGCCTTCGCGCCCTTCGAAGGCCAGTGGTCGCGAGTGTAGCGAGGCACGGACGCATGCGGAGCGAAATCCGGGCGCGGCGATGGTTCCTGCTGCTGTGGGCGCTGCTGCTGGCGTTCAAGCTGGTGCTGGCCGCACGGCTGCCGCTGTTCGTCGACGAGGCCTTCTACTGGCAGGAAGGCCGGCACCTGGCGTGGGCGTATTCGGACCTGCCGGGACTGACGGCGTGGCTGACCCGGATCGGGGTCGCGCTCGGCGGCAACGACGTGCTGGCCTTGCGCGCGCCATTCCTGCTGCTGGCCGCCTGCCTGCCGTGGCTGGTGGTGCGGATCACCGCGCGCGAATTCGACCCGGTGCAGGGCTGGCAGGCGGGGATCTTCGCGTTGCTGCTGCCGCTGGCCGGCACCCTGGGCCTGCTGGCGGTGCCGGACGTGGCGATGGCGCTGGCGACGCTGCTGTGCATGGACGCCGGCACCCGCCTGCTGCGCACGGTCGATGCGACCGCGGCGCTGGAGCTGGCGCTGGGATTGGCGATCGGCGCGCTCAGCCATTACCGCTTCATCGCCGTGATCGCGGTCGGCGGCCTCGCCCTGCTGCTGATCCCGGAAGGCCGGCGTGCGCTGCGCGATCCGCGGGTGTGGGTGGCGCTCGCCTTCGGCATCGCCGCGTGGACGCCGTTGCTGGCCTGGAACCTGGACAACGCCGAGGCCGGGCTGCGTTTCCAGCTGGTCGACCGCCATCCCTGGGCGTTCCATGCCGACGGCATCTGGTTCGTGCTGGTGCAGGCGCTGCTGGTGACGCCGCTGCTGTTCGCGGCGCTGCTGCTGGCGGCGTGGCGACATGCCGGCGACGACAACCGCGTCGCGCGCTATTTCGCCTGGCTCGGCGCGCTGGTGGTGCTCGGCTTCTTCGTGCTCGGCTTTTTCGCCGACACCGAGCGGGTGAGTTTCCACTGGCCGCTGCCGGGTTATGTCGCGTTGCTGCCGCTGTTGCCGGGGGTGCTGCGGCGCTGGCCGGCGTGGCTGCGACGGGCGACCACGGCATTGGCGGCGCTCGGGCTGCTGACCCTGCTGGGGTATTACGCGGCGGTCTCGGTGCCGGCGTTGCGCGCGCACAGCGCCGGCGCCAAGTGGTACCCGGGCAACTTTGCCGGCTGGGAGCCGCTGGCGCGCGCGGTGCGCGAACTGCGCGCGACGCTGCCGGCCGATACCCGGATCGTCGCCGACAACTTCAAGGTCGGCGCCGAACTCGGCTTCGCGCTCGACGATCCCGACATTGCGGTGCTGCCGCATCCGCTCAACCGCAAGCACGGGCGCGCGCCGCAACTGGCGCTGTGGGGGCTGCGCGCCGACGACCGCGCCGCGCTCGGCCCGCAGCCGCTGCTGCTGGTGGTCGGCGCCTCGGAAATTGCGTACAAGCACCTGCTCGCGCACTACCACGACCTGTGCGCCCGGTTGGGGCCGCTGCCGGCGCCGCTGGTGGTGAACGTCGACCACGGCCGCCAGCGTTTCCTGCTGTTCGCGTTTGGAGAAGCGGCGCAAACGGGCGCCTGCACCACGCCGGCGATGGCGTGGTTCGATGCGCCGGCTGCCGGTGCGCGGGTCGGCCGCCGCTTCCTGGTGGCGGGCTGGGCGTTCAAGGACGGGGTCGGCATCGCCCGGGTCGAGATCACCCTCGACGGGCACCCGCTCGCCACCGCGCGTTACGGCCTGCCGCGGCCGTACGTGGCGCCGTTCTGGCGGATTTCCACCGACCCGGCGCATCCGGATGTCGGCTTCGATGCCGAAGTGGTGTTGCCCGAAGGCAGCGCCGGCGTGCACTGGCTGGGGCTGGTGCTGCATGGCAAGGACGGCAGCCGCGAGACCTGGCCGGAACAGCGGATCGTGGTGGACGACACGCGCGATTGAGCCGTATGGCGGCGGACGTGGCCTCAGCCGCGGCGGGCGACCACCACCGCGCGACGGTGGCCGTGGAAATCGCGGCGCGGGGTCCACAGCGCGGCCTGGTCGAAGCCCGCGGCGCGCACGCGCTCGACGATGTCGCGGCCGTAGTCGCGGTACACCAGCACGCTGCCGGGACCGTTCAGGCGGTCGCCGTGGTAGGCCGGCGGCAGCAGGTGTTCGATCCGTGGACCGTGGCGACGCGCCCGCTCGCGGGTGGCGGGCAGATCCGACAGCGGTACCGTGAACAGCAGCCACCCGCCTGGCCGCAGCACCCGGTGCAGTTCACGCAGGCCGGCGCGATCGTCGGGAACGTGCTCGAAGACCTCGGTCGAGGTGCACAGGTCGAAGCTGGCATCGGCGTAGCTCAGCCGCTGCACGTCCTCGCAGCGGATGCCGTTGCGATGGCCGCCGGGGGTTATGCCTTCCAGGTATTCGCTGGTGGCGACGCTGCGGCAGCGCCGGCGCAGGTGGCGCAACAGCGCGCCGGTGGTGGACAGCTCGCAGGCGTCGAGTGCGGCCAGGCGTCCGACGTGGGCGGCGAGCGCCGCAAGCAGCGACAGGTGCACCGGCGTGCCGCGGCAGCGCAAGCAGCGCACCCGCATCTCGTCCCCGCCCAGGCGCAGCAGCAGCGACGGGCCGCAACCCGGGCAACGGAACGGCCGCGCCCGCAGCCCGCGCAGGGGCGTGGCGGTCGCGGCGTGGTTCACGGCAGCGTGAAACCGGCCGCGCGAAGCAGGCGCGCGGTCGCAATCAGCGGCAGGCCGACCAGCGCGGTCGGATCCTGCGATTCGATCGCCGTGAACAGGGCGATGCCCAATCCTTCGGACTTGAAGCTGCCGGCGCAGTCGAAGGGCTGCTCGGCGTCGACGTAGCGGGCGATTTCGGCCGCGTCCAGCGGCCGGAAGCGCACGATGGTGGTGTCCACGGCCTGGTGGCGGCGACCGTCGTGGTGGAGCAGGCAGACCGCGGTGCGGAAGACGACGCTGCGGCCGGACATCGCCGCCAGCTGCGCCAGTGCCGCCTCGCGACCGCCGGGTTTGCCCAGTGCCGCGCCGTCGAGTTCGGCGACCTGGTCGGAGCCAACCACCCAGGCGTCCCGGGCCGAAGCCACGGCGGCGGCCTTGGCGGCCGCCAGGCGCTGCGCTAGCGCCGCCGGGGCTTCGCCGGGCAGGGGCGTCTCGTCGGTGTCGGGGCGCGCGACGTCGAACGGCAACCGCAGCCGCGCCAGCAGTTCGCGCCGGTACGGCGAAGTCGAGGCGAGGATCAGCCGGGGCATCGGTTCAGTGCACGGAAGGGGCACGGGCGCGCTCGATCCGCAGCAATTGCTGGTCGATGCGCCGGCGCCCGGCGTCGATCGAGTCGCGGACCGAGGCCAGCTGCTCCAGCGAAGCCTGCTGGCCGTGCTGCTGCAGCCACAGGCGCTGGCGCAGCATCTCCTGCAGGGCCTCGCGGACCGGATCGCCGTCGTCGTTGCCGGCGATCGCCTCGATCTCGGTGCGCGCCGCGCGCAACCGCGCCTCGAGCGCGTCGGCCGCGTCGAGCACCTGGGTCAGCGCGCGCTGGCGGCGGCCGCCGCGTTGCCGCAGCAACAGGCCCGCGGCCACGGCGAAGGCGGCGACGGTCAACAGCGCGATGACGGTGGTCAAGGTCGGGTCCGGACCGGGGGAAGGGCCAGTCTGCCGCGCGCCGTGGCGGGGGGCAAATTCCCCGTGCCGGCAAGGGCTTGGGTTTGACAGCGACGGCGCAGGCGCCTAACATTTCGCCGCTTATGTCCGCCGAATCGCATGGGTCCGGGCGTTTGCCCGCAGCGCTGGATGCCTGGCGCATGGTGGCCGCGCGGCGCGGATTCGAGGGCAGCCTGCCGTTGTCGTCGATGCCGCGCCTGCGCGACGCCTTGTGCGACGCTGCGGGCGAGGCGCGGTACGCGATCGAGTTCGGCCGCGACGCGTTGCAGGTACCATATGTGGAGTTGCGGATCGACGCGGCGCTGCCGCTGGTCTGCCAGCGCACGCTGCAGCGTTTCCTGCTGCCGGTGAAGGTGGAGCAACGGCTGGGGCTGTTGCCTGCCGACGCCGACGTGGAGGCGGCCGAGGCCGGGTTGCCGCCGGGTTACGAACCGCTGCTGCTGCCCGAGGACGGCATGCTGCGGCCGGCGGACCTGGTGGAGGACGAGTTGATCCTCGCCGTGCCGGTGGTGCCGATCGCGCCTGGCAGCGAGGCGCTGGCGCGGGACTGGCCGGTGCCGGCGGACGACGCGGCGCAAGCCAGCCCGTTTGCGGCGCTGGCGCGGTTGAAGAAGCACGACAGTTGAACCACGGCGTCGGGCCGGCAAGACCGGACCGGTGCGACAGGACAATCGAGGGCGGCGCGAGCCGCCGTTTTTGGCAGCCACCGGGTGTGGCGCGCAACGAATCGAAGGCTGGAGCAATCCCATGGCTGTACAGAAGTCCCGCGTTTCCCCGTCCCGCCGTGGCCAGCGCCGCGCCCACGACGCCCTCGCCGCCAAGCAGTTGTCGACCGACCCGACCACCGGCGAGACCCACCTGCGCCACCACGTCACCGCCGACGGCTACTACCGCGGCAAGCAGGTGATCGCACCGAAGACCAAGGTCGTCGAGGAAGACTGACCCCACGGGCGCCGGCCGCGTGGCGACCGCGCCCACCGTTGTCGTCGCGCCAGGGAGGGTCGCGATCGGTGCCGGGCAAGCCGGTACCGGACCATTTACCGGGGCCTGCGCATGAGTGACCGGATCTATTCCCGCATCGCGGGCACCGGCAGTTATTTGCCGGAAAAAGTGCTGACCAACGACGATCTCGCCAAGCTCGTCGATACCAGCGACGAGTGGATCGCCTCGCGTACGGGCATCCGCCAGCGGCACGTCGCCGCCGAGGGCGAGACCACCGGCGACCTCGCCTGGCACGCCGCCGTGCGCGCGCTGGAAGCGGCCGGCGTGGCCGCGTCCGAGCTCGACCTGATCGTGCTCGGCACCACCACCCCGGACCTGGTCTTTCCGTCCACCGCCTGCCTGCTGCAGCACCGGCTGGGCGCCAACGGCTGCCCCGCGTTCGACGTCAACGCCGCGTGCTCGGGCTTCGTCTACGCGCTGTCGGTGGCCGATAAGTTCATCCGTTCCGGCAGCGCGAAGACCGCGCTGGTGGTCGGCGCCGAGACCCTGACCCGGATGGTCGACTGGAGCGAACGCACTTCCTGCGTGCTGTTCGGCGACGGCGCCGGTGCGGTGGTGCTCAAGGCCGACGCCGAGACCGGCATCCTCAGCACCCACCTGCACGCCGACGGCGGCAAGAAGGAGCTGCTGTGGAACCCGGTCGGAGTCTCCGTCGGCTTCAAGCCCGGCGAGCCCAACGCCGGCGTGCGCATCAACATGACCGGCAACGAGGTGTTCAAGCACGCGGTCAAGGCGCTGGATGCGATCGTCGAGGAGACGCTCCAGGCCAACGGCATCGAGCGCAGCCGGATCGACTGGCTGATCCCGCATCAGGCCAACCTGCGCATCATCGAGGCCACCGCCAAGCGCCTGGAAATGCCGATGGAGCGCGTGATCGTCACCGTCGACATGCACGGCAACACCTCCTCGGGCTCGGTGCCGCTGGCGCTGGACGCCGCGGTGCGCTCGGGCAAGGTGCAGCGCGGGCAGTTGCTGCTGCTGGAGGCGTTCGGCGGCGGCTTTACCTGGGGCTCGGCCCTGCTGCGCTACTGATCCGCGCCGGCCGGCTGCCGCTGCGCAGCCGGGCTTTGCGCCGCCGCCGCGCGTGACCGGTGCTTGTCCGCGCCGGTTTGCGGCGGGACGTACGCAGCGGTACAGACGGCTGCGGCCGTCAGCCCGTATCATTCCCGCCCCGCGCTTTTCCCGATGCTTCCGGGCTCCACGATGACCTCTTCCTCCTCGCTCGCGTTCGTGTTCCCCGGCCAGGGCTCGCAGTCGCTCGGCATGCTGGCCGAACTGGCGGCGCTGGAGCCGTCGGTGCAGGCGACGTTCCGCGAAGCTTCCGAAGGCGCAGGGATCGACCTGTGGGCGCTCTCGCAGGGCGGCCCGGAGGAAATGCTCAACCGCACCGAATACACGCAGCCGGCGCTGTTGGCCGCGGGGGTGGCGGTGTGGCGGCTGTGGCGGCAGCGCGGGGGGCCGCGGCCGGCGTGGCTGGCCGGGCACAGCCTCGGCGAGTACAGCGCGCTGGTGGCGGCCGGTGCGCTGTCGCTGGCCGATGGCGCGCATCTGGTGCGTCTGCGCGGGCAGCTGATGCAGGACGCCGCGCCCGAGGGCGTCGGCGCGATGGCCGCGGTGCTCGGCGCCGACGATGCGGTCGTGGCCGAGGCCTGCCGCGAAGCTTCCGATACCGCGGTCGTGGTCCCGGCCAACTACAACGCGCCCGGCCAGGTGGTGATCGGCGGCGATGTCGCCGCGCTCGAGCGCGCGCTGGCGCTGCTGGCCGAGCGCGGCGTGCGCAAGGCGGTCCGGCTCGCGGTCAGCGTGCCCTCGCACACGCCGCTGATGCGCGAGGCCGCCAACCGCCTGTCCGGGACGATGGCCGGGATGCGCTGGCACGAGCCGGAAATCCCGATCGTGCAGAACGTCGACGGCGAGGTGCACGAGGGCGTGCAGTCGATCCGCGACGCGCTGGTGCGCCAGCTCTACCTGCCGGTGCGCTGGAGCGACTGCGTGCAGGCGCTGGCCGCGCGCGGCGCGACCCGCCTCGGCGAATGCGGCCCGGGCAAGGTGCTCGTGGGCCTGGCCAGGCGCATCGACAAGTCGCTCGACGCGCGCGCGCTCGGCACCCCGGAGGAATTCGAGAACGCACTGACGCAATGGAGCGACGCATGAGCCGCCAGGACCCGCTGCAGGGCGAAATCGCGCTGGTCACCGGCGCCAGCCGCGGCATCGGCGCGGCGATCGCCGAGGAACTGGCCGCGCAGGGCGCGACGGTGATCGGCACCGCCACCACCGCCGCGGGCGCCGCCGCGATCGGCGAGCGTCTGCACGCCGCCGGCGGTCATGGCCGGGTGCTGGACGTCACCGACGGCGCCGCGGTCGAGGCGCTGGTGGAGGACGTCGCTAAGCAGTTCGGCGCGGTCACGATCCTGGTCAACAACGCCGGCATCACCCGCGACAACCTGCTGCTGCGGATGAAGGACGAGGACTGGAACGCGATCCTCGACACCAACCTCACCAGCGTCTACCGCACCAGCAAGGCGGTGATGCGCGGGATGATGAAGGCGCGCCGCGGCCGCATCGTCAACATCGCCTCGGTGATCGGCGTCACCGGCAACGCCGGCCAGGCCAACTACGCCGCGGCCAAGGCCGGCATCATCGCCTTCAGCAAGTCGCTGGCCAAGGAAATCGGCAGCCGCGGGGTGACGGTCAACGTGGTCGCGCCCGGCTTCATCGACACCGACATGACCCGCGCGTTGCCGGAGGCCGCGCGCGAAGGGCTGCTCGGCCAGATCGCGCTCGGTCGTCTCGGCGCGCCCGGCGACGTCGCCCGCGCGGTGGCGTTCCTGGCCGGCCCGGCGGCGGCCTACATCACCGGCGAGACCCTGCACGTGAACGGCGGCATGTACATGCCGTGATTCCGAAGCGAGCGGAGGCGCCGGCTAAGCGATTGAACCGGAAAGGCTTTTGACAGGGTGCGCCGAGGCCGCCGATTCCTTTAGACTATTCCATCTAAACATCCCGTCCGGGAGGAGTGAGCACACATGAGCAGCATCGAAGAGCGCGTCAAGAAGATCGTCGTCGAGCAGTTGGGCGTCAAGGAAGAGGAAGTCACCAACAGCGCCTCGTTCGTCGACGACCTCGGCGCGGATTCGCTCGATACCGTCGAACTGGTCATGGCGCTCGAGGAAGAGTTCGAGTGCGAGATCCCGGACGAGGAAGCCGAGAAGATCACCTCCGTGCAGCAGGCGATCGACTACGTCAAGGCGCACGTGAAGGCTTGATGTTCTTTCCTGGACACGCGCCCGGCCGTCGCTCGCCGGGCTTTCCACGAAATGCCGCCGTGGCGCCCCGTCGCCCGCCGGCCTGACTGGAACAGCGGGGCCGCATTCGCGGCCCCGTGCATTTGTAGAGAGCAGCGGAAGCCGCGCAGCAACGGAGTTGGGGCATGTCCAAGCGTCCAGCCTTACATCGGCGTGTCGTCGTCACCGGCCTGGGAATCCTGTCGCCGCTGGGCAACGATCTGGCCAGCAGCTGGGACGGCGTCGTCCATGGCCGCTCGGGGATCGGCCCGATCACCCATTTCGATGCGTCCTCGTTCCCGACCCGGATCGCCGGCCAGGTCAAGGATTTCGACCCCGGCAAGTGGATCGCGCCGAAGGACATCAAGAAGATGGATCCCTTCGTGCACTACGGCGTGGCCGCGTCGATGATGGCCATCGCCGATGCCGGCCTGGAGATCGCTGGCGAGGCGGCCGAGCGCATCGGCGTGGCGATCGGCGCCGGCATCGGCGGCCTCAAGGGCATCGAGGAAACCACGCTCAGGTACGCCGAGGGCGGGGCGCGCAAGATCTCGCCGTTCTACGTGCCCAGCACCATCATCAACATGATCGCCGGCCAGGTCTCGATCATGACCGGCGCCAAGGGCCCCAACATCGCAGCGGTCACCGCCTGCACCACCGCCACCCACAACATCGGCCTGGCGATGCGCATGATCCAGTACGGCGAGGCCGACGCGATGATCGCCGGCGGCGCGGAATACGCCGTCACCCCGACCTCGGTCGGCGGCTTCTGCGCGATGAAGGCGCTGTCCACCCGCAACGACGCGCCGGAGCAGGCCTCGCGGCCGTGGGACAGGGACCGCGACGGCTTCGTCATGGGCGACGGCGCCGGGATCCTGGTGCTGGAGGAATACGAGGCCGCGAAGGCGCGCGGCGCGCGCATCTACTGCGAGCTGGTCGGTTTCGGCATGAGCGGCGACGCCTTCCACATGACCGCGCCCAGCGAGAACGGCGACGGCGCCGCGCGCTGCATGCGCAACGCGATCCGCGACGCGGAGATCGACGTCGCCGCGATCGGCTACATCAACGCCCACGGCACCTCGACCCCGGCCGGCGACCTGGCCGAGACCATGGCGGTGAAGGCGGCGCTGGGCGAACACGCCTACAGGACCATGATCAGCTCGACCAAGTCGATGACCGGGCACCTGCTGGGCGCGGCCGGCGGCGTGGAGGCGGTGTTCTCGGCGATGGCGCTGCACACCGGCATCGTCCCGCCCACCATCAATCTCGAGCATCCGTCCGAGGGCTGCGACCTCGACTACGTGCCGCACACCGCGCGGGAAGCGAAGATCGAGGTGGCGATGTCCAATTCGTTCGGCTTCGGCGGCACCAACGGCACGCTGGTCTTCCGCCGGGTGTGAGCACGACGGGGGCGAGGAAGCCCGGCGGGCGCGGCGGACGGCCTGGTCCGGGCGCAACCCCGCGGCCGCTTCGCCCCGCCCGGCCGCTTCGGGCCGTCGTTTCCGCGAACGCGGGAGCCCGGCGCCTTCCGTTGCAGCGCGACTGAGCCGACGGCATGTCCGTCACCCGCGCCCTCCCTTCGGACATCGACCTGCTCGCGCTGCAGCGCCTCGCGCCGCGGCGCTATCCGCTGTTGCTGGAATCCGCGGCCGCCGGCACCGCGCAGGGTCGCTGGGATCTGCTGCTGGCGGCCAGCGGCCAATCGCTGACGCTGGCGCGCGATGGCGTCGTCCGCCGTGAGGACGGCACGCAGGTCGAAGGCGATTTCCTGGCCGCGCTGGATCGCGACTGGCGCGCGCAACGCATCCCGCGCATGCCCTCGCGCTGGCCGTTCCGCGGCGGCTGGGCGCTGCTGCTGGGCTACGAACTCGCCGCGCAAGTCGAACCGGTGCTGTGCCTGCCGCCGGCACCCGGTGATCTGCCGCCGGCGCTGGCGCTGCGCTGCCCGGCCGCAATCCTGCGCGATCGCACCAGCGGCGATTGCATCGCGGTCGCCGAAACCGCGCATGCGGCAACGCTGGACGCGATCGCCGCCGATCTCGCCTGCGCGCAGGCGTTGCCGCCGCTGCCGGCGTGGACCGCGCCGGCACGGCTGGACGAGGAGCCGCCGCGACGCTTCATCGACGGTGTCGCCCGCATCCTCGACTACCTCGCCGCCGGCGACGTGTTCCAGGCCAACCTGTCGCGCGGCTGGCAGGCGCATTTCGACCGCGCTCCCGATCCCGCCGCGTTGTTCGCGCGCCTGCGCCGTCACAACCCGGCGCCGTTCGCCGGGGTGTTCGCCGGCGACGGCTGGGCGGTGGTGAGCGCCTCGCCGGAGCGGCTGGTGTCGGTGCACGGCGACCTGGTGCAGACCCGGCCGATCGCCGGCACCCGACCGCGCTTTGCCGGCGACGACGACGCGGCGCGCATCCGCGACCTGGTCGGCAATCCCAAGGAACGCGCCGAGCACGTGATGCTGATCGACCTGGAGCGCAACGACCTGGGCCGCGTGTGCGTAGCGGGCAGCGTCGAAGTGGACGAACTGATGACGGTGGAAAGCTACGCCCACGTGCACCACATCGTCAGCAACGTGCGCGGCCGGCTGCGATCGGACGTCACGCCGGGCGCGACGATCGCCACGGTGTTCCCCGGCGGCACCATCACCGGCTGCCCCAAGGTGCGCTGCATGCAGGTCATCGCCGAACTCGAGGGGCAGGGGCGCGGCGCCTACACCGGCGCCTTCGGCTGGCTCGGGCGCGACGGCGACCTGGACCTCAACATCCTGATCCGCAGCGCCGAGCTGGAAGGCCGCACGCTGCGCTTCCGCACCGGCGCCGGCATCGTCGCCGACTCCGATCCGCAGCGCGAACTCGACGAGACCCGCGCCAAGGCGCGCGGCATGCTGCGCGCGCTGGGCGAACCGGCGTGTTGAGCCGGCGCCCCGTCGGCACCGGCTGCGGGCAAATGCCCACGATACCCTGCCGGGTACGCGAAATCCGGCGCCAGCGCGGCATTCGCCCTGGCTGCGCGCGGGACCCCTGACGAATGACGACGCCCGGTACCAATACGCTGATTTTCCGGGGCGGCGCGCGCAGCGACGCGGTGTCCGCCGACGATCGCGGCCTGGCCTACGGCGATGGCCTGTTCGAAACCCTGCGCGCGCATCGCGGCACGCTGCCGTGGTGGGACGCGCACTGGGCGCGGCTGGCGCGCGGCGCCGCGCGCCTGCGCCTGCGCCTGCCGGAGCAGCGGCAGGTGCGCGCCGAGGCCGCGGCGCTGCTGGCGCAGGACCCCGACGCCGGCGTGGTCAAGCTGATCGTGACCCGCGGCCGCGGCGCCCGCGGTTACGCGCCTGCCGCCGACGCTGCGCCGACTTGGCTGTTGTCGCGCCATCCCGCACCGCCGGCCGCGGCGCACGGCCTGCAGGTGCGCTGGTGCCGGACGCGGCTGGCCGTGCAACCGCTGCTGGCCGGGATCAAGCACTGCAACCGGCTGGAACAGGTGCTGGCGCGGGCCGAATGCGTCGAGGCCGGGGTCGACGAAGGCCTGCTGTGCGACGCCGACGGCAACGTCGTGTCCGCGACCAGCGCCAACCTGTTCGTGCTGCGCGAAGGCCGCTGGACGACGCCGCCACTGGATCGCTGCGGCGTCGCCGGCGTCTGCCGCGCGCAGTTGCTGGCGCCGTTGCAGGCGCACGAGGCGCGGCTGGATGCGGCCGCGGTCGCGGCGGCGGATGCGGTTTTCCTGTGCAATGCGGTGCGCGGTATCCTGCCGCTCGCCCGGCTCGATGCACGCACCTGGCCGCCGCATCCTGCGGTCGCCGCGGCACGGCGCACGCTGGCGCAGTTGCATCCCGCCTTCGCCCTGGACCTGGAGCACCCGTGAGTTCCCCACGCATCCGCAAACCCGGCAAGCGCGGTCTCGGCGTGCTGCTGGCGGTCGCCGTGCTGCTGGCTGGGGCGCTGGGCTACGCGGCGCTGCACCGTTATTTGGGATTCGCCGATGCGCCGCTCGCCGGGCTGCCGGCCGGTGCCAGCGTGCAGGTCGCGCGCGGCGACTCCTTCGCCCGCGTGCTCGACAAGCTGCACGCGGCCGGCGTGCCCGCGGGGCGCGCGGCCGAATGGCAGCTGCTGGCGCGGCAGACCGGCGCCGCCGGCCGCCTGCAGGTGGGCGAGTACGCGCTCGATCCCGGCATCACGCCGCGGCAGCTGCTGCTGCGCATGCGCGAGGGCAAGGTCATCAGCCACCGTTTCACCATCGTCGAGGGCTGGACCCTGCGCGAACTGCGTGCCGCGCTGGCGAAGGCGCAGCCGCTGCGACACGAGATCGACACCCTCGACGATGCGGCCCTGATGCGGGCGCTGGGCCACCCCGGGCAGTACCCGGAAGGGCGGTTCCTGCCCGAGACCTACGCCTACACCCGCGGCGACAGCGATCTGGACCTGCTCGGCCGCGCCCATGCGGCGATGGCCAGGGCGCTGGATGCGGCCTGGGAGGCGCGCGTCGCGGACCTGCCGCTGCGCACGAAGGAGGAAGCGCTGGTGCTGGCATCGATCGTGGAGAAGGAGACCGGCGTCGCCGAGGAGCGGGCGCAGATCGCCGGCGTGTTCGTGCGCCGCCTGCGGCTGGGGATGCGGCTGCAGACCGATCCCACCGTGATCTACGGCATGGGCGAGCGTTACGCCGGCAACATCCGCCGTGCCGACCTGCTGGCCGACACGCCCTACAACACCTACACCCGCGCCGGCCTGCCGCCGACGCCGATCGCGATGCCGGGCGTCGCGGCGCTGCACGCGGCCACCCATCCGGCGCCGGGCGATGCGCTGTACTTCGTCGCCGTCGGCGACGGCAGCGGCCGCCATGTGTTCACGCGTTCGCTGTCCGAACACCAAGGCGCGGTGCGCGACTACCTGCGGCGCTATCGCCAGCAGCGGCGGCAGGCGCAATGACCACGTTGCCTTCCCATCCGCGGTTCGTTTCGCTGGAAGGCGGCGAGGGCGCCGGCAAGACCACCGTGCTGACCGCGCTGCGGAGCGCATTGGCGGCCGAGGGCGGCGAAGTCGTGTGCACGCGCGAACCCGGCGGCACGCCGCTGGCCGAACGCATCCGCGCGCTGCTGCTCGACGATGGCAGCCACGAACCGCCGGCTGCGGAAACGGAATTGCTGCTGATGTTCGCCGCGCGCGCGCAGCACGTGCGCGCCACGATCCTGCCCGCGCTGGAGCGCGGCGCCTGGGTGATCAGCGATCGTTTCACCGATTCCAGCTACGCCTACCAGGGTGGCGGGCGCGGACTCGATGCCGGTTTCATCGCCGAACTGGAACGCCGCACGGTCGGCCTGCAGCCCGGGCTGACGCTGCTGCTCGACCTGGGCGTCGGCGAGGGCCGGGCGCGCGCGCGCGACCGCGACCTGGCGCGCGCCGGCGACGGCCCCGACCGGATCGAGCGCGAGCAGGACGACTTCTTCCAGCGCGTGCGCGCCGCGTTCCTGGCGCGCGCGGCGGGCGACCCGCAGCGCATCCGCGTGCTCGATGCGACGCGCCCTGCCGCGGCAGTCGCGGCCGAGGCGGTGGCGCAGTTGCGCGCCTGGCGGGCGGCGCGATGACCGGTGCCGCGTTCGCGCCCTGGCAGCAGCGCATCTACGACCAGGCCGCCGCCGCGTTCGACGGCGGCCGCCTGGGCCACGCCCTGCTGTTCTGCGGCCCGGCGCAACTGGGCAAGCGCGCGGTCGCCGAGCGTCTGGCGCAACGCGTGCTGTGCCAGGCGCGCGCCGCCGGCGACGAGCCGTGCGGCACGTGCCGCAGCTGCACCCTGTACCTGTCGCGCTCGCAGGGCGATCCGATGGAGCTGCGCCCCGACGGCACGCCGGCGCATCCGTCCGGCAAGCCCGGGCACCCCGATGTCTGGTTCGTCGGTTACGCGCTCAACGAGAAGTCCGGCAAGCCGCGCACCGAGATCGTGATCGAACAGATCCGCGAACTCTCGCAGAAGCTCTCGCTGACCCCGCAATTGGGCACGGCGCAGGTGGCGATCGTCGAGCCCGCCGACGCGATCAACCATGCCGCCTGCAATGCGCTGCTGAAGACGCTGGAGGAACCGCGGCCCGGCCGTCACCTGTGGCTGGTCAGCGCCGATCCGGCGCGGCTGCCGGCGACCATCCGCAGCCGCTGCCAGAAGCTCGAGTTCCGGCTGCCGCCGCATGCGGAGGCGCTGGCCTGGCTGCACGCCCAGGGCCACGACGCGGCGGCCGCGGCCGAGGCGCTGGCGGCCGCCCGCGGCCATCCCGGGCTGGCGGACGCCTGGCTGCGCGACGGCAGCCTGGCGCTGCGGCGCGAGGTCGCCGACGATCTGGCGCGGCTGGCGCGCGGCCAGGCGTCTGCGGCCGCGACCGCGCAGCGCTGGGTGGCCGATGAACAGGCCGCACTGCGTTTGCGTTTCGCGACCGACCTGGCGTTGCACGAGGCCACCGGCCTGGCCACCGCGCTGCGCTTGACCGATGTCGGGCGAACCCGCAGGCTGGCGGCGTGGTTCGACGCGGCCAACCGCACCCGGGCGTTGCTGCGGACCACGGTACGCGCCGAGTTGGCGGTCGCGGAGTTGCTGCTTGCCTGGCAGGCCGCAGGAGAACGTGGACGCATGAGCGGGGAACAGAACTGATGGCGGCAAACGTGGGCGGCGCGCGCCAGGGCATCCTGTCGCTGGCGGTCAAGGACAAGGCGCAGCTCTACAGCGCCTACATGCCGTACCTGAAATCCGGCGGCATCTTCGTGCCGACCACCCGCCGCTACTTCCTCGGCGACGAAGTGTTCCTGCTGCTGACCCTGCCCGAATCCAGCGAACGCCTGCCGGTGGCCGGCAAGGTGATCTGGGTGACCCCGACCGGGGCCCAGGGCAACCGTACCGCCGGCATCGGCGTGCAGTTCGCCGACAGCAGCGAGGGCGAGACGGTCAAGGGCAAGATCGAGACGCTGCTGGCCGGCACCCTCACCGCGGACAAGCCCACGCACACGATGTGAGTCCGCCGCGCGCGCGGACCGCCACCGCACTGCGCCCGGCATTGCCGCACCGCGCGTCGACGCAGCGGCAGACGCTGGTTCCGGCGCAACCCGCAACCCGCAACGCCGGTGGCACGGCCGCGCGCTGCACCCCGGCGCCGGCGCTCAGGCCCGCAGCGCCGGGGCGTCCCAGCCCGGCCGCGGCGCGAAACGGTCGCCGTAACGCGCCTGCAGCGCCTGCAGCTTCGCCAGCAGCGCTTCGGCACCGGTGTCGCGCACGTACTGGATCGGACCGCCGCGGAACGGTGCGAAGCCGGTGCCGAAGATCACCCCGGCATCCAGCAGGTCGGCATCGGCGACCACGCCGTCGTGGAGTGCGGCGACGGCCTCGTTGAGCAGCGGCAGCAACAGGCGGTCTTCGAGGTCGCCGGGAGCCTGGTAGCCTTTCGGCAGGTCCGGCTTGACCGGCTTGCCGTCGACCCACTTGTACAGGCCCTGACCGTCCTTCTTGCCGCGCTTGCCGGCGGCCGGTGGCGCCGCCAGCGCGGCCGGCACCTGCAGGCCGAGGAACGGCGCCAGTTCCTGCGCCACGCCCGCGGCGACGTCCAGCCCGACCGTGTCGATCAGCTCGATCGGCCCCATCGGCATGCCGAAGCGCTTGGCCGCCTTGTCGATCGCCGCGCCGGGAATGCCTTCGGCGAACGCGGTCGCGGCCTCGAGCATGTACGGGAACAGCACCCGGTTGACCAGGAACCCCGGCGTGCCCGCGACCGGTACCGGCAGCTTGCCGAGCGCCCTGCAGAACGCCGCCAGCCGCTGCTGCGTGTCCGCGGCCATCGCGTCGTGGCGGACGATTTCCACCAGCGGCATCAGCGCCACCGGGTTGAAGTAGTGCAGGCCGGCGAACTGCGCCGGTCGCTGCAGCTGGCCGCGCAGGTCGGTGAGCGGGATCGAGGAGGTGTTGCTGGTGAGCAGCGCGCCAGGCTGCATCCGCGGCTCCACCGCGGCGTACAGCTCGCGCTTGGCCTCGGCCCGTTCGATGATCGCCTCGATCACCAGATCCGCGTCCGCGGCGCCGTCGCCGGCCAGGTCGCCCTTGAGCCGCGCCGCGACCGCCGGACGCTTGGTCTCGTCCTTGACCTTCTTCGCGAACAGCGCCTGCGCGCGCGTCAGCGCGCCGTCGATGAAGCGCTGCTCGCGGTCCGACAGCGTGACCTCGAAACCCTTGTACGCCGCCCAGGCGGCGATGTCGCCGCCCATCACCCCGGCGCCGACCACGTGCACGCGGGCGATGCCGCTGTCGCCGGCGCCTTGGGCCTTGAGCCGCTCCTGCAGGAAGAACACCCGGATCAGGTTGCGTGCGGTGGCGGTGCCGGCGAGCCTGGCCACCGCCTTGCGCTCGGCACCCAGCAGCGACTGGATCCCGCCGCCGGCGCGGCGCCAGGTCTCGATCAAGGCGTACGGCGCCGGGTAATGCGCCTTGGGTGCCTTGCGCGCGACCTGCTTGACCAGCATCGGCGCCAGTACCTGCCGCACCGGCCACCAGTTCGTCGCCCAGGCGAGAAAACGCTGCTTGAACGCACGCGTGGCGCCTTTCGCCACCAGCGTTGCCGCAGCCTCGACCAGGTCCGCTGTGTCGACCACACGGTCGACCAGGCCGATCGCGCGCGCAGCCTTGGCCGGCAACGCGCGGCCGCTCAGCATCAGGTCCATCGCCGCGGGCGCGCCGACCAGCCGCGGCAGGCGCACGCTGCCGCCCCAGCCGGGATAGATGCCGAGCTTCACTTCCGGCAGGCCGATGCGCGTGGACGCGTCGGCGGAGGCGACGCGGTAGCGGCAGGCCAGCGCCAGCTCGGTGCCGCCGCCCATGCAGTAGCCGTGGATCGCCGCGACCGTGGGGCAGGGCAGCTCGGCCAGCTTCTGCAAGGTCTGCTGGCCGCGGAACAGCGCGTCCTTGACCGTGCCGCGGGCATCGAAGTCCTGGAATTCCCTGACGTCGGCCCCGGCCACGAAGCCCGACGGCTTGGCGGAGCGGAACACCACGCCCTTGGGTGGATCGATGGCCAGCCGCTCGAGCAGGGTGTCGAGCTCGATCAGCATGTCCTGCGACAGCGCGTTGACCGATTGCCCGCCGCGGTCGATGGTCACCACGACGATGCCGTCGCCGCGCGCCGCCGCCTGCCAATGGCGGAAGCGGAGCCCGTCGAAGCCTGCAATCATGGGGGCTGCCGTCGCGGGGCTTGTTGTCATGGTGGTGGCCATTCGCTGCGGTACGGGACGCCAAAGTATCATCCCGGCCGTCTTTGATTGCAGTCAATGCGCCCCCATTGGCTCGGCAGGGGTGGAACTTTCCGCCACGGACGTTGTCCCACTGCCCGGCTGAATGCCGGGCCGACATGCAGGAGTGCCGGCAAGGCATGGCCGAGGTTGAGTTGTCCCAGCAGTTGGACCACGAGCTGGTAACGCGTGTCCAGCGCGGCGACAAGGCGGCATTCGATCTGCTGGTGCGCAAGTACCAGCATCGGATCGTCGCCTTGATCGGACGCTATGTCGCCGACTGGAGCGAGTGCCAGGACGTGGCCCAGGAAACCTTCCTGCGCGCCTATCGCGCGCTGGGCAGTTTCCGCGGGGACGCGCAGTTCTACACCTGGTTGCACCGGATCGCCGTGAACACCGCCAAGAATCACCTGGTCGCGCACAACCGTCGCCCGCCCACCGACGACATCGACGTGGGCGACGCCGAGCAGTTCGAGTCCGGGTTGCGCCTGCGCGACAACGACACGCCGGAACGCGAACTGATGCGCCAGCAGATGGAACAAACCGTGATGCGCGCGGTCGAAGCCCTGCCGGACGAGCTGCGCACGGCGATCACGTTGCGCGAGGTCGACGGCCTGAGCTACGAGGAGATCGCGCAGAAGATGGATTGCCCGATCGGCACGGTGCGTTCGCGCATCTTCCGCGCCCGCGAGGCGATCGACCAGGAACTGCGGCCCCTGATGGATACCGAACACGCACCGGAGCGAGCGACACGATGACTTCCGGAAACGATTTCCACGACAAGATCCTGGACCACAACCGCCTGCAGCTGTCGGCGCTGCTCGACGGCGAACTGGCGCCGGACGAGGCGCGCTTCCTGCTGCGCCGGCTGCAACACGACACCGACCTCGCCGGCTGCTGGTCGCGCTGGCAACTGGCCGGCGACATCCTGCGCGGGCGCGACGCGCTGGCAGCACCGGCCGGCTTCGCCGGTGGCGTGAGTGCGGCGATCGCCGCGCAGGCAGCGCCGGCGCCGGTGGCCGCACACCCGCCGCGCAAGCTGCGCTGGGGTTCCGGTGCGGCGCTCGCGGCCGCGTCGGTCGCCGTCTTCGCGCTGTTCGTCAGCCGCCAGGCCCCCGATGCCTCGGTTCCCGAGGGCGCGGCGGGAATGGAAATCGCCAGCGTCGCCCCGGCGTCCGTGCCGGCGCCCGCGCCGGTGCCCGCGCCCCGGCCCGCGCCGGCTGCGCCGCAGGCACCGGATTCCAGTGCCCGGCTCGCGGCGGCCGTCGCGGTGGCCGAGGTGCCGCGCCGCGCCGTCGCACGGCGTTCGCGCGCACAAAGCCAGCACGCCGCCAGCACCCGCGCCGCGCGTGCCGCCGAGCCGCAGCGGGCGATCGCCGCGGCGCCGCCGCCGGCCGTCAATCCCTTCGCGCCGCAAGCCAGCGACATCGCCATCCGGCCGTGGCCGCGCGCGCTGCTGCCGGGCGCGTCCGGCGGCGCCTTCAATGTCGATTACGGCAGCATGCAGGCGACTAGCGCGGCGTTCTATCCGTTCCAGCCGCGCCCGATGACGCCGCCGCAGCCGGCCGACGATGCCGGATCGGCGCATTGAGTGCGACGCATCGGCGTCGCGCCACGCCGGAACCGTTTCGTATCCCTTGCTTCGAGGTCGTCCTTCGATGAATGCATCCGTTCGTGCGCGCGTCGGCGCGCTGGCGCTGGTCGCCGTCGTTTCCGCCGCCACCACGGCCGTGGTGTTGCCTGTCGCCACCGCGCAGTCGCCGGCGCCGGCGCCGCAGATGGTGGTCGGGCTGCCGGATTTCACCCATCTGGTCGAGCAGGTCGGCCCGGGCGTGGTCAACATCGAGGCGACCCTCGGCAGCCGCGGCGCGCGGCTGCGCGGGCAACTGCCCGACGACGCCCAGATCCCGGAGATCTTCCGCCGCTTCTTCGGCCCCGGAATGCCGTTCCCGGGGATGCCGCAGGACCCGGCAGACGGGCCGCGCGGGGTGTCGCAGGGCACCGGCTTCCTCATTTCCGCCGACGGCTACGTGCTGACCAACCATCACGTGGTGGACGGCGCGGATGCGGTGAAGGTCAAGCTCTCCGACCGTCGCGAGTTCACCGCCCAGGTCGTCGGCAGCGACGAGCAGTCCGACGTCGCCCTGCTCAAGATCGACGCCGGCGGCCTGCCGGCGCTGCGCCTGGGCGATTCCAGCCAGCTCAAGCCGGGGCAGTGGGTGGTGGCGATCGGCTCGCCGTTCGGCCTCGACCACTCGGTCACCGCCGGCATCGTCAGCGCGGTCGGGCGTTCGGCCGGCGCCAGCCAGCAGTACGTGCCGTTCATCCAGACCGACGTGGCGATCAACCGCGGCAATTCCGGCGGGCCGCTGCTCAATACCCGCGGCGAGGTGGTCGGCATCAATTCGCAGATCTTCAGCAACTCCGGCGGCTACATGGGGGTGAGCTTCGCCATCCCGATCGACCTGGCGATGAACTCGGTCAAGCAGCTCAAGGCCACCGGCAAGGTGCAGCGCGGCATGATCGGGGTCGGGCTGCAGCCGATCACCGCCGACCTCGCCCAGGGCCTGGGCCTGCCGGACACCCGCGGCGCGCTGATCCGCGAGGTCTCGCCCGGTAGCGCCGGCGAGAAAGCCGGGCTGCGCGTGGGCGACGTGATCCGCAGCGTCGACGGCCGCGCGATCGGGCAGTCCAGCGAGTTGCCTCCGATCGTCGGCGCCAAGGCCCCGGGCACGCGGATCCGGCTCGGGGTGCTGCGCGACGGCGCGCAGCGCGAGATCGCGGTGGTGCTGGCGCCGCTGGACGAGACCCTGCTGCCGGGCAATGGCGGCCAGGGGCCGCGGGACCGGACGGCGCCGGTGCAGCCTTCGTCCAATCCGCTCGGCCTGATCGGCGAACCGCTGGACGCCGCCGACCGCAGGCAACTGGGGCTGCAACCTGGCGAGGGCGTCGGCATCGCCCGGGTCGAAGGTCTGGCCGCGCGCAGCGCCGGCGTCCGTGCGGGCGACGTGGTGCTCAAGGTCGGCCGCAGTGCGGTCGGCAGCCCGGCCGAGCTCGATCGCGCGCTGCGCGACGTCCGGCCCGGACAGACGGTGATGCTGCTGCTCAGCCGCAACGGCAACAGCCAGTTCGTCGCGGTGACGCCGCGGACCGACGACCGGCAGTAGCCGGCCACGGCTGGCGGCGGCCGGCCACAGGCCACGGGTGCGGCGTGGCGGCATCCCCGGAGTTGTGGCGTGTGCGCCGGCCCGGGTCGGCGCCGCCGCGGCGGCCGCGTCGGCCATGCGATAATGTCGCGTTCGGCCCCAACCCGCGTCGCATCGGTCCAGCCGGCGCCCGCGTCCGGGCCACGCGACCCGGCTGCCGGGCGTTCGACCCCACCCAGTGCGCGCCTTTGCGGCGTGCGCGTCTCCAGCCCGGACCGATGCGGAACATTCGCAATTTCTCCATCATCGCCCACGTCGACCACGGCAAGTCGACCCTGGCCGACCGCATCATCCAGCTGTGCGGCGGCCTGACCGCGCGCGAGATGGAATCGCAGGTGCTCGACAACAACCCGATCGAGCGCGAACGCGGCATCACCATCAAGGCGCAGTCGGTGTCGCTGCCGTACACCGCGAAGGACGGGCAGGTCTACCACCTCAACTTCATCGACACCCCCGGCCACGTCGACTTCAGCTACGAGGTCAGCCGCTCGCTGGCCGCCTGCGAGGGCGCGCTGCTGGTGGTGGACGCCGCCCAGGGCGTGGAGGCGCAGTCGGTCGCCAACTGCTACACCGCGGTCGAGCAGGGCCTGGAAGTGGTGCCGGTGCTGAACAAGATCGACCTGCCCACCGCCGACGTCGACAAGGTCAAGGCGGAAATCGAGGCGGTGATCGGCATCGACGCCACCGACGCGGTCGCGATCAGCGCCAAGACCGGCTTCAACGTCGAGGCCGTGCTCGAGGCCATCGTCGAGCGCATCCCGCCGCCGCAGCCGCGCGACACCGACAAGCTGCAGGCGCTGATCATCGACTCCTGGTTCGACAACTACCTGGGCGTGGTCTCGCTGGTGCGGGTGATGCAGGGCGAGATCCGCAAGGGCGACAAGCTGCTGGTGATGTCGACCGGCCGCGCGCACGAGGTCGACAACGTCGGCGTGTTCACCCCCAAGCGCAAGGTGCTCGACAAGCTCGGCGCCGGCGAGGTGGGCTGGGTCACCGCCAGCATCAAGGACGTGCACGGCGCGCCGGTGGGCGACACCCTGACCCAGGCGAACAACCCCGCGCCGCACCCGCTGCCCGGCTTCCAGGAAATGCAGCCGCGGGTGTTCGCAGGCCTGTTCCCGGTCGACGCCGAGGACTACCCGGACCTGCGCGAGGCGCTGGAGAAGCTGCGCCTCAACGACGCCGCGCTGCGCTTCGAGCCGGAAAGCTCGGAGGCGATGGGCTTCGGCTTCCGCTGCGGCTTCCTCGGCATGCTGCACATGGAAATCGTGCAGGAGCGGCTGGAGCGCGAGTACGACCTCAACCTGATCACCACCGCGCCGACCGTCATCTACGAGGTGCTGAAGACCGACGGCAGCATCCTGCCGCTGGACAACCCGGCCAAGCTGCCGCAGGCCAATCTGGTGGCCGAGATCCGCGAGCCGATCATCCGCGCCAACATCCTCACCCCGCCCGACTATGTCGGCAACGTCATCACCCTGTGCGAGGAGAAGCGCGGCCGCCAGATCGGCATCCAGTACCTGGGCAGCCAGGTGCAGGTCAGCTACGAGCTGCCGATGGCCGAAGTGGTGCTCGACTTCTTCGACCGCCTGAAGTCGGTGTCGCGCGGCTATGCGTCGCTGGACTACCACTTCGTGCGTTTCGAGGCCGGCCCGTTCGTGCGCGTGGACACGCTGATCAACGGCGACCGCGTCGACGCGCTGTCGCTGATCACCCACCGCAGCCACGCCGACCGCCGCGGCCGCGAGCTGACCGAGCGCATGCGCGAGCTGATCCCGCGACAGATGTTCGACGTCGCCATCCAGGCCGCGATCGGCTCGCAGATCATCGCCCGCACCACGGTCAAGGCGCTGCGCAAGAACGTGCTGGCCAAGTGCTACGGTGGCGACGCCACCCGCAAGAAGAAGCTGCTGGAGAAACAGAAGGAAGGCAAGAAGCGGATGAAGCAGGTCGGTCGGGTGGAGATCCCGCAGGAGGCCTTCCTCGCCGTGCTGCAGGTGGACAAGTAGCCGGGATCGGCGGTTCGGGCCGGGGCTGCGCAAACGCGGAGCCCGGACCGTAGCGAACCCTCGATCCCCAACCCGAATCCCGCTCCGAAGGAGCCTCAATGCGCTGGTTCGAAATCGCCCTCGTCGTCCTGACCCTGTCCAGCGGCATCATCTGGCTGCTCGACAGGCTGTTCCTGGCCCGGCGGCGCGCCGAGCGCGCGGGGCTGCTGGAGCCGAAGGAACCGGTCCTCGTCGATTACGCCAAAGCCTTCTTCCCGGTGCTGGCGGTGGTGCTGTGCCTGCGCAGCTTCGTCGCCGAGCCGTTCCGGATCCCGTCCAGCTCGATGATGCCGACGCTGCTGATCGGCGACTTCATCCTGGTCAACAAGTTCGCCTATGGCCTGCGCCTGCCGATCAACAACCGCAAGTTCCTCGACCTCGGCGAGCCGGCGCGCGGCGACGTGGTGGTGTTCCACCCGCCGCAGCACCCGGAGCAGGACTGGATCAAGCGCGTGGTCGGGCTGCCGGGCGACACCGTCGCCTATCGCGACGACACGGTGTACCTGAACGGGCAGCCGCTGCGTTACGACCCCCGCGGCCGCTACGTGGGCCGGGGCCGCGGCGCCGACGCCAGCGGCGCCAAGCTGCTGACCGAGCAACTCCCCGGGCGCCCGCATCCGGTGCTGGAACGCGACGACCTGCCGTACTTCATCCAGGGCGAGGGCGAATGGACGGTCCCGGCCGGGCACTATTTCGTCATGGGCGACAATCGCGATAATAGCGAGGACAGCCGCTTCTGGGGCTTCCTGCCCGAGGCGGACCTGCGCGGCAAGGCGTTCTTGATCTGGATGCACTGGGACGGCAGCGCGGGCGGGGTGGACTTCGACCGGATCGGCAGCAGGATTCCGTAGGCCGCGATTGCGTAGACTCGCCCGGGCCGGTCCAGCAGCGATGGCCGGCATGGACTCTTGACCAGAAGGGGAAGGCAATGAAGCGTACGCAAAGCGGCATGACCCTGATCGGGTTCGTGGTCGTCCTGGGCGTGGTGGGCCTGTTCGCCTACATCGGCATGAAGCTGGTGCCGATGTACTCGGAGTACTACGCGGTCCAGCAGGCGCTCAAGGGCCTGCAGGCCGAGCCGGGGATCGCCAACCGCGATCCGGCCAAGATCCAGGACCTGTTCTTCCGCCGGCTCTACATCAGCTACGCCGAGAACGTGAAGCCGGAGAACGTCAAGCTCCAGCGCGTCGACCGCGGCTGGTCGATGAGCGTCGACTACGAAGTGCGCAAGCCGATCATCGCCAACCTCGATGTGGTCGGCAAGTTCTCCGCGGCCGAGAACCTGACCAACCAGGGCCCGGATTGACCGCGCATCCCGCACATACCGGCACGGATCCGGCCGCCGCTCGCTTCGGTGGCCACGTGTTCGCCGACCCGGGCCTGCTGGCGCAGGCCCTGACCCACCGCAGCGCCGGCAGCCCGCACAACGAGCGGCTGGAGTTCCTCGGCGATGCGCTGCTCAACCTGATCGTCGCCGAGCAGCTCTACGCGCGCTGGCCGCGGGCCGACGAAGGCGCGATGACCCGCGCCCGCGCCGAACTGGTGCGCGAGTCGGCGCTGGCCGGCATCGCCCGCGAGCTCGATCTGGGGGCGCGCCTCACGCTCGGGCCCGGCGAGATGAAGTCCGGCGGCCATCGCCGCGATTCGATCCTCGCCGATGCGGTGGAGGCGGTGATCGCGGCGCTGTACCTGGACGGCGGTTTCGAGACCTGCCGGCAGGCGGTGCTGGCCTGGTTCGAGCCGCTGCTGGCGGCCCTGCCGCCGCTGCACCGGGTCGGCAAGGACGCCAAGACCCGACTGCAGGAATGGCTGCAGGCACGGCAATTGCCGCTGCCGGTGTACGCGCTGCTGGGCGAAAGCGGCGACGAGCACGACAAGACCTTCCGGGTCGGCTGCGCGCTGTCGGAGCCGGCGCTAGCCACCGAAGGCAGCGGCAGCTCGCGCCGTGCCGCCGAGCAGCGCGCCGCGGAAGCGGCGCTGGCCCGGATCGAACAGCCCGCCGGCTGAGTGCGGCGCCTACGAGCGCAGTCTGAAACGCGCGGATCGCACGCTGCGACGCCGGACGCCGGACGCCGGACGCCGGATGCCGCGTGGACGCAGGGCAGGGTTCATTGTCCCGGGTCGAGACAGCGCGCCTTGACGTGGGCGCAGTCGGTGCGCGGGCCGGGGATTGCGGACAGCACGCAGGACAGCGCGCGGCGGCGAGTCGGGCCCGGGATGGCCCGACCGAGCCGGGGAGCAATCCCCGGCCCGCGCCCCGACTCCGGCCGAAGCCGCGGCTTTTCTCGGCTGATCGCCCGGCGCACGACGGACCCCATTCGCGCCGCATCACCCGAGAGGGTGCTGCAACCCCCGCCGGGGCGACGGCACTGCGCCCCCGTACAATTGCCCGATGAGCAAACCGCCCTTCCGCGCCGGCCAGGTCGCCGTCCTCGGTCGTCCCAACGTCGGCAAGTCCACCCTGGTCAATGCGCTGGTGGGGGCCAAGGTCAGCATCGTCTCCAGCCGCCCGCAGACCACCCGCCACCGCCTGCTCGGCATCGCCAGCTTCCCGCACGGCCAGCTGCTGCTGGTCGACACCCCCGGCATCCACCGCGAGCAGGGCAAGGCTTCGTCTTCGGCCATGCACCGCTGGATGAACCGCGCCGCGCGCGGCGCGCTGGAGGGCGTCGACGCGGCGCTGCTGGTGATCGAGGCCGGGCGCTGGGACGACGAGGATGCGCTGGCCCACGATGCCTTGCGCGAAGCCGGCGTGCCGGTGGTGCTCGCGGTCAACCAGGTCGACCGGATCAAGGACAAGGCGGCGCTGCTGCCGTTCCTGGCGCAGGTGAGCGCTGGCCGCGATTTCGCCGCGGTGCACCCGGTCTCCGCGCTCAAGCGCAAGGGCCTGGAGGCGCTGGTCGACGACCTGCTGCGGCTGATGCCCGAACAGCCCGCGCTGTACGCCGAGGACGAGATCACCGACAGGAGCCAGCGCTTCCTCGCCGGCGAACTGGTGCGCGAGCAGCTGATGCGCCAGCTCGGCGCCGAGCTGCCGTATGCCACCACGGTCGAGATCGAGCAGTTCGTCGAGGAGCCCGGCAAGCACGGCCCGCTGCTGCGCATCGGCGCGGTGGTGTGGGTCGAGCGCGACGGGCAGAAGGCGATCGTGATCGGCAAGGGCGGCGCGCGCCTGCGCGAGATCGGCAGCCGCGCGCGCGAGCAGATGGAGCGCCTGTTCGGCTGCAAGGTGTTCCTGCAGACCTGGGTGCGGGTGCGCGAGGGCTGGTCCGACGACGAGGCCGCGCTGCGCACCCTCGGTTACCACGACTGAGCGACGAACGGGCCGGAGCCCGTTTTGCCGCCGGCCACGGCGCAAGGGTGCTAGCTTGGCGGAAAACGTACTCTGACCCCGGTTTTCTGGTTTTTCGATGCGCATCGCCGGCGAGCCCGCCTTCGTCCTGCACACCCGCCCGTGGCGCGAAAGCAGCCTGCTGGTCGAGGTGCTGGGCGCCAGCCACGGCCGCCTGGGACTGCTGGCGCGCGGGGTGCAGGGGCCGAAGCGGCACGTGCTGCGTGCGGCGCTGCAACCGCTGCAGTACCTGCGCATCGACGCGGTGCAGCGCGGCGAGCTGGCGCAACTGCGCGCGGCCGAGGCGCTGGACGCGGCGCCGCGGCTGGCCGGCGAAGCCACGCTCGCCGCTTTCTACGTCAACGAGCTGGTGCTGCGGCTGGCGCCGCGCGGCGACCCGCAACCGGACCTGTTCGTCGCCTATGCGCGCAGCCGGGCGCGGCTGGGCGCCGGCGCGCCGCTGGCCTGGACGCTGCGGCGCTTCGAGCGTGACCTGCTGCAGGCGCTGGGTTTCGGCTTCGATTGCGCGGTGGATGGCGACGGCCTCGCCATCGATCCGGCCGCGCGCTACCGGATCGATCCCGAGTACGGGCCGCGCCGCCTGCTGCGCGATCGCGGCCGCGACGACCGCAGCGATGCCGCCACCGGCCGCGCGCTGCTGGCGCTGGCCGCGGATGAGGACCTGGCCGCCAGCGCCCTCGATGCCGACGACCTCGCCGGCCTGCGCCGCGCGCTGCGCCCGGTGCTGACGTACCACCTGGGTGGCCGCGGCCTGAAATCCTGGGAACTGCTGGGCGAGCTCGGGCGCCTGGCGCCGCGCGCGTAGCGGCGCCGACACCGACACCGACACCGGGATCCGGGCGTGACGGCAGGTGCCCGGGGCCGGAAATGCCCGCATCTCGCCGACCCGGGCGGTCGCAAGCCACCGCTGCGCACCGGACTGCCGCGGCCGCCCGCGCCGTGCTCAGCGCGCTGCCGTCGCCGCGGCTGCCAGCAGATCGTCGGCCGCTTCCTCGAAACGCCGCCGCGCCGCGTCCGAGTGCGGTGCCGCTTGCAGCGCCTGCACCGCAGCGCCCAGCCGCGCCGCGCCGACGAAGCCGCAACTGGCGCGCAACCGGTGCAGCTCGCTGCCGGCCCGATCGACCGCGCCCGCCGCCAGCGCCGCCGCGACCGCCTGCCGCTGTCCCGGCAATTCGCCGAGGAACAGGCGCCGCAGCGCCGCGACATGCGCCGGCTCGCCTTTCAACGCCGCCAGCGCGGCGGCATCGTCCCAGTCCGGCAATTTCCCGCAGGGGGCGGGCGCGACTTCGTCGGCCGGGGCAGGCGCCAGCCCGAGCACGCGGCCGACCGCGCCCTGCAGCGCCCGCGCCGCGATCGGCTTCACCAGCACCTCCAGGAAACCGGCCGCGAGCAGGGCGTCCAGGTCGGCGCGCTGCGTGCTGGCGGTGTGCGCCAGCGCCGGCGTCCGCGGCGCGGCCGCGCGCAGGCTCGCGAGCAGCTCGGCGCCGCCGCCATCGGGCAGATGGGCGTCGATCAGCCACAGCGCGTGGTCCGGCATGACCTGCACACACTGCCGCGCCTGGCCGCAGCTGGCGGCCGCGTCGACCTGCGCCGGCAGCGCTTCCAGCGCCGCGCTCAGGAAGGCGCGGCTGACCGGGTCGTCCTCGACCAGCAGGATTCGCGGCCGCGTCGTCGGTTTCATTGCCTGCCCTCCGTGGTCGGTATGCTTGCGCGCATGACGCGCCCGATGGTAACGCTGCTGCTGTGCCTGACGTGCCTGTCCGCGGCCGCGCCGGCGATGGCGCGCACCCTGCAGGCGCGGATCGCGCGCGTGAGCACCGCGGTGGCCACGCTGCAGGATGTGCAGGTGCGGCTGGACTGGCCGGCACAGGCGACGCAGGGGGAGCTGTCCCTGCGCGCGGGCCGGGTCGAGGCACCGGACCTGGGCTACCGGTTCCGTGACCTGCGCTGGCATTGCCCGCTGCACCGCGACGCTGCCGGCGGCTGGCGTTGCGACGGCGTGCTGCGCAGCGGCGCGAACGGTGCGCCGTGGCGGCTGGCGGTCGACCTCGGCGCGGCCAGCACCGACGTGACGCTGGCGAGCGGGGATGCGACGCTGACCCTGCAGCGGTTGGCGGCGACGCCGGACGACACCACGCTGGAGCTCGCTCGCGTACCGCTGGCCTGGATGCAGGCGCTGCTGGCGCAGACATGGGCGGACGGCCAGCTGCAGACCGGCAGCGTCGACGGCCGGCTGCGCGTGCATGCGCCGGCGGAGGCGGCCTTGCAGGTCGCCGGTACGCTGGCGGTCGCCGACGCCGCCTTCGACAGCGCCGACGCCAGCATTGCCGGGCAGGGCCTGGGCGGCCGTTTCGCAGTCGACTGGCGCCAAGGCGCGCGGCAAAGCACGCTGCTGCTGGACGGCGACCTGCGCGGCGGCGAATTGCTCGCCGGCGACGCCTACATCGCCTTGCCCGCGACGCCGGTGGGCCTGCGCATCGAGGGCCGGCAGGCGGGCGCGGCGGGCTGGCAACTGCCGGCGATCGCCTGGCGCGATGGCGAGGTGCTCGTCGCCGACGCCAGCGCGGTGTTGACTCCCGATGCCGGCCTGCACGCGCTGGACCTGCGCCTGCGCAGCCGCGACCTCGCGCCGCTGCGCGAGCGCTACCTGTCCGGCTGGCTGGGCCTGTTCGGGCTGGCCGACCTGCAACTGCGCGGCGCGCTGGAGGCGCAATTGCGGGTCGCTGACGGTGACCTGCAGTCCGCCAGCGCCGAGCTGCACGACATCGACCTGATCGACGGCAGGGACCGTTTCCGTTTCGACGGCCTCGCCGGCCCGCTGCGGTTCTCCGCCGGAGCGCCGGTGGCGGGTGCGCTGCGCTGGCGCGGCGGCCAGCTGTACGGGCTGGATTTCGCCGCCGCCACGCTGCCGCTGGACAGCAGCGACGGCGAACTGCGCCTGCGCGAGGCGGTGACCCTGCCGGCCTTCGGCGGCAGCCTGCGCTTCGACGATCTGGTGCTGCGGCCGCCGGCGGGCGATGCGGGCCTGCGCCTGCGCTTCGGGCTCGCGCTGGACGGGCTCGACATCGGCGCCCTGGCGCAATCGCTGGGCTGGCCGGCGTTCCAGGGCGAGCTCAGCGGCCGCATCCCGAACGCGCGCTATGCCGACGAGCGCCTGCAATTCGACGGCGGCCTGACCGTGCAGTTGTTCGGCGGCCAGGTGCAGGTGACGCAGCTGTCGCTGGAGCGGCCGTTCGGGGTCGCGCCTTCGCTCAGCGCCGATCTCGCCCTGGACGACATCGACCTGATGGCGCTGACCGGCGTGTTCGACTTCGGCAGCATCGGCGGCAAGCTCGACGGCCGCATCGCCGACCTGCGCCTGGTCGACTGGACCGCGACCGCGTTCGACGCGCAGCTGCATACCGACGCCGCCGCGGCGCGTCGCGCCGGCGTCCGCCAGCGCATCAGCCAGCGCGCGGTGCAGAACATCTCCAGCGTCGGTGACAGTTCCTTCGTCAGCAGCCTGCAGGGGCAGCTGATCGGGCTGTTCGACGACTTCGGCTATCGCCGCATCGGCATTGCCTGTCGCCTGGCCAACGAGGTCTGCGAGATGGGCGGCCTGCATTCAGCCGGGGCCGGCTTTACTATCGTCGAAGGCGCCGGGCTGCCGCGGCTGACGGTGGTCGGCTTCAATCGCCAAGTCGATTGGCCGACCCTGCTGGAGCGGCTGGCCGCCGCCGGCAAGGGCGACGTCAAGCCGGTCGTGCAATGATCCCCGCGCCACACACCACAAGGCCGTACAGGAGAGACGCAGGATGAGACGCTGGATGGGAATGCCGCTCGCGGCGCTGGTACTGACCGCGTGCGTGACGATCAACGTCTACTTTCCGGCCGCCGAGGCCCGGGAAGCGGCCAAGCAGTTCGTGGAGAAGGTGATCGGCGAGGAGACGCCGCCGGCGCCCGCGCCCCAGGACGACGACGGCGGCAACGACGGCGGCGGCATGGCGAGCGCCGCGCCCGCGTTCCGTTTCGATCCGCTGCTGCTGCTCGGCATCGCCCCGGCCCACGCCCAGGGCACGCCGGACATCACCATCAAGACGCCGGCGATCCAGGCGATCCAGGCGCGCATGGCGACGCGTTTCGACGCCAGCCTGCGTGCGGGCTTCGATTCGGGCGCGCTCGGCTTCACCAGCGACGGCCTGGTGGTGGTGCGCGACGCCGGCAAACTGGGGCTCAAGGACCGCGTCGCGGTCAACCAGGCGGTCGCCGACGACAACCGCGACCGCAAGGCGGTGTACCGCGAGGTCGCCGTCGCCAACGGCCACCCGGAATGGGAAGCGCAGATCCGCAGCGTGTTCGCCAAGCAGTGGATCACCAGCGCCCGCAGCGGCTGGTGGTACCAGGACGCCGGCGGCGCCTGGAAGCAGAAGTAGTTACACCGGTCCGCTGCCCGCAATGGCCCGCTCCGGCGGGCCGTTGCCGTTTCCGGGTCGGACGCCAACGCTGGCGCGGTGCCTTGCCGGTACTGCGCAGCCGGGCTTCGACGGCGGCGTGGGGCGGGCGCGCGCATACGCCCGGGCGTCGCCGGCCGATGCTGCGGCGGGTGCGCCGCACGCGGGTGGACACCCGGACCGATCCGGCCCCGGCGCCTCTGCGACAATACCCGGCCCCGCCGCAACGCCGTGACCCCGTTGGCCCGCATCGACCAGACGCCGTTCGAGCTCGACATCCTCGACCTGAGCCACGACGGCCGCGGCGTCGCCCGCCGCCCCGAAGGGCAGGCCGGTGCCGGCAAGGCCGTGTTCGTGACCGGCGCCTTGCCCGGCGAGCGCGTGCTGGCGCAGCAGACCGCGCGCCAGCGCAGCTTCGACGAAGCCCGGACGCTGCAGGTGCTGCGTGCCTCGCCGCACCGGGTGCCGCCGCGCTGCCCGCACTTCGGCGTGTGCGGCGGCTGCGCGCTGCAGCATCTGGATGAAGCGCAGCAGATCCACGCCAAGCAGCGCGTGCTGCTGGAAAACCTGGAGCGCATCGGCCACGTCGCGCCCGCGGCGGTGCTGCCGCCGCTGACCGACGCTGCCTGGGGCTACCGGCGCAAGGGCCGGTTCTCGGTGCGGCGGGTGGAGAAGAAGGACAAAACCCTGGTCGGCTTCCGCGAGCAGGATCCGCGTTTCGTCGCCGACTTGTCGGTCTGCCACACGGTGATCCCGCAGCTCGGTTTCAAGGTCGATGCGCTGGCGGCGCTGGTCGACGGCCTGCAGGCGCGACGCGAGATCCCGCAGATCGAGTTCATCGCCGGCGACGCCACGCCGCAGTTCGGCGGGGTCGCGCTGGTGTTCCGTCATCTGCAGCCGCTGCCGGAAGCCGACCACGCGGCGCTGGAAGCTTTCGGACGGGAGCACGGCTTTGCGATCTTCCTGCAACCCGGCGGCATCGACTCGGTGCGTGCGCTATGGCCCGAAGAGCCGCAGCTGGCGTTCCGCCTGCCGCAGTGGGACGTGGAACTGCAGTTCCGTCCGCTGGACTTCATCCAGGTCAACGCCGGCCTCAACCAGAAGATGATCGCGCGCGCGCTGGAACTGCTGGACGCGCAGCGCGACGAGCGCGTGCTCGACCTGTTCTGCGGCCTCGGCAACTTCACCCTGCCGCTGGCGCGCGGAACGCGGGAGGTGGTGGGCGTGGAGGGCGACGCCGGGCTGGTGCAGCGCGCGCGCGACAATGCCCGCCACAACGGCATCGTCAATGCGGACTTCCATGCCGCCGACCTCGCCCAGGACCTGCGCGGGCATCCCTGGATGCGCGCGGGCTTCGACCGCCTGTTGCTGGATCCGCCGCGTTCCGGCGCCGACGCGGTGCTCAAGCAACTGCCGCTGAAGGGGCTGCAGCGGATCGTGTACGTCAGCTGCCATCCGGCCTCGCTCGCGCGCGATGCCGGTTACCTTGTCAACGAACGCGGCTGGACGCTGCGTTCGGCGGGTGTGATGGACATGTTCCCGCACACCGCGCACGTGGAGTCGATCGCGCTGTTCGAACCGCGATAGCCTGCCAGTTCGGGCCGGTCTCGCGCATGAAGAAGCATGCGTGTAGTTCGATCTCTGGGACTCCTTGCGGGAAAGCCGATGGCCCGGTGTGCGGGACATGCCGGGAGTACTTCCTTCAAGTGCGGAAACCTTTGCGGGGGGAAGCCAGTGGCCCGGCCTGTGCGGGACACGCCGTGAATACGTCCCTGTAGGCTCCTCGGCGGCATCCATGCCGCCGACGGTCCCGCACAGGCC